>CBDDBZ010000031.1:0-265560 GCA_965225945.1 Alphaproteobacteria bacterium | reverse complement strand
AGACTCGCCCCAGCCACCTACCAACTTCCCAGATGTCGTGGTGCCAGCGCTTGCGGAGCACCTCGTCGATGCGCGCCAGGGTCCTGTTGACCCGTTTGGCGACCGGTTTGCGACCAAGCCGAAAGCGTCCTCTCAGGGTCGTCGTGCAATAGTGCGTGAGGCCCAGAAAGTCGAAAGTCTCCGGCTTGCCCACCCCGCGCTGGCGCCGGTTCAAATCCGCGAACCGGCCAAACTCCACGAGGCGGGTCTTGTCCTGGTGGAGGCTGAGACCGAACCGGGCCAGCCTCTCCCGAACGTCGCGGAGGTACCGCTCCGCATCCCGCTTGTGTTGGAACCCGACAACGATATCGTCAGCGTAACGGACGATGATCGCTTCGCCATCCGGGACGTTCGGGCGCCATTTCTTGTGGAACCACAAGTCGAGCACGTAATGCAGGAACACGTTCGCCAAGACGGGGGAGACTATTGCCCCCTGCGGCGTGCCCATACCCGTATCTGCCCATGACCCACTCTCTATGACGCCGGCGTTCAGCCATTTCCAGATCAGACGGATGACCCGCCTGTCTCCGATGCGGTGCTCTAGGAACGTGATCAACCAATCCCGCGGGATCGTGTCGAAGTACGCCCGGAGGTCTGCATCGACTATCCAGCTGACCTTGCGCCGTTTTATCCCGAAGGCCAGGGCATCGAGCGCATCGTGCGCCCCCCGCCCCGGTCGGAACCCGTAGCTGAAGCCAAGAAACACCACCTCGTAGATCGGTGTCAGGATCACATCCACAACCGCCTTCTGGACGACCTTGTCCTCCAGCGCCGCGATCCCGAGCGGTCGTGTCCCCCCGTCCGGCTTGGGTATCTCTACCCGCCGAACCGGCGGCGCCCGGTACGCTCCCCCTCTGTGCAGGCGCCGGTGCAGGTCGAGCAGGCGCTCATCCAGACCCTCGCCGTACATGTCCCACGTAACGCCGTCGACACCGGCTGCTGCGTCCTTCTTCAATGCGAAGTAGGCCGCACCAAGCGCGTCCGGCGTAATGTGGTGGAAGAGCGCAGTGAGACGTTCCTTCGGGTTTCTCTCTGCAGCTTTCCGTATCCGGGCCGCCGCCTGTGGCACGCTTACCCGACACTGTGTTCGGCGCGTGCTTTGGCAATCCGGATTCCCCTTGGTTGAGGCCCTTTCCTCCGGCGACTCCGCAGAAGCTCGCGCTCCCTTGTTCGCCGCCCTCACAGGTCGTACGGCCTCATCCGACTTCTTCAAACCGTTCATCATAGGCTTCGGTTTTCTCCATTCCCTACGCGGCCCCTTTACGACAACCGGGGCAGTTTGAAGACCTCCCAGGGTCCCAACAGAAGGCGTGCGAACGTGCATGGGTTCTCTGACACCGCGGGGCTCGCCGACATCTCACCAAACCGACGCCTGCGATATTGCCTTCGACCGATCTGAAAGCCTCGGCACCCCGGACCATCGCTTTTACGGTGCTCAATAGCCCTGCCCATCCATGCCGCTACCGACGCTTCGCCTGCCCCCTCACGGGAGCCAACGCACGGCTCGCGGAGAAACGTGGTTCGGTTACTCCTTCGTTCCGGGGGGACTTGCACCCCCTACCTTCTGCCAGTTCGCCTGGCGCACCAGATCCGGACGTGGTCGTTGAACCATCCGGCTCCTACCTCGGGTGCTTGACGGCAAACCGCTGGTCCGGCCATGGGTGGCGGATGGAGGCGCGTGGCCACAGGATTTCGGTCATGCGCTCCAGTCGCTTCCAACTAAATCGGGCTCGCTGGGACCGGCGGCGTAGCGCCCGCATCCACCGGCGTTGCAGCCTGCGGAGGAACGCACGGATGAACCGGCCTGACCCTGGGACGGCAAAGTAGTTGAGCCAGCCATTGCAGACTCGCCCCAGCCACCTACCAACTTCCCAGATGTCGTGGTGCCAGCGCTTGCGGAGCACCTCGTCGATGCGCGCCAGGGTCCTGTTGACCCGTTTGGCGACCGGTTTGCGACCAAGCCGAAAGCGTCCTCTCAGGGTCGTCGTGCAATAGTGCGTGAGGCCCAGAAAGTCGAAAGTCTCCGGCTTGCCCACCCCGCGCTGGCGCCGGTTCAAATCCGCGAACCGGCCAAACTCCACGAGGCGGGTCTTGTCCTGGTGGAGGCTGAGACCGAACCGGGCCAGCCTCTCCCGAACGTCGCGGAGGTACCGCTCCGCATCCCGCTTGTGTTGGAACCCGACAACGATATCGTCAGCGTAACGGACGATGATCGCTTCGCCATCCGGGACGTTCGGGCGCCATTTCTTGTGGAACCACAAGTCGAGCACGTAATGCAGGAACACGTTCGCCAAGACGGGGGAGACTATTGCCCCCTGCGGCGTGCCCATACCCGTATCTGCCCATGACCCACTCGCTATGACGCCGGCGTTCAGCCATTTCCAGATCAGACGGATGACCCGCCTGTCTCCGATGCGGTGCTCTAGGAACGTGATCAACCAATCCCGCGGGATCGTGTCGAAGTACGCCCGGAGGTCTGCATCGACTATCCAGCTGACCTTGCGCCGTTTTATCCCGAAGGCCAGGGCATCGAGCGCATCGTGCGCCCCCCGCCCCGGTCGGAACCCGTAGCTGAAGCCAAGAAACACCACCTCGTAGATCGGTGTCAGGATCACATCCACAACCGCCTTCTGGACGACCTTGTCCTCCAGCGCCGCGATCCCGAGCGGTCGTGTCCCCCCGTCCGGCTTGGGTATCTCTACCCGCCGAACCGGCGGCGCCCGGTACGCTCCCCCTCTGTGCAGGCGCCGGTGCAGGTCGAGCAGGCGCTCATCCAGACCCTCGCCGTACATGTCCCACGTAACGCCGTCGACACCGGCTGCTGCGTCCTTCTTCAATGCGAAGTAGGCCGCACCAAGCGCGTCCGGCGTAATGTGGTGGAAGAGCGCAGTGAGACGTTCCTTCGGGTTTCTCTCTGCAGCTTTCCGTATCCGGGCCGCCGCCTGTGGCACGCTTACCCGACACTGTGTTCGGCGCGTGCTTTGGCAATCCGGATTCCCCTTGGTTGAGGCCCTTTCCTCCGGCGACTCCGCAGAAGCTCGCGCTCCCTTGTTCGCCGCCCTCACAGGTCGTACGGCCTCATCCGACTTCTTCAAACCGTTCATCATAGGCTTCGGTTTTCTCCATTCCCTACGCGGCCCCTTTACGACAACCGGGGCAGTTTGAAGACCTCCCAGGGTCCCAACAGAAGGCGTGCGAACGTGCATGGGTTCTCTGACACCGCGGGGCTCGCCGACATCTCACCAAACCGACGCCTGCGATATTGCCTTCGACCGATCTGAAAGCCTCGGCACCCCGGACCATCGCTTTTACGGTGCTCAATAGCCCTGCCCATCCATGCCGCTACCGACGCTTCGCCTGCCCCCTCACGGGAGCCAACGCACGGCTCGCGGAGAAACGTGGTTCGGTTACTCCTTCGTTCCGGGGGACTTGCACCCCCTACCTTCTGCCAGTTCGCCTGGCGCACCAGATCCGGACGTGGTCGTTGAACCATCCGGCTCCTACCTCGGGTGCTTGACGGCAAACCGCTGGTCCGGCCATGGGTGGCGGATGGAGGCGCGTGGCCACAGGATTTCGGTCATGCGCTCCAGTCGCTTCCAACTAAATCGGGCTCGCTGGGACCGGCGGCGTAGCGCCCGCATCCACCGGCGTTGCAGCCTGCGGAGGAACGCACGGATGAACCGGCCTGACCCTGGGACGGCAAAGTAGTTGAGCCAGCCATTGCAGACTCGCCCCAGCCACCTACCAACTTCCCAGATGTCGTGGTGCCAGCGCTTGCGGAGCACCTCGTCGATGCGCGCCAGGGTCCTGTTGACCCGTTTGGCGACCGGTTTGCGACCAAGCCGAAAGCGTCCTCTCAGGGTCGTCGTGCAATAGTGCGTGAGGCCCAGAAAGTCGAAAGTCTCCGGCTTGCCCACCTCGCGCTGGCGCCGGTTCAAATCCGCGAACCGGCCAAACTCCACGAGGCGGGTCTTGTCCTGGTGGAGGCTGAGACCGAACCGGGCCAGCCTCTCCCGAACGTCGCGGAGGTACCGCTCCGCATCCCGCTTGTGTTGGAACCCGACAACGATATCGTCAGCGTAACGGACGATGATCGCTTCGCCATCCGGGACGTTCGGGCGCCATTTCTTGTGGAACCACAAGTCGAGCACGTAATGCAGGAACACGTTCGCCAAGACGGGGGAGACTATTGCCCCCTGCGGCGTGCCCATACCCGTATCTGCCCATGACCCACTCTCTATGACGCCGGCGTTCAGCCATTTCCGGATCAGACGGATGACCCGCCTGTCTCCGATGCGGTGCTCTAGGAACGTGATCAACCAATCCCGCGGGATCGTGTCGAAGTACGCCCGGAGGTCTGCATCGACTATCCAGCTGACCTTGCGCCGTTTTATCCCGAAGGCCAGGGCATCGAGCGCATCGTGCGCCCCCCGCCCCGGTCGGAACCCGTAGCTGAAGCCAAGAAACACCACCTCGTAGATCGGTGTCAGGATCACATCCACAACCGCCTTCTGGACGACCTTGTCCTCCAGCGCCGCGATCCCGAGCGGTCGTGTCCCCCCGTCCGGCTTGGGTATCTCTACCCGCCGAACCGGCGGCGCCCGGTACGCTCCCCCTCTGTGCAGGCGCCGGTGCAGGTCGAGCAGGCGCTCATCCAGACCCTCGCCGTACATGTCCCACGTAACGCCGTCGACACCGGCTGCTGCGTCCTTCTTCAATGCGAAGTAGGCCGCACCGAGCGCGTCCGGCGTAATGTGGTGGAAGAGCGCAGTGAGACCTTCCTTCGGGTTTCTCTCTGCAGCTTTCCGTATCCGGGCCGCCGCCTGTGGCACGCTTACCCGACACTGGGTTCGGCGCGTGCTTTGGCAATCCGGATTCCCCTTGGTTGAGGCCCTTTCCTCCGGCGACTCCGCAGAAGCTCGCGCTCCCTTGTTCGCCGCCCTCACAGGTCGTACGGCCTCATCCGACTTCTTCAAACCGTTCATCATAGGCTTCGGTTTTCTCCATTCCCTACGCGGCCCCTTTACGACAACCGGGGCAGTTTGAAGACCTCCCAGGGTCCCAACAGAAGGCGTGCGAACGTGCATGGGTTCTCTGACACCGCGGGGCTCGCCGACATCTCACCAAAACGACGCCTGCGATATTGCCTTCGACCGATCTGAAAGCCTCGGCACCCCGGACCATCGCTTTTACGGTGCTCAATAGCCCTGCCCATCCATGCCGCTACCGACGCTTCGCCTGCCCCCTCACGGGAGCCAACGCACGGCTCGCGGAGAAACGTGGTTCGGTTACTCCTTCGTTCCGGGGGACTTGCACCCCCTACCTTCTGCCAGTTCGCCTGGCGCAACAGACCCGGCGCGTCGAATTCGGGCCGGGCCGCGACGGTGATCGTGGTCTCGAGCGTGCCGGGAAGGAATTCGCCACTCGCCAAACCCGCGCCGGAGAGCGTCCGGCCGCCTTCCAGCACGGTCACGTGACGGCGCGTCACCTTCGACCAGGCCGGGCGGACCTCGATCTTCCAACGCCGCTCGATCACCGCACCTTGGTCGGGTTTCACCCGCAGGCGCAGCTCGGCGACGCCCACCTCGCTCGCCGACAAGACGATTTGCTGGTCCACACGCTCGCCGTCGGCGAGGCTCACGCGCCGCCTCGGCGCGCCGGCGAGTGCGATGCCGCCCGCGATATCGAAGCTGACATCGAGCACCCGCTCAGCCCCTGAGAGGTTGTGCAGGCTGAGGCTGGCGATCGCCTCGTCGCCCGGCGCCAGGAAGCGCGGCAACACCACCTCGGCGACGATCGGATCGCGCACCACCAGCGCCGCCTCGCCGCCGCCCACCAGCGTTTCGCCGTAAGCCACGGCCATCAATCGCAGGCGGCCGTTGAAATCGGGCAGCTCCAGGGTCACCTCGCCCCGGCCGCTCTCGTCCAGCACCACGTCGCGGCGATAGAGCGCCACGCTCTCGACGGTGCGCGTCGTCGTGCCGGCAGCGTTGTCGAGCGCCATGTCGCCACCGCTCCGCACCCGGCCGAAGCTGCCTTCGGCATCGGGCACCAAGTGGCCGTAGAGATCGCGAATGGTCATGGCGAGGCGCCGCTGGCCCAGATAGTGGCGGCGCGGGTCGGGGCTCTCGAAGCCGGTGAGCGAGAGGATACCCTCGTCGACGGCGGCGATGGTGAGCTTCATGGCCTCGCCCGCGTGGCCGGCGCCGGCGAGCTTGATCGGTAGGGTGACGGCCTGCCGGGGCCGGGCGGCCTCCGGCACCTCGAACTCGATCCCCACCCGGCGCCGCGCGGCGTCGATCGAAAACCAGGCGAGGCCCATGGACCGCCTCGGCAAAAAGCCCTGGCCGGCGGCCTCGGGCCTAAGCGCCGTCACCATCAGATAGGCGCCTGGACCCCAGTCGCGCGAGACCGGGATCTCGATCTCGGCCCCGGACTCGGGCAGCGCCACGGTCGAGAGATGATGCAGCCGGTCGCTCATCACCACGACGAGCGCGGTGCCAGCGAAGGGCGCCTTGACGAAGGCGCGGAGCATCTCCCCGTCGCGCAGATCCTTGGCGATCAGCGACAGCTCCAGCGCGTCCGGCACATTCGGCAGGCGGGAGGAGGCCCACCAGCCGACATGGAAGCGCTGGCTGGCGGCGGAGCCGCCGTCGGCGTCGGCGATCTCGAGGCGCCAGCGACCGCGCGGCAGTCCTCGCTCGATCGTCGCCTTGCCCTGGGCGTCCAGCACAACCTCGTCGGCCGAGACCACCTCGTCGGTCACCGTGACCCGGGTTCGCCATTGCTTCCCGTGGCGATACCAGCCGTAGTCGTGGTGCTCGCGGATCCAGTGCACGACCAGACGGCGCCCCGGCACCGGGCGCCCGCGCGCATCGAGCGCGACGAGGTCGAATGTGGCGATGTCGCCGGGGCCGAGCGCGCCTGGCTGGCGCGGCCGAAGCCCGACCTCGATCTCGCGGGCGCGGATCGGCAATCTGAGCCGCGTCGGCACCGCGCGGCCGCCGACGTCGATCAGCTCGACCCTGATCTCGGCCATCAGCGGATGGGAGGTATCGGGCAACTCGTCGAGGCGAAAGCGAACCGTGGCGCGCCCCTCGCCGTCCGTGCGCGGCGCCTTCAGGGTGCGGCGGACCGGCCGGAACGACTCCTGCGCCAGGCCGAAGATATAGTCCTCCCAGCCGGCGAACGGTGTCGCCGCGCGCAGCAGGGTCAGGCCGACCTTGACCTCGAGGTCGGCGGCCGGCGCGCCATAGAAGAAACGGCCCTCGACGCCGACCTCGATCTCCTCGCCGACAGCGGCGGTCTTGGTCTCGGTGGTCGCCGTCACGGCCAGCCGCCGGGGCACAAAATCCTCGACCTGGAAGCTGACCTGGCCGACCGCCGCCGCCTCGGTGTCGAGATAGGCGCTGGCGGTCCAGGAGCCGGCCCGGGCGCCGGAGGAAAGCGGGATGTCGAGGCCGTAGCCGCCGAGTGCGTCGCCCATCGCCACCTTCTCGAACATCACCGTGCCGCCCGGCCGCACCACCTTCACGGTCAGCGGCAGGCCGCCCATGGCGCGCGCGTTGGAATCGCGCAGCAAGGCGCTCAGCCGTACCGTCTCGCCCGGCCGGTAGACACCGCGCTCGGGATAGAGGAAGGCGTCCGCGCCGGCCGGCGCCGCGCGCCCGCCGACGCCCCGGTCGGAGAGATCGAGCTGGCCGCCATCGAGGCGAAGGAAGTTATAATCGCCGGCTTCGGTCCGGGCGGTCAGCAGCAGCGGGCGATTTCCCCCCTTGCCGCGCATCAGGCCCGGCGCGAAACGGGCGATGCCGCGCTCGTCCGTCCTCGCCTCGGCGAGGACGGTGTTGTTGCGGGCGACGAGGCTCAGCCTCGCCCCGGGCACCGCGGTCGTGTGCTCCAACGAGTGAGCACGACCAGAAACCCGTCGGTCCCCTGGAAGCTGGTCATCGCGAGGTCGGTGACGACCAGCCATTGGGTCGCGTGTCGATCCCGGGCGCGGCGCTGGTCCTCTTCGGGATCGCGCGCGACGAGCGCATAGACGCCGGGCGCCCGGTCGACCAGGACTTCCGCCAACGGCAGCAGCGTCACCACCTCGCGGTTGCGCTCTTTGCGGATCTCCAGCGTTCCCGACCAGACCTCGGCGCCGAGGGTCTGGCCGAGCTGGTTCTCGTTGCCGGCGTAGAGATCGTCGCGCAGCATACCGGAGACGACGGCATTGGCGAGGTTGCGGTCGGCGATCCGGTAGAGCGCCAGCCGGGCCGACGCGAGGTTGACGGTGGTGATCGCCACCCGGTCGCGGCGCGACAGCGGCAGCACGTAGGTCCGCTTGGATAGCGTGATCCGCTTGGCCCGATCCGGCACCGTGAAACGCCGCCGGGCCTCCTGGTAGAGCCGCCCGCCCTTAGTGCCGCGCACGCCGGGCTTGACCACGATGGTGAGGTCGGCGCCGTGGGCGAGGCCATTGAAGCAGATCTGATTCTCCCGCGCCGCGACGTCGACGTCCTGCGCCGGCTCCAGGGCGGCATAGTCCTCGGGCGCGCGGCGCATCGCGGCTGCCAGCGGCTGCGAGAAGACGACGCAGGCGCTCGGCCGCCGCCGCTCGACGTCGAGCGCGATGTCCTTGATCCGGAGCTCATAGCGCTCGACCAGCACGCCAAGGCGACGCTGGCGGTTGCCGGTCTTGGCGAGGGCGAGAGCCTGGCAAATTAGGTTGATCGCCTCGCCCGGCCGCTCCGCCGCGAGCGCCGCCTCCGCCATGACGTCGAGCGCATTCGCCCGGGCGGGCTTCGCCGGCGCCTCCAGATAGACCCGATGGGCGGCCGACGCCGCATCGTCCAGCCGGCCCTGCTTCAGATAGCGTCGGGCCAGATCGAGCCACAACGGATGCGCCGTCGGCTGCTCGTCGATGCGAAGCTCCAGGGCGTAGTTGCTGCGAAATTCGCGCGGCCGATCCGGTAGGAACAGCTCGCGCAACCGTTCGTCGACCCCTTGGGCCGCCCGCCCCGCCTCCATGTCGCGGAGGCGCTCGGCCAGGGCGCGAAAGCGGTCGCGGAGCCGCGCCGTGGCGCCCGAATGGTCGGGCACCCGGAAGGCCGGATCGATCAGCCGTTCGGCCGGCTCGCTTTGAGCCGCGGCACCGGCGAGGGGGACGAGGAGCAGAAGGCAGAGGAGAAGAGACCGCATGGGGGGTCAACTCGATCGAGGAAGGGACAACGCCGGCAAGGCTCGCGCTCAATTGCGGTGAAAGCAAGGCGATCCGGTAACGTCGGGGTGAGCGCCAGGGTCAGCATTCGAGCTGGCGCCCAAGGGGCGCTACACTGTCGCTTCGAGGACGGGAAAGGAGCGAGATCATGCGGGTGACCCGATTGGACGACATTCCCCACGAGGACTTGGGCGAGGCGACGCCGATCGCCGGCTGGACCGGCGGCTCGGTGACGCGGTCCCGACAGACCATCATCGGCGAGGGGGAATCGCCCAACTACAAATGCAGCGTGGTGAACTTCAGCCTCGGATCGACCACCGGCTGGCACCTACACGACTGCGATCAGATCCTGATCGTCACCTCGGGCGAGGGCATGGTCGCCAACGAGGCCGAGGAGATCGCGATCGCCGTCGGCGACGTGGTGCACATCAAGTCGGGCGAGCGGCACTGGCACGGCGCCCGCGCCGACACCACTATGGGCCATATCACCGTGACGCTGGCCGACAGCACGGCGACCTTCCTCTAGTAGACCCGGTTCTCCGCCGCGCCGTCCATCAGCACGCTGGCGGTCGCGGCGAGGGAGGCGTCGCGATAGGCGCGCGCCGCCGGCGCGCACTCGCCTTGGGGGCGCGGTTCCAGGTCGAAGTGGTCAAATTCGTCCACGCCGCGCGCCAACGTGGCCGTCGTCCGGCCACCCGATTGGCGCACATGGCTCGGAATGTAGCGGATCACAAAGCCGACCCGGGGCAGCTCGCTCTGGTTGGGCTCCGAACCGTGCACGATCCCCACGTGGTGCAGCGACATCTCACCCGGCGCCAAGGCCACGTCGCGGGCATCGGCCTCGTCGACCTCGACCTCGAGCTCCTGACCCCGGCTGAGTATGTTGTCGGCGGCGAAGGTGTCGCGGTGGGCGATCTGTCCGCCCCGATGGCTTCCCGGCACCACGCGCATGCAGCCGTTCTCGCGCCGGCTCGCCGTCAGCGCGATCCAGGCGGTCAGGATGTCGTGCGGCTCGAGCCCCCAGTAGGTCGAGTCCTGATGCCAGGTGACGTAGGCGGGATCATGGGCCTCCTTGGCGAAGAAGCTGGTGCCCCAGGCCAGCAGGTTGGGACCGAGAATCGATTCCACCGGGTCCAGCACCCGGGGATCGCGCACCAAATCGTAAATCCAGGGGAACAGCAGATGCGGCTTGGCGCGAAAGATGGCCCTCGCCTCATCCGGACGCTCGGTCCGAAATGCCTGGTAGCGAGCGTGGCAGGCCGCCGCCTCCGCCGTCGGCAGCACCGGCAACGGCGCCAGGATGCCGTCCCGCCGGTAACGCTCGACCTCGTCGCTGGAAAGACTTCCGGCCATCTCGTCTCGTCCCCGCTTGCGCGAATTTCCCTCGCGGCTATTTCGGCAGCTCGCCCTCGACGCCCTCGACATACCAGTCCATGCCCAGGAGCTTGCCGTCGCCCAGCCGCGCGCCCTCGGCGACCACCGCCTTGCCCTTCTGATCGCGGATCGGACCCTGGAAGGGATGCAATGTGCCGGCAGTGATCTTGGCCGCGGTCGAGGCCGCCAGCGCCGCCACGTCATCGGCCATGTTGGTATAGCGCGCCATCTCGACCATGCCCTGGGCCATGCCGCCCCAAGTGTCGCCGGCGGTCCACTTGCCGTCGAGCACCGCCTTGGCCCGGGCGACGTAGTAGCCGTCCCAGTTGTCGATGATCGCGGTGAGCTGCGCCTTGGGCGCGAAGGCGATCATGTCGGAGGCTTGGCCGAAGCCCTTGACGCCGCGCCGCTCGGCGACCTGCAGCGGGGCCGGGCTGTCGGTGTGTTGGGTGATGATGTCGGCGCCCTGGTCGATCAGCGCCTTGGCCGCGTCGCCCTCCTTGCCCGGGTCGTACCAGGTGGAGACCCAGACCACCTTGATCTTGACCTCCGGATTGACCGAGCGGGCGCCCAGCATCAGCGCGTTGATGCCGCGCACGACCTCGGGAATCGGGAAGGAGGCGACATAGCCGATGGTGTTGGTCTTGGTCATCTTGCCGGCGATCACGCCGGCGACGTAGCGGCCCTCATAGAAGCGGGCCATGTAGGTCGAGAGGTTGCCGCCCCGCTTGTAGCCGGTGGCGTGCTCGAACCTCACCTTGGGATGGCGCTTGGCCGCCTTGAGGGTCGGGTTCATGAAGCCGAAGGAGGTGGTGAAGATCAGGCCGTGGCCGCTCTTGGCCAACTGGTTGATCACCCGCTCGGCGTCGGGGCCTTCCTTGACGTTCTCGACGAAGCTGGTCTTGACCTTGGCCCCCAGCGCCTCCTCGATCGCTCTCCGGCCGATGTCGTGGCGATAGGTCCAGCCGTGATCGCCGACCGGCCCGACGTAGACGAAACCGACCTTGAGGTCCTGCGCCGCCACCGGCCCCGCCAGCCAGAAGGCCGCAAGCACCGCCGCCGCACCCAATATCGCCACCCCTCTCGCCACCATCTCCCCACTCCCTGTCCTTGACGCCATCGGCCACCCGGCGCCCAGAGTCATAGACCATTTCGCCGGCCCGGCAAATCGTGCCGCCGACGTCGCCACGGCCGATATGCGCGCCTAGCGACAGGCGTGCTATCGTCAAGGGGTACCCCAGAACGGCGCGAAGCCATCGTCGGGGCCGGCGGGGGAAATGACGATGACGGAACTTGGCATGACGCGAAGCGCTTGGCGCCTCGCTACGGCGCTGGCAGCATCGCTTCTGACCACCCCGGCCACGGCGGCGGAAAACCATATGGTGGTGGCGGCCCATCCCTCGGGCGTCGAGGCCGGAATCGCGGTCCTGGAGGCCGGCGGCACGGCGGCCGACGCAGCCGTCGCGGTGCAACTCGTGCTCGGCCTGGTGGAGCCGCAATCCTCCGGTCTCGGCGGCGGCGCCTTCGCGCTCTACTGGGAGGCGGAAAGCCGGACGTTGCACGCCTTCGACGCTCGCGAGACGGCGCCGGCCCTGGCCCGGCCGGAACGCTTTCTCGACGCCCAGGGCAAGGGCATGAAATTCTGGCGCGCCGTGATCGGCGGCCAGTCCGTCGGCGTTCCCGGCACGCCTCGCCTGCTGGAGGTGCTGCATCGCCGCTTCGGGACACGGCCCTGGAAAGACCTGTTCGGCCCGGCGCTGCGGCTCGCGAAGGACGGCTTCGAGGTCTCGCCCCGCCTCGCCGCCTCGATCGCCAAGGCCCGGGGGCTCGACCGCTTCGCGGCGACGAGTGCGTATTTCCTCGACGCCGGCGGCGCCCCGCCGGCGGCCGGCACGCGGCTCCGCAACCCGGCCTATGCGGCGACCTTGCGCCGTCTGGCCAACGACGGCGCGGACGCCTTCTACGAGGGCGAGATCGCCGCGGCGATCGTGGCGGCGGCGGCGGCGGCGAGCATCGGCCCCGCCACCATCACGCGCGACGACATGGCGGCCTACCGGGTCGTCGAGCGCGCGGCGGTCTGCCTCGACTATCGCGGCCGCCAGGTCTGCGGCATGGGCCCGCCGACCTCGGGCGGCATCGCCGTCGGGCAGATTCTGGGGCTGCTCCGGGGCTTCGACCTCGCCGCCCTCGGCTCCGGGCCGGAGAGCGCGCACCTGATCGCCGAGGCCGAAAAGCTCGCCTATGCCGACCGCGCTCGCTACTTGGGCGACGCCGACTTCGTGGCGGTGCCGGTCGCGGGCCTGCTCGATGCCGGCTACCTGGCCGAGCGGGCGAGGCGAATCGATCCCGTCCGAAGCAGCGGCAAGGCCGAGGCCGGGACGCCGCCCGCGAAGAAGACCTGGCGGCCCCCTTCGGGCGATCCGCGCGAGGGCGCCGGCACCAGCCATTTCGTCATCCGCGATTCCGCCGGCAACGCACTCTCCATGACCACAACGATCGAAAGCGGTTTCGGAAGCCGGGTGATGGCGGCGGGATTCCTGCTGAACAACGAGCTGACCGATTTCGACTTCCACCCGACGCGCGAGGGCCGGCCGGTCGCCAACCGGGTGGAAGGCGGCAAGCGGCCCCGAAGCTCGATGTCGCCGACCATCGTGCTGGAGGACGGCCGGCCGCTGCTGCTGATCGGCTCGCCCGGCGGCAGCCGCATCATCGCCTATGTCGCGCAGGCGCTGATCGCGATCCTGGATTGGGGCATGGCGCCCCAGGCGGCCGTGGCCCAAGGCCATATCCTGCATCGCAACGGCAAGGCGCTGGAGCTGGAGGCGGGGACAGTGGCGGCAGGCTGGGCGGGCGCCCTGCGCGCGCGCGGCCACGAGGTGAAGGTTCGCCCGCTCGGCAGCGGCTTGCACGCGATTGTGATCCGCGACGGACGCCTGCTGGGCGGCGCCGATCCCCGGCGCGAGGGCATCGTCGCCGGGCGGTAGACGGCGGTCTCGCTCATAACAACGAGCAAAGTCCCGGGCGAGCCTATTCCCTCAACCGAACCACCACCGCTCGGCGGCCTTGGAGCCGTCCATGTCCCAGTTCCCCGCCATCGACTTGTCGTGCGCGACCTTTTTCGAGCTGGCGAGGACGAAGTTGGCGAACATCGGCACCACGGTGCCGCCCTCGTCGCGGACGATGCACTGCATCTCGACATACATCTCGCGCCGCTTGGGCTCGTCGAGCTCTGCCCGCGCCGCGATCAGCAGTTTGTTGAACCTGGCGTGGTCGAGATGGGATTCGTTCCAGTCCGCGCCTCGGGCATAGGCCTGGGAGAACATCCAGTCCTCGGTCGCCCGCCCCTCCCAATAGACCATGGCCCAGGGCTTCTTCAGCCAAACGTTGGACCAGTAGCCGTCGTTGGGCTCCCGCACCACGGTGATCGCGATGCCGGCCGGCGCCGCGTGCTCCTTGTAGAGGACGGCGGCGTCGACCGCGCCGGCGAAGGCGGCGTCGGCGGCGGAAAGATTTACCTCGAGCTTACCGAGACCCGCCTTCTTCAGGTGGTACTTGGCCTTGTCGATGTCGTAGGTACGCTGCGGCAAGTTGCTCGCGTGATAACGGTTGGCGGTGCTGATCGGGTGATCGTTGCCCAGCACGCCGTGGCCGCCCAAGATGGTCTTCAACAGCTTCTCGCGGTCGATGGCGAGTTTCAGCGCCATCCGCACGTCGTGGTTGTCGAACGGCGCCACGTCCATGTGCATCGGGACGGTGTAGTGGAGCGTGCCCGTGACCTCCTCGATCTTGATGTTCTCGCGCGGCTTCAGCAGATGCACGGTCTTCAGGTCGACCCGGTCCATGGAATCGATCTCGCCGGTGATCAGCGCGTCGATCCGCGCCGCGACGTCGGCGATGGTCAGGATCTCGATCTCGTCGAAGTTGGCTCGTCCTTCCTTCCAGTAGTTCGGATTGCGCTTGCCGGTCATGCGGATGCCCGGCTCGAAGCCTTGCAGCGTGTAGCCGCCGGTGCCGATGCCCGAGCGCCAGTCGACCGTGCCGTCGGAATTCGCCGGCATGATCGCCACGTGATAGTCGCTCAAGATGAAGGGGAAGTCGGCGTTGCCGCCCTCCAGCGTGAACACGACCTTGTCCATGCCGTCGGCCTTCAGCTCCTTGACCGCCGCCAGGATCGGCTTCGCCGCCGACTTGGTCTCGCCCCGGTGATGGTTGATCGAGGCGATGACGTCGTTGACGTCCATGGTCTTGCCGTTGTGGAACTCGACCCCCTGGCGAAGCGTGAAGGTCCACTGCGCGGCGTCGCCCGAGGCCGACCAGCTCTCCGCCAGTTCCGGCACCAGCTTTCCGGTGTTGTCCACCTCGGTCAGATGGTTACGGAGCGCATAGCCGATTAGGTTGATGCCGCCGTTGGCGAACTGGCCGGGATCGAGCGTATCCGTCGTGTGACCGTGCGCGGTGCCCATGCGCCACTTGCCGCCCTTCATGGGCGCCGAGAGCGCGGTCCCGCTCATCAGCGAGGTCGCCATGGCCGTCGTCAGGCCCGCCGCCGCCGCGCGAGACATGAACTCACGCCGCGAGATCCGACCTTCCTTGGCCAAGCGCTCGAGTTCCATCGACTGGGACATTCTTTACATCGCCCGGCTTTGACCGGTATGCCTCCCTAAAAGATGTCGAACAGCCCAAATTCCCATCGATATGATGAGGCGGTAAATTCTCCGGCGCAAGAACTGTCCCGCCACCGACAGGGCCATCGTCCCTCCGCGACATCGGCGCGAAAGCGCTGGAATTCAGCCCTGTTTACGGCCCGCCTCCGGCGGGAAGATCCGGAAGTCGTCGGCTGAGCACCGGCGCCACGCGGCCCGGCTATCGCGGCCCATCACCTCGGCCGGCGCCGCGTTCAGCGCCGGCCGGCTCTCCGAGCGGGCGCGAGGGGTGGCGAAGCGGGAGGTAACCCGTCACTTCGCGTCGTTCGATGTCCGAGGTGCGACTATTTGACGACCAGCACCGGGCATTTGGCCAGGATCTCGACCCGGTGGGATACGCCGCCGCGCAGCAGGCCCTCGACGTCGCCCATGCCGCGCGAGCCGATCACGATCATGTCGGCGCCCTTCGAGGCGGCGCGGGCGACGATGGTTCGCGCGATCGGTCCTTCCTCGCATTCGATCTCGACGTCGTGACAGCCGGCCGCGCGGGCAGCATCCAGCGCCTTGGCGAGCAGATATTGCGCGCCCTTCTTGAGCAAGTCGGCGTCGAGGGTCGCCATATGCTCGGCCTTGGCGAAGGCCTTGAAGCTCTCGGGCAGCTGATAGGGCTTGACCACGTGCAGCAGCGTGACCGAGGCGTCTACGCCCGCGGCGACGGTGGCGCCGAACTCGACGCATTTTTGCGAATGCTCGGAGCCGTCGACGGCAATCAGAATCGTTTTGATCATTCGGCTTGCTCCCCCGTGCCGCGCCGCGACCCCGCGCGAGGTCAGTGCGCCGCGCGCCCCTTGGTGTCGTCCGGCGCGATTTTTTCGAAGCCATGCAGGATTTGCTGCGGCATGTCCTCCGCTTCCTGCACTTCCTCCAAGGTGCGGTGACAGGCGATGATGTGCCCTGGCGAGGGTTCGCGGTTTGGCGCCGTCTCGGTGTCGCAGGTGCCCTCGATGGCGATCGGACAGCGGTTAAAGAAAGGGCAGCCCGTGTCGGTGATCTCCACCCCCCGGGCGATGCCGACCGCCATCTCCCGCTTCTCCATGGTGTCCTCGAGCCAGCCGATGCGCATCTCCGGCACCGAGCTGATCAACAGCCGGGTATAGGGGTGGTAGGGCGGCGACAACACTTGATCGACGGGTCCTTGCTCGACCACCCGGCCGGCATAGAGCACGACGATCTCGTCCGCGAAGGTGGCCACGGTCGAGAGATCGTGGCTGATGAAGACGAAGGACACGCCGGTCTTGTCGCGCAAATCCTTGAGCAGGCGGATGACGTTGGCGCCGACGATCGAATCGAGCGCCGAGGTGACCTCGTCGCAAAGCATCACGTCCGGCTTGGCGGCCAGCGCCCGGGCCAGATTGATGCGCTGCTTTTGACCGCCCGAAAGCTCCTGGGGATAGCGGCTCTCGAACTCGATCGGTAATTCCACCATCTTCAACAACTCGGCCACCTCGAGCCGCTTCGCGCGGCCCCGGATGCCGCGGTAAAACTCGATCGGCCGGCCCAAAATTTCGGATATCCGCTGACGGGGATTGAGCGCCGTGTCGGCCATCTGGAAGACGAACTGGACCCGGCGCAATTCGTCCCGCGAGCGCTGCCGGAGCGCCGGCTTGAGCCTATCGCCGTCCAGCACCACCTCGCCCTCGGCGGCCGGCAGGATGCCGGCCATGACCCGGGCGAGGGTCGACTTGCCGCAACCGGATTCCCCGATCACGCCGACCACGTGGCCCCTCTCGACCTTGACGTTGATATCCCGCAACACGGTGATCGCCGGCTTGCCGTTGACGATGCCGCCGTAGCCCGCCGTCAGGTTCGAGACCCGTAGCTGTGCTGTTTCTTGTGCGTGGGTGTCGTCCAGCTCGTCGCCCTGGCCCGCCGCCGGCGTCGGCCGCACGGCGGCCATCAGGCGCTTGGTATAGGCGTGCGTCGGATGATTGATGATCTTATCGGTCGCCCCCTGCTCCTGCACCTCGCCACTGTAGAGCACGACGATATGGTCGGCGATCTGCGCCACCACCGCCAGATCGTGGGTCACGTAGATGGCGGCCGATCCCTCCTCCTTGATCACCTTCTTGAAGGCCTTGAGAACCTCGATTTGGGTGGTCACGTCGAGCGCGGTGGTCGGCTCGTCCAGAACCAACAGGTCCGGCCGGCCGACCAAGGCCATCGCCGCCATCAGCCGCTGCAACTGACCGCCGGAAACCTGATGGGGATAGCGTCGGCCGAGGCGGTTGGGATCGGGCAATTCCAGCGCGTGGTAAAGCATCGTCGCCCGCTCGGTGGCCTCCGCCTGCGAGAGCACGCCATGCAGGACGGCGGACTCGGTGACCTGCTCGCCGATGGTGATGGCCGGGTTGAAGGTCGCCGCCGCGCTTTGCGCCAGATAGGCCACCCGGTGGCCGCGCAAACTGCGCTGGCTCAGCGGGGCCATGGTCAGCACATCCTCGTCGTGCAAGCGCACTTCGCCGCCGGAGAATTCCAGACCTGGCTTGGCATAGGCCAGCGCGGCGAGGGAAATGGTGGTCTTGCCGGACCCGGATTCGCCGATCAGCGCCACCACTTCGCCCTTCTTGACGTCGAAGCTCACCCCCTTGACGATGGGAATGGGCGTCCCGTCGTCCTTGCGGGCCTGGATCTCGAGGTCTCTGACTTCCAGCAGTTCGCTCATCACACCATCTTCTTTGCTAGGCTGCCGCCGGCCTTGGCGGAAATGTCGTCGACGATCAGGTTGATCGAGATCGTCAGCGTGGCGATGGCCAGGGCGGGCCAGATCGAGGAAAACGAGCCGTAGCCCAGGCCGACCAGATTCTCCCGCACCATGCTGCCCCAATCCGCCGTCGGCGGCTGCACGCCCAGCCCGAGGAAACTGAGGCTGGATATGAACAGGATGACGAAGACCAGGCGGAGGCCGAAATCGGTGGCCAGCGGCATGGCCGCGTTGGGCAGCACCTCGCGGAAGATGATCCACCAGACGGTCTCGCCGCGCACGCGAGCGGCCTCGACGAAATCCTGCACCATGATGTCCTGACCCAGCGCCCGGGCGATGCGGAAGACGCTGGTGGCGTAGATCAGCCCCGCCGTGCCGATCAGTATGGGAATGGAGGAGCCCAACGCGGCGATCACGATCAGGCCGAGCATGATCGTCGGCAAGGCCAGGATGGCATCGTTCACCCGGCTGATGGCCATGTCGACCCAGCCGCCGCGCACGGCCGCGGCGATCCCCAGCGTGATGCCCGCCATATAGGCCAAGATGGTCGCCACGAAGGAAATGCCGATGGTGGTGCGCGCGCCCCACAGGATGCGCGAGAGCGTGTCGCGGCCGATGTAATCGGTGCCGAGCCAGAATTCGCTGGTCATGGGCATATACTCGTCGTCGGCGATCATGTCGGCTTCGTGGTACGGCGCCACGAATTGGCCGAAGAGGGCCATCAGCACCCAGAAAACGACGATCGCGGTGGCGATCTTGCCGACCCAGGAAAGCTCCAGCCGCCGCTTGGGCGGCGCGTCGGGCAATTCGTCGAAGCGGTCGATGTCGTCCTTGACGGCGGCGGTCGGCTCGCTCGTGGTGTCGGTCATCGCGGCCACCTATCTCGGATTCTTAAGTCTCGGATTCGACATGATCGAGGCGATGTCGGCGGTCAGGATCAGCACCACATATGTGCCGCAGAAAATCATCGCGCAGGCCTGTACCAAGGGCAGATCCCGCGTCTGCACGCCGTCGATCATCAGCTTGGCGAGACCGGGATAGGCGAAGATGGTCTCGACGATGACGACGCCGCTGACCAGATAGGCCAGGTTCAAGGCCACCACGTTGACGATCGGGCCGATGGCGTTGAAGAAAGCATGGCGCAGAATGATGCGCCGGCGCGGCACGCCCTTGAGGATCGCCATCTCGATATAAGGCGAATTCATCACGTTGAGAATGCCGGCCCGGGTCATGCGGATCATCTGCGCCGAAACCACGATGGTGAGCGTCAGGATCGGCATGGCCAGCGCCCGTATCAGCTTCCACAAACTCTCATCGCCGCTCATGTAGGCGATGGCCGGCAGCCAATTCAGGTGCACCGCCAGGATCAGCACCAGGAAGGTGGCGATGAAGAATTCGGGCACCGAGATCAGGCTCAAGGTCCCGAAGGTCAACACCCGGTCGACCCATGTTCCGGGATACATGGCGGCAAGCAAACCGAGGGCGACCGAGAGCGGCACGGATATGACCGCGACAACCGCCGCAAGGTACATGGTATTGCCCAACCGCCCGTCGATAAGGCTGGATATGGCGGCGCCGCCGGCCTTCGAGGTTCCCAGATCGCCCGTCGCCATCCCGCCGAGCCATTGGAAATACTGGAAGATGAGCGGTTGATCCAGCCCGCGTTCAGCCCGGTAGGCCGCCAGGGATTCCGGTGTCGCGGTTTGCCCGAGAACGATTTGGGCCACATCGCCCGGAAGGATCGACGTCCCGGCGAAAACCAGAACCGACACCACCCACAAGGTGACGAAGCCGATCAAAATGCGTTGAATGACCATGCGGTGCATGGGCTCGCCCCTTCTCCCCCGGCCTCATCGGCACGCAAACTCGTTCTTGCTCTTCGACGGCAAGTTAGTTATCCGCTGGCCTGAAAATCAGGCCAGCGGATCGTTGTTTTTTTATACCTAGGCGTCGGTCCGCCAGGCGAATTCAGGCCATTCATAGCCGCCCAGAGAACCGAGCGGCATGCGGCCGATACCTTCAATCTTGTCGGACTTGGCGTCGACATAGTTGCGGTGGGCCGGAATGATCATGCCGCTTTCTTCGCTGATGAGGGTCTGCATGGCGCAGTAGATTTCATGGCGCTTCGCCGGGTCCGTCGCCTTGCGGGCATCCAGCAACCATTTGCCGATGCGTTCGTCCTTCCACAGCGTGTCGTTCCACGGCGCATCGGGTGCGAAGGCGAGATTGAGCATGACGTTGGCCGTCGGACGCATGTTCCAGGTGACCACGTTGAGCGGCGTCTTCATCCACACCGCACCCCAATAGCCGTCGTTCGGCACCTTCTTGATTTTCATGTCGAGGCCGATTTTTTGAGCTTCGCGCTGAGCCATCAAGCTGATGTCCGTCATGCCCGGCGCCACTTCCGCCACATGCAACTCGGCCGTGGTAATGCCGGATTTCTTCAGATGGAATTTGGCCTTGTCGAGGTCATGTGGACGCACCGCCAACTCGGAGCAATGGTCCGCGCCATAAGCGACATTGATCGGGTGATCGTTACCGACCGTGCCCTGACCCTTCAAAATCGATCTCACGATTTTGTCGCGGCGTTGGCTGTATTTCAGGGCCAGGACAAAGTCGCGGTTGTTGCCCGGGGACGACGTGAGCATGGCGCAAATGCCAAAATAGGCGCCGGAAGCAACCGACCAAACACCGACCCCCGACGTCGATTCGACCTGCTTGATGGCCTTTGGATCGAGCGCCTGCATCAGGTCGATATCGCCGGACAACAGGGCGCTGGTACGAGCTACCTTGTCGGTAATGGCGAAAATCTCGAGCTCGTCGGCGTTGGGACCATCCCGCCAATAGTCGTCATTGCGCAGATGAACCGAGCGCACGCCGGGCTTGAACTCCTTGAGCTTGAACGGCCCCGTGCCGACGGGTTTCTGGAAATCCGTCGTGCCGTCCTTGATGATCTTGAACTGGGCCGTGCCGAGGATCACCGGCAGGTCGGCGTTCGGGCCGATCATGATCGCCTTGACCGTATGGCTGTCGACTTTCTTCCATTCCTTCACGTCCGCCACCAGCGTCTTCGCCGTCGAGGTGGATTTTTCGCCGTAATGGCGTGACATGGTGTAAATCACGTCATCGGCCGTAAACGGGCTGCCGTCATGGAACTTCACGCCCTTGCGGAGTTTGAAGGTCCATTCTGTATTGTCGGCGTTGGCCGAATATTCCTCGGCCAGTTCGGGCCGTGTGCTCAGATCGTCATTGATCTGGCACAGGCTGTTGTAGTTGCTGCGGCCGCGCGTGTAGTCGATCGTCGAGGTGTTGAGACCCGGATCGAGGGTATCCGGTGGGCCGTGCAAGTCGGAGGCGAACCTGATCCTGCCGCCCTTTTTCGGCGTCGCCGCCAGAACCTTGCCCGCCTGGGTGACGATGCTGCCGGCCGCCGCGATGGTGGCGCCCGAGGCGATTAGCCAGCCCATGACCTGACGGCGCGAGGCGCCACGGCTCAGGGCCCGGGCGATGAAATTCTTGTCGTTGGTGCCAAGGTCGTCATAGCTCAACCCAGTGTCCAACTCTCCATTCGATGTCTTTTTGCTCATGGTCTAGCCTCCCGGTTTGGTGTCTCTTGATTAGGTCTACCTCGGCGGCCCGATCGGACCGTGGCGAACCCCCATCGAGATGTCGCGGGGCCACCGTCAAGGAATTCCGATGCGCCGTTGTTCTCTTCCGTCCCCCCGTAACCCATTCTCACCCGCCGCGAGGGGAGAAGGCGCCATCCCCTCGTGACATTCCAAGCCGCCCGCCGCCCGTCTCGGGCGATGGCGTGGACCGCGGAACGCTGGCAAGAATGGTTGATTCGAACTCCCCCTCCCATCGTTCGTTCGGGCTCTCACCTTTACCGGTGATGCATTTTTGGTCAGCCTCAGGGACCATGGTAATGGCCCACTTTCAGAAATGCACGGAAAAAGCCTATTGTGCTCAAGGTCGGATTTCGGGGATGTCCCTCAATGTTGCCGCCGAGTTCCACCACCGTGAGCCCCGACGGCGGTCGCTCGGCGTCCATCGTCATCCTCGTCTCCCCTCCGCGTCGCGCGCGACGCCTCGCCACGCCACATGGTATGTAGCGCGCCACTTCGACGCCGTGGGAAGCAACCATCATGACCGAGACGATTTCCGCCGCCGACCCATATGCCCGCCACCGCGTCGCGGTGCTCGACGGCGAGATGGCCTATGTCGACGAGGGCGAGGGAGCGCCAATCGTGCTGCTGCACGGCAATCCGACCTCGTCCTATCTCTGGCGCAACGTCATCGGGCAGCTGAGGGGCCACGGCCGCTGCCTGGCGCCGGATCTGATCGGCATGGGCGAGTCGAGCCGTTCGGCCGACGGCCGCTACACTTTCGCCGAGCACGCCCGCTATCTCGACGCCTGGTTCGAGGCGCTGGGTCTCGAGCGGGATATCACCCTGGTGGTGCACGACTGGGGCTCGGCCCTCGGCTTCCATCGCGCCCACCGCTTCCCCGCGAGCGTGCACGCGATCGCCTATATGGAGGCGCTCGTCCGCCCCGTGACCTGGGACGAGTGGCCGGAGCCGGCGCGCGAGATCTTCCGGGCCCTGCGCTCGGCCGCGGGCGAGGAGATGGTCCTGGAGAAGAACCTCTTCGTCGAACGGATCCTGCCGGCGAGCGTGCTCCGGGGCCTCGGCGAGGCGGAGATGGCGGTCTACCGCAAGCCCTATCTGGAGGCGGGCGAGAGCCGCCGGCCGACCCTCACCTGGCCCCGCCAAATCCCGATCGACGGCAAGCCGGCGGACGTCGTGGCGATCGTCGGCGCCTATTCCCAATGGCTCGCGGCCGGCGGGCCGGCGAAGCTCTTCATCAACGCCCAGCCCGGCGCCATCCTGATCGGCGCCCAGCGGGAGTTCTGCCGCGACTGGCCCGACCAGCGCGAGGTCACGGTAAAGGGCAGCCACTTCATCCAAGAAGATTCGCCGGCCGAGATCGGCGAGGCGATTCGGGCCTTCCTCCGCGACCTGGAGTGAGGCCCGGAACTCAGCTCTCGATCGCGAGGCGTACCTCGCCGAGGCCCTGGAAGCGGGCGACGATGTCCATGTCGGCGCCGCCCGGCACCGCCTGACAGGCCGTGCCCGTGGTCACCAGGTCGCCGGCGCCGAGGCCGAGCCCCCGGCCCGAAAGCGCGTTCGCGGTCCAGACCAGGACCCACTTCGGATCACAGCGCGCCTCGCCGGAGAGCGATGGCCCCACCACCTCGCCGTCGACCTCGAGCGTCGCCTCGATGGTGGTCGAATCCATCTCGCGCCAGTCCGCGACCGAGCCGCCCACGACATAGGCGCCGGTCGCCGCGTTGTCGGCGGTCAGGAAGGGCATTGGAATCGGCGGCGTGGCGGCATAGCGATTGTCGGCGACCTCCACGCCCATGATCATCTCGGCCACGGCGTCGAGCACTTCGCCCTCGCCGTATGCCGCCTCCCGCGCCGGCAAATCGGCGGCCATGCGGAAGGCGAACTCGGCCTCCAGGATGGGGGCGCGGAAGCTCTTCGCCGGGAAGCGCGCGCCGTCCTCGTGCAGGATGTGGCGGAACAGACGCCCCGACATCGGCCCCTCGATCCCCGCCGCCGCCATCGCCGCCCGGCTGGAGGCGCCGAGCTTCCAACCCGCGACCTCATGGCCGAGCTTGGCGACCAGCGCGTCCTGGATCCGGATCGCCTCCGCCATGTCCGCCGGCGCCACGTCGTCGTTGGGCAGCGCCACGCTGGGCCCGCCTTGCCAGGCCGCGTACAGCGCCGCCGCCGCGCGCTCGATTCGCTCGCCACCCATCGCCCTGACTCCCCTCTCGATCGGATCCCTCGGCGCCCAGGCTAGTGCGGATCGGGGCGGAAGGGAATGCGTGCCCGCCGGCAGGTGACAAGATCCGACCGCTCCGGCCATTATCGGCCCCGATCGACGGGGGAAGGTAACGCCACATGAACTTGGCGAGAGCGTTCGAGCATGCCGTGGCCCGCCGGCCGAACGATCTCGCCATCGTCGACGCCGGGCGCCGCCTCGGCTTCGCCGAATGGCGCGCGCTCGTCCATCGGCTCGCCGGCGGCCTGGCCGGGCTCGGCCTCCGCCCGGGCGAGCATCTGGGCGTGGTGATGCGCAACGGCTTCGAGATGGCGAGCCTGTATTGGGCGGCGCAGCACCTGGGCCTGGTCCTGACGCCGATCTCGTGGCGCGGCTCGGCCGCGGAGATCGCCTACTGCCTGAAGGACTGCGAGGCGGCGGCGGTGGCCTATGACGACGCCTCGGGCGACGGGGCGCCGGAGGCGGCGGCCCAGGCGGGTCTCGACGGCGCGCGTTCGATCACGGCGGGGCGCGCGGGGCCGGCCTTCGATTCGCTGCTGGAGGCGCCGGCCGTGACGGAACCGTTCGTTGCCGAGCCGGGCGCGACGGCGCTGATGATCTACACCTCCGGTACCACCGGGCGGCCCAAGGGCGTGCCCCGCAGCCATCTGAACGAGCTGGCCGGCTCCTGGGCCCACATCGCCCACCACCGCCTTCCCTTCGGCACTTCGTCGTTGGGGGTAATGCCGCTGTTCCACATCATGGGGCTCCGGGTGCTGGTGACCACGGCCCTGCTGGGCGGCACCTACGTCGCCATGCCCGCCTTCGACCCGGCCGAAGCGCTGGCGCTGATCCATCGCGAGCGGGTCCAGAGCCTGTTCCTGGTGCCGACCATGTTCCACGACATGGTGCGCGCGCCGAGGCTCGAGGCGAGCGACCTCGGCTCGCTCTACCACGTCGGCTACGCCGGGATGGTCATGGCGCAAGCGTTGGAGGAGCGCTGCGCCGAGGTCTTCCGGCCCGAACGCTTCGTCAACTATTACGGATCGAGCGAAATCTACACCTTCAGCTTCTGCGATTGGTTGGACCAGAAGCCCGGCTCGGCCGGCCGCCCGGGGCTCAATCAGACGATCCGCGTGGTGCCGGCCGAGAGCGACGGCGCGCCCAATCACGATGCGGTCCTGCCGCCGGGCGAATGCGGCGAGATCATCGCCGCCATGTCCTCGCCCGAGGCCTTCGCCGGCTATTGGCGGTTGCCGGCGGCCGACGCCAAGGCGATCCGGGGCGGCTGGTACTACACCGGCGATCTGGGCCGGAAGGACGCCGACGGCGACCTCTTCATCCTCGGCCGGGTCGACGACATGATCATCTCCGGCGGCGAAAACATCCACCCCGAGGAAGTCGAGGACGTGGCGCTCCGCGCCGGACTCGCCGCCGACGTCGCGGTGGTCGGCCTGCCCGACGAGCGGTTGGGCCAGCGCGTGGTGGCGTTCGTCGTGCCAGCGGACGGCGAGGTCGACGCCGGGCGCCTGGATCGCGCCTACCTGGCGAGCGAGCTTCCCCGCTTCAAGCGGCCGCGCGACTATGTCCTGGTGCGCCGGATGCCGCGTTCGGCCTCCGGCAAGCTGTTGCGCCGCATGCTCAGGGAGGGCAAATACGAGCCCCACCCCGGCGCCCGCCCGCCCGGCGCGCCGACCGAGGACGAGGAGTGAGAGATGCAACGTTACGCCGAGCGCCGCGCCGCCCAACTGGCGGAACTCGACGGCCTCAGAGTCGACATCGACGCCGCCAAAAGGATCGCTTACCTGATCCTCGATTCCCCACCGCTCAACATCGTCAGCTACAAGGCGCGCGGCCAGATCCGCGCGCTCTTCGAGGAGTTCGAGGCGGACGACGAGGTCCAGGTGATCGTGGTCCGGGGCGCCGGCGGGGTCTACAGCTCGGGCGGCGACGTCAAGGCATTCGCGGAGGTCCACCGCGACGGCATGTCCGACCTCGCCTGGAACATCGCGGCGCCCGAGCGCTGCCGCAAGCCGGTGATCTGTGGAATCGAGAAATACGCCCTCGGCGTCGGCTTCGAGCTGGCCATGGCCTGCGATTTCCGGTTTGCCACGGAGGATTCGATGCTCGGCCTGCCCGAGGTCTCCATCGGCCAGATCCCCGGCAGCGGCGGCAGCCACCGCGTTGCCCGGATCGCCGGCCTGACGCGGGCCAAGGAGATGTGTATGCTGGCCAAGCGCATCACGGCGGCGGAAGCGCTGAGCTGGGGCATCGTCACCCGGGTGGTGGCGGACTCCGCCGCGCTCGACGCGGCGATCGGGGAGGCGGTGAAAACCTTGACCCGTCAGTCGCCGTTGGCCTTGGCGACGGTCAAGCGGGTGCTCAACACCGCCTACGACACCTCGCTTTCGGTCGGCCACGAGGTCGAGGGTCACGCCTACGAGAAGCTCCGCGAGAGCCACGACTACAAGGAGGGCATCGCCGCCTTCGTGGAGAAGCGCCGCGCCACCTACACCGGCGAGTGACCGCGGGGAGAGTTTGTTCGATCGAGATCAAGGTTAGGGTTAAGGGGACACAATACTTATCCTCGTGAGGATAAGTATTGTGTCCCCTTAACCCTAACCTTGTCCCCGTAACCTGATCAGGCCTCCACGCCGCCCTCGTCGTGGTGGACGTAGGCGAGCACCATGTCGCGAACCGTGACGATGCCGATCAGGTTCCGATCGTGGTCGACCACCAGGGCGCGCGAGAGCTCGAAGTTGTTCAGCAGACGGACGGCGTAGCGGATGTCCATGGCCGCATCGATGGCGAGCGCCGGCTTGCTCATCACTTCGTAGACGTCGGTCCGGTCGAGCGAGCGGTTCTCGCCGACCACCTTCTCGGCGATATCGGTGATGGTCACGACGGCGAACTCGTCGTTCTCGTCGCGCCGGGGGATCACCAGGGAGCTCACGCCCCTCTCGTGCATCGTCACCATCGCCTGGCGCACCGGCGCCACCGCGTCGATCAGGTGCACGGACTGGGTCATGATCTCGCGCACCCTGATGAGGGGGGTCTCTTTCATAGCTGTTCCTCGATCTCCTGCAGCAGCGTGTCCATCTGCGTCTTCAGGCCGACCGCGTCCTCGATGGCGATCTGGAAGGCGATGCCGGCGCCATGCTCCTCGTTGAATTTGCCGACCTCGGCCACGGTCTCCAGGATCTCCCGGGCCCGCTGCTCGGCAACCAGGAACAGCAGCAGGTCGCGCTGGCCGGCGAGATCCAGACCGAGGAAGGTCTTCTCCCGCTCCAGGCCCTCGCCACGCACCGAGGTGACGACGCTCGCCCCGGTGGCGCCGGCCTCGCGCGCCGCCTCGAGCACGGTATCGCTCAAATGGTCGTCGACCAGCGCCATGATCAATTTCATTCGCATGCGGAGGTCCTCGCTATTTTGCGCGCCGCCGGCGCCGGCGCCAGGCGACCAGATCCGAATAAGCCCAGCACGGAAACTATGGGAAACAGGCTGGCAAAGGCAATCAAGCCGAAACCGTCGATCAGCGGGCTGCGGCCGGGCACGGAGGTGGCGAGCCCGATGCCGAGCGCCGCGACCAGCGGCACGGTGACGGTCGAGGTGGTGACGCCGCCGGAATCGTAGGCCAGCGGGATGATCAACCGGTCGGCGCGGAGGGTCTGCAAGATCACCACCAGATAGCCGGCGATGATGTAGTAGTGGAGCGGCGTGCCGGTGACGATCCGGAAGGTGCCCAGCGCTACGCCGACGGCGACGCCGATCGCCACCGCGATCCTGAGGCCCCAGATGCCGATGCCACCGCCCGAGGCCTGGTTGGCCTTGAGCGCGACGGCGATCAGCGCCGGCTCGGCGATGGTGGTGGCGAAGCCGATCGCGGCGGCGAAGACGTAGACCCAGAGGTAGTCGCGCCAATCGGTCGAACCGGGCCCGCCGGCGACGCCGGTGAGGAAGGCCGGATCGCTCAACTGCTCCGCCATCAGGGTGCCGAGGGGAAAGAGCGCCCGCTCGAGGCCGACCAGGAACAGCGTCAGGCCGAGCGCGACGTAGACGAAGCCGCTCAGAATCGTCCGCAGATGGGGTGGCGGTCGGCGGAT
Organism: Alphaproteobacteria bacterium; assembly: GCA_965225945.1. Lineage (GTDB taxonomy): Bacteria > Pseudomonadota > Alphaproteobacteria > JASLMY01. Next base: position 237,606 of record CBDDBZ010000031.1, on the reverse strand, counting down.
CACCAGATACTGAAAGCCGAAGAGGATCGCCGCGATCGGCGCCACGTCGGCGAGCGTCGCCCAAGCGGTCGCGAGCAGATGCTGAAGCAGTTCGCCCATCGCCTCAGCCGAGCCATTCCCAGAGCATGCCGAAAGCCATGACGAATATCAGCGGCGTCAGGCTGGCGAAGGCGATCAGCCCGAAGCCGTCGAGCATCGGATTGCGCCCCCGGATGGAGTGCGCCAGGCCGACGCCGAAGGCGGTGACCAGCGGCACGGTGATGGTCGAGGTGGTGACGCCGCCGGAATCGTAGGCGATGCCGATAATTGCCTCGGGCGCGAAGAAGGTCATGGTGACGACGAGGCCATAGCCCGAGATGATCAGGAAGTGGAGCGGCCAGCCCTTGAGAATGCGAAAGACGCCGATCACCAGGGCGACGCCGACCGAGAGTGCCACGGTCAATCGCAAGTAGAGGGCGTAGTCGTCCCGCGCCTCGGGCGCGTCGACCACCACGCCGGCCTGGGCGGCGATCCTGGCCGCCTCCTTGGCCACGGCGATCAGCGCCGGCTCCGCGACCGTGGTACCGAACCCGAGGGCGAAGGCGAAGATCAACAGCCAGGCGAGATTGGCCTTCCGGGTGAACGCCGCGGCCAGCGCCTCCCCGATCGGGAACAGCGCCATCTCCAAGCCCCGGACGAAGAGCGCCAACCCCAGCACGACCATCGCCAGCCCGATCAGGATCGAGGTCAGATCGGGCAGCGGCTGCCGCAACACCGCGAGCTGGAAGAAGGCGATGACGGCGACGATCGGGGCCAGGTCGCGGAGCGAGCCGACGAGGAGGCCGAGAAGGCGTGAGACACTCTGAGGCATGCGGGCGCCGCCGGGTTACCGATCGCCCGACTATGGCAAAGCCGGGCCGCCCCTTCAAAGGCCTGGAGCTTCAGTCCCTCTCGCCGGCCTCTTCCGACACCACTTCGACCCCGCTACCTTCCCGGCGCTCGCGATAGAGGCGGTAGAAGTCGATCGGCTCGACCAGCAGCGGCGGAAAGCCGCCGTCGCGGGTGGCGTCGGAGACGATCCGCCGGGCGTAGGGGAAGAGGATTCGGGGACACTCGACCAGGCAGACCGCCTGCACCGCTTCGGTCGGGATGTTCTGGATCTGGAATAGGCCGCCGTAGACCACCTCGACGAGGAACACCCGATCGGCGCCGCGATTGGCGGTGGCGTTGATGGTGAGGTCGATGCCATAGCGCCCCTCGCCCGCCGACTCGGCCTCGAGGTTGACCGCGACCTCGATCTGCATTCCTTCGCCCGTATCCAACAGGCTCTTCGGCGCGCCGAAGTTCTCGAACGAAAGGTCCTTCAGATACTGCGCCAGGATCTGCAGGTGCGGCGCCGCGCCGAAGTCGCGCTCGGGCAGGACGGGGGCGTCGGGGGCATCGGCGTCGCTCATCGGATACTCCACGGGCTCAAATTCAGGCGCTAGCTAGTGTACCGACTCTAACGCCTGTCGCCCACGAGCGACTTTTTCGAGTATGGCGGTGGCGGAAGCGGTCCATACGAAGGGTTTTGGATCGGCATTGTGGTGCTCGAGGTATTCCTGAATGGCTGTTTCGAGTTCGGCGACGCTCTTGAACACGCCGCAACGGATTTGATCGCTGGTGATCAGGCCGAAGAAGCGTTCGACCTGGCTGAGCCAGGAGGCGGATGTCGGAGTGAAGTGCATATGGAAGCGAGGATGTTTTGCCAACCACGCCTTGACCTTGGGATGCTTGTGGGTGGCGTAGTTGTCGGCGATCAGATGCAGGTCGAGCTTCTTGGGCGTCTCGGCGTCGATACGGCGCAGGAATTTCAGCCATTCCTGATGGCGGTGCCGCTTCATGCAGTGGCCGATGACCTTGCCGGTGGCGACGTCGAGCGCGGCGAACAATGTCGTCGTGCCGTGGCGCTTGTAGTCATGCGTCATGGTGCCGGCTCGGCCCTTCTTGATCGGCAAGCCGGGCTGTGTGCGGTCGAGCGCCTGGATCTGGCTCTTCTCGTCGACCGAGAGAACCAGCGCCTTGTCCGGCGGATCGAGATAGAGACCGACGATATCGCGCACCTTCTCGACGAAGTGTTCGTCATTCGACAGCTTGAAGGTCTTCACCAGGTGCGGCTTGAGGCCGTGCGCCTTCCAGACCCGCTGCACGCTGGTGTAGCTGAGGCCGACGGCACGGGCCATCTTGCGGATGCTCCAATGCGTCGCCGCCTCCGGCGTCTCGTGCAAGGTCTTATGCACAACCCGCTCGATCACCTCGGCGCTCAGCGGCGGCTTGCGTCCCGGTCGCGTCGCATCGCGGCGCAGTCCGGCGATGCCTTTGGCAAGGTAGCGCTCCTGCCAGCGCCACACCGTCACCTTACTTTTGCCGACCAACCGGACGATCGTCATCGTGCCGATCCCGTCAGCCGACAGCAACACGATCCGTGCCCGCCAAACCAGCTTCTGCGGCGTGTTCCGCCCAGAAACCAACCCTTCCAGCGTCGCCCGCTCCGCGGGAGACAGCCAGATGCATGCCAATGTCTTCGTCATTCCCCCAGAATCGCAGAACGCAAGCCCTTTGGGAAACTTTTGTTAGGATCGGAACACTAGCATGCGCGCCCTCGAGGCCACAAGCGGGCCGTCAGGGATGATGCCAGGGCTTGCCGCCGGTCGGGCCGTCCGGGGGCTCGATACGTGTGGCTGGCGGCTCGGGAACCTCCTCCCACTCTCCGTCGATGACCTCTGGCTTCGGGCCGCTCGCGCGGCGCGCCGCCGCGACGTGGACCCGGGCCATGATAGCCGCGGCGAGCGCGGCGCGAAACGCCGGCACGAACAGCAGAAATCCCAACCCGTCGGTCACGAAGCCCGGGGTCAGCAGCAAGGCGCCGGCGAGCAACAGGCAGAGCCCGTCGAACACCTCGCGGACCGGCAAGACACCCCGGTCCGCCTCCGCCCGGGCGCGGGCCAGGGTGGCGAGACGCTGGGCGCGCAGCAGGCCAGCGCCGAGCATCGCCGTCAACACGATCACCGTGAGCGTCGGCCAGAGGCCGAGCCAGCCACCGACCTCGATGAAGACACCGATTTCGATCAGAGGCACGGCGATGAAGGCCGCCAACAGAATCAGGGGCACGCTTGTTCCTCCGCAGCCTCGGTCTTATGTAGCACTATGTCGGCGTGGTTTCTCGGCTCGGCTGGACTCCGGTTGGGGGAATGCTTAAGCTGACTTAGAATCGCCACATACATCGGACATGCAAGGGATGTCCACCGCGCGTTTGGCGTGGAGAGGACATGATGGGTACCGGCATCGGACTCGTCGACATCGTAATCCTCGCGCTAGTAGGCGTGATATTTTTTCGCCTATTCAGCGTGCTCGGCCGCCGGACGGGACAGGAGCGCCCGCCGAGCGACTCCCTCGGCATGACCGAGGGGCGGGAAAAATCCGACGACAACGTGATCACCTTGCCGGACCGCACCTCGTCACTCGAGGAGCAGGAGCAGCAGGAGCAGCAGGAGCAGCAGGAAGAGCAGGAGGAGGAGTCGAGTGCCGACGCGGCGCTCTGGGCCGATGACTCGCCCATCGGCGCCGGCCTGGCGCAGATCAAGATCGCCGATCATCAATTCGATCCAGGTCCCTTCGTCGACGGCGCCCGCGCGGCCTACGAGATGATCGTGACGGCCTTTGCCCCAGGTGATCACCAGACGCTGCGCAACCTCTTGAGCGACGAGGTCTACGACAACTTCGCGTCCGCCATCGAGGCACGCGAGGCGGCCTCGGAGACGCTAGAGACGACGATCACGACGATGAAGGCGGCCGACATCGTCGACGCCGGCCTCGACGGCAAGATCGCCGAGGTCACGGTGAAGTTCGTTTCCGACATGATCAGCGTCAGCCGCGATGACGACGGCGAGGTGATCGGCGGCACCTCGGCCGAGCACGAGGTGACGGACATTTGGACCTTCGGGCGCGACACCGGATCGCGCGATCCGAACTGGACCCTGGTCGCGACCAGCAGCGAAAACTGACCCCGCCCCGATGCCGGGGCCTCGCCTCTCGATCCTGCTTTCGGTCCTCTGGTTGATCCTCGGCCTCGCGCTCTGGTGGGCGGGGCGCCCAGTGCCGCCGGAGGCCTCCCGTCCCGATCCCAGGCTGGGCCTCTACAAGGTCGCCTTCGCGGTGTTGCCGGAATGGGAGATCGGCCGCCAAGGCGAGGCCGTCCCGGCCTTCCTCGAGTCCTGCGAACGGTTCGCCAAATGGCCCGACGCGCGCTCGCTCGGGCGGAACGGCATCGGCGGCCGGGCGGGCGACTGGCGCCAGGCCTGCGCCGCCATGGGCGCCGTCGATGCCGCCGATCACGCCGCCGCCCGGCGGGCCTTCGAGGCCGAGTTTCGCGCCTTCCGCATCACCTGGGGGGAGGCGGACGACGGTCTCTTCACCGGCTATTACGAACCCCTGCTGAGCGGCAGCCGGGAGAAGCGTGACGGCTTCGAGGTGCCGCTCCACCGCCGGCCGGGGGATCTGGTCGTAGTCGAACTCGGCCAATTCAATGCCAAATTGAAGGGTAAAGTGATCCGCGGGCGGATCTCAAAGGGCCGGTTGCGGCCCTATCCCGACCGCGCGGCGATCGAGACGGGCGCCGTCGCAGCCTCGGACGCGCTGGTCTGGGTCGACAGCGCCATCGACGCTTTTTTCCTTCACATCCAGGGCTCGGGCCGGGTGCGGCTGGTCGAGGGCGGCGAAATGCGCGTCGGCTACGCCGAACAGAACGGCCGCAAGTATGTCGCCGTCGGACAGGAGCTAATCCGCAGGCGCGCGCTCAGCCGCCAAAACGTCTCCATGCAGTCGATTCGCGCCTGGCTGGAGGCCAACGCGAGCGAGGCGGAGGCGGTGATGAACCTGAACCCGAGCTATATCTTCTTCCGCGAGTTGAAGGGGCCCGGGCCGATCGGCGCCATGGGCGTGCCCTTGACCGCCGGGCGGAGCCTGGCGATCGATCGCCACCACCTGCCGCTCGGCGCGCCGATGTGGCTCGACGGCGCGGCGCCGAACCCCGATCCCGCACGACCCGACGAGGTCGTGCGCCGGCTGATGGTGGCGCAGGACACCGGCGGCGCCATCAAGGGCGGCCTCAGGGGCGACGTCTTCTGGGGCCACGGCAAGGACGGCCGGGAAATCGCCGGGCGGATGAAGCACCGGGGCCGTCTGTTCCTGCTGTTGCCGACGGCCGCGGCCGAGAAGCTCCCCTGATCCCGCGCGCGCGGGATCAGGGGAGCGGTTGCGGCGTCGGGGGCGGAGGACCATCGCCCGGGACGGGCTCGGGTTCACCAGGGGAAACGGTCCGCCTTTCCCCCGGAGCCACCGCCGCTCGCCTGGTGGGGCGAGCGAGCGACGGTGGCTCCGGGGGAAAGGCTCGGGGAGGGACATGTTTTTCGGGGCAAGGGAGAAGGGAAAGGCGAGACGAAATCGTGGCGCTTGACGCGCGGCAGACTTTGGCTCGCCGCCTCACGGAGTTGCAACTTCACGAGGTTCCGAATATGGTATACGGTCCTTATACACCGTTCAATGAATCGGTAGAGTATGCAGGGCCCTGAACTCGGGTTAACGTTCATTTACGGCTTGTTCGGATCGTGATTCCCTGAATCGCCACTGATTCGGAGGAACCGCGATGGAACTGCAAGTATCGGAGTCTGGTGAGAAGTCCCGCCTTCGGGCGCTGCTGGATCACTTCGGGAAGATCGAGGACCCGCGAGAGCCCTGGCGGGTAGCGCATCCGTTGCCGGAAGTGCTGTTGCTGGTGGTCTGCGGAACGGTTGCCGATTGCGACGACTACGAGGGCATCGCCGCCTGGGGGGAAGCGCATCTCGCCTTCCTGCGCCGCTTCCTACCCTATTACCACGGGGTTCCGGGTGGGCGCTGGCTGACGTTGCTGATGAACCGGATCGATCCCGGGACGTTCTCGGCCTGCTTCACCGCCTGGGTCCGCGAGACCTGGCCCGAGCGGCCCGACTTGGTCGCCATCGACGGCAAGACCTCGAGGCGCAGCCATGACCGCGGCGCCGGCAAGGCGGCACTGCATCTGGTCTCGGCCTTCGCCACCACCGGCCGGCTGGTGCTCGGCCAGGAGGCGGTGGAGGACAAGTCGAGCGAGACCACCGCCATCCCCGTGCTGCTCCAGCGGCTCGCCGCCGACGGCGGCCTGGAGGGCGCCCTCGTCTCCATCGACGCGATCGCCTGCAACGCCACCATCGCCACCGCCATCAGGGACGCGGGCGCCGACTATCTGCTGGCGGTGAAGGCCAACCAGCCGACACTGAGGGCCGAGATCGAGGAACTCTGCGCCACCGCGCGCGGCGATACCCTGGAGAGCTTCAGCGATGTCGACAAGGGCCATGGCCGCATCGAGCAGCGAACCGTGACCATCGCCCGCGAGGTCGATCGGCTCGACGGCGAGCGCCGCATCCGCGGAGAACTCCGCCTCCCCGGCGTGGCCGCGATCCTCAGCGCCCACTCGAGGGTCGAGATGCGGGACCGCTGCCGCTTCGACACCCGATACTACATCTCCTCCTCAGCCCTTCGCGCGAAGGCCGCCGCGAGGGCCGTGCGCGGCCACTGGGGCATCGAAAACCGGCTCCCCTCGTGCTCGACGTCACCTTCAAGGAAGACCAGCCCCGCCTACGAAAAGGACATGGAGCCAAAAACATGGCCGTCGTCAGACACTTCGCCATCAACCTCGTCCGCCAAAAACGGGACAAGAAAAGCCTCAAGCTGCGGCGAAAACTCGCGGGATGGGATGTCGACTACCTCGCTTCAATTCTCGGGGTCGAGCCGCGTTAACCTGGATTCGTTGCCCTGCAGAGTATGCTGATGGCTTACAATTATTCAAATCTGGATAAGAGCAATATTAGCTGGATGACTCGCGACAACAGTCGCGCAACGCTTAGCACAATAGAACTCCGATCGGGTAAGCTTCGAGGATTAGGCCTCTTTACTGTCGAGTTTGACTACCCTATTTCTGCTTTCTCGGGTGAAAATGGTTCTGGAAAATCTACGTTGCTAGCTATGACCTCTTGTGCTTTTCATCACAGTACACGACTCGTTCATGCTGGCTTTGGCCTGGGCACCTGGACTGGTGGTTTTCCGGGGACGAGGAAACGAATCAGCTCAATGGCTTGACGCCTGTCGATAGGATTGACGAGCTGTCGCCTTATCCACTCGAAACCGTATCGGAAGATGGATTTTGCCATCCTTTTGTGGGTTTTGAGGCGGATCGGCTCGGCCTCGTGGAGCCAATCGCCGACTTTGTGCGCCCAGCAGAAGGTGATGGAAAGGACGGCGGTGAGCTTGGAGATGCGCTCCGGGTCGGTCATGTGGGTGTCTTCGAGGTTGAAGCCACGGGTTTTCAAGGCGGCGAAGAGGGTCTCGATTTGCCAGCGCTGGGCGTAGATGGCCAAGGCCTCCTCGGGCGCGTCGTTGGTCACGACGATCAACAGTTCGCCGGTCTTGAGATGGAGCGCGGCGACGAAGACGGGCCTGGCCTTGGGTTTTCTGGCCTCCGAGAGGCGCCTGGCGTTGGAGAGGATGCGGCTTTCCCCGGGTTTGAGGTCGCGAAACAGCTCCCTCGCCTTGACCATGCGACCACGCGTGTTGGCGATCTTGATGTTGGATCGGATGCGGATGTGAAAGGGGATGGCCTTTTCCTGCAACCATGCCAGCCAGGCGTCGCCGATGAATTCCCGGTCGGCCAGGAGGCTGGCGATCTTGTCGACCCCGAAGAGCCGGAGGACGTGTTCGAGGATCGCGATCCGCTCCTTGGTATTGGAATTGCCCGCCTTGTCGAGCACCCGCCAGCACACGGGAATGGCGATGGCGCGGTTGACGATGCCGATCATCAAGATGTTGACGTCGCGGCGACCCAGCCGCCAGTTGGTCCGGTCCATGGTCAGCCGCCACGGCCCCGCCTGGAGCCCCATCATCGCGACCAGGAACTCGGCGAGGCGATCGTAATCGAAATCGACTTGCTCGAAAAACCGTTGCAGGCGCCGATAGTTGGAGCTGGATCGCGCGCGCCCCGGAAAGTGGCAGGCCAAGTGAGAGAGGTTCACCGTCCGGGCGACGAACACGCCGAAGACCAAGACGCAAAGGCTCTCCAGACGGCTCTTGCGAAAGGCGAAGCCGCATCGTAGCGTCTCACGCAGGGCGTTGATCGGGTTGTCTCGCATGATTTCCCTCTTGACTCGTCGTGGAGTGAATCGGGAATCCTACAACCTTTTCAACGTCCTACGTAAATGCCGTCGTGTACCATGGCTTTTCATAATAATTACGATGGTTATTGCCACGCCGGGAGGAAAATACCTTACTACACATTTAGTGATTTTTTGCACAGTACACGACTCGTTCATGCTGGCTTTGGCCTGGGCACCTGGACTGGTGGTTTTCCGGGGACGAGGAAACGAATCAGCTCAATGGCTTGACGCCTGTCGATAGGATTGACGAGCTGTCGCCTTATCCACTCGAAACCGTATCGGAAGATGGATTTTGCCATCCTTTTGTGGGTTTTGAGGCGGATCGGCTCGGCCTCGTGGAGCCAATCGCCGACTTTGTGCGCCCAGCAGAAGGTGATGGAAAGGACGGCGGTGAGCTTGGAGATGCGCTCCGGGTCGGTCATGTGGGTGTCTTCGAGGTTGAAGCCACGGGTTTTCAAGGCGGCGAAGAGGGTCTCGATTTGCCAGCGCTGGGCGTAGATGGCCAAGGCCTCCTCGGGCGCGTCGTTGGTCACGACGATCAACAGTTCGCCGGTCTTGAGATGGAGCGCGGCGACGAAGACGGGCCTGGCCTTGGGTTTTCTGGCCTCCGAGAGGCGCCTGGCGTTGGAGAGGATGCGGCTTTCCCCGGGTTTGAGGTCGCGAAACAGCTCCCTCGCCTTGACCATGCGACCACGCGTGTTGGCGATCTTGATGTTGGATCGGATGCGGATGTGAAAGGGGATGGCCTTTTCCTGCAACCATGCCAGCCAGGCGTCGCCGATGAATTCCCGGTCGGCCAGGAGGCTGGCGATCTTGTCGACCCCGAAGAGCCGGAGGACGTGTTCGAGGATCGCGATCCGCTCCTTGGTATTGGAATTGCCCGCCTTGTCGAGCACCCGCCAGCACACGGGAATGGCGATGGCGCGGTTGACGATGCCGATCATCAAGATGTTGACGTCGCGGCGACCCAGCCGCCAGTTGGTCCGGTCCATGGTCAGCCGCCACGGCCCCGCCTGGAGCCCCATCATCGCGACCAGGAACTCGGCGAGGCGATCGTAATCGAAATCGACTTGCTCGAAAAACCGTTGCAGGCGCCGATAGTTGGAGCTGGATCGCGCGCGCCCCGGAAAGTGGCAGGCCAAGTGAGAGAGGTTCACCGTCCGGGCGACGAACACGCCGAAGACCAAGACGCAAAGGCTCTCCAGACGGCTCTTGCGAAAGGCGAAGCCGCATCGTAGCGTCTCACGCAGGGCGTTGATCGGGTTGTCTCGCATGATTTCCCTCTTGACTCGTCGTGGAGTGAATCGGGAATCCTACAACCTTTTCAACGTCCTACGTAAATGCCGTCGTGTACCATGGATTTTTTGTAACTGCCCAGGCAGCTGATTTCGATGAGGCTGCGGATTGGGTCTCTGGGGGCAGATTTTGTGGGTTTGGGGCGCTGACGGCCTAGATTTCGTTTGACAGGGGTGGTTGGTCGATTCTAAGGATTCGATGGATAGGGATGTTCTTGCCTTTTTGTCGAAAGACGAGCTGATCGATGTGGTGCTGGCCCAAGGGTCGCGGCTCGCCGAGTTCGAACTCCGGCTTGGTGAACTCGAGCGCCGGCTTGGCCTGAACAGCACGAACAGCGGCAAGCCACCGTCGAGCGATGGATTGAACAAGCCACCGGCGGGTAAAAAGAAGCGCACCAGGAGCCTCCGTAAGAAATCGGCCCGCAAGCCGGGCGGGCAAAAGGGCCACAAGGGCGAGACCCTGCGCCAAGTCGCCGATCCCGACGCCACCGTCGACCATTATCCCGAGACGTGCCAGTGGTGTGGTTCGGGATTGACGCCGGATATGGCTACCGGCCATGGGGCCCGCCAGGTTTTCGATCTACCCGAGCCCCGGCCCCTGGTGGTCACGGAGCATCGGGCGCATCGCTGCCGTTGCGGGCATTGCGGCACGTACACTCGGGCTTCTTTTCCCGTCGCCATCACCGGCCCGGTTCAATACGGCGCTCGGATCGGAGCCATGGTGGTCTACCTGTCGCACTACCAACTCCTGCCCGAGGACCGCCTGGCTGAATTGATGAAGGATCTGTTCGGGGCGGAACTGTCTCCGGCGAGCCTCGCGCGGAGGGGCGGGAACAGCGCCGAGTCCGTCCAAGGCGTCGTCGATGTGATCCGCGAACTGGTGAAATCGGCGCCGGTCAAGCACATGGACGAGACCGGCTTGCGGATCGCCGGGCGGACCCAATGGTTGCACGTCGCCTCGACCGCGCGGTTGACCTTCTATCGGGTCTCGGAGCGACGCGGCAGCCTGCTCGGCGGAGTCGGCGGCATCGTCGTCCATGACCACTGGAAGCCGTACTTTACGATGGAGGGCGTACGGCACGCGCTGTGCAACGCCCATCACCTGCGCGAGTTGCAAGCCCTGATCGAGATCGAGAAGGAGGGCTGGGCACGCAAGATGCAGAGACTATTGCGCCGCGCCTGCCACGCGGTAAATCTCGCCCGGGAGCGGGGCGTGGCGCTGAAACCAGGCCTCGTCGAGCGCTTCCGAGGGTGTTACGACGCGATCACGGCCGAGGGCATCGCCTTTCACGAGGCACAACCTCCTCTTGCGCCCAGATCGAGCAAGGCCAAGCGCCGGGGAAGCAAGCCGCGCCGCACCGGGCACAACCTTCTCCGGCGCCTTCAGACACACAAGGAAGACGCGCTGCGCTTCCTCATCAATTTCGCCGTGCCGTTCACCAACAATCAGGCCGAGCAGGACGGGCGCATGATGAAGGTCAAGCAGAAAATCTCCGGCGGCTTCCGCAGCCAGAAAGGCGCCGAAGACTTTGCCACCGTCCGCGGCTTCATCTCGACCGCCAGAAAACAGGGCTGGAACATCATCCAGGCGCTCATGGAAAATCCCGAAACCCTGATCGAGCGTCTCCACGCCGCCTAAAAGGCCACCATGTACCTGGGCAGTTACGATTTTTTTATCCAAACAAAAGAAGAATCTCCGTCCGACGGCATTCACATTTATTACAAATTTTGCCACGACAATTGGCATCGACTCGACCCCGGACCGGGGCGGCAAAGCAGATGGAAAAATGTCGGAGAAAAATGGAATAACTACCACACGAGGGTGCGACGGAATGTAGCATATCTAGGCTCACAGCGTGTCGTTCCTCATTTTGAAAGAAGTGCACACAAATCATATCGCGCTCGTTTTCAAGCCACTAACCTAGATGATAAGGCTTGAAAGGAAATTGGGACAATTGCGGGCAAAATACTTGGAAGGAGTTACAGTGGATTCGAGCTTCATCAACACTCAAAATATTCCCTGCCGATTGTATCATCGAAGAAAATGAGATATTCTGGTTTTAATATGGGAGGTGGAGAAAGCTCTGTTTTTGAAATTCTGACCGCCGTATTTGAATCTGGTGAAGGTGCTCTATTGGTTGTTGATGAAATCGAGCTTGGATTACACGAAAAAGCTCAACGAAGACTTATTGAAGAACTCAAGAAATTGTGCAAAAAAGGCATTGTTAAATTATTTGTTCGACGCACTCTCACGTGATACTTGATACCCTACCTCCCGAGGGCCGTTTCTTCATTGAAGGTACCGGAGGAGGCACGTTAATCATCAGAGGGATTTCATCTGAGCTGGCATGCGGTAAACTTGGTGGCGCAGGATCGAATGAGCTCGACGTTTATGTAGAGGATGATGTCGCTGAAGCAATTTTGCGTTCGATCCTTGCCATGGCGATCCGAGAGCGGATTAATATTCATCCGATCGGTTCTGTCGAGGCGGCATTACGTCTTCTATCTTCAAAATACTTGGAAATTCAAGATGATAGTATAATTATATTAGACGAGACGGAGATCAGCGAAAAAATCATGCCCAGTCAATCAGTCGCCTAAAAATTGGCGTGGAGACTAAGTACCGAAACGATGAAGGCGAATTCGAAGGTTAGGCGAAGAAGCGTGTGAGTTATTTGCCAGGCGATACATGGCCCGAAAAGTTCCTTCTTGACTTGAATCTGCGATGGAGAAGGATGATAAATCCTATCTTCTAACGCGTTGGGGTATCGACGGAAACGCTAAGCTGGAGAGCGCTATAGAAAGCGCGTTACTAGCAAAAAATCACAGCGAGTTTTTCGAACTTGGTAGCGTGGTTCATCTACCAAGAGAGCAAGTTCGAACTGATGTTGTTGATTTCCTAAAAAATGGCAAACTCGACTTGTTTGACGAACTGTTCCGATACATCGAAAATATGCTCGAATTACGGTAACCAATTACAACGGTGACTGGAGTGCACCCCTAGCCAGAGACATCGAATTGAGTGACAGACCCTCGCATTTTAAAGCGCCTTCCATACAGCAAATCATCCCATTTCAGGTTTGTACCGTTCCACGTCGATTTCCCCCGCCCTCTGGCGCGTTTGGGCAATCTCATATGAGCCTTGCATGCGCAAGAGCAGCTCCATGGACACGCCAAAGGCCCTTTCCAGGCGTAGCGCGACATCGGGAGTGAGCCGTGACTTGTCGTTCACGATCTCCGATAGCGTGGCACGGCGCATCTTCATGACCCTTGCCGCCTTGGAAATGCTCAGGCCTAAAGGCAGCAGAATTTCCTCGCGGATGAACTCGCCCGGCGGCGCGGGCATCATGCCCTTTTTGATCGGTTTCAAACTCATCAGTGGTAGTCCTCCAAATCCAGGTCGTGGATTCCATTTTCGTCGACTCGGAACGTTATTCGCCAATTACCTGTCACACTAATGGACCAAGTTCCCCTGCGATCGCCACGGAGCTTGTGCAGCCGCCAACCTGGCAAAGTCTCCAGCTCGTTCAGATCCTCCGCGTCGTCAATGGCGGCGAGTATCCTGCGGATTTTCTCTACGCGTTGCGGCGGCAGGCCTTGGCTCCGGTCGCGTTCGAAGAACTGTCGCAAGCCCCTATGCCGGATCGAGAAAATATCCATTCCCTGAACCGTACGACTTTCCGTACAGTTTGTCACCGAAAAGGTAATCCTAGAAAGAGTCCTCCTCCCGGGGATAAGCGGTCGAGCGGGTGGCGGTGCGATTGGGCGCGGGCGGTTCATGCTATATAGTCCGCCGTCGCCGGACCCGCCCACGCATCGTCCGAGGGAACCGTCGCGCCATGGCCCACGATACCCCCAACGTCGGACTGCTGGTGACCTGCCTCGCCGACCTGTTTCGCCCGAGCGTCGCGCGCGCCGCTGTCGTGCTGCTGCGCCGGGCCGGCTGCCGGGTGCATGTGCCGGCACAGACCTGTTGCGGCCAGCCGGCCTACAACGCGGGCGCCCGGACCGAGGCCAAGCGAATCGCCCGGGGCGTGATCGAGCGCTTCGAGGGCTTCGACCATGTCGTCGTGCCCTCCGGATCGTGCGCCGGCATGCTGGCACGGCACTATCCGGCGCTGTTCCGCGACGAGCCGCGCTGGGCCACCCGCGCCGAGCGCCTAGCCCGACGGAGCTTTGAGCTCACCGCCTTCCTGGTCGACGCCCGGGGCGTGGCCCGGGGCGAGGGCCGGTTTCCCGCAACCGTCACCTATCACGATGCCTGCGCGGGCTTGCGCGAGCTGGAGGTCGAACGACAGCCCCGCGCGCTGCTCGCGGGTATCGAGGGCTTGGAGCTTCGCGAGCTGGGGGCGGCGGAGGAATGCTGTGGCTTCGGCGGCACCTTTTGCGTCAAGTATGCCGACATTTCGCTCGATATCACCGACCGCAAGATCGACGAGGTGGTCGAAACCGGCGCCGATGTGCTGCTGGCCGGCGATCTCGGCTGCCTGATGAACCTGGCGGGACGGCTCAAGCGACGCGGCGAGCGAATCGAGGTGCGTCACGTCGCCGAGGTGTTGGCGGGAATCACGGCCGAGGTGGCGCCGATCGCGGGCGAGGGGGACGCCTAGGCGATGCCGCATCTCGACCCGCGCGCCTTCAAGGCCAACGCCCACCAAGCGCTCGCTGACCGGGAGCTGGCCTCGGCGCTTCGGCGGATGAGCGCCGGCCTGGTGCCGAAGCGGGCCGAGGCGGTGGCGGCACTGCCCGAGTTCGAGGCGCTCAGCGAGCGCGCACGCGAGATCAAGGACCACACGCTGCTCCATCTCGACCACTATCTCGAGGTCTTCGAGCGGAACTGCGTGGCCGCCGGCGGCCAGGTCCATTGGTGCGCCACGGCGGAAGAGGCGCGGGCGCGAATCCTCGAGATCTGCCGCGCGCGCGAGGCCAGGGTGGTGACCAAGGCCAAGAGCATGGTCGCCGAGGAGCTGCACCTGAACGCCTTCCTGGAGCGCCACGCCATCCAGCCGGTGGAGACCGACCTCGGCGAATACATCGTGCAACTGGCCGACGAAGTGCCGAGCCACATCATCGCGCCCGCGATCCACAAGACCAAGGAACAGATCTCCGAGCTCTTCGAGCGTCATCACGCGAGCGCCCGGCGGAGCGAGCCCGAGGCGCTCATCGGCGAGGCGCGCGAGGTGCTGCGCCAGCGCTTCCTCGACGCCGACCTCGGCATCACCGGGGCCAACTTCCTGGTGGCGGAGACCGGCTCCTCGGTCATCGTCACCAACGAGGGCAACGGCGATCTGACCCAGATCCTGCCCCGCACCCATGTCGTCGTCGCCTCGATCGAGAAGGTGGTGCCGACGCTGGAGGACGCGACGACCCTCCTCCGCCTGCTGGCCCGCTCCGCCACCGGCCAAGCGTTCTCCGCCTACACGACGTTTTCCACCGGACCCAGGCGGCCTGACGACGCCGACGGGCCCGAGGAATACCACGTCATCCTGCTCGACAACGGGCGGAGCGCCATGCTGGGCACCGAATTTCAGGACATGCTGCGCTGCATCCGCTGCGGCGCCTGCTTGAACCACTGCCCGATCTACCGTTCGATCGGCGGGCACGCCTACGGCACGGTCTATGTCGGACCGATGGGCGCCGTGCTTTCGCCGGCGCTGGTGGGGCTGGAGACAACGCGGGACCTGCCTTACGCCTCCACCTTCTGCGGCCGCTGCGAAAGCGTCTGCCCGATGCAAATTCCCCTCCCCCGGATGCTCCGCGCCTGGCGGGAGCGGGCGCACGAGAGCGGCCGAACCTCCCTCGTGGAGCGGCGCGGCCTGGCGTTGTGGACCTGGTTCGCCACGCGCCCCGGACTCTACGGCCTGGGCGCCCGGGCGGCGGTGCGCCTATTGGCCTGGCTGGGGCGGAAAAACGGCCGGATCGAGCGCCTGCCGTTCGCCACCGGCTGGACCGGCGGGCGCGACCTGCCGGCGCCCGAGGGCAAGACCTTCCAGGAGCTGTGGCGGGCCGACGCGGGCGGCATTCGGAGCGGGGAGGGATGAGCGAGGACCGGCGCGGGGACGGCGGCCGCGAGCGGGTGCTCTCGGCGATCCGGCGCGCGCTGGGCCGGGGACCGCTCTCGCCCGACGCGCGGGCCGAGCTGGATGGCCGTCTCGCCGCCCATCCCCGGAACCTGCTGCCGGCAGACGCGATCGCCGAGGGCGCCGAGCTGATCGAGCGTTTCATCGCCCGCGCCGAGGCGGCGGCCTGCACCCTCACCCGGCTCGCCGGCGACGAGGCGGTGCCGGAGGCGGTGGCGGATTATTTGCAAAGCCACAATCTCCCACCCCGCATCCGCCTCCCGGCCCTCGCCGAGGTCGAGGATCTGCCGTGGGAACGCGCGCCGCTGGTGGAGCGGAGCGCCGGCCCCGCCCGGGACGAGGATCGGGTGGCGTTGACGCCGGCGCTCGCCGGCGTGGCGGAGACCGGTACCGTGGTGCTGGAGAGTGGTGCGAGACGCCCGAGCGCGCTCAACTTCTTGCCGGAGCATCACATCGTCCAGCTTCGGACCTCCGACCTCGCGGCCAGCCACGAGGAGGTCTGGGATCGCCTGCGCGAGAAGATGGGGGGCGAGACGGCGGGCGGCAAGGCGGCGGCGCTGCCGCGTACCGTCAATTTGATCACCGGGCCCTCGCGGACCGGCGATATCGAACTCACCATTCACCTGGGCGCGCACGGACCGCGCGCCCTCCACATCTTGCTGATCGAGGACGGCCGATGAGCGGCGAGCGAAAGCCGACGCGCGACGAGAGCGAACTCTTCGAGCGGACGGTTCGGGCCGAACGAAAGGCCAAGCCAGCCTCGGCCAGGCCGCGCCGCCCGGCCCCGCCGCCGCCGCCGACGCGACCCGCGGAGAACGAAACCAAACCCGCGCCCGCGCCCTCGACGGCGCCGTCCGTCGTGGTGGAGAGCCGCAAATCCCCCGTCCCCGGGCTGGACCGGCGCTCGGCCGAACGGCTCGCCCAGGGACGCTTCGAGATCGAGGCCCGCCTCGACCTCCACGGCCGCCGGGTGGATGAGGCGCACCAGGCTCTCGGGCACTTCGTCCTCGCCAGCCAGGCCGCGGGCAAACGCTGCGTCCTGGTGATTACCGGCAAGGGCGGCGCCGGGCGCGAGACCGACTCGGTGATGGGCGAGGACGCGCCGGGCGTGTTGAAACGCGAGCTGCCGCGCTGGCTCGCGACCGCGCCGCTCGCCGGCAAGGTCCTGGCGGCACGCCCCGCGCTCCCGCGCGACGGCGGCGAGGGCGCGTTTTACCTGCTGCTGCGCCGCAAGCGGTAGAATGGCCGCGACGACACCGGGGAGAGAGAGATGAAACTCGCGGGTTCCTGCCACTGTGGGGTGGTCCGCTTCACGCTCGAGAGCACGACGCCGCAGCCCTACATGCGCTGCTATTGCTCGATCTGCCGCAAGACGGCGGGCGGCGGCGGCTACGCCATTAACGTCATGGGCCGCTACGAGACGCTGGTCGTCGAGGGGCGCGAGGCGCTCTCGATCTATCGCTCCCGCCAGGAAGACGGGAGCGAGAGCGACCATCGCCGCCACTTCTGCCGCCATTGCGGCTCCGCGCTTTGGGTCTGGTCGCCGAGCTGGCCGGAGCTGGTACACCCTTTCGCGAGCGCCATCGACGAGGGCCTGCCGCCGGCCGCGGAGACGGTCCACATCATGCTCGATTTCAAGCCCGATTGGGTGCCGGTCGAGAGCGCCGACGGCGACGACCGCTTTCCCGTCTATCCGAACGAATCGATCACCGAGTGGCATGCCGCCCGCGGCCTCGAGGTGGCGTGAGCGCGATGACCGGCGCGGACTTCTCTCACCATCGGGCCGATTTGGGCGAGGTGGAGCTGCACTATGTCGAGTGTGGCGAGGGGCCGGAGGTCGTGGTCCTGCTGCACGGCTTCCCGCAGACCTGGTACGAGTGGCGAGCGATCATGGCGAGGCTGGCCGAACGCTACTGGGTCGTCGCCCCCGACATGCGGGGCCTGGGCGATTCCAGTCGACCCCCGGGCGGCTATGACAAGAAGACCGTGGCGGGAGATATCTGGCGCCTCTCGAGCGAGCATTTGGGAATCGAGCGATTTTCCCTGGTCGGGCACGACTGGGGCGGCCCGGTCGCTTATCGGCTGGCATGGGACCATTCGGACGCGGTGCGGCGGCTGGCGATCCTCGACGTGATGATTCCGGGCGACGGCTCCGAGCTGTTCTCGACCTCGGGCGGGCGCTGGCATCACGGCTTCCACCGGACGCCCGAGTTGCCCGAGATCCTGACCGAGGGCCGCGAAGAGGCCTATCTCAATTACTTTTACGATTCTTTCGGGGCCCGGCCGGGCGTGGTTCCCGAAGACGCGGTGGCGGAATACCTCCGTTGCTATAGCCAACCCGGCGCCATGGTGGCCGGTTTCGCCTATTACCGCGCCATCCCCCAGGACATCGCCGACAACGTCGCCTCGATCGCCGAGCGCAAGTTGGCGATGCCGGTGCTGGCGCTCGGCGGCGCCGAGGGCATGGGGCGGGGCGAGCTGTGCCGGGACTCCCTCGAACGTGTCGCCACCGACGTTCGCGGCGGCTCGGTGGCGGGCGCCGGCCATTGGCTCGCGGAGGAGGCGCCGGAGCGGCTGCTCGAGATGCTGCTGGATTTCCTCGGAGAGGACACGTGACCCCCTTTGGGCGCAAGGTTCGCGAGCTGCGCCGGGCCAAGGGTGTCAGGCTGAAGGACATGGCGCGCGAGCTGCAGCTCTCGCCGGCCTATCTTTCGGCGCTGGAGCACGGTCACCGGGGCCGCGCCTCGCCGATCCTGGTCGACCAGATCTGCGCTTATTTCAACATCATCTGGGACGAGGCCGACGAGGTGCGCGAGCTGGCGCGGCTCTCGCACCCCCGGGTGGTGTTGGACACCGCCGGCCTCACGCCCGAGGCGACGTTGCTGGCCAACCGACTGGCGGAACGGATCGACGGCCTGCCGGCAGAGCTGATCAGCGATCTCCTGCGCCGGATTGAGCGCCAGGGCGAGGCGAGATGAGCCGGAAGCTCGTTTCCGAACGAAGCGTCGCGATCCAGGGCGGCGTGATCTTCGGCCCCTCCCGGCCGGCCGGCGCGGCGCTGGACGGCCGTGGCGTCAGCCGACGCCGCCGTCGTTCAGGTGGCAGGCGGACCAGCGTTCGTCGCCGATTTCGATCAGCGCCGGCGCCTCGAAGCTACATCGCGGTCCCGCCCGGGGGCAGCGGGGATGGAAATGACAGCCCGTGGGCGGGTTCAGCGGCGAGGGAATCTCGCCCTTCACCGGCTCGTAGTCGCGGCGGCGGAGGTCGAGCTTCGGCACCTCGGCCAGGAGCGCCCGGGTATAGGGATGGTTCGGGGCCTCGAACAGCGCCTCGGTTCCCGCGATCTCGACGACGCGGCCCAAATACATGATCACCACGCGGTCCGAGATGTGCTCGACCACCGAAAGATCGTGGCTGATGAAGAGATAGGTGAGATCGAGATCCTCGCGCAGGTCCATGAACAGATTCAACACCTGGGCCTGGATCGAGACGTCGAGCGCGGCGATCGCCTCGTCGCAGACCAGGAATTCGGGCTTCACCGCAAGCGCCCGGGCGATGCCGATGCGTTGGCGCTGGCCGCCCGAGAACTGGTGCGGGTAGCGCCGCTTGAACGCCGGGTCGAGACCGACCCGGCGCAAGACGTCGTCGACATAATCAGCCAGCGCCGCCTTCTCGACGATACCGTGCGCCCGAGGCGCCTCGCCGACGATGTCCGCCACCCGCATCCGGGGGTTCAGCGAGGCGAAGGGGTCCTGGAAAATCATCTGCACCTTGAGCGCGACCTCGCGCGCCTCGCGGCCCTCCAGACCCGCCACCTCGCGGCCCTCGTGCAGCACCGCGCCCTCGCTCGGCGCCAGGATGCCGGCGATCATCCGCCCGAGCGTCGACTTGCCGCAACCGGACTCGCCCACCAGGCCGACCACCTCGCCCCGGCGCACCCGGATCGAGACGTCATCCACCGCATGCACCACCTCTTCGGTGACGTCGGCGCCGAGAGCTGAGGCAATTCGGCCCGCGAGATCCAGCGTCTTGACGAAGCGCTTGACCACATGGCGGGTCTCGATCATCGCCACCGGCGCGCTCATGGCCTCGCCTCCAGGTGGGGATGGAAACAACGGACCTCCCGGCGGTGTGCCGGAATCGTGATTTCGGGCTCGACCAGGCAGGCCTCGTCGGCGCGGGGGCAGCGCTCGCGGAAGGCGCAGCCGGGCGGCAGGTTCAGCAACGAGGGCGTCATCCCCGGTATCTGGGACAGCCGGCCGCCCCGGCTGTTGTGGCTCGGCACCGAGCCGATCAGGCCACGGGTATAGGGATGGATCGGGCGGTCCAATACCTCGTCGACGGTGCCCTTCTCGACGATGCGCCCGGCGTACATCACGCAGATCTCGTCCGCCAGGCCGGCGACGACGGCGAGATCGTGGGTGATCCAGATCATCGCCGTCCCGCTCTCGCGGCAGAGCTTCTGCGCCTCGAACAGGATCTGGCCCTGAATCGTGACGTCGAGCGCCGTGGTCGGCTCGTCAGCGATGATCAGGTCCGGCTCGTTCAGCAGCGCGATGGCGATGGCGACCCGTTGACGCATGCCGCCCGAGAACTGATGCGGGTAGGCGTGGAGCCGCTCCTCGGGCGAGGGGATGCCGACGCGCCCCAGCGTCTCGCGGGCGCGCTCCAGCGCGCTCGCCCGGTCGACGTCGTAGTGCGCCCGCACGGTCTCGACCATTTGGGTGTCGATCCTGAGCACCGGATTGAGCGTCATCATCGGATCCTGGAAGATCATCGCGATGCGGTTGCCGCGGAGCTGGCGCATCCGCTCGTCGTCGAGCCCCAGCAGGTTCTCGCCGTTGAAGCGGATCTCGCCGCCGACCACCCGGCCGGGCGGATCGACGAGGCCGAGGATGGAGAAGCCGGTAACCGACTTGCCGCAACCAGATTCCCCCACCAGGCCCAGGATCCGGCCCTTGGTGACCTCGAAACTGATGCCGTCGACGGCCTTCACCGCGCCCGCCTTGGTCAGGAAATGGGTCCTGAGATCGCGGACCTCGAGCGTCGGGGCGGCCGGAGTTTTTGTCGGTTGGTTCAACGTCACCTTTGCAGACGCGGGTTCAGCACGTCGCGCAACTGATCGCCGACCAGGTTGATGGTGACGATGGTGAACAGCAGGGCGACGCCGGGGAAGATCGAAATCCAATACTTGTGGCTCAGCATGTAATCGAAGCCGTTGGCGATCAGCAGGCCAAGCGAGGGCTCGGTGATCGGCAGCCCGACGCCGAGGAAGCTCAGCGTCGCCTCCAGCGAAATCGCGTGCGCGGTCTGCAACGTCACCACCACGATCATCGGCGGCAGGCAGTTCGGCAGGATATGGCGGAAGACGATCCGCCGGTGCCCGAGGGCGAGGCAGGTCGCCGCCTCGACGTATTCCTTGCTCCGCTCGACCAGCGCGCTCGCCCTGACCGTGCGGGCGTAATAGGCCCATTGCACGCAGACCAGCGCGATCACGATCTTGTCGACCCCCTTGCCCAGGATCGCCAGCAAGATCAGCGCCACCAGAATGGCCGGGAAGCTCAACTGGATGTCGACGATGCGCATGACCACGCTGTCGGTCCGCCCGCCGACATAGGCCGCCGTCAGACCGACGACGCAGCCGATGGTCATGGCGATCAGGCCGCTGGCGACGCCGACGCCGAGCGAGATGCGGAGCCCGTACATGATCGCGCTCAAGAGATCCCGGCCGGCGCCGTCGGTGCCCAGCCAGAAGGTCGTGCCCTGGGCGCTCTCGGTGCCCGGCGGCAGGTTGGAATCGAGCACGCTCACCTGCGCCAAATCATAAGGATCGGTCGGCGCCAGCCACGGCGCGAGGACGGCGATCAGGGCGATCAGCAGAAAGAAAACCACGGCGCCCGTTGCCAGGCGGCTGTCGGTGTAGTCGGAGACGAAGCGGCGGAACGGCGTCTCGACGCCGGCCTTGGGCGCCGCCGCCTCGATCGCGGGCAGGCGTTCGTGGACCTCGGCAGTCATGCTTTCTGGTCCCGCAGGCGCACTCGGGGATCGAGCACGGAATAGAGGATGTCGACCACCAGATTGATGGTGACGAAGAGCAGTACGACGATCATCAGATAGGCCACCACCACCGGCCGGTCGAGGTTGTGGATCGAGTCGATGATCAGCTTGCCCATGCCCGGCCAGGCGAACACCGTCTCGGTCACCGTCGAGAAGGCGACCAGGCCGCCGAACTCCAGCCCCAGCACCGTCACCACCGGGATCATGATGTTCTTCATCAGATGCACCATGATGATGCGGCCCTGACGCAGGCCCTTGGCCCGGGCGAACTTGATGTAGTCCTGATGCACGATCTCGCGGGTGCCGGCGCGGGCCAGCCGGATCACCAGGGAAATCTTGAATAATGCGAGATTGAGCGCCGGCAGCAAGAGGTGCGAAAGCCCGTCGGCGGTGAGGAAGCTCATATGGATGCCCGCCACCTCGACCGTTTCGCCCCGCCCGGTCGAGGGCAGGATTCCGAGCTGCACCGCGAAGATCATGATCATCATGATGCCGACCCAGAAGGTCGGCAGGCTGAAGCCCAGGATCGAGCCCGCCATGATCGTCTTGGCGGTCTTGGACTCCGGGTTCAAGCCGGCGTAGACGCCGAGCGGGATGCCGAAGACGATCGCCATCAGCAGCGCCGCCACCGCCAGCTCCAGGGTCGCCGGAATGTGCTGCACGATCAGCCACAAAGCCGGCTCGCCATAGATGAACGACTTTCCCAGATTGCCCTGCAGCGCGTTGACGACGAAGTAGCCGTACTGCTCGTGCACCGGCCGGTCGAGCCCGAGGTCGCGGATGACGCGCTCGATCTCGGCCTGGTCAGCCTCCGGATTGATCAGCATGTCCACCGGATCGCCGACCAGGTTGACGCCGATGAAGACCAGCAGCGACATCACCACGACGACGATCGAACTCTGCAGCAAGCGGCGGATCACGAAGACGGAGATGGCGCCTCTCCCGAGAGCTTGTCCGAACGGCTGCCCCGGGCGGGGAAAGCGCTCCGCCCGGGAACGCGTCGAGGGTTACTGGCTATGCACGCCCATGGCCATCGTCCGCTCGTCGGTCCTGGCCTCGTAGACCAGACCCTTCTTGCCGGCCCAGGTGTTCACCTGGTAGTGCAGCGGAATGATCCCCTGATTGCGGCCGATGCCGAGCTCCGTCGCCTTCTGCAGCAAGGCGCTCCGCTTGTCGTCGTCGACCGTCGCCAGCGCATCCTCGATCAGCCTGTCGATTTCCCCGTCGGAGTGACGTCCGCGGTTCGAGGAACCGAAGCCCTTCGATTTATCGTAAGTGTGCAGCAGCGACTTCAGCGGCGAGGACGGCTCGCCCGTGCCCGAGCCCCAACCCACCAGGATGAAGCTGAACTCCGGCGATTTGTTTGGCCCGCCGCGGCTGGCGCGCTTGAAATAGACCGCCTTCGGCATCGTCTCGACGGCGGTCTTGATGCCGATCCGGCTCATCATCTGGGCCACCGCCTCGGCGATCTTCGCATCGTTGATATAGCGGTCGTTGGGTCCGTGGATGGTCATCTCGAAGCCATCGCCGTAACCGGCCTCGGCCAGCAACTTCTTGGCTCCGGCGGTATCGTAAGCCTCGGGCTTCAGCTTCGACGAGACGGCGAAGAAGCCCTCGGGCAGAAGCTGGCCCGCCTTGATGGCAACGCCTTCCATCACCCGATCGACGATGGCGTCGCGGTTGATCGCCATGGAGAGCGCCTTGCGCACCCGGGCGTCGAGCAGCGGGTTCTTGATCTTGCCGCCGCCCTTGGCCTTGACGAAGGGCGAATCCTCGCGGAACTGGTCCATGTGCAGGTAGATCACCCGGTTGGAGATGCCCTGGCTCAACTGCACGCCGGCTTCCTTCTTCAGCCGCGCGATGTCGATCGGCGGTACGTTGTCGATGAAGTCGACGTCACCCGCCAGCAGCGCCGCGACGCGGGACGGGCCGGATTTGATCGGCTTGAAGATCACCTTCTTCCATTCCGGCTTCTCGCCGAAATAATCTTCGTTGCGCTCCAGCACCAGCCGATCGTTCGGCACCCACTCGACGAACTTGAAGGGTCCGGTGCCGTGTGCCGCCTTGCCGGAATTGAAGTCGGAGGTGGAGACCTTGTCGCCGACCTCGTTGGAGATGATGTGAATGTTGGACATCTCCACCGGCATCAACGGGTGCGGGCGAGCGGTCGAGATCTGCACGGTGTGGGAATCGATCTTCTTGAAAGTCTTGCCCTTGAGGTAGATGCCGAAGCTCGACGGCGAAGCGGGGACGTTGGGCGCCCGCTCGGCGGTGAAGAGAACGTCGTCGGCATCGAAGGCCGAGCCGTCGGTGAATTTTACGCCCTTACGCAGCTTGAACTCCCAGGTGGTGTCGTTGATCGCCTTCCACGAGGTCGCCAGGCCCGGCGTCAGGCGCTGCTTCGCGTCCTGCTCGATCAGGCGCGAGAAAATGTGCGTCGCCATCGAGTTGTTCGGGCCGAGGTTGTGATAGTGCGGGTCGATCGACGACGGCTCCGCCTTCAGGCCGACCACCAAGGTGGTTTCCGCCGCCAACGACGGCGTCGCCAGCAGCACCGCGGCCAGGGCGCCGAGCAGCGCTTTCCCAAAGCTCATTTTTTCGATCCTTTCCCTATTGCCGGTCCTCCGGCATTCCGCCTTGCCGGACCCCCGACAATGCCCTGACGCCAACGCGCCTCCCCGGGAGCGACGTCCAATGGTGGACCGGTCCCTCTCCCGCTTCGAGAATAGGTCGGCCCGCAGGGGGCCGCAACGCGAATTTGACCCTGCGCCAGGCTACGGAAGCGTGGCGCCCCGGTATCAGCCCAGTTGCGGCGTCGTCGCGTTCACCGAGGCCCGCTGGCTCATGGTGTCCCACCAGCGCCGGAGCGCCGGGGTCTCGGCCAGCACGCCCTCGCCTTCCGGGGTCTGGCGAAAATAATCGTAGATCGGTACCAGATGCAGGTCGGCGATGGTGAGGCCGTCGCCCACCAGATAGTCGCGCTCGCCCAGCATCTCGTTCAGCACGCCCATGGCCTTGGCCGCCTCGGGCAGCGCCGCGCTGATCGCCGCCTTGTCCGTTTCGCCACCGATCATCGGCATCACCGCGCGCTGGATGAAGACGCCGGTGATCGCCGTCGGGTAAGTGTAGCTGTCGAGGATGGCGCTCACCTGGGTCATCCGCGCCCGGCCGGCCGCGTCCGAGGGTTGCAGCGCGGGGCCGTCGAAGGCCTCGTCGATATAACGCGCGATTGCCACGGTCTCGTAAACCTCGAAGTCGCCGTGGCTCAAGGCCGGCACCTTGCCGAAGGGATGGCGCGCCAGGTGGTCGTCCGGGATCCCGTCGGCGATGAAGTTGATCTCGTTCAGGTCATAATCGACGCCCTTCTCCTCCAGTGCCAGGCGCGCCGTGCGCACATAGGTGCTGTAGCCGGGGCCGTGCAGAACCGGTTTCGCCATCTTCTCCTCCCTCCGATTGTCACGCGGGATGCGTCCGGCGATGATGCGGCAACGGCGCGGCGCGCGCAATCGCCGCGCCGGCGCCGAGAGGGGCGCGGGAGAGCGACATGACGGAAATTCATAGCCGCCACATCGACCACGCCAGCGCCTGGCGCGGGCCTGAGCTGGAGAGCGATCGCGCCTGGGAATACCCGCTGGACGACGGCGAGCGAGCGGAGCTGGGCCGCGCCTTGGCGCGGGTCCGCGCCCGCGGCCTCGAAGTGGTGGATGTCGGAAAATCCGATTTTCCGCTTCCCGACCTGGCGCCGAGGCTCGCCCGCCTCGCCGCCGAGCTGCGCGAGGGACGCGGCTTCGCTGTGATGCGCGGCTTTCCCGTCCAGCGCCATTCCCTCGAGGAGTTGGAGATCCTCTATTGGGGGCTCTGCGCCCACCTCGGCACCGGCCGCAGCCAAAATAGCGAGGGTGGCTTGATCCACTACGTGACCGACGGGGCGCGGCGGCCCCGGTAGGGGACGCGCGGCGTCGGCTCGCCCAGGGAAACGAAGCTCCACGTCGATCTGATGGACGTGGTCTCGCTGCTCTGCGTCCGCCAGGCGCCCGACGACCCGGCCAGCCGGTTGGCCAGCTCCCTCACCGTCCACAACGAGCTTCTGCGTCGCCGCCCCGACGCGCTGGCCCGCCTCTACCGGGGTTTCGAATGGGACCGGATGGGCGAACATGGCGCGGGCGAGAGCGCCACCTCGGGCTATCTCGTGCCCTTTTACAGCCAAGCCGACGGCGTGGTGTCGTGCCCCTACAACCGAAACTGGATCACCTCGGCGGCCCGGCGCAAGGAAGCGCCGATGGCGGCGGAGGACGAGGCGATCTTCGATCTGGTCGACGAGATCGCCTTCGAGAACCGCCTGGAGTTTCCCTTCCACGAGGGCGACATCCAGTTCTGCAACAATTACACCGTGCTGCACGGCCGCGCCGCGCACGAGGTCGTGGCAGCGGAGGCGCGCAAGCGAATCCTGCTCCGGATCTGGTTCGACATGGACGATATCCGCCGCTTCGCCGACGCGGCGCTTGTTCGCCATGGCATCGGGCGCCACGGCCAATTGGGCTGGACCGCGGCCGAGCTCCGTGCCGGCCTCAACACCCGGCCCCGCGCGCGGCGCGCCGACGGTGCGATCGCGTCTTAACCGAGACGGCCCTTCTCGAATTTCTCCAGCCTTTCGTCGGTCGAGACCCAGGGCGAGCGGCCGCCGACGAAAACCTCGTAGGTCGGCGCAATCGCGCTCGGGTCGTCCAGCGTGCCGGCCTTGATGACCACCGCGTTCGCCACGTGCTCCAACTCGTTGGTGATGCCCGAGCCGCAGGTGGCGCAAAAGTTCCGGGTGATGGTGCGCCCGCTGTCGGCCGCCGAACGGTAAGCCGTGGGCGTGCCCTGGGTGATCTCGAAACCCTCGCGCGGCACCATCACGCCCATATGCAGCAGGCTGCCGCCGGAACGCCGGCAATCCTCGCAGTGACAAAAGAACACATTCATCGGCGTCTCGCTCGATTCATAGCGAATTTCGCCGCAGAGGCAGCCACCCGTTAGATGCATCTTTCC
The DNA here is from genome assembly GCA_965225945.1 of Alphaproteobacteria bacterium. Lineage (GTDB taxonomy): Bacteria > Pseudomonadota > Alphaproteobacteria > JASLMY01. Next base: position 210,903 of record CBDDBZ010000031.1, on the reverse strand, counting down.
CTCCCTTCCCAAGCGGATTCCGAGATGGCGCCAACATAGACCAACGCGCGGCGCCGGCGCGGGAATTCCGCGCGCCCGCAAAGAATGCTATGAAGGCCCGCGCGCCCGTCCGGCGACGGTTCAGACCCATTTCCCGCCGAGGAGCGGTCCCGAATGAAGTTCGGCATTTTCTACGAGCACCAGATCCCACGGCCCTGGAATTCCGAGAGCGAGCGGGATCTGCTGGCGAATTCGCTCAGCCAGATCGAGCTCGCGGACAGGATCGGCTTCGACTATGCCTGGTGCGTCGAGCATCACTTCCTCGAGGAATACTCCCACTGCTCGGCGCCGGAGGTCTTCCTCGGCGCGGCGAGCCAGCGGACGGAGCGCATCCGCCTCGGCCACGGCATCATCCAGCTCACCACCAACCAGCCGCATCGGGTGGCCGAGCGGGTCGCCACCCTCGATTTGTTGTCGAACGGGCGGGTCGAGTTCGGCATGGGCGAAGGCGCCGGCCCGGCGGAACTGCATCCCTTCAACATTCGGGTCCGCGACAAGCGCGACCGCTGGGAGGAGGCGGTCCGCGCGATCATCCCGATGTTCACCCGCGATAGTTGGGAGTTCCACGGCGAATATTATGATTTCCCCGCGCGCAACGTGGTGCCCAAGCCCTATCAGAAGCCGCACCCGCCGCTCTGGGTCGCCTGCTCCAACATCCAGACCATCGCCAAGGCCGGCGAATGGGGCCTCGGCGCGCTCGGCTTCACCTTCGTCTCGCCCGAGGCGGCCCTGGCCTGGGTGCACCGTTATTATAACGAACTGCTGCACAATCCGAACCGGCTGGCCGACTACCCCATCAACCCCAACATCGCCATGGTCAGCGGCTTCATGTGCGCCGAGAGCGACGAGGAGGCGATCGAGAAGGCCGCCGGCTGGACCTTCTTCATCTTCGCGCTTTCGTATTATGGCCGCAAGGGCGTCGACGCGCCGGGCACCGGCAACCTCTGGAACGCGTATCAGGACTGGCGCAAGACCGACAAGGCGAAGCAGGCGCTGACCGCCGGCATGATCGGCTCGCCCGAGACCATTCGCCGCAAGCTCCGCCACTATCAAGCGGCCCATGTCGACCAGGTGATCCTGCTGAACCAGGCCGGCAAGACCAGCCACCAGGATATCTGCGACAGCCTGGAACTCTTCGCCCGGGAGGTGATGCCGGAATTCCACGCCGGCGAGGCCGAGCACGCGGCCTGGAAGGCGGGCGTGCTCGACGGTTCGATCGCGTTGGAGGCGCTGGCGACCGAGGGCTACGACATCTTCAGCCATCAGAACGAGGACATCGTTCGCCTGTCGCCGGAGCAGTTGAAGGCGCGGATGGCGGCGAAGGATGCCGCCCGGGCGGCCGAGGCGGCCCGGGCCGAGGCCGACTGAGACGCGGGCGCCGGCCCGGGACGTGGGGCTATCCGAAGCGCCTGCTCGACATTTACGGGAAGCGGCCGAGCCTCGCCCAAGCTACTGTCCGACCAGCTTTTAGCTCCGGCGGGGGAGAGCCATGCCACGTGCCTTCGAGAATGTCCGCGTCATCGATTTCAGCCAAGTCCTGGCCGGACCGTTTGCGGCGGCGCAGCTCGCGCTGCTGGGCGCCGACGTCGTCAAGATCGAGCACCCGGGCGGCGGCGACCAGATGCGCCGCCTGACGACCGAGGGCGAATGGGCGGCGCGTGGCTTGGCACCCGCCTTCCTCGGCGCCAATCCCAACAAGCGGGCGATCACCCTCGACCTCAAGCACCCGCGCGCGAAGGAAGTGCTGACACGCCTCGTCGAGGGGGCCGACGTGGTGCTGGAGAATTTTCGCCCCGGGGTGATGGCGCGCCTCGGCTTCGATTACGTATGGGCCAAGTCGGTCCGCGAGGATATCGTCTATTGCTCGGTCTCCGGCTACGGCCAGGAGGGGCCGAAGTCGGGCCTGCCGGCCTATGACGGGGTGATCCAGGCGGGCTCCGGCATCATGTCGGTGACTGGCGACCCGGCGACGGGCCCGGTCCGCGTCGGCTTCATGGTGGTCGACATGACCACCGCGCTGACCGCCGCTTTCGCCATCGCCGCCGCCCTCTACCGCCGTCGGACGACCGGAAGGGGCCAGTGGCTGGACGTGGCGATGACCGATGCCGCGATCCAGATCATGAACCCGATCGTCAGCCGCTATCTGGTCGAGGGCCAGGTGCCGACGCTGATCGGCAACCGCTCGCAAGCCCACCAAGGCACCGCCGACACCTGGGCCACCCGGGACGGCCATCTGTCGATCGCGGTGATCGCCGACCACATGGTGGCGGCGCTCTGCCGCGCGCTCGGGCGCGAGGCCTGGGCGACAAGCGAGCGCTATCGGACCACCGAGGGCCGGGTCGCGCACGCCGACGAGATCCGGGCGGAGATCGGCGAAATCTTGGCCGGCGAGGCGAGCGCGGTCTGGCTGCGGCAGATGGCCGCGCAGGGCGTGCCGGCCGAACCGGTGGCCGATCTGGCGAGCGCGCTGGGCGAACCGCAGCTCGAGCACCGCGGCATCTTGATGGAAGTGCCGGCGCCGGAGGCCGAGAGTGGCCAGTTGACGCTTCCCGGCCTCGGCTTCATGGCCGACGAGGACGGCCCCCGGGCGGAACGCCGCGCGCCGCTCCTGGGCGAGCACACGGACGAGGTCCTGGCCGAGCTCGGCTACGACGCGGCGGCGATCCGGGGCTTGCGCGACGGCGGCGCGATCTAGTGGATAGAATCCAACATATGGCCGCCATGCGCTGTCCCAAGGCCGTCATCCACGGCGCCGACAGTGCCCCGGTGACGCCGGAGGTCGTCGACTTCATGAGGGAACGGATGGGGCCGGGGAGCCCGATGATCGAGCCGCCGGAGGCCCGACACCACCTGATCGTGGACCAGCCCTTGGCATTCGTCTCGACGCTCGGGGCCCTGCTTTCGGCCGGGCCCGGCTCGCCGTCGTGAGACTAGAATCGTCGTGAACTCGGCCACCTTTCGAAGGCGGCGAATGGGTCCTTGCGCGGCGACCAGTTCGCCGAGTGTTGACGCCCTACCCTCGAAAGCTATGATCTTTTCATCGTGGCCGGTTCGGCGTCCCAGGTCGCCCGCCGAGCTAACGGCCAGGTCGGGTTCTCGGCGCGGAGACGCCGGGAGATCCAGAAGACCTAGAGCGCTCGGCCCCGCCGGGTGCTCGCGGGGCAGACCAAGGGAGGGTTGAGTTTCATGAAACGAATTATTTCGACGGCGCTGGGGACCGTGGCCGCGCTCGCGCTCGCCACCGGTTCCGTATCGGCGCAGCAGAACTGGAGCATGGCCACCTCCTGGGGTGGCGGTCCGGTGCTCGAGACCGCGGCCAAGGGCGCCGCGCAGAGGATCGAGCTTCTGACCGACGGCCAGATCAAGATCCAGGTCTTCCCGGGCGGCACCATGGGCAGCCCGCTGAAGGTCACCGAGACGGTGCGCAGCCGCGTGACCGAATCCGGCCATAGCTGGGACGGCTACGACTGGGGCATCGACAAGACGACGGTGCTGTTCGGTGGCTACGCCGGCGGCCTGAATGGCGAGCAGATGATCCACTGGCTGTTCTATGGCGGCGGCAAGGAGCTCTACAAGGAGTTCCGGATCGAGAAGTTCTCCGTCGTGCCGGTGCCCTGCGGCATCCTGCCGCGCGAAATGGGCATGCATTCGCGCAAGAAGATCCAGACGCTCGACGACTTCAAGGGACTGAAGCTGCGCACCGCCGGCGCTTGGGCCGAGATCGCCTCCGGCTTCGGTACCTCGACGGTGATCCTGCCGGGCGCGGAAGTCTATCCGGCGCTGGAGCGCGGCGTGATCGACGCGATCGAGTGGGCGCAGCTTTCGATCAACAAGTCGATCGGCTTCCACAAGATCGCCAAGTATCTGATCATGCCGGGGATCCATCAGCCTTCGGCCGTGATCGCCTGCAGCTTCAACATGGACGTCTGGAAGGGCCTCTCGGAGCGCCACAAGCAACTGATCGAGTTCGCCGGCCGCGACGTCAGCCTGCATTTCTACCACAAGACCGGCCACGAGGACGCGGACGCCTACCAGTTCTACATCAACTCGGGTAACGAGATCGTGATTCTGGACGACGCCGTGATCAAGAAGGGCAAGGAGCTGTCGTACGCCTGGGCCGACAAGGTCGCGGCGGAGCAGGGCGGCTGGTTCAAGAAGGTTCTGGCTCACCAGCGGGCCTATCAGAAGTCCTGGGCCAACGCCTACAAGTATCGCGACACGCCCAAACCCAAGTAGTCGCGTTCAGCGTAGGGTTCGATTTCGACACGGGGGCGCCCCGACGGGGCGCCCCCGTGTCGAGATGGGGCCGCCTTCCGTACTTTCAGTTCTTCAATCTATCACCGGGGGCAGTTCTTCAATCTATCACCGGGGGGATCCGGTCGATGTGGATGATAATCCGGCCGATCGAGTGGCTGACCAAGGGGTTCGGCTACATCGGCGCCTGGTTCGTGGCGCCGCTGATGCTCTCCATGGTCTACGAGGTGATCGCGCGCAAGTTCTTCGCTTCGCCCACCTTCTGGGCCTACGAGATGTCCTACATGACGATGGGCGCGAGCTTCATGTTCGGCATCGCCTATACCTTGCAGATGCGCCGGCACATCCGGGTCGACTTCCTTTACGACCAGGTCGGCCTGAAGAAGCAGGCGCTGATCGATCTGATCGGCTTCGGGGGCTTGATCATCCCCGCCTGCATTCTTCTGGTGTTCTGGAAAAACGGCCTTGTGGACTACATGATCTACGCCTACGAGCACAACGAGTTGTCTGGCGAGTCGGCGTGGAACCCGGTGGTTTGGCCGTTCCGCGTGAGCTTCGTGGTGGGCATGTTCCTGCTGCTGCTGCAAGTGGTGGCGGAGGTGCTGAAATGCATTCTCGTGCTCATGGGCCATGACGTGGCCCGACCGGAGGCCGCGGAATGAGTTTCTGGCTCGCCGCATGGATGTTCCCGGCGTTGATGTTCGCCATCTTCATGGGCTTCCCGGTCGCCTTCTCGTTGATGGGAACGGCCTTCGTCTTCGGCCTCATACGCTGGCCGCCGGACGCGTTGGCGCAAATCCTGGTCACCAAGGTGCAGGACGTGAACGGCACCGCGGTGCTGGCCGCCGTGCCGCTCTTCATCTTCATGGGCTCGATGATGGAGCGTTCGGGCATCGCGGTAAAATTGTTCGAGGCGATACATCTCTGGACCCGCCGTTTGCCCGGCGGCCTCGCCGTCGGCACGGTGCTCATGTGCGTGATCTTCGCCGCGGCCAGTGGTGTCATCGGCGCCACCGAGTCGGTGGTGGGCCTGTTGGCGATCCCGGTCATGCTGCGCTATGCCTACAACAAGGGGCTGATCTCCGGCACGATTTGCGCCGGCGGCTCGCTGGGCACGATCATTCCTCCCTCCGTGGTAGTGGTCATTCTCGGCCCGGTGGCCGACGTCGACGTCGGCAGCCTGTTCGTCGGCATTCTGATCCCGGGCCTGATCCTGGCGGGCCTGTATATTCTCTACATCCTGATCCTCTGCACCGTGGCGCCGCACTATGGGCCCCGGCTGCCGCCGGCCGACGACGAGCCCAGCCTGGCCGAAAAGCTGATGATCACGGTGCAGGCACTATTGCCGCCGGTGTTCCTGATCGCCGCCGTCTTGGGCTCGATCATGGTCGGCGCGGCGACGCCGACGGAAGCGGCGGCGATGGGCGCCTTCGGCTCGGTCATCCTGACGCTGATTTACCGTAGATTCACCTTTTCGGTGCTGTCGCAGGCCTTCGTCAAGACCCTTTTGATCACCGCGATGATCCTGATGATCCTGCTCGGCGGCACCATGTTCGCGGGCGTGTTCATCGCCTCGGGCGGCATGGCGGCGGTGCAGAATTTGTTGCAGGCATCGGGCTTGGGCCCGTGGGCAACGCTGTTCCTGATCCTCTTCCTGTCGTTCATGGCCGGCTTCGTGCTGGATCTGATCTCGATCATCCTGATCTTCATCCCGATCGCCATTCTGCTGATGAAGCAGTTCGGCTTCGACGAGATCTGGTTCTGCATCCTGTTCCTGATCGTGATCCAGACCAGCTACCTGACGCCGCCGATGGCGCCGGCGATCTTCTACTTGCGCGGTATCAGTCCGCCGGAGATCACGCTCAAGGACATGTACAGGGGCGTGATCCCCTTTATCGGCTTGGAGATCATCGCGCTGGGCCTGGTCATGGTGTTTCCGGCTTTGGCGATCTGGCTGCCGGACCAATTGCTGGGTTTCGACTGAGATCCGCCTCGACGCTCGTCACCGCGTGTGACCTCGGGTCGCGTGGCTTCGGGTTCTCTTGGCGCTCGTGACGTTTTATGTTCGGGACGGGGACGTTCGAAGGCGAGGATGGTTCGGTGGCCGATATCGTACATTTGAGCGAGGAGCGCCACGCCGCCGCGCGCGCCTCGATGGCGGCGTTGCAGGCCCTGGTCGGCGACGACATGGCCCGGGTCAACGAGGTGATCGGGCGCCGCATGACGAGCCGCGTGGCGCTGATCCCCCAGCTCGCCGGCCATATCATCGCCGCCGGCGGCAAGCGGCTCCGGCCGATGCTGACGCTGGGCGCGGCCGCGCTGTGCGGCTATGGCGGCGAGCGCCATATTCCGCTGGCCGCCTGTGTCGAATTTATCCACACCGCGACGCTGTTGCACGACGACGTCGTCGATGAGAGCGACCTACGCCGGGGCAACGCCACCGCCAACGTGCTCTGGGGCAATCAGGCGAGCGTCCTGGTCGGTGATTTCCTGTTCTCCCGGGCCTTTCAGGTGATGGTCGAGGACGGCTCTTTGGAGGTCTTGCGCATCCTCTCCGACGCCTCGGCGGTGATCGCCGAGGGGGAGGTGCTGCAACTCGAAACCGCGAACAACACCGAGACCACGGAGGACGCCTACCTCGAGGTGATCTCGGCCAAGACGGCGGCGCTGTTCGCCGCCGCCTGCCGTATCGGCGCCGTCGTCGCGGAACGCCCCACGGCCGATGAGACGGCGCTCGAGAGTTACGGCAAGAACCTCGGCATCGCCTTCCAACTGGTCGACGACGCGCTCGATTACGCGGCCCGCGAATCGGTGCTCGGCAAGACCGTCGGCGATGATTTCCGCGAGGGCAAGGTGACGCTGCCGGTCGTGCTGGCCTTCCGCCGGGGCAACGAGGCGGAGCGCGCCTTCTGGCGGGCTTGCGTCGAGCACGGCAAGCAGGAGGCGGGCGACCTGGAGCGGGCGATCGGGCTGATCCGGAGCCACGGCGCCCTCGACGACACGGTGGAGCGGGCCCGCCATTACGGCGCCATGGCACGCGACGCCCTCGGCCTGTTTCCCGAGAGCGCGCCCAAGCGGGCGCTGGATCAGGTCATCGACTTCTGCATCGATCGGGCGCACTGAGCGAGGGTGGGGCGCGGAAGCTCGCTTGCGGTGGAGCTGTGTCGGCGCTATAAGCATCGCCGAATTCCGGCCGGGGTGTAGCTCAGCCTGGTAGAGCACTGTCTTCGGGAGGCAGGGGCCGGAGGTTCAAATCCTCTCACCCCGACCAATTTTCTCAATTATATTCAACGCGTTATGCGGCGCTCGGGCAACCGCCCGAGACGCCTTTGAGGCGCGATCCCCGGATTGCTCCCCGGTGAAGAAGTCCACCGAGCGACGCGAAGGACTTGTTCGTAGGGAAGATTATGAGTTCGCCCGGGCTCTCGGTGAGGTGGCCGGCGTGTTATCCTCGGGGTCTGACAGGCGATTCGTTTCGAGGGATGGCACCGTGCCGAGACGAGAGTGGGTTTGGACGCGGACGCGGACTCCAAGCCGGCCGCCGGACCTCGAGAAGGCCGCGATTACCCTGGCTTGCGAAAAATTCGTGGCCGAAGTCCTGAAGCCGCGCTTCCTTCCCGCCATCCGACCGAGCGAGTTCAACTACCCCGTGGATCTCTATGGGAAGTGGCATGGTGGTCGCTATCGATTTATCGAGCGGTTCCGTTCGGGCCACGCCGACTCGCTTCGGTCCGAATTCGAGCATGCCTTTGCTCGCCTGGATTACCATGGCCGCGACCTCTTCGATGTGATGTGGCACCGCCATACGGGCGAATGGAGATCCCTCCATAAGGATGTCTCCTTGGTCGAGGCTCTTCGCCTCATCGAAGAGGATGGGCTCCTTCACCCGGTTTAGTCGAGCGCGCCGACGCCAACGGGATCCGACAACCATGACGAAAACGACAAAACGCGCGTCGGGTAGCCCCGAAGCGGCCGTCGGGTCCCCGCGTTTTGATGTCGCCGTGCTACGCCGCGTCGCGGGTGAGAAGGTGTACGCGCGCGGCGTCGCCTACCATGAGGACGAGCGGGTCGATATCGTCTCGATCGATTCCGCCCGCGTCGTGGCGAGGGTGTTCGGCACCGAGATCTATCGCTCGGAACTCCTGGGCGCCGGAGGTGACGTCTCCGGGGACTGCTCCTGCCCGGCCTTCGACGATTGGGGCTTCTGCAAGCACTTGGTGGCGAGCGCGCTCGCCGTCAACGAGCTCGGGCCCGAGGCGTTTGCGCAAGCCCTCGACCGGCGTTGCGAGGTCCGCGCGTATCTTCTCGCGCGAGATGCCGGCTCTTCTCGCGCGAGAAGAGCCGGCATCTCGCGCGAGCGTGATCCCGCGTCGAGCCGAGATCTCGAACTCGCGGCGGCGAGCGCGATCGCCGACGACGAAGCGCTGTTCGCTCGCTTCGAACAGGCCATCACCGAGGCCACGCGGATTCACGACTTCATCGATTATGGCCGCGCCGGCGAGTTCGCGGCCGACATCGAGCGCGTCCTCGACCAAGTCGCGGAACTGGTCGCGAAGGGCCAGGCGGAGCTGGTGTTGCGCTTGCTCGAGCTGTTTTTCGCGCGGATGGAGGACGCGCTCGACCAGATGGACGATTCCGGTGCGCATGGCGCCGAAGCTTACGCCAGAGGCCTCGAAATCCACCTTGCGGCGTGCCGAGAGGCGAGGCCCGATCCCGTGGGGCTCGCCCGGGACCTGTTCGCGCGGGAAACCGACGGGTCGTGGGATTTTTTTGGCGGCGCGAGCGAGACCTATGCGGATGTGCTGGGCGAGACCGGGCTCGCCGAGTATCGCCGTCTCGCGCATGACGGCTGGCGGAAGATCGAGCCCCGGCGCGCCGGAAAGCGGCGGACGCACGACCCTCAATACGGCGCGCGGTTTCGGCTGGGCGCGATCCTGAAAGGTTTCGCCGAGCGCGACGGCGACGTCGATGCCGGAATCGCCGTCCGCGCTAAGGACCTGTCCACGGCATACGACTATCTCGAAGTCGCGACCTACTGCCGCCACCATGGCCGCGAGGCCGACGCGATGAAGTGGGCGGAGGAAGGATCGTGGCTGTTCGAGGATGCGCCCGACGAACGTCTGACGCTCTTCGCGGCCGATCAATACGAACGCGTTGGACGCGTGGGGGATGGCGAGGCGTTGCTTTGGCGGGCCTTCGACTAACGCCCGAGCCTGAAGCTCTACCATCGGCTCCGGGGCGATGGCGGCGCCGACAAAACGGCGGACGTCGCGGTCCGCGACCGCGTCCTCGCCATGCTGCGCGCCCGGATCGACGCCGGGGAGCGTCCCTCGGTGGCCTGGCGGACGTCGCCGAATGATCTTCTGCTCGACGTCTTGATGATGGAGGGACTTTTCGCCGAAGCTTGGGTTATCGTGCGAACCCACGGTTGCCACGAGGGTCTGCTCGAGTCACTGGCGGAAGCGAGCGAAGAGAGCCATCCGGCAGAAGCCTTGAAGGCCCACGCGCGCCGGATCGAGCGATTGGTCGACGGCGCCGGCAACGCCAACTACAGGGCCGCTTGCGAGTTGGTGGAACGCATGCGGGTGATCCGGGAAGGCCTCGACGAAGAGGTCGAGCATGACGCCTATGTCGGCGAATTGACCAGTCGGTACAAGGCGAAGCGGAATTTCATGAAGCTCTTGCGGGAGCGTGGACTGGCGGGGGAGCGAGTGGCTGGGCGACTCCAGTAGAGCGGAAACCGCTCTAAACGGCGGGATCAGCGCATTTGGCCGAATGTGTCGGTGGCGATGAAAAACCGCGCTTAGATGGTGATTTCAGCGACATCGGGCATCGTGGCGCTGTAGCTGCGTGGTTTGCAGGCGGGAGTTGGCTCGGCGCAGCGGTGGGTAAGTAGCCCGCCGCGGCGACCGCCAAGAGTCTGGCGGCGGCGGGCTGCTTATCCACCGCGGGCGGGCGTCTCGATTCCTGTTTTGGCTGGCTGGCGGCGGCGGTTCCGCGGACCTGACAAGGGGAGCCGCGGGAGTACACTCGGGCCGCTGAGAACGATGCGGCGCCGGCCCCGTTTGCTTGCTGGCAACGACCGGCACCGCACCCCCCGAGCCATGCAAGGCACGACCCATATGCGCAGTATCGTGCGGGTTTGGGCGTGGGTCCACCCCGTTCTCATCGGCTGCGCGATGAAGAACACCGCCCGCCTGTTCAACTGCGCCTCGTGCCATCAACAGGTGGTTCTCTGCCGGCACTGCGACCACGGCAACATCTACTGTTCACGGAGCTGCAGCGATCGGGTGCGCCGGCGATCGCAGCGCCATGCCGGGCAGCGCTACCAGAACAGCCGGCGGGGCCGTCACAAGCATGCTGAGCGCCAGCGGCGCTATCGCGAACGCCGGCGGCGCCGGACGCCGGTGAATCGGCGCCGCGGGCAGGAAGTGACGCATCACCCTTTGACCGCCGCGCGGCGGCGTCCTGTTGTGGTGCGGACGCCGGCAGGGCGTCCCGGAACACGGCCCTTCGGGCACGAGCGGCCCGCCAGGGTCTTCCGCTGCGATCGCTGCGGCCGGTTCTGCGGGCAGGCGGTCTATCCGGGGCTGCGCCCGACGGGAAAGGGGGTGAGATGACCATCGACAAGGAGACCCGCGCGGAGATCCTGCGCCTGTATCACGTCGAGAAGTGGACGGTCGGCACGATCACACGCCAGCTCGGCGTGCATCGCTACACCGTCGAGCGCCTCCTCACCGCGGCCGGCGAGCCCCGGGACGCGAGGTCGCCCAGGCCGTCGATGATCGATCCATACGTGCCGTTCATCGCCGAGACGCTGGCATCCTGGCCGACGCTGCCCGCCAGCCGGCTCTACCAGATGGTGCGCGAACGCGGCTATCCGGGCGGCGGCGACCACTTCCGTCATCTGCTCAGCCACTTCAGGCCCAGGCCCGTGGCCGAGGCCTATCTGCGCCTCAAGACCCTTCCCGGCGAGCAGGCCCAGGTCGACTGGGGACACTTCGGCAAGGTGACGATCGGCCGCGCGGAGCGCCGCCTGATGGGCTTCGTGATGGTTCTCAGCTACTCGCGGCGGATCTTCCTGCGCTTCTACCTCGACGCCGGGATGAGCAACTTCCTGCGCGGCCATGTCGAAGCCTTCGAGGCGTGGCAGGGCGTGCCCCGCGAGCTCTGGTACGACAACCTGAAGAGCGTCGTGCTGGAGCGCCGCGGCGCCGCCATCCGGTTCAATCCCCGGATCCTCGACCTCGCCGGCCACTACCACTTCCTGCCCAAGCCCGTCGCGGTCGCGCGCGGCAACGAGAAGGGGCGCGTGGAGCGGGCGATTCGCTATGTCCGGACCAGCTTCTTCGCCGCCCGCCGGTGGCGCGATATCGACGATCTCAACGCCCAGGCCCTGGCCTGGTGCCACGGCATCGCCGCCGACCGCCCCTGGCCCGAAGACCGCTCGATCACCGTGCGCGAGGCCTTCGAGCGGGAACGCGGCTCTCTCATCGCGCTGCCCGGCGATCCCTTCCCCGACCACGACCGGGTCGAGGTCGCCATCGGCAAGACCCCCTACGCCCGCTTCGATCTCAACGATTACAGCGTGCCGCACACCCATGTGCGGCGCACCCTCGTCGTGGTCGCGACGCTCGACGAGGTGCGCATCCTCGACGGTGTGGACGTCATCGCCAGCCATCCGCGCAGCTTCGACAAGGCGGCCCGCATCGAGAACCCCGAGCACATCGCCGAGCTGGTCAGGCGCAAGAGCCATGCCCGCCGCCTTCGCGGCCAGGACCGGCTGGTCCAGGCCGCGCCCAACAGCGAGCGCCTGCTCGCCGAGGCCGCCCAGCGCGGCGGCTATATAGGCGCCACCGTCGCCGCCCTGTTGCGCCTCCTCGACGCCTACGGCGCCGCCGAGCTCGAGGCGGCCATCGACGAGGCCCTGAAGCGGGACGTTCCCCATCCCAACGCCGTGCGCCTGAGCCTGACCCGGCGGCGCGAGCTGCGGCACCAACCCCCGCCCATCCCCGTCGAACTGCCCGGCGATCCGAGAGTGCGCGACATCACTGTCCGCGATCACGACCTCGTCGGATACGACGGGCTGGCCGGCGAACCCGAGGAGGACAGCGAGCAATGAACGATACCCTCATGGGCCGTGCCCGGGCGCTCGGCCTGCACGGCCTCGCCGCCCACTGGGGCGAGGTCGCCGGGCATGACTGGCCCGCTGCGCTGGTCGCCTGGGAAGAGGAGGAACGGCGAAGCCGCAGCCTCAAGCGCCGCCTCGGCGACGCCCGCCTCGGACAGTTCAAGCCGCTCGCCGACTTCGACTGGGCATGGCCGCGCCGCTGCGACCGCATGGCCGTCGAGGATCTCATGAGCCTCGAGTTCCTCAACGAGGCCGCCAACGTCGTCCTGGTCGGCCCAAACGGCGTCGGCAAGTCGACCATCGCCGCCAATATCGCCCACCGCGCCGTCCTCGAGGGCCACACCGTGCGCTTCGCCACCGCGGCCAGCATGCTCGGCGAGCTCGCCGCCCTCGACAGCGACACCCTGCTTCAGCGCAGGCTGCGCTTCTACGCCCGCCAGCACCTGCTGGTGATCGACGAGGTCGGATACCTGTCCTACAGCAACCGCCATGCCGATCTGCTGTTCAACATCGTCTCCAGCCGCAGCCAGCAGAACTCCACCATAATCACCACCAACCGGCCCTTCGCCGAGTGGGGTGAGGCCTTCCCCAACGCCGCCTGCCTCGTCGCCCTGGTCGACCGCCTCGTCCACAACGCCGAGATCATCGCCATCGACGCCGAGTCCTGGCGCCGCAAGGAGGCCGAGGAACGCCAGAAGCAGCGCAGCGCCGAGCGCCGCCGGCGGCGAGCCGGCAAGGCCGGCGCGCAGGACCGCGGGGAACCGCCGCCGGCGTAGCCATGGATGGTCCCCGCCTCTGGGACCGGCGGGTGCGGGCCGAGGCCCTGCGAGGCTATCCCCTCGAAGACGTCGTCCGCCGCCTCGGCTACCGCCGCGATCCCACCGATGCCGCGCGCTGGAGGCGTCCCGGATCCGTCGTCAGCATCAACGGCTTTATGTTCTACGAACATCTGCGCGGCGAGGGCGGGGGCGGAGCGATCGACCTGGTAATCCATGCCTGCCGGTGCACCGTGCCCGAGGCCCTCGGCTTCTTCTCGGAACTGCCGTGCCGTGACCGGTTCCCGGCCGATCGCCACCCGAAGCCGCCGTGCCCGGACCGCCACTGGCCCGCCATCCAGAGCTACCTCGTCGAGCAGCGCGGCCTCGCGGATGTGCTCGTCGCCCTGTGCCGCGACCTCGGCTTGCTCTACGCCGACCGCCACGGCAACGCCGTGTTCGTCCGCCGAAACGCGGCCGGCGAGGCTCTCGGCGCCGAGATCGTCCCTGCCGCGGCGCCACGCCGCCTCGCGCCGATCGGCGCCGCCGCGCGCGGCGGCTTCTGGATGTCGTGGGAACCCGACTGGCCGAACTCCGTCATCCTCGCCAAGAACGCAATCGACGCCCTGTCGGTCCTCTCCCTCCACCTCGTCCCGGCCGGGCGCAAGGGATGCGCCGTGGTCTCAACCGGCGGCGCCACCGCAAGCCTCCCCGAATGGATCGAGGCCTGGAACCCCGGCCGGATCTTCTGCGCCTACGACGCCACCCGCCAGGGCGATGACGCCGCGGCACGGCTCATCCGAAACGACAGCAGGGTCGTCCGCCTGCGCCCTGCCCTCGACGGCCTGGACTGGAACGACATGCTCATGCGCGACCGCGCCGGCGAACCGCTCCAGATCGATGACCGGCCCCTCGACTGAATAGCCACAGCGCGAAACAAAATCAGCCAAGCCCAAAAGCATCCCGTCAGCCAACCGCCACCGACCGCTCAAAAAGAGCACCATATAAGCGCACCCTGGAACCACCGCTAACAAAGTGCGCCGGACGATGCGACGCTCGTGCTCGAGATCGAAGTCGGTTGCGCAGTGCAGCGTGCAACGGTTGTCCCACACGACGAGATCGCGTTTGCGCCAGCGATCGCGGCAGATGAACTGCTCTTGCGTCGCATGCTTGTTGATCTTCAGCACTTCCGCATAGCCGTCGCCCATGGGCAGGCCGTGATGGCGAAACTTGACTGCCTGGCCGACGACCAGTCGAACATGCGCGTTGATCAGCCGGTGTAGTGCCACCTCGTCGCCGTCGCGATGCCAACGATCGGCGAGCGCGCATTCGTCCTCCCGGGTCAGGATCGGTACGCGCATGGCACGTTCGATGAAATGTCGGTCGGCGCGCCTGGCCCGCCGAGACTCCCCCGAGATCATAAGGACAATCCAGCCTCCCGGGAAAACATCTCACCTATATTGTATATTCATACTATAAATTACGTTGATCGAATACGTCAATCTAAGATAGAATAGAGAGAAAATTAGACACGCAATACTTTAGGCGGTGATTCGGGCGAGTGCACGGCCCGAGGGATCGAGACATTCGGCCACGAGATTGCCGTCGAAGCCGGAGCCGCCGTCGATGGTGAGTGCGTGCGGGCCGGTCTGGAGGCCCCGGCGGCTAGGATTGAAGCCGCGAATCACCCGCGCGAAGCTGCCATAGGGGTCGGCCATGGCGTCGAAGGCCGCGCCGCCCCACCAGAAGGTGTCCCGCTGCTCACCGAGCGGTCGGGCCGGATCGATGCCGGCGTTGACGAATAATAGGCGGCGATCATCGTTCACCGCGAAGCGCCTGAGCGCGGCCATGAACATCTCGTGACCGGGCCGGGCGTGCATCGCCTCGCGCAGTCCGCTGGTCCAACGGGTGAGGGCGACGGCACCCAGGCCGATCATTCGCCGCGCCACGGCCGCCGAACCGCCATAGCCGAGAAGCGTCGGCTCGACGCCTTGCGCCAGCATCCACTCGAGAACCACACGCGCGTCGAGGGAAAACTGCAGTTGCAGCAATTTTTGCCACATCTCCTCCTGACCGCCGCGCAGGAAGACGACATCCCAGGGCTCGGCGCCCGGCAACATCAGGGCCACCCGGCGGAATCGCAGCAGCTCGTCGATCACGCCGGCCGGATCCGGGCCGACCCCGACCGCGTTGCCGAGGTAGATCAGTCGATCGCCCGGCGCCAGGGCCTTGGCCAATTTGTCATGCAGGCGGCGAAGACGCTCGGCCTCGCCGTGGATCGCGCCGATCGCCCAGATTCGCTCGGCCCCTTCCAGGACGGCATGGGTCTCGTCGCCCAAGTCGGGCACGGCGCCTCAGCCCGCCACTAGATCGGCATCCGGCCAATTGGAATCGCTTCCGGCGATCCAACTGGCGGATAAAGCTGCTCTACCAACTTGGAAGAATAGAGCAATATTATCCAAACGAATGGAACCGCACCGGTTCCCTCCGTTCGGATATTGCTCGAGGGCGCGGGGAAGGATCACGGCTCGGCGGTCGAAATGACGCGGCGCGACGCGCGTCGCGCCAGGCCCGCCACCGGCATCGGGCGCCGCCCGAGGCGTCATGCCGCCTGCAGCACCTGCTCCAAACGCTCGGTGGCCTGATCTTCGTCCAAGCCCTCGACCACGGCGAACTCGCGGACCAAGCGGTCGAGCGCGGCCTCGTAGATCTGCCGCTCGCTATAGGACTGCTCCGGCTGGCCCTCGGCGCGGTGCAGGTCGCGCACCACCTCGGCGATCGACAGCGGATCGCCCGAATTGATCTTGGCCTCGTATTCTTGCGCCCGGCGGCTCCACATCGTCCGCTTGACCCGCGCCCGCCCCTTGAGCGTGTCGAGCGCGGTCTTCATCTTTTCCGGCGAGCTGAGAGAGCGCATGCCGGTCTGATCCGCCTTGGCGACCGGAACCCGTAAGGTCATCTTCTCCTTGTCGAAATTGACCACGAAGAGCTGCAAACTCGCGCCGGCGAACTCCCGCTCCTCGATTCCCGTGACCTTGCCGACCCCATGGGTCGGATAAACGACGTATTCGTCCACCGCAAACGCGAATACTTGTTTCCGCGCACTCGGCCTGGACTTGGTCGGCTTCTTGGTGGTGGTCTTCTTCTTGGTGGTGGTCTTCGACTTCGTGGTCTTCGCCATGCAATCTCGCTCCAATTTCCTCGGCAACGATTTTCTCGACAACACATCCCTCTCGGCGTCTCCCGTCGGGACACACCGCTACCTCCACAAGACTTTCAATCCTGCTCCCTCCACGCGCCGACGCGAACACGCCACGCGCGGGCCGCCAGGGGTCCACGTCAACCCGACGGCGACATCACGACAGTAGCATAAAATTCGCCCAAACGGAAGGGATCACCCCCTTCGAGCCCGGAATTCCGCCATCCCACGCAGTCGAGCTGTCATACCAGCCGCCATAAATGGCGACTCCCCGCTCCCCCGGCGCGGGCCGTCAGGTGACCTGGCCCGGATTGGGGCTGAAATGCTCCTCGAACTTGTTGGCGACGCCGTTCCAGTCCTCGCCGTCGGCGGGCGGCTCGCCCTTGCGGGTGATGTTGGGCCAGCTCTTGGAATATTCGGTGTTCATCTCGACCCAGCGCTCGGTACCGTCCTCGGTATCGGGAATGATCGCCTCGGCGGGGCATTCGGGCTCGCAAACGCCGCAGTCGATACACTCGTCGGGGTAAATCACAAGCATGTTTTCACCCTCGTAAAAGCAATCGACCGGGCACACCTCGACGCAATCCATGAACTTGCATTTGATGCATTCTTCCGTCACGACATAGGTCATCGTCTCATTCCTGGTCCCGCTTCGCGCCGGGCTCCGGGCCGGTCGCTCGATCCCGTTCCCGTCGCGCCAACACCCGCTTGCGCGCCGCGCCGCTCTCCCGGTCGCTGACATAGATAAGACCAGCGATACGCCGTAGCAAGCTGGCCTCGTAATCATGCGCTCGATCGTCGGCGTAAACCACTTCCCACAACATTTCAAGCAGGCGAATCCGCTCCCTCTCGTCGAAACGGCGCTTGATCACTCGGGTATAGGGCAAGAGCTCGCGACCGGCCGCCACCGCCCGCTCGGCGGAGACGACGAGGGCCGCCGTCTCGGCCTCGGAGAGCCCAAAATGGGCGCCGAGCCGCGCCTCGATCACCTCGCGCTCCCGGGCATCGAAGTCGCCGTCACCGAGCGCCGCCTCGACCAGCAGGGCCGCCGCCGCCAAGCGCAGTTCCTCGTCGTCGTGGCCGTCGCCGCCGTGCGCCGGGCGGCCGTCGCGACCCTGGAGCAGGGCCTTCAGTCGATCGATCATGGGACCCTGCCTATCCTTCCGACCCGGCGCCTCCGCCTGAGCGGATAATGCCTATCACGCGGCTGCGAGGCGCTTCAACCGTCCTCGCTCGGCGTTCCGTCCGCCGCCCGCAAGCGGTCGGTCCGACGCCGTTCGCGCTTGGTCGGGCGGCCGGCGCCCCGCTCCCGGCTCGGCACCTGTGCCGGGGCCGCCTCGCGGGGCGGCGTCAGGTCTTCATAGAGCAGACGCGCCTCCGGCGCCGGGCCGCGTCGGCTGGTCAGGGCCACGATCCGGACCACCCGGATCTCGCGGGCCTGCGGGAAGGTCAGCACGTCACCCACCCGGATCGGCGTGCTGGCCTTGTCGACGATGCGGCGATTGATGCGGACGCGTCCCGCCTGGGCGAGCTTTTGGGCCAGGGTCCGGCTCTTGAAGAAGCGGGCGCACCAGAGCCAACGGTCGATCCGTTGCTCGCGCGCCGCCTCCTCCGCCTCGCTCACGCGCGCCTCAACCCGTCCAGCGCCGCGAAGGCGCCACCCGGCTCGGGCCGCGTCTCGGCGCGGCGACGGCGGCGCGGCGGCACGAACCGATAGCGGGTCTCGCCGGCGCGGGTCTGGGCCCGATAGCCGAGCGCGACCAGCACCTCGCCGAGCTCGGCGGCGCCACAGCCCAGCATCGACATCATCCGGTGATCCGGCGCGATCGGGCCCCGCTTGGCCGCCCCCATCGCCTGCGCGGCCACGCGATCGAGCATGTCGATGCGGTAGATCCGCTGGCTGATTTCGCGATAACCGCACGCCCGGAGCAGGCCTTCCGGCCAGCCTCGGTCGGCCGGCGCGGAGACGCGGCTCGAGACCGGCGGCTCGATCGACAGGGCCGCCCCGCGCGCCACCGACCAGAGCCGGGCGGCGGTCCAGGCGCGCTCCGGCTTGGCCGAGGCGGTGAGATAGACGTCGAGGAAGCCGAGCCTGACGCCGAGCGCCTTCAGCGCCGCCCGACCGGGCGCGTCGAGACTTCGGATCAATTCCTCGACCGCCTCGCGTGGTATCGCGCCCAGGGCCTCCACCACTTGGTAGGCGATGCCCCGGGCCGAGCCGGCGAGGTCGGCCGTCGCCAGCCGGACCAGCGGCCCCATCCGACGTTCGATTTCGCTCCCGAGCCAATCGTCGAGCCGGCGGCGCACCCGCTCGCGAAGCGGCCCCTCGACGTGGTCGGCCGGCAGCAGGGCGACGATGGGCCTCAGCGGGTTCGTCCCCGGCGTCGGCCGGGCCACCGGCGCCTCCCGCCACCACAAGAGATTGTCGTCGCGCCAGACGATTTCGGTTGCCGCCGCTTCCGCCAGTCGGACCGCCAGAATCCCGACCTCGCGCGCCAGCACCCGATTGGCGGCGGTGCGAACGGCGCGCGCCTCGGGCCCCGGATCGGCCGCGTCCGGGGTGAAGGCGAGCCCCTTCAGACGACCGACGTATTGCCCCTCGACCAGGACCTGGCCATCGCCGGTGACCGCCCCCAGCAGCCTCCCCCGCTCGCTCATCCGGCGCATCAGGACCGAAGTGCGACGATCGACGAAGCGGCGGGTGAGCGCCTGGTGCAGCGCATCGGAGAGCTTGTCCTCGATTTCCCGCGCGCGGGCCTGCCAGCCCTCGGCGTCGACCATCCAGTCGTTTCGGTGCGAGACGTAGGTCCAGGTGCGGACATGGGCGATACGGGCGGCCAGCGTGTCGATTTCGCCGTCGCTCCGGTCCAGGCGTTCGACCTGCTCGGCCACCCACTCGCTCGGCAGGACGCCCGCCCGCGACCTCAGGTGGCGGTAAATTTGCGCGAGCAGGCGATGGTGCGCCTCGGTCATCGATTTGCGAAAATCGGGGATCCGGCAAACCTCCCAGAGCCGGCGAACCGCCGCCCGGCCCCGCGCCAACGCCGCGATCTCGGGGTCGCGGGCGAGCGCTTCCAGCGCCACCAGATCGTGGCTCGGCCGGGCCTTCACCAGCATCTCGCGCGGTGGCGGCGCATCGAGGCTCCGAGCCAGATCGCGGGTCGAATTGAAATCCAGCTCGCGGGCGCGCCATTGCAGGTGACGGATGGCGGCGAACTGGTGGCGCTCCACGCTCTCCACCAGCTCAGGCTCGATCGGTCCGGCGCCCGTCGTGGTCCCGAACGTGCCGTCGTTCATGTGTCGCCCGGCGCGCCCGCCGATCTGGGCGATCTCCGCCGCGTCCAGCGGCCGGCGCAAAAAGCCGTCGAACTTCCCGAGCGCGGCGAAGGCGACATGGTCGACATTCATGTTGAGGCCCATGCCGATGGCGTCCGTCGCCACCAGATAGTCCACCTCGCCGGCCTGGTAGAGCGCCACCTGGGCGTTTCGCGTGCGCGGGCTGAGGGCGCCCAGGATCACCGCGCAGCCGCCGCGCTGGCGGCGCATCAACTCGGCCAGGCCATAGACGTCCTCGGCCGAGAAGGCAACCACGGCGCTGCGGCGGGGAAGGCGCGAGAGCCTGCGCTCGCCGCTATAGCGCAGCACCGAGAAGCGGGGGCGGGAGACGAACTCGACATCCGGCAGCAGGGCACGGATGGCCCAGCGCATCGTGTCGGCGCCGAGGAACATGGTCTCCCGCCGGCCGCGCGCGTGGAGCAGCCGGTCGGTGAAGACGTGGCCACGCTCCCCATCGGCGCAGAGTTGAATCTCGTCGACGGCGAGGAATTCCACCTCGCGGTCGCGCGGCATCGATTCGACGGTGCAGACGAAATAGCGCGGGCGCGGGGGCAGGATCCGCTCCTCGCCGGTGATCAGCGCCACCCGGGCGCGGCCCTTGAGCTCCACGGCACGGTCATAGACCTCCCGCGCCAGCAGGCGGAGCGGCAGGCCCACCATGCCCGACTCGTGCGCGAGCATGCGCTCGACCGCCAGATGGGTCTTGCCGGTGTTGGTGGGCCCGAGGACGGCGATCACGCCGCTCGAGCTGTCGGTTCGCGCGCTCATGCTCGATCCCCAGAGTTACGGGGAACGGCCCCCGACGCAAGAGGTGCCCGGGGACCGGCCGCCGCTATTCCGCCGTCTCGGCCGGGTCGCGTGGGCGCCATCGCAGTACCGGATGGCGCGCCGCCCGGGTTTCATCGAGGCGGCGACGCGGCGCGAGGAACGGCGCACCCTGGAAGCGTTCCGCGCCGTCGGCCCGCGAATCCGCCATCAGACCGCGCATCAGGGCGATGAACTCGTCGAGGCTCGCCTCGCTCTCCGAATCGGTCGGCTCGATCAGCATCGCGCCATGCACCACCAGGGGGAAATACATCGTCATCGGATGCACGCCCTCGTCGATCATCGCTTTGGCGAGGTCGAGCGTGGTGACGCCGGTGTCCTTCAGCGCGCCGTCGTCGAACAGGACCTCGTGCATGCAGGGCCCAGGGTAGGAGAGGCTCATCACGTCCTCTAGCCCGACGCGAATATAGTTGGCGTTCAACACCGCGTCCTCCGCCGCCTGGCGCAAGCCGTCGGCGCCGTGGCTCATCATGTAGGCCAGCGCGCGGATGAACATCCCCATCTGGCCATGGAAGCCCTTGAGGCGGCCGAAGCTCTTGGGGTCGTCGGCGGCGTCGGCGGCGCTCTCGACCAGGCGCAGCGCGTCGCCGTCGCGGATCACGTAGGGCCTGGGCGCGTAGGGCGCCAGCGCCGCCGACAACACCACCGGTCCGCTGCCCGGCCCGCCACCGCCATGCGGCGTCGAGAAGGTCTTGTGCAGGTTGATGTGCATGCAGTCGATGCCGAGATCGCCCGGCCGGACGCGGCCCATGATGGCGTTGAAGTTGGCGCCGTCGCAGTAGAAGTAGCCGCCGGCCTGGTGGATCAACTCGGCGATTTCGACGATGTCGTTCTCGAACAGGCCGCAGGTGTTGGGGTTGGTCAACATGATCCCGGCAACGTCCGGGCCCAGCCGCCCGGCCAGCGCCGCGACGTCGACCCGTCCAGAATCGTCGGCGGCGATGTCCTCCACTCGGTAGCCGCACATCGCCGCCGTCGCCGGGTTGGTGCCATGCGCGCTTTCGGGCACCAGGACCACCTCGCGCGGATCGCCCCAGTCCTCCAGCGCGGCTCGGATGCACATCAGACCGCAGAGCTCGCCGTGCGCGCCGGCCGCGGGCGACATCGCCACCGCCGGCATGTTGCAGAGCGTCGTCAGCCAATGCGCCAGCAGGTCGATCAATTCCAGCGCGCCCTGTGCCGTCTCCTCCGGCTGCAGCGGGTGGACCTCGGCCAATCCGGCGAGCCGCGCCAGCTTCTCGTTGAGCCGCGGGTTGTGCTTCATGGTGCAGGAGCCGAGCGGATACATGCCCATGTCGATGGCGTGGTTGTCGCGGCTGATGCGGACGAAGTGACGCACCACCTCCGGTTCCGAGAGGCCGGGCAGCCCGGTCGGGCCGACCCGCGCCAGGCCGCCCAGGCGATTCCGTCCCCCCTCGTCGAAGTCCGGCAGGTCGACGCCGGCCTTCTCGGGCGAGCCCTGCTCGAACAGCAGGTCTTCCTCGTGATCGAGGCCGGCGTGCCCGGAATGGGTCCTCGGCCCCCGCTCGGCGGCGACCACCGCCAGCCCACCGCTCTTGTCGCGTGACTGGGTCATGAGAGCGCCTCCGCCAGACCGTCGACCAGGCGGTCGACATCGTCCTCCGTCGTGGTCTCCGTCATCGCCACGATCAAGAGCGTTTCGGCCGCCGCCTCGCCCGGGAACAGCCGCGAGGCCGGCACCCCGGCGAGGATACCGTCCGCGGCGAGTTTGGAAACCACCGCTCGGGCATCGCGCCCGAGTCGAAGGGTGAATTCGTTGAAGAAGCTCTCGTTCACCACCTCGACGCCGTCGACGCGAGCGAGGCGATCGGCCAGGCCCGAGGCGCGGGCATGGTTCAACCGGGCCAACCGGCGAAAGCCGACATCGCCCAGAAGCGCCAGATGGATCGTGAAGGCGAGCGCACAGAGGCCGGCGGAGGTGCAGATGTTGCTGGTCGCCTTCTCGCGGCGGATGTGCTGCTCGCGGGTCGAAAGCGTGAGCACGAAGCCACGCCGGCCCTCCGCGTCCACCGTCTCGCCGCAGAGCCGGCCCGGCATCTGACGGACGCGGCCCTCGCGGCAGGCGAAGAGACCCAGGTGCGGCCCGCCGAAGGTGAGCGGGTTGCCGAGCGACTGGCCCTCGGCGGCGACGATGTCGGCACCCATCTCGCCCGGTGGCGTCACCGCGCCGAGGGAGACGATCTCGTTCACCACCGCCACCAGCAGGGCGCCCTTGGCATGCGCCGCCTCGGCCAGCGGCGTCAGGTCGCGCAGCCGGCCGAAGACGTCCGGATTCTGCACCACGACGCAGGCGACGTCGTCCTCGATTCGATCCGCCAAATCCTCGGCGCCGTCGAAATCGCCCGGCGCCGCCGTCGCTTCGAGGGCGGTGAACCGCACCATGGTCTGGACCACGTCGCGGTAATGCGGGTGCAGCCCGCCCGACAGCACGGCCCGCTTGCGCCGGGTGACGCGCGCCGCCATCAGCACCGCCTCGGCGGTCGAGGTGGCGCCGTCGTACATCGAGGCGTTGGCGACGTCCATGGCGGTGATCATCGCCACCTGGGTCTGGAACTCGAACATCGCCTTGAGCGTCCCTTGGCTCACCTCCGGCTGATAGGGGGTGTAGGAGGTCAGGAACTCGGAGCGCTGGATCAGGTGGTCGACGGCGGACGGCAGGTGATGGCGATAGGCGCCGGCGCCGAGGAAGAAGGGCGAGGTGGCGCCGTTCAGGTTGCGGGCCGCGAGGGCAGCGATCGCCCGCTCGACCTCGAGTTCGCCCTGGTGGCGCGGCAGCTCGACCAGATCGTCGAGCCGGGCCGAGGCCGGCACGTCGAGGTAGAGATCCTCGATCGTCTCGACCCCGATCGCGCCGAGCATCCGAGCGCGCGTGGCCTCGGTGTGCGGTAGATAGCGCATTATTCCAGCCCCTCCAGATAGCTCTGGTAGCCCGCCTGGTCCATCAGCCCGTCGAGTTCGGAGGCGTCGGCGACGCGCATCCGGTAGAACCAGCCCTGGCCCATGGCATCCTCGTTGACCGTGGCGGGTAATTCGACGATGACGTCGTTGGCCTCGGTCACCTCGCCGCCGAGCGGGGCATAGACCTCCGCCGCCGCCTTCACCGATTCGACCACCGCCGCCTCGTCGCCCTTGACCAGCGTTCGCCCGACCTCCGGCAGTTCAACGAAAACGACGTCGCCGAGCTGATCCTGGGCATACTCGGTGATGCCGCAGGTGGCGATGTCGCCCTCGAGGCGAACCCACTCGTGATCTTCGGTGAATCCAATCGTGCTCATGATCGCGAACTCCTCCCGGATGGCGAAGCCTCGGCCCGTCGGCCGTCAACCTCGATAATAGCGTTGCGGAACGAAGGGCATGCGGGCGACGCGGGCGGGAATCGTCTTGCCGCGCACCACCAGACCCAGCGCGCCGCCGAGCGCGGCGTGCGCGCTGGGCACATAGCCCATGGCGAGCGGGCCTCCGAGGCTGGGTCCGTAGCCGCCGCTGGTCACCACGCCGATTTGCTCGCCCTCGGCATCGACGATCTGGCTGTGCTCGCGGGCCGGTTGGCGCCCCTCCGGCAGAATGCCGATGCGCCGCCTGGGCGCGCCCTCGGCCAATTGCCGTCGCACCACGGCGTCGCCGGGGAAGCCGCCAAGCTCGCGCCGGCGCTTGGAGATCGACCAGGCGAGGCCGGCCTCGATCGGCGTCGTGGTCTCGTCGATGTCGTGGCCATGGAGGCAGAGTCCGGCCTCGAGGCGGAGCGAATCCCGGGCGCCGAGGCCAATCGGCGCCACCTCCGGCTGCGCCAGCAAGAGACGGACGAGGCGCTCGGTCTCAGGCCCCTCGCAGGAGATTTCGTAGCCGTCCTCGCCGGTATAGCCGGAGCGGCCGACCAAGCAGTCGATGCCGGCGATCGCCACCTCGGCCGCCGACATGAAGGGGAAGCTCGCGACCTCGGGGGCCAGGCGGGCCAGCACCTTCACCGCTTCCGGCCCCTGCAGCGCCAGCAGACCGCGGTCCGCCAGAGGCTCGACCGCGTGGTTGGCCAGCCCGGCCTCCAGCCGCGCCAGGTCGGCCGCCTTGTTGGCCGCGTTCACCACCAGGAAGAGGCCGTCCTCCAGGCGGGTGACCATCAGGTCGTCGAGGATGCCGGCGGCCTCGTTGGTGAACTGGGTGTAGCGCATCCGCCCCGGCGCCAGGCCCCGGATGTCGCCCGGCACCAGGGCTTCCAGCGCCTCCGCCGCGCCGTCACCCGGGATTCGCGCCTGGCCCATGTGCGAAACGTCGAACAGACCGGCCGCCGCGCGCGTGTGGCGGTGCTCCGCGAGGATGCCGTCGGGGTATTGCACCGGCATCCGGTAGCCGGCAAAGGGCACCATCTTCGCACCCAGTTCACGGTGCAAGGCGTCCAGCGGCGTCGTGCCCAGGGGGCTCTCGTCATCGCTCATGGCGTCCTCCGACAGCAGGATCGCGCGCGTCTTCACGCGCGGTCATGCCCCCTCTGTCGTCGGACCTGAGATATTCAGCCCGCGCCTCGCGTAAGCGCGCGGCGCAGGTGTTCACCCTTCGGTGGAGCGTGTGCGATTGGACGGTCACGCCCGCTTTCCAGAGTGGCGCTCCCCCACGGTCCCGTCGCCTGAGAGTTTCCGGGGCGGTTGCTCCTTCGGCGCCGGCCGCGACCGCTTCGGCGGCCCGCCGGTCTCTCCCACGGGGGTCCAGCCTTGGTCCACCGGCACCCACCGTCTCGCGAACCGCCGGTCGATGAGGCAAGCTTAACCACCCCCGCCCCCCTGTCAATCGACCTGGGCGATCGGTCGGAGGTCATGCGCGGCGACGGGCCGGCTTGTTGACGGGAAACTTGGGCCGCTTGCCCGCCAACACCCGGGCGATGTCCGCGCCCGCGCGCGCCGCGATCGCCGCCAGGCACTCGTCGGTCGAGCCCGCCATATGCGGCGTCACCAGGACGTTGGGGGCGGCGAAGATCGGGCTCGCCGGGTCGGGCGGCTCGCCGTCCAGCACGTCGAGCGCGGCGCCCCCGAGGCGGCCGGACGTGAGCGCGCGGGCCAGGGCCGCCTCGTCGATCAGCGGGCCCCGGGCGGCGTTGACCAGCAGCGCGCCCTTTTTCATCCGGGCCAGCGCGCCAGAATCGATCAGATGGTGGGTCGAGGCCGTGTGCGGGGCGTGCAGCGAGATCACGTCGGCGGCGCCGAGCAGGCGAGCGAGCGAGAGCGGCCGGGCACCACGGGCGCGGATCGCCGCCGCCGTCAGGCCCGGATCATGGGCCACCACCTTCATGCCCATGGCGCCCGCGATGTCCCCCACCCGGCGGCCGATCTGGCCGAGGCCGATCAGACCCAGCGTGCGGCCGCGAAGCTCGATGCCGGTATGGCGTGCCTCGCCCCAGGCCCCCTCGGCCCGGACCCGCGCCGCGCATTCCGGCACCCGGCGGGCGAGGTTCAGCATCAGCGCGATGGTGAATTCGGCCACGGCGACGGCGTTGGCGCCAGGCGCGTTGGTCACCAGCACGCCGCGCTCCGTGCAGGCCTGGACGTCGACCTGGTCGACGCCGGCACCGTGCACCGCGACCACGCGGAGCGCCGGCAGCAGGTCCAAGAGTTCGCTTCCGAGGTAGCCCGGCCTGAGCAGCAGCCCCGCCGCGCCGGCCAACTCGACCGCGTATGCCGCTGTCTCGGCGGCGCCCAGCGGGCGGAAGGGGAGTGCCACCACGCGGACCGGCGCCACCCCCTTCAACGCCGCGCGTACCGGCGCCAGCTTGACGGGCATTTCGTCGGTCGACGTGACGGCGACCCAGGCGCGGGCTCTGGCCATGTTTCCGCGTCCTCTCGGCTTTGCCCGGACGATACAGCCCACGCCCGCCTTGGCAATCGTCCTTGACCGCCGCCGGCCTAGGGTCCATCCAGCGGGGATGATCGTCTCCGCCTCCTACCGGACCGACATCCCGGCCTTTCACGCCGATTGGTTTCGCCACCGGCTGGCGGCGGGCTTCGCCCTGGTGCGAAACCCCTACGGCGGGCCGCCCTACCGGGTCGAGCTCGGAGCCGAGGCGGTCGACGGCTTCGTCTTCTGGACCCGGAACGCGGCCCCCTTCCTCCCCGTGCTGGACGCGCTGGCGGCGCGGAAGCGACCCTTCGTGGTTCAGTTCACGCTGACCGCCTATCCCCGGTTCCTAGAGCGCGCGGTGCCGGCGCCCGAGGCGGCCAGCGCCCAAATCGAACGGTTGGCGCGGCGCTTCGGGGTCCGCGCCGTGATCTGGCGTTACGATCCGATACTCTTGACGGAGCGGACGGATGTGGGTTTTCACGAGGCGAATTTCGCCGCGCTCGCCAGCCGGCTGGAGGGGTTGGTCGACGAAGTGGTGATCAGCTTCGCCCACTTCTACGCCAAGACCCGCCGCCGCCTCGCCCGGGTGGCGGCGCGCGACGCCATCCACTGGTGGGACCCGGCGCCCGAGGAAAAGCACCGCCTCCGGATGCGCCTGGAGGCGCTGGCCCGGGCGCGGGGCATGCGGCTCACCGTGTGTGCCCAGGCCGAGGTCGGTGGCACGCCCGCTGCTTGCATCGACGCGGCCCGTCTTTCCGCCGTCGCCGGATACGAGATCGCCGCCCGGACCAAGGGCAACCGGCCGGGCTGCGGGTGCTCGGAAAGCCGGGATCTCGGCGCCTACGACAGTTGCGGCCACGGCTGCGTCTATTGCTACGCCGTCGCCTCGCACGAGCGGGCGACGGCGCGCCTCAGGGATCGCGATCCGCAGAGCCTGTTCCTGATCCCGGCCGACGCGCCCCCGGCTTCGGGGACTATCGAGTCCGATGCTCAGGCCGAGGTGTCGACGTGTTCTCCGGACTCGCCATCGCCCTCGGCTGCGGCCGGCGGCCTGGCCACGCCCACGAGCGCCGGGCGCAGCAGCCGATCGTGAACGGTGTAGCCGGTCTGCACCACTTGAACGATGGTGCCGGCCTCCGCCGTCGGATGCTCGATCTGCATCATCGCCTGATGCAGGTTCGGGTCCAGCTTCTGGCCCATGGCCTCGATCGGCCGAATTTCGTGCTTCTCCAGCATCTGTTCGAGCTGGCGGAGAGTCAGTTCCACCCCCTCGATGACGGTACCGGCGGCCTCGTCGTCCCTCGCCTTGGCGGTCTCGATCGCCCGGCTCAAGTTGTCGGCCACGGTCAGGACGTCGCGGGCGAAGTCGGCGGTGGCGTAGCGTCGGGCATCGCTCTGCTCGCGCTCGGCACGCCGGCGGACGTTCTGCGTCTCGGCCAGCGCGCGCAGGAGCTGGTCCTCGAGGTCGGCGATGACCTCCTCGGGCGTGGGCGGCGCCGGTTCGGCGGCGCATTCAGCCTCGGCTTCGCTCTCGACCTCGCTCTCGACCTCGACCTCGGGCGTCCCGTCGTCGTCGTTCGCCGCCTCGGGCACCGCCTTCGAGGCCTCGGCCTCACTCTCCTCGGTATCGTTCTTCTCGTCGCTCATGTCGTCTCGTTCGTCCTCGTTCAGTACAACGGATCGCCTCAGCCGATCAGGCGGCCGACGACCCGGGCCGTATAGTCCACCATCGGGATGATGCGGGCGTAGTTCAAATGGGTCGGCCCGATGACGCCGATCGCGCCGACGACACGCTGCTGGCCGTCGCTATAGGGTGCCACGATCAGCGACGACCCGGAGAGGCTGAACAGCCGGTTCTCCGAGCCGATGAAGATCCGGACGCCGTCGGCGGCGCGCGCGAGATCGAGCATCCGTTGATACTCGCGCGCGTTCTCCAAGTCGGCGAAGAGCTGGCGCACCCGCTCCAGGTCATCGACGGCGCTGACGTCGTCCAGCAGCTTGGCGTGCCCCCGAACGATCAGTCTGCCTTCGGTGCCCTCGCCGGCCCAGGTGGCGAGACCAGCCTCGACGATCTTGGTCGTGAGCGCGTCGAGCTCGTTGCGCCGGGCCTCGAGCTCGGCCTGGATCAAGACCCGCGCCTCCTCGAAGGTGCGCCCCCGCAGCCGGTCGTTGAGATAGTTCGACGCTTCCACCATGGCGGACGGCGGCACGCCCGGGCCGAGCTCGATCAGCCGGTTCTCGACCACGCCCGATTCCGTCACCAGCACGACGATGGCGCGGCCGGCGGTCAGGTGCACGAACTCGATGTGCTTCAGCGGCGATTCGAACTTCGGCACCGCCACCACGCCGGCACATTGCGAGAGGCCGGAAAGGATGTCGGTCGCGCGTTGCAGCATTTCCTGCATGCCGTGCCCGCCGTCGGCGCAGCGCCCTTCGATCCAGGCCCGTTCCTCCTCGGTCAGCTCGCCGACCTCCAGCAGACCGTCGACGAACATCCTGAGCCCCCGGTCGGTCGGCAGGCGGCCGGCCGAGGTGTGGGGCGCGTAGAGCAGGCCCGCCGTCTCCAGGTCGGCCATCACGTTGCGGATCGAGGCCGGCGACAGCGTCAGGCCCGGCAGGCGCGAGAGCGTGCGGGAGCCCACCGGCGCGCCGGTCGTCATGTAGGATTCGACGATGCCGCGAAAGATCTCGCGGCTCCGTTCGTCCAGGTCCGATAGACTAGCCTCGACCGTTCCGTTCTCGTTCATGTCACGCGCCTCGGGGCCAGTTCGGCGGTCCCGCGCGGTCCCGCGCATCCGCGGGCGTCGCGCCGGCAATGGTGTAGTACCAATCGCCCATGGTACACGACGGCATTTACGTAGGACGTTGAAAAGGTTGTAGGATTCCCGATTCACTCCACGACGAGTCAAGAGGGAAATCATGCGAGACAACCCGATCAACGCCCTGCGTGAGACGCTACGATGCGGCTTCGCCTTTCGCAAGAGCCGTCTGGAGAGCCTTTGCGTCTTGGTCTTCGGCGTGTTCGTCGCCCGGACGGTGAACCTCTCTCACTTGGCCTGCCACTTTCCGGGGCGCGCGCGATCCAGCTCCAACTATCGGCGCCTGCAACGGTTTTTCGAGCAAGTCGATTTCGATTACGATCGCCTCGCCGAGTTCCTGGTCGCGATGATGGGGCTCCAGGCGGGGCCGTGGCGGCTGACCATGGACCGGACCAACTGGCGGCTGGGTCGCCGCGACGTCAACATCTTGATGATCGGCATCGTCAACCGCGCCATCGCCATTCCCGTGTGCTGGCGGGTGCTCGACAAGGCGGGCAATTCCAATACCAAGGAGCGGATCGCGATCCTCGAACACGTCCTCCGGCTCTTCGGGGTCGACAAGATCGCCAGCCTCCTGGCCGACCGGGAATTCATCGGCGACGCCTGGCTGGCATGGTTGCAGGAAAAGGCCATCCCCTTTCACATCCGCATCCGATCCAACATCAAGATCGCCAACACGCGTGGTCGCATGGTCAAGGCGAGGGAGCTGTTTCGCGACCTCAAACCCGGGGAAAGCCGCATCCTCTCCAACGCCAGGCGCCTCTCGGAGGCCAGAAAACCCAAGGCCAGGCCCGTCTTCGTCGCCGCGCTCCATCTCAAGACCGGCGAACTGTTGATCGTCGTGACCAACGACGCGCCCGAGGAGGCCTTGGCCATCTACGCCCAGCGCTGGCAAATCGAGACCCTCTTCGCCGCCTTGAAAACCCGTGGCTTCAACCTCGAAGACACCCACATGACCGACCCGGAGCGCATCTCCAAGCTCACCGCCGTCCTTTCCATCACCTTCTGCTGGGCGCACAAAGTCGGCGATTGGCTCCACGAGGCCGAGCCGATCCGCCTCAAAACCCACAAAAGGATGGCAAAATCCATCTTCCGATACGGTTTCGAGTGGATAAGGCGACAGCTCGTCAATCCTATCGACAGGCGTCAAGCCATTGAGCTGATTCGTTTCCTCGTCCCCGGAAAACCACCAGTCCAGGTGCCCAGGCCAAAGCCAGCATGAACGAGTCGTGTACTGTGCCAATCGCCATAAAAGGCGACTCCCCGACCAGCGTCAACGCGGCGGGGGGTGTTCAGGGCCGCGTCGAGGGATCATTTTCCCTCGGGCTCGAAATCGCTTAGAAAACCGTCCTGGGCGGCGGCAAAGGAGAATGGCACCATGTCGGAGCGACCCTCGGGACGAGCGGCCGACGAAATGCGGTCGGTGAGCCTGGAGCCCGGCTTCGCCAAGCATGCCGAAGGCTCCTGCCTGGTTCGCTTCGGCGATACCCACGTGCTCTGCGCTGCGAGCCTCGACGAGCGCGTGCCGCCCTTTCTCAAGGGCCGCGGCCGGGGCTGGGTGACGGCGGAATACGGCATGCTGCCCCGCTCCACCCACGAGCGTACCGACCGCGAGGCGGCGCGCGGCCGCCAGAGCGGGCGAACCCAGGAGATCCAGCGCCTGATCGGCCGCTCGCTCCGCGCCGTCACCACGCTGGAGGCGATGGGCGAGAGGCAGATCCGCCTCGATTGCGACGTGCTGCAGGCCGACGGCGGCACCCGCACCGCCGCCATCACAGGGGCCTGGGTGGCGCTCTATCAAGCCCTCGAATGGATGCGGGGCAAGAAGCTGATCGAGACCATGCCGCTCCACGATCACGTCGCCGCCGTCTCCTGTGGCATCTATCGCGGCGCGGCGGTGCTGGACCTCGACTACGCCGAGGATTCCAACGCCGAGGCCGACGCCAACTTCGTGCTGACCGGATCGGGCGGCATCGTCGAGGTTCAGGGGACGGCCGAGGACAGACCCTTCCGGCGCGAGGATCTCGACCGCCTGCTCGACCTCGCCATGGGCGCCGCCGGCGATCTGGTGGCGTTGCAAAAACAGGCGATCGGCGAGGATTGAGGCGGAGCGATGGCGCGACCCTTCGACGGCGATTGCCTGGTGGTGGCGAGCCACAACGCCGGCAAGGCGCGGGAAATCGAGAAACTGCTGGAACCCTTCACCGTCACCTGCCTCTCGGCCGGCGCGCTCGGCCTGCCGGAACCGGCGGAGACGGGCACCAGCTTCGAGGCCAACGCCGAACTGAAGGCGAGGGCGGCGGCGGCGAGGGCCGGCCTGCCGGCGCTGGCCGACGATTCAGGGCTAGCGGTGGACGCCCTCGACGGCGCGCCCGGGATCCATTCGGCCCGCTGGGCCGGACCGACGCGCGACTTCGCCCACGCCATGGCCGAGGTCGAACGGCGTCTCCAGGCCCTGGGCGCGGACGCGCCCGAGCGGCGGGGCGCGAATTTCGTCAGCGTCCTCACCCTCGCCTGGCCGGACGGCCATGTGGAGACCGTGCGCGGCACCGCCGCCGGCCGCCTGATCTGGCCGCCACGCGGCGAGGAGGGCTTCGGCTACGATCCGATCTTCCTGCCCGCTGGCGCCGAGCTCACCTTCGCCGAGATGGCGCCGGCGGCGAAGCAGGCGCTCAGCCACCGTACCGCCGCCTTTGCCGAGTTGATCGATGTCTGCTTCCGCTAGCCCCCGTGCTGAAGGCGAGACACCGCTCGCGGTCTACGTCCACTGGCCCTTCTGCCTGGCGAAATGCCCCTATTGTGACTTCAACAGCCACGTCCGCGATGGCGTCGACCAGGCCGCATGGCGCGAGGCCTACCGGCGCGAAATCGCCTATTGGGCGGCGCGGCTCGCGGGCCGGCGGGCGAGCTCGATCTTCTTCGGCGGCGGCACGCCCTCGCTCATGGCACCGGAGACGGTGGCCGCGGTCCTCGAGGCGATCGAGGGCGGCTTCGGCCTCGGCGACGAGGTGGAAATTACGCTGGAGGCCAATCCGACCTCGGTCGAGGCGGCGCGTTTCGCCGAGTATCGGGCGGCCGGTGTCAACCGGGTCTCGATCGGCGTGCAGGCGCTCGACGATGGGGCCTTGGCGATGCTCGGGCGCGGCCATTCGGCGGCGGAGGCGATCGATGCGGTCGGGCTCGCCCGCGCCACCTTTCCCCGCCATTCCCTCGACCTGATTTATGCCCGCCCCGAGCAGACCGTCGCCGCCTGGCGCGAGGAGCTGGCCCGGGCCCTGGAGCTCGTGGGCGACCATCTCTCGCTCTATCAGTTGACGATCGAGGAAGGGACGGCGTTCCACACGGCCTATCGGCTGGGCCGGCTGGCAATGCCGGACGAGGCGAGCCAGGTTGCCTTGCGGGAGGTGACAGTGGAACTCACCGAGGCGGCGGGCCTGCCGGCCTACGAAATCTCCAACCACGCGGCCCTCGGCGGCGAAAGCCGGCACAACCTGGCCTATTGGCGGGCCGAGGATTACGTCGGCATCGGCCCGGGCGCGCACGGCCGGGTGACGATCGCCGGGCGACGGCGGGCGACGGCGGCGCACCGGCTACCGGAGCGTTGGCTGCGGGCGGCGACGGCCGACGGCCATGGCTCGGCGCGCGACGAGGCGCTGGCGCCCGAAACGGCGACGGAGGAGGCGCTGATGAT
This sequence comes from Alphaproteobacteria bacterium, assembly GCA_965225945.1. Taxonomy (GTDB): domain Bacteria; phylum Pseudomonadota; class Alphaproteobacteria; genus JASLMY01. Next base: position 178,010 of record CBDDBZ010000031.1, on the reverse strand, counting down.
GGGGCTCCGCCTCACCGAGGGCGTGAGGCTCGCTTCGCTGGCCGGCCCCGCCTTCGCGCCCGCGGGCGAGGTCATCGACACCGAGGCCGAGGCACGCCTGATCGACGGCGGTTTCCTGGAGGCCAGCTCCGAGCGGCTCCGCGCCACCGCGAGGGGCCGCCGCGTGCTGAACGCCCTGCTGGCCGAACTCTTGGGCTGATCCGGCTTCGCCCTACAACACCTCGGTGTTGATGACGTTGGCCGGGTCGAGCTTGCCGTCGAAGCAGTCGAGCACGTTCTGGGCCGCCACCGCGCCCATGCGGAACATCGACTCGACGGTGACCCCGGCGGAATGCGGGCTCACCAGGATGTTGTGCAACTCGAACAGCGGATGGCCGGCGCTCGCTGGCTCGACGACGAACGGGTCGATCCCGGCGCCGGCGATGACGTCGCGCTTCAGCGCGTCATAGAGCGCCGCCTCGTCGACGATACCGCCGCGCGCGGTGTTGACGACGAAGGCGGTCGATCGCATCGCCGCGAGCTCCGCCGTTCCGACCATGCCGTCGGTCTCCTCGTTCTTCGGGCAGTTGACCGAGAGGAAGTCGATCTCGCCCAGCTTTGCCCGCCAATCCGCGACCGGGTGTGCACCGGCGGTGACGATCGTGTCCTGAATGACGTAGGGATCGTGCACCAGCACGTCCATCTCCATGGCGACGCAGCGTTTCACCAGCCGCCGGCCGATCCGCCCGAAGCCCAGGATCAAGACCTTGCGCCCGGCCAGATCGAAGGCCGGCATTTCGAAGCGAATGTTCCAATTGCCGGTCCTCGCTTCGCGGTCGAAGAGCTGGCCCCGTTTGGCCAACGACAGCATGAAGAAGAGCGAATGCTCCGCCACGGTGACCGAGTTGGCGATGCCGACGACGGCCAGCGGCACGCCCTTGGCGGTCAGCGCAGCGACGTCGACGCTGTCGTAGCCGACGCCGTGGCGGGCGACGATCATCAGCTTTTCCGCGTGCTCGACGATTCGAGCGGTGAAGGGCGCCACCCCCAGGATCGCCGCGTCGTAGTTGGCGATGTGCTGCAGGATGTTGTCCTCCGAAAGCTCGGTGAAGCGGTCGTATTCGACGTCGTCGCGCCCTTCGAGCACCGACTTGATGCCGTCGGTGATCGGCATCTGGATCATGATCCGCTTGGTCATTCTGTTTCCCTCTACTCGCCGATGGCCGTGTCGGTGCCGGCGGCGGCGCGGTCCATCGCCTCCCAGTCGAACAGCGACGGCTCCTTGTCGGCGAAGCGACGGATCGCCTCGGCGTGATAGGGGCTGGTACGAGTGACCGCCTGGGCGCTCGCCTCCAGCTCCAGCAACGTGCGGTGATCGAGATTGAAGGACTGGTTGAGGATATTCTTGGCGACGCCGATCGCCGTGGTCGAGGCAATTCGGAAGCGCTCGGCGAAGGCGCGCGCGGCCGCAAGCGCGCCCTCCTCCGGTACGATGTCGTAAATCAGGCCGATTTCCTTGGCCTCTTCCGCGTAGACGCGCCTGGCGGTAAAGACCATGTCCTTTGCCTTCTGCAGGCCGACGAGGCGCGGCAGGATGTAGAAGCCGCTCCAGTCCGGGACCAGGCCGATGCGGCCGAAGGCCTGCATGAAGAAGGAACGCGGCGTCGCCAGCACGAAGTCGGCGGCGAGCGCGATGTTGGCCCCGGCGCCGGCCGCCGGACCGTTCACCAGGCTGATCACCGGCAGCTCCAGGTTGAGGATGTCGTACATGAGCTCGTGGTCGCTCCTGAGCGCCGCGCGGGAATTGATCGGACTGCCGAGCCGATTGTTCATGGTCTTGACGTCGCCACCGGCCGAGAAGGCGCGACCGGCGCCGGTCAGGATCAGGACCTTGATCTCCTCGCCCGCCTTTTCCTTGACGCTGGCGACGGCGCCGCGCAGGCCCTCGCGCATCTCCGGGCTGAGCGCGTTCAAGGCCTCCGGCCGATTGAGGGTGAGGGTCGCGATCTCATCCTGGATCTCGAAGACGACGTGACGAAAGCTCATGGTTGTCCTCCTCCCGGGCGCCCGCCGCCCGCTCCGGCCTCCACCTAGCATGATCCGCCAACCCGGCAACAGGGCCCGGGAACAACGGCGGCGCGACGGCGGGCGATGGCGACTTTAGAGCAAAGGCTAAGGTCCCACGCCGCTCCAGCCGCCACACGCTCGCCGGTGGCAGGTTGCGCCATGAGCGACCGATCTCGCGCGCCTCGATGCCCCAATCCGCCAGCCGTGCCGTCGCGACCGGCGCGCGGAGGCCATAGGTGTATTGGATGAAGGCGCCGTCGGTCCCGAGCAGGTCGAAGGACTGACGTAGAATCAGCCGCTGCAGACGTGCCGGCATCGAGAGCATCGGCAGGCTGGAGACCACGGCGCCGACCGCCTCGATCTCCAGCCGGCGCAGGCTCCGGGTAAGCTGCGCCGCGTCGGCTTCCAGGACGGTGAGGTCGGGGAACCGCTCCCTCAGATGGCGATGGAGCTCCGGCTCGCGCTCCAGGACGATCAGTCGCTCCCTGGGCACGCCGGCGTCGAGCAAGGCCCGGGTGATGGCGCCGGTGCCGCCGCCGAGTTCGACCACTGGGCCCGGGCTCGCGGTGTCGACCTCGACCGCCATCATTCGGGAAAGCCGGGCGCCGCTCGGCACCACCCCGCCAATTCGCAGCGGCTTTCTAAGCCAACAAATTAGCAACAAGCCATCGGTAGGTTGCAGCATCGACGCCTCCGATCGGCGATCCAGATAACCCGATGCCGCGCCGCCGTGAGGCCGGCGGGTCGCCGCGCACCGTCGGCACGATGACGGGGATCCGAATCGTGCTCGCCCCCATGATAGCCGATCGGGGACGCAAACGCGGACGGGGCAAAATTCTAGATCGTGGGCAGCTCGACCACGGCCTGGCGCATGCGCTCGATGTGCTGTCCCGCCTCGAGGCCGCCGCCGAGCGTGCGGAGACAGAGGTGGGTCAGGCCCATGTCGCGCCAGCCCGCGACGCGGGTCCGCCATTCGTGCTCGCGCGGGCCGACGACGGCGACGCCGGCCTCGGTTCCGATCTCGGCCGGATCACGGCCCGCCGCCACCGCTTCGGCATGGATGTCGTCGCGGACGCCCGGGAACTCTTGCGGCGAACACAGCACGAACCAACCATCCGCCCACCGCCCGATGCGGCGGCGGATGCGCGGGCTCGGCAGGGCGCTGGCACCGATCCACATCGGGATCGGCCGTTGCACCGGCAGGGGGTTGATGCCGGCGCTCGCGACTCGGTCGAAGCGGCCCTCGAAGTCGACCACCTCTTCCGTCCAGAGCCGGCGCAGCAGCGTCATCTGCTCCTCGCACCGCGCGCCGCGATCGCGGAAGCGAGCGCCCAGCGCGCCATACTCCACTTCGTCCGTACCGACGCCGATGCCGAGCCGGAACCTGCCGCCCGAGAGCCTGTCGATCGTCGCCGCCTGCTTGGCCACCAGCACCGTCTGGCGCGCCGGCAGGACGATCACCGAGGGCACGAGCTCGATGCTCTGGGTGACGCCGGCGATCAGCGCCATCATGGCGAGGGGTTCGTGAAGGGGGCCGCTGCCGGGTCGAATGACCTGGTCGGGGACCCTCAGGTGGGTGAGTCCCAGTTCCTCGGCGGCCCGCGCGAAATCCTTGATCGCGCCGATATCGTCGCCCAGCTCCCGCACGGGGAGCGAAATGCCTATTCGCATGATTCGGTTCTCCTCTCTCGGTGTCCGGCCGAAACGTCGCCCGCGGCGACTTTGGGCGGCGACTTTTGGCGCCATCACCGGCCCACTCCCCTGGCCCAACCACGCCCTAGGGTACCATTCATGGGCGGTTTGGCCGGGGCGCGGCGGGCCGGCGAATAGCTTCAAACCCGAAGCGCTCCAGCGTGAGGGCGCGCTCGAGCGGTATTGCGAGCCAGCCGTCGCGGCATCGTCGGGCCGGGACCGACAAACACCGGAGCGGCCAACTTCTTGCCTCAAAGCCGCCCCATCCTCCATGATCGGGCGAGCGGTCGGAAGCGCGACCAAAACGGCCCTTCGATCGGGTGATTTCCAGGGATGCACGCGGGCAAAGGTTCAAGACGGGAAGTCGGCATCGCACACGGGCGCAAGGTCCGCGTCGCGGTGGCGCGGCTCCGCGCCAATCTGGTGCCGAGCCGGAGGCACGGCGGTGGTGCCGATTCGACGACGAAGCGCGCCTATGACGGTCTCGGCGCCGAACTCGCGCGCATTCGCGCCGAAAAGCACCTGGAGCTGGAGGAGGTCGCGCGCGTCCTCTATATCCAGATCCACTACCTCGCGGCGATCGAGGCCGGCCGCTTCGACAAGCTGCCGGGGGGCGCCTATGCCCGGGGCTTCCTGCGCGCCTATGCCGACTACCTCGAGATCGACGCGGAACGCGTGCTCACCTGGTTTGCCGAGGAATCCAATCCCGCGCCGCCGCGATCGGTGAGCCTGCCCAGGCCGGCGGAGGACCCGCGCCGGCCACCGGCCCGCCTGATCGCGGTCTCGCTGCTCGCCGCGGTTGCCTTGGCGGCGGCCTGGTACATCACCTCAGAGCCGAGGCCGCCGCCCGAGGAGGTGCCGCCACCGCCCGACTATTTGACCGCCCTGCTCGCGCCGCCACTGCCCGAACAGACGGCGGCGCGAGCCTCCCCGCCGGCGTGGCGCGAGTCATCGAGCGCGGCAAACGAGGCGGCACCGGCGGCCAGCACCGCGGCGCCGACATCGGCCGGCGAGACAGGTCCGAGCGCCGAGGCGGTCGACCGTGAGGCCTCGCGGGACGCCATCGTGCTGGCGGGCACCGCTGGCGCGCCGAGCGATGGTGCGACCTCGGGCGATCCGGCGCGCGAGGAATCTTCCGGGGAGACGACGGCGTCCGACCAGCCGCCCTCGACCCTCGGCGCGACGGGGGAATCGGGCGCTAAATCGCCGATCCCAACGCCGCGTCCCGCCCTCCGAGCGCTGGCGGTGGCGCGGAACGCTCCCGGCGAGGCAACCCGGCCTCGCGAGCCCGGGGCGGCCAGCGCCGAGCTGCCGGCGCCGCCGCCGCTGCCCTCAGCCAGCGACGCGGCGGCGGCCACCGACGCCACCCTGCCGGCAGCGCGCACGCCCAGACGCTTCGGCGCCGACGGAAGCGATGCGCGGGTGGTGCTCCGGGCGCTGAGCGATTCCTGGGTTCAGGTGCTGGACGGCCGGAACGAGTTGCTGCTGACCCGCATTCTGAAGCCCGGCGACAGCTACCACGTGCCCGATCGAGGCGACCTGAGGCTGACCACCGGCAATCTCGGCGGATTGGAATTCTTCGTCGATGGAACCTCGCTCGGCGCCTTCGGCGAGCAGGGCGAGGTCCGCCGCAACCTGCCGCTCGACGCCGAGCGCCTGCTCGCCCTCGCCCAGGGGCGTTGAGTGTCCAACACCAACCGCCATGAATGGCGACTCCCCCGCCACTTGATCTCGCCGTTGCTCCTGACCTTGCGGACCTCGACGCCGTCCTCGTAGTCCGGCGAGCGCAGCCGCCCGTCGAAGCACCGCTCGGAGGGACGCTAGACCCTGACCGGTGGGATCTGACCGAGGGCTTCGTGCGGCCGCTCGGTGTTGTAGACGTGTTGGAATTCACCGAAGCGGATCATCTGCCCATCGAGCGTGGCGGCCGGCGGCGAACAGACATCCTGTTTCAAGGTCAGAGGCATGCGCTCGTGGCGGCCATTCCGTTGCGGCTTGCCCGGCTCGATCCGCTCCGGCCGGACGCCGGCCTTGATCAGCTTGACCTGCAGCCTGGACAAGCCGCCCGCCCGCATCCGCCTCCTCCTCGGCCCCCACGCCATGTTATATCAAGCGCACCAGCGGGGGCGTGGCCGGGAGCCGGCGAAATACATCGGGTGCGCGGGTGGAGATCGAGACTCGACGACTGATCTTGCGGCCTCTGGACAGTGGCGATCTGGCGGAGATCGCGGCCTTGTTCGCCTCCCCAGAGGTTTGCCGCCACCTGGCCGTCGATGAAATGACGCTCGAGGCCGCGCGCGACTTCGCGGCTGAGTTCATTTGCGACAGCCGGGGCGAATTCCGCTCCGCCGGCACCGGTGCCCTGGCGGTGACGACGCGCGCGAGCCCTCGGGCCATCGGCTATTGCGGCCTCAGGCCGGTGTCGATCGAGCCCGGCTCGCTGGAGCTGATGTACGCGCTCACAACCGATCACTGGGGCCACGGCCTCGCCACGGAGGCCGCCCGCGCTTGCGTGGACTGGGGCTATCGGAGGCTCGATCCCAACGCCGTCATCGCGCTCGCCCGAGCCGAGAACCTGGCCTCCCACCGCGTGCTCGAGAAGCTCGGCCTGCGCTACATCGCCATGACGGATCGCTACTATCGCGACCGGCTCCGACTCTATCGGTTGAGCCGGAACACCTGGCGCGTTCGTTCGGCGGCCAGCGACGGCGCGGATGCGGACTGATGGGTGCGTTCCACCGAGTGGTGTAAGAGCAACCGCCGTAAGTCCCGGCCGGCTCAGTCTTCGAACTCGGCGCGAGGTTCGAGCCACGCCGCCAAAGCCTCGCGGCGCCGGGCGTCGAGCCGGAAATCGAGCCCGATACCGAGGCTGACCGCGTAACAGACACGGGCCGGGATTTCGCCGAAGTCGGTCAGCTCGAAGGTGCCCTCGCCCCCCTCGTGGAGCCCGGCGGTGCTCTCGACCGCGAGGCAGACGCCGCCCGGCGAGATGTTGACGACTTCGCCGGAATGGCGCTGGCCGCCGGCGACATAGGCCCCGGAGAGCGTCGCGCCGGCGCGCCGATAGCGCCGCTTGCTGCCCTTGGGCAACCGCCAGCGATCGAGAAAACGAGCCGTGGTCGCCAGTCTAAACCGATGCGGGGCGGCCCGACAAAGCACGCGTGGCGCCGGAGCGCTCCGGGTACAGCCACTCGCCGGGCCGCCCACCTACTCCTGGGGATATCTCCAGGGCTCCGGCTGGTCGGCGTCCTCGTCGATCGTCCATTGCGGCAGCGACAAGCCCTCCGTCACGTCGGTGAAGACCATGCGCACCCGCGTGCCGATGCCGACGCGTTTCACCATCTCCGGCGGCGCCAACACGCCCTCGGGCGTGGTCAGATTGCCGGCGACGCGGATCGCCTCGTGCTCGCTCGGCCGGCCCAACTGCGCGTCCAAGTCGACCAGCAGCAGCATATAGGGCACGTGCGCCTTGAAGGCCGGCTGAATGGCGTGATGCACCTCGTTATAGGAATGCACCGTGCCCTTGCCCTCGACCGCGACCCACGCGTTCTCGGCCCCGCCGCACCACGGGCAGGCCGCGCCGGGCGGATAGTGCAGCAGGTCGCAGGCGAGGCAGCGTTGCAGGTGGAAATCATGGGCCCCGCAATGGCGGAAGAATTCCCGGTTTTCGACCTCGAGGTCGTCGAGGGTCAGCGACATGCCCAGATAATCGGCTCTGATCGTCATCTTATCCGTTTCCCTCCGTCCTCAAGACCGGCGCATGACCATGGCGGACCCCGTGGCCGGGATCGCCCAGCCGAGGTTGGCCGTCAGCTCGATGTCCTTCACCTGGCGGCAGCCGCCTTCGGCATAGTCGTAACTGTGCCTGCGCTTGCCGTCGGGGCCGAGCGGGCAGGAATCGTCGATATCGTGGCGCAACTGGCGGGTGTTCTCGATCACCATGTTCATGCCGTGGGTATAGCCCTCGCAGAGGTGCCCGCCCGAGGTGTTGTTGGGCCGTTTTCCGCCGAGCCGCATGATCCCGCTGGCGGCGTATTCGCCGCCCTCGCCCTTCTTGCAGAAGCCATAATCCTCGAGCTGCAGCATCGAGGTGAAGGTGAAGGCGTCATAGGCGCCGGTCGCCTGGATCTCCTCCGGCCCGACCCCGGCGTTGGGCCAGAGGATCTCCTTGGCCCACTGGCCCGCCACGGTGGAGATCGGCCCGGCCTGGTAGTGCATGTCCATGCGGGGCTTGCTGACGCGCCCGGCGACGGCGCGGATCAGCACCGGATGGTGGCGGAGGTCGCGGGCCCGCTCCGCTCGCGTGACGATGATGCAGGTGGCGTTGTCGGTCTCGACGCAGCAGTCGAGCAGGTGCAGCGGCTTCACGATCATCCGGCTCGCCACCACCTCCTCCACCGTCACGCGCTGCTTGTAATAAGCCTTGGGATTGTTCGAGGCGTGCTCGGAATGGATCACCTTGACCATCGCCACCTGTTCCGCCGTGGTGCCGTAATCGTACATATGGCGCATGAAGGTCGGCGCGAACATCTGCCCGGCGCTCTGCCAGCCATAGGCGCGCATGTGGATCTGGTCGCCGACGATGGGTGCCGCCGAGCGCGCGCCGGTGCCGCCGATGCGCACCTGGCTGTAGCCGTTCATGGCGCGGAAGATGGCGACGGTCTTGCACATGCCGGCCTCGATCACGCCGATGGCGATACCGATCAGCGCCTCGGTGCTGGAGCCGCCGCCGAAGACGTCCATGAAGAAATTCAGGCGAAGGCCGAGATCGCCGGCGATGAAGGGGGTGAAGGTCGAATCGCCGCTCGAATAGGAGAGCATGCCGTCGACGCCCACCGCGTCGAGGCCGGCATCGGCCATGGCGTTCCTGACCGCCTCGACGCCGAGCGCCCGTGTGGTGCGGCCGGAGCCGCGCACGTAGGGGGTCTCGCCGACGCCGACGATGGCGTATTTGTCGCGGAGATACTTCGCACTGGTGCCGTCGAGCTCGGCGGAGGCTGTCATGGAGGCTACTCCCGGGGTGGCTCACGAGGTGGCGGATGGTGGCCCGTCTCCGGCCCCGCTGACAAGTCCTCGGGGTCTTCGTTACCGAGAATCCAAAAGCGCAATTCTGGCGGCTTCACCGACCTCCGTGTCCGCGTCGGTGGTCAGCCGCCGCAGCACGTCGGCCTTGCGAGGGTCATTGCGGAAACCGAGCCCTTCGGCCACCAGGCGGCGAATTGCGGGGCACGGGTCGTCGGGCGATGGTGGAGGATCGCCAAATAGCGGGGAAAAGGGGTCATTCTACTTTATCGGTCGCTACGGCGGGCCTCTTCGTGGCTCGTGTCGCCAGCGCCAGCGGAGGCGGAAAAGTAGAATGACCCCTTTTTCGGCGGGTCGAGGTAGGTTTCGAGGGCGCCGAGCAGCGCCTCCCGCGTCATCGCGGCGACGTCCAGGTCTCGCCCGCGCATCGGCCCGGGCGAATTCAAAGCTGTCCCGCCCTGGCCTTCGGTCTCTATGGAATTTCCGTCGCCCGCGCCCCAGGCGAACAGATCGAGCTGCGAGGCGTGGAGGTTTCCTCGATCTTCGCCCGTGCCTACCCCCACCAGGCTATCCCTGAGTCGGACCCGATTTCCTTGGACACAGAATTGGCTTAATCGAAGTGTCCAAGGAGGACCGGAACATGACCGACAATTTTGAGAACAAAGTTGCTGTTGATGGGCCTGTGGTAAACGAGGGCGAGCTTGGCTCGTCCACGTTTTCCCCGGGCCAGGTTTCGCCGGCAGGCCCGCTGGGACTTGGCCAGCGGTGGACGGTGACGCGCAAGCGTGAGGTTGCCCTGCGGCTTTTGCGTGGCGAGCCGGTGGAACTTTTGTCGCGGCAGTTGGGCGTGGAGATTTTCCGGCTCGAGCAGTGGCGTGAGAAGGCGATCGCCGGGATCGATGCCTCGCTCAAGGAACGCAAGGGCGATCCGGTAAAGGCGGAACTGGACATCGCCATGAAGCGGATCGGGGAGTTGATCATGCAGGTGGAACTGCTGGAGGCCAAGACGGAGACGTCCGGCCCTTTGGGGCGGCGGAGGTCGCGGCGATGAGTGCCGCCACCTCTCCCGGCACGGGTTTGGCCTACGGCCTCCAGCGGGTCTGTGCGGCCTGGGGTTTTGCCCGTTCCTCGTTCTACGCCATGAAATCCCGGCAGCAGGCCACCGCTGAGCGCCCACCAGCAAAGCGCCGGGGACCGAAGCCCTCGATCTCGGACGAGGCTCTGCTGGTGGCCATCGAGGCCGACCTGGAGGCATCCCCCTGGGAGGGCGAGGGACACCGCAAGGTCTGGGCTCGGCTTCGGGTCTGTCGTGGCATCCGTGTTTCCCGCAAGCGGGTGCTCCGGGTGATGCGCGAGAACAACCTGCTCTCGCCCCATCGCTGCCGCCGCCGTGGCGGAAATCCCCATGTCGGTGAGATCATCACCCATGCCCCCAACCTCATGTGGGGCACGGACGGCGTTCGGGTGTTCACGGTGGACGACGGCTGGGGCTGGATATTCACCGCCATCGAGCATTGGAACGCCGAGTGCGTCGGCTGGCATGTGTGCAAGCGAGGCGACCGCTTCGCCGCCCTTCAGCCGATCTCCATGGGGCTTGCGAGGCTGTATGCCTCGACCTCCGCCGGTGCGGCGCGGGGGCTGGCCTTGCGGATGGATCACGGCTCCCAGTATCTGTCGGACCACTTCACCAACCAGATCAAGTTCTGGGGCATCCAGCCGTCCTACGCCTTCGTCGAACAGCCCCAGACCAACGGCGTCGCCGAGAGGTTCAATCGCACGCTCAAGGAACAGATCATCCATGGCCGCATCTACCGCAACATCGCGGAGCTGCGGAACGCCGTCCGCGGGTTCGTCGAACAGTACAATGCCCAGTGGATCGTGGAGAAGAACGGCTACCTGAGCCCCGCTCAAGCTCGTCAGGCGTGGCACACCGCGATGTCACTCAGGCCCGCCGCATGAGACAAACTTGTGTCCAAGGAACCGGGTGCGATACACACCAGGCTATCCCCGTGCTGCCCGGCCCCCCTCCGGACACTCGGAGAATGGTACCCTCGCGAGTGGCCCGGAAGGGAGCGGGCGGATCGAGCTTCATCTCCATCGGCAAAATAGTGGGTCCCCACGATTGCCCTTCATCATTCGCACCATGCCAGGCCCCTGAGCGCCGCGTCCTCGTCGAGGATGCAGAAGCTGGGCACCGCTTCCATGAGCGACGACATTTTTCCCTTGTCCGTCATCATCTTGCGAAATAGCCGCGCGTCCCCGACCCTCGCCTAGGCACGCGCCACGCTACCGCACAAATACGCGCGCCCCCAGGCAGCGTGCGCGAGCACGAGGTCGCCGACGATCCGCCCGAGCAAAAGCGTGAACAGGCGCATCGCCTCGCGGGCAAGGGGGTCATGGCCCGCGCGATCGATCACCTCGGATGGCGTGAACGCGGCCGGCGTAGCCATGTCGGGGCCGCGAAGCGCGTGATAGAGGCGGGCGAGCCCAGGCCCCGACAAGACGTCCTCGACACTTCGAAACGGCGGCTCCGCTCGGGCCAGCGCGCCGAGGTCGGCCGCGTCGAGCGACGGCAGGCTCATGTGGCCGGGCTCGCTCGGGAGCGCCCGGGGGTGCTGGTCCAAATCGAGCAGGGCCGCGGCGCCGAATCCCGTCCCGATGTTGATGACGAGCTTGCTCGCCGCCTGGACGCCGGCCGGCCGGCCGGCCGTCGCCGAGCGCGATCGTTGCGTCCGCGTCGAGATGCGGCAGCGCCAGGGCCACCGCCATGAGGTCGTTCATCAAACCGACCGGCAACTTGGCGAAGCGCGCGCTCAAGGCCCGCGTATCGATGCACCAGGTGCCGTTGGTCAGCTCGATCGCCCCCTCGACGAGGGGACCCGCGGCCGCGACCCGGACGCTGGCGCAACCGGCGAGGCCGCCGCCCGTGGCGAGATAAGCCTCGAGTGCCGCTTCGAAGCTCGCATGGCGACAAACTGGATAACATTGCCTGGCATGGATCGTGCCGTCGCTCCCCGCGCGGGCAAATCGGGCGTTACCGCCGCCGATATCGGCGACCAGCCGCCAGTCCTTCACCGGACCTTTTCCTTCGACCGACGGGCGAGTTCGGTCAGGAAACCAGTCTGCCAATAATGTGCATCGTGCGCGTAGAGCCGCTGGAGCAGGGCCGCGTGACGCTCCATGCGTTCCTCGAGCCCCATCGTGAGCGCGCGCCGCAGGTTTTCCGCCATCTCGTCGATATCGTAGGGATTGACGATCAGGGCCTCTTCCATTTGCTCCGCCGCGCCGGCGAATTTCGACAGCACGAGCACGCCGGGATCATCCGCGTCCTGAGCCGCGACATATTCCTTCGCGACCAAGTTCATGCCGTCTCTGAGCGGGCTGACGAAGCCCACTTGATGGGCCCGGAACAAGGCCGCCAAGGTCGGGCGCGGGATCGAGCGATGGATGTAGCGCAGAGGTGTCCAGTCGAAATCACCGAACTGACCGTTGATCGCGCCGGAGAGCGCCTCGAGCTCGAGGCGAATATCGCCGTAAGCCTCCACGTCCTCGCGGGTGGGGGGCGCGATCTGCATGAAGGTGACCGTCTTCAGGTTTTCCGGATAAAGCTCCAGCAGCCGGCGAAACGCCTGCAGCCGCTCGGGCAATCCTTTGGAGTAATCCAAGCGATCGACCCCGATGATCTTTTGGCGCGCGAGAGTGCGCTGACGGATGATACGGATCTGCTCTTCGGCTTCCGGGGTGCGTCCCATCCGGGCGAACGCGGCAACGTCGATCCCGATCGGAAAGCAGCCTGCCCTGACCTCCGCCTTGCCCGCGACCAACGTCCCGTCCCCTCGCCAGATGCCCCCCAGATGCTCCTCGACGTAGCGGCGGAAATTCCCCAAGTCGCCTTCGGTCTGAAAGCCGATCAGATCGTAGTCGAACAAGGTGCGGACCAGCCATTCGTGCTCGGGCATGGCGGTCAGAATATCGGGGGGCGGGAACGGGATATGTAAAAAGAACCCCATCCTCTGCGCCTGCCCCCTCCGGCGCAGCTCGCTGGCGAGGGGAATCAGGTGGTAGTCGTGAATCCAGATCGTGTCGCGAGGCCTCAGCAAGGGTGACAGCGCGGTCGCGAACTTTGAATTGACCTTCTTGTAACCCCTGAGAAAGGAGGGCTGATATTCGAGCAGATCAAGGCGGTAGTGAAATATCGGCCAGAGCACGCTATTGCTGAAACCGGCATAATATTCCGAATAGTCCTTTCTGGTCAGTGGCAGGGTAACGGTCGTCACCCCATCGATTTTTCCAATGCTTGGCGGCACCCGGGTCTTGGGCGCCACGGTTTCGCCGTTCCAACCGAACCACATGCCCTTCCGCTCGCCGAGCGCATCTATCAGACCTGCGGCAAGCCCACCGGCCTGCGCCGGGTTGCCCAAGTCGGCGACGCGATTCGAGACCGCGACGAGCCTGCTCACACGACCGTCTCCCAAGGATCCGAGAGACGCATCGCGGCGTTGATGATTCCGACCATGGAATAGGTTTGCGGGAAATTGCCCCATAGCTCGCCGGTCACCGGATCGGTGTCTTCGGAAAGCAGGCCGACGTGATTGCGACAGGCGAGCAGCGCCTCGAAGATATCCCGCGCTTCCTCTCTCCGGCCCAGGCGCGCCAGTGCGTCCAGTCGCCAAAAGGCGCAAATGTTGAAAGCCGTTCGTGGCACGCCAAAATCGTCCGGTGCCTCGTAGCGCATCATGTGCGGCCCACGTCCCAGGACTTCCTCCACCCGCGCCACGGTTTTCACGAAACGGCAATCGTGGGGCGCGATGAAGCCGATTTCGGCCATCAATAGAACGCTCGCGTCGAGGCTGTCGCCCTCGAAGCTCTCGACGAAGGCCTGCCGTTCCTCCGACCAGGCCCGTTTCAATATCGTCCCTCGGATCTGCTCCGCCCGAGCCAGCCACAGGCCGGCACGCTCGGGCTCGCCGAGACGCGTCGCGATCTTGGCCAGGCGATCGCAGGCCGCCCAACACATCAGGCTGGAGGCCGTATGCACGCGGGCGCGGCTGCGAAGTTCCCACATGCCCGCGTCCGCTTGATCGTGCAACCGGAAAGCCTGTTCTCCGGCGCTTTCCAGGCGATGGAAATCCTCGATCTGGGCCTCCATGTGCAATCGCCGGTCGAAGAAGGTTTGCACCGCGCCCAAAATGACGTTGCCGTAAACGTCGTGCTGGAGGTGCCGGTAGGCCTGATTGCCGGCCCTGACCGGCCCCATGCCCCGATAACCCGGCAGGCTGGTGATCTTCCGTTCGCTCAGATCGTCGTCCCGGGCGACACTGTAGACGGGCTGCAAGCGACCTCCCTCGGCCGACGATACGATGTTCATCAGCCAGCGAAAGTAGTTCTCCATCGTCTTGACGGCGCCCAGGCTGTTGAGCGCCCGGACGACGAAGAAGGCATCGCGCAGCCAGCAGAATCGATAGTCCCAGTTGCGCTCGCTATCGGGCGCTTCGGGAATGCTGGTGGTTATCGCCGCGACGATGGCGCCGGTAGGCTCATAGGTGCAGAGTTTCAAGGTGATCGCCGCGCGGATGACCGCATCCTGCCACTCCAGCGGCAAGGCCAACCGGCGCACCCAGCCGCGCCAATAATCCACCGTGCGCTCCATGAAGAACCGTGCGGTGTCGCTGACGCCGTCGGACAAGGTTTCGTCGGGACCGAGGATGAAGTCGACCGGTTCCGACAGATTGAAGACGCTTTTCTCCAAGACGTAGTCCAGCGGCGCGCTGGTGGTCAGGCGCAGGGCGAAGTCGGGCCCGACGAAACGGACGTGGTTGGAGCCGTGCGTGATCTCGCCCGCGCGAGCGCCATAATCGAACCTCGGCGTCAGCGACACGCGAATTCGCGGACTGCCCGACACTCGCGTAACGCGCCGAACCAAGATCTGCGGGCGAAACATGCGCTCGCGCCAATGGAAGCGCGGCGCGAAATCGATGATCTCGATTTCGCCACTTTCACCCGCGAGCCGGGTTCGAAGCACCGCGGTGTTGGCCTCGTAGCTCTGTTCGGTGGTCTTCAGGCCCTCGAGCTCGATCGCGAAGGTGCCGTCGGCGCCATCCTGGTCGTCACCCGCGAGGAGGAGGTTGAAAACCGGATCGCCATCGAAGCGCGGCAGACAACACCACACGATCCGGCCCCGTTTATCGACCAATGCGGCGAAGCCGCAATTCCCGACGAGTCCGAGATCGAGCGTGGTCAATTGCTACCTTCCTCGGGAGCATCGCCCTTGGCTCGATCGGCGAAGTGGCGGCTCAAGTCCCCCAGCCAGGCACGAAAATGGCACGGGCTGGCGGACCGATAAAGCGCACAAGTCTCCCCGCTTCCCACCTTGATCGAGATTCCACGCACTTCCGCGATTTTCCCGAACGCCGCCTCGTCCGTCACGTCGTCACCCGCGAAGAGCGGCAGCCGGCCCCTGAACGGAGCCTCACGCATGAACGCGGCAACGGCATCGGCCTTGCTCCAGCAGCCGACCTTGGCCTCGATCACCATCTTGCCGTGCAACATCTCGAAGCGACCGGACGCCGCGGCGCAATGGCGCATGGTATCGAGGCAGCTTTGCTCGAGCTCCGGACGGCCTCGGTAGTGGAGCGCGATCGATCCGGGCTTAGGCTCGAGGAAGAGGCCTGGCAGATCCGCGACGAAGCGTTGCAGTTTGGCGCCGAGCTCGGCGACGGCGGCCTCGTCGATCGCGCCGGAATGTATCGCCCCGCCGGCGTCGCGGCGCTCGAGGCCATGGACGCCCGCCGTCGGCAGTCTGAGCGGCGTCAACAAGCGGTCGAGGTCGGCGATCGGGCGCCCACTGACGAGGGCCAGCGCGCCTTTCGAGGCCCGAGCCACTGTCTCCAGCACGGCCTTGGTTTCCGGCGGCACGACGACCTTCCTGGGATGCTCGGCGAGGTCGACCAGGGTGCCGTCGAAGTCCACGAATATAGCCAATGTGGCGGGATCGAGACATGGTGGATCCAGCTCATCGAGGGTCTTTTGCATGGCTCCCCGCCAGTCCGTTCGGCGCGACTTCGGCGCGGCCATGACGACCACCATGGCGCGCGAATCAGGCAATGGAATGTTAGGTCGCCGAATAACCGAACGCCAGTTGCAATGGTGCGAGCCACCGATCCGCCGAAGCACACCCAAGCCCGGTTCGGTGCGCCTTCATCGGTGGCCCGGAGGGGGAGCGGGCGGATCATCCCTCGAGCCTGGAGTCATGCAGCCTCGGGCGAGGGAACGCGCGCGCAGCCCCCGCTCGAGAATGCGGATCCTGGACAACAGCTCGTCGCGATCGAGGTAGCAGCCCTGCAGCTTGCGGTGGCCGGTGCCGGGATCGAAAGCGGTCCGCGCATGCAGCACGCGGCGATTGTCGAAGCAGACCATGTCGCCCGGCGTCAGGCGGAAACGGATCTGGAAGCGCGGCTCGCGCAGCATGGCCGAGAGCTTGCGATAGGCCCGGTAGAGCATCGCCATCCGCGCCGCCGGCGCGTCATAGGGCCCCCGCAGGAAGTTGCCGACGCGCACCTCCGCCACCTCGCCTTCCGCGCCGAACCGGATCATCGGCGAGGAAAAGCGGTAGTCGAATTCCCGGTCGGTGTTGCGGAATTCGACCGGCTGGGTGGTCAGCACCTCGTAGGCTTCCGGGTCTTCCCGCGCCAGCGCCTCGGCGATGCGGAAGCCGTCGGCGAACAGGCTGTCGCCACCGCGGGCTTCGTTCTCGTGACAATGCAGGAACTGTAGGCCGGGCATGTATTCACGGGTCGGCAGGTCGCAATGCAGCGGCAGCTCGAAAGAAGTGTAAGCGTTGGAGTTCTTCTCGAGGCTGAGGTCGACGTTCCAGATGGCGCCGAAGTTGGTCCAGCGCGCCGGCGCGATCCGCTCGATAAGCGCCACCAGGCCGTGCTCGCGGACCGGCACGCCGCGCACCAGCGCGATGCCATAGTCGCGCAGGCTCACCAGCCAGGCGAGCGTCGCGGAATCCTCGGCCAGGAGGTCGTCGTGGGCGAAGGTCGCCAGACTGTCGGCGAGGCCCGCGTCCCAGATGCGCAGGCTCGATAGCCGCCGCGCGCGGCTGGCCTCGCCATGGCAGTGGGCGCGAAGCCAACCGGGGTGATAGCGGCTCAGATGCCCACCCGCCGACCAGACGACCTCCAAGGCGCCATTCTCGGCGAGGGTGGCGACGTCGGGCGCCAGGTCCTCCGGCACCGAGAGGATCTCGAAGCGCTGCTCCCGGGTCACCGGATGGATGCAATCGGGACAGGGGCAATTGTCGCGCAGCCAGAGGTGGTGGAAGCCACTCCGGTGGCCGTCGGACCAGACGATGTCGACCGCCTCGGAGGTGACGGCGATACTCTCGATCGCGTGGGACACGGGATAGACGTCGAAGTCCGGCGTCTCGAACTCGATCTCTCGGGAGCCCATGGCTCGCTCCTCCGGCCGCTTCCCTGGGCGAGGCCCGGTGAAACGCGTGGCGCCCGCCGGCTCAGGCGGGCTCGTTTCGGCCGAGCTGTAAGATCCCTCGCCCTTCCTCCGGGCTCACCACGCGGGCCCCGATCTGCTCGATGATGCCCACCGCCTTCTCGACCAACTGGCCGTTCGAGGCGAAGACGCCGCGCTCGAGATAGAGGTTATCCTCCAGGCCGACCCGGGCGTGCCCCCCCAGCAGCACCGCCTGCGCCACCATCCCCATCTCCATCCGGCTGATCCCGAAGCCGGCCCAGATCGCCTCGGGGGGCAATTGCTCCGCCATGTGCTTCATCGTCGCCGTGTCGGCCGGCGCGCCCCAGGGGATGCCGAGACAGATCTGAAACAGCGGCGGGGCGTCGATCAGCCCTTCCTCGTACATCTGCTTGGCGAACCAGAGCTGCCCGGTGTCGAACACCTCGAGCTCCGGCTTGACGCCGAGCTCCCGCACCCGCTTGGCCATGGCGCGCAGGATGTTCGGCGTCTGGATCACCACGTCGGCGCCGTCGCCGAAGTTCATCGAGCCGCAGTCGAGCGTGCAGATGTCGGGGCGCAGCGCCTCGACATGGGCGAGCCGGGTCATCGCGTCGACCAGGTCGCTGCCCTCCGCCGGGGTCGCGGGGTCGTCGTCGTCGACCACCAGATCGCCGCCCATGCCGGAGGTGAGATTGATGATGATGTCCCTGCCGCTGGCCCGCACCGTCTCGACCACTTCGGCGTAGAGCGCGACGTCGCGGGCGCCCTTGCCGGTCTCGGGATCGCGGACGTGGATATGAGCGATGGTGGCGCCGGCATCCGCCGCCTCCAACACCGCACCCGAGATCTCGGCCGGGGTCACGGGGATCGCGGGATGCTTGCCCACGGTGTCGCCCGCGCCGGTGACCGCGCATGTCAGGATCACGTTTTGATTCAAGGCTTGGTCCTCCCGTCCCTGGAATACATCCCAAACCTCGTCATCTCACGTCGCCGCGACCACGAGTCTAGTGCTGCCGCGCGGCAAATCTTCCAATTCCGCGTCACCGATTTGCTAGATTTGCGTCACTTGGCGACTGGCGCATGGGCCTCGCGCCCGGGGCATGGCGCGCGGGCATCACCTCGCCGTCCCGATGGACGATCGCCCGATTCAGCCCGGATTTCGGCGAACCGGCGCGCCATTCGAGCCCCGCGACATCACAAGGTGACGCCGATCCGGGCCCTTCGCGGGCCAAAACGACGATACGCCAGCAGTACATCTTGAATTCAGAATATGAACGCATTGATCAAAGCTTGCCTATCCGGTTATCACCCACACCCACTATATGTAGTGTGTCTCCTTGGACTGCAGGCAAGGGCCGGCGCAGGCGCATTGAGGAGGCGATCCGGCTAATTCTTGATTGTTCTGAAAACCGAACCGGAGTTTAATTCACGTCACGTACTTAACATCGGGGGACGGAACGGTGGCGACCAAGGGAAAAACGAAGAAACCCACGGCCAGCAGTACATCTTGAATTCAGAATATGAACGCATTGATCAAAGCATTGAAATCATTGAGCAACTTTCTTGAGCCGCGTGCGGCCGGTGGGATTTCGTTCTGCAAATTCTCCGATTTTGCTAATTTATATACAATATACCGTATTGCAGGATGCAGCCGCGCGGCGCCGGCGGCGAAGCCGCTCCCCTTGATGCCCTTGCCCGACCCGACCGGCCACTTCTCGACCGCCATCACCAACAGTACTATTAATGAATGATCGATTCTCTCGCGCACGAGATGCGCGCACTATGGGTCAGCGGAGATGGGTGCCGTTTGACCGCTATGCAAAATGCAAGACTTTGTATCGCACCCGGTTCCTTGGACACAAGTTTGTCTCATGCGGCGGGCCTGAGTGACATCGCGGTGTGCCACGCCTGACGAGCTTGAGCGGGGCTCAGGTAGCCGTTCTTCTCCACGATCCACTGGGCATTGTACTGTTCGACGAACCCGCGGACGGCGTTCCGCAGCTCCGCGATGTTGCGGTAGATGCGGCCATGGATGATCTGTTCCTTGAGCGTGCGATTGAACCTCTCGGCGACGCCGTTGGTCTGGGGCTGTTCGACGAAGGCGTAGGACGGCTGGATGCCCCAGAACTTGATCTGGTTGGTGAAGTGGTCCGACAGATACTGGGAGCCGTGATCCATCCGCAAGGCCAGCCCCCGCGCCGCACCGGCGGAGGTCGAGGCATACAGCCTCGCAAGCCCCATGGAGATCGGCTGAAGGGCGGCGAAGCGGTCGCCTCGCTTGCACACATGCCAGCCGACGCACTCGGCGTTCCAATGCTCGATGGCGGTGAATATCCAGCCCCAGCCGTCGTCCACCGTGAACACCCGAACGCCGTCCGTGCCCCACATGAGGTTGGGGGCATGGGTGATGATCTCACCGACATGGGGATTTCCGCCACGGCGGCGGCAGCGATGGGGCGAGAGCAGGTTGTTCTCGCGCATCACCCGGAGCACCCGCTTGCGGGAAACACGGATGCCACGACAGACCCGAAGCCGAGCCCAGACCTTGCGGTGTCCCTCGCCCTCCCAGGGGGATGCCTCCAGGTCGGCCTCGATGGCCACCAGCAGAGCCTCGTCCGAGATCGAGGGCTTCGGTCCCCGGCGCTTTGCTGGTGGGCGCTCAGCGGTGGCCTGCTGCCGGGATTTCATGGCGTAGAACGAGGAACGGGCAAAACCCCAGGCCGCACAGACCCGCTGAAGGCCGTAGGCCAAACCCGTGCCGGGAGAGGTGGCGGCACTCATCGCCGCGACCTCCGCCGCCCCAAAGGGCCGGACGTCTCCGTCTTGGCCTCCAGCAGTTCCACCTGCATGATCAACTCCCCGATCCGCTTCATGGCGATGTCCAGTTCCGCCTTTACCGGATCGCCCTTGCGTTCCTTGAGCGAGGCATCGATCCCGGCGATCGCCTTCTCACGCCACTGCTCGAGCCGGAAAATCTCCACGCCCAACTGCCGCGACAAAAGTTCCACCGGCTCGCCACGCAAAAGCCGCAGGGCAACCTCACGCTTGCGCGTCACCGTCCACCGCTGGCCAAGTCCCAGCGGGCCTGCCGGCGAAACCTGGCCCGGGGAAAACGTGGACGAGCCAAGCTCGCCCTCGTTTACCACAGGCCCATCAACAGCAACTTTGTTCTCAAAATTGTCGGTCATGTTCCGGTCCTCCTTGGACACTTCGATTAAGCCAATTCTGTGTCCAAGGAAATCGGGTCCGACTCACAAAATGAAAGACTTGATAATCATCTAGGCCGGTCTCCTCGACCGGTACACTGGTGAAGTTTGCGAGAGCTCAACCAGAACCGGAAGAGGAGACCGAGATGAGATACTACTGCGGGATTGATTTGCACTCCACCAACAGCGTCGTGGTGGTGATCGACGAGGCCGACAAGATTGTCTTCAAGAAGCGGCTGCGTAACGAGCTCGGGCTGATCGTCGCTGCCCTGGCGCCGTACCAGGAGGCGCTTTCGGGGGTAGTGGTGGAGTCGACCTACAACTGGTACTGGCTGGTCGACGGTCTGATGGACGCCGGCCTCGAGGTTCACTTGGCCAACCCGGCGGCGATTCACCAGTACTCGGGCCTGAAGCACATGGGCGACGCGGACGACGCGGCGTGGCTGGCATTACGGTGACAGTGCACTTGGCATTACGGTGGGCATTACGGTGACAGTGCACTTAATTGACCTCGGTTCCACGACCTGAGATTAAGTGCACTGTCACCGTAATGCTATCGGACAGCTCGGGGTTGGAATCGCGTTCGGATGCCGATTGTGCTACCATTGTCGGCGATTGGGAGGGGCGATGTCCCGCCCAATGTTGAAAAGTGCGAGATAGGCATCGTCTGATCGAGAGGCTACGCGGCCACCTCGATGTCTTCAATGACGGACTTTGCTCCGGCCTTTCTCACCGCCTCCCGCAGGGCGGCGTCAAGGACGGGGAGCTGGCGGTAGGCCTTGAGGCGGCGGAAGGTCTTTTGCGCCTCCAAGAGGCCGGCGGCGGTCCAACGCAGCGCCATCTCGGCGTTGCGCCAGCGCTTGACGTTCCGCTGCACCGTCCGGACGGTGCCGATCGCGTTCTCGATGGCGTTGGTGCAAGCCAGCGAGTGTCGAAGTTGCGGCGGGAGGCCGAGCCGGATCACGGTCAGGATCTCGTCCAGGCCCTCCAGGATCGAGCCCGAGACGCCGGGTGCGTCATGCTCCAGACGGCGGGCGAGGTTGCGCAAGAGCCGTTCGGCCTTGGCCGCGTCGTCCTGCTGCCAGGCCTGCCGCAAGACCTTCCTGACGCCGGCATGGAGGCTCTCGTCCAGCCGGTCCGTGATGTTGCGCCCCTTGTGCACCTGGCAGCGCTGGAGGGCCGCCGCCCGCCCGAAGGTCCGCCGGATCGCCTTCGAGAGCGCCTTGGCGCCGTCGACGATGTAGAGCCGAGGCCGTTCGGGATCGAGACCGCGCTCGATCAGGTTGTCGAGCATGGCTTGCACCGTGGCCGCGTTCTCCGTCGCGCCCTCGGCCAGGCCCAGCACGTGCTTCGCGCCGCCGGTGTCGATGCCGATCGCCGCCACCATCAGGTGATCGCCGACATGGAGCCCGTCGATCTGGAGCACCACGAGATCGAGATCGTCGAGCGGGCTCGCCAGCCAGGCCTTCAGCTTGCTTCGCGTCAACGCCACGAAACGGCGCGAGACCGCCGACTTCGAGGTTGCGTCACCCGATGCCGCCGGCAGATCGCCGCCCGCATCGTCCGGCAGGCGCACCGCGCGGGCATACTTGCGGGTCGAGACGTTGATCACCATCAGATTCATCGCCCAGGCTTGCAAGAGTTCGGGTTCCGACAGCAGCTCCCAACTCGGCAGGCTCATCTCCCGACCCGCGAAGTCCCGCACCCGAGGGCGCTCGACCTTCACTTTGCCGCCGTGGTAGGCGATCTCGCTCCGGGTCGTGCCCCATCGATGGCCCTTGCGCTCGCCCGAGCGGGCGTGGCGCGAACCGCACAAGGCTTCCGCGTCCGCCGACATCATCTCGTTCAAAGACTCGAGGCCCGCCAAAAGGCAGAAGCGATCGACGCTCATGCGCAGATCGTCGAAGGCCTCCGGCATCGATGGCAAGAGCCGACAGGATGGTTCCGAGGAACGGTCGTTGCGTGTAGTCTTGGTCATGGCGTCGTTCTCCTTGATGGAATCAGCACCCAGAGCCTAGCGGCTCCAGGCGGACGACGCCTACTTCAGCTTTTCAACAGAGCCCGGGACATCCCCTTGGGAGGAGCCATCTGGGGTATCCCGGTTAGAACCTCAAGAAGGGACAATTAAGAAGGCTCAATTCGTGAATTGTATGCGTCACCTTGTTACGGCGGCGGCGAGGCAGGCTCGGTCATTGGCGCCGGGGGCGAGGCCGACGAGGTGGAACCAGCTCAGGTAGTTGTCCAGATAGCGGGTGGCGATGCCGCGGCGGGGACGCAGGAAGTCCTTCAACCGGCTGTGGCGGCTGTTCACCGTCTGCACATGCAGATCGCCCCGAACCCGTTCCCCCATCGAGCGGTTGAGTGCTTCGTGGCTCACCCCGAGCGCGGCGGCGCACGGTGGGTAGCTCGCGCCGCCGTCGGAGACCAGCAGGGCGTCCTTCGCGACCACCGGGTCGAGGGCAGCCGTGAGCGCCGCCGCATCGACCCTGGGCAGCACCGCGCTGACCGTCGTTCCGCTCCGGTCCGCCGCCATGAGAACCGGTACCTGCTCGCGCGAGAGGCCGCGCTTCTTCGCCTTGCCGCCCCGCCGCCGTGCCTTGCGCCCCAGCCCGCGCGCGCCCTTCCGGCTCTCCAGGACGTAGGTCTCGTCCGCTTCCACGATCCCCTTGAGCACCTCCGAATCGCTCCGCGCCGCCGCCAGAAACCGGTGACGCCAGCGGAACGCCGTGCTCACCGCCACGTCGCAGCGCGCCGCCGACGCCTTCACCGTCTCCCCCTTCGCCAGCGACGCCCCGAACGACAGCCAGCGTTCCTTGTGGTGCAAGCCCGACAGCGGCGTACCGCTCAGCGCGTTGAAGGTCCTGCCGCAGCCCTTGCACTGGTAGCGCCGCAGACCCCGCGCCATACCGCGCGAAACCGCCCCTTCGCTCGCGCAGTGCGGACAGCGCCGGGCCTCGTCCACACCAAGCTCGATCGCGGCCTTCGATGCCTCGCCCTCGCTCCGGCCCGACAGCACCGCGAGCGCCTCGCGCCGCTGCGCGCGCGTCAGCCCGCGCGCCGCCGAAAGCCACACCTGGAAACCCTTGCCGTCCATAACCCAACCTCCTGACGTTCCAGGCACTCTATCACTAATGCATACAATTCACGAATTGAGCCATTAAGAATGTTCGTGATTAAAATGAAAAATTATAATGTAATATCATTTCTGATTGCTGTTTTTTCTCTTTGTTCCGTAAATTTGTGTTTGGGACAAACGCTGGATAAGCAAGATTTAGTTATTTTTGAAAGCGAAGTTTATCATGTGAGTTTCTATTATCCAAAGAGTCTTCTTATTCCCCATGCAACTCCCCCTCAGGAGAATATGACATATACATTTCGATCATCATTAGGTAGTGATGCATGGTTGACTGTTAGGTTTATTTCCCCCGAACAAGCCTCGTCATTAACCATGACATGTAAAGATTAAACTAAGGTCAAAATATTAAATTTGGATTGTGAGACTATTGAGTTATCCGAAAATTTATACACATATATCGGATATTCAAGCCGCTTCTTAAAAGAAGGACAGCTTCGAGCGATCACTTGGATTGACCATCCGAATGGCGGTATTATTGATATACAATTTTCACCTATTGATGAAAATCAGAAACAACTTTTCAGAAATATTATAAAATCTATTAGATTGCTTGAATAAGCTCTTGGATGTCGGTTATGAAACCAGCGGGAAAAGGGGTCATTGAACTTTATCGATCGGCAAACTAAGAAGTTGAGGGGTCAGGTCTTGCATATTGCATTGGCCTGTCGTGGGTGGCGAGGCGTTCCGCGGCGGCCTCCGCGAGGCGGCGCGGACGGTGGTTTCGGAAGCTCCGCCGACCGGCGCCGGATCGCGCCCGAAACTCTCGACGCCCCCGCGCGAGCGCGATCGCGCGGAAGGGTTGGCGCGGGCCTATCGCGACCAAGGCGACACCATGCGCTGGATCGCCGACGAGGCGGGCCTGCACTATTCCTTCGTCAACAGGATCCGATCCGAAATCGGAACGTAACGTGGAAGTGTTAAAATGGACAATTTGTCTAGGACTCGGCAATAGCCTCTTGAAGCTTCCGAGTATATTCATCGATCGCGGCAAGCCAATCATCTTGTGATTGAGCAACCTGATGTGTGGAAATTCGGAACGCCGTTGATCAGTCATCCTCTGCTTTCCAAGTGATGTAGGGTTTTTCGGTGGTTTCCCATTTCTCGTCGATTTCGACGAGGATGGCGGTGACCAGACGTTCGAGCGAGGCCTCGTTGGGAAAGACCCTGACCTTTACGGTGCGGCGCTTGATCTCCTGCTGGATGGATCGCTCCATGGGGTTCGAGGTTCGCATGCGCTTTTGGTGGCGCTCGGGCA
Source organism: Alphaproteobacteria bacterium (assembly GCA_965225945.1). Lineage (GTDB taxonomy): Bacteria > Pseudomonadota > Alphaproteobacteria > JASLMY01. The sequence goes on along the minus strand of CBDDBZ010000031.1, from coordinate 153,181 downwards.
GGGCGAAGACGGCGAGGCCCTCGGGGATCGCCGTCTCCAGCCAATCGGCGAGCTTGGGGGCGCTGTCGCGGTAGGCCGCCACCAGATGGCCCAGCTCGGCCTCGGCGGCCTTGCCGTCGGCGGCGTTCCAGACCCGGCGCAGCTCCTTGCCGATGGCCTTTCGGATGGCGAGGTTGGGGGCGTGATGGATGGCGTTTTGAGCCAGATGGTACTGACAGCGCTGCCAGACGGCGCCGCCGAGGACGGCCTTGCGCGCGGCGCCGAGGCCTGGATGATCATCGGAAACGATATAGGCGACACCGCGCATGCCACGGGCAACCAGGGTCTCCAGGAAGGCGCGCCAGTGCACTTCGGCCTCGGAGAGCGCACAGGAAACACCGAGCACCCGGCGGCGCTGGTCGGGGCCGATGCCGATCACCGAGAGCACGGCGGCGTCGCGCACCACGCCACCCTCTCGGACTTTCTCATAGCGCGCGTCGAGGAGCAGGTAGCGGATCTCGCCCAGCGGCCGGTTGCGCCAGGCATCCAGCTCCCCATCCAAGAGCTTGGCGGCGCGGCTGACCTGGCTCGACGACAGGCTCTCCAGGCCGAACTCGCGCATCACCGCCTCGGCGTCACGGGTGGAGACGCCTTTGATATACATCTCCGCCACGGCCAGCATGACAGCGCGGCAGGAGCGCCGTCCGCGCTCCAGGGCTTGGGGGTAAAAAGGCGCCTCATGACCGGCGGTCTTGGGAACCTCGAGCCTCACCGTACCGGCCGGGGTGTCGATCTTCTTGGGTCTGGTGCCGTTGGCGTATCCCCGCCGCTCGGGCGTGCGCTCATAGTGGCCGGCGCCCAAGAACCTCTCCCGCTCGATCCGCATGGCGAGATTGAAAAGGCCGGCGAAGACCGGCGCCATGTTCTCGCTACCGCCTTCGATCAATTGTTCCACCAAAGCCTCGACAGCGCTATCCTGGTCTTTCCGCATACTGGTTCTCCATGTTTGTTTGGACGCTTTCATGGATAACCAAAATGACGGATCGCCCCGCGCCGGGGTATACCCCGGCGCGGGGCGAAGCCAAATTTCCAGACCTCACGCTACACAAGCTCATCTTGTCATGCCAGCATGTCCCTCGCCGGTGGATACGTGGTATCTTTGATCGTTACATACCAGTTTTCTGGCTTAGGTGTCTTGCGAATAGTTCCGTTGACAAGAGGCGCCAACCGATTGAGATATTGATGTGCAAGGCCAACATGACCAATATTGTTAGCTTGCCATCCAACATTATACGTAATTAAGTCACCATTGTCATCTATTCCGCCAATGGCAAACTCCCGATCGTCTGGACCACGCCACCGAAATACTAGTGTCCTTGTTGCAGTGGTGAGGTAAATTCCAAGATCAGCCGCGCGGTCGAGAAATGATTGCAACATTTCAGGTAGTTTCGGATCAATTTCAGTAAGCACCTCCAAGATGCGTTCCTGAGAAATAGATGTGCGTCGTCCAGATCCGCGGTCATTAGAGCCTTGGTCCGATGGTTTAACCACTGGTTGACCGTCGACAATCGTAACTATTCCTCTTTCAATGTTAATGGTGCGCGCGAGGACTCGCGGCTGTATCACGTATCCACCTTGCGGAAGTAGGTAGACTGGTATCTCGATAATGCCGAGCGTGAAGTGGAATCCCGCATGCTTCTGGAGATAGCCAGCTAGACTTTCGACCCCTTCACGTACTCCATCACCAACAATCAGCAACAGCACTCGGCCAAGCCGCAGATTTCGAGATACGGCATCAGCGAAGTCTGGTTCGCTTAGCTCGCTGTCATCCTCAACAAGACCGTAGAGCGTTGTAGCGCGAGGCGCATCGTCGACTGTAAGCACCTTAGCTATTGCACTATCCAAATCACTGTAGGTCCATGAAGATAGACTGTGCGCATAATCAACGATCTGAGCCACCACCTCGCGACGTGCCTCTGGATTACGCCATAGCTTACATTCGGCGATCACCAAATCGCCCCTTTTGGTGACAAACAGATTATCGATGTAGCCTGCGGGCGTCGGCAGTTCGATGCAAGCTGAAACTAGACTGTCGAAACCAGGCTCGATCTCATGGACCGGCAGGACTTGAGGAAAGCGATATACTCGCCTCACCCCAGATCCCGTTAAAGCAGGATGTGCGAGATGATTCGGAATTGTCGGTGATGGTGTAGCGCCATCGTCGTCCAGCTCTTGTGGCAGTCGTCGAGCGGAAGAAATCGTCGATGGCTTCGGTGAAGAGGGCGAAGCTGGCGTAGAAGCTGTTGTGGGTCACTCGCGATGCATGACGCCGCATAATCGCTCGTCTGGCGTTGAGGTGGGGAGCGTAGGACGGTTGGAAGATGAGCTTGATGCGGCGGCCGCGGGTCTCTCGAGCCATTGTCGGACCAGGCGGGCGTCGGTGATAGCGGGCATTGTCGGCGAAGACATAGATCCGCGACCGTTGCCGGGATTGGTGGCCTCCAGCATCTCGAACAGCGCGATCGTCGATGGCGGCGTTGATCCTCTCGGCCTGGTCTCAAGGGGCAGTGGAAGTTTGTCCAGAGTTGAGCGCGCCGTGGAGATTGATGCGCTGGCGCCCACGAGGTCCGGCGTAACGCCACTTTGTCGCCCTTCTTGACCCAGCCATGGACTGGGTCGAGGACTGGAGCTATTCCGGCGTGCACCGCATCGCCGAAGAGACCGGGGGCGTCGGGCGGCCAAGCCGAACAAGAGCAACTGTTGGTCATAGGCGGTCGAGAAGTGGCCGGTCGGCTCGGGCAATCGGCCTGAAGCCGAGCAGGCTTTTCCGGGCGCTTGTATTCGAAGCCCGCCGATGCATGCACCGAGGCCAGCCCGAATGAGTTGTAGCACTCCGTGCGTCGCCTCGGTGATAGCCGGGCCGCCGCCTCGCAGCGGCTTTCGCGAGTTAAGCCAAGTTGGCGATACAGATCGCCGACCAGCTCCGCCTCTTGGCCAAGGCTCAGATGGCCCGAGCAGCTCATGCCAGTCGAACAGCGTCATGTTCATCCAGGCGTGCCCGCACGGTAGCGCTTCAGCCACGTCCGAACCGTACCACGTCGAGGTAGAGCGCCAAGCCATTTCGACGCAGCTCACGTCATCCAATGAGCAGACTACCGCGTTCGCGCGGCGCGCCACGCATCTTCGACCTCGCCGGATTTCCCATCACCGCCTCCATGGCCGCGCGTTCCTCGATGCCATCAATCCTACCGCGAACTGACCGTCGACGAAGAATCGATCCGCAGCCGGATTGCCAGAACTTTTTCGGGTCTTAACGGGAGTCGGGGTATATATGAGCTTTTGCAGCCACGCCTCGTCATGTTGTATCATGTCTGGGCTGGTACGTGACAGGTCCAGCGGCGTGAGCGCACTCACCTTGGCCGATTCTCACCTTGGCCGATTCGATTCTCACCTTGGCCGATTCTGAGAGCTCTTCAATGAAAAGCGGTTGGGCGTGTTGCCTCTTGCCTTTTTCGGACACCACTGTCTTCACCATCTGTCGCTCGACACCGACTGCGACCGTTCACTAGGTTAGCCACTCACCCACGCTACGACAATCCCGCCATGAGCGGCGGTGTAGCGCCCGCCGAGGCGGATTCGAGGTCGAGAGATAGGTGACCCCCAGCTTGTCGTGCGGCCAGGCGATCAGCAGAAACAGAATCACGGGCAGCACCGGTGCCGCCACGCCGACGATCAGACACCCGAGCCCGCCGCCTTGGTCATCGTCGGACGATAGTCTGGTCGAGGACAACGCGTCCCTCCATCACGCCATCAGCGTCCGGCCGCCGCCGCTCTCACGTCGTGCCGGCGCCGTTGACGGCGATCATCTGGCCCGAGACGAAGCTGCCCGCCTCGCTTACGAGATAGCCGCAGAGTCCGGCGACATGCGCGGGCTCGCCAATCCTACCCAAGGGAATGCGCGAGACCATCTCCTCGATATGCCGGCCCATGTCCGGCGCGGCGGAATAGTCGCCGCCGATCGGCCCCGGCGAGATCGCGTTGACGGTGACGCCGTGCGGTCCGAACTCGCGCGCCAACGCCTTGGTCAGGCCCCACAGTCCGTGCTTGGCGGCCGAGACCGGCGCGCGGCCGATATAGCCCTGAATCGCGTTCATCCCGGTCAGGTTGATTATCCGCCCCCAATCCTTCTCGACCATGCCGGGAAGAAAGGCTCTGGCGGTATGGAAGGCCGAATCGAGGTCGACCGCGAGCACGCGGCGCCACTCCTCCACCGTCATCTCCAGAAACGGCGTGTCGGGTCGAATCGCCGCGTTGTTGACCAGGATATCGATGGCGCCGAAGCGCTCGAGGCTCTCGGCGGCCATGCCCCGGATCGCCTCGCCGTCACCGACGTCGCCCATCGCCGCCAGGGCCCGCACGCCCAGCGCCTCGGCCTCCGCCACCACGGCGTCGCAGGCCGCCCGGTCGCTGCTGCCGTTGACGACGACGTTGGCGCCCCGCCCCGCCAACACCAAGGCGATGGCCCGGCCGATATTGCGCCCCGCGCCGGTGACGAAGGCCGTCTTGCCGTCGAGCCTTTCCGTCATCTCGTCCCCGCGCTCAGGCCGCGAGCGCCGTCAGCGGCGCATCCGCCACGGCGACCAGGATTTCCCGGCGCGCGCCGTTGAAGTTGGTGGCGAAGGCGCTGGCGTAGGCGCCCATCTGCCCGACCTCGATCCAATCGCCTTCGGCGAGGTCGCGGGGCAGCCGCCAGGGAAGCGGCAGCACGTCGAGGGAATCGCAGGTCGGGCCGTAAACGGTGAAATCCATCCTCTCCGAGGACGGCGCGGGGCCGTCCGGGCGACGCAAGGCCACCGGCGGGTTCAGGCCGGGCGTCAGCCGCAGGTCCATCAGGGCGCCATAGAGCCCGTCGTTGATGTAGATCGCCCGGGCCCGGCGCATCTCGACGCGGACGATGAGCGAGGCCGCCTCCCCGACCAGGGCGCGGCCGGGCTCGGCGATGAGCTCGGTCTCGGCGAACGCGGCTTCGCCGGCGAAAGCCTCGCGGATCGTCGCCAGATAGGCCTCCAGCCCCGGCGGCGGCGCCGGCGGATAGGCAATCGGGAAGCCACCACCGACGTTCAGATAGCCAGGGCGGACATCCGCGACCGCCGCCACTTGGCCTGAGAGCGCGATGGCGTCGGCGTAGGCCTCCGGCGCCCGGCATTGGGAGCCGACGTGGAAGGCGAGGCCGGTGCCAAGGCCGAGGCCGGCGACGCGGCGCAGCAATTCGACCGCCGCCTCCGGCTCGGCACCAAACTTCGCCGCCAGATGGATTGCGCTCTCGCAAGGCGGCGTCTTCACCCGCACGTGGATCGCGATGTCGCGCGCGTCGAGGCAGTCGAGCAGCTTGGCGAGCTCGCTTTCGTGATCGACGACGAAATGGCGCACGCCATGGTCCCGGTAGGCGGCCGGAATGGCCCGGCGCGACTTCACCGGATGATGGAAATAACAGCGCGCCGCCGGCAGCAGGTCGTGAATCCACGCCATCTCGGCGAGCGAGGCGGTATCGAAATCGCGGATCCCCGCCGCGTGTAGCACGCGCAGCACGAAGGGCTCCGGATTGCACTTCATCGCGTAGAGCACGCGGCCGGGAAGGCCGTCGAGAAAGCTCCGCGCGCGGGCGCGCAAGACCTCCGCTCGCACGCAAAGCACCGGTTCGTCCGGCCGCAGCGCCAGCAGCATCGAGGTCACATCGGAGAAGCGATCGATCTCGCTCATCGCCCGGTCCCTCCTCGGCATGCCAAGGGAAAAAGCCGTTTTCTATAGGCGCCGCGCGAGGGGCGCGCAAGCGTTTCCGTGAAGCCCCGCCAAACGCTCGAATTTGTTGCCCTCGAGCCCTTCGAGAGCGCTCGAGGCCACCCGCTCGCCCTCTAAGCCGACGGCCGGCGCCGCCGCCAACCGGGTGGCGCGAGACCTCGCCTGAACGCGAGCGGGGAGGTATGTCGCTCGCCCGATAGTTCCTGTCGCCATTTACGTGGCGCGAGGCCCGCTCCCACCGCACAATTTCTCGATTCGCGGCCACGCCGCGCGCGCGTTGGCGCGATTCCGCGAGGAGGGTGCGATGAACGAATTGCGCGCGAAATCCCGCCGCGCCGGGGGTCGCCAGGCACGCCGCGAAGAGCGCTCGCGACCTCCCGTCTTCCGCGCCGTCGGGCCCGGCTTGGTGGGCGGCGCGCTCCGTCCGCTGAACGACGACGCCGTCGGACGAGTGCACCACGCGGCGCTCGACATCCTGGAGAATATCGGCCTCGCCGACGCGATCCCGAGCTGCGTCGAGGCGATCACCGCCGTCGGCGGCCACCTCTCGGAGAACGGCCGCCTGCTGTTTCCCCCCGCGCTCGTGGAGGACATGCTGGCCAAGGCGGCCAAGCCCCTGGTGCTGCACGGCCGCGATCCCCGCCACGACATGGATCTGAGCGGCCAGCGGGTGCATTTCGGCACCGCCGGCGCGGCGGTGCATCTGGTCGACCTCGAGAGCGGCATCTACCGTGATTCGACGCTTCGCGACCTCTACGACATCGCCCGCCTGGTCGACACCCGCGAGAATATCCACTTCTTCCAGCGCGCGGTGGTGACCCGCGACGTCGAGGACCCGCTCGAGCTCGACATCAACACCTGTTACGCCTCGCTCGCCGGCACCGCCAAACACGTCGGCACCAGCTTCACCACGCCGCAGGCGGTGCACCGCAGCGTCGACATGTTGGACATGATCGCCGGGGCCGAGGGCGGTTTCGCCGCCCGTCCGTTCGTCTCGATGTCCTGTTGCCACGTCGTGCCCCCCTTGCGCTTCGGCGAAGACGCCAGCCGTTGCCTGGAGGCCGGCGTCGAGCGGGGCATGCCGATCCTGCTGCTGTCGGCCGGCCAAGCGGGCGCCACCAGCCCGGCGGCGCTCGCCGGATCGCTCGCCCAAGGGGTGGCCGAGGTGCTGGCCGGCATGATCTACGTCAACGCGTTGAAGCCCGGGCACCCGGCGATCTTCGGCGCCTGGGCCTTCGTCTCCGACCTCAGGACCGGGGCGATGAGCGGGGGCAGCGGCGAGCAGGCGATGCTGGCGGCGGCGTCGGCGCAGATGGCCGGCTACTACGGCTTGCCGAACGGCGTCGCCGCGGGCATGGCCGATGCCAAGATCCCCGACGCGCAATCCGGCTACGAGAAGGGCTATACCACGGCGCTGGCCGGTCTCGCCGGCGCCAATCTGGTCTACGAAGCCGCCGGCATGCAGGCGAGCCTGCTGGGCGCCGCCTTCGAGAGCTTCGTGATCGACGACGACATGCTGGGCGCGGTGCTGCGCTGCGTGCGCGGCATCGAGGTCGACGACGACACGCTGTCGATCGAGACCATGCGCGAGGTCGTGCACGGCCCCGTGCATTATCTCGGCCATCCCCAGACGCTCGAGTTGATGCAGCGGGAATACGTCTATCCGAGCATCGGCGACCGGTTGAACCCGTCCGAGTGGGCCGACGCCGGCGCCCTCGACATCCGCGAGCGGGCCCGCCGGCTCGCCCGCGAGATCCTCGCGACCCACTATCCCGAATACATTCCCCCGGACATCGACGACCGCATTCGCGCCGCCTTTCCGATAAGATTGCCGAAATCGGCGATGCGGGCCTGATCGCCTCTCTCCGCCGGCAGCGCGAGGATCGGAGCCATGAAAGAGCAGGCGCGCGCGGTGATCGTCGGCGGCGGCATCGCCGGCTGCAGCCTCGCCTATCACCTCGCCGCCAAGGGCCTCACCGACGTCGTGCTGCTGGAGCGTGACGAGCTCACCTCGGGCTCGACCTGGCATGCCGCCGGTAACTGCCCGACCTACGCCGCCAGCTACAACATCATGCGGCTGCAGGCCTACGGCGTCTCGCTCTACCAACGTTTGGAGGCGGAGACCGGCCAGCCTGTCGGCCATCACATGACCGGCAGCGTGCGCCTGGCGCAGAGCGCCGAGCGGATGGAGGAGTTCAGCCACATCGCCGCCATGGCGCGCCACCTCGGCATCGACTACGAGCTGCTGGACGTGGCGGGCTTGCGGAAACGTTACCCACCGATCCAGACCCACGACCTCGAGGGCGCGCTGTGGGACCCTCTCGACGGCCATGTCGATCCGAGCCAGCTCACCCAGGCGCTGGCGAAGGGCGCGCGCGACGGCGGCGTCCAGATCCACCGTAATTCGCCGGTCACCGCGATTGAGCGCACGGCGTCGGGCGAATGGCGGGTCACGACGCCCGGGGGGGAAATCGTTTGTGAGATCATAATCAACGCCGCCGGCTACCGGGCGCGCGAGGTCGGTCGGATGACGGGCCTCGACCTGCCCGTGGTCTCGATGGAGCATCAGTATCTGGTGACCGAAGCGGTGCCGTCGCTGGAGGATCGCGAGGACCTGCTGCCGCTGCTGCGCGATCCGGACGATTCCTATTACCTGCGCCAAGAGCGCAAGGGTCTGCTTCTCGGGCCCTACGAGTTCCATTGCCGGACCTGGGCCGAGGACGGCGTGCCGGGCGAATTTGCCATGGAGCTGTTGCCGCCGGATCTCGACCGCCTGGAGAGCTATATCGAGAAGGCAATTCGCCGGGTGCCGCCATTGGGCGAGGCCGGCGTGCGCAACGTCATCAACGGGCCGATCCCCTACACGCCCGACGGCCAACCGCTGGTCGGCCCCGCCACCGGCCAGCCGAACCACTATCTCTGCGCCGCCTTCAGCTTCGGCATCGTCCAGAGCGGCGGCGCCGGCAAGCTGCTGGCCGATATCATCGTCGAGGGCGAGGCCGAGTGGGACACCTGGGAGATCGATCCCCGCCGTTATGGCGGCTACGCGACCAAGCGCTACACCCGGGAGCGCGCGGTCGAGCTCTATTCGCACGAATACGCCATCGCCTTTCCCGACGACGAATGGCCGGCGGGGCGCCCGGCGCGGCGCACGCCGCTCTACGAGATTTTGCAGGCCAAGGGCGCGCGCTTCGGCGTCCGTGGCGGCTGGGAGCGGGCGACCTGGTTCGTGCCCGCGGGCGGCGACGGCCAACGGCGCCCGAGCTTCCGGCACACCAACTGGTTCGAGGCCGTCGGCAGGGAATGCCGCGGGGTGCGCGAACGGGTCGGCGTCCTGGATCTGGGCGGCTTCGCCAAATACATGGTCCAGGGTCGGGACGCGGCGGGCATGCTCGATTCCCTGATCGCCGGGCGGCTGCCCGCGGAGGGGCGGATCGTGCTCGCGTACGCGCTTGCCGAGAGCGGCCATGTGGTCTCGGAATTCACCATCACGCGGCTGGCCGAGGACCGTTTCTACCTCGCCTCGGCGGCGAGCGCCGAGGCGCACGACCACGACCTGCTGCAGGGTGCCGTCGCCCCCGGCGCCGACGTCCGCATAGATAACGTCACCGGGCGTTACGGCACCCTGATCGTCGCCGGCCCGAAGTCGCGCGAGCTGCTCGGCCAAATCACCGAGGCCGAGCTCTCGAACGCGGCCTTCCCCTGGCTCACGGCTCGCTCGATCACCGTCGGCTTCGCTGCGTGCCTCGCGATCCGGGTCAACTACGTCGGCGAATTGGGCTGGGAATTACATCTGCCGCTCGAATTCATGGCCACGGTCTACGATGACGTCATGGCCGCCGGCGAGGTGGCGGGCATCGTCGATTTTGGCATGTACGCGATGGACTCGCTCAGGCTGGAGAAGGCCTATCCGGCCTGGAAGCTGGAACTGACCAGCGAATACACCCCGCTCGAGGCCGGGCTCGAGCGCTTCGTCCGGCTGGACAAGGACGCTTTCGTCGGCCGCCAGGCCCTGCTGCGCCAAAAGCAGCAAGGCCTCGCCCGCCGCCTGGTTTGCCTCACCCTCGATCCCACCGACGCCGATCCGATGACCAACGCGCCGGTCTACCTGAACGGCGAAATCGCCGGCATCGTCACCTCCGGCGGTCACGGCCACACCATCGGCCGCGCGATCGCGCTCGCTTATGTCGAGACCGGGGCGCTGGAAGCGGGCGCAGGGCTGGAGATCGAGGTGCTCGGCGAACGGCGCCCGGCGAGGCTTTCGCCCGGCGCCCCCCATGATCCCGCCAACGAGCGCCTCCGGGCCTGATTGATGGGTCGCGACCGGCCCCTCTAGCGCCATGACGGCGCTCGATCCCGTGGCATCCAGGTCGCCCGATAGGACAGGAGTGTGCGGCGCGGGTCGAAGCGCGCCCTCCGAGTGCGAAAAGGTCACTGGCCGGGCTTTTGATCGCCAAATCGGCCCGACGAGGAAGGAAGATCACAATGCAGACGGCCGAATCAGGACCAGATTTGATGTCAACCGCGGTTATTGCTGCGCTACCCGTGGCCGCGAGTGGTCATCTGGGGAATCTCGGCTTGATTTTCATTTTCGCGCACACTACCCTACGCGACCTTGAGGGGCTGACCCACATCGCGCGTCACTTGGTGGAAGCTGTCGAGCGAGTTCGCCGTGACGAGATCCGCGAGAAGTGGCCCGAGCACAAGGCACTCGAGCACAAGGCACTGATGTACAAGACGCGATTCATTTGGCGGAAGAACCCCTTGAACCTTACCGAGGGCCGGGCGCGTCGCGCCGGAGAGCGCGAACGACTCAAACTCGAGATCAATCGCGCCTACATGCTCAAAGAGTTCTTCCGACAGATCTGGGTTTATCGCCGAGCTGAATGGGTAAAGCGATATCTCAACAACAAAGCAAAGTTGTCATCCGTAAGGTGTACAGATTCCGCGCTGCGAACAACCGCATCCGAAATCTCAATCACTGTCTGAGCGAAATTCCTCTATCTCAGACGGTGCATACATTTGTGTGAGGAATCATAAAGGGGGGCAAGAAATGCCGGATAGAAAATCGATTGAAGAGCTTGATGTGCTCGTGGTAGGTTCGGGTTTCTCCGGCCTATACCAACTTGATCGGCTACGGGATCTGGGTTTTAAGGTGCACCTCTTCGAGGCGGGATCCGGTCTTGGAGGCATATGACACTGGAACTGCTATCCAGGAGTCCGGACTGATAGTCATTGCCAAATTTATCAGTTTACTCGCGAGGACCTCTGGAAAGACTGGGAGTGGTCCGAGCTTTTCCCGTCATGGGAGGAAATGCGAAGATATTTCGACTATGTTGACAAACATCTAGACTTGAGCCGAGATGTTAGTTTCAACACTCGGGTTCGTTCAGCGGAATTCGATGAAGAGCGGCACCAATGGGTGGTCCAATCGGAGGATGGCTCCACCGTGCGGGCATCGTACCTGGATATTAACACGGGATTTGGTTCAAAACCCTACATTCCTCCGATAGAAGGTCTAGAATCCTTCGGTGGCGAATGTCACCACACGGTCCTCTGGCCTCAGCAGGGTCTTAGTTTGGCTGGCAAGCGCGTGGGCGTCATTGGGACGGGCGCGAGCGGCGTCCAGGCATCCCAGGAAGCCTCGGTCGACGCGAAGCACCTCACGGTCTTCCAGAGAACTCCGAATTTGGCTCTGCCGATGCCGCAGAAAACACTTTCCTCGGACGACAACCGCCGGATGAAAGAAGATTACCCGGAGACATTCAAAATGCGGGGCCAGTCGTTTGCTGGTTTCGGTTTTGATTTCATCCCGGAAAACGCGACTGAAGTCTCACCGGAGGAGAGGAACGCCACTTACGAGAAACTCTGGGCGACAGGCGGCTTCCGTTTTTGGCTGGCGACATACCAAGATACTCTATTCGTTGATGAAGCTAACAGATTCGCCTATGATTTTTGGCGCGATAAAATCCGAGCAAGGGTCAAAGATCCGGCTGTGGCGGACAAGTTAGCACCCATGGATCCGCCCCATCCCTTCGGAGTCAAGCGTCCTTCCTTGGAACAATGGTATTTTGACATGTTCAACCAGGACAATGTCAGCCTTGTCGACGTAAACGAGTCGCCCATTGAGAAAGTCACACCAAACGGCGTTGTAACGTCGGACGGCGAGCATGAGCTTGACATATTAATCTTAGCCACCGGTTTTGATGCCGTGACTGGAGGTGGACGAGGCCCGGCGCTTGACAAATATCGACATTCGCAACACAGACGGCAAAGACTTCAAGCGAGTATGGTCTAACGCTGTGCGAACCCATCTCGGGGTGGCGACAGCCGGGTTCCCTAACTTGTTCTTCGGTTACGGTCCGCAGTCACCATGTGCTTTCTGTAATGGACCGAGCAGCGCGGAATATCAGGGTGAGCTTATCGTCGAAACTCTCAAGTACATGCGCGACAACGGTCTGTCTCGTATCGAAGCGCTCCCAGCTGCGCAGGAAGCCTGGCGAACGTTAATTGCCGATTTCTGGGCATCGTCCCTATTCCCAAACGCAAAGTCTTGGTATACTGGTGCGAACATACCGGGCAAGCACGTTGAACCTTTGAACTTTCCAATGGGATTGCCTACTTACATCGAAAAATACAATGAAAGCGTGAATAACGGGTATGAAGGTTTTGAACTGTCCCAATCAGTAGTCGGCCAATTTTGGTCAGTGCTAAATTGGCCAATGCACGATGCGAATCTGAGGATAAGATTAAAAGATGACGCTAAGAAGAAAAGCGATTGCCTCACAAAGGGCTACAGCAGGGGGTGCTGCCGGATAACATAATTCTCAATCTTGCCCGTATCCCGGCGACGCCTTTTCTAAATAGTTGCTCGGTGACAATGAAACCGAATTACCACCGAAGTGACGGAAACAAGGGAGATCAGAAAGTGGCAAGTAAACAATCAAACGCAATCAAGGACCTCTACAATCATTTCCTTAAAACATTGGGCGAGAATCCGGACATGCCCATCGAAGAGGTGCGAGCCCTGTTAGAGCATTTGGCTGACCTCGGCAGTGAACCCGGCGGAGTTGACTATATTGAAGCCGACTGTAACGGTGTACTCTGCATGTGGGCCAATCCAAAGGGAGCCAGCGACGAGCACGTATTGCTGTGTACTCATGGTGGTGGTTACGTAGCCGGCTCTATCTATTCCCATCGTAAATTGTACGCTCATATCGCGAAGGCGGTTGGCTGCCGGGCTATCAGTGTCCACTACGGACTTGCGCCCGAGAATCCGCACCCTGGTCCCATCAACGATTGCGTCAAAGTTTACGAATGGCTGCTTAACGAAGGGTTCAAACCGGAAAACATCGCGACCACCGGAGACTCTGCTGGTGGTAGCCTCTGCACATCAATTATTCTTGCGGCACGCGACAAGGGTCTCCCATTGCCCGCCGCCGCGATGCCAATTTGTCCTTGGTACGATGTGGAGAATAGTGGGGACTCGATGAAGACCAATGAGGAAAAAGACTGCCTCGTAAAAAAGGCAGTTGTAGATGGTATGGCCGAAACTTTCCTCGCGGGCGGCTGGTCGCGTGATCCTCTCGCCAACCCGCTTTATGCCAATTTAAGTGGCCTCCCACCTCTATACATCACCGTGAGTCGCGACGAAACCTTGCTGGACGACGCTGTCCGTTTCGAGAAAATCGCGAGGGAAGCAGGCGTCGAAGTTAAAATGGATATTTTCCCCGAGATGCAGCATGTTTGGCACTTCATGGCGGGTGCTGCGCCGGAGGCTGATCAGGCGGTCCAGCAAATGTCGGACTGGGTTCGACCGAAGCTGGGACTTACCTGAGCCAACCGTGGAATCTCGAGACGAGCCCATAAATTGATGAGGTAGGTATCTTATTGGAAACTGTTGCTTCTAAGTGTGGTGGAAATTCGAAGACTTCCTGAAGTGTGGGCGCCTCGAGACTTGCCACGCCGAGCGACTCGTCGCGTTTTCCCGCAACTGCCGCGGCTTCTGTCGGAGCCGCGGCGCGCCTCGGGGGTTCGATTTGGCCCCAACGCCCGGCGGGTCGACTTGCGGAATCGCAGTCTCGGTGTCTGGTCTACACTCGAGGCTCCCCGTAATTTTTTTGTGCACCAACAGAGTATTGATGACCCACATGCGACGTACGCCCCTTCGGTAGAACCACCTTCTTCGGTCGGCTAAACTCCTCGCCACCCGGCCGAGGTGTTCGTACTAGCCGGCGGCCGGGCCCAAGACGTGCGCGTAGACGCTGACCACCCAGATTGCGATGACGATCAGTAGGATCACCGCCACCGTGCCGAGATCGCGCGACAGCCAGCTCAACAGGCCGTCGCCGAGATGGAGTTGGCGGGAGAGATGGTCCCGCTCTTCCGCGCTCAATGCCACGGCGGTTTCCTTCACGGGGTTCCCCTCTTGTCACGCACCGGGCGGCGCTTGCTGGCGGTCGCAAGGATACCCGGCCACGTCTGCGGCCACGGGGATGTCCCGGGCTCTGTTGAAAAGCTGAAGTAGGCGTCGTCCGCCTGGAGCCGCTAGGCTCTGGGTGCTGATTCCATCCTTGCCTATCCGGTTATCACCCACACCCACTATATGTAGTGTGTCTCCTTGGACTGCAGGCAAGGGCCGGCGCAGGCGCATTGAGGAGGCGATCCGGCTAATTCTTGATTGTTCTGAAAACCGAACCGGAGTTTAATTCACGTCACGTACTTAACATCGGGGGACGGAACGGTGGCGACCAAGGGAAAAACGAAGAAACCCACGGCCAGACGGGAAGCTGCTGATGAAACGACATCGTCTGAGCGATTGACGGCACTAGTCGAAGAAAGCGACGCGCTGGCACGAATCGTTGCGAAGAACCCGTCCGCGCCTGTTAGTCTCCTGCGCGTTTTGAGTCGCAGCGAAGACGAAGCGACACGCAAGAACGTGATCCTCAATCCGTTTACTTCATATGACGTATTGAGCGAACTTGAAAACCAGTTCACAGAGCTATTTGTGAATAATCCGGCACTCGAATCCTACAATTCAATGAAGCTCTGATTTCCTGGAATATTCCATCGGTGTCGTTCACCTCCGATTTCAGATAAATTTCAATGAAGTGACGGTCCTTTATGCAACGTGGCGTTTTGCCAAATCCGACTCAATGATTAGGATTTCCACCACGCTAAAGTGTCGCCTAAAAGGCGCTACAATGCCGTCCGAGTCCCTGCTCGGCATCGCCGGAGATATCTCCGCTTCGACCTGCACCGAAGCTTTACTCAGGAAAATGGGTGCACACTACATATAGTGGGTGTGGGTGATAACCGGATAGGCAAGATTCCATCAAGGAGAACGACGCCATGACCAAGACTACACGCAACGACCGTTCCTCGGAACCATCCTGTCGGCTCTTGCCATCGATGCCGGAGGCCTTCGACGATCTGCGCATGAGCGTCGATCGCTTCTGCCTTTTGGCGGGCCTCGAGTCTTTGAACGAGATGATGTCGGCGGACGCGGAAGCCTTGTGCGGTTCGCGCCACGCCCGCTCGGGCGAGCGCAAGGGCCATCGATGGGGCACGACCCGGAGCGAGATCGCCTACCACGGCGGCAAAGTGAAGGTCGAGCGCCCTCGGGTGCGGGACTTCGCGGGTCGGGAGATGAGCCTGCCGAGTTGGGAGCTGCTGTCGGAACCCGAACTCTTGCAAGCCTGGGCGATGAATCTGATGGTGATCAACGTCTCGACCCGCAAGTATGCCCGCGCGGTGCGCCTGCCGGACGATGCGGGCGGCGATCTGCCGGCGGCATCGGGTGACGCAACCTCGAAGTCGGCGGTCTCGCGCCGTTTCGTGGCGTTGACGCGAAGCAAGCTGAAGGCCTGGCTGGCGAGCCCGCTCGACGATCTCGATCTCGTGGTGCTCCAGATCGACGGGCTCCATGTCGGCGATCACCTGATGGTGGCGGCGATCGGCATCGACACCGGCGGCGCGAAGCACGTGCTGGACCTGGCCGAGGGCGCGACGGAGAACGCGGCCACGGTGCAAGCCATGCTCGACAACCTGATCGAGCGCGGTCTCGATCCCGAACGGCCTCGGCTCTACATCGTCGACGGCGCCAAGGCGCTCTCGAAGGCGATCCGGCGGACCTTCGGGCGGGCGGCGGCCCTCCAGCGCTGCCAGGTGCACAAGGGGCGCAACATCACGGACCGGCTGGACGAGAGCCTCCATGCCGGCGTCAGGAAGGTCTTGCGGCAGGCCTGGCAGCAGGACGACGCGGCCAAGGCCGAACGGCTCTTGCGCAACCTCGCCCGCCGTCTGGAGCATGACGCACCCGGCGTCTCGGGCTCGATCCTGGAGGGCCTGGACGAGATCCTGACCGTGATCCGGCTCGGCCTCCCGCCGCAACTTCGACACTCGCTGGCTTGCACCAACGCCATCGAGAACGC
Source organism: Alphaproteobacteria bacterium (assembly GCA_965225945.1). Classification (GTDB taxonomy): domain Bacteria; phylum Pseudomonadota; class Alphaproteobacteria; genus JASLMY01. Next base: position 136,970 of record CBDDBZ010000031.1, on the reverse strand, counting down.
GATCGGCACCGTCCGGACGGTGCAGCGGAACGTCAAGCGCTGGCGCAACGCCGAGATGGCGCTGCGTTGGACCGCCGCCGGCCTCTTGGAGGCGCAAAAGACCTTCCGCCGCCTCAAGGCCTACCGCCAGCTCCCCGTCCTTGACGCCGCCCTGCGGGAGGCGGTGAGAAAGGCCGGAGCAAAGTCCGTCATTGAAGACATCGAGGTGGCCGCGTAGCCTCTCGATCAGACGATGCCTATCTCGCACTTTTCAACATTGGGCGGGACATCGCCGCGGCCACAATGGCTGCCCGTCTGCGCTGTGTCCGTTCTGACATGACGCAAGTCTATCGAAGCTCGCACACAGCAGGAACCGTGATCTCAAGCGGTCGAAACGGCGCAGTTCATTAAAAGTATTGAACGGAAACTATTGGCTACAAATGACCAATCTGACCCTATCACCCTGACGGCGAATTTAGCCCCGAAACTCGGCGCGTGCATGACCGTAGCGTGAGCTTCGAGTCTGTCAGATCTTGTACGCCTTGCTGATCGCCAAGGCTTCGGGCTGTTTGTCGATAATTATCGGCGCGCCTCCCGGATCGTAGCGTTCCTCGCTTCAAACATCGTACACGAACAAGGCCAGTTCCATAGCCGCATCATCGTGCAGCAGCGGCATCACGATCGCTTCCACGTCTTTGCTAATATTAGGAGAGCCCGAGACGCTGAAATGTACCGGTTTGCGTTGGTTGCGCAGTTCGTCAAATATTTCTTCGGCCAATAATTGACCGGATTCCGTCAACACTTCGTCGAGCCGCCGTGCTGCCAAGTCTGCTCCAAAGAGCTCGACGACCTTCGACCCAGCCGTCAAACGGACCAATTTCGGGAGTTCGGCGTCTCCCTGATTCTCGGTCAACGCAATATAGGGCGATAAGTCTTCATAGAAGCTCGAGGATTGGATCTGCTTTAGGCTTGGTAAATTTCCTGGGTCGATTACAGATACCCACAACGCATAGGCAGTCCTCAGGCGCTGCGAAAGATTGCCCAGGTCGATATGCGTCGAGTACCAGTTGATAATCATTGTTCGCCAGGGCTCACCATGATCCGTCATCATAGCATAGCGAGCGCAAGGTGACAGCAAAATCCCCTGCAGCTCCAACCGGCGCTTCCAATCAGCTTCCTTCGCAGCCTTTACGTTGGCATGCACGAAACCCCTTGGAAGAGCATACTCGATAGCCTACGGAAGGCGGCCGTAACGCGATCACGCTCGCTCGGAGCGGCCAGGGGACGCTCCCAGAGGGTGTCGTCCATCGTCTATGGCGTCTCGCCGCGCACGACGACCGCGCCTCTCCGAGGCCGTCACTGGCGCCCCCCGGCTCACCAGTAACGTGAATTTGCGTATGCCGCTCGAGACGGGTGAGGCGGTGATCGCGGGGACGCCGTCGGCACTCGACGGACCGGACGGGAGGCTCTGAATGGGCTCGGGGCGGTGGCCGGCCTCCCGGAAGACGCGCCGACGCCCGCAGCGAAGCGGAAGCTTGCGCGCCCCCACCCGACATCGGCTAGATTGGCCCCGCCCGGTTGCCTTTTCCGACCTGGCTCGAGGAAGCCCGTAGATGGATTTCGCTGTCACGCCCGAACAGGAGTCGATCCGCGACGCCGTCGACAAGATCTGCCGGAAGTACCAGCCGGAAGACGGCGCTCGCCATGGTCTTCAAGCTGCTCTCGAGCGCGTGAGAAATGGCGCAGACTCAATGGATCCAATCAGCTCGCCGAAGTCGTCCGAGGCGTGAGGTTCGAGGACGGAATCAGGAAAATCCAAAACGCCGCCTGATCAGGCCATCGCCAACTTTCGGTCATGGCTCCCGAGCAACTTCGCCGGTCCATGAGCCGCCCTGGCGGCGGGCTGGGGCCGGCCTCGACACCGGGACGTCTGAATTGGGAAATCTCGATCCAAACAGCGTATATTCAGTTTCGCGGAGACCTGGGCCGAATATCTATCTAGCGTCCCTATCTGGTTAAAGCAGGATGGGCTCCGAATGTTCTTGATATGTTCTCCATAGAGGTGTAGGCTGATCGCATCGGCTGGAGCTTTTGGAGGACTATTCGATGAGCGGGATATTGGAGTTCCTCGAACGCCATGGATCGGAGGCGGACTGCATCGAGGCGCTGGCTCGGCTGCGCTGGCCGCAAGGCTACGTCTGCGCGCGTTGCGGCGAGAGGCGGAACTACCAATTGAAGACGCGGCCGCGGGTCTGGAAACAGCCAACCGCCGGGCAGCATCGAATGCGCCGGTTGCGGCCATCAGGAATCGGTGACCGCGGGCACGGTCTTCCACCGCACCCGCACACCGTTGCGCAAATGGTTCCTGGCGGCGTGGTGGATGGGGCGCGACAAGCGCGGGGTCTCGGCGCTGTTTCTGTCGCGAGAGTTGAGCCTGCGCTACGACACCGCCTGGCTGATGGCCCACAAGCTGCGCCATGCCCTGACGGAGCGCCCGGAGTTCCCGCTGGAGGGCTTGGTCGAGGTCGACGAGAGCTATTACGGCGGGCGGGGCAAGCCGGAGAGCCGGGGGCGCGGGCTTTCCAACCCGAACAAGAGCCTGTTGGTGATGGCGGTCAAGAAGTGGCCGGTCGGGTCGGGCAAGGGCATCAAGGGGAGCGGCTTCGCCGCCGGCGCCGCGCGGCTCGCCATCCTGCCCGAGGCCACCGCCCGTGAGTTGGGCGACTTCGTGCGCGCCTCGGTGAAGCCGGGAAGCCGCCTCGACAGCGACGCTTTCAAGAGTTACGCCAAGCTTGGCGATACTTATCGCCACCAGCCCGTCGTTCAAGGCCAAGGCAAGAACGCCGAGCAGCTCATGCCGGTCGTCCATGTCCTGTTTTCCAACGTGAAGACGTGGCTCAACGGAACCTACCACGGGGTGAGCGCCAAGCATTTGCCGCGCTACGTCCGGGAATGGAACTACCGCTTCAACCGGCGCAAACGCATCTTCGACCTTGCCGATTTCGTGTTGCACCGCGCCATGACCCGACCGACCATCACCTAAAGGGAACTGGTCGACGGTATACAATCGCAGGGAGCGCTGCCTGCCTTAACCGGATAGGGACGCTATCTAGTGTCCCGATTCCGAAGTTCGCATGATTTTCGCCTGCTGTTCAGCGGTTTCGATTGTTCGGAGGCAGAACCGCTGGATGGCGCCGAGGATGTCATCGGCGGATTTGGTCCATTTGAAGAGTTTGGGGTTCTGGTTTGTCGTGTCGATGTAGTCGAGGATGGTGCGCTCCAGCTCCTTGGTGGAGCGATGGACGCCGCGCCTGATCTGCTTGTCGGTCAGCAGCCCGAACCAGCGCTCGACCTGGTTCAGCCAGGAGGCGCTGGTGGGTGTGAAATGGGCCTGCCAGCGCGGCCGTTTGGCGAACCAGTCGCGGATCGCCTTGGTCTTGTGGGTCCCGTAGTTGTCCATGACGATGTGGATGTCGAGATCAGCAGGGACGTTCGCCTCGACGAGGTCGAGGAATTTGCGGAACTCTCGGGCCCGATGGCGCGGGAAACATTTGCCGATGATCTCTCCCGTGGCGATGTCGAGGGCCGCGAAGAGAGAGGTCGTGCCGTGGCGCTTGTAGTCGTGGCTGCGCCGCTCCGCCTGCCCGGGGCGCATCGGCAAGAGGGGCTGGGAACGGTCCAAGGCCTGGATCTGGCTCTTTTCGTCGACACAGAGAACCAGGGCACGATCCGGCGGCGCCAAATACAGACCGACGATGTCGCGGACCTTCTCCACGAAGAAGGGATCGCTCGACAGCTTGAAGGTCTCCGAGCGATGCGGCTGCAAGCCGAAGGCCCGCCAGATGCGATGAATGGTCGAGGGCGCGTGGCCGCTCGCCCGCGCCATCGAGCGAAGGCTCCAATGGGTCGCGTCCGGCGGCGTCTCTTCCAGCGTCAGCCGGACCGCTTCCGCGATGGCGTCATCGCCGATTTGACGCGGCGCGCCGGGGCGGGGTTCGTCGTACAGACCGTCGAGGCCCTCCGCCGCATAGCGGCGACGCCACTTGCCCACGGTGTCCGCGCTCGCCTCGAGACGAACGGCGATCTCCTTGTTCTCCAACCCTTCCGCCGCCGCCAAGACGATCCGAGCCCGCCGCGCAAGCCCCTGCGACGTCTTGCGACGACGAGACAGCGCCTCCAATTCGGCGCGCTCGTCATCGCTCAAAGAGATCGTCACCGCCACTCTCGCCATCAATCGCGCCTCCTGAAAACAAATAGAGACATAATCATATAAATTTATCGAAATCATCGAGACAACCCGATCAACGCCCTGCGTGAGGCCTTTCGCAAGAGCCGTCTGGAGAGCCTTTGCGTCTTGGTCTTCGGCGTGTTCGTCGCCCGGACACTAGCACGGGTCACGGTCACATGGATGGGGAGAAGGATTTGGAGGATCTTCGTACCAATCCGCTATTTTTGGATCTAAGGCCAGACATCGTCGGGACGCTCCTCGAGCACGGTGAGGTCTGCGATTTCGCCGCTGCATCGTATCTCATTCGCCAAGGCAAAGCGGGCACGTCGATATTCCTCATCCAAGAGGGCTCGGTTTCAGTGGTTGTGGAAGTGAGTGGCAACGCGGTCGAGGTGGCTCAACTAGGAGCCGGCACATTATTGGGGGAAATTTCGTTGTTTTGTGATGTACCGCATACCGCGGACATAATTGCAACATCAAAGGTCCGAGCACTTCGAATTCCTCGCGATGCATTCTGGCAGGTAATCGAATCCGATAGAGATTGCCTGCTCGCTATAATCAGGTTACTTGCCAGGCGAGTCCAATCGCGAACAATTCCACTTGCTTATCTATCATTTTCGGCCCAGGCGTTGATCGAGGATAGGTTTGACCCGACCATCTTCGCTGACATAAAAACACAGAAAGACGAGATAAGTCACTTTGCGGGCATCTTTAAATCAATGGAGGAATATGTCACTAATCGCACGCAAGAACTAGAAACCGCGGTAGAGGAGCGTTCGAAGGACCTCATGCGCGAGATTGTTCGCCGCAAAGAGGCAGAAGACGAATTACGGCGATTGGCCTCGATCGATTCCCTTACGGGCGCCAACAATCGTCGGGGATTTCTTGATCTTGCGGGCCGAGAGATTAAGCGGTCCCGACGCCATGAGCGGCCACTATCCATCTTGATGTTCGACATTGATCACTTCAAACGCATCAACGACAGACACGGTCATGCGGTTGGAGACGAGGTGTTGAAGCATGTCGTTGGTAGCTGTGAGGCGACGCTTCGTGGGCACGATATATTGGGCCGCGTGGGAGGCGAGGAGTTTTTGGCCCTCTTGCCGGAATGTCCCGTTGAGATGGCGGAGCGAGTGGCCGAACGCTTGCGGGAAGCCTTGGCGGCGGTGGAGCTTCCAATCACCGGCGGCCATATCAGATTTACGGTTAGCATCGGCGTCGCCGACTGCGCGCCGGACCAGCCGTTGGACGCGATCATGGAGCAGGTGGACAAGGCGATGTATGCGGCAAAGCGTGGCGGCAGGAACCGGGTGGTGAGGGCAACCGGCTCGGAATGATTGGAATGCTCTAAGCCAACGCCTCCAAGGCGCCCCGCCCATCCCGCAAGCCGTTTCCGTAGAGATCCGTGCTCAAATACTTGATGCCGGAATCGCACATCAGCGTGACGACGGTCGCCTCTGGCCCCAGCCGCTCGGCCACCTTCAAGGCGACGGAGACATTGCCCCCGGTCGAAGTCCCCGCGAATAGCCCTTCTTCGCGGGCCAGCCGCCGGGCCATCGCCTTGGCCTCCGCGCTCGAGACGGTCGCGACCTCGTCGATGGCGCTCGGGTCCCACAACGGCACGACGAAGCCGGCGCCGATGCCCTCGATCTCGTGGATACCCGTCTTTCGCCCGGACAGCACGGCGGATTCGCTCGGCTCGACCGCCACGACGTGGATCTCCGGGTTCTTCCGGTGCAAGTGCTCGGCCACGCCGCGCACGGATCCCGCCGTTCCGACGCTCTGTACGAAGGCGTCGAGTTTGCCCTCGGTCTGTTGCCAGATCTCCTCGCCCATTTTCCGGTAAGCGCCGAGCTGGTCCGCGTTGTTGAGTTGATCCGTCCAGAAGCCGCCCGTCCGCTCCCGGATCCGGCGCGCCGCTTCGATCATGTCGCGGGTCAGCGCCTCGTCTATCCCGCCATCGACGCTCTCCACCAGGGTCAGCTCGGCGCCGAGCGCCCGCATATGGTCCCGCTTCTCGATACTGAACGCATCCGAGGTCGCGATGTGGACAGCGTATCGCTTGACGCCACCGACCAGGGCCAACGAAACCCCGGTGCTGCCGCCGCTATATTCGACGATATTTCCGCCGGGCCGCAGTCGGCCGTCGCGCTCCACCGCCTCGATCATGGCGAGCGCCATGCGGTCCTTCATGCTGCCAGTCGGGTTCTCGCTCTCGATCTTGACCACGATGCGCGCGCTGTCGCGGGGGACCAGCTCGTGCAACCGGACCAGCGGCGTGCCGCCGATCCGTTCGAGAATGGAGCCATGTATCGGTGGTTTTTGCGCCATGGCGGATAACTCCCGGATGTGCCGCCGATTAGGCCGACTGCCACCGGGACGCCCCTTGCCGCTGGAGAAAGTCCGTCAGGATCTCCATCCCCCTCGGCCAAGAGCCGCAGCCCGCGTCGAGCGAGATGTGGCCCATCGCCCCGACGCAGACGAATTCGCTGCCCCAACCGCGGGCGAACTCCTCGGCGCGCTCGGCGGCTACGTAGGGATCGTTCGTGCTCGCGACGACGATGCTCGGAAAGCAGAAGCGCGGGCGAGGCAAGGGCACGAATGAGCGGACGGCCGCGATCTCGGAAACCTTTCTATCCACATCGCCAGGCGCCACCAACATCGCCGCCGCGATTGGCGGCGACGGGGTCTCGATGCGGCCGCGCGAGACCCGCTCCGCCCAATGGGCGAGCAGGGCGCAGCCGAGGCTGTGGGCCAACACGACGACGGGCTTGCGGCAACCTTCGATGTCGCGATTCAACACCGCCACCCAGGCCTCGACGTCCGGCCGGTCCCAATCCACCTGCTCGACCATGCGCGCATCGGCGAATTCGTGGCGCCAAAGCGATTGCCAATGCGCCGCATCGGCTCCCCCGATTCCCGGCACCATCAGAAAGCTGAACGCGTCGATCATGTTTTCCGCCACCTCCCAGGGTCCGCCACCGCACCCGGGTGGTTACTGTCGCCTATTCATTTTCGATCCGGAAGGTGCATAATTCGCACCATGTCGGATCGTTCTTCATCCATCGACTGGGACGACCTGCGGGTCTTTCTCGCGCTCTCGAGGTCGGGTTCCCTGCGCGGGGCGGCGCGTATGCTGCGCCTCAACCACGCGACGGTGAATCGCCGGTTGAAGGCATTGGAAGCCGGCTTTGGCTCCAAGCTGTTCGATCGGACGCGGGAGGGGTTCGTCCGGACCCAGGCAGGCGACGATCTGCTCCGCTCGGCGGAACGGGTCGAAGACGAGCTCTTCGAGGCACAACGGAACATCGCGGGACGTGACGCCGACCTCAGCGGCGAGGTGAAGGTGAGTTTGCCCTTCGCGATCATGCGGGGATTTCTCGCCGCCGAGCTGCGCCGCTTCGCGGGTCTCTATCCGGGGATCGATCTCGACCTCGACCTGACGGACCGGTTTTCCGATCTGACACACCTGGAGGCGGAGGTGTCGATCCGCATGGCCCATGAGGTGACCGACGACGTCCTGGGCCGGCGGCTCGTGCAATATGTCAAGACGCTCTATGCCGCTCCCGAGGTCGCGAAGGCGCTCGATCCGATCTCCGGCGCGATCGACGCGGGCCGGAGCTGGATCGGGTGGCATGGCGGCGACGGCGACCAGAGCTGGGTGCGAGGCACCGCCTATCCGAGCCTGCCGGTTCGCCACAACCTCCCTAGCCACGCACTTCAGATCGAGGCGGCGAAAGCCGGCATGGGGCTGGCGATGCTGCCATGCTTCCTGGGAGATCGGGAGTCCGGCCTAGTCCGAGTTCCGGACGCGGTGCCCATCCCGGACCGCGGCATTTGGCTGCTGTCGCGCCAGGGCCTGCGCAAGACGGCACGGGTACGCGCCTTCGTCGACTTCATCGCCGCCGCCATCCTCGATCATCGCGCTCTGCTCGAGGGACGGGCGAGGCGGTGATCGCGGGGGCGCCGTCGGCACGCGACGGACCGGACGTGACGCTCCAAATCGGGGGCTAGGGGCGCTCGCCAGCCTCGCTGAATTCCCGCCGAGGCATTTTTGCGAAACGGAATCTTGCGCGCGCTTAGCCAACATCGGCTAGATTGGCCCCGCCCGGTCGCCTTTTTCGATACGCTGCGAGGAAGCCGTAAATGGATTTCGCCTTCACGCCCGAGCAGGAGTCGATCCGCGACGCCGTCGACAAGATCTGCCGGAAGTACCAGCCGGAATACTGGCGCGCCCGAGATTCCGAGGGCAGCTTTCCGGAAGAATTCGTCGCCGACATGGTCGAGGGCGGCTGGCTCGGCATCGCCATGCCGGAGGAATACGGCGGCGCCGGCCTGGGCGTGAGCGAGGCGGCGGTGATGATGCAGACGGTGGCCCGCTCGGGCGCCGCGCTCTCCGGCTGTTCGGCGATCCACATCAACATCTTCGGGCCGATGCCGGTGGTGGTGTTCGGCTCCGACGAGCAGCGGCGCCGCACGCTCCCGCGCCTGATCAAGGGCGAGGACCGGACCTGCTTCGGCGTGACCGAGCCCAACGCCGGGCTCGACACCGCCAACATCGAGACCAAGGCCGAGCGCTCGGGCAACGGCTGGGTGGCACACGGCCGCAAACTCTGGACCTCGACGGCGCAGACGGCGAACAAGATCCTGCTGCTCGCCCGCACCACGGCCAAGGAGGATTGCAAGCGGCCGCACGACGGCCTGTCGCTGTTCTATACCGACCTCGACCGCGACTATGTGGAGATCCACGAGATCGACAAGATGGGCCGGATGGCGGTGGACACCAACGCGGTCTTCATCGACGGCCTGCCGATCCCGGACGAGGACCTGGTCGGCGAGGAGGGCAAGGGCTTTCGCTATCTGCTGCACGGCCTCAACCCGGAACGCGTACTGGTGGCTGTGGAAGCGGTGGGGATTGGCCAGGTGGCGTTGGAGCGCGCGGTGGCTTACGCCCGCGAGCGCGAGGTCTTCGGCCGCCCGATCGGCCAGAACCAGGCGATCCAGCATCCCCTCGCCAAGTCCTGGACGGAACTGGCGGCCGCCGAGTTGATCGCTTACAAGGCGGCCGCGCTCTACGATGCCGGCGAGGAATGCGGGGCCGAGGCGAACGCGGCCAAATATCTCGGCGCCGAGGCCGGCTTCTCCGCCTGCGAGACCGCCGTCCTGACCCACGGCGGCATGGGCTACGCCAAGGAATTCGACGTCGAGCGTTTCCTGCGCGAGATCTTCATCGCCCGCATCGCGCCGGTCAGCCGCGAGATGATCCTGAATTACATCGCCGAGCGGGTCCTCGACCTGCCGCGATCCTACTGAGACCCAGAACGTAAGGGAGAAAACGTGCCCGGTCCCCTCGACGGCATTCGAGTCATCGATATCACCACCGTGCTGCTCGGTCCCTACGGCACCCAGATCCTGGGCGACATGGGCGCCGACGTGATCAAGGTGGAGGCGCCGCCCGGCGGCGATATCGCCCGCAACATGGGCACCGTGCGCAACGCCGGGATGGGCGGGATCTTTCTGAACGCCAACCGCAACAAGCGCAGCCTCGCGATCGACCTGAAGCAGGACACGGCGAAGGAGGCGCTCCGCCGCCTGATCCCGACCGCCGACGTGCTTGTCCACAACATGCGGCCGGCGGCGATCGCCCGCCTCGGCTTCGACTATGACGCGGTGGCGGCGATCAAGCCCGACATCGTCTATGTCGGCGCCTACGGCTTCGGTCAGGACGGCCCCTACAAGGCCAAGCCCGCCTATGACGACGCGATCCAGGCGGCCTCCGGCCTGGCGAGCCTGTTCAAGCGCCAGGACGGCCAGGCCCGCTACGTGCCGAGCGCGATCGCCGACAAGATCGTCGGCCTGACCTTGAGCCAGGCGGTGGCCATGGCGCTGCTGCACAAGGAGCGGACGGGCGAGGGCCAGTTCGTCGAGGTGCCGATGCTGGAGACCCTGGTCTCGTTCAACATGGTGGAGCATCTGAACGGCTGCGCCTACCAGCCGCCGATCGGCACGCTGGGCTATCAGCGGGTGGTGACGCCGGCCCGCCGGCCGTTTCCGACCAAGGACGGCCACGTCTGCATCCTGCCCTACAGCGACAAGCAGTGGCGCGGCTTCTTCGACGCCGTGGGCCGGCTCGAGCTGATGGAGGATCCGCGCTTCGCCACCTACCGCGCCCGCATCGCCAGCGTCGACGATCTCTATGGCTTCATCGCGGAGTGTACGCCGAGCAAGACCACGGCGGAATGGGTCGCGCTCTGCGAGGAGGCGGGGATTCCCTCGATGCCGCTGATCGACATCGAGGACCTGATGGACGATGAACACCTGAAAGCCGTCGGCATGTTCGAGAAGCACCTGCATCCGAGCGAGGGCGAGACCATCCTGGTGCGCTCGCCGGTCAGGTTCGCCAAGTCGCCGGGCGCCATCCGAAGCCACGCGCCGCGCTTTGGCGAACACGGCCGCGAGGTGCTGCGCGAGCTCGGCTACGACGAGGCGGCGCTTCGTGAGATGGCCGCCTCGGGCGCGCTGATCGACGACGAGGCCGAGGCACTCAGGCAAGCGGGAGACTGAGCCATGCAGTTGGAATACGTCGGGCTGGGCATATTCTGGAACGATCTCGAGGTCGGGCAAAAGTTCCGCACCATCGGCCGCACGGTAACGGAGACCGACATCGTCAACTTCATCGGCTGCACCGGCATGGTGGAGGTGCTGTTCACCGACATGGAGTATCTCGCCGAACACGCACCGATGAAGGGGCGGGTGGCGCCCGCCGCGCTGGCCTACTGCTTCGCCGAGGGCCTGCTGGTGCAGGCGACGATGCAGCACACGGGGCTCGCCTTCCTCAACATGGAACTCGACGTCAAGGGGCCGACCTTCGCCGGCGATACGATCCATGTCGAGGTCGAGGTGGTGGAAATCCGCCCGACATCCAAGGGCGGCCGCGCGATCGTGCGCAGCTTCAACGAGATCAAGAACCAGAAGGGCGAGGTGGTGATCACTTATAACCCGCTCCGCATGATCGCCGGCCGCGAGACTGCCAAGCTGATGGCCGCCGGCGACTAGGCGCGGCGCGGACGGACGGCATCTTGCCCAATTTGGAGCGGGACGGCGTCCGGCTCCATCCCTGCGTGCTCACGGCTGGCGAGGTCGCCCGGTTCCGAGTCGGTCTTGACCGTTTGGCGCAGGGGGAACGGACGCCCGGTCTGCGCAATCTCCTGACGACACTGCCCGGTCTGCGCGCGCTCGCCGGGTCGGCGAGGATGACGGCGCTATTGCCGGCGGCGATGCGGCCGGCGGCCCGGCCGGTTCGCGCGACCCTCTTCGACAAGGTAGGGACGCGCAGTTGGGCGATCCGCTGGCACCAGGACCTCGCCATCGCAATCCGCGCCGAGGCGGAGGTCGAGGGCTTCCACGGCTGGTCGGTAAAACGCGGGGTGCCGCACGTGCTGGCGCCGATCGCGCTGCTGGAGCGGATGATGGCGCTTCGCCTGCATCTCGACGATGCCGACGAGAGTTCGGGCGCGCTCCAGATCGTGGTGGGCACGCACCGGCTCGGGCGTATCCCCAGACCGGAAATCAAGGGGTTGATCGCCGAGCGCGGCAGCGTGACCTGTGTTGCCGGCGCGGGTGACGTTCTGGCGATGCGGCCGTTGGTCCTGCACCGCTCGGATCGCGCGACCGGCGCGCGCCGCCGCATCCTCCACCTCGAATACGCCGCCGAGGAGCTGCCGCCGCCGCTCGCCTGGCATGAAGCCGGGCCGCCATGAGCTACCTCGCCTTCTTCCGGGCGAATGCGCGCTTCCTCACCTTCGGCCTGCTGCTCGCCGCCTCGGCCAGCTTCGGCCAGACCTTCTTCATCTCGCTCTACATGGGCGAGGTCCGGGCGGAGTTCGGCCTCGGCCATGGCGCGGTCGGCACGATCTATTCCGTGGCAACGCTGTTCGCCGGCATGACGATGATCTGGTTCGGCCGTCTGATCGACGTGGTGGCGCTCAGGCCGTTGGCGCTCGCCGTCACCGCCGGCATGGTGGTGAGCTGTATGACCATGGCATGGACCCCCGCCGTCTGGGCCCTGGCGCTCGCCTTCTATCTGCTGCGGCTCTGCGGTCAGGGGTTGATGTCGCACACCGCGATCACCGGCACCTTGCGCACCTTCGACGCCAACCGCGGCAAGGCCGTCGGCATCGTCTCCTTCGGCCAGCCGCTGGGCGAGAGCCTATTGCCGCTGCTGGCCGTGGCCCTGATGGCGGCGATCGGCTGGCGGGCCACCTGGGTGCTCTATGCCGGATTCCTCGTCCTTGTCATCATGCCCACGATCCACCTTCTGCTGAAGGCCGAGACGGCGGCCATGGGCGCGCCGGCGACACGGGCCGGGCGAGGCTATTCCGGGCGACAGTGGACCCGCCGCGAGATGCTGCACGACATCCGTTTCTGGCTCATAGCTCCCGCCCTGCTGGCGCCTTCCTACGTCTCCACCGGTTTGATTTTCCATCAAGCCCATTTTGCCGACTCGCGGGGCTGGAGCCTCGCCCTAATTGCCGGTTGCTTCCTCGGCTACGCGGCGGCCAAGGCGGTCACGGCGATTCTGCTCGGGCCGCTCGTCGATCGCTGGAGCGCGCGTCGGCTGGCGCGAGCCTATCTGGTGCCGCTGGCGCTCTCGGCGGCGATCCTGGCCACCGTCGAGCACAAGGCGGGCGCGGTTTTCTATCTCGCGTTGCTGGGCGCGGGGTCCGGGGCTTCCTTCACCATCATCAACGCCATGTGGGCGGAGCTTTACGGCGTTGCCCATCTGGGCGCGATTCGCTCGATCGCCGCCGTGCTGTCGTCGCTCGGCAGCGCGGCGGCGCCGGCCACCATGGGCTGGTGGATCGACGCGGGCGCGACGGTCACGGTGCTGGCCTGGGGCTCGACGATCTACGTCCTGCTGGCGATGCTGCCGCTCAACCTGGCGCTCTCGCTTCGACGCTGAGGCGAGGGGCTTTGCCATCGTGCCGTCGGATGGACGGGAAGGAGAAAAGATGGACTTCGCGAGCTACCAACGGATTGGCTTCGAGCGCCGGGGACGGGAACTCCGGGTCACGCTCTAGGTCGAGGCGCGAGCGAATTCCCGCCTACAGCGGAAACACCAGGAGGATATCGATCCGGTGGCTTTCCAGCACGACGCGGCGATCGGCGAAGCGCGGCGCGCCGTCCTCGAACACGACCCGGTCGAGATACTTGCCGACGGCGAACATCTCGCTGGCGCCGTCCTGCATGGTGCGGACGACGGCGAAATTGCTCCGCGCGCACACCGCCTCGCCCTCGCGCGCCAGCGTCGGCCGGCCGAGCAGATGGCAATAGCTGTGCGGCTCGAAGACGTTCGCGGTCTCGAGCGCGTGGACGCGATCGGCCATCATGCCGCGGCCCTCGCAATAGAAAATGCCGAGCGGCAGGCCCGCCTCCAAATTCTCCCGCGTGGTGATCCGGTAGACGCCGTCCTCGGTGAAGAAGTCCGGCCAGGTCTCGAGCTTCCCGTCGTCGATTCCGTGGCCGTAATCGGTGAAGAAGTCCTCGATGCGCCGCCTCGTCTCCGGATCGACCGGGACCCCCTCGGCGCCCATCTCAACTGATCCCCATGACGCGCCGATAGCCGGTCCAGAACCCGCGAACGGCGACCTCCGTCGCTCGGCTGGCGTCGCTCGATTCGACGTCCCGCCCGCCCATTTCCATGAAGGCGGCGCGGTCGGCGGCGCCGCGCGTGCCGCGCTGCACGAATTCGTTGATGCAGCCGTCTTCCAGGGAAACGAGCCCCGCCGCGCCGGTCAGATTGCCCTGCATGATCCGCATCCGGGTTTGCGCCTCGTCGTCGTCGTCGCAGCCGAGGTAGTGCCAGAAGAGCTCCGTGCGCTCGACGCCACGCGGCGCGAAATAGCGCACGCAAAGGGAATTCAAGGTGAGGTGAATTCCGAGATTGGGGAACACCGACTGGATGGAATGGGTTATTCCGTCGTCGAACTCGTCCCAGGCGTCGAGCAGTCGAGGTCCCGCCAGTTTCGCCTCGAAGCGGTCCGAATGGACCTCGGCCGCCCGGTACTCGGCCGCCTCCTCGAAGGTCGCGCGCTTGGCGTAGCTGACGTGGTGCCACTTGTCGTCGGCCAGGATGATGCCGCCATCCATGTCCAGGCGGTTGATCTTGAAGGTCGTGTAAAAGGTATGCAGCAGGGTCGCGTGATAGGAATCGCGCAAATTTTCCGCATAGAGCTTCCAATTGTTGTGGATCACCTGAGAGTGCATGCCCAGGCGGTGCAGCGGCCGGTCCAGGGCGCGGCGGGTGAACTTGGCCATCGCCGGCCCGAGATAGCTTTCGACCGACGGTGTCTCCTCGGAAAAGGTGGCGAAGACGAGGCCGCTGAAGAGCTCCACGCGAAGCGGCTCCAGGCGGTGGCGCCGGAGGTCGAAATCCTCCGGCATGCCGCCCTTGCCCTTCAGGCCCCGGCGAAAGGCCAAGCCCTGGAGCCGGCCGCCGAGGTCATAGGTCCAAGCATGATAGACGCAGGTCAGCATCTTGGCGTTGCCGCGTTGCTTCAGGCAAACCAGCGCGCCCTTGTGCGCGCAGCGATTGATCAGCGCGTGCACCTCGCCGTTCTCGTCGCGCGTGACGACGACCGGCACCTCGCCGACATGGGTGGTCTTGTAGTCGCCCGGCTCCGCGATATCGATCTCCAGGCAGAGGAAGTTCCAGACCGGCCCCTGAAAGATCCGCCGTTGCTCCAGGGCGTAAATCTCGGGGTCGCAGAACAACCGGTAGGGAATCCGCGTCACGCCCTCGCCTGGCCAGTGGAGCGGTTCGCGCAATTCGTCGATGGCCGACAAACTCATGGCTTCATGTCCTCGTTCCCCCCTCGCTCCGGCGCCATTATGCCAACCGCCATTGATGGCGGTTGGCATAATGGCGAAACCGCGCGTTCGATCAACCAATAGACGCCGAGCGCGAGAATCGGCAGCGAGAGCGTGTACACCAGCAGTGGCGAGCGGGCGGGCGCGTCGCCCCGCGCCAGCGCCCGGTCGAGCCCAAGGAGCACGGCGAAGGCCGCGGCGACGATGATCATCTGGCCGATCTCGACCCCGATGTTGAAGGCGGCGAGCGCGAGCACCAGGTGGTCCCTCGGCAGGCCGAAATCGCGCAACACCGAGGCGAAGCCGAAGCCGTGCAGCAGGCCGAGCACGACGGCGGTGCGCCAGCGCTTCTCGCCCGCCCGGGAGAACAAATTCTCCGCCGCCGCGTAGACGATCGTGGCGGCGATTGCGATCTCGATTCCCGCGCCCGGGAGGCTCGCCACCTCCAGCACCGCGAGCGCGAGGGTGATCGAGTGCGCGAGGGTGAAGGCCGTCACCACGACGACGAAGGGCCAGAACCGCCGGGCCCAGAGGATCAACGCCAGGAGGAAGGCGATGTGGTCGAAGCCGATGGCGATGTGCTCGATGCCGAAGACGACGTGACGGCGCGCCACCTGGTGCCAGGCGGCGGGCGCGTCGAGCGCGATCTCGGGCTGCCCCACGTTCAATAGACCCTGGATCGGCTCCCCCTCGCCCCGGAAGATCAGCACCAGATGGCGGGCGTTCGGATCGGTGGCGTGGAACAGGGTGACACGATAGCGCAGGCGCCCGCCCGCCGGACAGTGCCAGGTGGCGGTCGCCACCACGTGGGTCTCGACGTGGCGCGGCGGGTCGGGCGCGACCTCGCAGTCGCGGCCCTCGCCATCCAACAGGCGGGCGTTCGCCAGGAGATAAGCGCGTGTCGCCTCGGGATCGGCGACGATCGCGCCCTCGACGATCGTCCCCTCGTCGCCGAAGGAGCGCCCGAGAGCCGCCTCCAGGTCGACGCGATGGACGTCGATGACCTGGCGGATGCCGCCGGCCGCCACGTCGAGACGCGAGGTCGAGAGATTGGCCACATGGGCCGATGTCGGCGTCGGCGCGAGCCCCAGCCAAAGGCCGAGAACGGCCAGCGCGAGCCAGCGGCGGGGGAGGCTATTCGGCGGCGACGTGGAGGGCCCCGCCGCCGCCGATCTCGACGCCACAATCGCGCGCCTTGAGCCTGGGAAGCACCTTCTCGGCGAAGAGGCGCATGTTGGCCTTGGCCATGTCATGCGGCATGCCGCCATAGCTGAACATGGTGATGAGGCCGCCGGCGTCGGTCCGCTCGACATAGTCGACCTCGCGGTCGCTCATGCCCTCGATGCGGTTCTGAAAGAACGCGCTTATGCCGACGTGCATCCGAGATCCTCCCGACCGATCGGGCGCCGCGCGGCCGCAATCGTCGCCAAATCTCGCATGGGCGGGCCGGCGGGTCTAATTTTTAGGCTCAATTCGTGAATTGTATGCATTAGTGATAGAGTGCCTGGAACGTCAGGAGGTTGGGTTATGGACGGCAAGGGTTTCCAGGTGTGGCTTTCGGCGGCGCGCGGGCTGACGCGCGCGCAGCGGCGCGAGGCGCTCGCGGTGCTGTCGGGCCGGAGCGAGGGCGAGGCATCGAAGGCCGCGATCGAGCTTGGTGTGGACGAGGCCCGGCGCTGTCCGCACTGCGCGAGCGAAGGGGCGGTTTCGCGCGGTATGGCGCGGGGTCTGCGGCGCTACCAGTGCAAGGGCTGCGGCAGGACCTTCAACGCGCTGACCGGTACGCCGCTGTCGGGCTTGCACCACAAGGAACGCTGGCTGTCGTTCGGGGCGTCGCTGGCGAAGGGGGAGACGGTGAAGGCGTCGGCGGCGCGCTGCGACGTGGCGGTGAGCACGGCGTTCCGCTGGCGTCACCGGTTTCTGGCGGCGGCGCGGAGCGATTCGGAGGTGCTCAAGGGGATCGTGGAAGCGGACGAGACCTACGTCCTGGAGAGCCGGAAGGGCGCGCGCGGGCTGGGGCGCAAGGCACGGCGGCGGGGCGGCAAGGCGAAGAAGCGCGGCCTCTCGCGCGAGCAGGTACCGGTTCTCATGGCGGCGGACCGGAGCGGAACGACGGTCAGCGCGGTGCTGCCCAGGGTCGATGCGGCGGCGCTCACGGCTGCCCTCGACCCGGTGGTCGCGAAGGACGCCCTGCTGGTCTCCGACGGCGGCGCGAGCTACCCACCGTGCGCCGCCGCGCTCGGGGTGAGCCACGAAGCACTCAACCGCTCGATGGGGGAACGGGTTCGGGGCGATCTGCATGTGCAGACGGTGAACAGCCGCCACAGCCGGTTGAAGGACTTCCTGCGTCCCCGCCGCGGCATCGCCACCCGCTATCTGGACAACTACCTGAGCTGGTTCCACCTCGTCGGCCTCGCCCCCGGCGCCAATGACCGAGCCTGCCTCGCCGCCGCCGTAACAAGGTGACGCATACAATTCACGAATTGAGCCAATTTTTAAACGGGTGTTAGAATTCACACCTGGCGTTCCCGCCCTTCCCAGTACGGACGTCTCAGTTCGCGCTTCAGGACCTTGCCGGCCGGATTGCGCGGCAGCGCCTTGAGGATGTCCAGCGAGCGCGGCAGCTTGTAGCCGGCGAGCGAGCCCCGGGCATGGGCGACGAGATCCTCGAGGCTCGGCGTCTCGCCTTGGACCGGCACCACGCAGGCCAGCACGGTTTCGCCCCAGGTCTCGTCCGGCACCCCGATCACCGCCACGTCGGCGACCTCGGGGTGGGACATCAGCACGCTCTCGACTTCGGCGGGATAGATGTTCTCGGCCCCGGAGATGATCATGTCCTTGACTCGGTCGTGGATATAGAGATAACCGTCCGCGTCCAGATAGCCGGCATCGCCGGTATGCAGCCAACCCTCGACGATCGCCTCCGCCGTCGCCTCCGGCTGGTTCCAATAGCCGAGCATGATCTGAGCCGAGCGGCAGACGATCTCGCCGATCTCGCCCGGGCCGAGCTCCCCGCCCGAAGCGTCGAGGACGCGAATTTCGCAGCCCGGCATCGCCTGACCACAGGAGGCGAGGCGCGCGCCCAGCGCCGGATCGTGGTCGCCGGGCGCCAGGCAGGTGACGGCGCCGGTCAACTCCGTCATCCCGTAGAGATGGAGAAAATCGCAGCCGAAGACCTCGATCGCCTCCTCCAGCACCGGGAGCGCAATGGGCGAGGCGCCGTAGTAGATCTCCTTGAGCGTCGAGAAGTCCGTCTCCCGGCAGCCCGGCGCCTCCAGCAGGAAGCGGATCACCGCCGGCACGAAGAGCGCCCGGGTGGTTCGCTGCTCGGCGATCGAGGCCAGAATCGCCGGTGGGTCGACGTCCGCCATGACCACGTTCTTGGCGCCCTGCAGCAAGCCGTAAAACGCCCACACGCAGCCCGCCACATGAAACAGCGGCGAGGCGACGTTCACCACCTCCTCATCGCTCCAGGGCGCGATCACCGTCCCGCTCATGGCCGCGAGGTTGTCGAAGAGGGCGGTGAAGTTGCGGTTGGTGAGCTGCACGCCCTTCGCCCGGCCGGTGGTGCCGGCGGTGTAGATCTGCATCACCACGTCGTCGGGCCCGCTGGCGTTCGGGGGCTCGACCTCGCCGCCCGAATCCCGCCAGTCGACGAAGGCGGGCCAGCTTTCGTGTCCGCCGTCGAGCACGATGATCCGCTCCACCGCCGCCAGCTCGTCGGCGATGCCGGCGAGGGTGTCGGCGAACTCGCCGGCGACGATCAGCAGCCGGGCGCCGGCGTCGGCGACGATATAGGCGATCTCGGGTGCTTTGAGGCGGAGTTTGATCGGCGTCAGCACCATGCCGGCCTTGGCGGCGCCAAAGAGCAGATCGAAGAAGCGATCGCTGTTCTTGGCCAAGAGCGCCACCCGGTCGCCCGGCGCCAAACCCTCCGCCAGCAGCGCGTTGGCAACCCGGTTGGCGCGGCGGTCGAGCTCGCCGTAGCTGGTCTCGTGGCCGCCGAAATGCAACGCCACCCGGTCCGGCGCCTCACGTGCATGATGGCGCGTGATGTCGGCGAGCGTGCGCGGCGAGGGGGCGGCGGCGGGGGTTGGGGTAGGGGTAAGGACTTCCATCGGCTAAAGCCCCCGCGCGATGATTTCTTTCATGATCTCGCTCGTGCCGCCGGCGATCCGATTGACCCGGGCGTCGGCCCAGGCCCGCGCGATCGGGAACTCCCACATGTAGCCGTAGCCGCCATGCAGTTGCAGGCATTTGTCGAGCATGCGGCAAGCGAGCTCCGTGCTGTACATCTTGGCCATCGAGGCGAGCTGGGTGTCGAGCGCTTGGCTCAGATGCAGGCGGATACAGTGGTCGACGAAGGTGCGGCAGACCGTCGCCTCCGTCTTCACCTCGGCGAGCGTGAAGCGGGTGTTCTGGAAGTCCTGGATGGCGCGGCCGAAGGCCTTGCGATGGGCGGTATATTCGACGGTCTGTTCCAGCGCCGTCTCGATCACCTGGCAAGCGCGGACGGCGACGGTCAGGCGCTCGCCCGGCAATTGCTCCATCAGGTAGCGGAAGCCCTCGCCTTCCTCGCCCAGGAGGTTGGTCGTCGGCACCCGGACCTCGTTGAAGAACAATTCGGAGGTATCCTGCGCCTTGTAGCCGACCTTCTCCAGGTTGCGGCCCCGCTCGAAGCCCTCGCGATTCCCCTCCACCAGCACCAGGCTGATCCCCTTGGCGCCCTCGGCAAGGTCGGTCTTGACGCAAACGACGATCAGATCGGCGCTCTGGCCGTTGGTGATGAAGGTCTTCTGGCCGTCGATCACCAGATGATTGCCGTCGCGTCTGGCCGTCGTCCGGATGGCCTGGAGGTCGCTGCCGGCGCCCGGCTCGCTCATCGCAATGGCGCTGATCGCCTCGCCCTTGGCCATCTTCGGGAGCCAGTGGCGTTTCTGCTCCTCCGAGGCGTAGTGCATGATGTAGGGGGTGACGATCTCGTTGTGCAGTGGGAAGCCCGGGCCCGTGGCGCCGATCTTCGCCAGCTCCTCGATCAGCACGCAGGAATGCAGGAAGTCGCCACCGCCACCGCCATATTCCTCCGGCACGGAACAGAGCAGTAGGCCCGCCTCGCCGGCGGCGAGCCAGGCCTCGCGCGGCACCACGCCGGCCTTCTCCCAAGCCTCGTGGTGGGGCGCGATCTCGCGCATCGCGAAGCGGCGCACCGAAGTTCGAAAGATCTCGTGCTCCTCGCCGTAGAGATCGCGTATCGCCATGCCCCTCGCCCGCCCGCTGGCTATTCCGCCGCCGCCGCCAGCGGGGGCGCCAGCCAGCGATCGAGAAAGCCGTCCAACCCGGTGACGATACCGCCATAGCCCTCCAGCGTCTCGGGCAATTCCTCGCCGAGCGCGGCGCGGCGCACCTCCAGCCGATAGCCCTTGGCCGCGAGCCTCGCGCCGACCCGGCCGGGGTTCGACGTCGCCTGGTGCAGAAGCAACGGAATGGTCTCGGACATGGCGGAAAATTTAGTGAGGCGGAGGAAAACTGACAACCGATGTTTTGCGCCTCGGGCCGCCGAACGCCTTGCGCCCGGCGGCGCGAACTCGCTAGGCTCGCCCTGGGGTCAGGGAGGTATTCCATTGCCGAACCGCGTGCATATTCCGATCGCCGTTTCGGTCGCGATTCTGTCGCTCGCGCTGGCCGCCTGTACCAACCAGCCGAAACGCTGGGAGAAGGCCGGCACTGAAAAGCAGACGCGTTGGGTCGATATCGACGCGTGCGGCCGTTATGCACGTGCACGGATGAACGACGCCGATCTCAGACGCGAGGAACGCTTCCACGGGCGTGCCATCGCGCTCGAGCAGAGCTACCGCAACCACGACGTCTCCGGCCTCCAGCGCATGCAGGAGGCCGACTACCTGCGCGTCCGCCGTCGCGTCTTCGAGGATTGCATGGCGCTCAAGGGCTACCGCCCGAGCCGCGCCCGCCCCGAGGACGACAGTTCCTGAGGACGGCTCGCCCGCGCGAGACGCCTAGACCGCCTCGCGCTCCTCGCCGAAGGGGTGGATGTCGCGCTCGTCGGTGATCAGGTGCAAGAGCGCCGGGCCGATGTGGGCCAGCGCCGCCTCGAAGGCTGCCGCGAATTCCTCCGTCGTCTCGACCCGCCAGGCCGGCGCGCCGTAAGCTCGGGCGAGGCCGGCGAAATCAGGACTGGCGAGGCGGGTGCCGTAGATCCCCTCCGCGCCGAAGCGCTTGAGCTGGCCCTGCAGGATCGAGCCGTGGGCGCTGTTGTCGCAGACGATGACCTTGAGATCGAGGCCTTGCTCCAGCGCCGTCGCCAACTCCTGGCCCGTCATCATGAAGCCGCCGTCGCCGACATAGGCGACGATCCGCGCACCCGGCCGGGCCAGCGCCGCGCCCACGGCACCCGGCACCGCGTAGCCCATGGCGCCGGCAATCGGGCCCGCCTGAGTGCGCGGGCGCGTGAAGCGGTGATAGCGGTGCACCCAGCGGGCGAAACTGCCGCCGTCGGTCAGCACCACCGCGTCCTCGTCGAGCCGCGCCGCCACCTCGCGCACGACAAGGGCGAGGTTGACCGCGCCGTGGTTGGCTGCGTTTCCCGGATCGTTGTCGCCGAGATAGCCGCGCCTGAGCCCGTCGCGCCATTCGAGGCGGTCCGGGCTCGGCGCGGGCTGAGCGCGGGCGATGGCGTCGAGCCCGGCGCTCGGATCGCCGGCGACGGCGACGGCGGAGTCGAAGCGCTTCAGCACTTCGCCATCGGGATAGAGGTGGATCAGGCTCTGCGTCGGCGCCGGCCAGGCGAAATCCTCGCCCGTGATACCGTCGAGCCGGCTGCCGGCGGCCAGCACCACGTCGGCCCGCTCGAGCGCCCGACGCTGGTAGGCTACCCGGTTGATCTCCAGATGGCCGATATAGGCCTCGTGGTCGTTCGGGAAGGCGTCCTGGCGGCGGTAGGCGGCGATTACCGGCGCCCCGCTGGCCTCGGCCAGGCGCACCAGCGCGTCGCGCGCCTCGGCGAAGAGGATCGCCTCGCCCGCCACGATCAACGGCCGCTCGGCCGCGGCCAGGAGGCGGGCGGCAGCCGTGACCGCGCTGGCCTCGGGCGCGACGGGCCCGGCCGGGGGCGACGGCCGGGGTACCGGCGTCCGGCCGACCTCGGCCTCGCCCAGGTCCTTCGGAACCGCCACCACCACCGGCCCGGGCCGCCCGTCCCTCGCCAAGGCGAGGGCGTCGGCCACCGCCTGGCCGATGTCCTCCGGCCGGGTGGGCTCGAACACGCCCTTGGCCAGCGAGGCGAAAGTGCTGGCGGGGTCGATCTCCTGAAACGCCTCGCGCCCCAAGGAGGCGGAGGTGACCTGGCCCATGAACAGCAGCATCGGCGTCGAATCCTGCTTGGCCGTGTGCACGCCGATCGCCGCGTTGGTGGCGCCGGGCCCACGGCTGACCATGACCACGGCCGGCCGGCCCGAGATCTTGGCGTAGGCGTCGGCCGCGAAGCTGGCGCCGCTCTCGTGCCGGGTGGTGACCAGGCGGACGCTGTTCTGGTGGCGCCGCAAGGCCTCCAGCACGGTCAGGAAGCTCTCGCCGGGCACGGTGAAGAACGTGTCGATGCCGTGCGCGATCAGCGTCTCCGCCACCAACTCACCACCGTTCATCCGCGTCCTCCCAGCTCGGCCGGCGGTACCTTGTCCCAAACAACCTGGTGGGCGACCGCGAGGGCGCTTTGTATCGCACGGGCTTCCCGCCGGAGGAAATCGATGATCTGATTGGCCTCATCGGTGGCCCTGACGGGAGGCGAGGATGAACGGAGACGGCACGGCACGGGCGAGCGTGCAGATCGACAACGACCGGGTCCGGGTCACCGAATGGCGCTTCCGCCCGGGGGAGGCGACGGGCTGGCACGTTCACGCTTACGACTACGTCATCGTGCCCTCGCTCGACGGCAGCTTGCGAATCGTCGACGACGAGGGCGAGCAAGTGGCCGAGCTCCGCGCCGGGGCATCCTATTACCGCCAGGCGGGGGTGCGGCACGACGTGATCAACGCCGGCGCCGGCGAGATGGCCTTCGTCGAGGTCGAGATCAAGGCCCACGGTCTCGAGGGTTAAATCTGGCCGCGCTCCTTCAACACCTCCTCGACGATGCGTAAGGAATCGATGCAGGCCGGTAGGCCGCGGTAGGCCACGGTCTGATCGAGCGGATCCGTCGAATTCAGGACCATCGGCGCGACGGATCAGGACAAGGCCCAAGTTTCGTTCTGTTGTTGTAATTGATCCAGAGCGGCGCGATGATGGCGTCCGGCAGCCCTCGCGCCGAATCGTATCTTGCTCGTCGGTTGGAACCGCGTATCGAGGCGAAACAAGCGACCTCGCCATTCGACGCGCATAAGATGAGCACGGCATTACCGTCACCAGCCCTATTGAACATGATCGCGACTTCCCGGTCGCTCGTCGGATAGATCGCCGGAGCCGGACGATCCTCGTGAGATAGCGCCAGGAGAAGCCGGCGCGCATTGTCTTTTGCGAGCTCTGAACAGGGCTCGAAGCCTTCATCGCGGGATTCTTCATCGAGGGAGTCCAGGTCGGCGTAGGCCGCATCCCTGATGGCATCGCGCTCTTCGGACCCTTCGATCGGCATTTCAGTCCTACATGCAGGTTGCGAACGTCCCACCCGGCGGTGGCGCTCTCGTCGAACCCCGCTCGGATTTGTCGATTAAAACATATGATCTGGCCTGCCTCGTGTCCACGTCACCTCGAAGCCGCGCGAGCAGCGGAAAGTCGGGACCGATGCCCAGGGCACGACCCCGCCCGCTTGGCTCAGGAAAGCTCGAGCCGGGCTTCGCCGAGGCTGTCGATCTGGCTCTCCATCCGCTCGCCCGCCTTCAACCATTTGGTCGCGACGATGGAGCCGGTCAGCATGATCTGGCCGGCGCGCAGCGGGCGGGCGCGGCGGTTCAGATTGTTGGCGAGCCAAGCCAGCGCCTCCAGCGGATGGCCCATGACGTCGCCGCCGAGGCCCTCGCCCACCACCTCGCCGTTGATCGCCATCCGGCCCTGGAGCTGGGCGAGATCCAAGTCCCGCCACGCGATCACCTCGGGGCCGAGCACGCAGCCGAAATTGAAGGCGTTGTCGGCGATCAGCAGCGGCGCATCGATCTTGCTGTAATCGATGCCCCGGTCGTCGACGATCTCGATCGCCGCCATGCAAGCCGCGACCGCCCCGGCCACGGACTCGCGATCATGCGTGCCACCGTCCAAGTCCTTGCCCAAACGGACGGCGATCTCGCTCTCGACGCCGACGTTGACGAAGTCGCCGGCGGCCAGGCGAGCGGGCGAATCGTGCCGGCGATGGGCCAGGATCGCGCCCTCGCAAGGCTCGTTCACACCGACCATCGCCTGCATCACCGGCGTCGTCAGCGCCACCTTCCAGCCGGCGATCACGCCCTCGCCGGCCGCCTCGTGGAGGCCCAGCAGGCCGTCTTGAATAGCGTAAGCCGTCGCCATGTCGGCGGGCCAGAGTTCGCCCGGCAAGCCGTCGAGCCGCGCGCCCGAGCGATGCTCGTCGAAGAGCTGGCGCGCCGCGCCCGCGACCTTGTCGTCCTCGGCCGTCATCATCGTCCCTCCCGTTTTCCCTTCACGCCCTGGCCAGCGACAGCCCGGCTTTTTCCAAACTGTCGATCAAGCTTGCGATCGCCCCCTCCCCTCAGATCACCAGGCTGAAGCCGCCGTCGACCACGATGGTCTCGCCGGTGACGTAGCGGGCGAGGTCGGAGGCCAAAAACAGCGCCGGGCCCGCCAAGTCCTCGGGATCGGCCCAACGGCCGAGCGGCGTGCGCGCCAGGATCGCCTCGTCGATTTTCTCGTTGCTCCAGGAGATCTCGGTCATCTTGGTCTTGACCCAGCCCGGCGCGATGGCGTTGACGCGAATGCCGTCGCGCGCCCAGGCCACCGCCAGGGTCTTGGTCAACTGCACGATCGCCGCCTTGCTGGCGCCATAGGCGGGATTGCCGCGCGAGGAGAAGAAGGCGGTGAGCGAGGTGACGTTGATCATCGCGCCGGAGCGCTCGGCGAGCTTGGGCCGGAGCAGGGTGGCGAGCTGTAGGATCGCGGTCAGGTTGACGTCCATGACCCGGCGGAAGGTGTCGACCTCGAACTCCTGGCCCCGGTAGGCGACCATGCCGGCGCAATTCACCAGCACGTCCAGCCGCTCGATCTCCTCGGCGAAGGCGGCGATCGCCTCGTCGTCGCCGAGCTCGAGGGCCCGGTAGTCCATGCCCTCGAGGTCGCTCGCGTAGCTCTCGCGCGCAGCTGTGCCGGTCGCCGTCACCGCCGCGCCGTGGTCGCGGAAGGCGCGTGCCAGGGCGTTGCCGATGCCGTTGGAGCCGCCGGTCACGACCACATGACTGCCGCTGAAATCGATCGTCGTCGCCATGGCTCCTCCCTCGCCTCGGGCGCGAAATCACAGGCGTGAAAGGCTTCCCGCGCCCTCATGCTGATCGCCCTTGGGGCTGTCCCCGGGCCGTCCCGCGCGGCGCCGTCGCTCAAAGGTAGATCCTGGCGAAGGCCGCGATCTCGCCGCAGAGCCGGTCGAGATCCGCCTTCAGGGGATCGAAGCCGTCCGATTTCCGCCGATTCCGCTCGTCCAGATAGAGCCCTCGACGGAGCTCGATCTGCAGGCTGTGGCGCTTCCTTGCGGGATCGCTGTAGCGCTCGATCAAGGCCATCCCCTTGTAGGGGTCGTTGATGCGCACCTCGTAGCCCATGGCGCGCAAGGCGCCGACCACGCACTCGACGAACTCCGCGCCGGCGCTGGTGCCGTCGCGATCGCTCACCGTCACGTCGGGGCGCCGCTTGCCGGCATCGGGGTGGGACGAACCGGCGTAGGAGGCCATGGAGTGGCAGTTGACGTGCCAGACCGCGCCACTGCTCGCGTGCGCCGCGTCGAGCGCGCCCTCCACCGCGTCGTGATAGGGCCGCCAATAGTGCTCGATGCGATGGCGCACCTCGGCGGCCGAGAGCGGGCGGTCGTACATCGGCATGTCCTCACCGAGCGAACGCCAGATCAGCGCCTTGCCGTAACGCTGCTTCGAGCTCGCCATATGGGGCCCGGTCCAATCACCCTCGATCAGCTTCAGGTCGACGTCCGTCTCGTCGCGGTTGGGGTCTATGTAGACGCGGGAGAACTCGGCCGCGATCAGCATGGCGCCGTGCGCCGGCGCGCCGGCGAAGAGTTCGTCGACATAGCTGTCGGCGGCGAGCCGGATCATCATCGCCGGCTGCGCGGGGCGAAAATCCTCGGGCAGGTGCAGGCCGCTGTGGGGCGAATCGAAGACCACCGGCAGGCTCAGGCCCTCGGGCTCGATCCGCCGCAACACCGGTGCTTCGGGTGGCACCAACTTCGTCATCGCATGCACGTCCCCATGTCCCCGCTCCCCGAGGGGGTCGGATCTTATAGAATTATCCGCGGACGCGAAAATGCGGGGCCGCCCGCCCGGGGGTGCATCCGATCACCGATTGAGAAGACCTGGGTTCAGCGCTCCGCCTTGCCGCCGCCGAGGCAATCGGGGGTTTGCATGGTCTTGCCGCCGCGCTCCGTCCATTCCTCCGCCGTCAGCGTCTCCATCGAGAGCGCGTGGACCGGCCCCTCCAGCTCTTCGGCCAGCAGCGCGTTCACCGATTGATGGCGGCCGACCAGGCGCTTGCCCTCGAAGGCGTCGGCGACGATCACCACCTTGAAATGGGATTGCGAGCCGGGCGGCACGCTGTGTTTGTGGCTCTCGTTCACCACTTCGAGATGGCGGGGCGCCAGGCCCGCCATCAGCTTGCTCTCGATGCTCGCCTGCACGTTCATCCATTCTCTCCCGGGTTCCGGAACGGCCTATCGTTTCGGGTGTTTGAAGGCCGAGGCCGGCACCAATTCGAACCCGCCGGCGCCCGGCGGGCGCCATTTCAGGATCAGGGTCGAGGTGTTCTTCTTCTCGAAATAGAGAATCTCGAGCGCATACCAACCCGGCGTCTCGATCTTCAGCCCAATCGGATCGGAGGTGGTGTCGGGATGCACCTCGGGATCCTCGAAGAAGGGCTCGCCGCCGATGTCGATTCTGACCCCGTCGTTCGAGGTGACCTCGAAGGCATACTCGCCCGCCCTCGCCAAGTGGATCAGCCCCTGGATGTGGGCGCCGACGAAATCGCTCGAATCGGCTGTCAGCACCTTGGCGAAGCCGACCTTGTAGTCGAGCCGGGGCAAGGGCGGGCCGGCCTTGGGCTTGGCCGAGTCCATCCAGTCGAGGAGATTGTCGATGCTGTTGAAGACCTCGAAATAATAATCGACGGCGAGCCCGTCGGCGAGTGCCGCAGGCGCCGGCGCCGGCGAGACCGGCGCCATCGATGCCGCCCCGGCCGGCGCGCCGAGCAGCCCGATCGACAGGGCGAGAAGCGCGCCCTTCGGTGAGAACATCGACGCCACCTCCCTCTCCTCGGATCGCCTCGACGAAGGCGGGATTATGTGCGAGCGCGCGCCGTGTCGGCAAGCGCCAGCCGATGCCTGCCGGTTCAGCGCTCAACTTCGAACAAAAGGGGCGATTTCGGCGATCTCGCGTCCCGCCTTGTCGCGCAGGCGGCGGACTTCGATCTTCCGCTCGGGCGAAAGGGCCGGACGTCGGCCGCGTTCGCGAGCGGCGGCGCGAAAGTCCCCGATGCCATCGATGATAGGTTCGCGCGCGAACTCCGCGATGGAGCCTAGTGTCCTGATCGATAAATTGATATGATTATGTCTCTATTTGTTTTCAGGAGGCGCGATTGATGGCGAGAGTGGCGGTGACGATCTCTTTGAGCGATGACGAGCGCGCCGAATTGGAGGCGCTGTCTCGTCGTCGCAAGACGTCGCAGGGGCTTGCGCGGCGGGCTCGGATCGTCTTGGCGGCGGCGGAAGGGTTGGAGAACAAGGAGATCGCCGTTCGTCTCGAGGCGAGCGCGGACACCGTGGGCAAGTGGCGTCGCCGCTATGCGGCGGAGGGCCTCGACGGTCTGTACGACGAACCCCGCCCCGGCGCGCCGCGTCAAATCGGCGATGACGCCATCGCGGAAGCGGTCCGGCTGACGCTGGAAGAGACGCCGCCGGACGCGACCCATTGGAGCCTTCGCTCGATGGCGCGGGCGAGCGGCCACGCGCCCTCGACCATTCATCGCATTTGGCGGGCCTTCGGCTTGCAGCCGCATCGCTCGGAGACCTTCAAGCTGTCGAGCGATCCCTTCTTCGTGGAGAAGGTCCGCGACATCGTCGGTCTGTATTTGGCGCCGCCGGATCGTGCCCTGGTTCTCTGTGTCGACGAAAAGAGCCAGATCCAGGCCCTGGACCGTTCCCAGCCCCTCTTGCCGATGCGCCCCGGGCAGGCGGAGCGGCGCAGCCACGACTACAAGCGCCACGGCACGACCTCTCTCTTCGCGGCCCTCGACATCGCCACGGGAGAGATCATCGGCAAATGTTTCCCGCGCCATCGGGCCCGAGAGTTCCGCAAATTCCTCGACCTCGTCGAGGCGAACGTCCCTGCTGATCTCGACATCCACATCGTCATGGACAACTACGGGACCCACAAGACCAAGGCGATCCGCGACTGGTTCGCCAAACGGCCGCGCTGGCAGGCCCATTTCACACCCACCAGCGCCTCCTGGCTCAACCAGGTCGAGCGCTGGTTCGGGCTGCTGACCGACAAACAGATCAGGCGCGGCGTCCATCGCTCCACCAAGGAGCTGGAGCGCACCATCCTCGACTACATCGACACGACAAACCAGAACCCCAAACCCTTCAAATGGACCAAATCCGCCGATGACATCCTCGCCGCCATCCAGCGGTTCTGCCTCCGAACAATCGAAACCGCTGAACAGCAGGCGAAAATCATGCGAACTTCGGAATCGGGACACTAGGACGTGGAAGGTCAATCGCCCGCTCGGGGTCGTTGGTGTCGATGTCCTCACCCAAGGAGCTTTACCGCATCGCCGTCCATCCCTTGAGGCAGCTCCGTGCGGGCGGGGTCTTGCCTTCTGTCCATAAGGACGCCGATCGGGCCCATCATCACCTGAACGCCTCGAATTTCAAGAGAATCCAAAGTAAAGACTCAAGGCGATCTTCCAGCTAGACTCCCAGCTCCGTCCCGACCTCTCTCGTCATGCAGTGGCGCCGTCGACATACCAAAGGGGCACAAACGATGGATTGCATCGAAATGATGACGGGACGAGATCGCGACCTTTAAACAATCGAGGTTTGTCAGTTTCGAATCTACACTTGTTTCCAATGCGATTCCGCGTGACTTAGAGGTGTTCTCGGGGGGGATGAAATGTCTAGACCGCGTCCCGGATTGATGAACTCGAAGGGATGCCGTTGGTCATGGGCCCGGCGTTTCGCCACCACCGCGACTTGGAGATCTCGTCCGGCGATCGGGTTTGGGGCTGCCTTGGCGGCGCTGGCGTTGTCCACGGAGCCGGCGCTGGCCGACGAGACGACCGCGAAGCTGAACGGCGCGGATACCGCATGGATGCTCGTGGCGACGGCTCTGGTCCTGATGATGACCATCCCGGGGCTCTTGCTCTTTTACGGAGGCATGGTGCGCCGCAAGAACGCACTGGCGATGGTCGTCCAGAGTTTCGCAATTTGCTGTCTCGCGACTATCGTCTGGGTCATCGCCGGCTACAGCCTCGCCTTCAGTGAAGGCAATGCCGTGATCGGGGGGCTGGATCGGCTCTTCCTGAACGGTTTGGGGACGGACAGCCTGAGCGGCACGATCCCGGAAAGCGTCTTCGTGGCCTTTCAGATGACCTTCGCCATCATCACGCCGGCCCTGATCTGCGGTGCTTTCGCCGATCGGATGAAGTTCTCGGCCTTGATGGTGTTCACCGTGGCCTGGCTCATCCTCGTCTACGCGCCCATCTGCCATTGGGTCTGGGGTGGCGGCTTCCTCGGCGATTTTGGCGTTCTCGACTTTGCAGGCGGGACGGTGGTGCACATCAATGCCGGCGTCGCCGGACTGGTGGCCGCCATCGTCGTGGGGCCGCGATTGGGCTATGGCAAGGAATATTTGGCGCCGCACAGCTTGGTCCTGAGCTTCGTCGGTGCTTCCCTGCTTTGGGTCGGTTGGTTCGGCTTCAACGCCGGCTCCGCGCTCGCCGCCGACGGCGCGGCCGGCATGGCGCTTCTGGTCACGCAAATCGCCGCCGCCGCCGCCGCTCTGAGCTGGGCCTTGGTGGAATTGCTCATGCGCCGGCAAGTGAGCGGTCTCGGCCTCATCTCCGGCGCCGTCGGCGGCTTGGTCGCCATAACGCCGGCCTCGGGCTTTGTCGGCCCGATGGGCGCGCTGATCATCGGCATCTGCGCCGGCGCGGCGTGCTATTGGGGCGCGGTCGCGCTGAAGGGCTGGGGGAAGTACGATGATTCCCTCGACGCCTTCGGCGTACATGGTATCGGCGGCATCGTCGGCGCGTTGCTCACCGGGGTGTTTGCCGTCGAGGCGATCGGCGGCACGCCCGGCGTCATCGAAGGCAACGTCGCCCAACTCTGGCCACAGGCCTTGGGCATCATCGTCACCGTGGTTTATTGCGGCGTCGCCTCATTCGTCATCCTGAAGGTACTCGACCTCACGATGGGCCTGCGGGTAGAGGAACGCGTGGAGTTGGAAGGGCTCGACGTGCCTCTGCATGGTGAGCGCGGTTACGAAATCTAAGGCCCGATCTCGGGCTCGGGCGAAGCAGGGCAGGGGGTAGTCGGATGAAATACATCATTGCGATCATTCAATCTCACAAGCTGGAAGACGTTCGCGGCGCTCTGGCCTCGCATGGGGTGGAAGCGTTGCTGGTGACGGAAGCACGACGGTATGGCGCGCACGAGGAGCGCCGAGAATTCTATCGTGGCGCCGAATACGATGTCGGTTTCATGCCCAAGACCAAGATCGAATTCGCCGTATCGTCGGAACTCGCGGGCGAAGCCGTGAGCACGCTGCGTGACGCTGCTTCGACGGGTGAAATTGGTGATGGCCGCGTCTTTGTCTTGAATTTGGATCATAGCGTGCAAATACGTAGTGGAAAGACTGATATGGAAGTCGCCTCCTTATAGTTTGATAAGAATTGCGCTTGGATCGCAGCATCGCATATACACTTACTCTCCAATTCGAGACATGGTGATAGGGATGAACGAGTTATGGATACGCAGATGGGAGGATCTAAGATGTCTGACGTTGAATCAATTCTCAAACTCATCGACGAAACGAATATCAAAAACGTGGATTTCTGCTTCACTGATCCACGAGGCAAGTGGCATCACCTGACCTATCACTCGAGCGCAGTGGACGCCGAACTTTTCGCCGACGGCGTCATGTTCGACGGCTCGTCCATTGTCGGCTGGAAGGACATCAGTGAATCCGACATGTTGTTGAGTCCACGTCCCGAGACTGCGTTCATGGATCCATTCTCGGAAACGGCGACATTGATGCTGATCTGCGATGTCAAGGAACCACGCACAGGCGAGCACTACGGCCGAGGCCCTCGTGGGGTCGCCAAACGGGCTGAGTTCTACCTGTCCGAGAGCGGCATTGGCGATACCGCCTACTTTGGTCCCGAACCAGAATTCTTCATGTTTGATAGTGTCCGCTTCTCGGTCGAGCAGAAGACCTCGTTTTATGAAATCGACTCTGTGGAGGGTCCTTACAACTCGGGTCGGGAATACCCGGACGGTAATCTCGGCCATAGACCGAGGGCGAAGGGCGGTTACTTCCCGGTCGCGCCGGTCGATCACGGCGGCGCGATACGTGCTGAAATGCTCGAAGTGCTGATTAAGATGGGTGTCAAAGTCGAGAAACACCACCACGAGGTGGCGCCGAGCCAGCACGAGCTCGGGTTGCGCTTAGATACCTTGGTACGCTGCGCCGATACCATTCAGAAGTTCAAGTATGCCATCCACAACGTCGCCCAATCCTTCGGCAAGACCGCGACTTTCATGCCCAAGCCCGTGATGTATGACAACGGCTCTGGCATGCATACACACCAGTCGATATGGAAGGACGGAAATCCGGTCTTTGCCGGTGACGGCTATGATGGGCTATCGGAAACGGCGCTCCACTATATCGGTGGAATAGTCAAACACGCCCGGGCGCTCAACGCTTTCACCAATGCCACGACGAACAGCTATAAACGGTTGGTTCCGGGCTATGAGGCACCGGTGTTTCTTTGCTACGCCTCGCGAAATTCGTTCCGCGGCTTGCCGTATCCCGCACGTCACGACTCCCAACGGTAAACGCGTGGAGGTTCGCTTTCCCGACCCATCCGCCAATCCTTACCTGGCGTTCGCGGCGATGTTGATGGCGGGCATCGACGGGATTGAAAACCGGATCGATCCCGGCGAACCCATGGAGCAAAACCTGTACGAGATGTCGGGCGAAGAGATCCAAGATCTGCCGACCGTCTGCAGAAGTCTGCGTGAAGCATGCCGGGCGCTTTCGGCGGACCGGGACTTCTTGAAGAGGGGCAACGTGTTCACCGACGACATGATCGACGGCTATCTCCATCTCAAGCGCGAGGAACTACACGCTGACGAGACCACGACGCATCCGCTGGAGTATGAAATGTACTTCAGTGTCTAACCATGCATGATACCAGACGGTAGTGACCGTTAGGCTTGCACCAAGTGTCGCCGCGGAAGTTGCCGGCTCTTTTGCCCCTGTCGGCGGCTGTCAGCACCTTGGCGATGCCGACCTTGTCGTCGAGCCGGGGCAAGGGCGGGCCGGCCTTGGGCTTGGCCGGGTCCATCCCGTCGAGGAGATCGTCGATGCTGTTGAAGACCTCGAAATAGTAGTCGACGGCGAGCCCGTCGGCGAGCGCCGCGTCGGCAAGCGCTCGACAGGCCCACGCCGCCTCAGCGGGCCTCATCGGGCCTCAGCGGGCCTCATCGGGCCTCATTTGGCCTCATCGGTCCGGGGCATGCCGAGGCGGCCTATTCCGGGCAGTTTGAGCGCCGGCGGCGTCGCGTCGAGGCCGAAGGTGAGACCCAGCAGATTGATCTCGAAGCCCTCCTCCATGGCGATCGTCAGCCCGACGACGCCGCCGAGCGAGAGCTGATAGCCGGTGCCGCTCGGCGCCTTGTCGATCACCCGGCCCTCCGGCAGATAGTCCTTGCCGACGGCGAGCGCCGGTAGTTCGAGGCGGAGCCCCGGCACCTCGCGGGCGACAAAGGCGGTGAAGGTGTTGGAATTGGGCCCGGGCCAGACGCGGTAGCTGTCGCTATAGGGGTAGCGCCGCGCGGCGGCATCGATCTCCTCGATCAGCGCCGCCGCCGCCCGGCCCCGCCGGCTGAACAGTTTCCAAGGCTTGGCTCCGAACCAGTGAGCATCGGGAATACCCGGGCGGATCGCCACCGCCGAAAGGCCGCGATAGACCCACCAGCCGATCACCTCGTAGCGGGTGTAATGCTCGGCGCCTTCCGGCTTCACCGCGATCCAGGTGTGGACGGCGAAGGCGCCGCGCCAGCCGAAGGCGCGGGCGGTATAGACCTCGACCACCGCCTCGGGCGTCCTCGCCGGATCCGGCGCCTGATGCGTGGTGTCGTTGCGCGCTTCCCACCAGTTCATGCCACGCGCCTCGCCGATCAGGCGGCCGCCGAGGGCGAGAGCCGTCGGCAGCAAAAAACAGACGACGAAAACCGCCACCGGCCAGCGGAGGCGGCGCCCAATCCCTCGAAATATGTCCCACGCGCGTCGCATGCTCGATCCATCGGTCCTAAATGTGGGCGATCGTCGCGCCGCGCGCCAGCCCCAATCGTCCTCCCTCCGCCCACCCCTTCGCTATGCCTCCGAGGGACCCGCTCCGTGTGCCCGGAGGTGGCCGAGCCAGCTCTGTGCCTCGACGGAGACCCGCGTGACTTCGGGCGCGCGTTGCTTGATCCGCGCCTCGAGCTCGGAGACCACGCGCTCCACCTCTTCGGCCGAAATCCCGTCCTCGAAATCGAGGCTGAGGTTGACCAGGACGTCCCGGGGGCCGAGATGCATGGTCAGCATTTCGTTGACGTTCAGAATTGCCTTCTGTTCGCCGATCGCGCCCTCGATCTCGGAAAGCGTCGCCGACGTGGCCGACTCGCCGATCAGCAGGCCCTTGCACTCGTAGGCCAAGAGCGCCGCGGTCACCCCCAGGATCAGGCCGATGACGATGGAGGCGGCGGCGTCGATCTCGGGCAGGCCGAGCCAATGGCCCAGCGCGATGGCGACGAAGGCGACGAGCAGACCCAACATCGCCGCGGTGTCCTCGAACAGCACTGTCACCACGGTCGGGTCCTTGGTCTCGCGGATCGCCGCCAGGTAGCCGATCGGCCCCTTGACGGCACGGAATTCCTTGAAGGCGATCCACCAGGCGCCGGCCTCGAATACCATGGCCAGGCCCAGCACCACGAAGTTGACGACGACGTTGGTCACCGCCGTCGGCGCCGCCAGCTTGCTCACGCCCTCGTAAATCGAGACGCCGGCGCCGACCGAGAAGATCAGGATGGCGACGACGAAGGTCCAGAAATAGAGCTCCATGCCGTAGCCGAAGGGATGGCGGCTGTCGGCCGGACGGGCGGCGCGGCGCATGCCGTAAAGCAGCAGCGCCTGGTTGCCGGTGTCGACCAGGGAGTGGACCGCCTCGCTCAGCATCGCAGAAGAGCCGGTATAGCTCGCCGCCGCGAACTTGGTGACGGCGATCAGCGAGTTGCCGGCGAGCGCGGCAAACACCACTTTCTTCGATCCGTGATCGGTCATGTCCTACACCAAACGCCCCAGCGGGTGATTTCCCGTGCCGCCCCGCGCCCCTTCCGACCGCCTGGGGGCGAGGGAGCATGCCTACGCAGGCCGCGGGCGAACCACTATAGTGCACTCGGCGCGCGGGCCGACCACGCCGAAAGACACCTGCCATGACCGAAGCCGCCGCTGGAAACGACGATCGCGCGCATCTAGAGGCCGAGCTGCTGGCCGTCGTCCGCGAGTTGGCGCTGGAGTTGAAGCCGGAGAGTGGGCACGATCTCCGGGTCCGGCCGGAGAGCCGCCTCGATCGCGATCTCGGCCTCGACAGCCTGGCCCGCGCCGAGCTGATGCTCCGGATCGAGCGCGCCTTCGACGTGGCGCTGCCCGAGGAGGTATTGGCCCGGGCCGAGACCCCGGCCGACATCCTGGCGACGCTCGCCGGCCTGGAGCGGGGCCGCCCGGCCGAACTCCGGGTCCGGGTCCGCGCGGCGGCGGAGCCGGGCGGTCCCCTGGAGGCGCCGGCGGTCGAGACTTTGAACGAGGCGCTGGCCTGGCACCTCGGCCAAGACGGCAATCGGACCCATATCACCCTCGTCGGCGAGGCGGGCGAGGAGCACGAGATCTCCTATCGCGCCCTCGACCGCGAGGCCCGCCGCGTCGCCGGCGGCCTGCTCGCCAAGGGGCTGGAGCGGGGTGCCCGGGTCGCCGTCATGCTGCCGAGCGAACGGAGCTTTTTCGCCGCCTTCATGGGCGTGCTGCTGGCCGGCGGCGTGCCGGTGCCGATCTATCCGCCGGTCCGCCTGAGCCAGATCGAGGATCACCTGCGGCGCCAGGCGGTGATCCTCAACAATTGCGAGGCGCGATATCTCATCACCGTCGAAGAGGCCCGCGCCGTCGGCGACTTCCTGACCGTGCGGGTCGCCAGCCTGGAGGCGGTGGAGACCGTCGATCGCCTGGGCCGGGTGGCGGCGGGCGCGCTGCCGGCGCCGCCCGGCGCCGACGACCTGGCGTTGTTGCAATACACCTCCGGCAGCACCGGCGATCCCAAGGGCGTGATGCTGACCCATCGCAATCTGTTGGCGAACATCCGCGCCATGGGCCGCGCCATCCGCCCGCGCGACGGCGACGTTTTCGTCAGTTGGCTGCCGCTCTATCACGACATGGGGCTGATCGGCGCCTGGCTCGGCACCCTCTACTACGCCATCCCCGTCGTCATCATGTCGCCGCTGAGCTTTCTGGTGCGCCCGCAGGCCTGGCTCTGGGCGATTCACCGCCATCGCGGCACGCTTTCCGGCGGGCCCAACTTCGCCTTCGAGCTCTGCCTCCGGCGGATCGAGGACGGCGACATCGAAGGCCTCGACCTGTCCTCGCTCAGAATGGTGGTGAACGGGGCGGAGCCGGTGCTGGCCAGCACCGTGCGCGACTTTTCCGCCCGCTTCGCCGCCTTCGGCCTGCGCTCGACGGCGATGGCCCCGGTCTTCGGTCTGGCGGAGAACGCGGTCGGCCTCGCCTTCCCGCCGCCGGATCGCGAGGCGCCGATCGACCGGGTCGAGCGCGAGGCCTTGCAGCGCGACGGCATCGCGCGCCCCGCCGCGCCCGACGATTCCACGGCGCTGGAGATGGTGGCCTGCGGCCATCCGCTCGCCGGCCATCAGATCCGTATCGTCGATGCGGCGGGCCGCGAATTGGGCGAGCGGCGCGAGGGCCGGCTGCAGTTCCAGGGCCCGTCTGCCACCGCCGGCTACTACCGCGATCCCGAGCGGACGGCGGAGCTGAAGGACGGCGAGTGGACGAATAGCGGCGACAAGGCCTATCTCGCGGCCGGCGACCTCTACATCACCGGGCGGGCCAAGGACATCATCATCCGGGCGGGGCGCAACATCTATCCCCAAGAGGTCGAGATCGCGGTCGGCGCGCTCGACGGCGTGCGCACCGGCTGCGTCGCCGTCTTTGGCAGCGCGGATCCGACAAGCGGCACCGAACGCCTGATCGTCGTCGCCGAGAGCCGGGAACGCGACGCCCGGCGCCGGGCCGCGCTGAAGGAACGGATCACCGAGATCGCCGGCCGGTTGGTGGAGCAGCCGCCCGACGAGGTGGTGCTGGCACCGCCACATGCGGTGCCCAAGACCTCGAGCGGCAAGATCCGCCGCGACGCCACCCGCCAGCTCTTCGAGGCGGGCGGCATCGGCGCCGCCGGC
Organism: Alphaproteobacteria bacterium; assembly: GCA_965225945.1. GTDB lineage: Bacteria > Pseudomonadota > Alphaproteobacteria > JASLMY01. The sequence continues at coordinate 99,945 of CBDDBZ010000031.1, read as the reverse complement.
AAGGCGGTCTGGCTACAGCTCGCCCGACTCTATCTCGCCGGCGCCGGCGCCGGCGCCAGGCGACGGTTTCGCGACCTCGGCGAAATTCTCTACGCCGTCCATTGGTGGGCGATGCTGCTGGCGGTGGCGCTGGTGGTCTGGCCGGGGGTGCAGGTCGTTCCGGGCCTCGAACGTCGCTGGGTCCTGGTGCACGCGGGCGCGCGGCTGTTCTTCCGCCTGATCGGCGTGAAAATCGCAATCGAGGACGGCGAGCGATTGGCCGCGTTCCGGGGCATCGTGCTGCTGAACCATTCCAGCTATGCCGACACGCTGGCGCTTTCCGCCGTTCTCGACGGCCCCCTCGCGGTGGTCGCCAAGCGGGAGTTGCGCGAGCAATTCGTCGCCGGGCGCTTTCTCCGCCGTCTCGGCTGCCTGTTCGTCGACCGGGCGCGGACCGACGCGGCGATGGCCGACGCGGCGGCGGCGCGGGGCGCGGTCGCGGCGGGCCGCCGCGTGGTGTTCTACCCCGAGGGCACGCTGACCCGGATGCCGGGCCTCCTCGGCTTTCGCATGGGCGCCTTCACCAGCGCGGCGGCGGGCGCGGTGGCGGTGCTGCCGGTCGGCCTCGGGGGCATGCGCACGCTGCTCAGGGAAGGTCAATGGTTCCCGCGCCGATGCCGGGTGACGGTCCGGGTGGGCCGCCCGCTCGTGGCCGAGGGCACGGATTTCAGCGCCGCCGTGGCGCTCCGCGATGCGGCGCGCCGGCAGATGCTGGCGCTGGTGGGCGAGCCGGACCTGGCGGCGGAAGCGATCGACTTCGCCCAGCTCGGCCAGGCGTGACTCACGCTTGAGGGCTCCGGCAGCTCCGCTGGCGTCTCGCGCTTGGCGCTGGTGACCGCTGCGAGAAAGCTTGCGGCCCGGCTTCGCTCGGCGGATCGCACCGGGCTCGAGACGCCGAGCGTTTCGGCGGGGCGTTTTGCCCAGCCAAACTCGGCGGTATTCGGCGAAGCCGGGAAGGGGGAGCAAGAAACCACCTTTTGCTGACGGCGGAGGGACACCCCCTATACCGGGCTTAGACGGCCGTCAGCGGATCTCGGTCTCTTCCGGGCGCATACCTTCGGAGGGTCCTTTTCGCCCGTCAGCGGGCTTCCCACGAAGGCGGTTCTCGTCTAAATCCCGATCCGCTCGACCTCATCGAGCGTGATTTGATCCCGCCGCCGGTCATATAGCTGCGTCGTCCGCGTCGAGGCGTGCGCGGCCATGACTTGGGCGTTCTCCAGGGTGCCGCCGCCCTCCAGATAGGCGGTGATCCCCGTCGCCCTAAACGTATGGCAGCCGATCGGCGTCGCGATCCCGGCAGCCCGGGCGCGGCGCTTGATCATGGCGTAGGCGTTCTCGCGCGGCAGCGGATTGTCGCTGAGCGGCCTTCCCTTCCCGCGTGAGAGCGTCCGGAACAGCGGCCCCTTGGGATCCCCGACGATCCCCGTCGCCTGGATATAGGCGTCGAGATAGGCTTCCAGATTGTGATGCGCCGGCATTTCGTGCTGTTTGCTGCCTTTCTCGTGGAGGCGGAGCCACCAGCGCTTGTCTTGGGGGTAGTAGTCCTCGACCCGGAGCGCCAGGGCGGCGCCGATCCGCGCGAAACTGTAGATCAGCACCCCGATCAGCGCCCGATCGCGCAAGCCGGCGATGGTCTGGAGCGGGATCGAATTCAGCAGCGTCCGCGCTTCCTCGGCCGAGAGCACCGGGGTTTTTCCTCGTGTGACCGAGTGGCGCGGTCCGCGCACGGCCGAGGCCGGGTTGGCGGGCGGCACCTGGCCGATCACCAGCCAGTCGAACAGCATGCGGATGGCGGCGAGGCGTTGTTTCACGGTGGGCGCGCGGTAACGCTGCGTCAGTTCCTCGACATAGGCGGCGACGTGGAGCGGCTGGATCTCGCCGAGGCGCAGCTCGAAACCCTCGCACCAGGCGAGGAAGTCGCCGATCGCCCGCCGGTAGGCTGCCCGGGTGTTGGGATTGCGGATGTTGGCGGCGAAGAACTCCAGGAAGCGCCGCGCCGGCCCCTCGCCGGCCTCGGCGACGATCGCCGGGACGACGACGCTCCCGCCGCCCGCGACCAGGCTCCCTCCGCTCGTCCCGAGCACTTCCATGCTCCCCTCCCCCGCTCCGACCATCGGTGCGCCATCTATATCACATAACGTCCTTTATGTGATATAGATGAGTGAGCTTGCAGGAGGCTTCGTCGCGGCCCATATCGATGGGAGCCGACATCAGTGTCGGCGGATTGGAGGTGCCGCTTGAAGCTTCTCATGAGGCAGCTCCGTAGCCCGTGACCGTTCGAGCCGATGTGAGAGAACTATGACCTAATACCAATCGACATTAATCAGAACTCATGCGCCCATTTACGCCGCCCGATGGACGTGATGTTCCATGGTTGATCGATGAGCTTGTTCCAGGCTTCGCAGCAGGAGGTGATGATCTGCTCGTCGGATTGGAAGACCAAGTTGGACAGCCAGTTGTCGCGCATGAACTGCCAGATGTTTTCGGTCGGATTGAGCTCCGGCGAGCGTGGTGGCAGGGGCAGGAGGGTAACGTTGGCGGGGATCTTCAGCTTGTCCGTGGTGTGCCAACCCGCCTGATCGAGGAGCAGGAGGGCATGCGCGCGCGCGCCTACCCGGGAGGAGATCTCCTCCAGATGCAGCTGCATGGCCTGGGTGTCGCAGTGGGGGAGCACGAGGGCGGCGCCGACGCCGCGTTCGGGACAGATGGCGCCGAAGATATAGGCTGATTTGGTGCGCTGGTCATGCGGTGCGCGGGGCCGGGTTCCGCGCCGCGCCCAGCGCCGAGTGATCTTGTTCTTCTGGCCGACACGGGCTTCGTCCTGCCACCAGATTTCTATCTCGGTGCCGTCGGGCAGGCGCCGGCGAGCTTGCGCCACCAGCTCGGGGAATTTTTTTAAAATCCTCGATGACGCCCTCCTCCTGGGCATGGTGGCGCGGACGCGCCGTCATCTTCGTGAAGCCCATCGCCTTCAATTCCCGGCTCACCGTGGTCTCGTCGAGCGAGATCGCGAACATATCCCGGATCCAGCCCGCCAGATCCTTCAGCCGCCAGCGCACCACGCCGTCGACCGCCGGGTTCGGCCCCGCATCGACGCGTGCCCCCAGCGCCTGGCGTTGTGCATCGTCGAGCTTCGCCACCGCACCGGGCGCCTTGCGATCGATCAAGCCGTCCGGGCCCTCGGCGTTGAAATGCAACACCCAATCTCGGATCACCTGAAGCCCCACGTGGCCGGTCCGTGCCGCATCCGTCCGCCGCCCACCGTCATAGATCACCGCGAGAGCCAAGAGCCGGCGGCTCTGGCCGGCATCCTTGGCAAGCTTCGCCAAGCGACGCAGCTCCGCCGCATCGAAATCCTCTCGTAACCCGATCGCCGCTCCCATGGTGAACCTCCTCAACTCCGAATCACCGGAATTGAGTCAGAAATCATCCACCATGGGAATCCTCAAAGTGAGTCTCCCTCAAGGCCGATTGGTATAATGTGTCTGAAGGTCGCCATGCCGCCGCAAGCGCCTCCAGGAAACCGATGGCAGCCACGGGCCTGTCGTTCCTCAAAACCTATTCTGCAGCGCGGGGGGGGGGGGGGTCCGAGACGAACGACCCGGGCGACAGTGTCGGTCGTTGGACCCGGCGGAAAGATTGCAACGGTCGCATCGACCGATATGCACAAGCTGAATGTTGGCGCTGTGTTCTTTTTCTCAACGGTGTCGGCGCAGCGGAAACGGGCCGCTCGCTTCTAGCAGCACCTCCTGGGGCAAATGCCGTTGTCGGTCCTTAGGCCGCGAGGCGCTCGTACCGGTGATGAAGTCCTCCAACTCGAGGAAACGCAACCCCCTTTCCGCTGTCGGCCGACTGGACGGGCCGTCCATCGGGCGTATCCTTCCCAAGCGCCAAGTGCGTGCGAGACCCGTGGTAGTAGGCGAGGTAGGAACAAAGAATCTGTCGGAGATGGCGCTCGTTGAGAACAATGACGTGGTCCAGACAATCTCGCCTGATCGAGCCGATTGCCCTTTCGACGAACGGATTTTGCCATGGGCTTCGCGGCGCCGTCACAACCTCCTCGATGCCCATCGCCTTCAACCGCTCCCGAAACTCCTGACCGTACGCCCCGTCCCGATCACGCATGATATACCGTGGTGCCGTGTCCCACGGAAAAACCTCGCGGATCTGCTGCGCCACCCACGCCGTGGTCGGGTGTGCTGTAACACCGACGTGCTCGATGCGCCGCCGTTCGTGGCGTAGCACGATGAAGACGAACAGAACGGCGAACGTGGCCGTCGGCACCACAAAGAAATCGGCCGAGACGAGGCAGCCGACGTGGTTGTCGAGGAACGTCCGCCACGTCTGCGACGGTGGCTTCCGATGCCGCACCATGTACCTCGATACCGTCGCCTCCGATGCCTCGATTCCCAGCTTCATGAGTTCGCCGTGGATGCGAGGAGCGCCCCACAAGGGGTTCTCCCGACACATTCGACGGATGAGTTCGCGGACATCCTTGGGCACCGGAGGCCGTCCTGGTTTGCCGCGCCTGGATTTCCAGGTCCAGAATGCACGAAATCCCCTGCGGTGCCAGCCGAAGACGGTTTCCGGCCTTACGATCACCAGCACCTCGCGCCAGCGCGGCCAAAGGCGGGAAAGGATGACCCAGAACAAGCGGCCGAGCGTCTGGAGCCGCGGCCGTCGCCTTTCCCGCTTCAGGATTGCCACCTGCTGGCGGAGGGCGAGGTTTTGCAGGTGTAGCGACGCGCGGCTGAGGAAGGTCTCGCGCAGCGTGGTGGAGAGAATCATGATGGTCGCTTGCATGCCGACGACGGTAGTCGGCAGTGGCCGGAAACGCTATGATTTCTGCGGCAGATGGGGTTCTGAGGAGCCACACGGAGGCCGTCGATGAAATAGTCGAAATCGCGTGGGTTCTTGAAGGGCCAGATTATTCTGAGATAGTCCGCCGAGAGGTTCGGCTTGAATTGGCGCGCCCTGTCCAATGCCGCGCGCGCTTCCCCTGGGCGCCCAACGAGAGCCAGACATCCCGCTTGCACCGCGAAGGCTGTCAACTTGGCGCCCGGATGGCGCGCCGCCTCATTGGCGTTCTCCACGGCCTCCCCATGACGCTTCGCAATCGCGAGGGCCCCCGCCCGTAGCGTCAGGAAAATCCAATGGTAGGGATCATGCGGGCTGAGCCTCAGCGCATTATCCATGGCGACGATCGATTCCTCCGGCCTGCCCGCGTAGAGCAGCGACATACTCAGTCCGTAATAGGCGTCGGCGAAACTGGGATTCAAGGCAACCGCCGTCTGCAACTCGGCGATGGCGGCGTCGTGCTCGCGCTTGAGGTTGTAGATCCGGCCCAGGGAAAAATGTGCGCCGGCGTGCTTGTCGTCGAGGGTAAGACCCCGCCGTGCCGCTTCAAAGGCATCGCTCGTGGATTGTTCGGGCGCCTCCGAATAGCCGTGCATCACGCCCATGTACAGCGCGTCCGCCAGCCCAGCGGAGGCAAGCGCGAAGCCGGGATCCATCTCCATCGCCTGGCGCATCAGCTGTTGCGCCCTGATATTGCTTTCCTTTGTGAACTGATAAAGATGCCAGAGGCCCCGGTGATAGCAATCCCAGGCATCCAAGAGATCGGGCGGCTTGCGTTTGGCCCGCGCGCGTTCGGTGCGGGCGAGCTCGGGCTCGATGGCCGCGACAATGGCTTCGGTGATCTCGTCCTGGACCGCGAAAATGGCGTCCAGCGGGCGATCATGGCGCTCCGCCCAGATGTGGTTGGCGCTCTCCGCGTCGATCAACTGTACCGTGCGTCCCTATCCGGTTAAGGCAGGCAGCGCTCCCTGCGATTGTATACCGTCGACCAGTTCCCTTTAGGTGATGGTCGGTCGGGTCATGGCGCGGTGCAACACGAAATCGGCAAGGTCGAAGATGCGTTTGCGCCGGTTGAAGCGGTAGTTCCATTCCCGGACGTAGCGCGGCAAATGCTTGGCGCTCACCCCGTGGTAGGTTCCGTTGAGCCACGTCTTCACGTTGGAAAACAGGACATGGACGACCGGCATGAGCTGCTCGGCGTTCTTGCCTTGGCCTTGAACGACGGGCTGGTGGCGATAAGTATCGCCAAGCTTGGCGTAACTCTTGAAAGCGTCGCTGTCGAGGCGGCTTCCCGGCTTCACCGAGGCGCGCACGAAGTCGCCCAACTCACGGGCGGTGGCCTCGGGCAGGATGGCGAGCCGCGCGGCGCCGGCGGCGAAGCCGCTCCCCTTGATGCCCTTGCCCGACCCGACCGGCCACTTCTTGACCGCCATCACCAACAGGCTCTTGTTCGGGTTGGAAAGCCCGCGCCCCCGGCTCTCCGGCTTGCCCCGCCCGCCGTAATAGCTCTCGTCGACCTCGACCAAGCCCTCCAGCGGGAACTCCGGGCGCTCCGTCAGGGCATGGCGCAGCTTGTGGGCCATCAGCCAGGCGGTGTCGTAGCGCAGGCTCAACTCTCGCGACAGAAACAGCGCCGAGACCCCGCGCTTGTCGCGCCCCATCCACCACGCCGCCAGGAACCATTTGCGCAACGGTGTGCGGGTGCGGTGGAAGACCGTGCCCGCGGTCACCGATTCCTGATGGCCGCAACCGGCGCATTCGAAGACCCGCGGCCGCGTCTTCAATTGGTAGTTCCGCCTCTCGCCGCAACGCGCGCAGACGTAGCCTTGCGGCCAGCGCAGCCGAGCCAGCGCCTCGATGCAGTCCGCCTCCGATCCATGGCGTTCGAGGAACTCCAATATCCCGCTCATCGAATAGTCCTCCAAAAGCTCCAGCCGATGCGATCAGCCTACACCTCTATGGAGAACATATCAAGAACATTCGGAGCCCATCCTGCTTTAACCAGATAGGGACGGTACCGTGATGCGGACCTGATCCCCGCCCTTGCGCACACTGCCCTCGACCACGTAGCGGGCCCCAAGTTCGCGGCCGACTTCGGCGACATCGACGGCGCGGCCCTTATAAGTGAAGGTGGAGTTTCGCGCGACCACGGGAAACCAGCGATACCTCGACAAGGCGGTGATGAGATCCTCGACGATACCATCGGCGAAATATTCCTGCTCGGGATCGCCGCTCATGTTGGTGAAGGGCAGCACCGCGATCGCCGGCCGGTCTGGCGGCGTCTCAGGTGAATTTAGGGGTGCGGCCGGCGTGGCCTCGGCAAGGGCTTGGGGCACGGCCCCGCCACCGTCCTCGGCGGCCTTGATCGCCTCCAGAAGCGCCGTCGTCTCGGCCTCCGGCTGGACGCCGAGCTCGCGCTCCAGCAGCGCCTTGGAAGCCTGATAGTGGGTCAGCGCGGCGCTGCGCCGCCCGGCCGCGGCAAGGGCGCGCATGGTCAAGCGCTGGGCTTGCTCGTCGAGCGGCTCCAGACGCGCCAGCTGTTCCGCCGCCGCTGCCGCTGCCTCGCCGTCACCGTCCGCGAGCCGGTCTTCGGCAAGGCGCCGCAGCACGTCGGCCTGCAGCCTGCGCGCCGTCCGCCGTTCCAGGCTCAGCCAGTCCTCGAAGCCTTCTTCGCGCAGATTGAGACCCGCCAGGAGTTCGCCCTTGCAGCACCCGGCCGCCTCGGCCAGCGCTGGCGTCGCCCGCCCCTTCGCCAATTGCCCGAGCGTACCGACATCGACGTCGATCGCGTCCCCGCGCAACATGATGCTTGCCTGGTCCGCATCGATGACCGTTGCCGCGGCGGCGCCCATGGCCTTGCGCAGGCTGGCGAGGCATTGGCGCAGGTTGAGCCGGGCCTGCGCGTCGGTCTGCTGGACCCAGAGGAGCGCCGCCAGCTGTGTCGCGCCCGTGGCGCTCATCCGGCCTGAGCGCCAGAAAGGCCAGCAACGCCTCGGCCTTGCGGGTCGGCAGGGCGACCGCTTCACCATCGATCGACAGGCGGAAGCCGCCGAGCAGTGTCAGTGTTGTTCGAGCCATGGGCGACATCATGCCCGATAACCTGAACATTAGCGACAAAGTGAAAATTCCCCGGGCCTCGACTTCGGACGGCCCCCGCCGGCTGCCGTCGGCGCTTCGACCCGAGCCCCATTTTTCACGCCTCGGGTCCATTTTTCACGTTTGGATAACGCCCGAGCTTCGGCTGATTTAACGCCTGCCCGCCATCCTGTCATCCGACGTCGAGGCGGAATCCTCCACCCCGGCAATCGTGAAAGCAGGGGGCAGCTATGTTTATCAAGACCGTAAAATTTCTCACTACCGCGGTGATGGTTTCGTTCTTGGCCGGGCCGGCATTGGCCACACATGATAAATCGTCGTCAACCAACTGCGATGACCCCTCGGACCCGTGTCAGGTGCGCCAACACATGCACGGGGACGGCTCCTTTGAGACCCGAAAGACAAATGGCCTGATCAACTTGTACACCTTCGAATCAGGGGTGGGACCAGTCGCCGCCGACGCTTTCAGCGCCGATTACGATCTCAGAATGAACCCGGCCGCCGTCCGGTGGTACGAAAGCTCCACCGGCATGCAAATCACGGCCAACGCCGAAACGGAGGCGCTGCGGGGCGATGTTGGAACGCATCGGCTGCTGTATAACGGTCTGACCGCATGGTCGATCGAGATGTGGATCGTCAATGACTTCGAACCCGATTTTACCGAAGGCCCGGTAGCCTATTTCAGTGTCGCGAACATCTATTTATGTGGGCAATTTGATGGGCTGTTTACGGGTCGGCAAAGCTTTAATCTTCAACACACATGGACGACGGAGACCGGCTGTCGTAATCATATATTCACAGACCTAGAGGTGACAGGCTTTCCCGTAAAGAAGCTTCATCATGTTGTCTTCAACATCGGGGTTGAAACCTTTTATGAGGTATTTATCGATGGTCAACGATTTTTCAGTTCTACTGATTTTGGCAAGTTTGTACGGCCGGAAGATATTCCGCTGAAGGTGTCGCATCCTCTCAGTGTGGCACGATTTGGCCGGGTTACGCATAGCGATGGTGAACCACCAACGCCGTTCGGCGGCAGCGTGTATCTCATTGCCGCGTATGACCGTATTCTTACACAAGAAGACGTTACAGCCCACTACAATGCCGGGCTGCCAAATCAACGCCCCGTGGCCACGAATGACGTGGTGCGGCGGTTGCTCGGCGCGGCGCTACAAATTCCCGTCGCCGATCTGCTGGCCAATGATTTCGACTTCGATACCGCAAATGAGAACCTGACCCTCGAATTGAGCAACCCGGCTTCCGGCCAGGCCACGGTGTCACTGGTGGATGGCGTCGTCACCTACACGCCAAACTCCGATTTCCACGGCGGCGACAGCTTTACCTACGTGCTGACCGACAACACCGAAAAAACCAGCAAACCGGCGACCGTCACGATCGAGATCATCGACGCCCCGATCGCCAACGCCGGCGACGACCAGACCGTGCACCAGGGCGAAGTGGTCATGTTGATGGGCAGCGGCTCGACCACCGGCAATGCCGACCCGATCCTGATCTATGACTGGAGCTTTACGTCGAAGCCCGACGGTAGCCAGGCGGTTCTGGACAACCCGGTGGCGGCCAACCCGACCTTTATCGCCGATGTGGCCGGCGACTACCGCGTCGCGCTGGTGGTCACCGACACCGACACCGGCAATGCCAGCGCGCCGAACGAGGTTGTCATCTCGACCAACAACACCGCCCCGGTGGCCGATGCCGGCGCCGACCATCAAGCCACCTCCCTCGGCGAACTGGTGAACCTGGACGGCGCGGGAAGCTACGATGATGACGGCGACGCCATCACCTACGCCTGGTCGCTGAGCCAACAACCGGACGGCAGCACCGCCACCCTGGTCGATAACGGCTCGGCAACGCCCAGCATCACCATCGACGCCTACGGTGATTATGTCATCACTCTGCAGGTCTTTGACGCCCTGGGCGGCGCCAGTGAGTTGGACACCGTCACGGTCAGCACCCTCAACCTGGCGCCGGTGGCCGACGCGACGGCGGACAAATTGGTGGTGACGGTCGGCAAGACGGTTACCCTCGACGGCTCCGCCAGCGCGCAGTGGCTTGTGTAGCGTGAGGTCTGGAAATTTGGCTTCGCCCCGCGCCGGGGTATACCCCGGCGCGGGGCGATCCGTCATTTTGGTTATCCATGAAAGCGTCCAAACAAACATGGAGAACCAGTATGCGGAAAGACCAGGATAGCGCTGTCGAGGCTTTGGTGGAACAATTGATCGAAGGCGGTAGCGAGAACATGGCGACGGTCTTCGCCGGCCTTTTCAATCTCGCCATGCGGATCGAGCGGGAGAGGTTCTTGGGCGCCGGCCACTATGAGCGCACGCCCGAGCGGCGGGGATACGCCAACGGCACCAGACCCAAGAAGATCGACACCCCGGCCGGTACGGTGAGGCTCGAGGTTCCCAAGACCGCCGGTCATGAGGCGCCTTTTTACCCCCAAGCCCTGGAGCGCGGACGGCGCTCCTGCCGCGCTGTCATGCTGGCCGTGGCGGAGATGTATATCAAAGGCGTCTCCACCCGTGACGCCGAGGCGGTGATGCGCGAGTTCGGCCTGGAGAGCCTGTCGTCGAGCCAGGTCAGCCGCGCCGCCAAGCTCTTGGATGGGGAGCTGGATGCCTGGCGCAACCGGCCGCTGGGCGAGATCCGCTACCTGCTCCTCGACGCGCGCTATGAGAAAGTCCGAGAGGGTGGCGTGGTGCGCGACGCCGCCGTGCTCTCGGTGATCGGCATCGGCCCCGACCAGCGCCGCCGGGTGCTCGGTGTTTCCTGTGCGCTCTCCGAGGCCGAAGTGCACTGGCGCGCCTTCCTGGAGACCCTGGTTGCCGGTGGCATGCGCGGTGTCGCCTATATCGTTTCCGATGATCATCCAGGCCTCGGCGCCGCGCGCAAGGCCGTCCTCGGCGGCGCCGTCTGGCAGCGCTGTCAGTACCATCTGGCTCAAAACGCCATCCATCACGCCCCCAACCTCGCCATCCGAAAGGCCATCGGCAAGGAGCTGCGCCGGGTCTGGAATGCCGCCGACGGCAAGGCCGCCGAGGCCGAGCTGGGCCATCTGGTGGCGGCCTACCGCGACAGCGCCCCCAAGCTCGCCGATTGGCTGGAGACGGCGATCCCCGAGGGCCTCGCCGTCTTCGCCCTGCCCGAGCGCCACCAAAAGCGCATGCGAACCTCGAACCCCATGGAGCGATCCATCCAGCAGGAGATCAAGCGCCGCACCGTAAAGGTCAGGGTCTTTCCCAACGAGGCCTCGCTCGAACGTCTGGTCACCGCCATCCTCGTCGAAATCGACGAGAAATGGGAAACCACCGAAAAACCCTACATCACTTGGAAAGCAGAGGATGACTGATCAACGGCGTTCCGAATTTCCACACATCAGGTTGCTCAATCCAGCAGTGACGCCAATGGCGATGACTTGAGCTACAACTGGACCCTCGGCACCGTGCCCGAGGCCAGTGTCTCGTCCCTCGACCACCCTGGCGCGGCGAGCCCCAGCTTCGTCCCCGACCAGCCCGGCAGCTATCAGGCCAGCTTGGTGGTCTTTGACGGCAACCTCGCCAGCGCGCCGGCAATGGTCACCATCGAAGCCGTACTCTCCGACACCGATGCCATCACCGCGCCGCTGATCGAGGCCATCGATCTGATCGCCAACGCGGATGTGGCTTTGTTCACCAACCCGAAGAAGGTCAAGCGGTTGACCTATAAGCTCGGCAAGGTGTTACAGCGCCTTGAAGCCGGCGATTACGACGCGGTCAGCCTGCTCACCGGCAACGGCCTCTTGGGCAAGTTCAACGGCTGTGCCGACGCCGACGCCGCGGACAAAAACGACTGGATCCGCGATTGCGATCTGCAAGCCACGATCAACGCCCTGCTCACCCAGGTCGCCCAGGCGGCGCGGGGCTGAGCGGAGACCATCGACGGTCGGCGCGGGGGCGGGCTCCAGGCTGCCTCCTGACCGGTCCCGCCGCCGGCCGATAGCCGGGTGGAGGCACATAGCTTCCCCCGGCTATTTCCGCGCCAACGCCAGCGAAGACCGCCGCACCCAGACCTTGGGCCAAGACCGGCCTTGCGCAATCATCGAACGCCACCATTTGTCTCCCGGTCAATGGTCGTGTAACCCTCCACGAGGTCTCATTTGGGTCAAGACTTGACATTCATATTAACTAAAATATGGGCCACTCTCCATTGGCGATCCGTCAACAGCAACCGCAATGTTACGTGTTATGATGCCGGAGGCGGGAGCCGTCCACCGCATCAGAAACGGGCCCAAGAGAGTTCGTCAAGTAGCGGCTTGGCATCCGTCAAATCCGGCCTGTTAAGCTCCCTGTGAAACAATCGTACAGGGGGCGGAGCAAGGGCTTGGGCAGCGGCGGGCTGGTCCTATGCTGAGCAGGCCCCGTCGCGAACGTCGTCGCCCTCCGGCAGGCCGAGGTCGCGGAGGCCGTCGATAATATAGTCGAATTCGTGCGGGTTCTTCATGGGCCAGATTATTTTGAGATAGTCCGCCGAGAGGTCCGGCTTGAACTGGCGCGCCCTGTCCAATGCCGCGCGCGCTTCCTGGGGTTGCCCGACGAGTGCCAGACATCCCGCTTGTATCACGACGGCCGTCAGCTTGGCGCCGGGATGCCGCACCGCCTCATTGGCGCTCGCCAGGGCCTCGTCATGGCGCTTCGCAATCGCGAGGGCCCCCGCCCGTATCGTCAGGAAAATCCAATGGTAGGGGTCATGCGGGCTGAGCCTGAGCGCATTATCCATCGCGGCGATCGATTCCTCCGGCCTGCCCGAGAATCTAGACGGATATATTCGCTCCGATGGCGTACCGTTGGCGGATGACAAGGCCGGGCTGTTCGGTGCCACGCTGCTCTTCGATTCCATCGATCGGGACGAATTCGGCTTCGGCTTCGCTGGGACGGACGAGGTCTGGACCGGTACAATCGGCGCGAATGGTCTTGGCCTGACCCCCGGCACCTATTTTGGGAACGCGTGCAACGACTGGACGGACGGAACCGCGGCCTCTGACGGGTTGCGTGGCTCGGCTTTCGCGCTGACGCAGGTATGGATAGGTAAGAGTGGGTCGCCAACCTGCGACAACCTGGCTCATCTCTACTGTTTCCAGCGGTGCGGATAGAGGTGCCGCGGAGGAGAGCGGTGTATCCGAGCGGGAGCGGGGGAGGCGCAAGCCTCCCCCGCTCCCGGCTGTTTTGTCCCTCGGCCAGCGCGCGCCGCCGGCTCCAACGTCACGCCCTGGTCTATATTCCAGGCGACTTCATGCGGCCGCTGGCCCGCTTCGTGCTACCATCGCCACCAGCCCGGGAGCGCTATTTGGGCACCGGCCCGATCGAGCAACGGGGGTGGTAGTCGATTTTGGAGAATTTCACGACCACGCGCCGGATGATGACGCTCGGCGGGACGCTGGTCGCCGCCCTGCTTTTGGCCCCGGTCGTGGCGCGGGGGGCGGAGCCGCTCAAGATCGGCTTCTCCATGGCGCTCACCGGGGCGCTCGCGGGCGCCGGAAAGGCGGCCTTGATCGCCATGGAAATCTGGCGCGAGGACGTCAACAAGCAGGGCGGCCTGCTCGCCCGGCAGGTCGAGTTCGTCTACTACGACGACGCCACCACGCCGTCCAAGGTGCCCGGCATCTACAGCAAGCTTCTCAACGTCGACAAGGTGGATCTGGTGGTCTCCAGCTACGGCACCAACGTGATCTCGCCGGCCATGCCCATCGTCATGCGCAAGGGGCTGGTTTTCATGGCGCTGTTCGGGCTCGCCGTCAACGACCGCTTCGACTACGACCGCTATTTCCAGATCCTACCGGCGGGCCCGGTGCCCAAAGTGGACTCGACCCGGGGATTCTTCGCGCTGGCCATGGCGCAGAGTCCGAAGCCGAAGAGCATCGCGCTGCTGGCCGAGGACGCGGAGTTCGCCCGCAACGTCGTTTCGGGCGCTCGCATCAATGCCGAAAAAGTCGGCCTGGAGATCGTCTACGACAAGACCTTCCCGTTCGGCTCCAGCGACCTGACGCCGGTGATCCGGGCGATCAAGGCCTCGGGCGCCGATCTCGTCTTCATGGGCTCCTATCCGCATGGCTCGGTCGGCCTGGTCAAGGCGGCGAACGAACTCGGCCTCGAGGCCAAGATGTTCGGCGGCGGCATGGTCGGCCTGCAGTTCGCGGCAATCCAGAAGAACCTGGGCCCGATGCTGAACAACATCGTCAACTATGATTTCTGGGTGCCCGAGCCGACCCTCGATTTCGAGGGCGTCGAGGCCTTTCTGAAGAAGTACCAGGCCGCCGCCAAGGGCAAGAAGGTCGATCCCCTGGGGCATTACCTGCCGCCCTTCGCCTATGCCTACCTGCAGGTTCTCGGTCAGGCGGTGAACGCGGTCGGCAGCCTCGATCAGAAGGCGATCGCCGAATACATCCACGCCACGACCTTCGAAACGGTGGTCGGTCCCGTTACTTTCGGCAAGAACGGCGAGTGGGCGAAGACGCGGACCTTGCTGGTTCAGTTCCGCGACGTCGCGCCCAACGACTTGGAACAGTTCAAGCACGCCGGCAAGCGCATCGTGCTCTATCCGGAGAGCGTGAAATCAGGCGCCATCGTCTACCCGTACAAGCAATAACGATAATCCGACCGCATGATCGGGGGCGGGGGATATTGGTCGATTTTAATTTGTCAGAGCCGCTGGAACAGCGCTTCGACGACGACTGTCTATCCGCTTGATACGCCCGCTTCACACATCGTACTCGATGTCTTAAATGGGTCATACCCGGACGAACCGGGCGACGGCCCCCATGACCGGAGTCACCCTGAAAGCCGAAACTCCGTCACTCGCGGCAGGAGTATACTCCATCTGGCCTGCCTGGGGATAACCAACTGATTTAAATAGGGTTTTGTGAATTCACGTAGACCACCGTTTCTGTGAACCTACCAGAGCGGGAACATCTCAACACGGTGCGTTGAGGAGTGATGCCTGGAATTTATGCCGTCGGCGGGAAGCGGCGGGTCGAGCATCCGCCCTTGGTCGCCTCCTATCCTCACCCCCGAATCCACCATTTCCACCGGCGCGGCGAAGTTGGGAAATACGGCGGAAACCATAGCCTACCTGGGTGAGCGCTTCTATGCCTTGACGGTCCACAAATTCGTCGGCAACGAGATGCCGTTGCGGCTGCGGTTCAACGTGAATGATTGCGCACCAGCCCTTCCAAGGTAGCTTTTCCATCGTCGGTCAACACATATGGGGCGTACCGATCGCCTTCTTTTTTTTCGACCAATCCCCTGCTCTTCAGAGACTGCATCAGGCCATTTATGATTTGTTGCGAGATCCCGAAGGCGTGCCCGATTTCCACGATCCGCGCCTCGCCCAGCTCGGAGATATAGCCAAGCACATCGAAGACTCGTTGCGATCTGACCGGTAGCGGTAGCGGCGTGGCCATGGGTTTGGTCGTATCACGTTGGAAATGATCTCGACCCTCGGCCGTCAATTGGTACGACGCCTGCCCTCGATTGGTTTCGACCTGCTCCAGCATACCCTTGGCTTGGAGTGCCGATATCATGGCGAGCAGGCGGTCGTGGGGCACTCTCGTGGCGACGCTCAACCGGGGCGCGGTCGCGGAGGTTCGCTCCGGAACTGCGGAGAGAATGCGTTCCTCGTCACGGGTCAGCAGAATCGAGGCGTCCTCACTTCTGGCGATGATGTGCATCGGCGTTTCCGGATCGCCGATCCGTACGAGCCCCTCGGCGTGCAACTGAACGATGAGTTGATGCACACGTTGCCGCGCGACGCCGAGGTGCTTCGTCAACGCCCGGCCGTGGCGAGGCCGCTCAAGAGCGGCGAGCATGCGATTCGCCGTATCCGAGGCAGATCTTCCCGGTGGGCGGCCAGGACCACGACGCTTCGGGGCGGGAACGACATCGATCGCGCGGTGACGGTTCCGCCCGAGCGGTCGCCAGATGTTGCCGTCGCGGTGCTCGACCAGCCCGGCATCACGAAGGATTTCCAGGGCGGCGGCGACGTTTCTCAGATTTTGCCCGACATGGAGCGCGATCTTGGTCTTGGTTTGGAGGCCTTCCTCCAAGGCGTCAAGACAGGCCATCTGTGTCGTCGTCAAACGTATCGTTTTTTCCGCTGCCGGCATGGCTCGTTTCGTCGTTGCATGGGGCATCCCCAGGTCGAGCGGCCAGGCGAACCGCTCAGCCGAATCGCCCAATGGTCGACGATGGACGGATAAGGATCAATATCGACGAGGAAAATCTCGCACCGGCTCAACACCACTGGTGGGCGCGGCGACGGCGTGTGGAAGCATGCACAGAAGATCACGGGGTGAGCGTTGCCCAGAAACCTGAATGCCACCACTCGCCAGGGAAGTATACCCCTTCGGATATTGCGCCGATAAGCCCATGTTTTGAATAGGGTTTTGTGAATTAACGGAAAGCTTGTGTAGCGTGAGGTCTGGAAATTTGGCTTCGGGCGATGTCCCGCCCAATGTTGAAAAGTGCGAGATAGGCATCGTCTGATCGAGAGGCTACGCGGCCACCTCGATGTCTTCAATGACGGACTTTGCTCCGGCCTTTCTCACCGCCTCCCGCAGGGCGGCGTCAAGGACGGGGAGCTGGCGGTAGGCCTTGAGGCGGCGGAAGGTCTTTTGCGCCTCCAAGAGGCCGGCGGCGGTCCAACGCAGCGCCATCTCGGCGTTGCGCCAGCGCTTGACGTTCCGCTGCACCGTCCGGACGGTGCCGATCGCGTTCTCGATGGCGTTGGTGCAAGCCAGCGAGTGTCGAAGTTGCGGCGGGAGGCCGAGCCGGATCACGGTCAGGATCTCGTCCAGGCCCTCCAGGATCGAGCCCGAGACGCCGGGTGCGTCATGCTCCAGACGGCGGGCGAGGTTGCGCAAGAGCCGTTCGGCCTTGGCCGCGTCGTCCTGCTGCCAGGCCTGCCGCAAGACCTTCCTGACGCCGGCATGGAGGCTCTCGTCCAGCCGGTCCGTGATGTTGCGCCCCTTGTGCACCTGGCAGCGCTGGAGGGCCGCCGCCCGCCCGAAGGTCCGCCGGATCGCCTTCGAGAGCGCCTTGGCGCCGTCGACGATGTAGAGCCGAGGCCGTTCGGGATCGAGACCGCGCTCGATCAGGTTGTCGAGCATGGCTTGCACCGTGGCCGCGTTCTCCGTCGCGCCCTCGGCCAGGCCCAGCACGTGCTTCGCGCCGCCGGTGTCGATGCCGATCGCCGCCACCATCAGGTGATCGCCGACATGGAGCCCGTCGATCTGGAGCACCACGAGATCGAGATCGTCGAGCGGGCTCGCCAGCCAGGCCTTCAGCTTGCTTCGCGTCAACGCCACGAAACGGCGCGAGACCGCCGACTTCGAGGTTGCGTCACCCGATGCCGCCGGCAGATCGCCGCCCGCATCGTCCGGCAGGCGCACCGCGCGGGCATACTTGCGGGTCGAGACGTTGATCACCATCAGATTCATCGCCCAGGCTTGCAAGAGTTCGGGTTCCGACAGCAGCTCCCAACTCGGCAGGCTCATCTCCCGACCCGCGAAGTCCCGCACCCGAGGGCGCTCGACCTTCACTTTGCCGCCGTGGTAGGCGATCTCGCTCCGGGTCGTGCCCCATCGATGGCCCTTGCGCTCGCCCGAGCGGGCGTGGCGCGAACCGCACAAGGCTTCCGCGTCCGCCGACATCATCTCGTTCAAAGACTCGAGGCCCGCCAAAAGGCAGAAGCGATCGACGCTCATGCGCAGATCGTCGAAGGCCTCCGGCATCGATGGCAAGAGCCGACAGGATGGTTCCGAGGAACGGTCGTTGCGTGTAGTCTTGGTCATGGCGTCGTTCTCCTTGATGGAATCAGCACCCAGAGCCTAGCGGCTCCAGGCGGACGACGCCTACTTCAGCTTTTCAACAGAGCCCGGGACATCCCCTGGCTTCGCCCCGCGCCGGGGTATACCCCGGCGCGGGGCGATCCGTCATTTTGGTTATCCATGAAAGCGTCCAAACAAACATGGAGAACCAGTATGCGGAAAGACCAGGATAGCGCTGTCGAGGCTTTGGTGGAACAATTGATCGAAGGCGGTAGCGAGAACATGGCGACGGTCTTCGCCGGCCTTTTCAATCTCGCCATGCGGATCGAGCGGGAGAGGTTCTTGGGCGCCGGCCACTATGAGCGCACGCCCGAGCGGCGGGGATACGCCAACGGCACCAGACCCAAGAAGATCGACACCCCGGCCGGTACGGTGAGGCTCGAGGTTCCCAAGACCGCCGGTCATGAGGCGCCTTTTTACCCCCAAGCCCTGGAGCGCGGACGGCGCTCCTGCCGCGCTGTCATGCTGGCCGTGGCGGAGATGTATATCAAAGGCGTCTCCACCCGTGACGCCGAGGCGGTGATGCGCGAGTTCGGCCTGGAGAGCCTGTCGTCGAGCCAGGTCAGCCGCGCCGCCAAGCTCTTGGATGGGGAGCTGGATGCCTGGCGCAACCGGCCGCTGGGCGAGATCCGCTACCTGCTCCTCGACGCGCGCTATGAGAAAGTCCGAGAGGGTGGCGTGGTGCGCGACGCCGCCGTGCTCTCGGTGATCGGCATCGGCCCCGACCAGCGCCGCCGGGTGCTCGGTGTTTCCTGTGCGCTCTCCGAGGCCGAAGTGCACTGGCGCGCCTTCCTGGAGACCCTGGTTGCCGGTGGCATGCGCGGTGTCGCCTATATCGTTTCCGATGATCATCCAGGCCTCGGCGCCGCGCGCAAGGCCGTCCTCGGCGGCGCCGTCTGGCAGCGCTGTCAGTACCATCTGGCTCAAAACGCCATCCATCACGCCCCCAACCTCGCCATCCGAAAGGCCATCGGCAAGGAGCTGCGCCGGGTCTGGAACGCCGCCGACGGCAAGGCCGCCGAGGCCGAGCTGGGCCATCTGGTGGCGGCCTACCGCGACAGCGCCCCCAAGCTCGCCGATTGGCTGGAGACGGCGATCCCCGAGGGCCTCGCCGTCTTCGCCCTGCCCGAGCGCCACCAAAAGCGCATGCGAACCTCGAACCCCATGGAGCGATCCATCCAGCAGGAGATCAAGCGCCGCACCGTAAAGGTCAGGGTCTTTCCCAACGAGGCCTCGCTCGAACGTCTGGTCACCGCCATCCTCGTCGAAATCGACGAGAAATGGGAAACCACCGAAAAACCCTACATCACTTGGAAAGCAGAGGATGACTGATCAACGGCGTTCCGAATTTCCACACATCAGGTTGCTCAATCAACGGAAACCACCGTTTGTGAGCGCCTACTGAGGCGGGAATATATTCGAAACTTGGCACGATGCGAGATGCCCGAATCTGGTGGAAGCCGACGAACCGAGGCGGAGGGGGCGAGTCGTGGTATATCCAGTTCGAGACCTATCGCCCAGTCGGCGCGACTAGATTAACTTCCGTGGTCAGGAGGGTCATATGGAATTGCTCGGCCGGCTGGGCTTGGAGCCAGATACATTCCGAAGTCGCGTTGCCGTCGTGACGGGCGCTGCGAGTGGCGTCGGCGAGCAAGTGGCGCGCGGCTTGGCCCATTTGGGTGCGCATGTCGTTCTCGTCGATATCCTTGAGACGGGAGCGGAGGTCGCCGCGAACATTCGCGGCAATTCACGAAGCGCGGTCTTCGAACAGGTTGACTTGTGCGACTTGCACGCACTGGATCAGTTCCAACACAAAATCCTCAAGGAACATGGTCAAGTGGACATTTTGGTCAACAACGCCGCAAAGCTGCGCGTTGGGTTCTTCCAAGATATCTCGGTCGAGGAGTGGGACGAACTGTTGCAGACTACCGTCAGAGCGTCGGCATTTCTGATTCAGGCCGTCCTGCCGCGCATGCGGGAGAATGGATTTGGTGTCATCGCCAACACCGTGGCGATGGAGGCGCTGACGCACGGCGCCTACTTGGCCTCGGCCATGGCTGGTCAAAAGTCGATGGTACTGTCGCTGGCCGGCGAGCTCGGGGATGACAGCGGCGTTAGTGCCTTCGGCTTCGTGCCGGGCATCGTCGACACGCCCTTGGTGCGCAACAACAGGTCTCGCTTTCCGAGCCTGTGGGGCATGAGCCAGGAAGAATTCATGGATAAGTTCGTCCATAATCCGGGATACGATGGACCTGGCTACGAAGGCTTGGTGCCGGCAGAGCATTGCGGCGCCAGCTACGTCTATTGCTTAGCACATGCGCGGGCTTATCACGGTCAGGTGGCGGACATCTACCATCCGCTGATGAACCACGGCATCACCTCACTGGACGACAGGGAACCGGCGCTGCCGCAATCAGCTGGACAGGAAAACAGTGCCATATGGCAGCTCAACGACTACATCACCGGCGTTGCAACCACAAACCGCAACCTGGAGCAGCGAATCGTCGAGCGGACACGGGAATTGAAAACCACCAACCAAGAACTGGCTGTGCAGAAGAGACTGGTAGAGGAGGTCTCGACCAAGCTGGCCCGGTATTTGCCCCAGCAGGTATATAAATCGATATTTGATGGCGAATTCGATGCCGAGATCCGGTCGGAGCGCAAACACCTGACGATTTTCTTCTCGGACATGCGAAACTTCACGCCGAAAACGGAACGACTGGAACCTGAGGCCCTTTCGGCCATCCTCAACGCCTACTTCTCGGCCATGACCGAGATTGCCAGAGCCCACGGCGCTACGATCGATAAGTTTATTGGAGATGCCATCATGGCATTCTTCGGCGATCCCGAGACTCTAGGCAACGAAGAGGATGCCAGTCGGTGCGTGAATATGGCTGTAGAGATGCAGCGCCGTATGGCGTCGCTTCAACCAGAATTTACCAAGTTTGGTTTGATGGAGCCTCTAGAGATTCGCGTCGGCATCAACAGCGGCTATTGTACTGTAGGGAACTTTGGAAGTTATGACCGCCTCGACTACACGATCATTGGCACGCCAGTGAACATCGCTGCAAGGTTACAGGAAGCGTGTGAGCCGAATGCCATTCTTATATCGAAAGCCACTCGGGTCCTCATCAACGATGGTTTCGAATTGAGATCGCGCGAACCAGTGGAACTTAAGGGCATTGCCGGGGAAATCGAGACCTTTGAGGTCGCATTCGATCCAAGCGAAGTGGTCGATGACGGACAACGAGGGGACGATGAGCTTTCGTCGATAAAGGATCGTTTGGCCAGCCTTGACCTAGATCGACTGGGAACCGACGAACGGGCCGATCTCCTCGCAACCCTCGCCAAGCTGTCGAAACGCTAGATAGCCTCGCCGCAGCGGAGAAAATGGGCCATGCCACGACGAACCAGGTGCCGGCCACCGGCGACCTTAGTCATCCGGGAGGCCGAACTTCGGCCACTCGGCTCAAGAGTATATCCGATTTGTTTCCTCTGTGGATGAGCCTATGTTTTGAAAGGGGTTTTGTGACTTCACGTAGACCACCGTTTTTGAGCGCCTACTTAGGCGAGAAGATGGTCTAAAAAGGCCCGGCGTTCACAGCCCGTTGACGAACTCCGCCGCTTCGCTCCAATCGACCATCGGCGTCAGGCGTCGTTTCTTCAGCAGCCCCTTCGCCATCAATGCACCGAATGCAGGAAGCGTTGCCCGCACGTCGGGCGCGTCGAAAACAAAGATGACCTTTGCCTCTTCGATCGACATCCAAGGCCCCGCGACGAGTTGAAAGATCTCCGAAGTCAGTCCAAGGGTATCGGCTTGGCCACGAAGCGATCCAAACACCTCGATGAATTCACGAAAGGTCTCAGGGCTGGGATCCTTCATCCATACCTCGTTCAGATAAAGTGCCATGCGAGCCTCTCGATTGTTCCCAGATGATCAAAACTCTTCCGCCTGCTTCATCCCGGTCAGCCCTGACTGTCGTCCATAGCGGCTTTCGACCGCTCAACTCACACTCGCGAACTTAGAACACGCCAGTCGGCGAAAGACTTCTCAAGTCGTTGTTTTGAATAGATTTTGAGCCTGGTCTCATACGACTGTTTGTGAGCGCCTACCGAGGCGGGAACATCCTTCGCACCCGCGAAGAGGAAGATTGTCCGAAGCTAGTGAAATCAGACGATCCATGGCCGCTGGGGTGAAGTCCTAGACTTGCTGGGAATTTGGTAGGAGGTGCATCCTTCGAGGTGTCGATTCCCACCCGGGCATGGCTGCGCGCCAGCCCAGCACAGGAGGCACCTCCATGACGAAGAGACTACCCGGAAGCGAGCGCACGCGTGAAGCCTAGAACGACCTGATCGAAGGGCGCGCCCGCGTGGTCGACGCGAAGAGTGAATTGGTGCGGTTGGCGACGCGGTTGATCATCGAGGAAGGCTTGGAGGCCGAGGTGCGCGACGCCCTGGGCCGGGACTATTACGAGCACGGTTCCGAGCCTGGCCGAGGTTACCGGAACGGTTCGCGCGAAGGTCATCTGAAGACGGCCGAGGGGCGGATCAGGTATGCGGCGCCGCAGGTCGCCGGGACGGACGAACCGTTCCGTTCGGATCTGCGAGCGCAGCTGAAGGGTCATTCCGAGGGCCTGGAGGATTTAGCCGTGGAGATGCTGGCGCGCGGTCTCTCGGTGCGCGACATCGAAGATGCCTTCAGGGAAGAAAGTGGGCGCTTGCTGCTGTCGCGCACGGCGGTCTCGGAGATGGGGGAGCGGCTCTGGGCGGACTACCTCGGCTTCGCCAAGCGCGACCTTAGCGAGTTCGAGATCGCCTACCTCTTCGTCGACGGCATCGCCGAGCGGCTGCGGGCCGGGCAGAGTCGAGAGCTGTGGAACGGCGTGCAAAGTTGACCCCTGTTGAGGGGTGATCGGCGTCCAAATTTGACCCCCTGAGCCTGGCTAGTCCAAGTCACCTCGTTTTTGGGCGGACGAGGTGGTGGGGGATGTTGGTCGTGGAGACGATAGCGCGGATCCGGCGGGAGTATTTCGTCAAGGGGAAGCCGATCAAGGAGATCGTGCGGGACGTGAAGGTCTCGGGCAACACGGTGCGCAAGGTGATCCGTTCGCAGGCGACGGCGTTCACCTACGACCGGCGGGTCCAGCCGATGCCGAAGCTGGGGCCGTGGACGGCCGAGCTGGAGCGGATGCTGGAGGCCAACGAGACCAAGTCGAAGCGGGAGCGGCTGACGCTGCTACGGATCTCCGAAGCCCTCGAGGGTCTGGGCTATGGCGGCGGCTACGACGCGGTGCGGCGCTACGCCAAGGCGTGGCGGTGGCGCCGTTCGGCATCGACGGCGCAGACCTATGTGCCGTTGGTGTTCTCGCCGGGCGAGGCCTATCAGTTCGACTGGAGCCACGAGTACGTGGTGCTGGCGGGGGTGACGACCAAGGTCAAGGTCGCGCACGTCCGGCTGTGCCACAGCCGAATGTTCTTCGTCCGCGCTTATCCGCGCGAGAGCCAGGAGATGGTGTTCGACGCCCACGACCGGGCATTCCGGCTGTTCCAGGGTGCCTGCCGGCGAGGCATCTACGACAACATGAAGACGGCGGTGCAGACCGTCCTCATCGGCAAGGAGCGCGCGTTCAACCGGCGCTTCGTGCAGATGTGTGGCCACTACCTGGTCGAACCGACAGCATGCACGCCGGGAGCGGGATGGGAGAAGGGGCAGGTCGAGAACCAGGTCGGGATCATCCGCGGTCGGTTCTTCACCCCGCGGCTGCGCTTCAAGACCTACGACGAGCTCAACGCCTGGCTCTTGGACCAGTGCGTCGCCTACGCCCGGCGTCATCCCCACCCGGTGTTCAAGGACAGGACTGTCTGGCAGGTGTTCGAGGACGAGCGTCCGTCCCTGGTCGGCTATCGCGGGCCGTTCGACGGCTTCCACGCGGTCCCGGCGTCGGTGTCGAAGACCTGCCTGGTGCGCTTCGACAGCAACAAGTACAGCGTGGCGGCGCGCGCCGTCGGCCGTCCGGTCGAGGTCCATGCCTACGCCGATCGCATCGTCATCCGCCAGGACGGCGAGATCGTCGCCGAGCATGCCCGGCGCTTCGGCCGCGACCAGACCGTCTATGACCCGTGGCACTACGTGCCCGTGCTGGCGAGGAAGCCCGGTGCGCTTCGTAACGGCGCGCCGTTCAAGGACTGGGCGCTGCCCGGCGCCCTGGGTCGCGTGCGCGTCCGGCTCGCCGGCCACGACGACGGCGACAGGCAGATGGTCGAGATCCTCACCGCCGTGCTGGCGGATGGGCTGGCGGCGGTGGAGGCCGCCTGTGCCGAGGCGCTCGCTGGCGGCGTGTGCAGCGCCGACGTCGTGCTCAACATCCTCAATCGTCGGCGCCAGCCGTCCGAGACGGCGCCGATCCCGACGCCCGCGAACCTGCGTCTTCGCTTTGAGCCGGTGGCCGATTGCACCCGCTACGACCGCTTGAGGGGGGTCGGCCATGGAGCGCCATGAGGTCCTGGAGATGATGGCCGCACTCAAGCTCGCCGGCATGCGCGACGCGTTCGACGAGGTGCTCGCCGACGGCCTCAAGCGCCAGCATCCGATGCAGCGAATCATCGGCGAGCTGTTGAAGGCCGAGATCGCCGACAAGCAGGCGCGATCCATCAAGTACCAGATGAGTGGCGCCAAGCTGCCGCTGGCCAAGGAGCTGGCCGACTTCGACTTCACCGACACCCCGGTCAACGAGCCGCTGGTCCGCGAGTTGGCGGTCGGCGGCTTCCTGGCCAACCAGCGCAACGCCGTGCTGATCGGCGGCACCGGCACCGGCAAGAGCCATCTCGCCGTCGCCATCGCGCGGGCCTGCATCCGCGATGGCGCCCGGGGCCGCTTCTTCAACGTCGTCGACCTGGTCAACCGGCTCGAGGCCGAAGCCCGCGCCGGCCGCCAGGGCCGGCTCGCCGATCAGCTGGCCCGGCGCGACCTCGTCATCCTCGACGAGCTCGGCTACCTGCCCTTCGCCCAAACCGGAGGCCAGCTGCTGTTCCACCTCGTCAGCCGGCTCTACGAGCGCACCTCGATCATCGTCACCACCAACCTGACCTTCGGCGAATGGCCGTCCGTCTTCGGCGACGCCAAGATGACCACCGCGCTCCTCGATCGTCTGACGCACCACTGCGAGATCATCGAGACCGGAAACGACTCCTGGCGCTTCAAGAATCGGTCCTAAAGGCAACCGATCCACCTGCCGCCCGGTCGCCCAGGTGGGCCCACAGGAACCTCCCACGCGCGGTCCGCCGCCAGCCGCGTGGTGGGCGCGTCGGCCCGCGCGCGGGCCCCTCCTATGGACTACCTGTACGACCTCCGCCGTGCATCCCCAAAGGGGTCAACATTGCACGCCGATAGGGGGTCAATGTTCAACGCCGATTGACAGTTCGTGCTGTTCAGGCCAAGCCGGCGCTCGAGTTCACCAAGCCGGAGTTCGAACTCGGCGAGCCGCGACCCTTGGGCCAGCACCACATCGATCAGCTCGTCTTTCGACAAAAAGGCAAGAACATCCCTATCCATCGAATCCTTAGAATCGACCAACCACCCTCTGTCAAACGAAATCTAGGCCGTCAGCGCCCCAAAGCCACAAAATCTGCCCCCAGAGACCCAATCCGCAGCCTCATCGAAATCAGCTACCTGGGCTGTTCAATTATTTCTAATATTAGACCCAGATTCTGGATTGGCGGCTTCTCCCGGGGAACCGCAATTCGGCGTATTGCGACGACCGTGGTGGGAGCCCCCGCGAGGCGGCGCATCGATCCGGGGTCGCGTTTCGCGCGTCGGCGATCGTGCACGGGCCCGACGCCGCCTGGATCGCGGCACTTCGCCGCCATGCGCCGGCGGCGATGTTCCGGCTCGCACCGGAGCCTATTTGGTTTCCGGCAGCTTGGGCTCGAAGTCGTTGGCCTTGGTCTCGATCTCCAGGCGGCGCGCCGTCGAGAGCTCCGCCTTGTCGATCTCGGCCATCATCCCGGCGGCCTCGCTCAGGCCGTTCTGCATCGCCACGGAGAGCCAGAAATAGGCCTCCGCCGCCGAGCGCTCGACGCCGTGGCCTTGGGTGAGGATGTAGCCCAAGTGGAGCTGCGCGGTGGAGACGCCGGCCTCGGCGGCGCGCCGGATGTGCTTGGCGCTGCGCGCGAAATCCTGCGCCACGCCGTCGCCGCGATAGAAGATCGAGGCGAGCGCCAAATCCGCTTCGATATGGCCGCCGATCGAGGCGCGCTCGAACCACCGAATCGCCTCGGGCACGTCGCGCGTTCCCAGGCCGCCGCCATGGTGGATCCGGCCGAGCGCATGGCTCGCCTGCGCGAAACCATGTTCGTCGGCCAAGGTGAACCACGCCGCCGCGCTGACCATGTCCTTCTCGAAGCCGGCGAGGCCTCGGGCCTGCATGACGCCGAGGGAATATTCCGCCGCGCCGTCGCCCTCGGCCGCCGATTTCTCGAACTCCTCCCGCGCGATTACGTAGTTGCCGGCCTCGAAGGCCTGGAGGCCGCGCGCCGTGTCGGCGTCGGCGGAGGCCGGGATCAGCCCCGCGAGCAGCGCCAGCAGGGGGAGCGCGCGCGCCGCTCGGCCAGAGCAATATCCGAACGGATTGAACCGGTGCGGTTCAATCCGTTCGGATAAAATTGCTCTATTCTTCATGGTGATAGAGCAGCTTTATCCGCCAGTTGGATCGCTGAAAGCGATTTCCTTCTGACGGATGCTGCTCTAGCCCGGCCTGCGCTCACGCCGCCTTCTTCAGGTGGCGGGCGGCCAGCAGCTCGGCGATCTGCACCGCGTTCAAGGCCGCGCCCTTGCGCAAATTGTCGGAGACCACCCACATCGAGAGCCCGTTCTCGACCGTGGGATCGACGCGGAGCCGGCTGATATAGGTGGCGAAATCGCCGACGCAGTCGATCGGCGTCACGTAGCCGCCGTCCTGGCGCTGGTCCACGACCATGCAGCCCGGCGCCTCGCGCAGGATCTCGCGGGCCTCGTCGTCGTCGATCGGCTGCTCGAACTCGATCGTCACCGCTTCCGAATGGCCGACGAAGACCGGCACCCGGACGCAGGTCGCATGCAGCTTTATCGCCGGGTCGAGGATCTTCTTGGTCTCCGCCACCAGCTTCCACTCTTCCCGGGTCTGGCCGTCGTCCATGAAGTCGTCGATGTGGGGGATGACGTTGAAGGCGATCTGCTTGGTGAAGCTGGCGGGCGTGGCCGTGTCGTTGACGTAGATCCCCTTGGTCTGGGTGAAGAGTTCGTCCATCGCCTCGCGCCCGGCGCCGGAGACCGACTGGTAGGTGGCGACGACGACTCTGGTGATCCGCGCGTGCTGGTGCAGCGGCGCCAAGGCGACGACGAGCTGCGCGGTGGAGCAGTTGGGGTTGGCGACGATGTTGCGCGCCCCATAGCCGGCGATGGCGTCCGAATTTACCTCCGGCACGATCAGCGGTACGTCGGGATCCATCCGGAAGTACGACGAATTGTCGATCACCACCGCGCCCTGGGCCGCGGCCAGGGGCGCGAACTCCGCGGCCGCCTCGCCACCGGCGGCGAAGAGGGCGATATCGGTGCCGGTGAAATCGAATTGCGCCAGGTCCCGGCATTTCACCGTGCGATCGCCGAAGGAGACCTCGCGGCCGAGCGAGCGGCGCCTGGCGAGCGCCACCAGTTCCGCGACGGGGAAGCTCCGCTCGGCCAGGATCGACAACATCTCCTGCCCGACGACGCCCGTGGCGCCGACGACGGCGAGCTTGTAGGCCATGGCTCGGATACTCCGGATTTGCGCCCGTGTCGGGCCCAATATGGCCTTTCCGCGCCCGCAAGCAAGCGGAGAGGGCGGGCGCTATTCGCGCGGCCAGCCGATGCGGTCGAGGAAGGCGTCGAACTCGGGCTCGACGAGACGGACGCGGTCGAAGTGCTCTGCGGTTAGGACGGCGCCATAGCCGGCGGCATTCATGCCCTTTCGATAGGCGGGCCACAGACGCTCCAGGCGGCGCTCCGCCACCACAGTCATGGTCGGGCGGTCATGCTGGTGGCATTCAAAATGGCGGAGCAGGAACGCTTCGTGGCCGGGAGACTGCCAGATGAGTACCATCTTGGCCCTCCGGACGATGGCGGGGATCGCATCGTCACGCGCGGGCGCTTCGCCAAGTCGGTCACCGTCGACGAACAGTACGTGATGAGCGTAGCGACGGCCCCGACGACGGCGAGCGGCAATCTCGTGCTCGAAGGCCTCGACGATGGCCAGGGGATCGCCGCCGCCGAGAAACACCGGCCGAATAGTAATCGCCATGTCGCGCCGACGAGCGACTTGGTTCATCCAAAGGCCGTAGCCTTCCTCGCTTCGCCCTTCACATCCAAGGAGTACGACTCGGCGCTCGGGCTTCGCGTGGCGGGGCCCGGCCATGAAAGCCTCAGCCCAGGATGGGGACGCCGCCGTAGGCGCCGTCAGTGTACTTTGCGTAAAAATTATCGTCGCGGCGGACGCCCAGGAATTCATTGAGTCCGAATATCTCGGTCCGACCTTTGGAGTCCTTCTCGGTAAAGTACACTTGCTCCTTCATCAGGTACTCCAGTGCCGAGGCGTCATGGCAACTCGCGATCAATTGGGCGTTGCCGGGATTCGTCTCCGCGTCGTGGAACAATCGCAGAATCTCCGGCAACAGGTTCGGATGAATATCATTGTCCAGCTCGTCGTAAAGCATCAACGAGCCAGTGCTCAAGGCTTCATGTAAAATCGGATAGAGGCGATAGATCGCCTGGGTACCTCGTGACTCGAGCTCGTACCCCAGCGGCTCGTCGAGACCGTTGTGGACGAAGATGGGTTCCAACGCTTGCCCATTCTGCACGAGTCGGACTTCGTTGATTCCTAAGTCGGATCGTAGCGCGAACTCGCCGATACCGGTGAGGGCCTTGGAGTTCTTGGCATAGTAGATCGATGCGTCGTTGGGCGTCAGTTTGAAACGGCCCCTGAAAACTAAATTACCTCCGGCGTTCCGAACATGGGCCGCGATCGCTTTCGAGAGAGGATGCGCGAACTGCGCCAAGATCGAAATGACACTCGCGTGCTCGAGAAGCCGCAATCGGACCGGATCCCGCTTCGGAACATCGAACTCCTTGCTCGTCTGAATTTTACCACCGACTCGCTCGAAGAGCTTCCGTGCCCGCCTCTCCGGTCTGAATCTGAGCCGCTCCCAACAAACACGACGGGGCTGCTGCGTGAGTTCCACCTCGTATTCGTAAATCGCCGTTCCGGTGCCGACGAGATCAACGGCGTCGAATTCGAGCCTAAACCGCGTGGCCGATCCCAACGCCTGGCTCGTTGCAAACTGGACGAACGGAAAGGGCTGGTCCGTCGACCACGACGCACTTTCGGCAATGAACCTCAAGACGAAATCGAGCGCCTGCAGCAGGTTCGTCTTGCCCGACGCATTCGCACCGAAGACGAGCGCGACCTTGGGCAGGCGGATGCCGGAGTCGGGGATCGACTCGACGAAGCGGCCGTCCGG
The DNA here is from genome assembly GCA_965225945.1 of Alphaproteobacteria bacterium. Lineage (GTDB taxonomy): Bacteria > Pseudomonadota > Alphaproteobacteria > JASLMY01. The sequence goes on along the minus strand of CBDDBZ010000031.1, from coordinate 70,550 downwards.
GTCACGCGCCTTGCGGCCGATCGTCAGGTCGAGCGTCTGCGGCTCGCGAATGGAGTGGAAGTTCTCGACGGTGAATTTTCTCAGCATTTCAAGGCCTATTCGACGAAATTTCGTTGAATCGGCTTTAAAATGGATTCAAACCTGCCCCGCGTCAAGCAGGCTGGCTGGCCTCAGGCCGCACGGGCGCGCTGCTTCTCCATCCCCCGGCGAAAGTCGGCAAGGGTGACATGGCGGGTGACGTTCAGATCGTCGTCCAGCAGATCCCATACGCGGCCGTCGATCGCCTGCATCGAGAGCAGGATGATCGTGCGCCCTGGCCCCGCGCCCTCGGCGTGGGTCTCGTCGCCGTTGAATACGGCGAAGGCGCCGGCGGCGCGCGTCTCGCGCGGCGTCTCGCCGGCGCCCGGTTCGTAGATCCGCTGCTCGCCCTCGAGCACCAGGGTGCGGCTCGGGCCCGCGTGGCGGTGCGCGATCGAGCGTGCGTGCGCGGCGAACTTGATCAGCATTTCGACCTGCTGGCGCCCCTCGTCCACCTCCAACAGGTGGTAATGGAGGCCAACGATGCCCCGGAACGGGGCCCAGGAGATGTTGCGGTCATCGAAGCGATCGTCGGGCCGGGCATCCGGGCTCATGTGCCGTCTTTGTCGCCTCATTCGTCGTCAATTGGCCGTCATGCCGCCGTCGATCACCAGCTCGGCGCCGGTCATCCAGGCGGACTCGTCCGAGGCCAGGTACAGGCAGCCCATGGCGATGTCGTGCGGCGTGCCGAAGCGGCCCATCGGCGTGGCCTCCATCCGCTTGGCTGCCACCTCCGGGTTGGCATGGCCGGGCGCCGTCATCGGCGTGTCGACGAAGCCCGGGTGCACCGAATTCACCCGGATGTTCTCCGCCGCGTATTGGATCGCCGCCGCCTTGGAGAAGATCCGGACCGCGCCCTTGCTCGCGTGATAGGCGGCGTTGGCGAAGGAGCCGACGATGCCGCAGATCGAGGAGATGTTGATGATCGAGCCGCCGCCGGCGCGGCGCATCGCCGGGATGCCTGCGCGCGTGCCGAGATAAACCCCGGTCGCGTTGATCGCCATCACCTTGTTCCACTGTTCGAGCGACTGCGCCTCCAGCAGCGGCCCGGCGGTCTGGGTGGTCTGGACGTTCTGGCTCGGATCGCGACCGGAGATGCCGGCGATGTTGGCGAGGATGTCGAGCTTGCCGTGGAGCGCCTCCGTCTCCTCCACCAGCCCCGCCCACCCTGCCTCGTCCGTCACCTCGAGGCTCCGGAAGTCGGCGCCGCCGCCGGCCGCCAGGATCTCCTCGGCCACCTGCTCGCCCAGCGTGGTGTCGACGTCGGCCAGCACCACGGCGGCGCCGTGGCGGGCGAACTGGCGCGCCGTCTCCGCGCCGATGCCGGAGGCCCCGCCGGTGACGATCGCGACCTTGTCGATCAGTCTCTTGCCCGGCTCCATGGTGCCCCCCTTGCTGATTCGATGCGGGCCGGATCATAGGCCCCCCGAGGGGTCGCGGACAAACCGCCATGGTCTCGCGCGCGAGCGCTCCGGCTTTGACAGGGGCCCGCCGGCCGCGATAATCGCCGCGCCGCGTCCGGGGGAATGGGCCAGCGGAACGGGAGGATGAAGGGGTGAGCGATCCGCGACTGGCGCCGCGCGAGCGCTGCGTGCTGCGCTATCTGCTGGACCGGACGGCGGCGGAGACGCCGGACAAGATCTTCGTCGTCTTCGACGGCGGCGAGAGCTGGAGCTACGCCGAGATCCGGGCCCGCGTCCGGGTCCGGGCGGCGGCGCTGCAACGGCTCGCGGTTCGACAAGGCGATCATGTGCTGATCTGGCTGCCGAACGGGCCGGAGGCGCTGGTCTGCTTCTTCGCGCTCAACTACATGGGCGCCGTCATGGTGCCGATCAACACCGGCTACCGAGGCCAATTGCTGGCCCATGTGATCGAGAATTCCGACGCCGAGCTGATGCTGGCCCACGCCGACTTGGTGGACCGCCTGGCCGCGGTCGAGCTGGCCGCGCTGAAGCGCTGCGTCGTCCTGGCGGGCGAGGCGGAAACGGTGGCCGGCCTGGAGCTGCTGGGGGCCGACGCGCTCGACGGCGCGGGCCTGGAGCTGGCGCCGCTGGCCCGCGAGATCGAGCCCTGGGACCTCCAGGGCATCCTCTACACTTCCGGCACCACCGGGCCGTCGAAGGGTGTGCTCAGCTCCTACTTCCATCACTATTCGATGTTCGGGCCCGGCACCTGGGACTACATCCGCCCCGACGACCGCTACATGATCAACCTGCCGATCTTCCACATCGGCGGCACCGCGCTGATCTACGCCATGCTGGTGCACCACGCCTCGATTTCGATGGTGGTGGCGTTCGACACCGAACGCTTCTGGCCGACCGTCCGCGAGACCGGGACGACCATGGTCTTCCTGCTCGGCGTGATGGCGAACTTCCTCGAGGCCCGCGCGCCGGGCGACGACGACCGCGACCATCCGCTCCGGCTGGTCCACATGGTGCCGCTGGTGAACGACATCCACGCCTTCGCCCAGCGCTTCGGCATCGACGTCCTGACCCTCTACAACATGACCGAGATCTCGACGCCGATCGCCTCCGAGCCCAATCCGACGATTGCGGGCAGCTGCGGGCGGGCGAGGCCCGGCGTCGAGGTGCGGCTGCTGGACCAAAACGATTGCGAGGTCCGGGCGGGCGCCGTGGGCGAATTTTGCCTCCGCACGGAGGCCCCCTGGGCGATGAACCACGGCTATTACAAGAGCCCGGAGGCGACGGCGAGCGCGTGGCGCAACGGCTGGTTCCATACCGGTGACGCGGGCACGCGGGACGAAGCCGGCAACTTCTTCTTCGTCGACCGGATCAAGGACTCGATCCGCCGCCGAGGCGAGAACATCTCCAGCCTCGAGGTCGAGATCGAGCTGGCGGCGCATGCCGCGGTGCGCGAGGCCGACGTGATCCCGGTGCCGAGCGAAATTGGCGAGGACGAGGTGATGGCGGTGGTCTCGCTGGTCCAGGGCGCCACCCTGGACCCGGTCGAATTGCTGGAATTTCTGCGGCCCCGCATGGCGCACTTCATGATCCCGCGCTACCTCCGCGTGGTCGAGGATTTGCCCAAGACGCTAACCAACAAGGTCCAGAAGCATCTCTTGCGCGACGAAGGCGTGACGGCGGACACCTGGGACCGCGAGGCCGCCGGCATCCGCATCCGCCGCGACCGCATCGGCGGCGCCTGAGCCGGGAGTGCGGGCCGGCTTCGTGGATTTTATAGTGCCGGCCGAGCCGACTGAACCGCCGAGCTTTCCTCGCCCGTCGCGATGACGGCGTCATGGCCTGCGAGGGAAACGAGCGTGGCACTCCAGGCGGTGTCGGTGGCGTGCGCTTATCGTTGAAGCACGGGGCGCGCCGCCCTGGTTCGCCACGCTTCGCTCGTGATTTGGGGTGCGAGGCAAGACCGGGGCTGACGTCCCGGTTTTCCGCGCTTTCCAAGGGATGATAGCGTCGAGGAAACTGTATACGTCCCCAGTTTCGCTAATGGAAAGTGATGAGCCGGGGACCTATTGACACTCGAGCATCACTGCAATCAATGGGAATTATAAAGCCCACTTGACAGTGGCGGGCGGACTCCCGACTATTCGGGGATGTTCAAATTCTTCGGCAACAGGTGGTTCCCTGTGATCGGGGCGATTTCTTCTGCGCTGGGCATTCCCGGCGCCTTGAATGACTCCCGCACTTGGGGCGACTGGCTCAGCTTCATGAGCGGCACGCCTTCAACCGTGGCGTTTACCATCGGCGGCACACTTATATTTTTGTGGCTGCTAAGCAAGTCACTTGATTGGCGTAATCTTCGGAGACGGGATCGTGAGTTCTTGGCCGCGATGGAGGAGTTCACATCGTCGTCTCCGGATCATCCGCACACTCGGAGGCTACGGCTCCTGCGCCGTCTCGGCCACATAGGCCTTGGTGCTCCCCATCCCAAGGCCGACGATGAGGCTTGGGTTGACTACGAGCGGCTAATGATGGCGAACGCGCGGGACAAGCGTTACCAGGACGCCAAAGATCTGGGCGACAAGGTCAAAGGAATGAGAAGATGACAGACGAGGAACGCGCGGAAGCGGTGCTGGAAAACATCAGGCGCCGAGACGAACTCCGCCGCGATATTCAGATTCTCGAACAGAAGCTAAAGAATGCTGGCCGCGCCATAGAGCGCCTTGGGCGTGCCTTGTCGGAGAACCCATCCGATGTCCGTCAGTCCGTACGAGAGCTCGATTTCGAGCTGCCTAGAGGCGAGATCATTACCCTGCATTGCGATGATCTCCGCCGCGCGGTAGTTGGCCTCAAAGAAGCTCACGACGAACTGTCTTCCGTCAATGGTAACTGCCCAGGTAGCCGATGGCCGAGCGGCTGGATAGGACGGACGGGCAGTTTTTGTAGGTTTGATGGACTGAATGCCTAGGTTTTGATTGACAAGCAGGGGGTGATGCGATTCAAGAATCCAATGAATCATGAAGCCCTTGCCCTCTTGTCGAAAGACGAACTGATCGATTTGGTGCTGTCTCTGGCGGCACGGCTCGACGAACTCGAGCGCCGGCTCGGCCTGAACAGCACCAACAGCGGCAAGCCGCCGTCCAGCGATGGACTGAGCAAGCCGCCGGCGGGGAAGCAGAAGCGGCGGCGCACCGGGAGCCTGCGCGAGAAGTCGGGCCGCAAGCCGGGCGGGCAGAAGGGCCACGAGGGCGAGACCCTGCGCCAAGTCGCCGAACCCGACGCGATTACCGATCATTATCCCGAGACCTGCCCGAACTGTGGTTCGGGATTGACGCCGGAGATGTCCACCGGCCATGGCGCCCGCCAGGTTTTCGATCTGCCCGAGCCCCGGCCCCTGGTGGTCATGGAGCATCGGGCGCATCGTTGCCGTTGCGGGCGATGTGGCAGGCAAACCAGGGCCGCCTTTCCCGCTGGCGTCACCGGCCCGGTGCGGTATGGCGCGCGGATCGGGGCCATGGTGGTCTACCTGTCGCACTACCAGCTCTTGCCCGAAGATCGTCTGGCCGAGTTGATGGCGGATCTGTTCGCCGTCGCCCTGGTTCCGGCGACCGTCGCGCGGATGGGCCGAAGCCGCGCCCGGCGCTTCGAAGGCGTCGTCGAGGTGATCCGCGACTTGGTGAAATCGGCGCCGGTCAAGCACATGGACGAGACCGGCTTGCGGGTCGGCGGGCGGACCCAATGGCTGCACGTCGCCTCGAGTGCCGGGCTGACCTTCTACCGGGTCTCGGCCGGGCGCGGCAGCCTGCTCGATGGCGTCGCCGGCATCGTCGTGCACGACCACTGGAAGCCGTACTTCACGATGCAAGGCGTGGACCATGCGCTGTGCAACGCCCATCACCTTCGAGAGTTGCAAGCCCTGATCGAGATCGAGAAGGAAGGCTGGGCGCGCAAGATGCAAAGGCTGCTCCGCCGTGCCTGCCACGCGGCAAACCTCGCCCGGGAGCGGGGCGTGGCGCTGCAACCGAGCCTCGTCGAAGGCTTCCGACGATGGTGGGACGCCATCACGGCCGAGGGCATCCGCTTTCACGAGGCCCAGCCCCCGCTCGGCCCCGCACCGGCCGAGGGCCAGGCCAAGCGCCGTGGACGCAAGCCGCGCCGTACCGGCCACAACCTTCTCCTACGTCTTCAGGCGCGCAAGGAAGACGCGCTACGCTTCCTCGCCAACCTCGCCGTGCCCTTCACCAACAATCAGGCCGAGCAGGACGTGCGCATGGCGAAGCTCAAGCAGAAAATCTCCGGCGCCTTCCGATCCGAACAAGGGGCGAACGACTTCGCGACCATCCGCGGCTTCATCTCGACCGCCAAAAAACAGGGCTGGAACATCATTCCCGCGCTCATGGAAAATCCCGAAACCCTGATCGCTCGTCTCCGCGACGCTTGATAGGCCCAGACCTACCTGGGCAGTTACCGTCAATGCTGTATTGGAGCCGGGAATCCCTGGAAGATGAGACCTGGAATGCTTGATCCAGCCCGCGACTTGGCGGGCGCAACCCCGGAGAAGCTGGCGAAAGCGCTTTTGCGGAACGCGCTACGACCGCGCCCCGGACGAAAGCCCATTGTCCGCGATCAGGTTGCGGTAGAGGAGATTGCGTCCGACAAGCCCGGCCACCGTGTCCCGCATCTGCGCAAGCGTTCCGGAGTCCCTGATGTTGTGCTTGCCGGCAAATTCGGAGACGTAGCGTTGCAGGTGCTTCGGGCTCATCTTGTGGAACGTGCCGTCATGCGCCCGCTTGAGCATGGCCCAGAAGGACTCGATTCCGTTGGTGTGCGCCTGCCCCCTGACATATTCGGCAACCGAGTGATTGACGGCTTCATGGTTGAACTCAGGCATCCCCTTGTAGGCTCGCGCATCGTCTGTATAGACCGTCGCGCCGGGTTCGACATGTTCCCGGACGAAGCCCTTGAGGGTTTCGCCGTCCGTGAAATCGACCACCTCGGCCCGGACCTCGTTGGTATCGCGGTCTTTCACACCGACCACCGCTGTCTTGCCGACCGGCCCCCGGCCCGTGAGCGCCCTCCGCTTCGACAGCGGCATGTTCTCGCGCTTCCCGCCGAAATAGGTCTCGTCGACTTCTACCGGCCCGTCCAAGTCGTCGTCATCGTCAACTGCCCATGCTTCCCGGATGCGATGCAACATGAACCAAGCTGTGGGCTGGGAAACGCCAATGTCCCGGTGAAGTTTCATGCTCGACACGCTCTTGAGGCTCGTCAGGCAGAGGTAGATCGCGATTGCCCACTTGCGCAGAGGGACATTGGAGCGAGCTATCGGCGTGCCTGTGCGGACACTGAAATAGGATCGGCAATCGGTGCACCAATAGGGCATCGGCTTCGCGTTCGGGACTTCCCGCGTGTTGACCGAACCACATTTTCCACAATGCCGCCCATCCGGCCATACCACCGACTCGAACCACGCCGTCGCGGCCTCATCCGTCGGAAACATCTCCATCATCTGAACCAGCGTCAGACCTTCGCGATGGGCTTTTCCGGGGGCTTTGCGGGGCATTTCCTGTCTCCCTCTCTACAATTGAAATATGGGGAGTCAGGAGGACGATTTCAAGTAGTATTTATAATTTCCCAATCAATCTAGGCATCTGGGCATTGTGAGCATCTGGGCGATTTCTGTATCGTGGGAGTTGCTTCGTACTTGCCTCGGATCGGATCGCTCGGCCTTCGGGCTGAAAGGGGGGGAAATGTTCTTTAGAACTCTGGTCTCGTCGGCATTTGCCGTATTCCTTGCCACTGCCGCCAACGCGGATCAGGCGAAAATTCAAAGCGCCCTCTCCGCCGGGCCCGATTCCTTGACGAAAAACGCCACCATCATGGACTGAAAGGGTGAGGTATTGCGCAAGGGAACGAACGGCTGGACCTGCCTCCCGGACATCCCGAACAACGGCGGCACCGATCCCTGGTGTATCGACGCCTCCTGGAAGAACCTGCTCGATGCCCTGACGAACGGCAAGGCGCCGAGCTACGACAAGGTCGGCATAGGCTACATGCTGGCCGGCGATGCGCCGATCAGCAACATCACGCCCGGCGGCAAGAAGGAAGACGGCGATTGGGTCGAGGGCCTAAAGGCGCATTTGATGATCTTGGTGCCGGACCAGGCCATGTTCGACAATATTTCCACCGACCCGAACAATGGCGGGCCCTGGATCATGTGGCCCAATACGCCCTATGCGCACATCATGGTCCCCATCGACTCCTACCCATCGAAGTGACGACCGCTTTACCTTTCGCGGTTGAACCGGAGATCCGGACGCGGGGGTAAATTCCCCGGCGCGCCGTCGCCTGGGCCACGCCCGGGCATCGCCAATTGTTGCCGTTTAGCTGTCACTGCTGCATCCACGCATCTCGAAGAACCGAGATTGCTGTTCCTACCGCTCGCGAGCTCCGCTAGACTCGAACCATGACGGAACGGACACAACGCAGATTGGCGGCCATCGTATCCGCCGATGTGGTCGGCTATTCGCGTCTCATGGGCGTGGACGAGGTTGGCACCCACGCTCGCCTCAGGGCCCGTTTTTCGGAACTGGTCGAGCCCAAGATCGCCGAGCACGGCGGTCGCGTCGTGAAGCTCATGGGGGACGGACTGTTGGCCGAATTTCCGAGCGTCGTCGACGCCGTGAATTGGGCCGTCGAGGTCCAGGCCAAGGTGGCGGAGCTGAGCGCCGAGGAGCCCGATGACCGGCGGATTGAATTCCGGGTAGGCGTGAACCTCGGCGATGTCATCGTGGACGGCGACGATATTTACGGCGACGGCGTGAATGTCGCCGCTCGATTGCAGGAGATCGCCGAACCCGGTGGCGTCTGTATCTCGGAGAAGGTGCACGCCGAGGTGCTCGGAAAACTCGGCATCGAATTCGCCGATGGCGGCGCTCAGGCAATGAAGAACATCGCCCGGCCGGTCCAGGTCTGGCATTGGCCGCTCAACGCCGCTCCGGTTGTGACCGCGCCCGACGGCAAGGCGCCGCCGCCGCCCGACAAGCCGTCCATCGCGGTGCTGCCCTTCGTCAACATGAGGTGCTGCCCTTCGTCAACATGAGCGACGACCCCGAGCAGGAATTCTTCGCCGACGGCATTACGGAAGACATCATCACCGAGCTTGCGCGATATCCGAGCCTTTTCGTGATCGCCCGGAACTCGGCCTTCACCTACAAGGGGCGGGCCGTCCGCATGCAGGATGTCGGCCGCGAGCTGGGCGTGCTCTATCTCGTCGAGGGCAGCATCCGCAAAGCCGGAAATCGTATCCGTGTGACCGTGCAGCTGATCGAGGCGGCGAGCGAGCAGCACGTCTGGGCCGAGCGTTACGACCGGGAACTGTCGGACATCTTCGAGCTCCAGGACGAATTGACGCGTGCCATCGTCGGTGCGCTGCCGGCGCGCCTCGAGGTGGCGGACATCGAACGCATCAAGCGCAAGCCGCCGCGGGACATGGCGGCATACGATTACGTGCTGCGCAGCAAGATCCTCCATCACGTCGGTACGAAGGAGGCCAACTCGGAGGCGCTCGATTCGCTGAACAAAGCCATCGAAGTCGATCCAAACTACGCCCCGGCCTATGCCTGGAAGGCGTGCACGCTTCGCCAAGCCGTGCTTCGCGGCTATGCCGAAAAGCCCGACCTTGCCGGCGAGCAGAGGGTGGAAAACGCACAGAAGGCGCTGGCGCTGGATGAAAACGACATGGAGTGTCTCAGGATCCTGTGCGAGATCAACATGGAACAGCGCGAGCTGGCTCAGGCCGAACTGTACCACAACCGGGCCTTCGCGATGAACCCGAACGATCCCCGTATGGCCGCGCAACGTGGCGAGCTGATGACGTGGATGGGTCGCCATGCCGAGGGCCTCGAGTGGGTGCAAACAGCGATGCGTCTCGACCCCCTGGGTGTCAACAGTTTCTCGCACCTGTTGGGCCGAGCGTTGTACGCCGAGCAGCGCTACGCCGAGGCGATCAAGGCGTATATGCAGATCGGCGTATCGCGCTACCAACATCACGCTGACTTGGGCGCGTGCCATGCCCAGATGGGAAATGCATCGGATTGCGAGAGGGAGGTGGCCGAAACGCTTCGGTTGAAGCCGGATTTCTCGATCGAGAGCTATCTCTCGATCCTGCCCTACGAGTTATCCGCCGACAGAGACCACCATCGCGAAGGTCTGGGCAAGGCCGGACTACCCACGTAGGTGATCGGTCAGGAGATTTGATAGCCAGAGCATGATCCGCCCGGGCGAGGCCGGAACCTTATCGAAAGCATCGGTGGAATGCCCGGGGCCGGGTGGTTCAGCCGGCTCGGACGATGGTTTAGTGGATAGAATCCAACATATGGTACCCCTACGACGGTTTCCCGAGTTCTTCCGGAAAGGCGCCCGGTGCGCCGTGATGGGGGCGCATCACAAGCGCCGGGCAACGCGTCCGGCGGGCTCGGGAAGCCGCCCTTCGGGTCCCATATCCTGGCTTCTCCCAAATCCTGGCTTCTCGCTGCGTCGGGCACCCTTGACGATGTGCCGGCATCGCCGGCGGGCGCCCTCCTGGCGAGAAACCAGGATATGGGATCGTAGGGCTACCATATGTTGGATTCTATCCACTAGGCTGGGGCATTATCCGCTCGCGCGGAATGATCCCGCCACCCTGCCATCGCAATGCTAGCGTCACGGTTTCGGCGGCGCTATCGCGGAGGAACGTTTGCGCAAGTTCGCCATCGCTTCGCTCGTCCTGGTCGTCGCCGCGATCGGGGTCGTTCTGACGCTGCCGAGCGTCGTCGACTGGAATCGCTACCGAGAGGAGATCGCCGCCGCGGCCGGCGACCTCACGGGGCGGCGGGTAGTGATCGACGGCGCCATTCGCTTCCGCCTCCTGCCCGAGCCGATCCTCGCACTGGACGGCTTGCGCCTATCCGACGATCGTGGAGTCAGTATCGCGGTTCGCTCGGTTCGTGCTCGCGTCGAACTGCTGCCGCTGCTGCTCGGCCGGGTGGAGGTCGGCCGTCTGACCCTGGTCGCGCCAGAGGTCGACGTGGTGCTGGGTGCCGCCGGCCACCCGCCCGCGGCGGCCACCACCGGACCGCTCGCCCGATTGACGCCCGGGACCGCTTTCCAGGTCATCGAGGTCGAGGGGGGGAGGCTTCGCGTGGCGGATCCTCGGGACCACTCGAGCTGGACGGTCGGCGACATCGAGGGGGAGGGCACGGCGCGCTCGCTGGACGGTCCGTTCTCGGCCCGAGGCCGCGCCGTGATCGATGGCATCGAGGTCGATTTTACCTTGAATGTCGCCCGACTTCGCCCAGACGGCACGGTCGCGATACCCAGGCTCCGGGTCGGAATCGTCCGTGCCGGCGCCAAGCTCGGCTTTTCCGGCAGCCTTCGCCCGCACGAAGGCGGGCGCAGCTTGCAAGGATCGATCTCGCTGGAGGCGCCGAACCTCGCCCGGCTGGGCGAGGCGTTGGGCGGCGAAGGCCCGGCACCGCTGCCCCATGGACCGCTGGCGCTCACGGCGCGGGTCGAGGGCCAGGGACGCGAGCTCGCCCTCGACGACATCAACCTGAGCCTTGCCGGCGCCCGGTTTTCGGGCGCGCTGTCGGTGGTGATCGGCCGCCCGCTTCGTTTCGATCTGGCGCTGGAGGCAAATCGGATCGACCTCGATGCCATGTTGCCCCGGGCGCAGTGGAACTGGACCGAGGCGGTGCGCATGGTGTCGGGTGCCGTTGCCTGGGCGCCACGCAGGCTCTTCGGCCGCATCGATCTCGATCTGGGCGGTCTCACCTACCGAGGCGGTGTGTTGCGGCAAACGCGGATAAGCGCGATCTGCGCCGAAGGCGTGATGCGGGTTGAAAAGATCGCGACCCTGCTCCCCGGCGGCTCCCGCTTCGAGTTCACCGGCGTCGCCCGCGAGATGGAGCGGCCCGGCCGACTGCAAGGCCGGATCGCGCTCAATTCCGACAATCTCTCCCGCTTTCTCGATTGGCTCGGCTTCGATGTCGCCGCCATACCGTCGGGCCGGCTCGCTGGCCTTTCCCTCACCGGCGAGGCCAAGGTGGACGGCGATCTGCTGCAATTCGCCGACATCCTCGCCCGCTTCGACGACAGCCGCCTGGAGGGCGAAATTACCTACCTCATTCAGCAGCGGCCGGTATTCGGCGCGGCTCTGAGCCTCGACCGCCTCGACCTGGACTCCTACGTCCAGCCGGCCGCGATAGCCGGAAGGTCCGGGCTCGCCCGGGCACCGCCAGCCGACACGCTGCGCCCGTTGCTGGCGCGCCTCGAAGACTTCGACGCCAATCTGCAACTCGCGGTGGGCGAGCTGACGCTCGCCGGTCTGCCGCTCGAGCGGATCGAACTCGACGTCGGCCTGAGGCAGGGGCGCATGACGATGCGGCGCGCCCGGATCGGGGCGCTGGCGGGCGCCAGCGTCGCCTTCACCGCCACCGCCGGCGGCTTCGCCACGGCGCCGAAGCTGAAGGCCCGATTCCAAGCCGCGAGCGACGATTTGAGCGAGCTCGCCCACCGGCTCGCCATCCCCGACGCGTCGGCGGCGAAGGAACTGGGGCGCGCCAGCGTCGAGGGCGACTTGGAACTGGACTTCGAGCGAGTGGGTTTCGAAGCCGCCGTGACGGTCTTGGGACTGCGCACCACCTTGGACGGTCGGATCGACCACGCGCGCGACGACCTGCCGATCGAGCTGCGCCTCGAGGCCGAGCACGCCGACGTCGGAGAGTTCGCGACGGCCTTGGGCTGGTCGCTCTCGCCGCTAGCCGGCGCGCTCGCGGGCTCCGCCACCGTCAGCGGCAATCGCCGCGCGCTGATGCTCGACGCGCGGCTCGAGGGGGCGGGCGGGCGAGCCGAGATTCTGGGCCGGATCGCAAAGCCGATCACGGCGCCCCGGCTGAATCTCGCCGTCCGCTTGAGCCATGAGGATCCGGCGGCGCTGTTGGGCCGTGACCGGGGCTTTCCGCCACTGGCCGCCCCGGGGGCCGCCACGGCCGCGCGGGACGCCGAGCTCTCGACGCGGATCGCCGGCCCGCTGGGACGGCTCGCGTTCGAGGAGCTGAAGCTACGACTGGGCGGCTTGAAGCTCGAGGGAAGCGCCAGCCTCGACACCGAGGGGCCTCGCAATCGCGTCGAGCTACGCCTGCGGGCGGAGGACGTCGTCTTGGCCGCGCCGGCACCGTGGCCGCCCCTCGACGAGGACGGGGCGCCTTGGTCCCGCGCCCCCTTCGAATTTGCCGCGATACCCGACGTCGATGTGCGTCTGACGCTCGAAGGCGCGCGGCTTCGGATCGGCGACATCGTGGTCGACGAACCCCGGTTGGCGCTCGTCGTTCGTCCCGGCGTGGTCGAGGTCGAGCGCTTCGCCGGCCGCCTCTTCGGTGGACAGCTCGACCTTCGAGGCCAGGTACTGTTACGCGGCACGCCGGGCGCCTCCTTTCGGGTCGACCTCGCCGAGGCGGATTTCGCCGCCTTGATCGGGGCGACCGGGGGCGCTGCCCGGGTATCGGGCCGGATCACGATTCTGGGTGCCCTCGATGCGCTGGGCGCCAGTCCCAGGGACATGGCACGGGGTCTTTCCGGCGGCTTCCAGGTCGAGATCTCTGAAGGCGCGGTGGCGGATTTCGCCCTCGCCCGGCTCGATGCGCGATTGTCCGAGCGCGACGAAGGGCCGCCGGACCGCGCGGCGCTGACGCGGGCGCTCTCCGGCGAAAGCGCCGAGCTGTCGCTCGCCGGGCGTTGGAATCTCGCCGGCGGCATCGCCCGTACCCTCGACAGCGCCGGCTGGCTCGACACCTATGCCGTGACGCTTCGAGGCGAAGTCGACGTGGCGAATTGGCGGCTCGACCTCGACGCCCGTGCTCGGCTTCCCGCCGTGGGGGCCGAGGGTCCGGACCTGGAGGTGGCGATCGCGGGCCCGCTCTCCGAGGCCCGCGTGGCGCTCAACCTCGAGCGGCTGGCGCGCGCGATGGCGCGCCGCGTCCGGGCGTCGCGCTGAAGTTATACCAACCGACGGACGACAGTCTCGTGCGCCCCGCCCCCCTGGCCAAACCACCCGAGCGCGCCGGCCGGGTCAGGCGGCTCGCCGGGGCCTCCCGCTCCTGGGTGGATGGGCGGGGGAGCGGGAGGCCCCGGCGGGCCGCGCGAGCGGCCATCGACAAAGAGCGCTGAGGCTCGCTCAGGTCGGATGATCTGCAGGCTGCGGCGCCGGCGGCGCACCGTTGGCGACGATCCACTCGAGCACGAAAATTCGCGCCGCGCCGGAAAGGCCGCCGCCGCGTTCCCGGTCGATCCGGGTCACCAGGGCGTTGAGCGACAGTCCCTCGAGCTTGGCGATGGCGCGGAGCTGGACCCAGAAGGCCGCTTCCAGCGAGATGCTGGTCGGATGGCCGGCGAGGCGGACGGAGCGCTTCAGCGGCGCCGCCGACGTGGCAGCGCTCACGTCCTCGGCCCGATCATCCTCTCCGGCCGGACCCAGCGCTCGAAGTCCTCTGCCCCGACCAGGCCGAGCTCGGCGGCGGCGTCCTTGAGCGTCATGCCGCGAGCATGCGCATGCTTGGCGATTCTGCCGGCGGCGTCGTAGCCGATGTGCGGCGTCAACGCGGTCACCAGCATCAGCGAGCGGCCCATCAGCGCCTCGATGTTGTCGCTCAGCGCCTCGATCCCCTCGACGCAGTTGCGCCGGAAGCTGTCGGCGCCGTCACCCAGCAGTTGGATCGATTGCAACAGGTTGTAGATCATCACCGGCTTGAAGACGTTGAGTTCCAGGAAGCCGCCGGCACCGGCGTAGGTCACCGTGGCGTGGTTGCCCATCACCTGCATCGCCACCATGCTCAGCGCCTCGCACTGGGTCGGATTGACCTTGCCCGGCATGATCGAGGAACCGGGCTCGTTCTCCGGCAGCGCCAGCTCGCCGAGCCCCGAACGCGGGCCGGAGCCCAGCAGGCGGACGTCGTTGGCGATCTTCAACAGGCTCGTCGCCACCACGTTGAGCGCACCCGAGGCCTCGACGATCGCGTCGTGCGCCGCCATCGCCTCGAACTTGTTCTCCGCCGGCTTGAACGCCACGCCGGTGATCGAGGCGATTTCCGCCGCCACGGCCTTGTCGAAACCCTTCCGCGCGTTGAGGCCGGTGCCGACGGCGGTGCCGCCCTGGGCCAGGCGATAGAGCCGGGGCAACGTCCCCTTCACCCGTTGGACGGCGTATTTCATCTGCGTCGCGTAGCCGGAGAACTCCTGCCCGAGGGTTAGCGGCGTCGCGTCCTGCATATGGGTGCGACCGATCTTGACGATTCGCCGCCAGTCCTTGGCCTTGGCGTCGAGGGCCCGGCGCAGCGCCTCGAGGCTCGGCAGCAGATGGTCGCGGATTTCGCCAACGGCGGCGACGTGCATCACCGTCGGGAAGGTGTCGTTCGAGGACTGGCCCAAGTTGCAATGGTCGTTCGGGTGGATCGGCGTCTTCGAGCCCCTCTCGCCGCCCGAGAGCTCGATCGCCCGGTTCGATATCACCTCGTTGGCGTTCATGTTGCTCTGGGTGCCGGAACCGGTCTGCCAGACGACGAGCGGGAAGTGGTCGTCGTGCTTGCCGTCGGCGACCTCCCTGGCCGCCCGCTCGATGGCACGGCCGAGCTTGGGCGGCAGCTCGCCGAATTTGACGTTGGCACGCGCCGCCGCCAGCTTGACGATCCCGAAGGCGTGCACGATCGAGGCCGGCATCCGTTCCGAGCCGATGCGGAAATTTTGCAAGGAGCGTTGGGTCTGGGCGCCCCAATAGCGATCCGCCGGCACCTCGATGGGGCCGAAGGAATCGCTTTCCACGCGGGTCTTCGAGGCGCTGCCCATGATCGAGTTCCCCTTGGTCCTGGCGAGTGTCCCAATTTCCCGCCGATTGGCGGCGAGGTGACTTGTGATCTAAAGGCGCCGCCTGGTTGGGTCAATCGCTAGCGGTCACAATCCCGCCAGCCTCAGCCATGCGTCCTCGTCGATGACCTCGATCCCCAACTCTTCCGCCTTTTTCAGCTTGGAGCCGGCGCCCGGGCCGGCGATCACCAGATCGGTCTTGAGGGAAACGGCGCTGGCGACCTTGGCGCCGAGCGTTTCCGCCCTGGCCTTGGCTTCCGGGCGCGAGGTGGCCACCAGCTTGCCGGTGAAGACCAGGGTCTTGCCGGCGACCAGGGATTCGCCGCGTGCCGGCGCCGCCACCGCGATCACCTCGATCTGCTCGGCCAGCTCATCGAGCATGGCACGGTTCCTCGGCTCGGCCAGGAAGTCGAGCAGCGCATCGGCGACCACGGCGCCGATGCCGTCGATCCCGAGCAGGGCCTCATGGTCGGCGCCCTCGCGCGCCGCCGCGCGCTCCATCTGGGCGAGGAAGGGCGCGAGATCGCCGTAATGGCGCGCCAGCAAGCGGGCGTTCGAATGGCCGATGTGGCGAATACCGAGGGCATGGATCAGCCGGTCCAACGGAATGCGCCGCCGCGACTCGATCGCCTGGAAGAGCTTCCGGGCCGAGGTCTCGCCCCAGCCCTCGCGCGCCGCCAACGCCCCTCCCGCCTCCCCGTCGCGAGCCGCCAGCGTAAAGAGAGCGGCCGGAGAGCGGACCAGCTCGTCCTGGTAAAAGGCGCGGATCTGCTTCTCGCCCAGCCCCTCGATGTCGAAGGCATCGCGCGAGACGAAGTGACGCAGCCGCTCGACCGCCTGGGCCGGGCAAACCAGGCCGGCGGCGCAGCGGCGCACCGCCTCGCCGGCCTCGCGCGGCGCGGCACTGCCGCAGACCGGGCAAATTTCGGGGAATTGGTAGGCCCGGCTTTTCGCCGGCCTGGCCTCGGCGATCACCGAGAGCACCTGTGGGATGACGTCACCGGCCCGCTGTACCACCACCGTGTCGCCGACGCGGATGTCCTTATCGGCGATGGTGTCCTCGTTGTGGAGGGTGGCGTTGGAGACGACGACGCCGCCGACGGTGACCGGCCGGAGCCGCGCCACCGGGGTCAACGCACCGGTGCGTCCGACCTGAATGTCGATGCCCTCGACGATCGTCGTTGCCTGTTCCGGTAGGAACTTGTGGGCGGCGGCCCAGCGCGGCGCGCGGCTCGCCTGGCCCAGGCGTTGCTGCCAATCGAGCCGGTCGATCTTGTAGACGACGCCGTCGATGTCATAGGGCAGTTCGGCCCGGCTCGCCTCGATTTCCCGGTGGAAGGCCAGCATTTCCTGGCCTCCCCGACAGCGCCGGGTCGCGGCCTGCACCGAAAAACCCCAGGTCTTGAACGCCCTTAGCACGCCCCACTGCGTCTCCGCCGGCAGGGTATCGACCTCGCCCCAAGCGTAGGCGTGAAAGCCGAGCTGGCGGCCGGCGGTGATCCGGTGGTCGAGCTGGCGGAGCGAACCGGCGGCGGCGTTGCGGGGATTGGCGAAGGGTGCGCGCTCGGCCGCCTCCTGGGCCGCGTTCAAGGCCAGGAAGGCAGCGCGCGACATGAAGACCTCGCCGCGAATTTCGATCACGCCGGATGCCGCCGCCGGCAAGGTCTTCGGGATCTCGGCGATGGTCGCGAGGTTGCGGGTGATATCCTCGCCCACCCGGCCGTCGCCCCGGGTGGCGCCTTGGACCAGACGCCCGCCCTCGTAGCGCAGCGAGGCCGAAACGCCGTCGATCTTCGGCTCCGCGACCACGTCGATCGGCGCTTCGGCGTCGAGGGAAAGGAAACGGCGCACGCGATCGAGAAATTCGCCGACGTCCTCGTCGTCGAAGAGGTTGTCGAGCGAGAGCATCGGGCGGGCATGGCTGACCTTCGCGAAGCCGCTCCTGGGCGCGGCGCCGACCGAAGCGCTCGGGCTGTCGGCGCGTTTCTGGTCGGGAAAGCGGGCCTCGATCTCGGCGTTGCGCCGACGAAGCGCGTCGTAGTCGCCATCGCTGATCAGCGGCGCGTCGTTCTGGTGGTAGGCCAGGTCGTGGCCGGCGATTTCCTCGGCGAGGCGGGCCAGCTCCGCCGCCGCCTCCGAGGCCGCCAGCGCCGCCACGGTCTTCGAGGCGACGGCTTTCATGGCCGGGCGCCCTCGATCAGGCTCGACGCGGCGGCGCGCGCTTCCGCCGTCACGCTAGCCCCGGCGAGCATGCGGGCGATCTCTTCTTCCCGGGCCTCGGGCTCCAGTCGCTCGATATCGATCCGCTCCCCCTCGCCCCGGCTCTCCCGGGTGATGCGCCAGTGGTGATCGCCGCGTGCCGCGACCTGGGGCGAATGCGTCACCACCAGGACCTGGGTCGTGCGAGCCAGTTCCGAGAGCCGCGCGCCGACCCGATCGGCGACGGCGCCGCCGACGCCGCGATCGACCTCGTCGAAGACCAGCGTGCCGGCGCCTCCGGTGCCGGCGAGCGCCACCTTGAGGGCGAGCATGAAGCGGGCGAGCTCGCCGCCCGAGGCGACGCGGCCCAAGTTGCCGGGTTCCGCGCCGGGCGTGGTGGCGACCTCGAAGGCCACCCGATCGACACCTTGCGCCGACCAGCGCGACGCCGACAGTGGATCGATTCGAGTTCGGAAGCGCGCCTTGTCGAGCTTGAGCACGGGCAGCTCCACCATCACCTCGCCGTCCAGTCGAACGGCCGCCGCCACGCGCGCGGCCGTCAATGCGTCCGCCGCCTCCAGGTAAGCCGACTCCGTCGCCTCGGCCGCCGCCTCGAGTTCCGCCAACAGGCTCTCGCCCGCCTCCACTCGCTCGAGCCGGATCTCGACATCGGCGGCGAGAGCGGCCAGACCATCGATCCCCACGCGGTGCTTGCGGGCGAGCTCGCGCAAAGTGAACAGCCGCTCCTCGACCCGTTCCAGACGGCCGGGCCCGAGCTCCAACGCGGCCCCCAGATGCTCCACCTGGGCGACCGCCTCGACGGTTTCCGTCGCCGCGCGCGCCAGCGCGTCGAGGGCCGCGTCGAAGCGCCCGTCAGCCCGTTCGGCGTGCCGCGACAGCGCCCGTTCCGCGCGGCGCAGACGCCCGTCCACGCCGCCGTCGCGATTCAGCTCGTCCGCCGCCTCGGCCAAGGCCTCGGCCACGCGCTCGCCCTCGCGCAGCAGCGCGCGTTCGGCGACCAGCGTCGCCTCCTCGCCCTCGCGCACCTCGATCAGGCGGAGCTCGCGCAGCACATGACGCAGATAGTCCTCGTCGCCGGCCGCCCTCGCCAGCTCCGCGCGATGGGCCTCCAGCCTCCCGCGCGACGCCTGCCAGGTGGCATGGGCCCCGGCGCAGGCCTCCGAGATTTCCCCGGGCGTTCCGAAGGCATCGAGGAAGGCCCGGTGGGAGGCCGCGTCCAGCAGGCCGCGTTCGTCGTGCTGGCCGTGGACCTCCACCAACGAATCGCCCAAGCGGCGCAGGAATCCGACGCCGACCGGCTGATCATTGACGAAGGCGCGAGAGCGACCGTCCCGGAGCAGCACGCGGCGCAGGACCAACGGCGATTCGAGCTCGATCCCCTGTTCGTCCAACAACCCCGCGGCGGAGTGCGAAGCGTCGAGATCGAAGGACGCGGCGACGCTCGCCTGCTCCCTCCCCACCCGAATCAGGGTCGCGTCGCTCCGGGCGCCCAGCGCCAGGCCGAGCGCATCGAGCAAAATCGACTTGCCGGCGCCAGTCTCGCCGGTCAGGACCGAGAGTCCGGACGCCAAGTCGAGATCCAGCCGCTCGATGAGGACGATGTCCCGGACGGAAAGGCCGCTCAGCATCGAGACTTCAGAAGATGCCGCGCCAGACGCGCCCGATCCAGGATTCGTCGTGCCGCTCCGGCGACAGTTCCTTGTCGGTCAGCAGGGCGTAGCTGTCCTCGTACCAGTCGCTGCCGGGAAAATTGTGCCCCAGTACCGCAGCCGCCGTCTGGGCTTCCGGCACCACGCCGAGGGCGAGATAGGACTCGGTCAGACGGTGCAGCGCTTCCGGCGCGTGCGTCGTCGTCTGGTAGTCCTCGATGACCACGCGGAAGCGGTTGATCGCCGCGGGATATTGGCGCCGGGTCAAATAGTAACGACCGATCTCCATCTCCTTGCCGGCCAAATGGTCGTGCGCGAGATCGATCTTCAAGCGGGCATCGCGGGCATATTCCGAATCGGGATAGCGTTTGACGATCTCCGTCAACGCCTCCAAGGCCCGTTCGGTGTTCTTTTGATCGCGCCCGACGTCGGTAATCTGCTCGTAATAGGACGTGGCGATCAGATACTGCGCGTAGGCGACGTCCTTGTTGCCCGGATGGAGCTGGATGAAGCGCTGCGCCGCCAGGATCGCCTCGTCGTATTCGTTGGTCAGATAGTAGGAGTAGGCGCCCATGACCTGCGCGCGGCGCGCCCAGGCGGAGTACGGATGCTGGCGTTCCACCTCGTCGAAGCTGCGCGCCGCCGCCGCCGGATCGCCGGACTGCAACTGGTCCATGGCGACGTTGTAGAGGTCTTCGACCGGACGCTCGAAGTATTCCGGGTCGTCCGTGCCGCAAGCCGCGAGCACGAGCACGGCCAGCACGATCAGACACTGCTCCCTCGCCGCGCGAAACGGCCTGACGCCGAGAGATTCGAAGCGGTGCATCGGTTCTCCATCCTCGCCGCTCGAGGGACCTGTCGCAGCGAAAAGATTCGCCGCCACGCTGGGCACCACGACTCACGCAACTATATCACGGTCCAGCCTCCAAGGCGCCGGCAAGTTGGCGCTTATCCATGGGGGCTCGCGGGGACGGGGCGTCAGGCGCCACAACGGCCTCCCGCCGATGTTGGGACACCTCGATCTCGTGTTTGCACTATGGTTCGCGCGGGGCCATGGTGATATAAATATGGATTGATCTAATTCGTTGACATTTCCCGCATTTGTCGTCGCGCGAATGGGGGAAATGCCGAAAATTCGGGGCGGGGGAAGCGATGGACAGACTATCCAGGCGAGTAGACGCGTTTGTCGGTGGCCGGATCAGGGAACGCCGGACCGAAATGGGACTGACCCAGGAGAATTTGGCGAACCTCCTCGCCATCTCCTATCAGCAGGTGCAGAAGTACGAGGCCGGAACCAATCGCGTCAGCGCCGGGCGGCTCTACGAGGTCGCGCTCAACCTCAATGTCGAGGTCGCCTACTTTTACGAAGGCATGGACGTCGACATGGAAGTGCCGCCGCTGGAACATGGCGGCAAGAACCGTTCGGTGATCGAACTGGTGCACAACTTCTCCGAAATCACCGATCCCGATCTGCGGGCCTCGATCAATGGCCTGGTAAAGAGCATCGCCGGCCGCAAGCGGCGCTATCGCCGCCGAGCGTCGGAAGAACTCTGAGAGCGACGTCCGCGCGCCACACTTTCCGCCTTGGGCCACCCTGGCCCGCCCTGGGCCGCCCCGGCGCTTTGTCGCCGGGGCGCTCGTGACTATGCTTGGTCCGGATCGGTATTGATTCGTCGGATCCGGGAGGCGCCTCATCGCCAAGGGCATATCGATCCCCCTGACGGCCATGGTGCTGGCCGCCGGACGCGGCCGGCGCATGCGTCCCTCGAGCGATACGAGCCCGAAGTCGCTGCTGGCGGTGGGCGGTACGGCAACGCTCGATCGCGTGCTCGACCACTTGGCCCGGGCCGGCGTCCGCCGCGCGGTGGTCAATCTTCACCATCAGGGGCCCCGTTTTCGGGCCCATCTCGGGAATCGCGAGGTACCGGCCGTCGCCTTCTCCGACGAGGCGGAAGCCCTACTCGATACCGGTGGTGGCGTCCGCCTGGCGCTCGGAGGCCTGGGCGCGGCGCCCTTCTTCGTGGTCAACGCGATCTCCCTCTGGCTGGACGGGCCGCGACCGGCCCTCGGCCGTCTCGCCGCCGAATTCGACCCCGACGGCATGGACGCGCTGTTGCTCGTCCATGCGATCACGCGCGCGGTCGGCTACGACGGCGCGGGCGATTTTCATCTGCTGTCCGATGGCCGTCTGTCGCGACGCGGGGCGGGGCAGACCGCCCGGCACGTCTTCACCGGCGTGCAGATCCTGGCGCCGGAACTCTTCGTCGACGCGCCCGAGGGCGCCTTCTCGCTCAATCGGCTCTACGACCGGGCGGAGGCGGCGGGCCGGCTCTTCGGCCTCGCCCACGACGGCGAATGGATGAACCTGAAGACGCCCGAGGGCTTGGCCGTGGCGCGCGAGACCTTCGCCGCGCACCCGGAAGCCGGCGATGGCCGAAACCCCTAGGATCCATTCCATACCGGCGGGGGCGCCCTTCCTCGAGGCGCTGGCGCGTGGCCTGCTGGCGATGGCGGCGGGTGACGGCGAGGCGCTGGCCCGCACGACCGTGTTGCTGCCGACCCGGCGCGCCTGCCGCGCGCTCGGCGAAACCTTCCTTCGGCTCGGCGAGGGTCGCGCGATACTGCTGCCGGCGATGCGCCCGCTCGGCGACGCGGACGAGGACGAAGTGCTGCTCGATGCGCGCGACGAAGGCGAGGCGCTGGCCCTGCCGCCGGCCCCGACGGCGACGAGACGCGTGCTTTTGTTGGGCGAGCTGGTCCGCGCCAGCGCCGTCATGGGCCGCCTCGACGCCGCCCGGGCGCTCGGGCTGGGGCGCGAGCTCGCCCGTCTCCTCGACTCCCTGGAGCGCGAGGACCGTTCCCTCGACGATCTCGCGGACCTGGTGCCGGACGAGTTCGCCCGGCACTGGCAGCGGACGCTGGCGTTTCTCCGGATCCTCGACCGGCCGTGGCGCAACCTGCTCGCCGCCGAGGGCGCGATGGACGCGCTCGCCCGGCGCAACGCGATCCTGCGGCTGGAGGCCGAGCGCTGGCGCCGGGCGCCGCCGGTAGACCCCGTCGTCGCCGCCGGCTCGACCGGCAGCATTCCGGCGACGGCGGAGTTGCTGAGCGTCGTCGCACACCTCCCCCGGGGCGCGGTGGTGCTGCCCGGGCTGGACCGGGAAATCGACGAGGAGAGCTGGCAAGCAATTCCCGAGGGTCACCATCAGGCGGGCTTGAAGCAGCTTCTGGAACGGCTCGGCGTGGCCCGGGACGAGGTCGCCCCCTGGCCATGGGTGGAAACGACGTCGCCGGCCCGGGCCGCCCGCGCCGAGCTGTTGCGCGAGGCGCTGCGTCCGGCCGAGACCAGCCAGGCCTGGCGCGCGCTCGATCGCCTCTCGGCCACTGGGCTAGACGGCCTGGAGCGTCACGACTGCGCCGGCCCCCGCGAAGAGGCGGAGATCGTGGCGTTGCGCCTGCGCGAGACGGTGGAGCGGCCGGGCGCGACGGCTGCGCTGGTGACGCCGGATCGCGAGCTCGCGCGTCGGGTCGTGGTGATCCTGCGCCGGTGGGGCGTGGAGATCGACGATAGCGCCGGAATTCCGCTCGGCCGGACGCCGCCCGGCGTCTTCCTGCGCTTGGTCGCCGAGGCTCTCACCGCCGATTTCACGCCCATTGCCCTGCTCGCCGTGCTGAAGCATCCGCTTCTCCGGGCCGGGACGACGCCCGCCCGCGTGCGCGGCCGATCCCGCCGGCTGGAGTTGCTGGCGCTCCGGGGCCCTCGGCCCGCCGCCGGGATCGCCGGATTGCGCGCCCTCGTGGCCGAGGATCGCGAGGCGCCGGCGCTGCTGGCGCTGCTGGATCTGCTCGACGAGGCCTCCCGCCCGTTTCGCGCTCTCGAGAGGGCCGGCCTGGCCTCGCTCGACGACCTGGTTCGGGCCCATGTCGGCGCCGCCGAGAGCCTCAGCCACGACGAGACCGGGCGGCCGGTGCTCTGGGACGGGGAGGCGGGCGAGGCGGCGGCGAACCTCGCGCACGAGATCGCCGCCGCCGCCGCCGGATTGCGCCCGGTCGAGACGGCGAGCTATGCGGCGATGTTCGCCGAACTGCTGGCGGGCCGGGTGGTCCGACCGGCCCATGGACGCCATCCGCGCCTGCACATCTGGGGACCGTTGGAAGCACGCCTACAGAGCGTCGACCTGGTCGTTCTCGGCGGCTTGAACGAAGGCGTCTGGCCGCCCGAGGCAGAAATCGATCCCTGGCTCAGCCGACCGATGCGCGCACGGCTGGGCCTGGCGTCGCCCGAGCGTCGAATCGGCCTCGCGGCACATGATTTCGTCCAGGCCGCATCCGCGCCCCGCGTGGTGCTGACCCGGGCCGAAAAGATCGAGGGGACGGAGACCGTGCCGTCCCGTTGGCTCTCGCGGCTCGACGCGATCTTGAGCGGTGCCGGACTGTCGTGGGATCGCGCGGCGGCCGGACGGTGGGACGCCTGGCGCGACGCCTTGTCGCGGCCCGCCGTCTACGCGCCGAGCCCGCCACCGGAGCCGCGCCCGCCCGTCGCGGCCCGTCCGCGTCGCCTCTCGGCAACCCGGATCGAGACCTGGATGCGCGATCCTTACGCGATCTACGCGCGCTACATCCTCGGCCTCGTTGCCCTCGACGGAATCGACGCCGAGGCCGGCGCGGCCGATCGCGGCAGCGTCATTCACCACGCCCTGGACCAATTTACCCGAGCCTTCCCGGACCAACTGCCGGCGGACGCGCTGCCCCGCCTGCTCGAATTCGGCCGGGCGGCCTTCGGCTCGCTGTTGGCGCGGCCGGGCATCCGGGCCTTCTGGTGGCCCCGCTTCGAGCGGGTGGCACGCTGGTTCGTTGCCCACGAGGCGGCGTATCGCGAGGGTGCCCGTCCCCTCGCCGCCGAGGCCCGGGGCAGCCTGACCATTGCCGGTCCGGGCGGGGACTTCACGCTCACCGCCCGGGCCGATCGGATCGATTCGCTCGCCGACGGCCGCCTCGCCGTGGTGGACTACAAGACCGGCATGCCGCCGACCGCCAAGGAGGTCGCCCAGGGCCTCGCCCCGCAACTGCCGCTCGAGGCCGCGATCGCGCGGGCGGGCGGGTTCGCCGAGGTGCCGGCGGCGGCGATCGGGACGCTGGCCTACTGGCGGCTCGGCGGGGGCGAGCCGGCCGGCGAAATTCGCGAACTCCGCATCGACGCGGAGGACGCGGCCAACGTCGCGCGCGAGGGCCTCGCCCGTCTCGTCGCCGCCTTCGACGACCCCGACACCCCCTATCGCGCCCAACCCCGGAGCAACGCGGCGCCCCGCTTCTCCGACTATGGACACCTGGCGCGCCTCTCCGAATGGACCAGCGGCCTGGAGGAGGGTGAATGAGCAGCGCCGACCATTCGATCGAGCGCCAGCTCCAGGCGGGCGATCCGGAGGCCTCGACCTGGGTCTCGGCCTCGGCCGGGACCGGCAAGACCCATGTGCTGACCTCGCGGGTTCTGCGCTTGATGCTCGCCGGCGCGCCGCCGGAGCGCATCCTCTGCCTGACCTTCACCAAGGCGGCGGCGGCGGAAATGGCCAATCGGCTGAACCGGCGGCTCGGCGAATGGGCGGTGATGGAGGACGAGGGCTTGCGCCGGGCGCTCTTTCGGCTGACCGGCCAGCCGCCCGAAACCCATGACCCGGACCAGGCGCGCCGCCTATTCTGTCGCGTGCTGGATGCTCCCGGCGGCATGGCGATTCAGACCATCCATTCGTTCTGCCAGTCGCTGCTGGCGCGCTTTCCCGTGGAGGCCCAGCTGGCGCCGCGCTTCGACGTGGTCGACGAGCGAACCGCCGAGGAACTCCTGGCCGAGGCCAGGGAACGGGTGCTCGCCGAGGACGTGGCCCGACCCGAGCCCCTGAGCGCGGTGTTGGCCGCCCATGTCGACGAGGAGCGCTACATGGCGGTGATGCGCGCGTTGGCGGGCGCGCGGGCCCGGCTCACCCGCCTCGCCCGTAGCGGGCCGACCCTGGACGCGGTCATGCGCCGGACCCGCGCGCGGCTCGCCCTGGCGCCGGAGGACGATGCGGCGGGTGTCCTGGCGGCGGCTTCGGGCGAGGCCGCCTTCGACGGCGCGAACCTCTACCGTGTCGGCGAGGCCATGCTCGAGGGCGGCAAGCGGGACCGGGAGAACGGCCGGCGCATCACCGAGTGGCTGGAAAACCCGGCGGCGCGCGTGGCGGGCATCGACGACTACATGGCCGCATTCCTGACCCGCGAAGGCGAGCCTCGAGCCAGCCTCATATACAAACAAGCGCTGGCGCTGGAGCCCGACGGCGAGGAGGTCCTGGCGGCGGAAGGGGCGCGGCTGCAGGCGCTCGACGACAAGCTTCGCGCGATCGCCGTGGCCGAGGCGACGGCCGCCCTCCTCGGCCTCGGGTTTCGCGTCATCGAGGCCTACGAGGCGGAAAAGCGGCGGCGCGGTCTGGTCGACTTCGAGGATCTGATCTTGGCGACCCGCGATCTCCTCGCCGATCCGGCCGCCGCGCCCTGGGTGCTGTTCAAACTCGATGGCGGAATCGACCACATCCTGATCGACGAGGCGCAGGACACCAATCCCGAACAGTGGGAGGTCGTGCGCCGCTTGGCGGAGGAGTTCTTCGCCGGCGAGAGCGCCCGCGAGGTCCGCCGCACGGTCTTCGCCGTTGGCGATCCCAAGCAATCGATCTACGGCTTTCAACGCGCCGATCCCCAGGGCTTCGTCGACATGGCGGGCCACTTCGCCGCCCGCGCGCGCAACGTCGGCGAGACCTGGCACGATCTCGAGTTGGTGCTCTCCTTCCGCTCGACCCCGGCCGTGCTCGATCTCGTCGACGCGGTTTTCCAGGACGCTTCGGCCGGCGACGGCGTGATCCCCGCCGGCGGGACGGCGAGGCACTATCCGCACCGCCGGGGCCAGGGCGGACGGGTCGAGCTCTGGCCGCCCGAGGTTCCGCTCGACGAGGCCCCGGCCGAGCCCTGGGATCCGCCGGTGACGCAGGAACGAGTCGAACGCCCGCTGGCCCGGCTCGCCGAGACCCTGGCGGAGCGCATTCGGGCGTGGTTGGACGGGGGCGAAAATCTCGCCTCCGAGGGGCGGCCAATTCGCGCCGGCGACATCATGATACTGGTGCAACGACGCGGCCCCTTCGTCACCGAAGTGGTTCGACGGCTGAAGCAGAAGCAGGTGCCCGTCGCCGGTGTCGACCGCATGGTGCTGGTGGAGCAGCTCGCGGTGATGGATCTGCTGGCGCTCGGCCGCTTTCTGTTGTTGCCGGAAGACGACCTCAACCTCGCGGCCCTGTTGAAGAGCCCGCTGGTCGGTCTGGACGAGGAGGCGCTCTACCGCGCCGCCCGGGATCGTGGGCCGGGGCGCGGCCTGTGGCGGACCCTGGGCGCGCGACGGCGCCACGATCCCGAGCTGAGCGCCGCCCACGAGCGGCTTCGCCGCTGGCGCGCCGCGGCCGACTTCACCGCGCCCTTCGAATTGTATTCGACAGTGCTGGACGTGGAGGGCGGGCGGCGCCGGCTGCTGGAACGCCTCGGCCGGGAAGCGGACGAGGCGATCGACGAGTTCCTGGCCCTGACGCTCGCCCACGAGCAGCAACACACGCCCTCGCTGCAGGGCCTGTTGCATTGGATCGAGGGCGGTCGCGGCGAGGTCAAGCGCGATATGGAACGGGCTCGCGACGAGGTCCGGGTCATGACCGTCCACGGCGCCAAGGGGCAGGAAGCGCCGATCGTGATCCTGGCCGACACCATGAGGCTGCCTCGAAGCGATCCGCCGCTCTATTGGGACCACGCGGACGACGGCTCCGAACTGCTTTTCTGGGTGCCTCGGCGGCGCATCGAGCCCGCCCACTGCGGCGCGCTGCAACGAGCGGCGATGCGCGAGCGCGAGCGGGAATATCACCGTCTGCTCTATGTCGCGATGACGCGGGCACGCGATCGCCTGTATATCGCCGGTTGGCAGACCCGCGCTAGCCTGCCGGAAGGCTGCTGGTACGACCTGGTCCAGCGCGCGATGGCCGAATTGGCGAGGCCGGCGCGGCTCGCCGACGGTGCCGAGGTATTGCGCCACGAGACGCCCCAGCTCGAGGCGGTCGCGGCGGCGGCCGCCGCGCCGATCGGCCGGGACGGGGAGACGCCGGCGGCATGGCTGGAGCGTCCGGCGCCCCCGGAGCCGATGCCGCCCCGCCCGCTCGCCCCCTCCGACGCCGGGCCGGAGGGGCCGCCCGTCGAGCCGCCGCTCGGCGGTGACCGGGGCGCGCGCTTCCGCCGGGGAAATTTGCTGCACCGTCTTCTGCAACACTTGTCCGAGGTGCCGGTACCCGAGCGAGAGGCGGTGGCCGAGCGGCTGTTGCGCCAGGCGAGCGTCGGCGACGCGGCCGCCCGGGGCGAACTCGCGTCGGAGGCGATCGCGGTCCTCCATACGCCCGAATTCGCCGCCTTGTTCGGCCCCGGCTCGCGCGCCGAGGTTCCGATCGCTGGCCTGGTCGGCGCGCGAATCGTCTCCGGCCAGATCGACCGCTTGGCGATCCTCGACGAGGAGGTGCTGATCGTCGACTACAAGAGCAATCGCCCGGCGCCCGGGACCGCGGCCGAGGTGGCGCCGGTCTATTTGGCCCAACTCGCTGCCTATCGCGCCGTATTGCAAGGGATTTATCCCTCTCGGCGGGTGCGCTCGGCACTGCTGTGGACCGCGTCGCCGCGATTGATGGAAATTCCCGACGATCTCCTCGACCGACACGCGCCTTGACGGTCCTTCGCCGCCCTCCTAGTTTTTCCCGAGGGGAGCCGTCAGACCGAGAACTCGGGAGCGCGGGCCACGAACGCAGGGAAAGAGCCATGACAAGCAAGCCCGTCAGCGACACATCCTTCGATGAAGACGTGCTGCAATCCTCCGAACCGGTGCTGGTCGATTTTTGGGCGGAATGGTGCATGCCCTGCAAGCAGATCGCCCCGGCGCTGGAGGAGATCGCGAGCGAGATGGGCGCTCGCTTGACCGTCGCCAAGCTCAATATCGACGACAATCCCTCGACGCCGGCGAAATACAACGTCCGCGGCATTCCGATGTTGATCCTGTTCAAGGACGGCGAGGTGGTCTCGACCAAGATCGGCGCCGTGCCCAAGGGCAAGATCGTCGAATGGATCGAGCAGTCGATCGGAGGCCCTGGAGCCTGATCCGACTATCCGTTTTCCGCCAGAACGACGCCGGCGAGGTAGAGCGAGCCGGCGATAAGGACTCGGGGCGGCAGCCCCGATTGCTCGGTTTCGCCCGCGATCCAGGCCATCGCGCTCGCTAGATCCGGCATCGCGCGGGCGAAAAGTTCCAGGGCTTCCGCCGCCTCGAGCGCCGTGGCGCTCGGCAAGTTCTGGTGCTCGCCCGGAATTTCCACATAGGCCAGGCGCGGCCCGAGGCTCGCGAGCGGGGCGAGGAAAGCGGCCGGATCCTTGCTGACCACCATACCGAAGACGAGGTAGAGCGGCCGCTCCACCGCGTCGCGCATCGACCAGTCCAGCAGCGCCTGCGCCAAGGCGACGCCGGCACCGGCGTTGTGGCCGCCGTCGAGCCAGAGTTCCATTCCCCTCGGGCCCGCCTCGACCAGCGGGCCCCGCGTCAAGCGCTGCAGCCGCCCCGGCCATTCGACGCGCCGAAGTCCCTCGGCGATCGCCTCGTCCCCCACCTCGAACGCCGCGAGCTGGTCGAGGCAGGCGATCGCCAGTCCGGCGTTCTCCACCTGATAGCCACCGGCAAGGCCCGGGTGGGGAAACCGTCGCTCGCCTTCGGCGCTCTGAAAGATCAGGCCATCGCCCGACAGCCGCGCGCGCCAGCCCGCGCCATGCGTCACCAGGCGCGCGTCGAGCGCTCCCGCGCGCGCCCGAAGCACGTCCAGCACCGCCCGCGACTGGGGGCCGATAACGGCGTGCCCGCCGGGCTTCAGGATGCCGGCCTTCTCGGCGGCGATCTCCACGATGGACTCGCCCAGGAACTGCTGGTGATCGATCGAGATCGGCGTGATGACCGAGAGCGCCGGAGGCTCGATGACGTTGGTGGCGTCGAGCCGGCCGCCGAGCCCGGTTTCGAGCAACAGAATGTCGGCCGGCGTCTCGGCGAAGGCGAGATAGGCCGCGGCCGTGGTGATCTCGAAAAAGGTGATGGTCGCGCCGCCGTTGACCCGCTCGGCCGCCTCCAGCACCTCGAGCAGCCGGGCATCGTCGATGATCCGGCCACGAAGTCGGATTCGCTCGTTGAAGCGGACCAGATGGGGCGAGGTGTAGGCGTGAACCCCATGGCCCGCCGCCTCGAGCGCCGCGCGCATATAGGCGATGGTCGAGCCCTTGCCGTTGGTCCCGGCGACATGGACGACCGGCGGGAGGCGCCGTTCGGGATGGCCCAACGCCGCCAGCAGCCGCTCGATCCGGCCGAGGAATAGGTCGATCACCCGAGGGTGCAGCCCCTCGAGGCGACGCAGCATCTCGTCGAGCGGGCTGCGCGCGGCGCCCTCACTCATCGCGGCGACGCGGTTCCGGGATTTCGACCTCCAAATCGAGGACCAGCGGTTCCGCCTCCGCCGTCGCCTCTTCCACCGGCGCTTGCGAGGCCGGCACCTCCTCGGCGACGATCGCGACCTCCTCGACCTCGACCTCGATCTCGACCTCGATTTCGGAAGGCGCCGCATCGGCGGCCTCGGGTTCCGGGGCCTCGGTCTCGACGATCGGCGTCTCCGGCGCTTGGTCCTCGGAGGTGGCGTCTTCGGATGGTGTCTCGTCCTCGTCCGGCTCGCGATCCGGCAGCGCCGCACTCGCCGGCTCGATCGGCGGCTGAAGCTCGGGCGTAGGCGGCTCGAGGCTAGGCTCGTCGTCCGGAGGCGCCACCGGATCCGGCTCGAGCGGGACCGTGAGGACGGTCACCGGTTCGCCGCCCCGCGCCCCGCGGTCCGGCACGCGCAGCAGATCGACGATCCGGATCAGCGTTTCGCGAAGCTTGTGGCGGTGGACCACCATGTCGATCATGCCGTGCTCGAGCAGGTACTCCGCCCGCTGGAAGCCTTCCGGCAGGCGCTCGCGGATGGTGCTCTCGATCACCCGAGGCCCGGCGAAGCCGATCAACGCCCCCGGCTCGGCGATGGTGATGTCGCCCAGCATGGCGTAAGAGGCGGTGACGCCGCCGGTGGTCGGATCGGTCAGGACGACGATATAGGGCAGGCCGTTCTCCCGCGCCATCTGCACCGCGATGGTGGTGCGCGGCATCTGCATCAGCGACAGGATGCCTTCCTGCATGCGGGCGCCGCCGGCGGCGGTGACCATGATCAGGGCGGCATCGTCCTCGATCGCCGCGCGGGCCGCCGCGATCACCGCCTCGCCCGCCGCCATGCCCATCGAGCCGCCGAGGAAGTCGAAGGTCTGGCACGCGACCACGGCGGCGTGCCCGCCCATGCGGCCCCGGCCGACGACGATCGTGTCGTCCTGACCGGTCTTGCCGCGCATGTCCTTCAGCCGGTCGATATAGCGCTTCTGATCGCGAAAGCGCAGCGGGTCGGTCGGCACCTCCCGCACCGTGACCTCGCTATAGATCCCTGAGTCGAACATGAATTCGAAGCGGTCCCTGGCACAGACCCGCATGTGGTGATCGCACTCGGGGCAGACGTAGTGCGCTTCGGCGACCGCCTTGTGGTGCAACATCTGCCCGCAGCCGGTGCACTTGGTCCAGAGCTGGTCCGGCACCTCCGTGCGACGCACCAGGGCGCGGATCTTGGGGCGGACGAAGTTGGTGAGCCAGTTCACCGCGAGCTATCCTAAGCCTCGACCCGGTTTCGGGCGCCCCGGACAGCCTCGGCCAGCGCCCGGACTCGCGCATGCACCCGGGCCGTGACACACCTGTCGGCGGCGCCGTCGGCGTCCACGGCCTTGGCGATCACGTCGACCAGGGCCGAGCCGACCACCACCGCGTCGGCCACCCGGGCGATCGCCCGGGCCTGATCCGGCTCGCGGATGCCGAAACCGACGGCGAGCGGCAGATCGGTATGCCGGGCGAGGCGCGCCAGGGCTTCCGCCACCACCGCCTTGTCGATCGCGCGCGCCCCGGTGATGCCCGTATAGGAGACGTAGTAGACGAAGCCCGAGGCATTGGCGAGCACCGCCGGCAGCCGCTTGTCGTCGGTCGTCGGCGTCGCCAGACGGATGAAGCCGAGCCCGGCCTCGAGCGTCGGCAGGCAGAGCTCCGCGTCCTCCTCCGGCGGCAGGTCGACGACGATCAGCCCGTCGACGCCGGCCGCCTGGGCATCGGCGAGGAAGCCGGCGACGCCATAGTGGTGAATCGGATTGTAGTAGCCCATGAGAATGATCGGCGTGGTCTCGTCGACGCGGCGAAACTCGGCCACCAGCTCCACCGTGCGGGCGAGCGTGATGCCGCCGTCCAGCGCGCGGCGGCCGGAGCGCTGGATCGCCGGCCCGTCGGCCATCGGATCGGTGAAGGCCATGCCGAGCTCGATCAGGTCGGCGCCTGCCTCCGGCAGGCCGAAGAGGATCTCGCGCGATAGCTCGTAGTTGGGATCGCCCGCCGTCAGGAAGGTGATCAGGCCACCCCGCCCGGCGCTCCGAAGCTCGGCGAAGCGCGCCTCGATCCGTGCCCGGCCGCCGCTCACAAGTCTATCCCCAGGGCCTCGGCGACGGTAAAGATATCCTTGTCGCCGCGCCCGCACAGGTTCATCAAGATGATGTGATCGGCCGGCCGCTCCGGCGCGATCCGGGCGACATGGGCCAGCGCATGGGCCGGCTCCAGGGCCGGGATGATGCCCTCGAGCTGGCTGCAGAGCTGGAAGGCGTCCAGGGCCTCCCGGTCGGTCGCGGTCACATACTCGACCCGCCCGATTTCGTGCAGCCAGGAATGCTCGGGCCCGATACCGGGATAGTCCAGGCCGGCCGAGATCGAGTGAGCCTCGATGATCTGGCCGTCGTCATCCTGTAGCAGATAGGTCCGGTTGCCGTGCAGCACGCCCGGCGAGCCGGCGGTCAGGGAGGCGGCATGTTGGCCGCTCTTGAGGCCGCGCCCGGCGGCTTCCACCCCGTGCATCTCGACCGCTTCGTCATCGAGGAAGGGATGGAATAGGCCGATGGCGTTGGAGCCGCCGCCGATGCAGGCGACCAGCGTGTCGGGCAGCCGGCCCTCCGCCTCCTCCATCTGTGCCTTGGCCTCGTGGCCGATCACCGACTGAAAGTCCCGCACCAGCTCTGGATAGGGATGCGGCCCCGCCACCGTGCCGATGATGTAGAAGGTGTCCTCGACGTTGGTCACCCAGTCGCGCAGCGCCTCGTTCAGCGCGTCCTTGAGGGTGCGGGAGCCACTGGTGACGGGCCGCACCTCCGCTCCCAGAAGACGCATGCGGAAGACGTTTGGCTTCTGCCGCTCGATATCCGTTTGGCCCATGTAGACGGTGCAGGGGAGCCCGAAAAGCGCCGCCACCGTCGCCGCGGCGACGCCGTGCTGGCCGGCCCCGGTCTCGGCGATGATCCGAGTCTTGCCCATGCGCCGGGCCAGCAGGATCTGGCCCATGCAGTTGTTGATCTTGTGGGCCCCGGTGTGGTTCAGCTCGTCGCGCTTGAAATAGACCTTGGCGCCGCCGAAATGCGCCGTCAGCCGCGCGGCGAAATAGAGCGGGCTCGGCCGACCGACGTAGTGCTGCAAATAGCCGTCGAGCTCGTCCCGGAACTTCGGGTCCGCCTGGGCCTGGCGATAGGCGGTCTCCAGCTCCAGGATCAGCGGCATCAGGGTTTCGGCCACGAAACGGCCGCCGAAGATGCCGAAATGTCCCGATGCGTCGGGTCCGGCGCGATAGGAATTGGGACTTTCCATGGTGCGGCGAACCTAGCTCATAGGGTCCGGATGACGTCAAGGAATGCTTTGATGAGCGCGGGATCCTTGTCTCCGGGCGCGCGCTCGACCCCGGAGGAGACGTCGAGCGAGGTGGCGCCGCTGATCCGGACCGCCTCGGCCACGTTCGCCGCATCCAGTCCACCCGAGAGCATCCAAGGCCGCTGCCAGAGGCGGCCGGCGAGCAGGTTCCAATCGAACACCAGGGCGTTGCCGCCGGGCAGCGCGTCGCGCATCGACGTCGGCGCCTTGGCGTCGAACAGCAGCAGGTCCGCCGCCGCCTCGTAGGCGTGCGCCGCCTCGATGTCCTCGCGCGCCGCCACCTTGATGGCCTTGGCGACCGGTAGGCCGAAACGCGCGCGCGCGCGCGCGACCCGCGCCACGCTTTCGTCGCCGTGGAACTGTAACAGGTCGAGCTCCGCGGCGGCCAGAACCTCGGCGATGGTGTCGTCCGCCGCGTCGACGAAGAGACCCACGCGGCGCACTCCTTCCGGCACCAGGCGGGTGAGCGCACCCGCCGCCCCGGGGCTGAGCGCGCGGGGCGAGGGCGGATAGAAAACGAACCCCAGCAGCGCCGCGCCGCCCGCGACCGCCGCCGCCAGCGCGTCTGCATCGTTGATGCCGCAAATCTTCGCCGTCACGGCCCCGCTCACGATCCCGCCTCCCGGAGTTCCTCGGCAATCCCTCGGGCCGCGGCCGCCGGGTCCGCGGCGGCGCTGATCGGGCGGCCGACGACCAGAAAATCGGCACCGAGGCGGAGCGCTTCCACGGGCGTCGTCACCCGCTTTTGGTCGCCCGGCGCGGCGCCCGCCGGCCTGACCCCCGGCACCACGAGCAGGAAATCGGCTCCCAACGCGTCGCGAAGCGGTGCGATCTCGCAAGGCGAGCAGACCACGCCGTCGAGCCCGCAGTCCCGCGCGAGCCGCGCCAGCGCCACGGTCCGCGCCGCCACCGGGCCGGCAAGACCCACCTCGTCGAGATCGCCCTCGTCCAGGCTGGTGAGGATGGTGACGGCGATGACCTTGGGCCTCTGGCCCTCCGCCGCCTCGGCCGCTTCCCGGGCGGCCCGCATCATCGCCCGGCCGCCCACCGCGTGGACGTTGACGATCGCTGGACCGAGCGCCGCCGCCGCCCGCACCGCACCCGCCACCGTGTTCGCGATATCGTGGAACTTCAGATCGAGAAAGAGCGATGCCGGGCCGTCCTCACGCAGGCGGCGAACGCCCTCGGGCCCGTGGCTGGTGAAGAATTCCTTGCCGACCTTGATGCCGGCGCCGACGGCGGAGGCGATCGCCGCCAGCCGCCGCGCAGAATCGATATCGGTGGTGTCGATGGCACAGAAGAAGGGGCTTCGCATCGGCGTCGCCGTGTGTTGTCGGACATCCCACCCAGGCCTGGCGGGCGGCGCGTTATAGCAGATCGAACATGTCGAGGGTAGCGCGGGCGGCGGCGGACGGGCCTCAGGCCGCGCGGCCGATCCTGGCCGGCAGGCCGCCGCCGTGCCCCCTCGGAGGACTCGTCATCTCCCGCTCGCGCCTGAGCTCACCCTCCAGGCGCGCCACCTCGCGTTCCGCCTGCCCGGCCCGGACCCGCCAGCGCAAGCCGCGGGTCCAGCCGACCAAAAGACCGCCGAGCAGACCCAGGAAGGCGAAGACCAGCACCAACAGGTAGAGCGGCGGCGCGAAGCGGAAGGGAAGCGGCTCCAGGCTGATCACGACCGCCTCGTGGTTGGCCACGGCGAGCGCGATGACGATCAACACCAGCGGCAGCAGCACGATCCAGATCAGGATTTTCACCGCGGCAAAACCTCCCGGAACCGCGCTATTCATTGCCGCCGGCGTTCAGCCGCTCGCGCAATTCCTTGCCCGACTTGAAGAACGGCACGTGTTTCTCGGCGACATCGACCCGCTCCCCGGTTCTGGGGTTGCGGCCGATCCGGGCCGGACGACGCTTGACGGAAAAGGCGCCGAAGCCGCGAAGCTCGACCCGGTCCCCGCGCTGCAGGGCAGCGGCGATTTCGTCGAAGATCGTGCCGACGATACGCTCGATGTCGCGCTGATAGAGGTGCGGATTGGCCTCGGCCAAACGTTGGATCAATTCCGACTTGATCATCGCCCCCTCCCCTTCCCGCCGACCTCGATCCTCCCCGACGGGATCAGCGAGGGTGCCAGACGGAACGCAGCCCGTCAAGCATAAGTGGTTCAAAGGACAGGACTTTTCCGGCCCATCTGGTTGCCACTCGTTCGATCAGCGGAGGCAGTTCGTGGTACTCCAGCTCGACGATCGGAAGGTCCTCCGGGATCTCGCGGTCCCGCTCCAGCCACCCGATGGCTTCCCGCTCGCCGCCGATTCTGTCGATCAGCTTGTGACCCAGCGCCTGGCGGCCGGTGAAGACTCGCCCGTCGCTGACGACCAGGATCTCCTCCTCGCTCAACTTTCGCCGCTCGGCGACCAATCCCTTGAACCAATCGAAGGCATCGCCGACCACCGCGGAAACGGCGGCGCGCGTCTCCTCCGTCATCGGCGCGATCGGCGAGGGCTGACCCTTCTGCGGTCCGCTGGTGACGGCTTCCGCCGTGATGCCGATCTTCTCCAACAGGCGGCTGAATTCGGCCGTCTCCAGGATCACGCCGATGGAACCGGTAAGCGAGGTTTCACGCGCGATGATGTAGTCCGCCGCCACGGCGGCGATGTAGCCACCCGAGGCGCCCATGGTGCCGATCACGGCGACGACCGGTTTTTCCTCCGCGACCCGGCGGAGATTGCGGAACAGGGCCTCGCTCCCCGTCGTGGTGCCGCCCGGGCTGTTGATGCGGACGATCAGCGCCAGCGCCTCGTCGTCCTCGACCAGGCGGTAGAGCGCCGCCTCGCGCCGCGCGTCCTCGACGATGATCCCGTCGACGGAAAGCCGCGCGATATGCTCCCCCGGCGCGTCGACGAAACGCGCCACCATGGTGACGGCGAAGCCGACAATGGCAAGGATCGCCACCGTCCGCCAAATCGCCAGGCGTCGCTTCAGCCGATAGCGGTCGAGGAGAGCCTCGGTATCCACGGGGTCGGCTTTCCGCTGGCCCGGCGCCTGGGATCAGGCCTTGTCCGTCGTCGATGGCTCGTCGGCGGGGGCCTCGTCGGGAGTTGCTTCCACGGCCTCGACCTCGATCCCGGCGTCCGCGTCGCCACCCTCCGTCGCCTCGACCTCGGCCACGGCGTCCGCCTCGCCACCCTCCGTCGCCTCGACCTCGGCCACGGTGTCCGGCTCGTCACCGTTCGTCGCCTCGACCTCGGCCACGGTGTCCGGCTCGTCACCCTCGGTGGCCTCGGCCTCGCTCCCCTCGGCGTCGCGCCGGGCGCGCGTGATGGCGGCGCCCAGGATGTCGCCGAGGCTCGCGCCCGAGTCGGAGGAGCCGTACTGTGCCACCGCCTCCTTCTCCTCCCGGACCTCGCGGGCCTTGATCGACAGGCCGATACGGCGCTGCGAGCGATCGAGACTGGTCACCAGGGCATCGACCTTGTTGCCGACGGCGAAACGCTCCGGGCGCTGTTCGCTGCGATCGCGCGACAGGTCCGACTTGCGAATGAAGCCCCTGAGACCCCCGGCCAGCGTCACCTCGATGCCGTTGTCCGTGACCTGGGCGATGGTGCAGGTGACCACCGCGCCACGCTTCAAGGTGTCGGCGGCGGAGAAGGGATCGTCCGACAACTGTTTGACGCCGAGGCTGATCCGTTCCTTGTCGGTATCGATATCGAGCACCTTGGCACGGACCGTGTCGCCCTTGCGGTATTCCGCCAGCGCCTGTTCGCCGGGCCGGTTCCAGTCGAGATCCGAGAGATGCACCATGCCGTCGATGTTGTCGTCGAGACCGACGAAGAGACCGAATTCGGTGATGTTCTTGACCTCGCCCTCGACCGTGGACCCGACCGAGTTCCGATCGGCGAAGACCAGCCAGGGATTGTCCATGCACTGCTTCAGGCCGAGGCTGATGCGGCGCTTGTCCGGATCCACCTCCAGCACCATCACCTCGACCTCCTGAGAGGTCGAGACGATCTTGCCCGGATGCACGTTCTTCTTGGTCCAGCTCATCTCGGAGATGTGAACCAGGCCCTCGACGCCGGCCTCCAACTCCACGAAGGCGCCGTAATCGGTGATGTTGGTGACGCGGCCCGTGAACTTGGTCTGGGCCGGATACTTGATCTCGATGCCGTCCCACGGGTCCTGCTGCAACTGCTTCATGCCGAGGCTGATGCGCTGGGTCTCCGGATTGACCTTGATGACCTGAATCTTCACGGTTTCGCCGATCGAGAGGACTTCGGTCGGATGGTTGACGCGACGCCAGGACATATCGGTGACGTGCAGCAGCCCGTCGATGCCGCCGAGATCGACGAAGGCGCCGTAGTCGGTGATGTTCTTGACGACGCCCTCCAGGACCTGGCCGTCGCTCAGGTTGGCGACCAATTCCGAGCGTTGCTCCGCCCGCGTCTCCTCCAGCACCGCGCGGCGGGAGACGACGATGTTGCCGCGCCGGCGATCCATCTTCAGCACCTGGAAGGGCTGCGTCATGCCCATCAGCGGGGTGACGTCGCGAACCGGCCGGATGTCGACCTGGCTTCCCGGCAGGAAGGCCATGGCGCCCGACAGATCGACGGTGAAGCCGCCCTTCACCCGATTGACGATCTGGCCCTCGACCCGCTCGTTCTTGTTGAAGGCCACCTCCAGGACGTTCCAGGCCTCTTCCCGGCGCGCCTTGTCGCGGCTCAGGACCGCATCGCCGAGGGCGTTCTCGATCCGCTCCAGATAGACGTCGATGACATCGCCGACTTTGAGCTCGGCGTCCTCGCCGGCCTTGGAGAACTCGCGTAAGGGAACCCGACCTTCGGTCTTCAAGCCGACGTCCACGGTGACCGCGTCGTCGTCCATGTCGATGACCGTACCCTTGACGACGGATCCCTCGAGATTTTCCTTGGCGATGAAGCTGTTCTCCAGAAGAGCCTCGAATTCGTCCGTGCTGGGAAGCGTTGCGGCCGCGTCCGGGGCGATGTCGGTCTGAGTCATGCGTGCGTCCTCGTAATTTCGTTACTGGCCGGCCGGTTGTCCCCGGCGGTCTTCGATCGCCCAGGCCCTTTTCGTCACTGCCCTTTTCGTCGCGGAGCTTAGGGTCGCGGGAAAGCGGTAAGATTCACCGCGTCCCCTCGATGATCGCACGAGCGGCCTGGAAGCTGGCTTCTATATCCAAATTCGACGTTTCGAGCAAGCGGGCATCGACGGCGGGGCGAAGCGGCGAGATCCGCCGTTCGCGGTCGCGGGCATCGCGACGCTCGAGGTCGGCGCGCACCTCGGCGAGCGAGACGTCCGCCCCGCGAGCCCGGAGTTCCGCGTGACGGCGCCCGGCGCGGGCCTCGATGCTGGCGGTGACGAAGAGCTTCACCTCGGCCTCGGGGCAGACCACGGTGCCGATATCGCGGCCATCGAGCACGGCGCCCGGCGGCCGGGCGGCGAATGCCCGCTGAAAGGCCAGCAAGGCCGCGCGGACCGGCGCCAACGCGGCAACCCGGCTCGCCGCCTCGCCGACCCACTCTTCGCGAAGCCTCGGATCCTCGAGCCGCTCGGGGCTCAGCCGCCCGGCGGCGGCGACGCCCGCCTCGGCGTCGTCGGGCGAGAGTCCCTGGTCGAGGAGCGCCAGCGCCACGGCGCGATAGAGCGAACCGGTGTCGAGATAGGCCAGGCCGCAATGCGCCGCGAGCCGTCGCGCCAGCGTGCCCTTGCCTGCCGCCACCGGTCCGTCGACGGCGATGATCACGGCGCCGCCGGGGCCATGTCGGCGCCGAGAGCGTTCATCACGGCTGTGAAACCGGGAAAGCTGGTGTCGATCGGCCGAGCATCGTCGATCGTCACGGCGCCTCGGGCGGCGCAGCCGAAAACCAGAAACGACATGGCGATACGATGGTCGTGATCGGTCTCCAGCACGACATCCCCGTCGGCGAGGGGCGGCGGGGGGCCGGCGGCGCCGGTGACGATCAGGCCGTCCTCCAGCTCCTCCACCTCGACGCCGAGCGCGGCCAGACCGCGCGCCATGGCGCGGATCCGGTCGCTCTCCTTGACCCGGAGCTCGGCCGCGCCCCGCATCACGGTTCGGCCCTCGGCGAAGGCCGCGGCCACGGCGAGGATCGGATATTCGTCGATCATCGAGGCCACCCGCGCCTCCGGCACCCTCACCCCCCGGAGCCGGCCGGAGCGGACGACGAGATCGCCGATCGGCTCGAACTGTCGCAGCCGCCGGTTTTCGATCCCGATGTCGGCGCCCATCTCCAAGAGCGTCTCCAACAAGCCGCCGCGAAGCGGGTTGAGGCCGACATCGCGGAACCGGACCTCGCCGGACTCGGCGATCAAGGTGGCGACCAGCGGGAATGCGGCGGAAGACGGATCCCCCGGGACGTGCACGTCGCGGGGCGCCAGTTCCGGTTGGCCGGCGAGCCGGATCGTCCGCCCGCCCCTCGCCCCGGCCTCGACCCGGACCTCGGCGCCGAAGTGGCGCAGGAGGTGTTCGCTGTGGTCCCGCGTCGCCACGGGCTCGTGAACCACGGTTTCGCCCGCTGCGTTCAGGCCGGCGAGCAGGACCGCCGACTTCACCTGGGCCGAGGCCACCCGGGGGCTATGCTCGATCGCCATCGCCGGGTCGGCGCCGATCACCGCCATCGGCAGGCGAGCGCCGGCGCGCCCGTGGAAGCGGGCGCCGAGGCGCGATAGCGGCTCGGTGATGCGGGCCATGGGGCGGCCGCGCAGCGAGGCATCGCCGGTCACGACGGCGGTCAGCGGATGGCTCGCCAGAAGCCCGAGCAAGAGGCGCGCGCCGGTCCCGGAGTTGCCGAGATCGAGGATGTCGTCGGGTTCGACCAGACC
Source organism: Alphaproteobacteria bacterium (assembly GCA_965225945.1). Taxonomy (GTDB): domain Bacteria; phylum Pseudomonadota; class Alphaproteobacteria; genus JASLMY01. Next base: position 30,509 of record CBDDBZ010000031.1, on the reverse strand, counting down.
ACCGACGCCGACACCGTCGATGCGCCAGGCATCACCCTCGCGCGCGATCTCGGCGCCGAGCGCGCGGAGCGCCGAGGCCGTGGCCAGCACGTCGTCGCCCTCGAGCAGGCCGGCGATGGTGCTGCGTCCGACCGCCAGCGCCGCCAACATCAGAGCGCGATGGGAGATCGACTTGTCGCCCGGCACCTCGACATCGCCGGCGATTCTGGACACGGGACGGGAGACGAACGAGGTCATGGCGGCGGCGGCGCCTCCAAGCTGGCGGCGGCTTCTCTATCACGGGGGGGGATGGCGCGTCCACGCGCCGGCCCTGGCCGTGTCGCCAACGGCATTGACAGCCGCCTCGCGACATGGCATTGGGCGCGCCGTTCGGGTAATAGGGGAAGCGGCGCAGGAAGGCGAGATGCGCTTCCCCCCAGGCGGCGATCGTGGGCAGCGGATGGGAGTCGGCGGGTGGCCAAAGCGGGATGGGGTAGCAAGCGCATTTGCTTGAATTGTGGGGCCAAGTTTTACGACTTCGCCCGTGCACCGATCGTCTGCCCGAAGTGCGAAACGACCTTCGTGACGGCCAATTCGAGCAAGACCAAGCGGGCGCGCACGGCGCCGCGGCGGACCGAGGCGGTGGCCAAGAAGGCCCCGAGCGAGGAGACCACCAAGGCGGCCGTCGACGAGGACGGCGGCGGCGGCCCGGACGACGACACCACAGAGGACGGCGCCGACGACGACGACGATGGGGAGACGAAGGGGAAGGCGGAGGAAAAGCCGCGGGCGTGACATGGGGCCATAGCTCAGTTGGGAGAGCGCTTGAATGGCATTCAAGAGGTCGGGGGTTCGATTCCCCCTGGCTCCACCATTAAAAAAACAAGGAGTTAGGAGAAATCGTAGCTCCTTGTAGCGTTTAGAGACCGCCAATAGGTAACAGATTTAGGTAACACAGCTAGACGCCGCTTCGACGAGTTCGACCCGAACGATGGCCGGAGCGCGGCCCGACACCACCTGTCCAACAGGAGACGGAAGATGGAATTCAAGCTCCCGTTCCTACTGGCGATGAGGGACCAAGCCCCTCGGATGTTCAACCAGCTCCGCCGCAGCGGCCAGATGGACAAGCACCTCGACCAGAAGAGCCACGAGGCCCACGAGCTACTGCGGAGCCTGCTGCCGGAGAACCCGAGCCTGCCCCAGGAGCGGGAGGCCGACGAGGTCGTGTGAGGGCGACGTTGATCGAGTTCCCGGCCGAGGGCGGCCCGGAGCGGCAGGAAACGCCGCTTCCGTAGAGGGCGAGAACTACGTCCCCGCTATCGGCGCTCTCCGGAAAAGCCGGGGCCCGAAATCCAAGGCCAGAGACAACATCCGAGCGATCGAGTTCCGGCTCGAGCGGCGATTCCTCAATTTCGATCGCGAACCCATCGGGCCCAGGTCCGTTGGGGATGTTCCCAACCGGCCGTGGGGAAAGCTGGTCGTCGTTCACTCTGCCGCCTCCCGCACCACCAGCGCGCCGAGGGCGCCGGGCTCGTAGTGCGGTGGGAACGATTTCAAGAGCCGGGAAGCGGCCTCGGTCGGCCGCACGCGGTTATGTGGCAAGGCGACGTCCAGTAGCCCTTCCCGCGTCTCCCAGAAGGACTCCGATCCTCCCAGCGGTCGCACCGGACGTCCAGCATCTAGGTGCTCACGCTGGCGAGCAGCATCAACGTCAGGGAAGGAGATCGTGAGGGCATGACGCGTCGGGGGTTGCGACGCCCAAAAACGCGCGCGCGAGGGCGACGTCTTTGCGGTTTTTGCCCTCAATAAAACGGTCGCCTACTTCCCGTGCTTGGCCATCCACTTGCGGGCGAGGCGTTGCGCCTTGGATACGTCGGCCCGGGTCATCAAATCCTCAACTTCATTGCGGTTTACGGCGGCATCTTCGACTCCCTTCGCCGCCGCGATGATGAACCACATGGATGCCCAGACCAGGTCCTGCGGAACCCCAAGGCCCTTGGAATAGATGCGCCCGACTGCCAATTGACCCTGGAAATCGCCCTGTTCGGCGGCCTTTAGATACCAGTTGCGGGCTTCATCGTAATCTCGCGGCACGCCGTGGCCATTTTCGTAAATGAGAGCGAGCTGGACTTGCGCCCTGGCGAGACCGTGTTCCGCCAAGGGCTAAAAGACACCGCGCGCCGTTTCGTAATCGGCGCTTGCAAGCGCCGCCACGCCGTTCTCAAATTCGCGAAGATCAACGCCCTGCTCGGCTTCGGCGGGGCCTTCCATCACCAAGTCTGGTACCCACGCCGATCTACTGAAGACATCGCGAACGAATTGGGCCGAAGGTTCGTCCTCGTCCTCGTCCTCTCGCGGGACCACACGGTTGATCGTGCTCCGATTGAGCAGCTGGATCGTACCGTCGAGAAGTTCGAAGGGCACGAAGGCGTTCTCTACTTTCAGAACCTGAGATAATCGCTGACGCCCGGGGACGAAGAAGTGTCCCTCGAAGACCTCGTCGTCCTTGGTGATCACCGCGGCGGGGAACCTCCGCATCGACTGCTTGAAAGGTGCTTGTGTGAGGTAGGAGCCTTCCGACACGCCGCCGTCGTCCTCTCGCGGCACCACGCGGCGGATCGCGCTGCGAGCGAGCAGATGGATCGTGCCGTCGAGGAGTTCGAAGGGAACAAACTCGCTCTCCGCGTTCAGCAGATCGGAAATTCGCTGGATTCCGCCGACGAAGAAATGTCCCTCGAAGACTTCGTCGTCCTTGGCGACCACCAAGATGGGGGACTTCCGCTTCGACTGCCGAAAAGGTGCTTGTCCGAAGTAAATGCCTTCCGACGCGCCACCTTCCTCCTCTCGTGGTACCACGCGGCTGATCGTACTGCGATGGATCAGATGAATTTTTCCGTCGAGGAATTCGAAGGGGACGAAAAGGCTGCCATCGTTCAGCACATCAGAGGTTCGCTGATCGCTGGCGACGAAGACATGTCCCTCGAAAAATTCGCCGTCCTCGGTGACTAGCGAGACGGGGGACTTCCGCTTGGTCCGCTTGGAAGGCGCTTGTGCTTGGTAAACGTGGGCCGACGCGTCACTGTCGTCCTCTCGCGGCACCACGTGGCCGATCGCGCTGCGAGCGAGCAGATGGATTGTAGCGCCATGAATTTCGAAGGGGACGAAGGCGTTCCTTCCGTTCAGCAAATCGGATATTCGCTGATCGCCGGTGACGAAGAAACGTCCCTCGAAGATTTGGCCGTCCTTGGTGACCACCGAGACGGCGGGCTTCCGCTTGGTCAGCTTGTTGGATACTCCTAGGAGGTAGTAGGCGCCTTGGCTCGGCGCGCCACCTTCCTCCTCCTCTCGTGGTACCACGCGGCTGATCGTACTGCGATGGATCAATTGAATTTTTCCGTCAAGGAATTCGAAGGGGACGAAGACGCTTTCCCTGTTCAGCAGATCGGATAGTCGCTGATCGCCGGTGACGAAGAAATGTCCCTCGAAGACCTCGCCGTCCCCGGTGAGCACCGAGACGGCGGACTTCCGCTTGGTCAGCTTGTCGGATATTCCTAGGAGGTAGTAGGCGCCTTGGCTCGGCGCGCCACCTTCCTCCTCCTCTCGTGGCGCCACGCGGCTGATCGCGCGCCGACCGAGCAGATGGATCGTCCCGTCATGCAATTCGATGGGGACGAAGGCGTTCTCCGCGTTCAGAAAATCGGATATTCGCTGATTGCGGGCGACGATGATACGTCCCTCGAAGGTCTCGCCTACCTTGTCGACCACATAGACCAGCAGATTTTCCTTAGGCAACGTCTAGTCTCCGGCCACATGGATCATGCTCTAATTCCGAAGGTATACGACAAACACCGTTCACGACCAGTGCATTCGTCGAGGGTCGTCTTCGGCCACGTCGCCAGTCATGTCGGTGCCGGACGCAGCCGTGCATGAAGGTCGTGGTCCGCCTCCCCGAGAACGGATCCACCTCCAGGGATCGTCCCTCGATGGGGGTGGGGACAGGGGAGTCACCCATCGGGCGGCCTCAATCCCCGGCGCCGGCTCGGGCGCGGGTCGGCGCGTCTTTCGGCAGCAGATAGCCGAGCAGGTTGGCGATGCACATGGAGCCGGCCAGGCAATAGAACACCACCAGGAGTCCATGGCTGTCGGCGATCAGGCCGCCGATCGCCGGCGCCATGACCGAAAACAGCGCCTGCACGCCGAACATCAAGCTCGTCGCCGAACCGCCGAGAGCGCTCGGCGTCAGGTCCATCATCCAGCCCTGCAGCACCGGGCGCACGGCGAAGAGGGCGAAGCCCAGCACCGAGACGCCGACGATGAACATGACCGGATCGCCGATCAGCGTCAGCACCACGATCGCCACCGTGGCGGCGACCAGACTTTCCAGACAGCTCCGGGCCAGGCCTGGGAGACGGGCCTCGTCTGGATCGGCGATCACCGCCAGCGGCGCCTTCACGCCTGCCCGGCAAGCGGTGCGACAATGCCGAACTCCGCCAAATGGGCACGGATCGCGTTCACCAGCATGGTGCGCTGGCAAACCAGCAGCGAGCGGCTGCGGTGCAGCATTAGCAAGCTTTGCTGCTCCGGGCTTTTCACCGCCACAAAGCGCATACTTGGCCGCCCCACCGCCCGCCACCGCCTCGCAGATCGCTGCCGCGTCGGCCGCATCGTTCTTGTTCCGCTTCACGTAGGCCTTCACGTAATGGGCCGGCATGATCCGCACCTCATGGCCGAGCGCCTGCAGCTCGCGAGCCCAATGGTGCGACGTCGCGCAGGCCTCGATGCCGACCAGACACAGCGGCAGTTTCTTGAAGAAGGCAATGACCTGGCTTCGCCTCAGCTTCTTGAAGAAGGCAATGACCTGGCTTCGGATTGAGCAACCTGATGTGTGGAAATTCGGAACGCCGTTGATCAGTCATCCTCTGCTTTCCAAGTGATGTAGGGTTTTTCGGTGGTTTCCCATTTCTCGTCGATTTCGACGAGGATGGCGGTGACCAGACGTTCGAGCGAGGCCTCGTTGGGAAAGACCCTGACCTTTACGGTGCGGCGCTTGATCTCCTGCTGGATGGATCGCTCCATGGGGTTCGAGGTTCGCATGCGCTTTTGGTGGCGCTCGGGCAGGGCGAAGACGGCGAGGCCCTCGGGGATCGCCGTCTCCAGCCAATCGGCGAGCTTGGGGGCGCTGTCGCGGTAGGCCGCCACCAGATGGCCCAGCTCGGCCTCGGCGGCCTTGCCGTCGGCGGCGTTCCAGACCCGGCGCAGCTCCTTGCCGATGGCCTTTCGGATGGCGAGGTTGGGGGCGTGATGGATGGCGTTTTGAGCCAGATGGTACTGACAGCGCTGCCAGACGGCGCCGCCGAGGACGGCCTTGCGCGCGGCGCCGAGGCCTGGATGATCATCGGAAACGATATAGGCGACACCGCGCATGCCACCGGCAACCAGGGTCTCCAGGAAGGCGCGCCAGTGCACTTCGGCCTCGGAGAGCGCACAGGAAACACCGAGCACCCGGCGGCGCTGGTCGGGGCCGATGCCGATCACCGAGAGCACGGCGGCGTCGCGCACCACGCCACCCTCTCGGACTTTCTCATAGCGCGCGTCGAGGAGCAGGTAGCGGATCTCGCCCAGCGGCCGGTTGCGCCAGGCATCCAGCTCCCCATCCAAGAGCTTGGCGGCGCGGCTGACCTGGCTCGACGACAGGCTCTCCAGGCCGAACTCGCGCATCACCGCCTCGGCGTCACGGGTGGAGACGCCTTTGATATAGGCTCAATTCGTGAATTGTATGCGTCACCTTGTTACGGCGGCGGCGAGGCAGGCTCGGTCATTGGCGCCGGGGGCGAGGCCGACGAGGTGGACCAGCTCAGGTAGTTGTCCAGATAGCGGGTGGCGATGCCGCGGCGGGGACGCAGGAAGTCCTTCAACCGGCTGTGGCGGCTGTTCACCGTCTGCACATGCAGATCGCCCCGAACCCGTTCCCCCATCGAGCGGTTGAGTGCTTCGTGGCTCACCCCGAGCGCGGCGGCGCACGGTGGGTAGCTCGCGCCGCCGTCGGAGACCAGCAGGGCGTCCTTCGCGACCACCGGGTCGAGGGCAGCCGTGAGCGCCGCCGCATCGACCCTGGGCAGCACCGCGCTGACCGTCGTTCCGCTCCGGTCCGCCGCCATGAGAACCGGTACCTGCTCGCGCGAGAGGCCGCGCTTCTTCGCCTTGCCGCCCCGCCGCCGTGCCTTGCGCCCCAGCCCGCGCGCGCCCTTCCGGCTCTCCAGGACGTAGGTCTCGTCCGCTTCCACGATCCCCTTGAGCACCTCCGAATCGCTCCGCGCCGCCGCCAGAAACCGGTGACGCCAGCGGAACGCCGTGCTCACCGCCACGTCGCAGCGCGCCGCCGAGGCCTTCACCGTCTCCCCCTTCGCCAGCGACGCCCCGAACGACAGCCAGCGTTCCTTGTGGTGCAAGCCCGACAGCGGCGTACCGCTCAGCGCGCCAGATGTCGCGGCCGAGGACGGCCTTGCGCGCGGCGCCGAGGCCTGGATTGAAGGTCCTGCCGCAGCCCTTGCACTGGTAGCGCCGCAGACCCCGCGCCATACCGCGCGAAACCGCCCCTTCGCTCGCGCAGTGCGGACAGCGCCGGGCCTCGTCCACACCAAGCTCGATCGCGGCCTTCGATGCCTCGCCCTCGCTCCGGCCCGACAGCACCGCGAGCGCCTCGCGCCGCTGCGCGCGCGTCAGCCCGCGCGCCGCCGAAAGCCACACCTGGAAACCCTTGCCGTCCATAACCCAACCTCCTGACGTTGCAGGCACTCTATCACTAATGCATACAATTCACGAATTGAGCCTTGATATACATCTCCGCCACGGCCAGCATGACAGCGCGGCAGGAGCGCCGTCCGCGCTCCAGGGCTTGGGGGTAAAAAGGCGCCTCATGACCGGCGGTCTTGGGAACCTCGAGCCTCACCGTACCGGCCGGGGTGTCGATCTTCTTGGGTCTGGTGCCGTTGGCGTATCCCCGCCGCTCCGGCGTGCGCTCATAGTGGCCGGCGCCCAAGAACCTCTCCCGCTCGATCCGCATGGCGAGATTGAAAAGGCCGGCGAAGACCGTCGCCATGTTCTCGCTACCGCCTTCGATCAATTGTTCCACCAAAGCCTCGACAGCGCTATCCTGGTCTTTCCGCATACTGGTTCTCCATGTTTGTTTGGACGCTTTCATGGATAACCAAAATGACGGATCGCCCCGCGCCGGGGTATACCCCGGCGCGGGGCGAAGCCAAATTTCCAGACCTCACGCTACACAAGCTGGCTTCGCCTCAGCTGACGGCGGACCACGACCTCGCCCGCATCGTCAACTCCGTGAACCTGAAAGACGTTCTTCGCCAGATCCAAACCAATCGTGCTAACTTCTGTCATAGGACCGCTGCTTTGATAGTGGATCGCTAACAGCTACCACTCTCTGGCACATAGATGCTGTGTGGGGCCGTCCACCTCATTAATATTAGCAGGTGCTAACAGGAGAATATCGACCCAACTCGGTCATTCTGGGAGGCCTGCATTACGTAACGAACCAAACGGCGAGTGTTCGCGCCGTTCGCGACTGGTGGAGCGCATCGTGTCGGAGCGGATGGAAAAGGACGCGGCGTTTGCGCGACAGGCGCGGCGTAAGTTCGTGTGACCAGGAAATACAAGCCCTAGCAAATACAAGCCCTGTGTGCCACGATGGGGTGTTTTCAACCGGAGGACATGCCATGGACCGGCTCAAGGTCATCGAGAACCACGTTGCGGCGGTTACGGAGACAGTTTCGTCGGCCTATGTGCCTCCCCTCCAACTCACGGAAGGGCAGCCACCACCCATCGCCGCGAACGGAGGTTTATCTTACATGTCGTTCAATCGGGACGGGGATGCGGGAACTGCCGCGGCGACGGAGGCGGCGCTCCTCCAGATTGCCGAGAGGGAGGGGCAGGCGGTTAACGACAGGCTCGACAACGCTCCCCCCGGCCCCATCGAGACCAAGTGGGGCGTCGGGTTTCGTGGCTACTCGGAGTGCCTGGAACATATTCGGGCGAACAACATCGAAGCCCCTGAAGGCGGCCTCGCGATTCCGCTGCGCTACACCGTCCGCGAGCAGCCGTCCTACTCCATCGTCTCGTCCAACGCACTCTGGCGGGACCCGGCGCGCGAGGCCGAGGCAAAAGCGTTGCGCAAGGACGAGCAGGACAACGGGCAGCGATGCCTCTATTTTCCGCAGGTGATGCGCGACGCGCGACGAATGGAGGAGTACCACCCAGGTCTCTCGCCCAACAGCTCCGAGTGCATGGACAAGCTTGGCGTCTCGCTGGCGCACTGCGAGTCCAAGTGCGAGAACTTCTACGACGCGGCGGAGGTGGAGCGCGTGTTCTACCCGGAGATCGAGAAGCTCCTCTTGGAGTTTTTCCCGGACGCGACGGATGCGCTCGTGTACAACCATGACGTGTTTGACAAGGACTACGAGGGCGACCGCACGGAAGACCAGGACAACAAGAACCCGGGTGTGAACGCCAACTACGCCAACCTCGTGCACAACGACCTGAACGACAACAGCGGCCGCGTGCGCTGCCGCGAGCTGCTCACGAAGAACCTGCGGAACTTCGGGCGCGAGCAGCACTACACGGAGGAGCAGGCCGACGCGAAGATGTCGCGGCGGTTCATGTCGATCAACCTCGCCAAGCCGATGGAGACCGTGCGCCAGAACCCCTTCGTGCTCTGCGCCTGGCCCTCTTTCGCCGACCAGCCGTACATCACCAACTACCGGGTCTACGACGACCGCGTCGGCGAGACCACCCGCTTCACCCACCGCCCCGACCACGAGTGGTACTGGTTTCCCGAGCAGAAGGCCACCGAGGTCTCGATGCTCAAGTGCTACGACTCTGTTACCGACGGCTCCGTCTCGCGCTGGTCTTTCCACACTGCCTGCATCGACCCAACCGCGCCCGACGACGCTCCCTGCCGCAAGAACGTCGTGGTCCGATCCTATGTCTTCTTCTAAGAAGACAAGAAGACGCAGGGGGGAGAGGGAGAGAGCGGCGTGTGACCCCATCTCTTAATTACCTGAGTGCAGTCTACTGCGTGCCGAATCGTCGATGGCGCGCATTGCGATTCGATCATATTTCGAATTTCTTCGTTAAATAAGGTTGGCTAATCCACCTAGAAATTACTTCCAAGCCACCATTCGCAAATTCCTTAAATATCTCGATCGCCTCGCCTTGCGAACTCGTTATGAAAAGAACTCCTTGATCGGCGAGTTTTGGCAAATAGGTTGCGATCGCCTGTTTGTAGGTTTCGTCAAGTTGACCGAATGGCGAATCTAAAACGAGGGGTGCGATAGTACCGGCAGTCCACTTTCCTTTTGCACCGACCCTCTGCGATGAAAATTCAACGAGCGAAACAATAAAAAGATAGGCTGAGCAATTGGTTAGCGTCCCTATCTGGTTAAAGCAGGATGGGCTCCGAATGTTCTTGATATGTTCTCCATAGAGGTGTAGGCTGATCGCATCGGCTGGAGCTTTTGGAGGACTATTCGATGAGCGGGATATTGGAGTTCCTCGAACGCCATGGATCGGAGGCGGACTGCATCGAGGCGCTGGCTCGGCTGCGCTGGCCGCAAGGCTACGTCTGCGCGCGTTGCGGCGAGAGGCGGAACTACCAATTGAAGACGCGGCCGCGGGTCTTCGAATGCGCCGGTTGCGGCCATCAGGAATCGGTGACCGCGGGCACGGTCTTCCACCGCACCCGCACACCGTTGCGCAAATGGTTCCTGGCGGCGTGGTGGATGGGGCGCGACAAGCGCGGGGTCTCGGCGCTGTTTCTGTCGCGAGAGTTGAGCCTGCGCTACGACACCGCCTGGCTGATGGCCCACAAGCTGCGCCATGCCCTGACGGAGCGCCCGGAGTTCCCGCTGGAGGGCTTGGTCGAGGTCGACGAGAGCTATTACGGCGGGCGGGGCAAGCCGGAGAGCCGGGGGCGCGGGCTTTCCAACCCGAACAAGAGCCTGTTGGTGATGGCGGTCGAGAAGTGGCCGGTCGGGTCGGGCAAGGGCATCAAGGGGAGCGGCTTCGCCGCCGGCGCCGCGCGGCTCGCCATCCTGCCCGAGGCCACCGCCCGTGAGTTGGGCGACTTCGTGCGCGCCTCGGTGAAGCCGGGAAGCCGCCTCGACAGCGACGCTTTCAAGAGTTACGCCAAGCTTGGCGATACTTATCGCCACCAGCCCGTCGTTCAAGGCCAAGGCAAGAACGCCGAGCAGCTCATGCCGGTCGTCCATGTCCTGTTTTCCAACGTGAAGACGTGGCTCAACGGAACCTACCACGGGGTGAGCGCCAAGCATTTGCCGCGCTACGTCCGGGAATGGAACTACCGCTTCAACCGGCGCAAACGCATCTTCGACCTTGCCGATTTCGTGTTGCACCGCGCCATGACCCGACCGACCATCACCTAAAGGGAACTGGTCGACGGTATACAATCGCAGGGAGCGCTGCCTGCCTTAACCGGATAGGGACGTTGGTTAGACTGGCCAAGCGCTTCCCTGAACTGTCCGACATTACCCGTAAGGCGGTCACCAACTGGGCCTCTCAAATGCTGTCAGATGGCGCAGGAATGCGATCCTACTTCGGACTTTTTGTCGCTCGTGTCGAAACGAACGCTTAGGAGCGCTCCTAGTCGCTGACGGAGATAATTTTCGCTCTCGCCTAATTTCGACTCTCGGCTAGCAACCCCCTAATACCAACTGACGCTGACGGAGACTCACATTTGGGATTTCCCTGACGGTTGATTTCTGACTCAATTCTGGTGATTCGGGATTGAGGAGGAGATTGACGATGGGCGCGGCGATCAAGCTTCGGGAGGACTATGACGCGGACGAACTTCGTCGACTTGCGCGGCTTTCGAAAGACGCGGATCAGAGCCGTCGTCTGTTGTCGCTGGCGGTGATCCATGATGGCGGTCGTCGGCGGGATGCGGCGCGGACCGGCGGCGTCGGCCTTCAGGTGATCCGGGACTGGGTGTTGCGCTTCAATGCGACGGGCCCGGATGGCCTGATCGATCGCAAGGCCCCCGGGGCGACGTCGAAACTCGACGATGCACAACGCGAGGCACTGGCGGCGCGCGTCGATGCCGGACCGGATCCGGTGACGGACGGCGTGGTGCGCTGGCGTCTGGAGGATTTGGCGCGCTGGATCCAGGACGAGTTCCAGATCTCGCTCGGCGAGAGGACGGTGAGCCGCGAGTTGAAGGCGATGGGCTTCACCAAGCTGACGGCGCGCCCGCGCCACCATGCCCAGGAGGCGGGCGTCATCGACGACTTCAAAAAAAATTCCCCGAGCTGGTCTCGCAAGTCCGCGAAAGCCTGCCCGACGGCGCGGACATAGAAATCTGGTGGCAGGACGAGGCCCGCGTCGGCCAGAAGAACAAGATCACCCGGCGCTGGGCCCGACGCGGCAGCCGTCCCCGCGCGCCGCATGACCAGCGCACCAAGTCGGCCTACATCTTCGGCGCCATCTGTCCCGAACGTGGAACCGGCGCAGCCCTCGTGCTCCCGCGCTGCAACACCGAGGCCATGCAGCGCCATCTGGAGGAAATCTCCTCCCAGGTCCACACCAGCGCTCATGCCCTCCTGCTTCTCGATCAGGCCGGGTGGCACATCACCGACGATCTGACCATTCCAGACAACATCACCCTCGTCCCGATACCGCCACGCTCACCGGAACTCAATCCGGTCGAAAACATCTGGCAATACATGCGAGACAACTGGCTCTCCAACATCGTATTCCAATCCGAGGAAGAGATCGTCGACTGCTGCTGCGAAGCCTGGAACAAACTCATCAATAAACCGGGCAAAATCAAAGGCTCAATTCGTGAATTGTATGCATTAGTGATAGAGTGCCTGGAACGTCAGGAGGTTGGGTTATGGACGGCAAGGGTTTCCAGGTGTGGCTTTCGGCGGCGCGCGGGCTGACGCGCGCGCAGCGGCGCGAGGCGCTCGCGGTGCTGTCGGGCCGGAGCGAGGGCGAGGCATCGAAGGCCGCGATCGAGCTTGGTGTGGACGAGGCCCGGCGCTGTCCGCACTGCGCGAGCGAAGGGGCGGTTTCGCGCGGTATGGCGCGGGGTCTGCGGCGCTACCAGTGCAAGGGCTGCGGCAGGACCTTCAACGCGCTGAGCGGTACGCCGCTGTCGGGCTTGCACCACAAGGAACGCTGGCTGTCGTTCGGGGCGTCGCTGGCGAAGGGGGAGACGGTGAAGGCCTCGGCGGCGCGCTGCGACGTGGCGGTGAGCACGGCGTTCCGCTGGCGTCACCGGTTTCTGGCGGCGGCGCGGAGCGATTCGGAGGTGCTCAAGGGGATCGTGGAAGCGGACGAGACCTACGTCCTGGAGAGCCGGAAGGGCGCGCGCGGGCTGGGGCGCAAGGCACGGCGGCGGGGCGGCAAGGCGAAGAAGCGCGGCCTCTCGCGCGAGCAGGTACCGGTTCTCATGGCGGCGGACCGGAGCGGAACGACGGTCAGCGCGGTGCTGCCCAGGGTCGATGCGGCGGCGCTCACGGCTGCCCTCGACCCGGTGGTCGCGAAGGACGCCCTGCTGGTCTCCGACGGCGGCGCGAGCTACCCACCGTGCGCCGCCGCGCTCGGGGTGAGCCACGAAGCACTCAACCGCTCGATGGGGGAACGGGTTCGGGGCGATCTGCATGTGCAGACGGTGAACAGCCGCCACAGCCGGTTGAAGGACTTCCTGCGTCCCCGCCGCGGCATCGCCACCCGCTATCTGGACAACTACCTGAGCTGGTTCCACCTCGTCGGCCTCGCCCCCGGCGCCAATGACCGAGCCTGCCTCGCCGCCGCCGTAACAAGGTGACGCATACAATTCACGAATTGAGCCAAATCAAATCCATCGGCAAGCGTCAATGGGCCCATGGGTTTTGATCAATGTCGGTTGGTATAACCGGCCATGTCCGCCCGACGGAGACTATACCCCCAGCTATTGACGTACATCGGATGCGGGTCCGGAATCGCCCCTGGATGTCGTATGTTCCCCCAGGTCCGGACGCTCCATTAGAAGATGCTTGACGGAGAATGACGACCCTTCCACGACATTGGTGTGTTCAGTGGGCCAGCTCGGCTGGAGCCTCTTTTCATAGCCGGGATCCTTAGCCGTGTCTCGTCGCCGAGCTATGTCGGCGAGGGGGATCGCGGGCAAATCTTCGCCAGATTTGAGATCGAAGTCCGATACTCAGAGCGCCGACACCTCCTTGTCGACTTTGCCGCTTCGGATCTGGACACTGTGGTCGATACTCAAGACGTTGTATCGCACCCGGTTCCTTGGACACAAGTTTGTCTCATGCGGCGGGCCTGAGTGACATCGCGGTGTGCCACGCCTGACGAGCTTGAGCGGGGCTCAGGTAGCCGTTCTTCTCCACGATCCACTGGGCATTGTACTGTTCGACGAACCCGCGGACGGCGTTCCGCAGCTCCGCGATGTTGCGGTAGATGCGGCCATGGATGATCTGTTCCTTGAGCGTGCGATTGAACCTCTCGGCGACGCCGTTGGTCTGGGGCTGTTCGACGAAGGCGTAGGACGGCTGGATGCCCCAGAACTTGATCTGGTTGGTGAAGTGGTCCGACAGATACTGGGAGCCGTGATCCATCCGCAAGGCCAGCCCCCGCGCCGCACCGGCGGAGGTCGAGGCATACAGCCTCGCAAGCCCCATGGAGATCGGCTGAAGGGCGGCGAAGCGGTCGCCTCGCTTGCACACATGCCAGCCGACGCACTCGGCGTTCCAATGCTCGATGGCGGTGAATATCCAGCCCCAGCCGTCGTCCACCGTGAACACCCGAACGCCGTCCGTGCCCCACATGAGGTTGGGGGCATGGGTGATGATCTCACCGACATGGGGATTTCCGCCACGGCGGCGGCAGCGATGGGGCGAGAGCAGGTTGTTCTCGCGCATCACCCGGAGCACCCGCTTGCGGGAAACACGGATGCCACGACAGACCCGAAGCCGAGCCCAGACCTTGCGGTGTCCCTCGCCCTCCCAGGGGGATGCCTCCAGGTCGGCCTCGATGGCCACCAGCAGAGCCTCGTCCGAGATCGAGGGCTTCGGTCCCCGGCGCTTTGCTGGTGGGCGCTCAGCGGTGGCCTGCTGCCGGGATTTCATGGCGTAGAACGAGGAACGGGCAAAACCCCAGGCCGCACAGACCCGCTGGAGGCCGTAGGCCAAACCCGTGCCGGGAGAGGTGGCGGCACTCATCGCCGCGACCTCCGCCGCCCCAAAGGGCCGGACGTCTCCGTCTTGGCCTCCAGCAGTTCCACCTGCATGATCAACTCCCCGATCCGCTTCATGGCGATGTCCAGTTCCGCCTTTACCGGATCGCCCTTGCGTTCCTTGAGCGAGGCATCGATCCCGGCGATCGCCTTCTCACGCCACTGCTCGAGCCGGAAAATCTCCACGCCCAACTGCCGCGACAAAAGTTCCACCGGCTCGCCACGCAAAAGCCGCAGGGCAACCTCACGCTTGCGCGTCACCGTCCACCGCTGGCCAAGTCCCAGCGGGCCTGCCGGCGAAACCTGGCCCGGGGAAAACGTGGACGAGCCAAGCTCGCCCTCGTTTACCACAGGCCCATCAACAGCAACTTTGTTCTCAAAATTGTCGGTCATGTTCCGGTCCTCCTTGGACACTTCGATTAAGCCAATTCTGTGTCCAAGGAAATCGGGTCCGACTCAGATACTCAAGACGAATATCCGTCCATCTCCGATCTCTCCCGTAAAGGCGGCCTCTCGTAGAGTTTGCACGGCTTCATCCGCCAACTCGCTCGAGACCGCGAACTCGATCTTGGTCTTGGTCTTGGTCTTGGGCATGAAACCCACGTCGTATTCCGCGCCGCGATAGAACTCGCGATGCTCCTCATGAGCGCCGTAGCGTCGCGCCTCGACGACGATCAGAGACTCGACGCCATGCACGGCCAAGGCTTCGCGGATAGTCTCCAACCGGTGCGATTGAACGATCGCGATCACGTATTTCATTGCTCTACCCCGTATGCGGTGATGGCCGATATCCGATGCGCTTCTCCGCCGTCGGCCGGCTACATCTCATAGCCGCGCTCGCCGTGCAGTCGCACATCCAGCCCTTCCAACTCCACCTGTTCATCCACGCGGAGGCCGATGACGAGATCGACAACCTTCAAAATCACGAAAGTGACGATGCCGCAGTAGACGACGGTGGCGAGGACGCCATAGACCTGTAGCCAAAGCTGGCCCAGATTGCCTTCGATCACGCCCGGCGTGCCGCCAATCGCCTCCACGGCAAAGACCCCGGTGAGCACCGCGCCAACGATGCCGCCGACCCCATGCACGCCGAAGGCGTCGAGCGAGTCGTCATACTTGCCCCAACGCTTCAGCGTGACGGCACCCCAATAGCATGCCGCGCCGGCGCAGAGGCCGATGGCCAGTGCCCCCATCGGGCCGACGAAGCCCGCGGCCGGCGTGATCGCGACCAAGCCACCCACCGCGCCGGAGATGATGCCGAGACCGCTGGCCTGGCGGCGAACGAGCCATTCCACCAAGGCCCAGCTCAGCGCCGCCGCCGCCGCCGCGATCTGGGTTACCAGCAGGGCCATGCCGGCGGCGCCGTCGGAGGCGAGCGCGGAGCCGGCATTGAAGCCGAACCATCCCACCCACAACAACGAAGCGCCGACGAAGCTCAAGACCAGACTATGCGGGGCCAGATATTCCTTGCCATAGCCCAAGCGTGGGCCGATCACGATGGCGGCCACCAAACCGGCGACGCCGGCGTTGATGTGGACCACCGTGCCACCGGCGAAGTCGAGGACGCCGGCATCGCCCAGGAAGCCGCCGCCCCAAACCCAGTGGCAGATCGGCGCGTAGACGAGGACGATCCAAAACACGGTGAAGATCATCAAGGCCGGGAACTTCATTCGATCGGCGAAGGCTCCGCAAATCAGCGCCGGCGAGATGATTGCAAAGGTCATCTGGAACGCCACGAAGACGCTTTCGGGGATGGTTCCGCTCAAGCTGTCCACCCCCATGCCGTAAAGGAAGAGGCGATCCAGGCCGCTTGTGTAGCGTGAGGTCTGGAAATTTGGCTTCGCCCCGCGCCGGGGTATACCCCGGCGCGGGGCGATCCGTCATTTTGGTTATCCATGAAAGCGTCCAAACAAACATGGAGAACCAGTATGCGGAAAGACCAGGATAGCGCTGTCGAGGCTTTGGTGGAACAATTGATCGAAGGCGGTAGCGAGAACATGGCGACGGTCTTCGCCGGCCTTTTCAATCTCGCCATGCGGATCGAGCGGGAGAGGTTCTTGGGCGCCGGCCACTATGAGCGCACGCCCGAGCGGCGGGGATACGCCAACGGCACCAGACCCAAGAAGATCGACACCCCGGCCGGTACGGTGAGGCTCGAGGTTCCCAAGACCGCCGGTCATGAGGCGCCTTTTTACCCCCAAGCCCTGGAGCGCGGACGGCGCTCCTGCCGCGCTGTCATGCTGGCCGTGGCGGAGATGTATATCAAAGGCGTCTCCACCCGTGACGCCGAGGCGGTGATGCGCGAGTTCGGCCTGGAGAGCCTGTCGTCGAGCCAGGTCAGCCGCGCCGCCAAGCTCTTGGATGGGGAGCTGGATGCCTGGCGCAACCGGCCGCTGGGCGAGATCCGCTACCTGCTCCTCGACGCGCGCTATGAGAAAGTCCGAGAGGGTGGCGTGGTGCGCGACGCCGCCGTGCTCTCGGTGATCGGCATCGGCCCCGACCAGCGCCGCCGGGTGCTCGGTGTTTCCTGTGCGCTCTCCGAGGCCGAAGTGCACTGGCGCGCCTTCCTGGAGACCCTGGTTGCCGGTGGCATGCGCGGTGTCGCCTATATCGTTTCCGATGATCATCCAGGCCTCGGCGCCGCGCGCAAGGCCGTCCTCGGCGGCGCCGTCTGGCAGCGCTGTCAGTACCATCTGGCTCAAAACGCCATCCATCACGCCCCCAACCTCGCCATCCGAAAGGCCATCGGCAAGGAGCTGCGCCGGGTCTGGAACGCCGCCGACGGCAAGGCCGCCGAGGCCGAGCTGGGCCATCTGGTGGCGGCCTACCGCGACAGCGCCCCCAAGCTCGCCGATTGGCTGGAGACGGCGATCCCCGAGGGCCTCGCCGTCTTCGCCCTGCCCGAGCGCCACCAAAAGCGCATGCGAACCTCGAACCCCATGGAGCGATCCATCCAGCAGGAGATCAAGCGCCGCACCGTAAAGGTCAGGGTCTTTCCCAACGAGGCCTCGCTCGAACGTCTGGTCACCGCCATCCTCGTCGAAATCGACGAGAAATGGGAAACCACCGAAAAACCCTACATCACTTGGAAAGCAGAGGATGACTGATCAACGGCGTTCCGAATTTCCACACATCAGGTTGCTCAATCCGGAGGGATTCTCCTGCCCCCGATGCGGCGCCACGCGCCATTGCGAGATCGCCGGGCGAAAACTCTACCAATGCGCCGCCTGCCGTCATCAAGTCTCGCTGACCGCCGGCACGCTCTTCCACGCGACCAAGCTGGCGCTGACCCTGTGGTTCTCGGCGATCTATCACATGACCCAATCGAAGAAGGGGATCTCCTCCCTCGAACTCGGCCGCCGGCTCGGCGTCACCCAGACCACGGCCTGGAAGATCAAGCAGAAACTGATGCAGTCCATGCTCGAGCGCGATGCCAAATTGCCGCTCACCGGGCGGGTGGAGATGGACGATGCCTACCTCGGCGGCCGGCGTTCCGGGGCCAAGCGCGGCCGAGGCGCGCCGGGCAAGACGCCGTTCGTCGCCGCCGTCCAGACCACGGCGGAGGGCCAGCCCGTGCGCATCAAGCTGCGCCGCGTCAAGGGCTTCCGCAAGAGCGAGATCGCCAAGATGGCCAAGCGCGACCTGAGCCCGCTGGCGACGGTTGTCAGCGATGGGCTCGGCTGCTTCACCGCGGTCACCGCGCAAGGCTGTGCGCACCATCCGATACCCACTGGCTCCGGACCCGGGGCCGTCGCCGTGCCCGCCTTCAAATGGGTCAACACCACCCTCGGCAACCTCAAAAACACCCTGCGCGGTACCTACCATGCGATCCGACCCAAGCATGTGCCGCGCTACCTGGCGGCGTTCCAGTACCGATACAACCGCCGCTACCGGCTCGCCGACATGATCGAAGCCCTCGGCCGCGATGCCCTGCGCACGCCGCCCATGCCATATCGGCTCCTGAAATTGGCTGAGGTTAGTGCGTAATCAGGAACAAGAATGGGTCGTCTACGCCAAGCCGCCCTTCGGCGGACCAGAGGCCGTGCTCGCCTATCTCTCCCGCTACACCCACCGTGTCGCCATCTCGAACAGCCGCCTGGTCAGCTGCGACAGCCAAGGCGTCATCTTCAAGTACAAGGACTACCGGCGCAAAGGACGCGAGCGCTACAAGACCTTGCCCCTGGCCGTGCCCGAGTTCATCCGCCGCTTCCTCCTCCATGTCCTGCCCTCGGGCTTTCACCGCATCCGCCATTACGGCCTCTTCGCCAACGGCGGTCGCACCCGCAACATCTCCCTTGCCCGCGAACTGCTTGCCATGCCGGCACCGGAGAGTGAGGCCGACGATGCCGCGAGTGACGATGATACCGAACCGCCGTCCCTCTCAGAGCCCTGCCCGCAGTGCGGCGGCCGTATGATCGTCATCGAGCGCTTCGAGGCCGGCGCCCAACCACGCGCCCCGCCCCGTGCACGGCCCCTGGCCAGGGCCACGGCAGCATGACCGACACCGCTTCGAATAACGCTATTGCCGCCGCTCACCCGCGGCCACGATCCCGCTCGCCGCAACACCATCGAGCGCGCAGGGAACCACCTGCGAGACCCGCCGGCATCGACCCGAAGTCGCCATCAAACCACCCTGCCGGTGTCGTCGCCAATCAGATCCGAGCCATCCAGCAGCGCCGGCCACCCGAGAAAGCTGGCCCGCCGCTCGCAAATCCCCATAGACCGAGCGTGCCGCACCGCCGAGCCTAGTCCTGCCCGCGGTTTCCTCCCTTGAGCGTTGTCCGACACCTGCCGATCCAGTCCGCCGGATGCAACCCCTGCGCCTCGGCAGGTGTCCGACAACGCTTAACATTCGCTATTGCCGCCGCTCACCCGCGGCCACGATCCCGCTCGCCGCAACACCATCGAGCGCGCAGGGAACCACCTGCGAGACCCGCCGGCATCGACCCGAAGTCGCCATCAAACCACCCTGCCGGTGTCGTCGCCAATCAGATCCGAGCCATCCAGCAGCGCCGGCCACCCGAGAAAGCTGGCCCGCCGCTCGCAAATCCCCATAGACCGAGCGTGCCGCACCGCCGAGCCTAGTCCTGCCCGCGGTTTCCTCCCTTGATCCTTGCCTATCCGGTTATCACCCACACCCACTATATGTAGTGTGTCTCCTTGGACTGCAGGCAAGGGCCGGCGCAGGCGCATTGAGGAGGCGATCCGGCTAATTCTTGATTGTTCTGAAAACCGAACCGGAGTTTAATTCACGTCACGTACTTAACATCGGGGGACGGAACGGTGGCGACCAAGGGAAAAACGAAGAAACCCACGGCCAGACGGGAAGCTGCTGATGAAACGACATCGTCTGAGCGATTGACGGCACTAGTCGAAGAAAGCGACGCGCTGGCACGAATCGTTGCGAAGAACCCGTCCGCGCCTGTTAGTCTCCTGCGCGTTTTGAGTCGCAGCGAAGACGAAGCGACACGCAAGAACGTGATCCTCAATCCGTTTACTTCATATGACGTATTGAGCGAACTTGAAAACCAGTTCACAGAGCTATTTGTGAATAATCCGGCACTCGAATCCTACAATTCAATGAAGCTCTGATTTCCTGGAATATTCCATCGGTGTCGTTCACCTCCGATTTCAGATAAATTTCAATGAAGTGACGGTCCTTTATGCAACGTGGCGTTTTGCCAAATCCGACTCAATGATTAGGATTTCCACCACGCTAAAGTGTCGCCTAAAAGGCGCTACAATGCCGTCCGAGTCCCTGCTCGGCATCGCCGGAAATATCTCCGCTTCGACCTGCACCGAGCTTTACTCAGGAAAATGGGTGCACACTACATATAGTGGGTGTGGGTGATAACCGGATAGGCAAGCCTTGAGCGTTGTCCGACACCTGCCGATCCAGTCCGCCGGATGCAACCCCTGCGCCTCGGCAGGTGTCCGACAACGCTTAACATTAGGCTCAATTCGTGAATTGTATGCATTAGTGATAGAGTGCCTGGAACGTCAGGAGGTTGGGTTATGGACGGCAAGGGTTTCCAGGTGTGGCTTTCGGCGGCGCGCGGGCTGACGCGCGCGCAGCGGCGCGAGGCGCTCGCGGTGCTGTCGGGCCGGAGCGAGGGCGAGGCATCGAAGGCCGCGATCGAGCTTGGTGTGGACGAGGCCCGGCGCTGTCCGCACTGCGCGAGCGAAGGGGCGGTTTCGCGCGGTATGGCGCGGGGTCTGCGGCGCTACCAGTGCAAGGGCTGCGGCAGGACCTTCAACGCGCTGAGCGGTACGCCGCTGTCGGGCTTGCACCACAAGGAACGCTGGCTGTCGTTCGGGGCGTCGCTGGCGAAGGGGGAGACGGTGAAGGCCTCGGCGGCGCGCTGCGACGTGGCGGTGAGCACGGCGTTCCGCTGGCGTCACCGGTTTCTGGCGGCGGCGCGGAGCGATTCGGAGGTGCTCAAGGGGATCGTGGAAGCGGACGAGACCTACGTCCTGGAGAGCCGGAAGGGCGCGCGCGGGCTGGGGCGCAAGGCACGGCGGCGGGGCGGCAAGGCGAAGAAGCGCGGCCTCTCGCGCGAGCAGGTACCGGTTCTCATGGCGGCGGACCGGAGCGGAACGACGGTCAGCGCGGTGCTGCCCAGGGTCGATGCGGCGGCGCTCACGGCTGCCCTCGACCCGGTGGTCGCGAAGGACGCCCTGCTGGTCTCCGACGGCGGCGCGAGCTACCCACGGTGCGCCGCCGCGCTCGGGGTGAGCCACGAAGCACTCAACCGCTCGATGGGGGAACGGGTTCGGGGCGATCTGCATGTGCAGACGGTGAACAGCCGCCACAGCCGGTTGAAGGACTTCCTGCGTCCCCGCCGCGGCATCGCCACCCGCTATCTGGACAACTACCTGAGCTGGTTCCACCTCGTCGGCCTCGCCCCCGGCGCCAATGACCGAGCCTGCCTCGCCGCCGCCGTAACAAGGTGACGCATACAATTCACGAATTGAGCCTAACATTAAGTCTCGGTCACGAGATGGGAGGGGCGAAGACACTTGCTTTCAAGTAGCCGAGAGGGGTCCGTGAAAAGCTCATTCGGCCGGCCGGCCTCGGCCGGACCAGAGCCGCTTCGAGGCGATGGCGGCACCCTGGCCAAGCGCGGCGAGCTTGGCCCAGACCACCTCGGGATGGCATTCGAAGGTGGTGGCGAAGCTGGCGAAGCCGCAGTCGGCGCCGGCGATGACGTTCTCGGCGCCGACCACCTGGGCGAAGCGCTCCAGCCGCTCGGCGATGGTCTCGGGATGCTCCACCAGCACGGAGCTGTGGGTGATCACGCCCGGCACCAGCGATTTGCCCTCCGGCAGGTCGACCTCGGCCCAAAGCCGCCATTCGTGCTCGTGGCGGGGGTTCGCCGCCTCGAAGGAATAGGCCCCGGCGTTGACCTTCACCATGATGTCGATGATGTCCTTCAGCTCCATGTCGTGGACCCGGGGACCCATGTTGATGGAATAGCAGGTGTGGTAGCGGATCCTCTCCTGCGGGATGCCGCGCAAGCCGTAATTCAGGGCCTCGACCCGGCGCTCCGCCCAGGCCCGGCATTCGGCGACCGAGAGCTCCGAGTGCAGCACGTAATAGGTCGCCAGCAGCGGATCGTCGATCTGCAGCAGGAAGCCGGCCTCGACGATGGCGAGATACTCCTCGCGCAAGGCCTCGACGATCGCCGCCAGATAGTCTTCCTGGCTGCCGTAATGCTCGTTCGAGTGCCAGTCCTCGATGTTGGCGGGGGAGATCGCGGGGATGAAGGCCTCTTGCCCGTCGACGCCGTCGAGCGCGCGGCGCAGCCGCGCGATGTCGGCTTGGATCGCCGCCTGGCCCTGGTAGGAAATCGGCCCGGTGCAGACCCAGCGCGTGGGACCGACGTCGCCGGCCGTTCCCGGCAGCTTGGCGGCCCATTCGTAGAACCCGGGAAAGGCCTTCACCTCGCGCGATTGGCCCCAATAGCTGCCACCGGGGACGTAGGAGGGCCCTGTATTGGGTTCGAAGCCCCGCAGTCTCTCGTTGATGTAGGGGATGAAGCCGATGCGGCCCATCTCGCCGTCGCTGACGACGTCGATCCCGCGCTCGGCCTGGAGGCGAATGGTCTCGGCCACCGCGCTCTCGACCCGGGCCTCGAAGGCGGCCTCGTCGACCGCCCGGCCGGCGAGCCTGTCGCGGATCAGCGCCACCAGATCGGCGGGCCTGGGCAGGCTGCCCACATGCGTCGTCAGAATGCGCTTCGTGCTGCGTTGCATTTCACTCTCCCCACGCCCGGCCGGGCGCGCTCGATCATGGCAGCGGGGCGCGCGAGGCGGCGAGGGCGCCCTCGGCTGCCTTTCAGCCCGCCTTCAGGCGCTTCGCCGCGTCGAGGGCGAAATAGGTCAGGACGCCGTCGGCGCCGGCCCGTTTGAAGGCCAGCAGGGCCTCCAGGATCACCCGCTCGCCGTCCAGCCAGCCGCGCTCGATGGCGCCCGTCAGCATGGCGTATTCGCCGCTCACCTGATAGGCGAAGGTCGGTACGCCGAAGCTGTCCTTCACGCGGCGGACGATGTCGAGATAGGGCATCCCCGGCTTGACCATCACCATGTCCGCCCCCTCGTCGAGGTCGAGGGCGATTTCCCGCAGCGCCTCGTCGCTGTTGGCCGGGTCCATCTGATAGCTCTTCTTGTCGGCGGTGCCGAGATTGCTGGAGGAGCCGATGGCATCGCGGAACGGGCCATAGAAGCCGGAGGCGTATTTGGCCGCGTAGCTCATGATGCGCACGTCGTCGCGGCCCGCCGCGTCCAGCGCGTGCGGATCGCGCCGACGCGGCCGTCCATCATGTCCGAGGGGGCGATCACGTCGGCGCCCGCCGCCGCCTGCACCAGCGATTGGCGCACCAGAACCTCGATGCTCTCGTCGTTGGCGACGTAGCCGTCGACGATGACGCCGTCGTGGCCGTGGTCGGTGAAGGGGTCGAGTGCCGCGTCGCAGAGAATGCCGATCCCGGGCACCTGATCCTTGATGCGGGCGACCGTGCGGCAGACCAGGTTGTCCGCTTCGAGCGCGTAGGTGCCGCGCGCGTCCTTCAACGACTGCGGGACGTGGGGAAATATGGCGACGACGGGGATGCCGATCTCGGCCGCCTGGGCGGCCGCCTCGACGATATGGTCGATGCCGAGCCGTTCCACCCCGGGCATCGAGTCGACCGGGCTACGACTGTCGTCGCCGTCTTGCACGAAGAGCGGCCAGATCAGATCGTCGACGCCAAGGCTGTTCTCGGCCACGAGACGTCGGGTCCAGGGGTCGCGCCGGTTTCGCCGCATGCGCCGGCGCGGGTATTGACCGTGTGGCCGGGGGGCGCTCTCCCGGGTCTCGTCGACATCGGGCGCATCGCGGCGCATCCGAAAGGGGTCGGCCATCGCTCGCATCTCCTCCGGTTGGTGGTCGGCGAGAAGTTTAGGGGCGGCGGCGCGGCGAGACAATCGCCCCCTCGCGGCAGGGCAATCGCGTGAACGCGATGGCCCCGGATTCTTCTTGTTCCCTCAGACGCCGGGCGCGCCCATCCGGGCGCTTGGCTTCGCTCGCATGGGCTCGCGGGGCCTCAATGGCCCAACGAACGAAACCGCTTTCAGCGGTAGTTCGTGGTGCCGGGCGGTGAGGTCGGTGGCGTAACGGATGGGTCGATCCTGTGTTGAGGTTTGGAGTTCCGAAGCTCACGCAACACGGGAGCAGACCCATGACCGATAGTGACAAGACCATCAGCCCGCTGCGCCAGCGCATGATCGACGACATGGTGCTTCGCGGCTTCAGTGCCAACACGCAGCGCGGCTACATCAGTGCGGTGGCCGGCTTTTCCGACTTTCTCGCACGCTCTCCGGATCGGGCGGAGGCGGAGGATCTCAGGCGCTATCAAGTGCATATGCGCAAAGCAGGCGCATCGGCGACGACGATGAACGCGGCGGTCTCGGCATTGCGGTTCTTCTTCGGCGTCACGCTCGGCCGAGGCGACGCCGAGATCGGCATGACGACGGTGGCAATGCCGCGCAAGCTGCCGGTGATCCTGAGCGTCGAGGAAATGGCGCGGCTTCTCGATGCCGCCCCCGGTCCCAAATACAAGGCGGCCTTTTCGCTGGCCTATGGCGCCGGCCTGCGCGCTTCGGAGGTGGTCCATCTCAAGGTCCCGGACATCGACAGCAACCGCAAGACGCTTCGCATCGAGCAAGGTAAGGGCCGCCGAGATCGCTACGCCATGCTCTCGGATCGCGCCGTCGAGCAGCTCAGGGTCTGGTGGTTGCTTGGCCGCGCCCGCGGCGTGATGCTGCCCGGCGGTTGGCTGTTTCCAGGCCAGAACCCGGTCAACCCGTTGACCACCCGCCAGCTCCGTCGCGCCCTCGATGGCGCCAAGGCGGGGGCGGGGATCGAGAAGCGGATCTCGCTTCACACGCTGCGCCACTGCTTCGCCACCCATCTCCTCGAACAGGGCGTCGACATCCGCGTGATCCAGGTTCTACTGGGGCACAAGAAGCTGGAGACCACGGCTCACTACACCCAGGTCGCCAGCACCACCTTGCGGCGCGCCAAGAGCCCACTGGACCTGCTCGAGCCGCCGACGCCCAAGACCAAGCCGCCGAAGTGAGCCGGCGGCCTCGGTGCCGCGTCCCGCGCTCGAGGTCCAGGACATCTTCCGCGACCACGGGCCCGGCTTCCGTCGGGCCCGGGCCGGTCGTCTGAGCCTCGGCCAACTGAAGGTCATGTCGGCGATCGAGTGTTGCCGCACCGCCGCGCTCGGCGGTCATGTCGCGGCCTGCGAGGACTGCGGGCAGAACCACATCGCCTACAATTCCTGTCGCAACCGCCATTGTCCCAAATGCCAAGGCCAGGTCGCGCGCGAATGGCTGGCTGTCGGTGGCGATGAAAAACCGCGCTTAGATGGTGATTTCAGCGACATCGGGCATCGTGGCGCTGTAGCTGCGTGGTTTGCAGGCGGGAGTTGGCTCGGCGCAGCGGTGGGTAAGTAGCCCGCCGCGGCGACCGCCAAGAGTCTGGCGGCGGCGGGCTGCTTATCCACCGCGGGCGGGCGTCTCGATTCCTGTTTTGGCTGGCTGGCGGCGGCGGTTCCGCGGACCTGACAAGGGGAGCCGCGGGAGTACACTCGGGCCGCTGAGAACGATGCGGCGCCGGCCCCGTTTGCTTGCTGGCAACGACCGGCACCGCACCCCCCGAGCCATGCAAGGCACGACCCATATGCGCAGTATCGTGCGGGTTTGGGCGTGGGTCCACCCCGTTCTCATCGGCTGCGCGATGAAGAACACCGCCCGCCTGTTCAACTGCGCCTCGTGCCATCAACAGGTGGTTCTGAGTCGGACCCGATTTCCTTGGACACAGAATTGGCTTAATCGAAGTGTCCAAGGAGGACCGGAACATGACCGACAATTTTGAGAACAAAGTTGCTGTTGATGGGCCTGTGGTAAACGAGGGCGAGCTTGGCTCGTCCACGTTTTCCCCGGGCCAGGTTTCGCCGGCAGGCCCGCTGGGACTTGGCCAGCGGTGGACGGTGACGCGCAAGCGTGAGGTTGCCCTGCGGCTTTTGCGTGGCGAGCCGGTGGAACTTTTGTCGCGGCAGTTGGGCGTGGAGATTTTCCGGCTCGAGCAGTGGCGTGAGAAGGCGATCGCCGGGATCGATGCCTCGCTCAAGGAACGCAAGGGCGATCCGGTAAAGGCGGAACTGGACATCGCCATGAAGCGGATCGGGGAGTTGATCATGCAGGTGGAACTGCTGGAGGCCAAGACGGAGACGTCCGGCCCTTTGGGGCGGCGGAGGTCGCGGCGATGAGTGCCGCCACCTCTCCCGGCACGGGTTTGGCCTACGGCCTCCAGCGGGTCTGTGCGGCCTGGGGTTTTGCCCGTTCCTCGTTCTACGCCATGAAATCCCGGCAGCAGGCCACCGCTGAGCGCCCACCAGCAAAGCGCCGGGGACCGAAGCCCTCGATCTCGGACGAGGCTCTGCTGGTGGCCATCGAGGCCGACCTGGAGGCATCCCCCTGGGAGGGCGAGGGACACCGCAAGGTCTGGGCTCGGCTTCGGGTCTGTCGTGGCATCCGTGTTTCCCGCAAGCGGGTGCTCCGGGTGATGCGCGAGAACAACCTGCTCTCGCCCCATCGCTGCCGCCGCCGTGGCGGAAATCCCCATGTCGGTGAGATCATCACCCATGCCCCCAACCTCATGTGGGGCACGGACGGCGTTCGGGTGTTCACGGTGGACGACGGCTGGGGCTGGATATTCACCGCCATCGAGCATTGGAACGCCGAGTGCGTCGGCTGGCATGTGTGCAAGCGAGGCGACCGCTTCGCCGCCCTTCAGCCAATCTCCATGGGGCTTGCGAGGCTGTATGCCTCGACCTCCGCCGGTGCGGCGCGGGGGCTGGCCTTGCGGATGGATCACGGCTCCCAGTATCTGTCGGACCACTTCACCAACCAGATCAAGTTCTGGGGCATCCAGCCGTCCTACGCCTTCGTCGAACAGCCCCAGACCAACGGCGTCGCCGAGAGGTTCAATCGCACGCTCAAGGAACAGATCATCCATGGCCGCATCTACCGCAACATCGCGGAGCTGCGGAACGCCGTCCGCGGGTTCGTCGAACAGTACAATGCCCAGTGGATCGTGGAGAAGAACGGCTACCTGAGCCCCGCTCAAGCTCGTCAGGCGTGGCACACCGCGATGTCACTCAGGCCCGCCGCATGAGACAAACTTGTGTCCAAGGAACCGGGTGCGATACACAAGGAAACTCCGTCCGCCTTGGCGACGACCTCCCGCGACGATCGAATCGTTACTGGTGAAGGCCGGTGAGCCGGCGAATCATAGTTTCAGACGGACCTGTCACGACACGCATTGACTCCAATCCGCTGACCGCTTGTACACGGATTGGAAATTGGCGAAATCTGGCCGACGAGAGAGGAAAGTAAAAGAAACGTAATTACAATGGTTTACGATAATTTATGCAGCTAGAAGATACGGTGGTGCGGCACAAGTGTGTCTCAGATCGTGAATTCGTGTACCCCCTCGATCCCGGCCTGCTTCCGCAACCCCCGGTGGGCCGCCGAGGTATCTTCAAGAGGGGCGGGCGGGAGCTACGTCAGAGATGCGCCCGCAAGCGCTGGAGTTTGACTGAATTCGCTTGCGTTTCGCTTACGGGAGAAATGATAACATATAAATTATCAATTAAATCAATGGTATAAAATCATACATACGAACCCGCCCAGATCCTCTTGCCAGAAATAAATTCGTTGGCCTGTCGCCGGGATAGGAACCGCCGTCGCGGCCTTGTCCCTCATGGTCCCCGGCTGGAGGTTGGGTTGTCGCTCGCTCGTCATCCGTACACACTCTCCCGTCAAATTTATGTCAACAGGAAAATAAGGTACCAGTGTCGCCCTATGACTGCAAGCGTCTTCTTAAAATGACAGTCAATACTTTGAAAAATATAGGGTCGAGCGCCAGCGATCCAAAAATCTCTTACGCGTCAAAGGCTTGGAAAACTGGCAATTTGAAACTGCAAATCCGTTCACACCGGTTCGAATCCGGTCCGCGCCTCCAACGACTTCCAGAACTTAGAGCGCTTCAGGTTAAAACCGAATTGCCGGGCCACCCGCTCCCCCGGCCAAGCCACCCATGGGAGCGTACCCTCGCGGTGGTTGGCTACGAGATCCACACATATCGTGCGAGGCCCCGGCCGTGACGTATGGCTCTGAATTGGTACAAGCCTCGGAGCATGACCACGGGTCCGGGCTTACCTTGGTAACCGGTCCAGCCGCCGAGCCGGGCGCGGGCGGCGAACGCCCGCCACGCCGTGTTCGAGTCGGAATTTCAGACCTCGGCGGCGGCGAGGAGGGCCATCGCCACGACCCTGACCCCGGTGGCGAGTTCGCCGGGCTTCGCGTTTTCGCTCCGATGGTGACTGACGCCGCGCTCGCAGGGCACGAAGACCATCGCCGTGGGGCAATGCTCGGCGTAGAAGGCGGCATCATGGAATGCGGGTGCGACGGTTTTGTCGACGAGCGGCGCGATCGCATCGCCCAGACCTATCAGCCTCTCGGCATCGCGATGGCGGAGATCGATCGAGAAGCGCACGCGATTGGGAACGCCATTGGCTGAATTGGGGCTGACGTCGAGGCGCCCGACGGTGAAACGCACGGCATCGTCCGGATCCCTCGCCATCTCCATCAACGTCGTCCAGAGCCGCGTTTCGTCCACCGCCCTCGCCATGGCCGCGACTTCGTCCCCCCTCGCCCGCATGACATGCACTTCGTCCGATTCTTCGAAAGGCCGCGCGTGGAGATCTTGTTTTCGGTTTCGTATTAAGTATATATTAACGATGGACCAACGATTATAAGTGGGTTGAGGCTCTTAAGGATCGCGCGGTTCGCCATGTTATCGCCAGAGGTTCGCGTGTCCATGTCCCATGCATCGGCTGGTCCGGATTCTCCCCATGGTGTCGTCAAACTCCCGAACGAGCGGCGGGCCGGTTGGCGCGTCCAGGATCATTGGAGCCGCGTCAAGGCCGAAGGCGACGATGTGCCCTCCCTCGCGGATCTCGATCTCGGGCGGAACGCCGAACTCGAGGACGTGAGCTTCCTGCTGCGTGAAGACGAAATGGTCGAGCTATCGGTGTTCGTGCTCTGTGGCGATGCCGTCCGAATGGCGTTCCCCGACAATCCGGTGGGACTCACGCTCGGCGAGGCGATACCTCGCGAAATTATCCGCAAGATCAAGCAAGCGATCCAGCACGCGCGCACCGAAAGTCGACCGGTTGCTTGCGAGGGGCGATTATCGCCGCCGGAACGGGTGCGAAATTCGGTTTCGCTCGGTCTTCATGCCGGCACGCTCGACGAGATCGACGCCGGACGGCGCCGGCTACATCTTCGGCACCTTCGGTCAGCGGGATTTCTCCGCCGTGGCCACCTGAGGGCCGTGCCTTTGCACCGGGCTCGCCAGCGCTCGGCGAAGCCATGTAACCTCCCCTCCCGTGGACGACGCCGACGGGAGATGCGAGAGCCATGCGGAAACCCCCGAGCCGGACCGTACCGGCCTTGCTGAACGAACCGCTTGCCGCCGACCAGCACTGGCAAGGTCCGGAAGGCGGCTCTGCCGGCGCTTTTCGAGGCTGCCCGCTCAAGGGCCTG
Organism: Alphaproteobacteria bacterium; assembly: GCA_965225945.1. GTDB lineage: Bacteria > Pseudomonadota > Alphaproteobacteria > JASLMY01. The sequence continues at coordinate 1,102 of CBDDBZ010000031.1, read as the reverse complement.
GTGACGCCGTGACGACGCCCCGCGAATTGGTCGAGCAATTCTATGTCGAGGTCTGGAACCGGGCCGACGAGAGGCTGGCGCGCGAGATCCTGAGTCCCGACTTCCGATTTCGCGGCTCGCTCGGCCAGACGCGGACGGGAGCGGACAGTTTCATCGACTATATGCGCGGCGTCCATCGCGCCCTTGGCCACTACCGGTGCATCATCGACGAATTGTTGGTGGAGGGAGATCGGGCGGCGGCACGGATGCACTTCACCGGCGTTCACCGCGAGGTCTTTCAAGGCGTCGCGGCCACGGGCCGCCAGGTCACCTGGGCGGGCGCGGCGTTCTTCGCCCTCGCCGAGGGGCGGATCGCCGAGCTTTGGGTCCTCGGCGACCTCGAGGACCTGCGCCGCCAGCTCGATGCATGATAAACTGCGCGCCGGGAGTCGATAAGATGACGAACAGCGGTTCCAACGTGTTGAGCGCGGAGGAAGTCGCCCGTTACCGGGACGAGGGCCTGGTGGTGCCGAGCTACCGGCTGCCCGACGCTATGCTGGCCCGCATGTGCGATATGCTCGACCGCTTCCTCGCCGAGAACCCCGACGTGCCGCGCGATCAGATGTTCACGCCGCACCTCCGCCGGGGCGTGGCGCAGGGCACCGTCGGCGACGAGGAATGGATGGACTTCGCCCGCCTCGAGCCGATCCTCGACATGGTGGCGCAATGCATCGGCCCCCGACTTCCTGCTCTGGGGCACGACGATCTTCGGCAAGCCGGCGGGATCGGGCAAGACGATTCCCTGGCATCGAGACGGCGAGTTCTGGCCGATCCGCCCGCTCGCCAACACCACGGTCTGGCTCGCCCTCGACGACAGCACGCTCGAGAATGGCTGTCTGCGCTACATTCCGGGTTCCCACAGGATGGGCAGGACCGGCCGCCACGTGCCGACCGATCAGACCGAAGTGCTGCTGGAGCTGGCCCTGGACGGAAGCGAGTTCGACGAGGCCGAGGCCCGCGACCTGACGCTGGAAGCCGGCCAGATGGCGATCTTCGACGTTTACATGGTGCATGGCTCCAACGCCAACCGCTCGGGCCACCGGCGCGCCGCCTTCATCATGCG
>CBDDBZ010000030.1:0-216449 GCA_965225945.1 Alphaproteobacteria bacterium | reverse complement strand
CCGCTTCACAAATCCGCACGCTCCGGGAGATGGACTACAACCTGAAGATATTTGCCAGCACGGTAGGCCCAGGCCTGCCGAGGTTCGCGAAAGACCTCGGTTCCACGGCGGAATACGTGCTGGGCTTCACGCAATGGGAGCCCATCCCCGACATTTTGGGATATCCCGGAATGCAAGAGTATATCGATGCCTACGAGAAAAAATACGGCACCTCGCCCGACTACCATGCTGGCGCGGCTTACGGTGCCATGCAGGTCTTGGAAGCGGCGGTGAAGCATGCGGGCAGTTTCGACAGTGAGAAACTCCGCGACGCCTATGCGAGCATCGATGTGATGACCATGTTCGGTCGATACAGGGTCAACGAATTAGGCCTCAACGGTCATAGAGGCATGACCTTTCAGATCCAGAACGGGAAGCGCATGATTGTATGGCCGAAGGATCAAGCTCAAGTCGAGGCCAAGCTACCCATGCCGAAATGGAGTGAGAGATAGGTCATTGGACGACACTTTATCCGGGGATCGCGCTAATTCTTAGGGGCGTAAATTAAAGAACTATGGATATCGCTAGACGTTCCTTGATTTTCGTCGGCTGGAATTCGAGGGTCTTCGGGGAGAGCGACGTCCGTTCGACCCGAGGGGAACAGGACTCGCCCGCGCAGCGAAGCGCCGCGTCGTTGACGGTGGCGAAGGTGCCGGTGGAATCGGGACGTTCCGCGCGAAGCACTCGAGCAAAGCCACCGGCTTCGAGTGCGTGGGTTCGAGTTCTGGTCTAACACAACCATCCACTCATGAGGTCGGGACCATCAATGGCCCCCGACCTCATCTGGAATTTTCGCGAAGCAAGCTAGAGGAACACTCCGCGGAATGGAAAGATCGGACGCCCGAAGCTTGTACCTCCTGGGTGGATTCCTGGTTGTGATCTACACCTTGCCATTTGCTGTCGGAATAATGACCGACAACGTCATTTACGACTTGCAGTGGCTCGCCGATTTGACGACGGTGGCGCTGAGCGGTCTCATGCAAGGTGGTGTTTACGCCATGTTCGCCGTCGGACTTACGTTGATCGTCGGCGTCATGCGGGTGATCAACGTCGCCCATGGCGAATTTGTCGTCCTCGGCGCCTATCTCACATACGTGGTTTTCAATGCTCCACAATTTCTGGGCTACGGGGCCTACATCGATCCCTTGCTGGCCATGTTCATCACTTTGCCTGTCGCATTTTGTCTCGGTTACATCGTGCAGAAAGTGCTGCTGAACGCAGTGATAGGTGGTCCGGAGCTCACACCTCTATTGATCACATTTGGATTAGGGATCTCCATGATCAATATCATCGAGTGGATTTTTTCCACCGACTATCACACTATTCCCTATTTTCCCGACGCATTTCAGATCACCGAAAACATTAGGCTGGGAAAAAACAAAGGCATCAGCTTTCTCATCGCTTTTTTCATGGCTCAATTCGTGAATTGTATGCATTAGTGATAGAGTGCCTGCAACGTCAGGAGGTTGGGTTATGGACGGCAAGGGTTTCCAGGTGTGGCTTTCGGCGGCGCGCGGGCTGACGCGCGCGCAGCGGCGCGAGGCGCTCGCGGTGCTGTCGGGCCGGAGCGAGGGCGAGGCATCGAAGGCCGCGATCGAGCTTGGTGTGGACGAGGCCCGGCGCTGTCCGCACTGCGCGAGCGAAGGGGCGGTTTCGCGCGGTATGGCGCGGGGTCTGCGGCGCTACCAGTGCAAGGGCTGCGGCAGGACCTTCAACGCGCTGAGCGGTACGCCGCTGTCGGGCTTGCACCACAAGGAACGCTGGCTGTCGTTCGGGGCGTCGCTGGCGAAGGGGGAGACGGTGAAGGCGTCGGCGGCGCGCTGCGACGTGGCGGTGAGCACGGCGTTCCGCTGGCGTCACCGGTTTCTGGCGGCGGCGCGGAGCGATTCGGAGGTGCTCAAGGGGATCGTGGAAGCGGACGAGACCTACGTCCTGGAGAGCCGGAAGGGCGCGCGCGGGCTGGGGCGCAAGGCACGGCGGCGGGGCGGCAAGGCGAAGAAGCGCGGCCTCTCGCGCGAGCAGGTACCGGTTCTCATGGCGGCGGACCAGAGCGGAACGACGGTCAGCGCGGTGCTGCCCAGGGTCGATGCGGCGGCGCTCACGGCTGCCCTCGACCCGGTGGTCGCGAAGGACGCCCTGCTGGTCTCCGACGGCGGCGCGAGCTACCCACCGTGCGCCGCCGCGCTCGGGGTGAGCCACGAAGCACTCAACCGCTCGATGGGGGAACGGGTTCGGGGCGATCTGCATGTGCAGACGGTGAACAGCCGCCACAGCCGGTTGAAGGACTTCCTGCGTCCCCGCCGCGGCATCGCCACCCGCTATCTGGACAACTACCTGAGCTGGTTCCACCTCGTCGGCCTCGCCCCCGGCGCCAATGACCGAGCCTGCCTCGCCGCCGCCGTAACAAGGTGACGCATACAATTCACGAATTGAGCCTTTTTCATTACCTTTAGCGTTTTTTTCTTTCTCAAGTTTCATCGCCTTGGTAAGGCGATTCGGGCCACATCTCAAAATTCCGAAGTCGCCATGGTCTGCGGAGTCAACATCTACCGCGTCTATCTCATCACCTTCGGGTTGGCATCTGCTCTCGCGGTTGCTGGTGGCACATTGGTATCCATTCAATTCGGTTTCAACCCCGAGACCGGATTGACCTATACCGTCATAGCGTTTGCCATCATCGTACTTGGGGGACGCGGTCACTATATCGGTGCCTTCATCGCGGCGCTCATACTGGGCGTGCTGGAAAATCTCGTCTCTTTCATGGTCCCTAATGGCACGGCGTTGGTGGAGATGGCCGCCTATGGCCCGATGATCTTCGTGTTACTGATCCGGCCCCGCGGGCTGCTGGGTCCAAAAATGGATTGATTGGAGAGTTTTATGGAACGACGTGAAACCCTCCGAAACCTTGCGTACCTGGGAGGACTGTGTCTTTTTCTGATGGTTCTGCCGGACCAACTCAACGCGTACTACCGTTCTTTTATCATGTTTACCATGATGTATGTCGTCTTGGCGTTGAGCTGGAACATCATCAGCGGGTACACGGGTTACATCAATTTCGGTCACGTTCTCTTCTACGGCGTCGGATCCTATGCTTCGCCAATCCTGGTGGCCGATTACGGCTGGAATTGGCTTCCCACCCTGATCGTCTCGGCGGGCGTCGCGGTCGTCGTTGCCATCGTGCTCGGCTTTCCCGTGCTGCGGCTGAAAGGCCCCTATTTTGCGATCGCTATGTTGGGAGCGGCGGAGAGCTTCCGCATCCGGGCGACGGTCTGGGATAGCCTCACGCACGGTGGCGAGGGGATCTCTCTACCCAATGTCGAAAACTCCCTGTCGACGTATTATGCGATGATGGCTTTGATGGTCGTCACCATCATCGTCAGCTACGGGATCGGGCATTCCCGTTTTGGGGTGCGACTCAATGCCATTCGCGAGGATGAAGTCGCTGCCGCGGCGAACGGGATCAATACGACATACTACAAGCTGTCCGCGTTTGCGATTTCAGGGGCTTCGCGGCCATGGCCGGTGGTATCCAGGCGAACAAGACGCTGTACATCGACCCGGATACCGAGTTTTTCATTTTGATTACCATCACCATGAAACTAATGGCGATGTTGGGTGGAAAAGGCACCGTGATTGGTCCCATCATCGGGGCGATTCTACTTTACTCCATCCAGGAAATCGTTTGGATTCAAGTTCCTCAGGCACACCTGATCGCTTTTGGCGTATTTCTCATCCTGGTGGCTCGTTTCATGCCGCGGGGTATTGTGGGATATTTCATTGACCATGGCTGGGCCAGAAAAGGGATGGTTCACTAACAATGCCGGCAAGCAACATGGTGGCGTTGGCGGATGATATAGCACTCGACGCCCAGGACCTGCACAAGCAATTCGGAGGGATTAAAGCGGTCGACGGATGTCATTTGCAAATTCCCAAGGGGAAAATCTCGGGTCTCATCGGACCGAATGGTTCCGGAAAGACGACCACATTCAATCTCTTGACAGGCATGATTTCTCCAGACAGTGGGAAGGTGATTTACGATGGGGAAGACATAGCCGGCCTGAAACCCTACCAGATTTTCGCCAAGGGAATCACCCGCACCTTTCAGATCACCCGCATCTACCGTGAAATGACGGTGTTCGAGAACTTGCTCTCGGTGACCTACCTCAAAATGCCCATGGGCACGGTTCGGGAACGGGCCGAAGAGTTGATGGAGTTCGTCACCCTCACCAAGCTAAGGGACGAGTATGGCGGTAACTTGTCCTATGGCCAGCAAAAGCTATTGGAATTCGCCCGCGCCTTGATGACCGACCCTGACCTCATCCTCTTGGACGAGCCGGCGGCAGGAGTGAACCGGACGCTGCTGGCGAGTCTCTTGGAACGTATTCACGAGCTTCAGAGGATGGGAAAGACAATCCTTATCGTCGAGCACGACATGAATTTGATTATGAACCATTGTGAGAAGGTCTTCGTGATGGACTATGGGGTGAATATCGCAGAAGGCGTTCCCGAAGAGATCCAAAACAACAAACGCGTCGTTGAGGCCTATTGTGGGCATCAAAAACATGGCAATGCTGGATCTTAAAAAAATTAATGCGGCCTACGGGCGCATCCAGATCCTCCATGACATTTCTCTTCATGTTGAGGAGAAGGAGGTTGTTTGCGTCATCGGACCGAATGGTGCGGGGAAGTCCACCACATTCAAGGTGATTATGGGTTTTATCGATTACCTGGGTGGCGAAATGACTTTCAATGACCAGAATCTCGTCGGGTGCCGGCCAGATCAGATCCTGGGTATGGGACTAGGTTATGTTCCGCAAGGACGAATCGTTTTCAACCAGATGACCGTCCGTGACAACTTGGAAATGGGAGCCTTCCTACAGAGAAACAAGCAATTGATCCGCGAGTCCATGGAGTATGTCTTCGCTCGCAGCGCAGACGTAGCCTTGCGGCCAGCCGCAGCCGAGCCAGCGCACTCGATGAATCTCGTCTGTTTCCCCGCCTCGCGGAGCGCCGGAAACAGCTTGCCGGCACCATGAGTGGCGGTGAGCAGCAGATGCTCGCCATGGGACGCGCATTGATGATTCGCCCGACGATGATGATGCTGGATGAACCTTCCCTGGGACTGAGTCCCCGTTTCGTGGATGACATATTCGAGAGGATTTTGGAACTGGCAAGCAGTGGGATCACGATCATTCTGGTGGAACAGAATGCCGCGCGAGCCCTGGAGATCGCCGATCGAGGCTATGTGCTCGAATTGGGTAAGAATCGCTATGAAGGGACGGGCAAAGAGCTGCTCGACAATCCCGACGTTCGGCGCATGTACCTCGGGGGCTGAAATTTTCACCGACATCAAGTTCGGGCTCTGACGACATCTCCCCCTCTCGACGGTTCAAATTCGAACACTTCGCCCCATCGGCGGTTCTGGTCTATCCAACCGGCCAAAGGAAGATGATCGCGATTCTGTTCGGCATTCGAGCAGGGATGAACCAGATATTGCCCGCACAAGGCCCTCGCTGCACAATCCGGCGCCGACTCGGGCGTCCGCCCGAGCGACCCTTGCCGAGCCGGAGAAGTGCCTGATGCATGTCGAGCAAGCCATCCTGACCCGCCGTTCCGTTCGTGGCTTTCTGCCGACGCCGGTGGCGCGCGAGACCATCGAGCGGATCATCGAGGTCGCGGCGCGGGCGCCGAGCGGCACCAACATCCAACCCTGGAAGGTCTACGCCTGCGCCGGCGCCCCGCGCGACGCCATCGCCGAGGAGGCTTGCCGGGCCTTCCTCACCGGCGACCAGCCCCGGGAAAACGAGCTGGACGCCTATCCGGCAACCTTGGCGGAGCACTTCAAGGCCCGCCGGCGCAAGGTCGGCTGGGATCTCTACGGCCTCATGGGGGTGGTGAAGGGCGACCGGGAAGGCAGCCGGCGCCAGCACGTGCGCAACTACGATTTCTTCGGCGCGCCCGCGGCGCTCTTCGTCTTCATCGACCGCCGGCTGCAATGGGGCAGTTGGCTCGACACCGGCATGTTCGTCCAGAACCTGATGTTGGCCGCCCGCGCGCGGGGCTTGCACACCTGTCCCCAGGCGGCGTGGCGCGACTTCCACAAAATCGTCCGCCGGCATCTGGAGGTGCCCGACGACGAGATCATGATCTGCGGCATGTCGATCGGCCATGAGGACGAAGCCGTGCCCGCCAACGAACTGCGCACCGAGCGCGAGCCGCTCGACGTCTACGCCCGCTTCGCGGGCTGGGATTGATCCCATAGGGTCGGATCATGCGCTAAACCTCGACGGCGCAAGCCGCGCCATGGGGCGGTTGGTTCAGGCGATATCGCGGGCCATCAGCGCGCTGATCCGCCGGGCGAAGTCGGCCGGGTCGGGGAGCGCCTCGCCCTCCAGGATCAGCGCCTGATCGAGCAACAGCCGCGCTGCGTCGTCGAATTTGGCGCCGGCGCCGTCGGCCTTGACCTTGGCCACCAGGGCGCGGATCAGGTCGTGGCGCGGATTGATCTCCATGATCCGCTCCGAGATCGCGTCGAGTTGCCGCTGTTGCTTCAACAGCCGCTCCAGATGCATGTCGAGGGCGCCGTCGTCGGCAACCAGGCAGACCGCGCTGTCGGTGAGCCGGGTCGAGGCGCGCACGTCCTTCACCGCCTCGCCGAGCGACTGCTTCAGCGCCACGGAGAGCGTCGCGATATCGGCCTCTCGCGGCGCCTCGCTGCCTGCCTCCGCCCCGCCCTCGCCCGACGCCATCTCGTCCAGGTCGGCGGCACCCCGCGTCACCGAGCGGAACGGCGTGCCTTCGAACTCCTCGACCGTCGTCAGCCAGAAGTTGTCGACCGCGTCGCTCAGCAACAGCACCTCGATACCGCGCGCCCGGTAGCCTTCCAACTGCGGGCTCTTGGCCAACAGCTCGGCATCGTCGCCGGTGATGTAGTAGATCGCCTTCTGCCCGTCCTTGGCGCGGGCCAGGTAATCGGCGAGAGCCACGAGCTTGTCGTCGGCGGTGGAATGGAAGCGGGCGATCTTCAGAATTGCGTCGCGCCGCTCCTCGTCCTCGTAGATGCCTTCCTTCAGCACGGCGCCGAAGGACTCCCAGAAGGCAGCGAAGCTTTCGGCATCTTCCCTAGCCTTCTTCTCCAATTCGTTCAGGACCCGGCGACCGATGGCGCTTTTGAGGTGCGCCAACAGCGGACTCGTCTGCAGCATCTCGCGGGAGATGTTGAGCGGCAGGTCCTCGCAGTCGACGATCCCCTTCATGAAGCGGAGATAGGCTGGGATCAGTTCCTGGCAGTCGTCGGTGATGAAGATCCGCTTGACGTAGAGCTTGACCCTGTGGCGCCGGGCCGGATCGAACAGATCGAGCGGGCGGGCCGAGGGGACGAACAGCAGCACCGCGTACTCGATCTTGCCCTCCGCCTTGTAGTGGACGGTGAGCCACGGCGCGTCGAAGGCGTGACCGGCGTGGCGGTAGAACTCGCTATATTGCTCCTCCGTGACCTCGGAGCGGGGTCGGGTCCACAGCGCGGAGCCCTGGTTGACGGTCTCCTCCGCGGTGCCCTCGACCAGGACGATGGGCAGCGCCACGTGGTCCGAATAGGTCTTGACGATACCCGCCAGCACGCCCGGCTCGAGCCAGCGGTCCTCGCCGTCGCGCAGCTGCACCGACACCGAGGTGCCACGGGTCTCGCGCTCGGCATTTGCAATGGTAAATTCGCCCGTGCCCTCCGAGGCCCAGAGCCAGGCCGCCTCGTCACCCGCCTTGCGGCTGGTCACCGCCACGGATTCGGCGACCATGAAGACGGAATAGAAGCCGACCCCGAACTGGCCGATCAGTTGCATGTCCTCGGCCGCATCGCCGGTTAGCTGATCGAGGAAGGCACCGGTGCCGGAGCGCGCAATGGTGCCGAGCTCGCGGATCAGCTCCTCGCGGTCCATGCCGATGCCGTTGTCGGCGATCTCGATCACCCGCGCCTCGCCATCGAGGGTGACGCGGATGCGGTATTCGGGGTCGTCCTCGGCGAGCTCGGGCCGCGTCAACGCGGCGTAGCGCAGTTTGTCGCAGGCGTCGGAAGCATTCGAAATCAGCTCGCGGAGAAAGACCTCCTTGTCGCTATAGACCGAACGCACCATAAGCTGGAGGAGGCGCGCCACCTCCGCCTGGAATTCCAGCCGCTCCTCGCTCATCGCCTCGCCTCGCCCCCTCAATTCGCCCCGTCCGGCCACCGGCGACGCCAGCGCCACCGATGAAAGCGCGATATGTGGAATTTTCCGCGCCCGATCAAGAGGGAACGCGGGGAAAGGTCGAGAATTCCGTGATACTTCGCGCTTATAATCCACCCTCGATGGACCGGAGGGAGGCCCCACCATGCCGCGGCGCGTTCTGGTGATCGAGGACAATCTCGATATCGCCCGCCTTCTGAAGCTGCATCTGCGCGAGCTCGGCTGCGACGTGCGCGACGTCCAGGACGGACTCGCCGGCCTGGAGAAGGCGCTGAACGGCGGCTTCGACCTGATCATCCTGGACCTGATGTTGCCGGGGATGGAGGGGCTGGAGATCTGTCGCCGGCTCCGCGCCGAGGCGGATCACACGCCGATCCTGATGCTCACCGCCAAGTCCGACGAGTTCGACCGGGTCCAGGGCTTGGAGATCGGCGCCGACGACTATCTGACCAAGCCGTTCTCGATCCGCGAGCTGGTGGCGCGGGTGAAGGCGATCTTCCGCCGGCTCGACGTCATGGGGCGCGGCAGCGACCGGACCATCGGCGCGTTGACGCGCGGCCAGGTGCGGATCGATTTCGACAAGCGCCACGTCGAGGCGAGGGGTGAAGCGGTCGAGTTGACCCAGAAGGAATTCGACCTCCTGGGGCAGTTCGCCCGCAATCCGGGCCGGGTCTACAGCCGCGCGCAACTGCTGGATCTGGTCTGGGGCTATGGCCACAACGGCTATGAGCATACCGTCAACAGCCATATCAACCGACTGCGCTCGAAGATCGAGCGGGATCCGACGGCGCCCGAATACGTGCTGACCGTCTGGGGCGTCGGCTACAAGTTCGCGGACCTGGGGGGCTCGTGACCCGAAGCCTGCACGCCCGACTGATCTGGACCTTGCTGTCGCTGCTCGCGCTCGCCGGCGCGCTGCTGGTCGGTCTGGCGATCGTCGTCGGCCGCCTGCACGTGGAGGAGGCGAGCCAGCGGCTCAACCGCGAGCTCGCCCGCGACATCGTCGCCCACGAGCCGCTGATGATCGGGAGCGCGGTGAACGCGCCGGCGCTGCGCCAGCTGTTCAAGACCTTGATGGTGATCAACCCCCGGATCGAGGTCTATCTGGTCGACGACGACGGCCGGGTGATCGCCTTCGACGCGCCCGAGGACGTGGTGGTGCGCCGGCGGATCGACCTCGGGCCGGTCCGCGCCTTCCTCGACGGCGGCGCCTCCCTGCCGCTGCGGGGCGACGATCCCAGGCAGGCGACGGGTCGCAAGATCTTCTCGGCGGCCCCGATACGCGGGCCGGAGGGGACTGTCGGCTACCTCTATATCGTGCTCGCCGGCGGCGCCTGGGAGGACGTGGAGGAGATGATGGAGGAGAGCACGATCCTGCATCTGGCACTCGGCGCCACGGCGGCGGCGCTGCTGGTGACGCTGATCGTCGGCACCTTCGTCTTCCTGGGCCTGACCCGCCGGCTGCGGCGGCTGACCCGCGGCGTCGAACGTTTCCAGCGGAGCGACTTCCAGGCGGCGGAGGATCTTTTGGTTCCGCCCCGGACGTCCGGTGGCGACGAGATCGATCAGTTGTCGGATGCCTTCTCGCGCATGGCACGGCGCATCCAGGGCCAGATCGCCGAGCTGGGGCGGAGCGATGCCGTCCGCCGCGAGCTGGTCGCCAACATCAGCCACGATCTCAGGACGCCGATGGCCGCGCTCGCCGGATCGCTCGAGACCCTGCAGATGATGGCAGGCCAGACGACGGCCGAAACCCAGGCCCAACACCTGGAGGTGGCGAGCCAGCACGCCGCCCGGCTCGCCCGTCTGATCGAGGAATTGTTCGAGCTGGCCCGCCTCGAGAGCGGCGAGCCACGGCTCAACCTGGAGCCCTCCAGCTTGGCTGAGCTGGTGCAGGACGTCGCGCAGAAGTTCGCGCTGCAGGCGGAGCGCCGAAAGCTTCGCCTAGAGACCGAAATTCCGAGCAGCGCCGCTTTCGTCAGGGGAGATATCGGGCCGATCGAGCGGGTGCTGGAGAACCTTTTGGAGAACGCGTTCAAATTCACCCCCGAGGGCGGCGTGGTGCGGCTCGCCTTGGCTCCGGGGGTCGAATCGGTCGCCGCCAGGGTCAGCGACAACGGCGTCGGCATCCCCGCGGAAGAATTGCCCCGGGTCTTCGAGCGGGCCTATCGCGGCAGCCGCGACGAAGCCCAGGGCGCCGAGGGCACCGGCCTCGGCCTCGCCATCGCCCAGCGCATCCTGCACCTGCACGGCAGCAGAATCGAGGTCGAAAGCGAGCTCGGCGCCGGCACCGCCTTCACCTTCGCCCTTCCGGCGCCCGCGACCGGGTCGCCCTGAGCCGACGAAAAAGGGGCCGCCCCGGGGCGGCCCCTTGGTTTCGCGCGGTGGCGGCGGCTTATATCAATCGGCATTAATCAGAACTCATGCGCCCATTTACGCCGCCCGATGGACGTGATGTTCCATGGTTGATCGATGAGCTTGTTCCAGGCTTCGCAGCAGGAGGTGATGATCTGCTCGTCGGATTGGAAGACCAAGTTGGACAGCCAGTTGTCGCGCATGAACTGCCAGATGTTTTCGGTCGGATTGAGCTCCGGCGAGCGTGGTGGCAGGGGCAGGAGGGTAACGTTGGCGGGGATCTTCAGCTTGTCCGTGGTGTGCCAACCCGCCTGATCGAGGAGCAGGAGGGCATGCGCGCGCGCGCCTACCCGGGAGGAGATCTCCTCCAGATGCAGCTGCATGGCCTGGGTGTCGCAGTGGGGGAGCACGAGGGCGGCGCCGACGCCGCGTTCGGGACAGATGGCGCCGAAGATATAGGCTGATTTGGTGCGCTGGTCATGCGGTGCGCGGGGCCGGGTTCCGCGCCGCGCCCAGCGCCGAGTGATCTTGTTCTTCTGGCCGACACGGGCTTCGTCCTGCCACCAGATTTCTATCTCGGTGCCGGCGGGCAGGCGCCGGCGGGCTTGCGCCACCAGCTCGGGGAATTTTTTTTAAAATCCTCGATGACGCCCTCCTCCTGGGCATGGTGGCGCGGACGCGCCGTCATCTTCGTGAAGCCCATCGCCTTCAATTCCCGGCTCACCGTGGTCTCGTCGAGCGAGATCGCGAACATATCCCGGATCCAGCCCGCCAGATCCTTCAGCCGCCAGCGCACCACGCCGTCGACCGCCGGGTTCGGCCCCGCATCGACGCGTGCCCCCAGCGCCTGGCGTTGTGCATCGTCGAGCTTCGCCACCGCACCGGGCGCCTTGCGATCGATCAAGCCGTCCGGGCCCTCGGCGTTGAAATGCAACACCCAATCTCGGATCACCTGAAGCCCCACGTGGCCGGTCCGTGCCGCATCCGTCCGCCGCCCACCGTCATAGATCACCGCGAGAGCCAAGAGCCGGCGGCTCTGGCCGGCATCCTTGGAAAGCTTCGCCAAGCGACGCAGCTCCGCCGCATCGAAATCCTCTCGTAACCCGATCGCCGCTCCCATGGTGAACCTCCTCAACTCCGAATCACCGGAATTGAGTCAGAAATCATCCACCATGGGAATCCTCAAAGTGAGTCTCCCTCAAGGCCGATTGGTATTACATCATGCCGCCCATGCCACCCATGCCGCCCATGTCGGGCATCGCCGGGGTGCTCGACTTCTCCTCGGGCTTCTCCGCCACCATCGCCTCGGTGGTGATCAACAGACCCGCGACCGAGGCCGCGTCCTGCAAGGCGGCGCGGACCACCTTGGTCGGGTCGACGATGCCGGCCTTGAACATGTCGACATAGACTTCTTTTTGGGCATCGAAGCCGCGCGTCTCGTCGCCGGCCTCGGAGAGCTTGCCCGCCACCACGGCGCCGTCGTGGCCCGAATTCTCGGCGATCTGGCGCAGCGGCGTCTCCAGCGCGCGACGCACGATATCGATCCCGACGCGCTGGTCGTCGTTCGCCGTCTTCAGCCGCTTCAGGGCCTTGGTCGCGTAGAGCAGCGCCGCCCCGCCGCCGATCACGATCCCCTCCTCGACCGCGGCGCGGGTCGAATTTAGCGCATCGTCGACCCGGTCCTTGCGCTCCTTCACCTCGATCTCGGTGGCGCCGCCGACCTTGATCACCGCGACACCGCCGGCCAGCTTCGCCAAGCGCTCCTGCAGCTTCTCCTGGTCGTAGTCCGAGCTGGTCTCCTCGATCTGCGCCCGGATCTGGCCGCAGCGCCCCTCGACGTCGCCCTTCTTGCCCGAGCCGCCGATGATCGTCGTGTCGTCCTTGGTCATCGACACCCGCTTGGCCTGGCCCAGCATGTCGACCGAGACGTTCTCCAGCTTGATCCCCAGATCCTCCGAGACCACCTGGCCGCCGGTCAGGATCGCGATATCTTCCAGCATCGCCTTGCGGCGATCACCGAAGCCCGGCGCCTTCACCGCCGCGACCTTCAGGCCACCCCTGAGCTTGTTGACCACCAACGTCGCCAGCGCCTCGCCCTCGATGTCCTCGGCCACGATGATCAACGGCTTGCCCGACTGCGCCACCGTCTCCAGCACCGGCAGCATCGCCTGCAGGTTGGAGAGCTTCTTCTCGTGCAGCAGGATGTAGGGGCTCTCCAGCTCCGCCACCATCTTGTCGGCGTTGGTGATGAAGTAGGGCGAGAGGTAGCCGCGGTCGAACTGCATCCCCTCGACCACCTCCAGCTCGGTCTCCAGGCCCTTCGCCTCCTCGACCGTGATCACGCCTTCCTTGCCGACCTTGCCCATCGCCCTCGAGATCATCTCGCCGATCTCCATCTCGCCGTTGGCCGAGATCGCGCCGACCTGCTTGACCTCGGCTTCCGTCGAGATCGTCTTCGAACGCTTCCGCAGGTCCTCGACCACCGCGCCGACCGCGAGGTCGATGCCGCGCCTGAGGTCCATCGGGTTCATCCCCGCCGCCACCGCCTTCAGGCCCTCGCGCACGATCGTCTGGGCCAGCAGCGTCGCCGTCGTCGTGCCGTCGCCGGCGACGTCGTTGGTCTTGGAGGCCACCTCGCGCACCATCTGCGCGCCCATGTTCTCGAACTTGTCGGCCAGCTCGATCTCCTTCGCCACCGTGACACCGTCCTTGGTCACCCGGGGGGCGCCGAACGACTTGTCCAGGATGACGTTGCGGCCCTTCGGGCCCAACGTTATCCGCACCGCGTCGGCCAGAAGGTCCACCCCGCGCATCATCCGAGTGCGCGCGTCGACGCTGAATTTGATTTCCTTGGCTGCCATCTTTCAAAGCTCCTCGAGTTTCGTTTTCGCTGTCTTCGACTGCGATCGGGCCGGCCGTCAGGCGGCCTTCTTCCTGCCCTTCGTGGCCTTCTTGGCCTTCTTGGCCTTCGCCGGGGCGCCGAAGATGGCCATGATGTCGCTTTCCTTCATGATGATGAGGTCCTCGCCGTCGAGCCTGACCTCGGTGCCCGACCACTTGCCGAACAGCACCGCGTCGCCGGCCGCGACCTCGAGGGCGACGACCTCGCCCTTCTCGTTCCGGGCGCCCGGTCCGACGGATACGATCTCGCCCTGCATGGGCTTTTCCTTGGCGGTATCGGGAATGATGATGCCGCCGGCAGTGCGCTCTTCCTCGTCGACGCGACGAACCAGAACACGGTCGTGCAGTGGCCTGAATGCCATGATGGATGATCTCCCTGGATGCTTCCGAACCCGCGATCGAGCCGCCGTCGACGAAACCCCTCCCCCGGCGGCGACCCGCCGCGCTCACCGCCCATTGGCGGCGCGCGACATCGGCGGCGAGGCTGTCAGCACTCAGCCCCGATGAGTGCTGATGATTTAGGGCGCGGGATCGCCGAGGTCAAGGGCCGAGAGGCAAGAACTTCGCGAAAGATCGCCGTTTTCGCCCCGCTCGTCGCCCCGCTCGCCGAATTGCGCCGGTTTCCGTTCCGGGCTAACACTGCCGGCGGTCGAGGTGATGGGTGGTCGCACATGCCCGAAGTGGCGCTGGTGACGGGGGGAGCCGGGTACTTCGGCGAGGTCCTGACCGGACGGCTGTTGGCGCGCGGCTACGAGGTGCGGATCCTCGACCTCGTTTCCCCGACCCGCTGGCGGGGCGAGGTCGAATTCCACCAGGCCGACATTCGCGACCGCGTCCACGTCCGCGCCGCCTGCCGCGGCGTCTCCGTGGTGCACCACAACGTCGCCCAGGTACCGCGGCCCGAGGATCGCCGGCTGTTCTGGTCGGTCAACCGCCACGGCACCCAGCGACTGCTCGACGGCGCCCGGGCCGAGGGCGTGGGCAAGGTCGTCTACACCTCCTCCAGCGCCGTCTACGGCGTGCCGACGCGCAATCCCGTGACCCAGGGGACGACGCCGGCGCCGCAGGAAGACTACGGCTGGGCCAAGCTCGCCGGCGAGGAACTGGTCAGGGACGCCGCGAGCCTGGGCCTGGACTGCGCCATCGTCCGGCCGCGCACGATCCTCGGTCACGGCCGCCTGGGGATCTTCCATATCCTCTTCGAATGGGTCCGCCGGGGCCAGCCGGTGCCGGTCTTCGACGGCGACGACAACCGCTATCAATTCGTCCACTGCGACGACTTGGCGGAAGCCTGCGTCTCGGCCGGCGAGAAGCCGGGCTTCGCCGTTCACAATATCGGCGCGGAGAACTTCGGCACCATGCGGGAGCTGCTGGAGGATCTGATCGCGCACGCGGGCTCCGCCTCGGTGGTGAAGTCGCTGCCGATGGGCCCGGTGGTGGCGGCGATGAACCTGACCTCGTGGCTGGGTCTCTCGCCGCTCGGGCCCTATCACGCGCTGATGTACGGGCGCTCGATGTATTTCGACATCAGCGCCGAGAAAGCGGCGCTCGACTGGGCGCCGAAACACGCGAACCGGGAGATGATCCGGCAATCCTACGACTGGTATCTGGCGAACCGCGCCGCGCTCGCCACTCGGGCGGCAGGCTCGCCGCATCGCTCCCCGGTCCACCAGGGGATCGTCGCGCTGGCGCCGCTGCTGCTCTCGCTCTGGCCCGGATAGGACTCTTCGGGCCCGGGGGAGCGGGTCGCCCGGGCCACCTGCCCGCGTTGACTCAGCCACACCTCCCTCGTATTTCTGCCCGCGACTTATCCCAACTCGGCGCCCCGGCGCCGACCCGGTGACATCAGGAGGACGGGCCGATGGTGGCGGAGGCCGTCAAGGTCGGGGAGCGGCGCTATCGCGAATCTTACGGCCGCTATTTCGAGGATTTCGAGCCCGGCGACATCTACGAGCATCGCCCCGGCCGGACCATTTCGGAGGCGGACAACACCTGGTTCACGCTGCTGACCATGAACCAGCATCCCATTCACTTCGATCACGAGTACGCCCGGCACACAGAGTTCGGCAAGCCGCTGGTGAACAGCGCGCTGACGCTCTCGATCGTCGCCGGGATGAGCGTCTCCGACACCAGCCAGAAGGCGATCGCCAACCTCGGCTGGAACGACATCAAGCTGCCGGCGCCGGTGTTCCACGGCGACACGCTGATAGCCGAATCCGAAGTCGTCGAGAAGCGCGAGTCGCGCTCCCGCCCGACCCAGGGAATCGTCACGATCGACACCCGGGCCTACAATCAGGACGGCACCTTGGTGATGAGCTATCGCCGCCAGATTCTGGTGCCGAAGCGCGGCCACGGCGTCGAGGACAGGCTCGACGCCGCCCGCGCCGCAACCGCCGAGGAGGGGCGCGCATGAGCAGCCGAGCGGCCGGCGACAGCGATATCGGGCACGACGAAATCGAGAGCCAAATTCTCGACGCCATCAACAAGTGGCTCGACCGCGATGTGCGCCCACACGTGATGGCGCTGGAGCACGACGACGTCTATCCCCGCGAGATGGTGGACCAGATGATCGATCTCGGCCTCTTCGGCGCCACCATCGCGGAGCAATACGGCGGCCTCGGCCTCGGTGCCTCGACCTACGCCAAGATCGTCACCACGATCTCGGAAGTTTGGATGTCCTTGACCGGCATCTTCAACTCCCACCTGATCATGTCCGCTGCCGTCGAGCGCTTCGGCACCGAGTGGCAGAAGCGACATTACCTGCCGAAGTTCGCCGCCGGCGAGCTGCGGGGCGGCCTGGCGCTGACCGAGCCCGACTGCGGCACAGACCTGCAGGCGGTCCGCGCGCGCGCGGTCCGCGATGGCGACGACTACGTCATCAACGGCACCAAGACCTGGATCTCGAACGGTCTGGAGGGCCATATCTTCGCCGTCCTGGTGAAGACCGATCCCGAAATCGAGCCGCGCTACAAGGGCACCTCGATGTTCCTCTGCGAGAAGGGCGAGGGTTTCCGGGCGAGCCGCAAGCTGGAGAAGCTCGGCTACAAGGGGATCGACTCGGCCGAGTTGATCTTCGAGGACTTCCGCGTGCCCGCCGCCAACCTGATCGGCGGCGAGGAGGGCTCGGGCTTCCACCACGCCGTCGGCGGGCTGGAACTCGGCCGCATCAACGTCGCCGCGCGCGGCGTCGGCGTCGCCTCGGCGGCGCTCAAGGAGGCGGTGGCCTACTCGCAGATTCGCAAGACAATGGGCAAGCCGATCTGCCAGCATCAGGCGATCCAGTTGAAGCTCGGCGACATGGCGACCCGGGTGGAGGCGGCGCGGCTGCTGACCGAACAGGCGGCCCGCGCCTACGACAAGGGAGAGCGCTGCGACATGGAGGCCGGCATGGCGAAGCTCTTCGCCTCCGAGGCCGCGGTCGAGAATGCGATGGAGGCGATGCGGGTGCACGGCGGCTACGGCTATTCCAAGGAGTTCTCGGTCGAGCGCCATTACCGCGACGCGCCCTTGCTGTGCATCGGCGAGGGCACCAACGAGATCCAGCGGATCATCATCGCCAAGCAGTTGATCGAGCGGAACCCGGTCTGATGCTGCCGCTGGCGGGCCTCCGGATCCTGGCGGTCGAGCAGTACGGCGCCGGGCCCTACGGCACCACCCACCTGGCCGACCTCGGCGCCGAGGTGATCAAGCTCGAGAACCGGGTGCTGGGCGGCGACATGGCGCGCGACGTAGGCCCCTTCTTCCTGGGCGAGAAGGACAGCCAACTCTACCAGTCGGTCAACCGCAACAAGAAGTCGCTGAGCCTCGACTTGAAGAGCCTAGCGGGCCAAGAGGTGCTGCACCGCCTGGCGGCGACGGCGGACGGCCTGTTGTGCAACTTGCGGGGCGATCAGCCGGACAAACTCAAGATCACCCATGACGACCTGAAGGCGGCGAACCCCGCCATCGTCTGCGCCCACCTCTCGGCCTATGGCCGCGACGGAGACCGCAAGGGCTGGCCCGGCTACGATTATCTGATGCAGGCCGAGGCGGGCTTCATGTCGCTCTCGGGCGAGCCGGACGGCCCGCCGGCGCGCTTCGGCCTCTCGATGGTCGATTTCATGACCGGCCTCGCCGCCGCCTTCGCGCTCGTCGCCGCGATCATGCAGGCGCGCGAGACGGGCCGGGGCCGCGACGTCGACGTCAGCCTGTTCGACGTCGCCATGCACCAGCTCTCCTATCCGGCGGTCTGGTACCTGAACTCGGGCCGCGTCACGGCGCGGATGGCGCGCTCGGCGCATCCCTATGTCGTGCCCTGCCAGCTTTACCGGACCAAGGACGGCTGGATCTATCTGATGTGCCAGACCCACCGCTTCTGGGAGCTGGTGTGCCAGATGATCGGCCGCCCCGAGTTGGCGGAAAACCCCGACTATCAGGGCTACGAAAACCGCGACCGGCAGCGCGACCGCCTGACCGAGATCTTCGACGAAGCGCTCTCGGCCCGGACCACGGCCGAGTGGATCGAGCATTTCGCCGGTGCCGTGCCCGCGGCGCCGGTGCACGACCTGGCCCAGGCGCTGGAAAATCCCTATTTCCTCGCGCGCGGCGGGATCGCCGCCCTCGACCATCCGGACCTGCCGGGCCTCAAGACCGTGGCGAGCCCGTTTCGGCTGACCGACGCGATCCCCACCCGGCCGGCGCCCAAGCTCGGCCAGCACACCGAGGCACTGCTCGGCGAGCTCGGCTACGACGCGGCGGAGATCGCCGCGCTGCGCGAAGGAGACGTGATCTGAGGCGCCTGGTGCGTTATCCCGCGGTCAAGGGCTCGATCGCGCGGAGCGCCTTCGAGAGGCTCGAGCCGCGTCGACGTGCTTTGTCCTGAGCGCATTCAAGCTCGTAATGGCTCTGCAGGTTCATCCAGAACTCGGGCGACGTTCCGAAGAAACGCGAGAGACGAAGCGCGGTGTCGGCGGTGATCGCGCGCCTACCGGCAACGATGGCGCTCACCCGATTGGGCGGCACGCTGATCGCCTTTGACAGCGCGTTAGCGCTCATCGCGAGCGGAACCATGAATTCCTCCTTCAGGATCTCGCCGGGGTAGATAGGCGTCATGTGTGTCATGTTCATCCTCGATGATAGTCGACGATCTCTACGTCGTAAGCATGACCGTCGTTCCAGCGAAAGCATACGCGCCATCGATTGTTGATCCGGATGGACCACAGCCCTCTCCGATTTCCCACCAGACGCTCGAGCCTGTTGCCAGGCGGGACACGAAGATCGTCGATGCGCCTGGCCGCATTGATCTGGTTGAGCTTTCGGCGCGCAACCCGTTCGAATCCTCGCCACGCTGGGTCGCAGTCTTGACGTCGGAAAACACTTTCCGTGTCTTCATCCGCAAACGATTGGATCATTGCTTGATCTAGTACGTATCACATCAAACCGCAAGCTGAACCCTGTCGCTGTCCTGCTTCGCCGAGCAGCGCTACGGCGGGGTGATGGAGCAAAAAGGTGTCCTCCAGTACCCTGGTGACATCACGATTCACTTCGATACTTTTTCGATCGCCTCGGCAGGCCTCTTCGTGGCTCGTGTCGCCAGCGCCAGCGGAAACGGAAACGTAGAATGACCCCTTTTTCCGGCACCGCGAGGCGCCAGTTGAGCGGCACCATGATGGCGCCCAGCCGCTGGCAGGCGAATTGCAGATCGAAGGTATCGGTGCTGTTGCGCGCCAGGATCGCCACCCGCTCGCCCCTGGCGGCACCCAGCCCCCGGACGAGGAAGACGGCCAGCCGCCCGACCCGCGCGTCCATCTCGGCGTAGCTCTGGGAGCGTTCGGAGAAGAGATCGACGCTCGCCGTCTTCTCGGGCGTGCGGGAGGCGTGATGGCGGATCCAATCATAGGCCTTGATGGTCATGGCGCGCGACGGCTCCCGTTGGGTGGACTCGATCCTCGACGGTGCGCCATATTCCCCGACGGGCGCCGGAAAGCAAAGCACCGGGGCCGACGCCAGGCGTGCGATCGGCGCCCGAAAGGGGGAGCAAGCGACGGCTGCCCAGCGCGACAACTCAAGAAAATTATCACAACTGAAAATATAAAAATCCGAATGACGGGTTACTCTTCTGGGAGACCCGCCAAATACAACCCCGCCAAGTAACGCTTTAGATAGGGTGGATGATATAAGAGGCTATACTTTCGGACAAACTCTGCGGAAAAGCTTGCTTCCCTTTTGAGCAATTCCTTCAGTAATGTCTTTGCTTCATCGGTTCTGTGCAAAAATGCTAGGGCGATAATTTCACATGCATAGGGCCATACGCCGGCGTTTGCCTGGCGCTGTCCGTTTTTCGCCCAGATGAGTGCATCCTCGAACGCGTCGGTGAATATCAGCGCCTGGCTTTTCACCTCCATGACAATCCAATTTATCGGATCGTGCGGGTTTCGGCGCAACGCATCATCGAGTGCCGTCAGTGACTCTTCGGCATGACCAGACCAGCACAAATTGCTCCCCAGGCCCTGCAAGGCCACGGCATGATTCGGCCTAATACCAATCGGCCTTGAGGGAGACTCACTTTGAGGATTCCCATGGTGGATGATTTCTGACTCAATTCCGGTGATTCGGAGTTGAGGAGGTTCACCATGGGAGCGGCGATCGGGTTACGAGAGGATTTCGATGCGGCGGAGCTGCGTCGCTTGGCGAAGCTTTCCAAGGATGCCGGCCAGAGCCGCCGGCTCTTGGCTCTCGCGGTGATCTATGACGGTGGGCGGCGGACGGATGCGGCACGGACCGGCCACGTGGGGCTTCAGGTGATCCGAGATTGGGTGTTGCATTTCAACGCCGAGGGCCCGGACGGCTTGATCGATCGCAAGGCGCCCGGTGCGGTGGCGAAGCTCGACGATGCACAACGCCAGGCGCTGGGGGCACGCGTCGATGCGGGGCCGAACCCGGCGGTCGACGGCGTGGTGCGCTGGCGGCTGAAGGATCTGGCGGGCTGGATCCGGGATATGTTCGCGATCTCGCTCGACGAGACCACGGTGAGCCGGGAATTGAAGGCGACGGGCTTCACGAAGATGACGGCGCGTCCGCGCCACCATGCCCAGGAGGAGGGCGTCATCGAGGATTTTAAAAAAATTCCCCGAGCTGGTGGCACAAGCCCGCCGGCGCCTACCCGACGGCAGCGAGATAGAAATCTGGTGGCAGGACGAAGCCCGTGTCGGCCAGAAGAACAAGATCACTCGGCGCTGGGCGCGGCGCGGAACCCGGCCCCGCGCACCGCATGACCAGCGCACCAAATCAGCCTATATCTTCGGCGCCATCTGTCCCGAACGCGGCATCGGCGCCGCCCTCGTGCTCCCCCACTGCGACACCCAGGCCATGCAGCTGCATCTGGAGGAGATCTCCTCCCGGGTAGGCGCGCGCGCGCATGCCCTCCTGCTCCTCGATCAGGCGGGTTGGCACACCACGGACAAGCTGAAGATCCCCGCCAACGTTACCCTCCTGCCCCTGCCACCACGCTCGCCGGAGCTCAATCCGACCGAAAACATCTGGCAGTTCATGCGCGACAACTGGCTGTCCAACTTGGTCTTCCAATCCGACGAGCAGATCATCGCCTCCTGCTGCGAAGCCTGGAACAAGCTCATCGATCAACCATGGAACATCACGTCCATCGGGCGGCGTAAATGGGGGCATAAGTTCTGATTAATGCCGATTGGTATAAGGTCGAGCGCGCTTCTAAAAGCCGAGATCGCCGAACCGGCATCGCCGCCCAAAAGATGCGCCCGACCCAGAGAAACGTGAGCAAACGCATCGTTCGAATCGAGCGCGATCGCCTTGCGCGCGAGGTCGTAGATCCGATCAGCGCTATATGACGTATCTGGCAAATAACCCATGGAGCGATTGAGTGAGAGCGAATAGGCCAGACCGGCATAGGCCGAGGCAAAATCGGCATCTATTTGGATTGCCCGATCGAGTAACTTCTGGCCGATGACATTGTCCTCGGCGGTATACTGGTAAACGTGCCAAAGGCCACGCTGATAGGCTTCCCACGCATCCAGGCTTTCGGTTGGTTTGCGACGTGCGCGCTCCCTTTCGGCATGGACGACCTTCGGTTCTAGCATCGTCACAATCGCGAAAATAATTTCATCCTGCACCACGAAAAGGTCGACCACCAGGCGGTCATAACGTTCCGCCCAAAGCTGTCGGCCGCTGCCGGCTTCAGCCAGTTGGACCGTGACGCGAACGCGATTGCACGCAGTGCGAACGCTACCCCGAACCACATAGCGTACGCCAAGTTCCTCGCCAAGTTGTGTGATGGTCAAGGAAGCATCTCGATAGGCAAAGGAAGAGTTTCGGACAACCACGAAAAAGGAACGATATCGAGATAGTTCGGTGACGAGATCTTCGGCGATTCCGTCGGCAAAAAACAACTTCTCGGAGTCGCCACTCATATTTTCAAAGGGCAAGACGGCGATAGACGTCTTGTCGGGTAGTGTTAGAGGTGAATCGACGCTCGGCGCGTGATATGATGTTTCAATCGCGCCATCGCCAAACAAGAAAACCCGCACGGGTTCCGCGATATTTTTGAGCTGTTTCTCGCCTGTATCATGGAATTTATTGGCAAGCTTGCCATCAAGGAACTTTCTCGCCGTGTCGGATAGCGCAACACCGCCAGGCGTGGCAATCTCCTGTAGCCGCGCCGCGATGTTTACGCCGTCTCCATAGATGTCTTCATCCTCATGGACTATGTCGCCAATATGAACACCAATGCGCAGTTCGATGACGTCGTGTTCGGAAAGTGTTTCTTGCACATGAATGGCGCAGTTGACGGCATGAACGACGGAAGAAAATGCGACCAACCAACCGTCGCCCATACTTTTGATGACGCTGCCGCGATGTTCGGCGACACTCGGATGCAGCAATTCTCGACGAAGCTGCCGCAACGCTTGGAGCGTGCTCTCTTCGTTCTCGTCCAACAGACGGGAATAGCCCGCCACATCGACGGCCAAGATCGCTGCGATACGGCGTTCCATGCGTTCTCCCCTCGGCACCGGAGGCTAGCGGAGATTACGGGAGGAATCCATTGGCCGGTGTCGATGTCCGACCACATGGAATCACTGGCGCTTCGTCGGCGTCGCGAAGCATCGCGCGGCGGACGTATCTTCACTCGTCCTCGCCCGCGCCGAGGGTCGCCTGGGCCGCCGCCAGGCGCGCGATCGGCACCCGGAAGGGGGAGTAGGAGACGTAGTCGAGCCCGCAGAAAAGATGAGAAAAGGTGTCATTCTACTTTATCGGTCGCTGCGGCAGGCCTCCTCGTGGCTCGTGTCGCCAGCGCTAGCGGAGGCGGAAAAGTAGAATGACCCCTTTTTCGATCAGCTCGCCCACGCCCGCCACGTCGAGGCTGACGAAGGGGTCGACCTCCAGGATCCCGGCGCGGCGATAGTCCTCGAGGAAGCTTCCCGAATCGTCCCGGCTGATGCCGTAGGTGGTCTGGGTCAAATCGTTGGTGCCGAAGGAGAAGAAGCTCGCCTCGGCGGCGATCTCGCCGGCCCTGAGTGCCGCGCGCGGCAGCTCGATCATGGTGCCGACCAGGTATTCGATGCGGCCTTCCCGCTCCGCCATCACCGCTTCGGCGACGCGGCGAACGCCCTTCAGCAAAACGACTCGCTATTACACGTAACGGTTAAGCATCGAAATTCCAGATGTCGCGATGCATACGCCACCTGCCATCCGATCCCTTTTGCCACAAGACGATGAACTTTCCCGTCAAGGTCACGCGACCTCCATCCTCATCCGGAAGTGTCGCTGCGATAGTGCCGACGTCCGTCGCCGTATCGCCGATTTCTTCAACCTCGACCGTGGTCAACTCGACATCTCCGAGCCCCATGTCGATGGCGGCCTGCCAAAAAGCCTGAGCAGCTTCGCGGCCATCTTGGCGCGGCGCACCCGGTGGGAACAAGCTAGCGTCTTCCGTGTAAAGATTGGCGATGCTGGCCGCATCCTTGTTGTTGATGCCATCGGCTACGGCCTTACCACCTGCCTCGACTGATTCTCGTACGCTCATCGCGACCTCCCCTCACATTGCTTTCCGTCTAATCGAGACGACTTTCCACTACAATCACCATGGTTACAGGAGAAGGCACAAACGCGCAACCGAGTGATGATCCGCGATTGCGGTACAATGGGCAACTTCCACGCCGGCATAGTAATGTGCCGATCTTCGGTTGCTACAGTTTGACAATCAGTATTACATTAAAATATTCCTATTGATTGGGTATGGGTAGCAATCCCCCTGCCGGCCACGACATCACCACGGCGAGGCTACCCTCCAATTCCCGACATCGCCCCCTTCGTCTCGCGTCAGATCCGCTCATTCCAGCGCCGGGCCGCCCCCCGGGCGCGTCGCAAATCCCGCGCGCGGATAACACCGCGCGAGGTAGCGGCGAAAGAATACGGGGACGAACCTCACTCGTCGGCGCCCCCGCCGAGAGTCGCCTGGGCCGCCGCCAGGCGCGCGATCGGCACCCGGAAGGGGGAGCAGGAGACGTAGTCGAGCCCGATCCTTTCGCAGAACAGCACCGAGGCGGGATCGCCGCCGTGCTCGCCGCAAATCCCGAGCTTGAGGTCGCTGCGCCTCTCGCGGCCCCGCGCCACCGCGATCTCGATCAGCTCGCCCACGCCCGCCACGTCGAGGCTGACGAAGGGGTCGACCTCCAGGATCCCGGCGCGGCGATAGTCCTCGAGGAAGCTTCCCGAATCGTCCCGGCTGATGCCGTAAGTGGTCTGCGTCAAATCGTTGGTGCCGAAGGAGAAGAAGCTCGCCTCGGCGGCGATCTCGCCGGCCCTGAGTGCCGCGCGCGGCAGCTCGATCATGGTGCCGACCAGGTATTCGAGGCGGCCTTCCCGCTCCGCCATCACCGCTTCGGCGACGCGGTCGACCAAGCGCTTCAAGATCTCGAACTCAGCCCGGGTGGCGATCAGCGGAACCATCACCTCGGGCAGCACCACGGCTTCGCCCTCGCCCGCCACGCTCAGCGCCGCCTCGAAGATCGCCCGCGTCTGCATTTCGTAAATCTCCGGGTAGCTGATCGCCAGCCGGCAGCCGCGATGGCCGAGCATCGGGTTATATTCGCGCAGCCGCGCGACCCGGCGCCCGAGCGTCTCGATCTCGATCCCGCTCATCGCCGCCAGTCCCGCCAGCTCCGCCTCGCCCTCCGGCAAAAATTCGTGCAGCGGCAGGTCCAACAGCCGAATGGTCACCGGCAGACCCGCCATGGTGCGGAACAGCTCGACGAAATCGCCCCGCTGCATCGGCAGAATGCGCGCGAGCGCCGCGCGCCGTCCCGCCTCGTCGACGCTGAGGATCATCTCGCGGACGGCGGCGATACGGTCCGCCTCGAAGAACATGTGCTCGGTGCGGCAGAGGCCGATCCCCTCGGCGCCGAAGCGGCGCGCCGCCTCGGCGTCGGCCGGGGTCTCGGCGTTGGCGCGGACGCGGAGCCGGCGGGTCTCGTCGGCCCAGCCCATCAGCTCGCCAAATTCGCCGGCGAGTGCCGGCTCGATGGTGGCGACCTCGCCACTCATGACCTCGCCGGTAGCGCCGTCGAGGGTGACGATCTCGCCCTTGGCCAGGACCCGCTCGCCGGCGGTCATGGTCTCGCGCTCGTAGTCGATCGCGATGTGGGCGGCGCCCGAGACGCAGGGCCGGCCCATGCCGCGCGCCACCACGGCAGCATGGCTGGTCATGCCGCCGCGCTGGGTGAGGACGCCCTGGGCCGCATGCATGCCGTGGATGTCCTCGGGAGAGGTCTCGATTCGGACCAGGATCACCCGCTCGCCCTGGGCGGCGAGGGTCACCGCCTCGTCGGCGTTGAAGACGATTCCGCCGCAGGCGGCGCCGGGGCTCGCCGGCAGGCCGGTGGCGATCACCGCCCGCTCGGCCTCGGGATCGAGCGTGGGGTGCAGCAACTGGTCGAGCGAGGCGGGGTCGATCCGACGCACCGCCTCGGAGCGCGAGATCACGCCTTCCTTCGCCAACTCGACCGCGATCCGGATCGCCGCCCGGGCGGTGCGCTTGCCGGTCCGCGTCTGCAACAGGTAGAGCCGCCCCCGCTGCACCGTGAACTCGATGTCCTGCATGTCGCGATAGTGCAATTCCAGCCGGCGATAGACGCGCTCGAGCTCGGCGAAGACCTCCGGCATCGCCTCCTCGAGCGAGGGCTTGTCGTCGCCGGCCCCTTCCCGCGCGGCCTGTGTCAGGTAGCGCGGCGTGCGGATGCCGGCGACCACGTCCTCGCCCTGGGCGTTGGCGAGATATTCGCCGTAGAAGACCTTCTCGCCGGTCGCGGGATCGCGGGTGAAGGCGACGCCGGTGGCCGAATTCTCCCCCATGTTGCCGAACACCATGGCCTGGACGTTGACCGCGGTGCCCCACTCGGCCGGGATCGAATGAAGGCGGCGGTAGGTGATCGCCCGCTCGTTTATCCAGGAGCCGAAGACCGCGCCGATGGCACCCCAGAGCTGATCGCGCGGATCGCTCGGGAAGGCGATGCCCAGCTCCGCCTCGAGCAGGTTCCGGAAGGCTTCGGTCAATTCCTCCAGGTCGCCCACGTCGAGCTCGGTATCGAGCAGGACACCCTTTTCGAGCTTGCGGGTCTCGAGCAGGTCCTCGAACAGCGAGTGGTCGAGGCCGAGCACCACGTCGCCATACATCTGGATGAAGCGGCGGTAGCTGTCGAAGGCGAAGCGCCGGTCGCCGGAGCGCCGCGCCAGCCCCTCGACCGTCTGGTCGTTGAGGCCCAGGTTCAGGACCGTATCCATCATCCCCGGCATCGAGGCCCGGGCGCCGGAGCGGACGGCGACCAGCAGCGGATCGGCGGCATCGCCGAAGCGGGCACCGACGCTCTCCTCCACCAGCGCGAGCGCGCCGTCGACTTCGTCCACCAGCGCGTCCGGGTAACGCTTGTCGTTCCCATAGTAGTGGGTGCAGAGCTCCGTCGTGAGGGTGAAGCCGGGCGGCACCGGCAGGCCGAGCTTGCTCATCTCGGCGAGGTCGGCACCCTTGCCGCCCAGGAGATCGCGCATCTCGCGTCCGCCAACCGTGCGGCCGGAGCCGAAATCGAACACCCACTTGCCCATCGCCAGTGCCTATCCCTCGATCGCCGAGAAGTCCGCGACCCGGTGCAGGGTCTGCCTGATCCGCGCCAGGAGCCGGAGCCGGTTGGCCCGCAACGCGACGTCCTCGGCATTAACGGTGACAGCGTCGAAAAATGCGTCGACGGCTGGGCGGAGCGCCGCGAGAGCCGCCATCGCGGCTTCGAAATCCTCCGCCGTCAAGGCCGCGTCGCTTTGCTCGACCGCGGCCGAGAGCGCCGCTGCCAGCGCCAGCTCCGCCGGCTCGCCCAGCAGGGCCTCGTCGATCGCGTCGTCATGCGCCCGGCCGTCCTTGCCCTCCTCGATGCGCACGATGTTGACCGCGCGGCGATAGGCGGTCAGCAGGTTGGCGCCGTCCTCGCTCTCCAGAAATCGGGCGAGTGCGTGGACCCGGGCGATCAGCCGGGCCAGATCGTCCTCGCCGCCCTGGGCGAAAACCGCCTGGATCAAATCGTGCCTGACGCCCTGGCCCCGGAGATGGACCTTCAGCCGGTCGGCCAGGAAGGCCAGCAGGTTCATCTCCACCGCCACATCGCCGCCCTCGACCGAATCGCCATAAGCCTCCCGGGCACGGCGGAAGATCGGCCCGAGGCCAAGCCGAAGCTCGTTCTCCAGCACCATGCGAATGACGCCGAGCCCGGCGCGCCGCAGCCCATGGGGATCGCGGCTGCCGGTCGGCGTCTCGCTAATGGCGAAGAAGCCGATCAGGGTGTCTATCTTGTCCGCCAAGGCCACCGCGAGAGCGGTCGGCGCACTCGGGCAGTCGTCGTTCGGGCCCAAGGGCGAATAGTGCTGGCCGATCGCGTCGGCCACCTCCGCCGCCTCGCCGCCCGCGAGCGCGTAATACCGCCCCACGAGGCCCTGGAGATCGGGAAATTCGCCCACCATCTGGCTGACCAGGTCGGCCTTGGCGAGTCGCGCGGCACGGCCACTCGCCTCGATCTCGGCCCCGATCGAGGGTGCCAAGAATCGCGCCAGCGCCTCGATCCGCGCGACCTTTTGGCCGAGGCTGCCGAGTTTGGCGTGGAACACGATCCGGTCCAACTCCGCGACCGAATCGGCAAGCGGGCGCTTCAGGTCGGTTCGCCAGAAGAACTCGGCGTCGGCCAATCGGGCGGTCAATACACACTCGTTGCCGGCGACGATTCGCTCGCCCCCGTCCGTCGCTTTCAGGTTGGCGACGACGACGAAGCGGGGCGCCAGCACGGCCTCGCCGGTCTCGAGGGCGAGATAGCGCTGATGCGCCCGCATCGCGCTCACCAACACTTCGCGCGGGAGTTCGAGAAACCGGGGGTCCATCCGCCCCAGCAGCACGACCGGCCATTCGACCAGTCCGGCGAGCTCGTCCAGCAGGCCGTCGTCGGGCACCAGCCGCAAGCCCTCCGCCAGCGCCACGCGCCGGGCCTCCTCGGCGATTCGGGTCCGCCTCTCCGCGTGATCGAGCATGACGTGGGCTGCCCGGAGACCGTCGCGGTAAGAATCCAGCCCGGTGACGTCGAAGCTGTCGGGCGCATGGAAGCGGTGCCCCCTGGTCTCGGTTCCCGCCCGGATGCCGGCGAATTCGAAATCCACCACCCCGCCCGCGAAGAGGCAGAGGATCGAATGCAGCGGGCGTACCCAGCGCGTCTCGCCGGCGCCCCAGCGCATGCTCTTGGGCCAGGGAAACGCCGCCAGCACCTCCGCCAGCAGCTCCGCCAGCAGCTCGGCTGTCGGGCGACCCCGGCGTTCGATCACGGCGAAGAGGAAGCTGCCCTTCTCCGTTTCCCGTGTCTCGCAGTCGTCCAGGCTCAAGGCGAGCCCGCGAAGAAATCCCTGAATGGCCCTCTCGGGCGCGTCGGCCCGAGGGCCACGCCGCTCCTCGCGGGTGTCGGGCTGGGCCTCCGGCAGGCCGGCGACATGCAACGCGAGCCGGCGCGGCGTCACCCAGGCCTCGGCCGGGCCATGATCGAGCCCGGCGGCACGCAAGCCGTCCAGCACGCGACGCTCCAGCTCGGCCAGTGCCGGGGCTTGCATGCGCGCCGGGATCTCCTCGGAAAGGATTTCGAGCAGCAGGTCCGCCATCTCAATCCCCCTCGTCGGGGGCCTCGCCCTGGGAGACCAGCCAGGCATGGGCTGCGGCCCGGGTGAGCCTGCGAACCCGGCCGATATAGGACTGCCGCTCGGTCACGCTGATGACGCCACGCGCCTCGAGCAGATTGAACAGGTGGCTCGCCTTGATGCACTGGTCGTAGGCCGGCAGCGCCAACTCGGCCTGAATCAGACGCCCGCATTCCGCCTCGGCGTCGGCGAAGTGGCGGAACAGGGCCTCGGTGTCGGCATGCTCGAAGTTGTAGGCGGAGAACTCCCGCTCCGACTGGAGATGGACGTCGCCATAGCTCACGCCCGCGTCGTTCCAGGCGAGGTCGTAGACATTGTCGAGCCCCTGGACATACATCGCCAGGCGTTCCAGGCCATAGGTCAGCTCGCCCGAGACCGGCCGGCAATCGAAGCCCCCCACCTGCTGGAAATAGGTGAATTGGCTCACCTCCATGCCGTCGCACCAGACCTCCCAGCCGAGCCCCCAGGCGCCGAGGGTCGGGCTTTCCCAGTCGTCCTCGACGAAGCGGATGTCGTGCAAGCCGGGATCGATGCCGATCGCCCCGAGCGAGCCCAGGTAGAGATCCTGGAAGTCCGGCGGCGAAGGCTTCATCAGCACTTGGAACTGATAGTAGTGCTGCAGGCGATTCGGGTTCTCCGCGTAGCGGCCGTCGCTCGGCCGGCGCGAAGGCTGCACATAGGCCGCGTTCCAGGGCTTGGCGCCGAGGGCGCGCAGCGTCGTCGCCCAATGGAAGGTCCCGGCGCCGACCTCCATGTCGTAGGGCTGCAACAGGACGCAGCCGCGCGCACCCCAATAGCGCTGCAGGGTCAATACGAGATCCTGAAAGGACAGGGCCTCGCCCGCCGTGTCCACCGCCATGTTTGCCACCGAATGTCGTCGAGGGCTCGCCCCGTCACCGCTCGAGCAGGCCGAAATTTTGCGCGGCGCAACCTAGCGACGCGCCCAGGCGAGGTCAACCGGACCAACGGGCGGGACGAGGCTTCAGGCGAGGTCGTCGATCTGCTCCGCCGTCATGTTGCCGGGCACCACGGTCACCGGTACCGGCATGGAGCCCGAGACCTGCCCGGCGAGGCGGGAGACCAGCGGCCCGGGCCCCGCCGCGTCGGGCGAGGCGCCCAGGATCAGAATCCGGATCGACGGCTCTTCCGCCAGCAGGGCCAGGATTTCGTCGTCCACCCGGCCCTCGCGGATACGGTACTCGGGCGTGATGGCGGAATAGTCGTAAACCTCGCCCGCCAGGCCTTGCAGCAGTTCCTCCGCCGCTTCCCGCGCCTCCTCCCGCATCAGGTTCTCGACCGCCATCCAGTGCTGAAAGTCGGCCGGCTCGATGACTCGAAGCAGGACCACGCCGCCGCCCGTGCGATGCGCGCGCATGCAGGCGAAGCGGAGCGCCACCCGGCACTCCGGCGTATCGTCGACCACCACCAGAAAGTTCCGGCGGACGCGCGGGTCGCCATCACTCATCGAAAACGGCCTCCACCACCCCATGCTGCCATGGCACGCGGCGATCAGGCAACGGCCGTCCGCCGTCGGCTATTTCAGCAAGATGTTGGTGATCTCGCGGAGTTTGGCGCGGGCGCGCAGCAGATAGAAGCCTTGCGACGCCAGGTGGCTCGGCAAGACCTGCGAATCCGGCGCCCCATTGACGATCACCAGCGGCGACAGCGCGGCCGCCGAGCCGAGGCTTCCCAACATCTCTTCCCAGGCGGCGGTGAGTTCCCGCGCGGCGATGACGGTCTCGAAATCTCGTCCCAGTTCGCGCAGCAGCAGGTAGTAGGCATAGGTCTGGCCCTTGATCCCGTAGAAGTGATCATCCGCCAAAGTATCGATCAAGCGGCCCGAATGCTGCTCGATGTGGCTGTCGAGCGTCGCCGAGGAGGCGCCGAGATCGAGCGCGATGCGATCCAGCGTCGCCAACAGGTTGTCGTTGCGCCGTTCGAACTTGGCGCCGCCGCCGGCAAGCCGACGGTTGTAGTCCTGGAGCGAGCGGCGAGCCTTGCGGTAGCGACTCTCCGAGGGCGTCGTGGGGATGTAGGAGGTCGAGAGGTCGAAGATCCAGACGTCGCCCGCGTATTGCAGTTGACCCGAGGCTTCCTGCAGGTCGGGGTCGGTCTGGCTCGAGCCCCGGGTGCGGCCGATCTGATCCACCAGCTCGAAGGCGAAGCGGCCGATGGCGCGGATGATGCCTTGCTGGAAGTTGGGCATGTTGTCGAGCGCCGCCGGCGCCAGGAACCAGGGATCGTTGGCGACCCAGCGGTTCTCGTCGATCTCGCGATCGATCAGCGCCGTCGCGATCGAGACCGCGTGGCTGCCGCCCTCGACCCAGTCCCGCGGCCCCGCCTGGAAGTCGATGTCGTCCGAGATCCGATGCGTCAGCGCCATGCCGAGCGGATAATAGAGCGCCACCACCAGCAACACCGCGATTCCCCCCTTGAGAGCGATCCGCTTGATCCGAAAATCTTCCAGCAGGGGCGTGGACGACGATCTCTGGGGAAGCCATCTCCGCATCTGGGCAGCGACTCGATCGCGCATGACGTGGCCTCGGGCGTGAATTCCTCGCGTTGGCGCAGAGATGGGGAGAGCGGGAGGGCAGATCAACCGGCGCCGCGCCAAGCGCTGCCCGGAAGTTCCCCCGCCAAATCCGGTCTCGCGCCCTCAAACGTTCAGATAACCGACGATTTCCTTGACCTCGGCCAGGATGGGTTCCGAGATCTCGGCCGCCCGCTCCGCCCCGCGCTCGAGGATCCGCTCGACCTCCCCCGGCGCCGCCATGAGCCGCGACATCTCCGCCCCGATCGGGGCGAGCCGCGCCACCGCGAGGTCGGTGAGCCGCTGCTTGAAGTCGGAGAATTGCGCGCCACCATGTTCCACCAGCACCGCCTCCGTCGTGGTCTCGTCCAAGGCCGCGTAAATGGTGACCAGATTGGCCGCTTCCGCTCGCCCCTCCAGACCCGCGACGCCCTCCGGCAGGGGCTCGGGGTCGGTGCGGGCACGGCGGATCTTGCGGGCAATCTCGTCCGCGCCGTCGGTCAGGTTGATGCGCGAGTATTCCGAGGGATCCGATTTCGACATCTTCGCCGAGCCGTCCCGTAGGCTCATCACCCGCGTCGCCTCGCCCTGGATCAGCGGCTCGATGAGCGGGAAGAACTCGACGCCGAAGTCGTGGTTGAACTTCTGCGCGATGTCGCGGGTCAGCTCCAGATGCTGCTTCTGGTCCTCGCCGACGGGCACGTGCGTCGCCTTGTAGGCCAGGATGTCGGCGGCCATCAGGTTGGGATAGACGTAGAGCCCGGCGCTGGCGTTCTCGCGCTGCGAGCCTGCCTTTTCCTTGAACTGGGTCATCCGGTTGAGCCAGCCGAGGCGGGCGATACAGTTGAAGATCCAGGCCAGTTCCGCGTGCGCCCGGACCTGGCTTTGGTTGAAGATGACATGAGCCTCGGGATCGATGCCCGAGGCGATGAAAGCGGCCACCACCTCCCGCGTGTTCTGGCGCAGCTCCGAAGGTTCCTGCCAGACGGTGATGGCGTGCATGTCCACGACGCAGAAGATGCACTCGAAATCATTCTGCAGGCGGACGAAGTTGCGGATCGCGCCCAGATAGTTGCCGAGATGCAGGTTTCCGCTCGGTTGAACGCCGGAGAATATCCGTTCCATCACATTTTCCGTCCTTGCCGCCGATGGCGAGGGCGGGTTATGGCGCGAGGGCCGGCGCCGGGTCAACCGCCGTGGCGACCGCGCGCCAAGGCGAGGATCTCGCGCGGCCGCACCGCGCGGAAAGCCAGCGCGGCGAGCGCGTAAAGCCCGCCGCCGCCCACCACCAGCGCCGCCACGACGACGATCCGAAGCGCCGTCGGGTCGGCGAGCAGCTCGTCCAGGACCGCGAGCGCGGCCAGCAGCGCGAGACTCATCACCGCCGCCGCCGCGACGATCCCAAGAAGGCGCCGCCCGAGACGACGATCGGGCGTCAGATGACCGCGCCCGTGCAGGATTGCGGCCAACAGCGCGACGTTGAACCAGGCGGCGATCGCGCTCGCCAGCGCCAGGCCGACATGGGCGAGGAATTGCATCAAGATCAGGTTGAGCACGAGATTGACCGCGACCGCCGCGATGGCGATTCTGACCGGCGTTCGGGTGTCCAAGCGGGCGAAATAGGCGGGCGTCAGCACCTTCACCAGGATATAGGCCGGCAGGCCCACGGCGTAGGCGGCCAGCGCCGCCGCGCTCGCCTCGGTCGTCGCCGGCGTGAAGGCGCCGCGCTCGTATAACGCGGCGATCAATCCCTCGGGCAGGATCACCAGCGCGGCGGCGGCCGGGATCGTCAGAATCGCCGATAACTCGATCGCCCGGTTGAGCGAGGTCGCCGCCGCCTTCGTCTCGCCCCGGGCAATCTGGCGCGAGACAATCGGCAGCAGCGCGGTGCCGACGGCGACGCCGACCACGCCGATCGGCAACTGGTTCAGGCGGTCGGCGTAGAACAGGAAGGAAATCGAGCCCTCCGGCAAGGTCGAGGCCAGGATGAGGTCGATCACCAAGTTAATCTGTACCACCCCGGCGCCGAGGGCGGCTGGCAGCATCAGCCGCAACAGCTCTCGCACCTCCGGCGTCAGGCGCGGCGCGGCCAGGCGCGGCAGATAACCGGCGCGAGCGGCGGCCAGCAGCAGCCAGAGGAGCTGCACCACGCCGGCCACCGAGACGGCGACGGCGAGGCCGTGCCCGGGCGTCTCGAGGCTGTCGGCGAAGAGCGCGAGGGCGGCGATCAGGCAGAGGTTCAGCAGCACCGGCGCGGCGGCGGCGGCGGCGAAACGGCCGAGCGTATTCAGCACGCCGGCCAGCAGCGAGACCAGGCTGATCAGCATCAGGTAAGGAAAGGCGAGCCGGGTCAGCGTCACCGCGAGGTCGAACTTCTCGGGCGACGCGGTGAAGCCCGGCGCGAGGCCCAGCATCAGCCAAGGCATGGCGGCCTGCGCCACGGCGGTGAAGAGCAGCAAGACCAGCAGCAACAGGCCCAACGCCGCGTCGGCGAAGGCGAAGGCGTGGGCCCGCCCCCGCCGCTCCACCAGGCCCGAGAAAACCGGCACGAAGGCGGCGTTGAAGGCGCCCTCCGCGAACAGGCGACGGAAAAAGTTCGGCAGCTTGAAGGCGACGAAGAAGGCGTCGGCCACCGGCCCCGCGCCCAGCACCGCCGCCATGAGGATATCGCGGACCAAACCGAGCACGCGGCTCGCCAGCGTGTAGCCGCCGACCGTCGCGGCAAATCGTGCGAGCGCCATGGACGCAAGTGATAGCGAAATCGCGCGCCCGGCGGAAGCGCGCCGGGCCGCGAGCGCCCCCGGCGCGGTGATGGCGGCCAAGGTCTCTTTCCGCTGGGCGGCCGTCGCCAGCTCGACGCAGGCCCCTTCCCGCCTCATCAGCATTCAGGGCTCGCCCGCCTGCGCCCTGGCCGCGATCGACGCCCAGAGCGCCATGGCGAGAAGCGCCAAAGCCGATCTGTTCGCCGCGATTCGGATCTTGCTCTAAGCTCGCGATGGCGGCCGTTCGGCGATGCGCTTATAATTCGCGATGGGCGCAACTCGGGAATGCCGTGCCCGAATGAGGTTTCGCAGAGCGAGGTTTGCGACCGGCACAAATATAGGAGGCGCGTTATGGCGATTCTGTTAGATCACGTCATTGTTCCCTCGCGCGGTCCCGTTGCCTCCGCCGAGGCGCTCGCCGGAATTTTGGGTGTAGCGTGGGAAGCGAAGGTCGGCCACTTTAGCCCCGTCTATGTCAACGAAACACTGACGCTCGACTTCGACGAGGCAGAGCGGCTCGAGCGCCACCACTACTGTTTCCATGTCAGCGACGAGGAGTTCGACGGTATATTCGAGCGCGTTCGCGGCGCGGGCATCAAGTATCGCAGCACACCGAACGGCGCCGACGACCTTCAGCTCAACACACGGATGGGGGGGCGAAATTTTTACTGGAACGACGACGATGGGCATCTCTGGGAGGTGCTGACCGTCAGCTACGCGCGGCGCGGCGCATGAGGCAGCTTCGGCGAGATCAGCGGCGAAGACAGCGCTCCCCGACCAGCCGCCATTTATGGCGATTGGCGTAACGGCTCGAAGCGTGAACCGTGCGCCGAGCGGCCGTGGTATTCCGTCCGGCACTCGGGCGCCGCCGAGCCGCCAGGTGGACCGATCGAGTTACGCCCGTACGAATTCCTCGAACAGCGCCAGGGTCGCGCCACGCGGCTGTTCGCGCGAGCGGGCACTGGCGGCGAGTGTGCCGCCGCGGAGTGTATCCGGGACCGGCTGCAGGAGGCGCAGGATACGAATCGCCTTCGACAGTCGAATGTTTTACCATTCTCGACTGGTCGAGGATCCTACCTGGTAACCTTGGTGCCATTCAATGAGCGATCTTGCAGAGTTCCAGATCACCAAACGCTGGCCGGCCCAGCATTCGGATCGGATCCAGCTCTACTCGCTTCCCACACCCAACGGTGTCAAAGCGTCGATCGTCTTGGAAGAACTGGGCCTAGCCTACGAACCGCATCTGGTGTCGTTTGGCAACGGCAACCAGAACACGCCTGAGTTCCTATCGCTCAATCCCAACAACAAGATTCCGGCGATCATCGATCCGGACGGACCCGGCGGGCGCCCGCTGGCGCTGTGTGAAAGCGGGGCGTTTCTAATCTACCTGGCGGAGAAGACCGGCAAGCTGCTGCCGAGCGACCCAGCGGCGCGGATCGAGTGCATCCAGTGGCTGATGTTCCAGATGGGGGGCATCGGGCCGATGGTCGGCCAGCTAGGACACTTTTATAAATTCGCGGCGGACAAGATCACCGATCCTGATCCAACCGAACGCTATATTGCCGAGACCAAACGCCTCTTGAATGTGCTCGACGGGCGTTTGGAGGGGCGCGACTATATCATGGGCGACGATTATACGATCGCCGATATCGCTACTTTTCCCTGGATTCGCGTCATCGGCGGTTTCTACGGGGCGGCGGAGGTCGTGGGTGTCGCCGACTTCGCCAACGTCGTCGCTTATGTGCGACGCTGTGAAGCGCGACCCGCGGTGGCAAGAGGGCTGACCCAGCCGCCCCGGGACTAACGGTCGAACGCGCCGGAGCCGTCTCCCGTATTCATCGACGAAGCGGAGGCGGCAGAGGTGCGACCGTTGCATCGAGACCGTGGGCCGAATCGCGTTGGGGGTGGAGGCGAATATATTGGAATTTTCTCGAATGACGACGCATGGGGGAAGCAAATCATGGGAATTAAGGTTGTCGGCTTGATGCATGCAGGTGTGCGTATCGCACCTGACGACGAGGCCGTCGAGGCGGCGCTCGATGTCTGGAGCGACCTGCTTGGCCTGCAGGTCGATCGCAAACGCCCGCACATTCCAGGCATCCCGGGCTTTTGGGTCAATCTTGCCAAGGGGAATCGCAGCCAGCAAATTCATGTTTTTGGGGCCAAGGGCAAGTCGCCACCGGCACGGTCGCGAAAGCAGGATCCGACCCGTGCCCACCTCGCCTTCGTGGTGGAAGATCTGGAAGAGGCGAAGCGCGAATTAGAAAGTCGAGAGATCGAATTCTGGGTTTACCAGGGCCTGGTCGGGCGTGCGTCGGAACAGGTCTTTTTCGAGGACGGCTTCGGCAACATGATCGAGCTGCAGCAGGCCTGAAGCCGAAGCCGCCTCAGGCGGGCGGCCGCTCGGCCCGATACCAATCGAGGATCTCCTCGCCGGTCCATAGCAGCACGCCGGGCTTGTTGCGGATGTGCTCGTATAGCTTCTCCAAGTAGCCGATCCGGTGGGCGACACCCGTTATATAGGGGTGCAGGCTGATTGCCATCACCCGGGTGATCCGCTCGCTCTCCCGATACAGCCGGTCGAACTGATCGCGTCCGCGTTGCAGCAGGACCTGCGACTCATGCTGCTGCAAGGCCATCATCACGATATCGTTGGTCTCGACCGTGTAGGGGATCGAAAGCACGGGGCCGTGCGCGGTCGCGATCTCGCAAGGTTGGTCGTCCAACACCCAGTCAGCGACATACTCGAGACCCGCCGCCGCCAGGTGGTCGATGGTTTCGAAAGTTTCGGTAAGACCGGGGCTTTCCCAGCCACGAGGAGCTTTGCCGGTAAAGCCGCGGATCGCTTCGATGGTTCGGGCGATGGCTGACGGCTGGTCTTCGATTTTGTGCATTGGCCCTTGGTGGAATCCGTGCCCCATGAATTCCCAATCCGCCTCCAGCGCCGCGTTGGCGACGCGCGGATAGGACTGGCAAACCGACCCGTTTATCGCCAAAGTCGCGGTCACGTCAAAGTGCTCGAGACACTCCAGCAAACGCCAAAAACCGACCCGCATTCCGTATTCGTGCCAAGCCCAATTCGGTAAATCCGGCTGCAAGGGCTGACCCATGGGTGGCGATAGAACGCTGCGCGGCATCGCACTCTCGATACGCCACTCCTCGACGTTGACGATGGTCCAGACCACCATGCGCGCGCCATCCGGCAGGCGGAGCGGCGGGCGGTCGATTATGGCGGAATAGGGAACGCGATCCTCGGGTAGGGTCATGGCGTCCTCCAACGGCGAACCGGCGCCCACCCTAGTGGATAGAATCCACTAGACGCCCAGATAGTACCGCTTGACCAGCTCGTTGTCCTTGAGCTCGTCGGAGTCGCGGCCCTCGAAGACGATCTCGCCATGGACGATGATATAGCCCCGATCGGCGATCTTGATCGCCTGGTTGAAGTTCTGCTCGGCCATCAGGATGGTCAGATTGCGCTGTTCCTTGAGCTCCCGGATCTTGGCGATCATGCGATTGACCAGAATGGGCGCGAGGCCGACCGAGGGTTCGTCGACGAGCAGGATACGGGGCGCCGACATGAGGGCGCGGGCGAAGGCGATCATCTGCTGTTCGCCGCCGCTCATGTTGCCGGCGACTTGCTTGAAGCGCTCGGCCAAGGCAGGAAAGGCTTCGAAACAGAACTCCAGGTTTTCCTTGATCGCGGCCCGGGCGTCCTTGCGGAAGGCGCCGAGCATGAGGTTCTCCTCGACGGTGAGCGCCGGGAACAGGCGACGCCCTTCGGGAACCAGGGCAATTCCCAAGCCGACGATCTCCTCCGGGGGCATGCCAACCAGATCGATGCGCCGGCCGTCGCGCTCCAGCATGATGGTCCCCGCACTCGGGCGCACGAGCCCCATGACGCTGTTGATCAGGGTGCTCTTGCCGTTGCCGTTGGAGCCCAGGAGCACGACCGTCTCGCCAAATTCGACGGTCAGGGAGACGCCGCGCAGGGCCTGGACCGAGCCGTAGCCGGCGACGACGTCCTCGATGACGATCCTATTCTCCAAGATAGGCCCTCTCGACGTCCGGATTGCGGACGATGTCGTCGGGCGCGCCCTCGGCGATCTTGCGGCCGGCGTCGAAGACGACGATCCGTTCCGAATAGCGCATTACCGCCCGCATGATGTGCTCGATCATGATCACCGCGACGCCCAGAGCGTTGAGGGCGAACAGGATCTCCAGGATCTCGTCGATCTCCTCGCTCGACAGGCCGGCCATGGCCTCGTCCGAGATCAGCAGGTTGGGCTTCGCCGCCAGCGCGCGGGCCAGTTCCAGCTTGCGCATCTCGATCTGGGTGAGGTCGGCGCAGTTCTCGTGGGCCTTGTCCGCCAGGCCGATGCGCTCGAGGATGTCGATGGCCTCATCGCCGACGCGGCCGCGCTCGATGCGCGTCCAGGCGGCGTATTCCAGCGGAATATAAAGGTTCTCGATCACCGACATGGAGCGGAACGGCTTGGGGATCTGGAAGCTGCGGGCGATGCCCAGGCGGGCGCGGCGGTGGGCCGGCAGGGCCGTGATGTCGCGGCCTTCGAAGATGATCTCGCCGGCGTCGTTGAACAGCGCGCCGGAGATGCAGTTGATCATGGTCGTCTTGCCCGACCCGTTGGGGCCGATCAGACCCAACCGCTCGCCCTTGTCCACGCGCATGGAGACGTTCTCGAGGGCGACGAAGCCGCCGAAGCGCTTGGTCACGTTGCGGGTGTCAAGCAGCGGCGCGCCCATCGCTCCCTTTCCTTCCTCTGACGCGTTGGATCAGGCCGACGATGCCGCCCGGCGCCAGGGTGATGAAGCCGATGAGGACGACGCCGACGATCAGCAGGTTGAGTTCCGAAGAGATGGTCACGGTGGTGATTTCCTGGGTGACACCGAGGAGGAGGGCGCCGATGACCGGGCCGTACCAGACCGTGGTGCCGCCGATGAGGGGCATGGCGATGGCGTTGATGGCAATGAACAGCGAGAACGCCGAGATCGGGTCGACGAAGGTGACGAAGAACGGATAGGGCGCGCCGGCCATGCCCATGAAGACGCCCATGGTCGTCGTCGAGATCAGCTTCAGGCGAAGCGTCGGCACCCCCATGCATTCGGCGGCCAGCTCGTCGTCGCGGATCGCCGCCAGCCCCTGGCCGATCCTCGACCTGCTCAAATGGCGCGCCACGGCCACGGCGGCGATCGCAATGGTCACCATCACCATGAACAAGAGCTCGATGTAGGAATCGAAGATGAGCGTCTCCTCGGGCGTCAGGATGTAGACGCCTCTGGCCCCGCCGACATATTCCCAGTTGTTGACGACGGTCTCGAGGACGATCGCCATGGCCAGGGTCGCGATGGCGAAGTAGATGCCTTTCAGACGCAGCGTCAGGTAGCCGGTGGCCAGCCCCAGCAACCCGCTGATCAGGCCGCCGGCCACGATCAGCACCGGCAGCGGCAACGCAAACGCCTGGTCGAGAGCGATCGAGGTGTAGGCGCCGACGGCGAAGAAGCCGGCCGAGCCGAAATTCACGTAACCGGTGAAGCCGCCGAGGATGTTCCAGGCGGTGGCCATGATCAGGCCCTGCAAGATGACGTAGGCGGCAAAGAAATAGAACTCGTTGTCGACCACCCCGGTGAAGATCAGCCCGGCTATGAACACGGCGAGGACCGCCATCCAGAATTTGCTCATGGCCGCCTATGCCCTGCCGAACATGCCCTGGGGACGCAGCGCCAGGGTGGCGATGAGGATGGAGAAGCCGACGGCGGGCGCCCACGACGGCCCCCAGAAGGTCGCCACGATGCTCTCGACGACGCCGATCAGCAAGGCCGCGGCCAGGGTCCCGCCGACGCTGCCCATGCCCCCCAAGACGACGATGGCGAAGATGCGACCGATGTAGAGCCGCCCGACGGAGGGCTCGACGGGGCCGATGATGATCAACAGGGCGCCGGCGACGGCCGCCGTGGCGATGGCGATGCCCATCGCGATCTGCTTGATGCGGATGGGGTCGGCGCCCATCAGCTGCAGCGCCACGCGATCCTGGGAGACCGCCTGGATGGCCCGCCCGGTGAAGGTCTTGGAGAGGAACAGGTAGACCCCGATCGTCATGATCACCGCGGTCACGCACGGTACGGTCATGCGCAGCGGAAAATCGACGAAGCCGAGGTGCCACGTCTGGCCGATATAGGGCGCGCTGACCAGCCGGTAGTCGACCCCGTAGACGAGGATGAGCAGCACTTCGATGATGAACATCAGGCCGAAAAAGAAGGCCAGGCCGGCGAGCGATTCCTGCCCGGCCTTCTCGAAGCTGAGGTAGTAAAAGCGATAGAGCAGCACGCCCAGCAAGAAAAACGCCGGGGCAATGACGATTCCGGCCAGAACCGGGTCGAGGCCGAAGTTCTGGTTGACGATGTAGGTCACGTAGGAGCCGAAAATGACGAACGTCGGGTGGGCGATGTTGACGATCTCCAGCTGCCCGAAGGTGATCGACAGGCCCAGTGCCACGGCCGCGTAGAAACCGCCGAGCAGGACACCCGAGACGATGGCGTTGACCAAGAGATCGGCGGACAACACCAGCGCCGGGGTCCCGATCGTGCGGTCAGATTACAATCACTGCTTGTAGGGGTAGACGATGCTGCCCGATTTCACGCTCTCCGGATAGAGCACGATGCGCTTGCCGGCGTGCTTGAACTGTTCCAAATTGTTGGGCTCGACGTCGCGGAACTGGACCTGCAGGGTCCGCGTTTTCGCCCACTCGCCGTTCTTGCCGAACTTGACCGGACCGACCACCGTTTTGAAGGTGGTGGCGTGGATGTATTCGGCGATCGCCTTCTGGTCGAGGCTGCCGACCGCGTTCACCGCTTGGCCGAGAACCTGCAGATAGGCATAGGCGTAGGGCGGCAGGTAATGCCCCAGGGGATCGACCTTCTTGCCCTTGGCGGCGGCCTGGTACTTCTTCAGAAAGGCCTCGACGCCCTCGAAATCGAGGGTCGGCTCGGGCACCCAGAAATCATAGTTGACGATGTTGTTCAGCATCGGGCCCAGGTTCTTCTGGATTGCCGCGAACTGCAGGCCGACCATGCCGCCACCGAACATCTTGGCCTTGAGGTCGAGCTCGTGCGCCGCCTTGACCAGGCCGACCGAGCCATTTGGATAGGAGCCCATGTAAACGAGATCGGCGCCCGAGGCCTTGATCGCCCGGATCACCGGCGTCACGTCGGTCGAGCCAAACGGGAAGGTCTTGTCGTAGACGATGTCCAGACCGGCTTTCTCGGCATTTTTGCGGGCTCCCGCGACGGCGTTGCGGGCGAACTCCGCATCCTCGGCCACGAGCGCGATGCTCTTCGGCTTCGGGCTCTGCGCCATGGCCAGCTCGAAGAATCCCCGGGACCAGTCCTCCTTGGGCACCGGGCCGGCCGGCATGATCTGGAAATAGCGGTCGTAGTTGAAGCGGTCGTTGACGGCGAGGCCGAAAAGCGCCATGAAAACCAGCCCCTTGCGCATGATGATCGGCATGGCTGGCGAGATCTCGTTGGTGCCGTAGCTGGAGACCACCAAATCCACCTTGTCGATGTTGAGAAGCTTGGTGTAAATGCCGGGCACCTTGGACGGCGAGGTGGCGTCGTCGAAGTAGACGAACTCGACCTGCCGGCCGAGGATACCGCCCTGCTTGTTGATGTCCTCGCGCCAAATCTCCATGGCGATCAAGGCCGCCCTGCCCGCACCCGCGAGCGCCCCGGTGAGTGCCATGGAGAAGCCGATCTTGAGCGGCTCCGCCGCCCGCGCCGCGGGCGTGAGGACCTGTGAGATGATCATGGCGGCCACCAGCACGCCACCGAGCGCCAGGAAACGGCGCTTCGTCGCAAATTTCTCCAACATCCCTAAATTCCCCCCTTGCTCGGCAACGTCGTTGCCTTACGGATCGTTGTCGCTCGATGATCTCCTGGATTGCGCGTGACGATTCCTAGCACAACACGGATCGGCCACGAAAGAGCGATATGTTCGGGCCGTCGGTCGGCTCGCCGCCCGTCCCCTCGGGCGCCGCTTGTTCCGGCCGCTATCTGGGTACAATATCGCCACGGGCAGCCACGGCCAAATGGCACCGAGATGCCTGCCCGGGGACGGGCATGGAGTCCGGTCCGCAGCGTTCGAGGGGGGCAATTCCCTGAAACCGGCACCGTTCGAGTATGTCAGGCCGTCGTCCATCGACGAGGCGTTGGCGGTCCTCGCCGAACATCCGGACGCGGTCGTCCTCGCCGGCGGCCAGAGCCTGGTGCCCATGCTCAACATGCGCCTGGTGGCCCCTAGCCACGTCGTCGACATCGGCGCGCTGCCCGGGCTCAAGGCGGTTTCCATCGAAGACGGCCGGCTGCGCATCGGCGCGCTGCTGCGCCATTGCGACCTCGCCGCCTCGCAGGCGATCGCCGAGGCGGCACCGCTGCTCAGGGAAGCCGTCCTTCATATCGGCCACCCGGCAATCCGCAACCGGGGCACCATCGGCGGCAGCCTCGCGCTCGCCGATCCGGCGGCCGAACTGCCGGCCTGCGTGCTCGCGCTCGGCGGTCGCGTCGAGCTCGAAGGCCTCGACGGCAGGCGCCATGTGGCGGCGGCCGATTTCTTCACCGGCGTCTTCGAGACCGCGTTGCGCCCCGGCGAGCTGCTGCGCTGTGTCGAGGTTCCCGTCCTCGCACCAGGATACCGTTCGGGGTTCGACGAACTGGCCAGGCGCCATGGCGACTACGCCTTGGCGGGCTTGGCGGCACACGGACTATTCGAGGACGGGCGCGCTTTCAACCTGCGCCTCGCCTTCTTCGCCGCGGGCGACAGGCCGGTCCTGGCGACGACCAGTGCCCAGAGGCTCGAGGGCCAGGATCTGTCGAGCGCCAACATCGAGGACGCGGTGGGCGCGCTCGCGCAAGACATCCGACCGGTCGGCCAGCCGGGCTACGGCGCTCGGACCAAGCTGCACCACTGCGGCGTCCTGGCAAAGCGCGTGCTCGCCCGAATGGCGGCGTGAGGCTAGTGGATAGAATCCAACATATGGAGCCGATGGTCGACATCCA
The DNA here is from genome assembly GCA_965225945.1 of Alphaproteobacteria bacterium. Classification (GTDB taxonomy): domain Bacteria; phylum Pseudomonadota; class Alphaproteobacteria; genus JASLMY01. The sequence goes on along the minus strand of CBDDBZ010000030.1, from coordinate 173,355 downwards.
GGCCACGATCAACGGCACCGAGGTCCGGGCCAGCGTGCCGGCGCGCCAAAGCCTGGTCGACTTCCTGCGCTACGGACTGGAACTGACGGGAAGTCACGTCGGCTGCGAGCATGGCGTCTGCGGCGCCTGCACGGTGCGCCTCGACGGCGACATTGTCCGCGGCTGCCTGGTGTTGGCGGCGCAGGTCGACGGCGCCCGGGTGGAAACCATCGAGGGCGTCTCCGATAGCGGCGAGGTGGCCGCGCTGCAGGCCGCCTTCCATGCCCGCAATGCCCTGCAGTGCGGCTACTGCACGCCAGGCTTTCTGCTCACCGCCCAGGCCCTGCTCGCGACCAACCCGGCGCCGACCCGGGCCGAGATCCGTGCGTACCTATCCGGCAACTACTGCCGCTGCACCGGCTATCACGCCATCGTCGACGCCGTCGAGAGCGTCGCCCAGAGCGCCCTGGGGACGGCGGCGTCATGAGCGAAACCACGCTCCATGCCATCCTCGACCGGCCGAACAGCTATATCGGGCGCAGCGTGCCCCGGCCCAACCTGCGCCGCCTGCTACAGGGGCACGGAACTTTCGTCGACGACATCCGACTGCCGCGCATGGTGCATGTCGCGTTCGTCCGCTCGCCCTACGCCCATGCCCTGATCGAGGCGATCGACAGCGCTGCCGCGAAGCAGAGCCCGGGCGTCGTCGCCGTCGTCACCGGCGCCGAGCTCGAGGCCTATTGCACGCCCTGGGTCGGCGTCCTCAGCCATCTGCAGGGCCTCAAGTCCGAGCCCCAGCACGCCATCGCGCTCGCCAAGGCCTGCTGGCAGGGCGAGGCGGTCGCCGCCGTCGTCGCCGAGACCCGGGCGCAGGCCGAAGACGGCGTCGAAGCCGTCGACGTCCGGTGGCGGGAGCTGGTGCCGGTCGTCGACATGGAACGGGCGCTCGACGCCCGGACGCCGGTCATCCACGAAGACCTCGGCGACAACCTAGCCTGGCAGCGCAGCTTCGAGGCGGGCGACGTGGACGCGGCCTTCGCCGCCGGCACGGTGGTCGAGGAGGTCTTTTCCTTCGGCCGCCACACCGGCGTCACGCTGGAGACGCGCGCCATTCTCGCCAGCTTTGAGGCGGCCGAGGCGCGCCTCACCGTCTACCACTCCACCCAGGCCCCGCACATGATGCAGAACATCTTCGCGACGCATCTGGGCCTGGAGGAGCACGACGTCCGCGTCATCTGCCGCAACGTCGGCGGCTCCTTCGGCATCAAGGTCCATACCTACGCCGACGAGATGGCGACGGCCGCCTTGAGCGTCATGCTGCGCCGGCCGGTCAAGTTCATCGCCGACCGCTTGGAATCCTTCCTCACCGACATCCATGCCCGCGACCACCGGGTCCGCGGGCGCATGGCGATCGCCGACGACGGCCGCATCCTCGCCCTCGAGATCGACGATCTCACCGGCATCGGTCCCTATTCGGTCTACCCCCGCACGAGCGCCATCGAGGCCAACCAGATCGTCAACCTGACCGGCGCCCAATACGCCATCGACAGCTACCGGGCGAGGACTCGCGTGGTGTTCCAAAACAAGGTTCCCATGTGCCAGTACCGGGCGGTTGGCCACCCCATCGCCACCGCCGTGACCGAAGGCCTGGTCGATGCCGCCGCGGCGGCCGTCTCCATGGACCCCGTCGAGGTCCGCCGGGCGAACCTGATCGCCGACGACGCCTATCCGTGCAAGGCGCCGAGCGGCCTCAGCTTCGAGCGCCTGTCGCACCAGCGCACCCTGGAGCGCTTGCTCGAACTCATGGACTACGACGCTTTGCGCGCCGAGCAGGAGCGCGGGCGGGCCGACGGCGTCTACCTGGGCATCGGCATCGCCACCTTCCTCGAGCTGACCAATCCGAGCGCCATGTTTTACGGTGTCGGCGGCGCGCGCATCTCCGCCCAGGAGGGCTGCACGCTCCGCCTCGACGCCAAGGGCAACGTCATCTGCGCCTCGGGCGTCACCGAGCAAGGCCAGGGCGCCGAGGCGGTGATGGCCCAGGTCACGGCGACGGCGCTCGGCGTGAGCCTCGACAAGGTGCGGGTCATCACCGGCGACACCGACGTCACGCCCTATGGCGGCGGCACCTGGGCGTCGCGCGCCGCAGGCGTCGGCGGCGAGGCGGCGGTGCAGGCGGGCAAGGCGTTGCGGGCCCGCATCCTCGAGGTGGCGGGCATCGTCCTGCAGTGCGAGCCGGCGAGCCTCGACATCCGCGAGGACCGGGTGGTCGACATGAGCGACGGCCGCGACCGGCTCGGGCTCGACGAGATCGGGCGCATCGCCTACTTCCGGCCCGACACCCTGCCCAAGGACTTCCAGAGCGAGCTGGTGGTGACCCGGCACTACGTGCCCCAGCAGTACCCCTTCGCTTTCACCAACGGCGTGCAAGCGTGCTCGCTCGAGGTCGACGTCGAGACCGGCTTCGTCACCCTGCGCAAGCACTGGGCGGTGGAGGACTGCGGCACCGTGATCAATCCGCAGCTCGTCGACGAGCAGGTCCGTGGCGGCATCGTCCAGGGCATCGGCGCGGCCCTCTTCGAGCACTGCCTTTACAATTCCGAGGGGCAATTGCTCAACGGCAGCATGATGGACTACCTGGTGCCGATGGCCGCCGAGATGCCGGACATCGAGGTCGCCCACATCGAAACCCCGACCGAGGATTCCGAGCTCGGCGCCAAGGGTGCCGGCGAGGCCGGTACCGCCGGCGCCCCGGCCGCGGTGATGAACGCCATCAACGATGCGCTGAGGCCGCTGGGCGCGCGAGTGAACGCGCAACCGGCGACCCCGGAGCGCATTCTCGCCGCCCTCGGCACGGTCGCCGACGACGAGGCGGGGTGAGTGTCGGGCGTTGTCTGGTCAAAAGTCCCTCGGCTTCACCTCGGTGTCGTTTGTGCCCATGTGATTCGGCCAAATCCGCCCTCGAGGCGGCTCCGCGGGTGATATCGGGCGAGCCCGGCCGAGGGCGCGAAGTGTGATCGCGAGGGCAAAGCGGAGCATGGCGGGGGATGTAGCCGAGGCGCCAGCGCGCCCGATCATCGGCCGCTGTCGTCTATCCGTCCCGGTGCGTCTGGACCACCCCCGGGAATCCCCGTAATATTAGGGAACTCTAACAGGAGAGTATTGACCCTGAGCGGTCATAGCGGTGATCGCCAATTTCCGACAAACCCTTCCGGGCTCAAAATCTGAAGTCTGACATTACTCCAGGGAAGTGTCAGATTTCTCGACAACCTCGATAAGGCATTGAACCTAATAGTGAAATCTGGCGTGCGAAGCCTGCAGAGAAATCTGACACTATTTGGAATAGTGTCATCTCGACCCCGAACCGGCGGGCCTGCTTCGGCTATCTTGTAGGATATACAACCAGATGTTGATTTACAGTACGATCAAAACATGTAACTGAGGGACAGGCCATGAAAATGATCGAGCTATAATGGACAGGGCATGATAAGGAAGGCTGGTGCTTCGTGAAAAACGGAGCTATCCGCGCTTGGTTCGAACCGTACAACTCCTCTAAGGTGAGAGATCACCTTTTCGCTGACCAGGGGGGGAACAGTGGCTGAACGTGTTCGTGCGCTAGTACGGCCCAAACTTCTCACCTGGGCACGGGAAAGCGCCGCCTACAGCGTCGAGGAAGCCGCGAAAAAACTTCAGGTCAAACCCGAACGCCTCGCCGCTTGGGAAAGTTGCGGCAAGGAAGAGGCGCGCCCGACAATCAAGCAGCTTCGCAAGATGGCCACTGTCTACAAGCGGCCTCTTAGCGTTTTCTATCTCCAAGAGGTACCAAAGAAGTTTCAGGTCCTCCGGCACTTTCGCCGTCTCCCGGGCGATGGTCTGCGCGAATATTCGCCGGAGCTAGTCAGTGAGATGCGCTTTGCACAGCAAAGGCGCGCGCTTGCACTTGATCTCATGAGCGACCTTGAAGAGACGCCTATTTCCTTCCCTCTTTCCACGTCACTCGATGCAGACCCGGAGGACCTGGCAACTACGATCCGTCATCACCTGGAAATCAGGTATCCAGTCCAAGCGCAATGACCGGATTCGCGCGTCTCTTTCAATACCTGGCGCACGCATGTGGAGGCCCTCGGAGTCCTCGTCTTCCAGATGGGCCGAATCTCCCCCGATGAAGTTTCAGGTTTTGCTATCAGCGAAGACATATTGCCGGTAATAGCGATAAGCCGGAAGAGGACACCGTTCAACCGACGCACCTTTAGTCTCCTACATGAATTTTCCCATCTCATGCTGCGGCAAAGTGGCGTTTCCGATCTGGATGTAGACGCCTCACGCCCACCCGAGGATCAGCGAGTGGAAGTGTCCTGCAATCATGTTGCGGCGGCGACTCTTATGCCGCGAGAACGTTTCTTAGCTGAGGATATTCTCCAATGGCGCTCGGGCCGTGCGGAATGGGATGATCGCGAAATTGAAGAGTTGGCGAAAGTCTATAGCGTCAGTCGAGAGGCCGTTGTCCGGCGTCTAGTGACGTTCGACCGGACGTCAGCGAGCTTCTACCGGCGGAAACGGAACCAATACGCAACCGAGGAAAAGGCCCGTCGCGCCAAAGAGCAGGTCAAACTCCAAGAGCAGGAGTATCGACCGAATCCGCCGCGCGACGCCGTGACCAACTTCGGCAAACCCTTCATCCGGCTATTGCTCAACAACTATTATCAGGACCGCATCACACTCAATGACGTTTCCTCCTACCTTGGCCTGCGCGTCCGTCATCTCCCCAAGATCGAGCAGACCGTGGGGCTGGGATGAGCGCGGACTTCTACTATTCGATCGATACAAGCGCTCTCATTCACGGCTGGGTGCGGGCCTATCCCCCAGGAATACAGATATTCAAGCCCGTTTGGGACCGCCTCTCAGCTCTAACTGCCGAAGCTCGCCTGCGCGCCTCGATTGAGGTTCTGAACGATATTAAGAAGAAGGATGATGACCTAGCTGAATGGTGTGAGGCACATCCTGACCTCTTCGTCGAAATCGATGACGCTGTACAGCAGGCCGTCTCCACTCTGCTCGGCAAATAGCCTCGCCTGGTTGATACCAGCAAGGGACGCTCTGGCTCCGATCCATTTGTGATAGCGCTTTCCCAAACGCACAACCCCCCTCTCACCGTTGTTACCGAGGAAAAGGGTGGCACAGCAGAGAATCCCAAAATGCCCTATGTGTGCCAGGAAGAGGATATTCGATGCATCTCACTTCTGGAGCTTATAACCGAGCAGACGTAGTTCTAATGAACGCCGAAACGGTAGCCCCCGTAATTTGATGACACCCGAACAGCGCCTTGACTGGCTTCAGGCACGACGTTCGCCGCACAGTCTGAGACAACGCTTGAGGCGAATAGTGGCCTACCAGTAGGTGGTTTCGCCCCGTCGGCTTCGGTCAACGGGGCGTTTTCTCTTGGCTTCATTAGCATCTTACACATTAGGAATAGTGTCAGCTCGAAGTCGGTGCCGTGCGAAAAATGGCCTGTCGTGCTGGCCTAGATGATGGTGGCGGCTCCCTAGCATGCTCCCACATGGGCATCTACCATGTCGGAAAAGGACGCCATATCAACTACTTGTTCCGCTTGTCCGACCCGAGCCCGGCACACCATATGTTCCATCACCGGAGCCAAGGGGATAAGCCTTATCGGGCAAATTGGGTTTCGCCAATTTACGCAACTGACCAAGCCGACCTAGTACCTATGCCGTCGCTAAACTTTGTCAACGTATAAAAGCAAATGACGCAAACTTTATGCTTCGCGATAAATGCTTTCAAGCTTTTTGTCTTCGGTCAGAATTCCGTCAAAGAAAGATGCGTAGGTAGCGAAGTTAATATCAACCATGTCGTTTCGCATTTTTTGCGGTTTAACTCTATGTGGGCTACCGACAGAGATCCAGTTTAATATCAGTATTTGTGCACAAAGCGCAGATCGAAAATGAAGGTATTGGGTAATTCTTCCTCACTGGGTAAATTGGTTACAGTGGGTGATCTTTGAATAATCAACTATGTCGTTATGCGTCATTGTTACGGCGGCGGCGAGGCAGGCTTCATTGGCGCCGGGGGCGAGGCCGACGAGGTGGAACCAGCTCAGGTTAGTTGTCTCAGATATGGCGATGGCGGCGGGGACGCAGGAAGTACCGGCTGTGGCGGCTGTTCACGTCTGCACATGCAGATCGATCCCCCAGTTTGAACCCCGAGCGCGGCGGCGCACGGTGGGTAGCTATTTCGCGACCACCGGGTCGAGGGCAGCCGTGAGCATCGACCCTGGGCAGCACCGCGCTGACCGTCGTTCCGCTCATGAGAACCGGTACCTGCTCGCGCGAGAGGCCGCGCTTCTTCGCCTTGCCGCCCCGCCGCCGTGCCTTGCGCCCCAGCCCGCGCGCGCCCTTCCGGCTCTCCAGACGTAACGATCCCCTTGAGCACCTCCGAATCGCTCCGCGCCGCCGCCAGAAACCGGTGAAGCGGAACGCCGTGCTCACCGCCACGTCGCAGCGCGCCGCCGAGGCCTTCACCGTCTCCCCCTTCGCCAGCGACGCCCCGAACGACAGCCAGCGTAATACCGCTCAGCGCGTTGAAGGTCCTGCCGCAGCCCTTGCACTGGTAGCGCCGCAGACCCCGCGCCATACCGCGCGAAATTGGTCGCGCACGGACGTGCCGGGCCTCGTCCACACCAAGCTCGATCGCGGCCTTCGATGCCTCGCCCTCGCTCCGGCCCGACAGCACCGCGAGCGCCTCGCGCCGCTGCGCGCGCGTCAGCCCGCGCGCCGCCGAAAGCCACACTGGAAACCCTTGCCGTCCATAACCCAACCTCCTGCGTTCCAGGCACTCTATCACTAATGCATACAGAATTGAGCAAAATATTTTCAACAAATGTTTTGATAATTTCGTCAGTAAAGCACGATCCTTTGCGAATAATCTTTACCTAGGTGTCCGTGAAGGTACCGGCGGAATCACGTAGCGCACCCGGCATGTCTGCAACGTCAGATAGCATTCTTTTCATATGTTCCGTAGCCACTCGTCCGTGATCCAAAATCTTTTTTTTGGAGGACCATATCACCACGCTCAGCGGCCTCGATATCCCTACAATATTTTCCAAACCCTTGAGTTTGGCCCTCGTCAATCAATCTCCTCTGTAGCCCTGCTCTCCGCCCCCTTAAGCCACATACTTTCTGTGTCCCCTTTAACACAATCACCTGTTTGGGATATTCAGAAAGAATTTCCATAGAACGATAGATATACTCGCCTCACCCCAGAACCCGAAAATCCTTGTGCGAGATGATTCGGAAATTGTCGGTGATGGTGTCGCGCCACGTCGTCCACTCTCGTGGCAGTCGTCGGCGGAAGAAATCGTCGATGGCTTCGGTGAAGAGGGCGAAGCTGGCGTAGAAGCTGTTGTGGGTCACCTCGCGATGCATGACGCCCCATAATCGCTCGATGGCGTTGAGGTGGGGAGCGTAGGACGGTTGGAAGATGAGCTTGATGCGGCAACCCGGTCTCTCCAGCCATTGTCGGACCAGGCGGGCGTGGTGATAGCGGGCATTGTCGGCGAAGACATAGATCCGCGACTTGCCGGGATTGGTGGCCTCCAGCATCTCGAACAGCGCGATCGTCGAGGCGGCGTTGATCCTCTCGGCCTGGACCAAGGGGCAGTGGAAGTTTTCCAGGTTGAGCGCGCCGTGGAGATTGATGCGCTGGCGCCCCGAGGTCCGGCGTAACGCCACTTTGTCGCCCTTCTTGACCCAGCCATGGACTGGGCGGGACTGGAATTCCGGGTGCACCGCATCGGCGAAGTAGACCACCTCGTCGGCGGCCAAGCCGTTGAGCAACTTTCATAGGCCTCGATAAAGGCGGCCTGCTCGGCCTCATCGGCCTGAGCCGGCAGGCTTTTCGGGCGCTTGTATTCGAAGCCCAGGCGATGCATCACCTTGATGCAGCCCGAATGGCTGTAGATCACTCCGTAGGTCGCCTTGATATGGGCCGCCACCTCGCCGGTATCGCGGTAAAGCCGTTGGCTCAGATGGGCCGAAAGCTCCGCCTCTTGCTCCCGGCTCAGATGGCCCGACCGGCCATGCCAGTCGAACAGCGTCATTTCATCCAGGCCGCCCGCACGGTAGCGCTTCAGCCACGTCCGCACCGTGTCGTCGTCGAGGTAGAGCCCCTTCGCCACCTCGACGCAGCTCAAGCCGTCATCCAAGAGCAGAACGGCGTTCGCGCGGCGCGCCACCCCGTGGGTCTCGCTCGGATGCCCCATCACCGCCTCCAGGGCCGCGCGTTCCTCGATGCTCAGAAATCCACCGCGAATCATGACCGCGAGAAGAATCGATCCGCAGCCGGATTGCCAGAACTTTTTCGGGTCTGCGGGGAGTCGGGGTATAACCGCAACGATAACGTGCGCTGATTGATTTTCCGCCACAAAATGGTTACTCTTCTCACCATGACAATTGCCCGGAGCGGACACATGGCTTCGCGCCTCGCGCCGACCGCTACACCGATGATGGCGGATTCGCGTCGCGACAGCTGCACCGCTACACCGCTCGAGCGCTACCGGCAGGTTCGGCAGGTCACCGAATCGCTCGGCCGTGAGGTTTCGCCGGAGGATCAGGTCGTGCAGTCGATGCCCGATGCCAGTCCAATGAAATGGCATTTTGGGCACACCACATGGTTCTTCGAGACCTTTCTCCTCGCGCCGAACGAGCCTACCTACGCGCTCTTCGATCCGCATTATGGCTACCTTTTCAATTCCTATTACGAGGCGGTCGGCGCGCGTCATCCAAGGCCGCAGCGCGGCATGCTCACGCGCCCGACGATCGACCAGATTCTGGCCTATAGAGCCCACGTCGATACGGCAGTTCTCGGATATCTGCGGAGCATGGACGAGGGCACGTGGGCGCGGCTCGGACCGCTCCTCAATCTGGGCCTTCACCACGAGGAGCAGCATCAAGAACTGATCCTGACCGATATCCTGCACCTGTTTTCCTGCAATCCCGTAAGACCCGCCTTCAAACGAGGTGTGCCAACCGAGAGGCGGACCGCATCACCGTTCTCCTGGCACGACGTGTCAGGCGGCATCTACGAGATCGGTCATGACTGCGCGGGCTTCGCCTTCGACCATGAGGGACCGCGCCACGAGGTGCTGATCAGGCCCTATCGCATCGCCTCACGACCGGTGACCAACGCCGAATGGCTCGCGTTCATGGACGATGACGGTTACCGGCGCGCCGAATTCTGGTTTTCGGATGGCTGGGCCAACGTGCGGAGCGAAGAGTGGCAGGCGCCGCTTTACTGGGAAAGGCGGGACGGCGAGTGGTGGTCCATGACGCTCCGGGGCATGCAACCGGTTGAGATGGCCGCCCCCGTCTGCCACGTCAGCCATTACGAGGCAGACGCTTATGCGAGTTGGGCAGGCAAGCGCCTGCCGACCGAGCAAGAATGGGAGATCGCGGCCGCGGACTGTCCGGTGCGTGGCAACTGGATGGGAAGCGGCCGCTTGAGACCCGCCCCCGCCGATGAGGCCGAGGGGCCGCTTCAACAGCTTTTCGGCGATGTCTGGGAGCTTACCGGCTCCGCCTTCACGCCCTATCCGGGCTACCGGCCCGCCGTGGGTGCGGTCGGCGAATACAACGGCAAGTTCATGAGCGGCCAAGTCGTTCTGCGCGGTGGGTCTTGTGTCACACCCGATCATCACACGCGGGCGAGCTACCGAAATTTCTTCTATCCCCATCAACGCTGGCAGTTCAGCGGACTGAGGCTCGCGGAAGACGCGGCGTGACCAACCTTGCGGCAATCGAATCTGGCGCTCTCGAAGGTCTTCGGGACGAACGGCATGATTCGCAGGAGGTCTTTCGCGCTGCGGTGATCGAAGGCCTCGGCGGCGAGACCAAAACGCTGCCGTGCAAATATTTCTACGATCGGCGCGGCTCGGCTTTGTTTGATCTGATCTGTGATCTCGACGAGTACTATCTGACGCGCACCGAGATCGCGCTGTTGCAGGCGAAGGCCCGCAACATCGCCGCCGCGGCCGGTCCGGGGAGGAGCGTCGTCGAATTCGGCAGCGGTTCCAGCGTCAAGGTCAGGTACTTGCTCGACGTCATGGAGCGGCCAGCCGCTTACGTTCCGGTGGACATTTCGCGCGAGCACATGATTGCCGCGACGCGGGCGCTGGCCAGAGACTATCCGGATGTTCCCGTCATACCGGTTTGCGCCGACTATACCCAGACCTTCGAGCTGCCCCGGCGCATCGGCGGCACGCGGCGTCTCGGTTTTTTCCCCGGCTCCACAATCGGCAATTTCGCACCCGCCGAGGCGTGCGCGTTTCTGACCAATGCGGCAGCAACCATCGGACTCGGAGGCGCGTTGGTTATCGGCGTCGATCTCAAGAAAGACGAGCGGGTTCTGAGAGCCGCCTACAATGACGACAGCGGCATCACGGCGGCATTCAACTTCAACATTCTGAGGCGCATCAATCGCGAGCTCGGCGCGGATTTCGATCTCGACGCCTTCGCCCATCATGCGCCTTACAACGCGGAGCGCGGCCGGATCGAGATGCACCTCGTGAGCCTCAAGGATCAAGCCGTTCGGCTGGCCGGCCGATGTTTTACATTCGACGAGGGCGCGACCATCCATACCGAGAATTCGTACAAATACACCGTCGACGAATTCATAACGCTTGCCGAGCGGGCGGGTTGGCGCCCGACCGAGACCTGGGTCGATTCGGATGCGCTTTTCAGCGTCCACTACATGGTCGTGCCCTGAACGGAACCGCCGCGGCGCCGGGCGTCCTATCGCTCCGCGATTTGGCGGAATAGCTCGGCACCGAATCTTGCGCCTGCTCGATTTGGGCGGTCGCCATACACTCAATATCCCGCCGGTGGATCACGGCGATAGGGCGCGCCGTGTCCGCCGCGGCGCTGGACATGTCAACGGCGGAGTAAAATGGGGCCACCGGCGGCTGCGAGCTTGTCCCCGTAGTCCACGGGAGGGCCCCGCGCGCCACGCGGCGGGCCCTCGACAGGCTGACGCGGCGGCGCGCGCGGGAGGGACCTGTGGGCCCACGGGGTCAAGCGTGGGCACGGTGGTCGGTTCACTCGGCGGCTGGGTCTCGACGCTGGCGGCTTTGATTGGGGACTTATACCAATCGGCATTAATCAGAACTCATGCGCCCATTTACGCCGCCCGATGGACGTGATGTTCCATGGTTGATCGATGAGCTTGTTCCAGGCTTCGCAGCAGGAGGTGATGATCTGCTCGTCGGATTGGAAGACCAAGTTGGACAGCCAGTTGTCGCGCATGAACTGCCAGATGTTTTCGGTCGGATTGAGCTCCGGCGAGCGTGGTGGCAGGGGCAGGAGGGTAACGTTGGCGGGGATCTTCAGCTTGTCCGTGGTGTGCCAACCCGCCTGATCGAGGAGCAGGAGGGCATGCGCGCGCGCGCCTACCCGGGAGGAGATCTCCTCCAGATGCAGCTGCATGGCCTGGGTGTCGCAGTGGGGGAGCACGAGGGCGGCGCCGACGCCGCGTTCGGGACAGATGGCGCCGAAGATATAGGCTGATTTGGTGCGCTGGTCATGCGGTGCGCGGGGCCGGGTTCCGCGCCGCGCCCAGCGCCGAGTGATCTTGTTCTTCTGGCCGACACGGGCTTCGTCCTGCCACCAGATTTCTATCTCGGTGCCGGCGGGCAGGCGCCGGCGGGCTTGCGCCACCAGCTCGGGGAATTTTTTTTAAAATCCTCGATGACGCCCTCCTCCTGGGCATGGTGGCGCGGACGCGCCGTCATCTTCGTGAAGCCCATCGCCTTCAATTCCCGGCTCACCGTGGTCTCGTCGAGCGAGATCGCGAACATATCCCGGATCCAGCCCGCCAGATCCTTCAGCCGCCAGCGCACCACGCCGTCGACCGCCGGGTTCGGCCCCGCATCGACGCGTGCCCCCAGCGCCTGGCGTTGTGCATCGTCGAGCTTCGCCACCGCACCGGGCGCCTTGCGATCGATCAAGCCGTCCGGGCCCTCGGCGTTGAAATGCAACACCCAATCTCGGATCACCTGAAGCCCCACGTGGCCGGTCCGTGCCGCATCCGTCCGCCGCCCACCGTCATAGATCACCGCGAGAGCCAAGAGCCGGCGGCTCTGGCCGGCATCCTTGGAAAGCTTCGCCAAGCGACGCAGCTCCGCCGCATCGAAATCCTCTCGTAACCCGATCGCCGCTCCCATGGTGAACCTCCTCAACTCCGAATCACCGGAATTGAGTCAGAAATCATCCACCATGGGAATCCTCAAAGTGAGTCTCCCTCAAGGCCGATTGGTATTAGCCGAAGTTCTAGCTGCTCGACGGCTCACCAGGAACGAAAGACTATCCCCTTTCTGCCCGGTTTGTCACCCCTCGCGGGCAAGGGGTGATGCATGAGAGTTTGTGTCATGGGCTGAGAGGAGGGGACTCCGTGGGTTGTCGATCCACGGATTAGGGGCATCCCCCGATGTCGCGCTCCGTCAGCCTGCCGGGCTCAGGAGTCGTCGTCGATCGCCATGCGCGCCGCGCCGATGATCGGGCCCTGACCGCCGATCTGCACGAGGATCGCACAGCGGTCGCGCCCGCCCTCGACGAGGTCGGAGAGTTTGAAGGCGACTTCCATCGCCTCGCCGCGCCACAGGCCGATATTGTCGAAGTCGCGGACCACGTTGTGATAGGCGATTGTGCGGCCGCCGTTCTCGCCGCGGCGAATCTCGACCTCCCGGCGGCTGTCGTAACGCACCAGCCAGATCGTCGCCTCGCGCGCCATCCGGCCCCCCGGTAGGCGGGCGACGATCATGTCATCAACGCGCTCGATCTCGATGGCGAGCCAGATGCGCGCATCCCCCCGCACATTCTCGATCGCCCGGGACACCGAAGCGCGGTCGGAACCGACCTTCTCCAGCGTGCCGCCGATCACCATTTGCGGCGTGTAGACCCGGCGCGAACGCATGGCCGTCGAGTAGCGGCGCTGGCGCTCGGTGTGGACGGGCGACGCCAAGGTGTCCCGCCAGCCGAGGTAGTCCCAGTAGTCGACGTTGAAGCTCAGCGACAGGATATCGTCGCGCTCGGCGAGCTGGCCGAGATAGCGATCCGCCGGCGGGCAGGAATTGCAACCCTGCGAGGTGAAGAGCTCGACCACGGTGAGCCGCTCCCCGGCGTCGACGGCGAGGGCCGAACCGAGAGCGATGGCGGTCGCGACCGAGGCGCCGCCCAAGCTATGACACAGGCCTTTCATGGCCCGGATATTAGCGATGCCCGGCCATCACCGCGAAATCAATTGTCGGTGATGGCCGCACGACGGTTGGTCGATCCCGTCCCCTCACGCCGCCATCAGGTTGCGCAGCACGTACTGTAGGATGCCGCCGTGGCGGAAGTATTCGACCTCGTCGAGGGTATCGATCCGACAGGTGAGAGTGATCTCGCGGACCGAGCCGTCGGCCCGGTCGATGCGGCAGGTGACGTCCTGGCCGGGCTCGACACCCTCGCCGATGCCGACGAGATCGAAGCTCTCGTCGCCGTCGAGTTCCAGCGAGGTGCGCGTGACGCCGCCCTGGAACTCGAGTGGCAGCACGCCCACGCCGACCAGATTGGAGCGGTGGATGCGCTCGAAGCTCTCGGCGATCACCGCCTTGATGCCCAACAGCCGAGTTCCCTTCGCCGCCCAGTCGCGCGACGAGCCGGTGCCGTATTCCTTGCCGGCGATGACGACGAGGGGGACGCCTTCGGCCTGATAGCGCATGGCCGCGTCATACATGCTCATCAGCTCGCCCGACGGCCGGTGACGGGTGACGCCGCCCTCGGTGCCGGGCGCCATCTCGTTGCGGATGCGGATGTTGGCGAAGGTGCCGCGCATCATCACCTCGTGATTGCCGCGGCGCGCGCCGTAGGAGTTGAACTGCCGCGCCGGCACCTGATGGCCGATCAGGTATTCGCCCGCCGGGCTCGCCTCCTTGATCGAGCCGGCCGGCGAGATGTGGTCGGTGGTCACCGAATCCCCCAGCAGCGCCAGCACCCTGGCGCCGATGATCTCGGAGAAGCCGGTCTCGCCCTCGTCCATCGCCTCGAAGTAGGGCGGATGCTTGACGTAGGTGGAGACGGCGTCCCAGTCGTAAGTGAGGCTGTCGGAGGTGGGCACCTGGCGCCAGGCCTCGGGCCCGGTGAAGACGTCGGCATAGCGGGTTCGGAACATTTCCGGTGTCACGTTGCGTTCCACCGCGTCGCGCACTTCCGCCGAGCTCGGCCAGATATCGGCGAGGTAGACCGGATTGCCTTGCCCGTCGATGCCCAGCGGCTCCGAGGTGATATCGACGGTCATGCTGCCGGCGATCGCATAGGCGACGACCAGCGGAGGCGAGGCCAGATAGTTGGCCCGGACGTGCGGATTGATCCGGCCCTCGAAGTTGCGGTTTCCCGAGAGCACGGAACAGACCACGAGGTCGTTCTCCCGCACCGCCTCGACGATGTTCTCGTCCAACGGGCCGGAGTTGCCGATGCAGGTGGTGCAGCCGTAGCCGACGATGTTGAAGCCGAGCGCGTCGAGATCGGCCTGCAGGCCGGCCTGGCGCAGATAGTCCTCGACCACCTGGCTGCCCGGCGCGAGCGAGGTCTTGACCCAGGGCTTGCGGGTGAGCCCCCTGGCCGCCGCCTTCCTGGCCAGCAGTCCCGCCGCCATCATCACCGAGGGGTTGGAGGTGTTGGTGCAAGAGGTGATCGCGGCGAGTACCACGTCGCCATGGCCGAGCGTGAAGTCCGCCTCCGCCACGACGTTGTCGCCGCCGGGACGGGCGCCCGCTTCGATCTCCGCCAGCGCGCCGGCGAAGGCGGTGGCGGCGGCGGAAAGGGGCACGCGATCCTGTGGCCGCTTCGGTCCGGCGAGCGAGGGCTCGACTTCGGCCAATTCGAGGCGGAGCGTGTCGGTGAAGGCGGGCGTGGCGGAGTCCGCGTCGCGCCACATCCCCTGGGCCTTGGCATAGGCCTCGACCAGCGCGACCCGATCCGCCTCGCGCCCGGAGAGCTTCAGATAGCGGATCGTCTCGCCGTCGACGGGGAAGAAGCCGCAGGTGGCGCCGTATTCCGGCGCCATGTTGGCGATGGTCGCGCGGTCGGCGAGGCTGAGCTCAGCCAGCCCGTCGCCGAAAAACTCCACGAACTTTTCGACGACGCCCCTGGCGCGGAGCATTTGCGTCACCGTCAGCACCAGATCGGTCGCGGTCGTGCCTTCCTTCAGCTTGCCGCGAAGCTCGAAGCCCACGACCTCGGGGATCAGCATCGAGATCGGCTGACCGAGCATCGCCGCCTCGGCCTCGATGCCGCCGACGCCCCAACCGAGCACGGCGAGGCCGTTCACCATCGTGGTGTGACTGTCGGTGCCGACGAGGGTGTCGGGATAGGCGACTTGCACATCGCCCGCTCTCGCGGTCCAGACCACCTGGGCCAGGTATTCGAGATTGACCTGATGACAGATGCCGGTGCCCGGCGGCACGACGCGGAAGTTGTCGAACGCGCTCTGGCCCCAGCGCAGGAAGGCGTAGCGCTCGCCGTTGCGCTCGAACTCGAGAGCCATGTTGCGGGCGAGGGCGTCGGGGCCGGCGAAATGGTCGACCATGACGGAATGGTCGATCACCAGGTCGACGGGCGAGAGGGGATTGATCTTGCTCGGATCGCCACCCATCGCGACCATCGCCTCGCGCATCGCCGCCAGGTCGACGACGGCGGGGACGCCGGTGAAGTCCTGCATCAGCACGCGTGCCGGCCGATAGGCGATCTCGCGATCGGAGCGCCGCCGCTCCAGCCATGCGGTAACGCCGCGAACATCCTCGGTGGTGACGGAGCGGCCGTCCTCGTGGCGCAGCAGATTCTCCAACAACACCTTCAGCGACACCGGCAGGCGCGAGGTATCGCCGATGCCGGCGGCCTCGGCGGCCTCCAGGCTGAAATAGTCATAACTGGCGCCACCCACCTTCAGCGTGCGGCGGGTGTTCAGGGAATCTCGGCCCAATCTCGTCACCGATCGACCTCCTTCGCGACGATTTGTCGGACGTCCGACCGTGCCGACGAAATTCGGCCGGGGCCGATCGCGATTCCGGCACGGTGGCGTTGCACGGCCCCTTGTAGCCTGATCGGCGCCGGATTGCGACGTTGACGTGAGGATCGAGGGCCGCAATCTCGGGCGACAGCTTGACGCCACGCGCGGAAGTGGACTAATAGCGCTGCGCCACCGGGTGGGCCACCTGGGGCCCCGTCGGCGCTCGACGATCGGGAGGCACCTGCCGGAGACGGATTACCGACGGTCTCGCGGGCCGGTTTTGGGGGCCGACCCGTGCGCGCGGCCGCGACGTCCGTCGGACGGCCGGAGCCCTTGAAGGGGGGCCGGAGCCCTTGAAGGGGGAAGGACGTTCGATGTCGGAACTTCAGACGTCGTTGAAGGCCTATGACACCAGCCCGAAGCTTCTTCTCAAGCATGCCGAGGAGCGGGGCGGGCGGCCGGCGTATCGGGAGAAAGACCTCGGTATCTGGCAGACCTGGACCTGGAAGCAGGCCGCCGACCAAGTTCGCGACTTCGCCTGCGGCCTGGCCGACCTGGGCGTGAAGCGCGGCGACACGATCGCCATCATCGGCTCCAACCGGCCGGAGCTCTACCTGGCCTTCGACGCGGTGCAGGCGGTGGGCGCAATCCCGGTGCCGCTCTATGCGGAATCGGTTGCCGACGAGATGCTCTACGTGCTGCGGCACGCCGAGGTCCGGATGGCCATCTGCGAGGATCAGGAGCAGATCGACAAGGTCCAATCGGTGCGCGAAAAGGTGCCGGCGATCGAGCACCTGATTTTCGAGGATTCCAAGGGCATGCGGCATTATGCCAGCGACGACCTGCATTCGCTGGAGAGCCTGATCGAGCGGGGACGCGCCCATGGCGCGGCCAACCCCGACTTCTTCCTGGCCCAGGTGGCCGAGGGCAAGGCGGACGACGTCGCCATCATCGCTTACACCTCCGGTACCACGGGCGACCCGAAGGGCGTCCTGCTGAGCTTCCGAGGCCTGCTGGAAAGCGCGCGCCTGCAATCCGAGATGGAGTTGCTCACCGACAAGGAGGAGATCCTGGCCTATCTGCCGCTCGCCTGGGTCGGCGACCACTTCTTCTCGGTGGCGCAGCAACGAGTCGTCGGCTTCACGGTCAATTGTCCCGAGAACTCGGACACCGTGATGGGGGACCTCAAGGACATCGGGCCGACCATGGCGCTGCTGCCGCCGGCGATCCTGGAGACCTTCCTCACCCAGATCCAGGTCCGGATGGAGGACGCCGGTTGGCTGCAGCGAAAAATCTTCGACTATTTCACCAAGCTCGCCGGGCGGGTCGGCATCGACCTGCTGGAAGGCCGGGCGGTCGGTGGCATCGATCGGCTGCTCTACGCGCTGGGCTCCTATATCATCTACGGTCCGCTGCTGAACAACTTCGGCCTCAGTCGCGCGAGACTGGCCTATACCGGCGGCGCGCCGCTCGGCGAGGAGGTATTCAACTTCTACCGCTCGATCGGGCTCAACCTGAAGCAGCTCTACGCCCAGACCGAGTCCTCAGCCTACACCTGCATTCAGCGCGACGGGGACGTCAAGCTCGACACCGTCGGGCCGGCTTGCCCCGGAGTCGAGCTGAAGATCACCGAGGACGGCGAAATCCTCTACAAGAGCCCGGGCAACTTCATCGGCTATTTCAAGAACGACGAGGCGACGGCCGAAACCCTGGATGCGGACGGCTGGGTGCACACGGGCGATGCCGGGATTCTCGACGATACCGGCCACCTCAAGGTCATCGATCGGGCCAAGGACGTGGGCAAGCTCAACGACGGTACGCTCTTCGCGCCGCAGTACATCGAGAACAAGCTGAAATTCCATCCCTTCGTCCGCGAGGCGGTGGCCCACGGCGACGGCCAGGACCATGTCGCCTGCTTCGTCGTGATCGACCTGGAGGCGACCAGCAACTGGGCCGAGCGGAGCGCCATCTCCTACACCAACTTCACCGACCTCGCCTCGCGCGACGAGGTCTACGACCTGATCAAGGGCTGCATCGAGGCCGTCAACTTGACGCTCTCGCGCGATAGCGCGCTCGCCGGCTCGCAGATCAAACGCTTCCTGCTGCTGCACAAGGAGCTGGACGCGGACGACGGCGAACTTACCCGGACCCGCAAGGTGCGCCGGCGGATCATCGCCGATCGCTACAGCCCGCTGATCGACGCCCTCTTCAGCGATGCCCGCGACGTCAGCATCGAAACGAGTGTGACCTTCGAGGACGGCCACACCGGCCAGATGAAGGCGGATCTCAAGATCGGCGAGGCCGAAACCTTCGTCGGCGACGGCGAACGACGCAAGGCGGCATGAGCGACGTGAACGGCGAATTCCGCAAGGGCGACGTCCTCCTCGACATCGAGAACATCTCGCTTTCCTTCGGCGCCGTTCAGGCCTTGATCGACGTCAGCTTCGATATCCGCAAGGGCGAGATCCGCGCCATCATCGGCCCCAACGGCGCCGGCAAGACCTCGATGTTGAACGTGGTCAACGGCTTCTATCATCCCCATCAGGGCCAGATCACTTTCAAGGGCACGGTGCGCCGGCGGATGAAGCCGTACGAGGCGGCGGCCCAGGGGATCGGCCGGACCTTTCAGAACGTCGCCTTGTTTCGCGGCATGAGCACGCTCGACAACATCATGACCGGGCGCAACCTGAAGATGAACCGCTGGAAGACGAGCCTGCTTCCGGCGGCGATCTACCTCGGCTGGACGCGGAACGAGGAGCGCGCGCATCGCGCCTTCGTCGAGCAAATCATCGATTTTTTGGAGATCGAGGCGATCCGCAAGGTGCCGGTCGGCCGGCTGCCCTACGGGCTGCAGAAGCGGGTCGAGCTCGGCCGCGCGCTCGCGGCGGAGCCGGAACTGTTGCTGCTCGACGAGCCGATGTCCGGCATGAACATCGAGGAGAAGCAGGACATGTGCCGCTTCGTCCTGGATGTCAACGACGAGTTCGGCACCACCATCGCCCTCATCGAGCACGACATGGGCGTGGTCATGGACATCTCCGAGCGGGTCGTCGTGCTGGACCACGGCATCAAGATCGCCGACGGCACGCCGGGGGAGATGAAGAGCAATCAAGCTGTGATCGACGCCTACCTCGGCGTCGCTCGCGACTAGGCGCGCCCGCGCGGGAGGAGCCTTCGAGATGGAATTCTGGGGCGAGTTTCTGCTGCCGCTCTATGTCGATGTCGTCGAGGCGCCGATCCTGGACATGATCGATGCGCCGGAGTTCTTCGCCGAGGTGGTGATCGGCGGGCTGATGTCGGGCGTGATGTATTCGCTGGTGGCGCTGGGCTTCGTGCTGATCTTCAAGGCCTCGGGCGTGTTCAACTTCGCCCAGGGAATCCTCGCGCTGTTCGCCGCGCTCACCCTGGTCGGGCTGATGACCGGCACCGTGCCGATCGTGCTCTCCGAGATCGGCTGGCTGGCGATGCCGCCCTGGCTCGCCATCATCGTTACCATCGCCGCCATGGTCGTCCTCGCCATCGTGATCGAGAAATTCGTGCTGAGACCCCTGGTGAACCAGGACCCGATCATCTTGTTCATGTCGACCATCGGCCTCGCCTTCGTGCTGCAAGGGGTCGGCGAAATCATGTGGGGCGGCGAGATCAAGGCGCTCGACATCGGCATCCCCCAGGGCAACTTCATCTGGCAGGGCATCCTGTTCCAGGTGTTCGACATCTGGGCCACTGTGGTGGCCGCCGTGATGGTGATCGTGCTGGCACTGTTTTTCCAGAAGACCCGGGTCGGCCGGGCGCTCCGCGCCGTGGCCGACGATCACCAGGCGGCGCTCTCCGTCGGCATCCCGTTGCAGACGATCTGGATCATCGTCTGGTCGGTGGCCGGCATCGTCGCCCTGGTCGCGGGCATCATGTGGGGGACGCGCAGCGGCGTGCAGTTCTCGCTTTCGCTGATCGCTTTGAAGGCGCTGCCGGTGCTGATCCTGGGCGGCTTCACCTCGGTGCCCGGCGCCATCGTCGGCGGCCTGATCATCGGCGTCGGCGAGAAGGTGGCGGAGGTCTACTGGGGCCCGCTGGTCAACGGCGCGATCGAGAACTGGTTCGCCTACATGTTGGCGCTGGTGTTCCTGCTGTTCCGGCCGCAGGGCCTGTTCGGCGACAAGATCATCGAGAGGGTCTAGATCATGATCTATCGCGAGGCGGGTCAGTTCAAATCGCACTACGACGCCGACCAGGCGATCTTCCCGCTGAAGCAGGATCGCTGGTTCATCGCCTTGGTGCTCGTGGTCATGTTCGTCGCCGTGCCGACCTTCGGCGACGAGTATTTCCTGCAGGCGATCATGATCCCGGTGCTGTGCTATTCGATGGCGGCGATCGGGCTCAACCTGCTGACCGGCTATTGCGGCCAGCTCTCGCTCGGCACCGGCGCCTTCATGGCGACGGGCGCGGTGGCGGCCTACAAGCTGATGACCGCCTTTCCCGAGCTCAACATCATCGTCGTCTTCCTCACCGCCGGCCTGATCACCGCCGGCGTCGGCATGATTTTCGGCATCCCCAGCCTCAGGATCAAGGGCTTCTATCTCGCCGTGGCGACGCTGGCGGCGCAGTTCTTCCTCGGCTGGCTCTACAACAAGGTGCCGTGGTTCGTGAACTACACGCCGTCGGGCACCATCACGGCGCCGCCGCGCGAGGCCTTCGGCGTCTTGGTGACGGGTCCCCATGCGACGCCGGAAGCGCGCTATCTGTTCGCGCTGATCCTGGTGGTGGTCTTCGCCCTGGTGGCCAAGAACCTCGTCAGAAGTCCCATCGGCCGCTCCTGGATGGCGGTCCGCGACATGGATATCGCCGCCGAGCTGATCGGCTTCCGGCCGTTCCAGACCAAGCTGCTGGCCTTCACCGTCAGCTCCTTCTACATCGGCGTGGCCGGTGCCATGACCTGGGCGGTCTGGCTCGGCTCGGTGGAGACCAACGAGGCCTTCGAGATCAACCAGTCGTTCCAGGTGCTGTTCATGATTATCATCGGCGGCCTGGGCTCCATCATGGGTGCGTTCTTCGGCGCCGCCTTCATCATCTTGATGCCGATCGCGCTGAACAACTTCATGGTCGATCTCCTGGGCTTCCAGGCGGTGACCGCGAAACATCTCGAGTTCATCATCTTCGGCGGCCTGATCATCTTTTTCCTGGTCGTCGAGCCGCTGGGGCTGGCCCGGCTCTGGCAGATCGCCAAGGAAAAACTCAGGGTCTGGCCATTTCCTTATTGACGGGCCGGCGGCTTCGTGAATTGTGAGCCGCATTCGGATTTGCTAGGGTCCGAGATCGCGCGATCCCATGAGGGACGCGAAAAGACCGAAGGGAGGTAGTAGGTCATGTTTATTAGAAAGGCCATCCTGGGGATGGCGTCGGTGGCGGCGGTGGGCGGCATGGTGGCCGCCGATGTCGCCATCGCGGCGGAAACCATCTTCATCCCGGCACTGGTGTACAGGACGGGCCCCTACGCGCCCGGCGGAATCCCCTCTGCCAACGGCATCAAGGACTACGTCACGCTCATCAACGAAAGAGACGGCGGCGTCAATGGCGTCATGTTGGAGCTGAAGGAGTGCGAAACCCAGTACAACACGAAAATCGGCGTCGAATGCTATGAGAAGTTCAAATCGAAAAAGCCCGTCGTGATCTTCCCGTATTCGACGGGCATCACCTATCAGCTCATCCCCAAGTCGCCGGTGGATAAGATCCCCATCTTCTCCATGGGTTACGGCCGCACGTCGGCGGCCGACGGCCGGGTCTTCAAGTGGGTGTTCAACTTCCCGACCACTTACTGGAACCAGGCCAGCGCCGTCATCAACTACATGGGCCTGCAAGAAGGCGGCCTCGACAAGCTCAAGGGCATGAAGATCGCCCACATCTACCACAACAGCGCCTACGGCAAGGAAGCCAACCCGACGCTGGAGATCCTCTCCAAGAAGTTCGGCTACGAGCTGAAGATGCTTGCCGTCGACCATCCGGGGCAGGAGCAGAAGGCGACCTGGCTGCAGATCCGCCGTTGGAAGCCAGACTACATCTTCCTCTCCGGCTGGGGCGTGATGAACCAGGTGGCGTTGAAGAGCGCGGCCGAGATCGGCTACCCGATGGACCACTTCATCGGCAACTGGTGGTCGGGCACCGAGGTCGACATGGGCCCGGTCGGTGATGTCGGGCACGGCTACAAGTCGGCGACCTTCCATGCGCCCGGCGGCAAGAGCAAGCTGCACGACGACATCCGCAAGTATGTCTACGACCGCGGCAAGGGCGCCGGCGTCAGGGAGCGGGTCGGAGAGGTCCTCTACAACCGCGCCGTGCTGAACATGGTCTTCGTCATCGAGGCGATCAAGAAGGCGCAGAAGAAGTTCGGCGTGAAGGTCGTCACGGGCACGCATGTCCGCTGGGGTCTCGAGAACACCCACATCACGCCCGCGGGTTGGGAAAAGATCGGCCTCTCCGGCTATCCGGAGATCAAGGTCACCTGCGAGGACCACGAGGGCGCACATCCGGTACTGTTCCAGCAGTGGGACGCCAAGGTCAAAGAGTGGAAGATCGTCAGCGACTGGATCCCGGTCATGCGCGATATCACCCGCCCGCTGATCGAGGCCGATGCGGCGAAGTTCGCCAAGGAGAACAACATCACCCCGCGTGATTGCTCCAAGGAAGGCTGAGCCGTCCGGTTCCACGTCTAGTCGAGTAACCCGGTAGGGAATGCCGTGAGCGAGAGGGAAAATCTCCTCGTCGTCAACAACATCGAGGTCATCTACGACCATGTGATCCTGGTGTTGCGTGGCGTGTCGCTCCAGGTGCCCGAGGGCGGCGTCGTCGCCGTCCTCGGCGCCAACGGCGCGGGCAAGACCACCACCTTGAAGGCGATCTCCAATCTCCTGGGCGCCGAGAGGGGGGAGGTCACCAAGGGCTCCATCATCTACGAAGGCGGCGAAGTCCAGGCCCTCAACCCCTCGGTATTGGTCAAGCGCGGCGTCACCCAGGTGATGGAGGGGCGCCATTGCTTCGAGCATCTGACCGTCGACGAGAACCTGTTGACCGGCGCCTATACCCGTCGCGACGGGCGGGCCGCCGTGCAGCGGGACCTGGAGATGGTCTACGGCTATTTCCCCAGGCTCGAGAAGCGCCGCGGCTCGCTCGCCGGCTACATCTCCGGTGGCGAGCAGCAGATGACGGCGATCGGCCGCGCGCTCATGGCCAAGCCGAAGCTGATCCTGCTCGACGAGCCCTCGTTGGGTCTGGCGCCGCAGCTCGTGGTGGAGATCTTCGAGATCGTCGCCCGGCTCAACAAGGAGGAAGGCGTGAGTTTCCTCCTGGCGGAGCAGAACGCCACGGTGGCGCTACGCTATTCCGACTATGGCTATGTGCTGGAGAACGGCCGCGTGGTGCTCGACGGCGCCGCCGAGTCGCTGGCGAACAACGAGGACGTCAAGGAGTTCTACCTCGGCTTCAGCGGTGGCGATAAGACCAGCTTCCGCGACCTCAAGCACTACCGCCGCCGCAAGCGTTGGCTCGCCTGAGGTCGAAGCCGCCGGGGCCGGGCCCAGGGGCCGTACCGGGGCCGCCGCCTTTTCCTTTTAAAGACATCGAGGGAGGTCCCGCGCCGATGGTCCACGACGAGCATTACGACGCGCTCGAGACCCGCGAACCCGAGGCGCGCCGCGCCGAACAGCTCGTCGCGCTGCGCCGCCAAATCGCCCATGCCAAGGCCAATACCGAATTCTTCGGCGCCCTGCTTGGCGACGTCGCGGCGGAAGATATCGGCGATCTCGACGCGCTGGCGGCACTTCCCGTCACCCGCAAGCCGGACATCGTCGAAGCACAACAGGCGGCCCCTCCCTTCGGCGGCCTCGCCGCGCGCGACACGGGCCCTATCGCGCAGATCTTCATGTCGCCGGGACCGGTCTACGAACCCGGCGGCGGGGCCGAGGATTTCGGCCGTTTCGCCCGCTGCCTGTGGGCCGCCGGGATGCGGCCGGGCGACATCGTCCACAACACCTTCGCCTATCATCTGACGCCAGCCGGCGCGATGGTCGAAAACTCGGCCCACGCCATCGGCTGCACCGTGTTTCCGGGCGGCGTCGGCAACACCGAGATCCAGCTCCAGGCGATCGGCCGGATCCGCCCCCGGAGCTATGTCGGCACGCCCTCCTTCCTCCGAATTCTGGTGGAGAAGGGCGACGAGATGGGAATCGACACCTCCTCGATTCAAGTAGGCGTGGTCGGCGCCGAGGCGCTGACGCCGGCGGTGCGCGAGCTGCTGTCGGCCCGCGGCATCGAGGTCGCCAACAGCTACGGCACCGCCGACGTCGGCCTGATCGCTTTCGAGAGCTCGGCGCGCGAAGGCATGATCGTCGATGAAGGCATCTATTTCGAATTGGTCGAGCCCGGCGGCACCCGGCCGGTGGGCGAGGGCGAGGTCGGCGAGGTCGTGGTCACCACCTTCAATTCCGTCTACCCGCTGATCCGCTACGGCACCGGCGACCTCTCGCAATTTCTCCCGGGCCCGAGTCCCTGCGGGCGGACCAACCTCCGGATCAAGGGCTGGTTGGGCCGGGCCGATCAGTCGGCCAAGTTCAAGGGCATGTTCGTGCATCCCTCGAACGTGGGGGACATCGCGCGCCGCCACCCCGAGATCACCAAGGCGCGCCTCGTGCTGGAGAACCCGGACAGCGTCGACCGGATGACGCTCCAGGTCGCGGTGGGCCAAGAGAGCGAGGAATTGCGCGGCGCCATCGAGCTCTCGATCCAGAGCGTGCTGAAGCTTCGCGGCGCCGTCGCCTTCGTGCCCGCGGACGAGCTGGCGGACGACGGGCGCGTGGTCGACGACGCGCGCAAGCTCGACTAGGGGGAGTGAGCGGCCGTGGCACTGGCGGCGCGGGGGCTGGCCTGCCGCCGGGGCGAGCGTCTCGTCTTGCGCGATCTTAGTTTCGAGCTGGCGGCCGGCGGCGCGCTGATCCTGCGCGGCCCCAACGGCAGCGGCAAGAGCACCCTGCTGCGGCTTATCGCGACGCTGCTCAGACCGGAGGACGGCAGGCTCGCCTGGGACGGCGAGGACGTGTTCGCCGATGTCGAGGCGCAGCGCCGCCGGCTCGCCTTCGTCGGCCATGCGGACGCGGTGAAGGCGCTGCTGACGGTGCGCGAAAATCTCGCCTTCTGGGCGCGCCTAGGCGGCCGCCCGGGCGGCCTCGACGAGGCGATGCGGGCGCTGGCGATCGATCGGTTGGCCGACGTGGCGACCCAGCGTCTCTCCGCCGGGCAGCGCAAGCGCGTCGCCCTGGCGCGCCCGCTGTTGGGCGAGGCGCCGCTCTGGCTGTTGGACGAGCCGGCGGTGTCGCTCGACGAGGACGGCGTCGCGCGCATCACCGCCGCCATCGAGGCGCACCGGGCAGGCGGCGGCATGGCGATCGTCGCGACCCACGTCGGGCTCGATCTCGCCCAGGCCGACGTGCTGGAACTCGGGGCCAGGTGATGGACGCACTCCTCGCCATCGTCGCCCGAGACTTGCTGATCGCCCGTCGCCAAGGCGGCGCCACCTTGCTGGTGGTGGCGTTCTTCGTCATGACCGTGACGCTCTTTCCCCTGGGCGTCGGGCCGGAGGCTGTGGTGCTGGCCCGGATCGCCTCGGGCGTGGTCTGGGTCGCGGCGCTGCTGGCGACCTTGATCGCACTGGATCGCATGTTCCAGGCGGACTGGGAGGACGGCGGCCTGGAGCTCCTGGCGCTGGCCGGCCCGCCGCTGGAGCTCGTCGTGCTGGCCAAGGCGCTGGCCCATTGGCTGAGCTCCGGTCTGCCGCTGATCGTCGCCGCCCCGGTGCTGGCGCTCGCCTTGCAAATGGACCCGGCGGGCCTCGTGGTCCTCGTCATGGCGATGGGGCTCGGCACGCCGATCCTGAGCCTGGTGGGGGCGATCGGCGCGGCGCTGACCGTCGGCATGCGCCGCGGCGGCGTGCTGTTGAGCCTTTTGGTCCTGCCGCTCTACCTGCCGGTGCTGATCTTCGGCGTCGCGGCCTCGGAGGCGGCGATCCTCGAGCTTTCGCCTCGCCCGCACCTGCTGCTGCTCGGCGCCGGCCTCCTGGGCTCGATCGCGCTGGCGCCCTGGGCGGCGGCCGCCGGCTTGCGAATTTCGCTGGAATAGCGAGCCCGGCTCGGGCGCGGCCGGCGAAGCGGCTCGTCCAGCCGGGCCGGGCTTGCCGCGCTTCGCTCCGCGCGCTCCACCTAAGGTTACAGGGACACAATACTTATCCTCGTCGCCGGAACGAGACATCCGACCTGCCTTACGGGGATAAATTGTTCGACCCGAGGCGGGCTTTCAGCGGCCCCCACCATGGAAGATAAGTAGTAACAGCCCAGGTAGCTGATTTCGATGAGGCTGCGGATTGGGTCTCTGGGGTAGATTTTGTGGGTTTGGGGCGCTGACGGCCTAGATTTCGTTTGACAGAGCGTGGTTGGTCGATTCTAAGGATTCGATGGATAGGGATGTTCTTGCCTTTTTGTCGAAAGACGAGCTGATCGATGTGGTGCTGGCCCAAGGGTCGCGGCTCGCCGAGTTCGAACTCCGGCTTGGTGAACTCGAGCGCCGGCTTGGCCTGAACAGCACGAACAGCGGCAAGCCACCGTCGAGCGATGGATTGAACAAGCCACCGGCGGGTAAAAAGAAGCGCACCAGGAGCCTCCGTAAGAAATCGGCCCGCAAGCCGGGCGGGCAAAAGGGCCACAAGGGCGAGACCCTGCGCCAAGTCGCCGATCCCGACGCCACCGTCGACCATTATCCCGAGACGTGCCAGTGGTGTGGTTCGGGATTGACGCCGGATATGGCTACCCGCCATGGGGCCCGCCAGGTTTTCGATCTACCCGAGCCCCGGCCCCTGGTGGTCACGGAGCATCGGGCGCATCGCTGCCGTTGCGGGCATTGCGGCACGTACACTCGGGCTTCTTTTCCCGTCGGCATCACCGGCCCGGTTCAATACGGCGCTCGGATCGGAGCCATGGTGGTCTACCTGTCGCACTACCAACTCCTGCCCGAGGACCGCCTGGCTGAATTGATGAAGGCTTGCCTATCCGGTTATCACCCACACCCACTATATGTAGTGTGCACCCATTTTCCTGAGTAAAGCTCGGTGCAGGTCGAAGCGGAGATATCTCCGGCGATGCCGAGCAGGGACTCGGACGGCATTGTAGCGCCTTTTAGGCGACACTTTAGCGTGGTGGAAATCCTAATCATTGAGTCGGATTTGGCAAAACGCCACGTTGCATAAAGGACCGTCACTTCATTGAAATTTATCTGAAATCGGAGGTGAACGACACCGATGGAATATTCCAGGAAATCAGAGCTTCATTGAATTGTAGGATTCGAGTGCCGGATTATTCACAAATAGCTCTGTGAGCTGGTTTTCAAGTTCGCTCAATACGTCATATGAAGTAAACGGATTGAGGATCACGTTCTTGCGTGTCGCTTCGTCTTCGCTGCGACTCAAAACGCGCAGGAGACTAACAGGCGCGGACGGGTTCTTCGCAACGATTCGTGCCAGCGCGTCGCTTTCTTCGACTAGTGCCGTCAATCGCTCAGACGATGTCGTTTCATCAGCAGCTTCCCGTCTGGCCGTGGGTTTCTTCGTTTTTCCCTTGGTCGCCACCGTTCCGTCCCCCGATGTTAAGTACGTGACGTGAATTAAACTCCGGTTCGGTTTTCAGAACAATCAAGAATTAGCCGGATCGCCTCCTCAATGCGCCTGCGCCGGCCCTTGCCTGCAGTCCAAGGAGACACACTACATATAGTGGGTGTGGGTGATAACCGGATAGGCAAGGATGAAGGATCTGTTCGGGGCGGAACTGTCTCCGGCGAGCCTCGCGCGGATGGGCGGGAACAGCGCCGAGTCCGTCCAAGGCGTCGTCGATGTGATCCGCGAACTGGTGAAATCGGCGCCGGTCAAGCACATGGACGAGACCGGCTTGCGGATCGCCGGGCGGACCCAATGGTTGCACGTCGCCTCGACCGCGCGGTTGACCTTCTATCGGGTCTCGGAGCGACGCGGCAGCCTGCTCGGCGGAGTCGGCGGCATCGTCGTCCATGACCACTGGAAGCCGTACTTTACGATGGAGGGCGTACGGCACGCGCTGTGCAACGCCCATCACCTGCGCGAGTTGCAAGCCCTGATCGAGATCGAGAAGGAGGGCTGGGCACGCAAGATGCAGAGACTATTGCGCCGCGCCTGCCACGCGGTAAATCTCGCCCGGGAGCGGGGCGTGGCGCTGAAACCAGGCCTCGTCGAGCGCTTCCGAGGGTGTTACGACGCGATCACGGCCGAGGGCATCGCCTTTCACGAGGCACAACCTCCTCTTGCGCCCAGATCGAGCAAGGCCAAGCGCCGGGGAAGCAAGCCGCGCCGCACCGGGCACAACCTTCTCCGGCGCCTTCAGACACACAAGGAAGACGCGCTGCGCTTCCTCATCAATTTCGCCGTGCCGTTCACCAACAATCAGGCCGAGCAGGACGGGCGCATGATGAAGGTCAAGCAGAAAATCTCCGGCGGCTTCCGCAGCCAGAAAGGCGCCGAAGACTTTGCCACCGTCCGTGGCTTCATCTCGACCGCCAGAAAACAGGGCTGGAACATCATCCAGGCGCTCATGGAAAATCCCGAAACCCTGATCGAGCGTCTCCACGCCGCCTAAAAGGCCACCATGTACCTGGGCAGTTACGATAAGTATTGTGTCACCGAAACATAGTTATGGGGACGCAATACCCATCCTCGTCACGAGGGTACGGAAGATAGGTATTGTGTTGTCTAATTGAGTTCTGTCCTTTCAGGAAATAATTCCGCCTTGCCGCATCTTCGGTTGTCCACGGGGTCCCCCGTTTTTCGGTTTTGGGTTCTACTCTTCCCCATGCTTCTCATGGCGCCTCGCTCACCATTGAAGGTGAGAAGGATTGGTGCCATCAGGCTCGAGTGTTCGAGTTCCGGTTGTCCAGTCGAGTTTTGTCCTCTCCGGATGGAATTCCGCCTTGCCGCATCTTCGGTTGTCTACCCGGCCTTGCCATGGGGGGCTGGAGTTGCCGGCGCCTCAGGATGGCGGTCAGAGGAAGAAGGGTGTCTTTGATGTCCCCAACGCGGTCGATGCCGCGACAGTATAGGCGAGATCACCCTTCCCCGTCAGGCTGCGGCAAGCAGGCGGAAGCGGGCCTAGGGCCCGCCGGCCCCGACGCCTAGGCCCAACGAAAGTCGGTCTCGTCCTGCCACAGGCGGTGCAGCAGGACGGCGAGCTTTCTGGCGACGGCGACCCGGGCCCGCTTGGCCGCCTTGCGTTCCTGCAAGGCGAGGCCCCAGGTCCTGAGCGCGCAAGGGCGTTTCAGGGGCCCGAGCACCGCGTTGGCTCCCTCGTAGAGGGCATGGCGCAACATGGCGTCGCCCGCCCTCGGGATGTGGCCGACGAGATCGACCTCGCCGGATTGATAGCGCCTCGGCGTGAAGCCGATATAGGCGCCGACGTCGCCCGAGCGGGCGAAGCGCCCCGGATCCTCGATCGTGCATCTGTAGACCAACGCCAGGTGCGGACCGACGCCGGGCGCCGTCATCAGGCGCCGGGTGAGCGGGTCCCGGGCGGCGCGTACCTCGAGGCTCTTCTTCAGCTTGGCCAGTTCCTCCTCCAGGGCGGCGAGCGTCTCCAAGAGCGGCGACAGCGCCGGGCGTAGCGCTGGCATGCGGGTCAGCATGTCAATCGGCGTTGAACATTGACCCCCTATCGGCGTGCAATGTTGACCCCTTTGGGGATGCACGGCGGAGGTCGTACAGGTAGTCCATAGGAGGGGCCCGCGCGCGGGCCGACGCGCCCACCACGCGGCTGGCGGCGGACCGCGCGTGGGAGGTTCCTGTGGGCCCACCTGGGCGACCGGGCGGCAGGTGGATCGGTTGCCTTTAGGACCGATTCTTGAAGCGCCAGGAGTCGTTTCCGGTCTCGATGATCTCGCAGTGGTGCGTCAGACGATCGAGGAGCGCGGTGGTCATCTTGGCGTCGCCGAAGACGGACGGCCATTCGCCGAAGGTCAGGTTGGTGGTGACGATGATCGAGGTGCGCTCGTAGAGCCGGCTGACGAGGTGGAACAGCAGCTGGCCTCCGGTTTGGGCGAAGGGCAGGTAGCCGAGCTCGTCGAGGATGACGAGGTCGCGCCGGGCCAGCTGATCGGCGAGCCGGCCCTGGCGGCCGGCGCGGGCTTCGGCCTCGAGCCGGTTGACCAGGTCGACGACGTTGAAGAAGCGGCCCCGGGCGCCATCGCGGATGCAGGCCCGCGCGATGGCGACGGCGAGATGGCTCTTGCCGGTGCCGGTGCCGCCGATCAGCACGGCGTTGCGCTGGTTGGCCAGGAAGCCGCCGACCGCCAACTCGCGGACCAGCGGCTCGTTGACCGGGGTGTCGGTGAAGTCGAAGTCGGCCAGCTCCTTGGCCAGCGGCAGCTTGGCGCCACTCATCTGGTACTTGATGGATCGCGCCTGCTTGTCGGCGATCTCGGCCTTCAACAGCTCGCCGATGATTCGCTGCATCGGATGCTGGCGCTTGAGGCCGTCGGCGAGCACCTCGTCGAACGCGTCGCGCATGCCGGCGAGCTTGAGTGCGGCCATCATCTCCAGGACCTCATGGCGCTCCATGGCCGACCCCCCTCAAGCGGTCGTAGCGGGTGCAATCGGCCACCGGCTCAAAGCGAAGACGCAGGTTCGCGGGCGTCGGGATCGGCGCCGTCTCGGACGGCTGGCGCCGACGATTGAGGATGTTGAGCACGACGTCGGCGCTGCACACGCCGCCAGCGAGCGCCTCGGCACAGGCGGCCTCCACCGCCGCCAGCCCATCCGCCAGCACGGCGGTGAGGATCTCGACCATCTGCCTGTCGCCGTCGTCGTGGCCGGCGAGCCGGACGCGCACGCGACCCAGGGCGCCGGGCAGCGCCCAGTCCTTGAACGGCGCGCCGTTACGAAGCGCACCGGGCTTCCTCGCCAGCACGGGCACGTAGTGCCACGGGTCATAGACGGTCTGGTCGCGGCCGAAGCGCCGGGCATGCTCGGCGACGATCTCGCCGTCCTGGCGGATGACGATGCGATCGGCGTAGGCATGGACCTCGACCGGACGGCCGACGGCGCGCGCCGCCACGCTGTACTTGTTGCTGTCGAAGCGCACCAGGCAGGTCTTCGACACCGACGCCGGGACCGCGTGGAAGCCGTCGAACGGCCCGCGATAGCCGACCAGGGACGGACGCTCGTCCTCGAACACCTGCCAGACAGTCCTGTCCTTGAACACCGGGTGGGGATGACGCCGGGCGTAGGCGACGCACTGGTCCAAGAGCCAGGCGTTGAGCTCGTCGTAGGTCTTGAAGCGCAGCCGCGGGGTGAAGAACCGACCGCGGATGATCCCGACCTGGTTCTCGACCTGCCCCTTCTCCCATCCCGCTCCCGGCGTGCATGCTGTCGGTTCGACCAGGTAGTGGCCACACATCTGCACGAAGCGCCGGTTGAACGCGCGCTCCTTGCCGATGAGGACGGTCTGCACCGCCGTCTTCATGTTGTCGTAGATGCCTCGCCGGCAGGCACCCTGGAACAGCCGGAATGCCCGGTCGTGGGCGTCGAACACCATCTCCTGGCTCTCGCGCGGATAAGCGCGGACGAAGAACATTCGGCTGTGGCACAGCCGGACGTGCGCGACCTTGACCTTGGTCGTCACCCCCGCCAGCACCACGTACTCGTGGCTCCAGTCGAACTGATAGGCCTCGCCCGGCGAGAACACCAACGGCACATAGGTCTGCGCCGTCGATGCCGAACGGCGCCACCGCCACGCCTTGGCGTAGCGCCGCACCGCGTCGTAGCCGCCGCCATAGCCCAGACCCTCGAGGGCTTCGGAGATCCGTAGCAGCGTCAGCCGCTCCCGCTTCGACTTGGTCTCGTTGGCCTCCAGCATCCGCTCCAGCTCGGCCGTCCACGGCCCCAGCTTCGGCATCGGCTGGACCCGCCGGTCGTAGGTGAACGCCGTCGCCTGCGAACAGATCACCTTGCGCACCGTGTTGCCCGAGACCTTCACGTCCCGCACGATCTCCTTGATCGGCTTCCCCTTGACGAAATACTCCCGCCGGATCCGCGCTATCGTCTCCACGACCAACATCCCCCACCACCTCGTCCGCCCAAAAACGAGGTGACTTGGACTAGCCAGGCTCAGGGGGTCAAATTTGGACGCCGATCACCCCTCAACAGGGGTCAACTTTGCACGCCGTTCCACAGGTCAGCAACGCCTCGACGCGCTCGCGCCGCTTGTTCGGCGTCGTCACCTGGCCGAGCCGGAGGCCGAACAGCTTCAAGAGGCCACGCAGCTGATTGACCATGTCCCGGTGGCTCTTGACCAGTTGCCCGCGCACCCGAAGCTGCGCCCGCTCGAGGTGGCTCTCGGGGTCCTTGACGTGCACCGCCTTGAACCAGCCGGTGCGGGCGAGCTGGGCCAGCCCCTCGGCGTCGTTGGGATCGGTCTTGTTGACTCGGGTCGAGAGCACCCCCTTGGCATGGCGCGCGCAGACGCAAACCACCGCCACTTTGCGCATCTGCAGACCATGGAACAGGAAGGTCGAGAGCGGGCCGGTCTCCAGCACCGCCCTGGCCAGCACCGCCGACAGCTTCGCCGTGTGCTTGGCCAGCGTCTTGGCGATGACGTCGGGATCGCTCGCGCAGCGCCCGCGCCATAGCACCGCTCCGGCACCGTCCACCAGACAAATGTGGGTCTGCTTGTCGGAAACATCCAAACCGGCATAGACTTCGCGCATGGGTCATCCTCCTTCTCGAAGCCGCCCAATGGACGTTAGACCAGGGCGGCTTCGTGGTTGTTGGGAGGGTGACCCTAACTCAATTACGCCATGTCCCTTGAAATCCAAAATCATCCCCATCAAACGTTTCAACCTGGTCGGAAAGTGCCTAAATGCGCCGAATTGCCGCGCGTCATCGCGGATGACGACGTTTTCGAGCGCGTTTATAATGCGATCCAAATATTCCAAATACCATCAAGATATTGAAATTCAACGCCGTTCCCGCTTCGCTGCGGCCCGGCCGAACGTCGTTCTGCAAAAAACGCCTCTCGGGCCTTAAAAACCTTAATACCGCATATATGGAAATAAGTATTTTCCGCTGCTACGGTTGTATTTTGACACTAGATTTCCTACCTGGGGGATTATTGCCGCGATCGAAATTTCTTATCGACGAGTCCAGCCCTTGTCCGAGCCATTGCCCTGCGACCCGAGCCCACCCGTGCCCCGGCGGCTGAACGCGACGCGCCACGGTCTCGCCGGCGCCGCGCCGGTGCTGCCCTGGGAGAACGCGGAGCAGCGCGCCGAGCTCCTGGAGCAGCTTCGCGGCGAGCACGCCCCCGCCGGACCGACGGAAAGCCATCTGGTCGAGGAGCTCGCGGACATCCTCTGGCGCCGCCGCCGGCTGCGCCGCGCGGAGCACGCGGCGCACCACGACTGCCTGCGGCGGATGACTTCGGACGGGGCCTCCCACGTCAGCTCCGGCGAGTCGGCCTGGCTGGCGACGCCGCTGCTCCTGGTCTCGGACACCTCCCGCGTCGCGCCGGGCGCCGTGCGCGACGTCCTGCGCCTGGACCAGGCGGGGCGGCGCGACGCGCTGGGCGCGCTCGACGCCCGGCTCGAGGCGGCGCGCGCGGCCGGGCGCTACGCCGAGGGCGCGCGGGCCACCGACGGCGGCATCGAGCGGCGTCTCGATCGGGCCTCGCGCGAGGCCTGGTATCGGGCGGCGGCGGAGACCCCGTGCGACCCTGGGGCCGAGCCGTCGCTCTTCGCGTGGCTGCACGAGACGCTCCTGCCGGCGCTCGACGCCCGCCGCGCCGTGCTGGTGTACGCGGATCTGATCCGCGACCACCTCTTCGCCAGCGCCCTCGACGAGGCGGCGCTGGAACGGCTGCAGCGCCATGACGCCGCTCTCGACCGCAGGGTTCGAGCGCACGCTCTCCATGCTGGTCAAGCTGAAGGCGCTGCGCGAGGCGTAGCGTGTCGTCCGGGGTCAGGGAATCGGTTCCGAGCGCGCTCGAGCGGGTCGGCGCCTGCGATTCGACGTTCGAGACCTGGGACCCCGACTCCTGGATGCCCAAATCCCGAGTGCGGGTGGTGCTGTCGGCCGCCCCTTCCAGCGGCCCGTCGATCGAGGTGACGCGGCCGGTGGCGCCTCGTTCGAGGTCGAGGGATGGGCGGATGTCGCCCGTCATCTCATGGTGACCACTGGCGGATCCCCTACCATGAGACGAAGGGCGGGCCGTGGTTCATGATGCTTCCATTGTTGACAATGCCACATACAAGACCTGACCCCTCGTGCATGGGCGGGGGTGATAGGGGCGGCGTGCCGGCAGGAGAATCATAATGGTATACTTATTCTGCAAGAGCGAGCGACTCGCTAGGAGGGAGAAATCGATGAGTGACACATTCAAAGGCAGCTGTTTCTGCGGCGAAGTGGAGTTCGAAGTTACCGGCGAGCCGGCGGCCATGGGATATTGCCATTGTGTCGACTGCGCGGCCTGGGCGGCGGCGCCGATCAATTCCTTCAGCCTGTGGTCGCCCGACAGCGTGCGTATCACCAAGGGCGAAGACAACATCGGCACCTTCAACAAGACCGAAAACAGCTTTCGGAAGTTCTGCAGAACCTGCGGCGGCCATGTTATGAGCGACCACCCTGGCATGAAGCTCGTGGACGTCTATCCGAACGTGGTGCCGGGCTTCACTCACGAACCGACGTTGCATGTGTTCTATGCGAGCAAGACGGTTTCGGTGAAGGACGGACTGCCCAAGTTTAAGGACATGCCGACGGAGTTCGGCGGCTCTGGCGAAACTTTGCCGGAATAGCGCGCGCGATTGCGTAAATGCCTTCGGGGAAACCGGAGGCAGATTTCCGGGGACACGATTTCCGGGGACATGGCGTAATTGAGTTAGGGTCACCCTCCGACTAACCACGAAGTCCGCCCCGGCCTGAAGTCCGTCGGTGGCTTCAAGAAGGAGGATGACCCATGCGCGAAGTCTATGCCGGTTTGGATGTTTCCGACAAGCAGACCCACATTTGTCTGGTGGACGGTGCCGGAGCGGTGCTCTGGCGCGGGCGCTGCGCGAGCGATCCCGACGTGATCGCCAAGACGCTGGCCAAACACACGGCGAAGCTCGCGGCGGTGCTGTCGCGGGCGGTGCTGGAGACCGGACCGCTGTCTGTCTTCCTGTACCATGGTCTCCAAGAGCGCGATGTGGCGGTGGTTTGCGTCTGCGCGCGCCATGCCAAGGGGGTGCTCTCGACCCGAGTCAACAAGACCGATCCCAACGACGCCGAGGGGCTGGCCCAGCTCTCCCGCACCGGCTGGTTCAAGGCGGTGCACGTCAAGGACCCCGAGAGCCACCTCGAGCGGGCGCAGCTTCGGGTGCGCGGGCAACTGGTCAAGAGCCACCGGGACATGGTCAATCAGCTGCGTGGCCTCTTGAAGCTGTTCGGCCTCCGGCTCGGCCAGGTGACGACGCCGAACAAGCGGCGCGAGCGCGTCGAGGCGTTGCTGACCCGAATGCCGGCGCTACGCCCGGCGCTGTCGCCGCTCATGGAGACGCTCGCCGCCCTGGACGAGGAACTGGCCAAGCTGAAGAAGAGCCTCGAGGTACGCGCCGCCCGGGACCCGCTCACCCGGCGCCTGATGACGGCGCCCGGCGTCGGTCCGCACCTGGCGTTGGTCTACAGATGCACGATCGAGGATCCGGGGCGCTTCGCCCGCTCGGGCGACGTCGGCGCCTATATCGGCTTCACGCCGAGGCGCTATCAATCCGGCGAGGTCGATCTCGTCGGCCACATCCCGAGGGCGGGCGACGCCATGTTGCGCCATGCCCTCTACGAGGGAGCCAACGCGGTGCTCGGGCCCCTGAAACGCCCTTGCGCGCTCAGGACCTGGGGCCTCGCCTTGCAGGAACGCAAGGCGGCCAAGCGGGCCCGGGTCGCCGTCGCCAGAAAGCTCGCCGTCCTGCTGCACCGCCTGTGGCAGGACGAGACCGACTTTCGTTGGGCCTAGGCGTCGGGCCGGCGGGCCCTAGGCCCGCTTCCGCCTGCTTGCCGCAGCCTGACGGGGAAGGGTGATCTCGCCTATACTGTCGCGGCATCGACCGCGTTGGGGACATCAAAGACACCCTTCTTCCTCTGACCGCCATCCTGAGGCGCCGGCAACTCCAGCCCCCCATGGCAAGGCCGGGTAGACAACCGAAGATGCGGCAAGGCGGAATTCCATCCGGAGAGGACAAAACTCGACTGGACAACCGGAACTCGAACACTCGAGCCTGATGGCACCAATCCTTCTCACCTTCAATGGTGAGCGAGGCGCCATGAGAAGCATGGGGAAGAGTAGAACCCAAAACCGAAAAACGGGGGACCCCGTGGACAACCGAAGATGCGGCAAGGCGGAATTATTTCCTGAAAGGACAGAACTCAATTAGACAACAGTCACCGATTTATGAGTGCGGACTTGGTCCACCGGCTCGATGGCGATCTGGGCTGCGGCGCTCTTGGGTGTCGCCCTGCTCGTCTATTCCCGCTGAGAGCTCAGGACTCTAGCGCTCCCCACGAGGTAATCCGGTCGATCCGGACGGCGATCATCGGCGCACCGCCGAGATCCATCTCGCGGTATTGCGGATAGCGGGCCAGGAGCGCGGCCAGGCCGCGGGCGTGCTCGGCGCCGCCATCGAGGATCTCCGCCGGCCCCCGGACCATCACCCAGCCGAGGCGCGACCAGTCCTCGTCCCAATGGTCGACGACCAAGGCCACCTGCCCGTTCTGCAAGATATTGCGGACCCGCTTCAGCGCCCGCCCGGCGACCCGCTTGGGCTTTTCGTCGAGGACGATGTAGATCGTCTCGTCCAGCGGCGCGAAGCAGACCGGCACCACGTGCGGGCGGCCCTCACCGTCCGCCGTCGCCAGGTGGGCGACGCGCGCGCTATCGAGAAACGCGCGCACAGCGTCGGTCACGCCGTCGCCGCCTCTCAGGCCAGCAGCGGCTCGTAGTCGTCGAGCAGCCCCAGCACCATGTCGCGGTCGCCCGAGGGCAGACCGAGGATGGCGCGATCGATCCCCGCCTCGCGGCAGGCGGCGAGCCCGGCCGCGTCCGGCGGCGCGCGAAACAGCGAGACCTGCAACGTCGCCATGTCGCGGCCGACCTCGTCCGCGATTCCGTGCAAGCGCGCCATCAGCTCCGCCGGCTCGAAACCGCGCCCCGCGCGGGGGAACCAGCCATCGCAATAGTCGACCACGCGCCTGAGCGTGTAGTCGCTCTCGCCTCCGAGCAGGATCGGCGGATGCGGGCGTTGCTCCGGCTTCGGGTAGGACCAGGACGGCGAGAGGCGCACCATCTCGCCCTCGAAGCCGGCCTGCTCCATGGTCCAAAGCGCCTTCATCGTCAGGATTTGCTCCCGCATCAGCTTGAAGCGGGTCTTGTATTCGGCGCCGTGGTCGTTCATCTCCTCGACGTTCCAGCCGCCGCCGATGCCGAAGACGAAGCGGCCCCCGCTCATCATGTCCAGGCTGGCGATGGCTTTCGCGGTGACGATCGGATCGCGCTGCGGCACCAAGCAGATGCCCGTGCCGAGCTTCAGCTTGGTCGTGACGGCGGCGGCGAAGGCCAGCGCCACGAAGGGATCGTAGGTGTGGGAATATTCCCTGGGGAGTTCGCCACCGCCGGGAAACGGGCTCTTTCGGCTGGTCGGAATGTGGGTGTGTTCGGGCAGGAACAGGCTCTCGAAGCCCCGCTCCTCGAGTTCCTTGCCCAGCTCGTCCATGGGGATTGTATAGTCGGTGGCGAAGATGAAAACGCCGATATCCATGTCGTTTCTCCCTCGGGCGCGTGGTTCCCATTCGCCCGGCATTAGAGCCGAGCGACCCCGGAGTGTCCATCGGCCGCGGCACCTTGCAATGAGCCCCGGGGTGCCGATTGCGCTATCATGGGCCGGTCGAGCCGGCCGGGCCGGGGGAGAAATGCGGTGAGCGAGCGCCTGATCGTCGTCGCCAAGCGGGACTGCCCGACCTGCGAGATGCTGGAAGGGGTCTACGCCGAGCTTCGCGCCGGCGGGACGCCGCTGGCCGTTTACACCCAGGACGACCCGGGTTTTCCGCAATCGATCCCGGATCCTATCGACGACCGGGAGCTTGAGATCTCCTTCCGCCACGACATCGAAATCGTGCCGACGCTGATCCGTCTGGGCGAGGCGGGCGAAATTGGCCGCGCCGTCGGCTGGCATCGCGGCGAATGGGAGCGACTTTCCGGCCTCGCCGGGCTGGGCGCGGCGCTGCCGGACCAGCAGCCGGGTTGCGGTGCCCGCAACGTCGAGCCCGGCATGCGCGAGCGGCTGCAAGTGCGCTGGGGCGAAGTGGGCCTGGCGGCGCGGCGCATCGAGGTCGGCGCCTATGACGATCCCCTGGAGAGCTGTTTCGAGCGCGGCTGGACCGATGGCCTGCCGGTGGTGCCGCCGACCGACGAGCGGATCCTGCGCATGCTCGCCGGCACCGACCGCGCACCGGACGAGGTGATCGGCCCGATCCCGCCCAACCTCGCCGAATGCACGATCGAGAAGGTGGCGATCAACGCCGTGATGGCGGGCTGCCGGCCGGACTACATGCCGGTGGTCCTCGCCGTGGTGGCCGCGGCGCTGAAACGCGAATTCGCCATGCATGGCCTCTTGTGCACGACCTATTTCTCCGGCCCGGTGATCATCGTCAACGGCCCCGTAACCCGGGCGATCGGGATGAATTCCGGCGTCAACTGCCTGGGCCAGGGCAACCGCGCCAACTCGACCATCGGCCGCGCGCTGCAACTGTTGATCCGCAACGTCGGCGGCGGCCAGCCGGGCGGCATCGACCGCGCGACCTTCGGCAATCCCGGCAAGGTGGGCTTCTGCCTGGCCGAGGACGAATCCGACCCCGAGTGGACGCCACTCGCGCAAGCCCGCGGCATCGCCGCCGGCGCCTCGGCCGTGACCCTCTTCCACGGCGACGGCGTCACCGGCTTCATCGACCAGAAGTCCCGCACGCCGGAGAGCTTGAGCAAGTCGCTGGCGATGTCGCTGATCGGCGTCGGTCATCCCAAGCTGGCTGAGTGGTGCAACGCCATCCTGCTGCTCTCGCCGGAGCATTATGCGATCTACCGCGACGCGGGCTGGGACCGGGCGCGGATCGAGGAGGCGCTGCACGAGGCGACGACGCGGCCGGCGGCGGAATTGGCGCGCGACGTCGGCGGCGTCGGCGAGGGCATGGAGCTCGAGGAGGCCAGCGGTGTATTGCCCAAGTTCTGGCGCGACCACGGCTTGCTGATCGCGCGGGCCGGCGGGCCGGCGGGGCTGTTCTCGGCGATCATCGGGGGCTGGCCCGGCGGCCGCAAACGCGACGTGGTACAACCCGTAACCAAGGAGATCGAGGCATGAACGAGGGCTATTCGATGCGCGATCCGACGAGCGAGGGAGGCCCGGCGACGCGGCCCCGCCTGGCCCCGCCGGACACGCTCCAGGGGTGCTGTATCGCACTGCTGGATATCGGCAAGGAGCGGAGCGACGAATTTCTTGATTCGATTGAAGTTTTGCTCGCCGAACGCCAGCTCCAGGTCAGGCGCTACGCCAAGCCTTCGCCGGTGACGCTGGCGCGGGACTACGGCGCCGCCGACATCGCCGCCGAGTGCGACGTCGTCATCGAAGCGCTGGCCGATTGAGGGGCGTGTACGTCGTGCAGTTTGCATGACATCGCGGATCTCGACGGCAGGGGCATTCCCGGCGTGATGGTGGCGACCACGGCCTTCAAGGACGCGGCCAAGGCACAGGGCGAGGCGCTCGGCTTCGAGCCGGCGATCGTGTGGGTGGCGCACCCGATCCAGAACCGCGGCGCGGAGGAGCTGAGGGCGATCGCCGAAGCCGCCATCGCTCCCATCCTCGCCCGCCTCGGCCAGGAGGGCTAGGCGGGGCGGTCAGGACTTATGTCCGTTGGCCTAAGTCAGATCGCTCAGAACCTCGCTCGGATGCGCCTCCGCGTCCGAGACATCGTAAATCTTGCGAATCTCGCCCTCGGCGCCGACCAGAATGGAAAGCCGTTTCGGCCGCTCCTGATCCGGGCTTTCCGCCGCGCCGTATTCAATCGCGACGGAACGCTCGGCATCGCACAAGAGGTCGATGTCGAGCCCGACCGCCTCGCCCCATGCCTTCAGCTCCGCGCTCGCGCTGAAGGTTATGGCGAGCAAGGCCGTGTTCTTGTCGGCAAAGTCCCGGGTTCGATCACGGAACCCGTCAGCTTCTTTGGTTCAATTGTTTCCATAGGCGCGGGGAAAGAACCAGATCAGCACGTTCCGGCCGGCGAAATCGGCGAGACTTGTTTCCTTGCCATGCTGATTGAGCAGGCTGAAGGCGGGCGCCTGATCCCCGATTTCGAGTTGAGACATCGTTTTCTCCCTTACCTTCAGTCATCGGCCACGAGCCGATCATAGTGGCCTCGGAGCCTATCCGCCAGGCGGGCCGAAGTCGTTTGGAATGGCCGACGAAGACGCCGACGTTGGGCTGGCTGCCCGTGCCCTCGACCATGACGGCGCCCCGAACGGCCGGATCATGCATCTCCTCGTCTCCCAATTTCCCCTTGCGAGCGACGGGCGAGCATCACACAGTCCGGGACCCCGGACGGCGGGGCCGCGGATGCGAGGGAGGCGTCAAATGGCGGAGGCGGAGGCGACGAAGGCGAAGGCGCGCAAGATCTACGGCATCGAGGATGCGGACTTGGCCGCGCGCCCGACGGTGTTCCGCGACGAGTTGCTGAAAGGCAAGGTGGCCTTGGTCTCGGGCGCTGGCAGCGGCCTCGGCAAGGCGATCGCCTTCCTCTTCGCGCGGCTCGGCGCCGACCTGGTGATTTGCGGGCGCGACGAGGAGAAGTTGCGCGGCACTGAGCGCTGGCTCCGCAAATTCGGCGCCGAGGTCGACGTCCACCCGATGACGATCCGCGATCCCGAGCAGGTGGCCCGGCTGATCGACGCCGCGTGGGAGGCGCGCGGCGGCATCGACATCCTGGTCAACAACGCCGGCGGCCAGTTTCCGCAGAAGGCGATCGAGTTCTCGGTCAAGGGCTGGAACGCGGTGATCGACACCAACCTGAACGGCACCTGGTACATGATGCAGGCGGCGGCGCGACGCTGGATCGCCGACGAGCGGCCCGGCGCGATCATCAACATCGTCGCCGTGTTCCAGCGCGGCATGCCCGATATCGCCCACACCTGCGCCGCGCGCGCCGGCGTCACCTATCTCTCCAAGACCGTGGCCGTCGAATGGGCGCCCGACCGGATCCGGGTCAACTGCGTCGCCCCCGGCTGCATCGAGACCGAGGGCTTCAACGTCTATCCACCGACGGCGGCGGCCCTCTACAGCTACGCCAATCCGATGATGCGCACCGGCGAGGTGCAGGACGTGGCCGAGGCCTGCGTCTATCTCGCCGCCCCGTCCGGCAAGTTCATCACCGGCGAGGTCGTCACCGTCGACGGCGGCCAACAGATGTGGGGCGATCTCTGGTGCCACACCAAGCCGGAGTATTTCCGCGTGCCGGAGGCGAGCGAACTCGACCTCGAGGACTGAGCGTCCGACCGAAACGTCGCCGTCGGCGACTTTTGGGGCCGTCACCGGAACGGAGGTAGCGGTCGGCTGGCTGACTACGACAATTGCATAGTTAGCGTATACAATTGGCGGACTTGAGCGCGTCAGGAGGGCTGACGACTGTGGAGCAGCGGGTCGAGCGTAGGCTGGCCGCCATTCTTGTCGCCGACATGGTTGGTTACAGCCGGCTAATCGTGAGTCGGACCCGATTTCCTTGGACACAGAATTGGTTTAATCGAAGTGTCCAAGGAGGACCGGAACATGACCGACAATTTTGAGAACAAAGTTGCTGTTGATGGGCCTGTGGTAAACGAGGGCGAGCTTGGCTCGTCCACGTTTTCCCCGGGCCAGGTTTCGCCGGCAGGCCCGCTGGGACTTGGCCAGCGGTGGACGGTGACGCGCAAGCGTGAGGTTGCCCTGCGGCTTTTGCGTGGCGAGCCGGTGGAACTTTTGTCGCGGCAGTTGGGCGTGGAGATTTTCCGGCTCGAGCAGTGGCGTGAGAAGGCGATCGCCGGGATCGATGCCTCGCTCAAGGAACGCAAGGGCGATCCGGTAAAGGCGGAACTGGACATCGCCATGAAGCGGATCGGGGAGTTGATCATGCAGGTGGAACTGCTGGAGGCCAAGACGGAGACGTCCGGCCCTTTGGGGCGGCGGAGGTCGCGGCGATGAGTGCCGCCACCTCTCCCGGCACGGGTTTGGCCTACGGCCTCCAGCGGGTCTGTGCGGCCTGGGGTTTTGCCCGTTCCTCGTTCTACGCCATGAAATCCCGGCAGCAGGCCACCGCTGAGCGCCCACCAGCAAAGCGCCGGGGACCGAAGCCCTCGATCTCGGACGAGGCTCTGCTGGTGGCCATCGAGGCCGACCTGGAGGCATCCCCCTGGGAGGGCGAGGGACACCGCAAGGTCTGGGCTCGGCTTCGGGTCTGTCGTGGCATCCGTGTTTCCCGCAAGCGGGTGCTCCGGGTGATGCGCGAGAACAACCTGCTCTCGCCCCATCGCTGCCGCCGCCGTGGCGGAAATCCCCATGTCGGTGAGATCATCACCCATGCCCCCAACCTCATGTGGGGCACGGACGGCGTTCGGGTGTTCACGGTGGACGACGGCTGGGGCTGGATATTCACCGCCATCGAGCATTGGAACGCCGAGTGCGTCGGCTGGCATGTGTGCAAGCGAGGCGACCGCTTCGCCGCCCTTCAGCCGATCTCCATGGGGCTTGCGAGGCTGTATGCCTCGACCTCCGCCGGTGCGGCGCGGGGGCTGGCCTTGCGGATGGATCACGGCTCCCAGTATCTGTCGGACCACTTCACCAACCAGATCAAGTTCTGGGGCATCCAGCCGTCCTACGCCTTCGTCGAACAGCCCCAGACCAACGGCGTCGCCGAGAGGTTCAATCGCACGCTCAAGGAACAGATCATCCATGGCCGCATCTACCGCAACATCGCGGAGCTGCGGAACGCCGTCCGCGGGTTCGTCGAACAGTACAATGCCCAGTGGATCGTGGAGAAGAACGGCTACCTGAGCCCCGCTCAAGCTCGTCAGGCGTGGCACACCGCGATGTCACTCAGGCCCGCCGCATGAGACAAACTTGTGTCCAAGGAACCGGGTGCGATACACCAGCCGGCTAATCGAAACCGATGAGAGGGGAACGCTCGCGCGCCAGAAGTCTCACCGCAAGGAACTGATCGACCCGAAGACCGCCGAACATCAGGGCCGCATCGTCAAGACCACCGGC
Source organism: Alphaproteobacteria bacterium (assembly GCA_965225945.1). GTDB lineage: Bacteria > Pseudomonadota > Alphaproteobacteria > JASLMY01. The sequence goes on along the minus strand of CBDDBZ010000030.1, from coordinate 129,921 downwards.
GATGGAATTCTGATCGAGTTTCCGAGCGCCGCCGAAGCGGTTCTGTGTGCCGTCGAAGTTCAAACGGCGATGGTCGAGCGCGAATCCGATCAGCCGGAAGAGCGTCGAATCGTCTATCGAGTCGGCGTGAACATCGGCGATATCGTGGTCGATGATGACGATATCTTCGGCGCCGGGGTAAACGTGGCGGCGCGCTTACAGGAACTAGCGGAGCCCGGCGCGGTCTATGTCTCGGGTGATGCGTACCGGCAGGTAAAGTCGACGGTGGACTTGGACTTCGAGGACATGGGGCTGCAGCAGGTCAAGAACATCGAGGAGCCGGTGCCGGTATTCCGTGTACGCATGGAGCCCGAAGCGTCCGTGGCCTCGATTGCCGCGCAGCCAAAAGCGAAGCAACCGTGGCTGCGCATTGCGCTGCTGGTCGCGGCCGCCGTCCTAGTCGTCGGCGCCGGCGCCCTGTGGATCCTCGAACTTCGATCACCGGCCCCGCCGACCGAGGTCGCGGCAGACCAAGACGTCGAGATCACCCTGCCCGACCGGCCGTCTATCGCCGTGCTGCCCTTCACCAACATGAGCGCGGATCCCGAGCAGGCATACTTTGCCGATGGTATTGCCGAGGACATCATCACCGACCTTTCCAAGATCTCCGGCCTGTTCGTGATCGCCCGCAATTCGTCGTTCGCCTACAAGGGCAAGCAGATCGATATCCGGACCGTGGCCCAGGAATTGGGTGTGCGATACGTGCTCGAAGGCAGCGTACGCCGGATCGGCGATTCCGTCCGCATCAACGCCCAGCTCATCGAAGCCGCGACCGGCGGCCACTTGTGGGCGGATCGCTACGACGGGTCACTTGCCGATGTCTTTGCGCTGCAAGACAAAGTGACGGGAAACATCGTGGTCGCGCTGGCGGTCAATCTGACCTCCGGCGAGCAGTCCCTGCAAAGCCGCCGAAGATACGACAATCCGCAGGCATATGACGCCTTTTTGCAAGGTCGTGAACATTTTCGCGGTGCGAGTGCGGCCGACTACGCCAAGGGGGTGCCCTACCTCGAAGAAGCGATCAAGTTGGATAACGAATACGGACGAGCTTACGCCGCGCTCGCGGAGATCTATAGAGACAGCGCGGCGATGGGATGGGATGTGCGCGGCGTGTCACCCGACGAAGCTTTTTGGCGGGCCGAGCAGTACCTCCATGAAGCCTTGAAGGAGCCATCGCCTCTTGCTCACCAGGTCGCTTCGAAGATGCTCTCGCGACAGGGCCACTACGACGCGAGCGTTGACGAGGCCAAGCGCGCAATCGCCCTTGATGCCAATGATCCGGCGGGCTACATGGCCATGGCCGAAGCATTGATCTGGGCCGGTATCCCAACTCAGAGCGTGAACCTCATCAACAAGGCGATGCGTCTCGATCCTCATTACCCGGCCAGTTACGTACTCCAGATCGGCCTCGCCCGGTTCGGGCTGGGGCAATTTGACGACGCGGCTTCGGCGCTCGAACGGGCGGCCAAGCGCAGCCCGAGGAACTATTCCGTGTTCACGGTTCTCGCCGCGAGCTATGGCCATCTCACCCGTAAGCCGCAAGGCCGGTCGGCCATCGATTCGGCCAACAAGCGGCGCAGGAAAGCGGGCCGGCCTCCGTTGACCCTGGCCGTCGTCGATCTCTGGCCGTACAGGGAGGATAACGACAGGGAGCGTCTCAAGGCCGGACTTCGCAAGGCCGGTGTCCCAGAAATTTCGATCAATTACGCCGCCCGAAAAATGACAGACTAGATGGCAATGAGATCCGATCGCTGATGTTCGGCCGCACGCAAACTGGGTTGGACCCCCAGACCGGCAGCGATTGGATTGTGTCGATCGCGCCCGACGGCGAGAGCATGGTCTTGGCACCCTGGTATTCAGGCGCCGAAACGCGCTGGATAGACGGCGACAAATTGTGCAGCCGCTACCAGGGAAGCAGCGCGGCAATCAAGGTCTGCGGGTTTGTCTTCCGCAATCCCGAGGGCATGCCGGAGGCCAAGAATCAGTTCGAATGGGTGGGCGGCGCGCGCATCTATCCATTTTCGGTGGAGTGAGCGCGACAATCCTGGCTTTGCGCGGCGGCCCGTGGCGCCGTGCCGCTGTCGGTTCGCAATGTGGGCGCGGTCCCTTAGTCCCGGGACCGGTTGATCAGCAATTGTCGCACGGTTCGACCGGCAGCTCGCGTTTTAGCCAGCCGGGATGCTCGTCACGACCCAACATGCCCTCGCTCACATCGTAGACATGCGTGAAGCCCTTTTGCCGGAGGTAATTTGCGGCGGCCGCCGAACGCCCTCCGCGGGCACAAATCAGGGCGATCGGCTTGTTTCTGTCGTCGGCGGCGATGGCGATGACTTCCTTGAGGAAGCCGGCGATACCCTGCCGGTTGTGGACGGTAGCAAGCCGAGCCCCGGCCGGGATGCCGGTCTGGCGCCATTCATAACTGGAGCGAACGTCGATAATGATGAGCTCTCCCGCTTGTGAGCGGGCGTAGGCATCGGCGGCGGCGATGATGCCGCTCTGGGCCTGTGCGGGCCCGGCTGCGGCAATAAGCACCAAACTTGCCGCCAAGAGGACGGCAGTGAGGATCAGGCAATTCCGAAGCTTAGGCGCGACGCTCATGGTCATCTCGGATGCTCCAACTAGCAGCCAGGAACGGCTGACGTGGGTCCTGCGGCAAGCAACGGCGCGAATGCTTGAGAATGCGCGGTGCGGGCGACCGAATCAACTCAAATGTTCGATGTCGATGAATTCGTGAACGCGCTGCTCGGTCATTGGCGCCGGGGGCGAGGCCGAAAACGCGGCCGAGCCTGCTCGAACGGTAGCCCTTCCGCGACGATACGTCCGCCGTGCTTCTCGCTGATCGAGTTGGTCACCGTCCGGTGCGACTTCAGGGTGGTAAGCGTCGCCACCTCGTCGGGGCCCATGAGGCGCGAGTATCCGGCAACATCGATCGCGACGATGGCTGCCAGCCGCCGTTCCGCACCCGGCTCGAACATGCTCTCCCCAGGGTTTGATAATTGGGCAAAATGCTATCCGAAATCAGACGCCATGGCCAACTTCGCGCACCCCGAGACTCCCCATAACATTTAAAAGCTCTAATATACTGGAGATGACCCGTTCGAGACCTTTTGCCGATCCGCGCCAGATTGCCGTCGAGTACCCGAGTGGCTAATCTTATGCTCGCAAGCGGCTCATCGGGGGAATGTCGGCTTACAACGAACGGCGCGAGCGGTCGGCTGGCGCGAGCGTGTCATATCGTCGTGAGAAGGGCGCGCCATGCGCAATTTCATCGCTATCGCCCGGGCAATCGCACCCTGGCTACGGCTGGCGGCGCGGAACGAAGACAAGGCCCGGGAGGCGTACGACCGGGGCGACTACACAACGGCGCTGCGCCAATGGCGACGTTGTTAAGCGTTGTCGGACACCTGCCGAGGCGCAGGGGTTGCATCCGGCGGACTGGATCGGCAGGTGTCGGACAACGCTTAAGGGAGGAAACCGCGGGCAGGACTAGGCTCGGCGGTGCGGCACGCTCGGTCTATGGGGATTTGCGAGCGGCGGGCCAGCTTTCTCGGGTGGCCGGCGCTGCTGGATGGCTCGGATCTGATTGGCGACGACACCGGCAGGGTGGTTTGATGGCGACTTCGGGTCGATGCCGGCGGGTCTCGCAGGTGGTTCCCTGCGCGCTCGATGGTGTTGCGGCGAGCGGGATCGTGGCCGCGGGTGAGCGGCGGCAATAGCGTTATTCGAAGCGGTGTCGGTCATGCTGCCGTGGCCCTGGCCAGGGGCCGTGCACGGGGCGGGGCGCGTGGTTGGGCGCCGGCCTCGAAGCGCTCGATGACGATCATACGGCCGCCGCACTGCGGGCAGGGCTCTGAGAGGGACGGCGGTTCGGTATCATCGTCACTCGCGGCATCGTCGGCCTCACTCTCCGGTGCCGGCATGGCAAGCAGTTCGCGGGCAAGGGAGATGTTGCGGGTGCGACCGCCGTTGGCGAAGAGGCCGTAATGGCGGATGCGGTGAAAGCCCGAGGGCAGGACATGGAGGAGGAAGCGGCGGATGAACTCGGGCACGGCCAGGGGCAAGGTCTTGTAGCGCTCGCGTCCTTTGCGCCGGTAGTCCTTGTACTTGAAGATGACGCCTTGGCTGTCGCAGCTGACCAGGCGGCTGTTCGAGATGGCGACACGGTGGGTGTAGCGGGAGAGATAGGCGAGCACGGCCTCTGGTCCGCCGAAGGGCGGCTTGGCGTAGACGACCCATTCTTGTTTGCGCATCGGTGCGAGGAAGACACGGAAGGCCGCCGGCTCGGCGAGGCTGGTGTGGTCGGTGAAGAACTTCAGGCGCCCTGCCTCGTGGGCGGCGAGGAGCTTCTCGATGAAGAGGCGGCGGAAGAGGCGCGAGAGCACGCGGACGGGCAGGAAGAAGCCGGGCCGGCAAGAGATCCAACTGCTACCGTCAGGTGAGATTCCGCCACCCGGCACGATCATGTGGATGTGGGGATGGTGGGTCATGGCCGAGCCCCAGGTGTGGAGCACGGCGGTGATGCCGATCTTGGCGCCGAGATGCTTGGGATCGGCGGCGATGGTGAGCATGGTCTCGGCGCTCGCCTTGAACAGGATATCGTAGATCACCGACTTGTTCTGATAGGCGATGTCGGCGATCGCCGCTGGCAGGGTGAAGACGAGATGGTAGTAGGGGACGGAGAGCAGTTCGGCCTCTCGCGCCGCCAGCCATTCGCGCGCGACCTGGCCTTGGCATTTGGGACAATGGCGGTTGCGACAGGAATTGTAGGCGATGTGGTTCTGCCCGCAGTCCTCGCAGGCCGCGACATGACCGCCGAGCGCGGCGGTGCGGCAACACTCGATCGCCGACATGACCTTCAGTTGGCCGAGGCTCAGACGACCGGCCCGGGCCCGACGGAAGCCGGGCCCGTGGTCGCGGAAGATGTCCTGGACCTCGAGCGCGGGACGCGGCACCGAGGCCGCCGGCTCACTTCGGCGGCTTGCGCTTGGTCTTGGGCGTCGGCGGCTCGAGCAGGTCCAGTGGGCTCTTGGCGCGCCGCAAGGTGGTGCTGGCGACCTGGGTGTAGTGAGCCGTGGTCTCCAGCTTCTTGTGCCCCAGTAGAACCTGGATCACGCGGATGTCGACGCCCTGTTCGAGGAGATGGGTGGCGAAGCAGTGGCGCAGCGTGTGAAGCGAGATCCGCTTCTCGATCCCCGCCCCCGCCTTGGCGCCATCGAGGGCGCGACGGAGCTGGCGGGTGGTCAACGGGTTGACCGGGTTCTGGCCTGGAAACAGCCAACCGCCGGGCAGCATCACGCCGCGGGCGCGGCCAAGCAACCACCAGACCCTGAGCTGCTCGACGGCGCGATCCGAGAGCATGGCGTAGCGATCTCGGCGGCCCTTACCTTGCTCGATGCGAAGCGTCTTGCGGTTGCTGTCGATGTCCGGGACCTTGAGATGGACCACCTCCGAAGCGCGCAGGCCGGCGCCATAGGCCAGCGAAAAGGCCGCCTTGTATTTGGGACCGGGGGCGGCATCGAGAAGCCGCGCCATTTCCTCGACGCTCAGGATCACCGGCAGCTTGCGCGGCATTGCCACCGTCGTCATGCCGATCTCGGCGTCGCCTCGGCCGAGCGTGACGCCGAAGAAGAACCGCAATGCCGAGACCGCCGCGTTCATCGTCGTCGCCGATGCGCCTGCTTTGCGCATATGCACTTGATAGCGCCTGAGATCCTCCGCCTCCGCCCGATCCGGAGAGCGTGCGAGAAAGTCGGAAAAGCCGGCCACCGCACTGATGTAGCCGCGCTGCGTGTTGGCACTGAAGCCGCGAAGCACCATGTCGTCGATCATGCGCTGGCGCAGCGGGCTGATGGTCTTGTCACTATCGGTCATGGGTCTGCTCCCGTGTTGCGTGAGCTTCGGAACTCCAAACCTCAACACAGGATCGACCCATCCGTTACGCCACCGACCTCACCGCCCGGCACCACGAACTACCGCTGAAAGCGGTTTCGTTCTTTGGCTGAATCGGGTCATGCCGAAGCCCAGAACCAGCTGGGCGTCATGTACGAATATGGCCGTGGCGTGGTGCAGGACCATGGCGCGGCAATGAGGTGGTATAGCAAGGCCGCCGAGCGGGGCGACGCCGAGGCCCAGAACAACCTCGGCTCGATGTACGAAAAAGGCCATGTCGTCCCGCAAGACGCTGACGAGTCGATGGAGTGGCGGCGCAGGACCGCCGGACTGAGCGACGACCTACCAACCGTCCTAATTCAAGGCGTCGAGGCGCGAATCGCTGACGACGTGGTCGAGATAATTTACCTCGAGAATGATTCGGACCGGACCTACATCGCCACGGTTCGGGCTGATTTTTTCACGACAGTCGACGACGCGAGCGGAGCGGCGGCGCATCACGGCCCTGCTCCGAGCGAGGTAGAGCTGGCGCCTGGCGAGCGGACGCGAATTGGCGACATTCTCGGCTGGGAATGGGACAGCTGGCTGGGCCTTGTTATCGAATTTCGCCACCGAAACAGCGGCGGGGGAACCCGGGTTTCATACGATCTTATGTTTCGTGGGCGCCATCGCCACGTAGCTGGTCTGGGAATGGTGGGCGAAGTGCCGGGGACGCTGTTGAAACGTTGAAGCAGGCATCGCTCACCTGGAGCGGGGAGGCTCCGGGCCTTCGGACCAGATCCCACCGGCTCTCGACGACATCACCCCAGCGGCAGACGGTCGACGAGGGATCAAAATCTAGGCGGCGACCGTCACCGAGCGATATCTCTCGCCCGATGCCTTTCGGCTTTCGCCTTGAAGTCGCCCGAACGGTTGCGATATCTTAGCCTGGTCAATTTGCGAATGATTTTCATTCGCAATTCAATGAGAATTCGGACCATGCGAGCTGGGGACATGCCGGCGGTTTCGCCACCTGGGAGGACGGCTGGAAAATCGCCCCCGCGACGCCGGCGGACGGCGCCGTGGTGGGACGGGTTTCGCGGCGGCGGCCAGCGTCGGGGCCGTGTCGCGCTCGCGCGCCGGCTGACGGCGCTCGCGGCACTGGTGATATTTCTCCCCCTCCGGCCGGCCCTGGCCGAGGAAGTCAACATCTATTCCTTCCGCCAGGAATTCCTGATCCGCCCCTTGCTCGAGCGCTTCACCGCCGAGACCGGCATCGAGGTCAACGTGGTCTTCGCCAAGACCGGCATGATCGAGCGCTTGAAGGCGGAAGGCCGATATAGTCCGGCCGATCTGGTGCTAACCTCGGACATCGCCCGCCTGAACGCGCTGGTCGCCGCCGATCTCGCCCGCCCGGTGCCCTCGGCGCGGCTCCGCGCCGCCGTTCCCGCCGCCTACCGACACCCGGGCGACCTCTGGTTCGGTCTCACCCTGCGGGCGCGGGTGATCTACTACGCCAAGGATCGCGTGGCGCCCGATGCCGTCTCCCGCTATGAGGACCTGGCCGAGCCGAAATGGCGCGGCCGGGTCTGCGTTCGCTCCTCCCGCCACTATTACAACCAGGCGCTGCTGGCCTCGATGATCGTCGCGCTGGGGCGGGAAAAGGCGGAGGCCTGGGCGCGCGGCCTTCGCGCCAACCTGGCGCGCAAGCCGCAGGGCGGCGACCGGGGTCAGGTGAAGGCGATCAAGGAAGGCCTCTGCGACGTCGCGATCGGCAACCACTATTACTACGGCGTGATGAAATTCAACCACCAGCGGCCCGAGCAGAAGGCTTGGGCGGCGGCGGTCGGGCTGATCTTCCCCAACCAGGGGGAGGGGGATCGCGGCACCCATGTCAACCTCTCCGGCATGGCGATGATGCGAAGCGCGCCGCACGCCGAGGCCGCGCGCCGGCTGATGCAGTTCCTGGCCGAACCGAAGGCGCAGGCGATCTACGCCGCGACGAACTACGAATATCCGGTCAACCCCACTGTACCCTGGGATTCCGAGGTCGCCTCCTGGGGCCGCTTCCGGGCCGACCGACACCGCCCTGCAGCGGATCGCCGAATTGGCGCCCGAAGCGCTCCGCATGTTCGACCGGGTCGGCTTCGAGTAGCGCGGGCACGGCGGCGGGGTGATGGTGGTGGCGGCAGGGGGCGGGGGACTCAGGCCCTCCATCGGGGCCTGGCGTGTGGGCCGCATCGGCTGGAGCCTCGGCGCCATCGGGGTCGCTCTAATGGTGGCGCTGCCGCTGATCGCCGTCGCCGGGGTGGCGATGGCGCCGAGCGGCGGCGTTTGGGCCCATCTCGTCGAGACGGTGCTGGCGCGCTACGTCGCCAACACCGCCGGCCTGATGGTGGGCGTCGGCCTCGGCGTGGTGGTGATCGGCGTCGGCACCGCCTGGCTCACCACCATGTGCCGCTTTCCGGGCGCCCGCGTCTTCGAATGGGCGCTGCTGCTGCCGCTGGCGATGCCGACCTACGTGATCGCCATCGTCTATGTCGAGACGCTGGAATACGCCGGGCCGTTGCAGGGGGCGTTCCGCGCCGCGTTCGGCCTCGGCGGCCCGCGCGACTACTGGTTTCCGGAGGTGCGTTCGCTCGGCGGCGCCATCGTGGTGCTGACCCTGGTGCTCTACCCCTATGTCTTCCTGCTGGCCCGGGCCGCCTTCCTCGACCAGTCGGTCGGTGCCCTCGAGGTCAGCCGCACCCTCGGCCGGGGGCCCTGGCGCTCCTTCCTCACCACCGCGCTGCCGCTCGCCCGCCCGGCGATCGCCATCGGCGTGGCGCTGGCGTTGATGGAGGTGCTGAACGATTTCGGCGCCGTCCAGCAATTCGCCGTCGCCACCTTCACCACCGGGATCTACGACGTCTGGCTCGGCATGCACAACGCGCCGGCGGCAGCGCAGTTGGCCAGCCTGCTGTTGATCTTCGTCCTCGCCGTGCTGGCCCTGGAGCGCTATTCGCGCCGCGACCGGCACTATCACCAGACCTCGCGGCGCTACCGCGAACTCCCCGGCTACCGCTTGCGGGGCGGGCGGGCCGTCGCCGCGCATCTCGCCTGCCTGGCGCCGCTGCTGTTCGGTTTCGCCCTGCCGGCGTGTGTGCTGGCGGGCTGGGCGCTTGCATCGCTGGGGCTGGCGCGCTTCGAGGACTATCTCTCCGACGTCGCGACGACGCTGGCGCTGGCGGCGGGCGCGGCGGCGTTGGCGGTGGCGCTGGGGCTCTATCTCGCCTACGCCATGCGGATCGCCGGTGGGCGGGTGCTGACGCTCGCCGTCAGGTTCGCCAGCACCGGCTACGCGGTCCCCGGCTCGATCATCGCCGTCGGCGTGCTGATCCCCTTCGCCTGGGCCGACCACGCGCTGAACGCGCTCGGCGAACGCTTTCTCGACATCACCTTCGGCCTGGTGCTGAGCGGCACCGTCGTCGCCGTCGGCTTCGCCTATCTGGTGCGCTTCCTGGCGCTCTCTTTCGGCACCATCGAGGCGAGCCTCGGGCGCGTCACCCAGTCCATGGACGGTGCCTCGCGCACGCTGGGGCGCGGGCTCGCCGCCACGCTGGTCTCGGTGCACCTGCCGATCATTCGGGGCGGGGTGCTGACGGCGGCGCTGCTGGTCTTCGTCGACGTGATGAAGGAGCTGCCGGCGACCCTGATCCTCAGGCCCTTCGACTTCTCGACCCTGGCGACGCGAATTTACGAATACGCCAGCGACGAGCGCTTCGAGGAGTGCGGTCTGTGGGCGCTCTCGATCGTGGTGGTGGGGATCGTGCCGGTCATCCTGCTGAGCCGCGCGATCCGCGTCTCGCGCCCCGGCGGCGGGCGGAGCGAGGGGGCTGGGTGAGCTGCACGCGCGCGCCCATCAATACATGTGCTGGCCGCCGTTGATCGACATAGTGGAGCCGGTGACGAAGCCAGCCTCGTCGGAGACCAGGAACAACACGCCCCGGGCGATCTCCTCGGCCTGGCCCAAGCGCGCGACCGGCACCCGGGCGACGATCTTCTCCAGCACCTGGGGTGGCACGGCGGCCACCATGTCGGTGTCGATATAGCCCGGCGCGATGGCGTTGACGGTGATGTCGTGGCGCGCGCCCTCCTGCGCCAGGGCTTTGGTGAAGCCGTGAATGCCCGATTTGGCCGCGGCATAGTTGACCTGGCCATACTGGCCGGCCTGGCCGTTGATCGAGCCGATGTTGACGATCCGACCGAAACGGCGATCACGCATGCCCGGAAACACCGCCTTGGCCATGTTGAAGCAGGAGCCGAGGTTGGTGTCGATCACCGCGCGCCAGTCCTCGGCGCTCATTTTCATGATCGTGCCGTCCCGCGTGATGCCGGCATTGTTGACCAGGATGTCGACCGGCCCCAGCGCGTCGGCCACCGCCCGGACGCCGGCCTGACAGGCGTCGTAGTCGGAAACGTCGAACTTGAAGCACGGTATCTCCACTTCCTCGGTGCAGCGGCCCGCGGCCTCGTCGTTGCCGGCGTAATTCGCCGCCACGCGGTGGCCCGCCGCCTTTAGCGCCTCGCAGATGGCGCGCCCAATTCCCCGCGTGCCACCGGTGACGATCGCGACCCTGGTCATGTCCCTCTCCTCGATTGCTTCCCCCATGATCCGCGCCCGCGGAATCGCCTGGCCACCCGCTCCCCCGCTCCCCCGTCAGGCGCGTTCGACGCACATGGCGATGCCCATGCCCCCGCCGATGCAGAGCGTCGCCAGGCCCTTAGCCGCCTCGCGCCGGCGCATTTCGTACAACAGCGTCACCAGGATCCGGGTGCCGGAGGCACCGATCGGGTGGCCGATGGCGATGGCGCCGCCGTTGACGTTGACCTTGTCCAGGTCCCAGCCGAGATCCTTGTTGACGGCCAAGGCCTGGGCCGCGAAGGCCTCGTTCGCCTCCACCAGATCCAGTTCCTCGGCGCGCCAGCCCGCCTTTTCCAGCGCCTTGCGGCTGGCCGGGATCGGACCCGAGCCCATGATCGCCGGATCGACCCCCGACTGCGCCCAGGAGACGATCCGTGCCAGCGGCTCGATCCCGCGCCGCGTCGCCGCGTCGGCGTCCATCAGCACCACCGCGCCGGCGCCGTCGTTGATGCCGGAGGCGTTGCCCGCCGTCACCGTGCCGTCCTTCTGGAAGGCCGGGCGCAGGCGGGCGAGCGACTCCGCGTCGGCGTCGTGGCGGATGTATTCGTCCCGCGTGACCCTCGTCACCGCACCGCGCCGGCCCGGAACCGTCACCGCCACGATCTCCTCCTCGAAGCGACCCGCGCGCTCGGCCGCCGAGGCCTTGGCGAGCGAGCGAAGCGCGAAGGTGTCTTGTTCTTCCCGCGTGATCTGCCACTTGGCGGCGACGTTCTCCGCCGTCGTGCCCATGTGGTAGCCGTTGAAGGCATCCCACAGGCCGTCGCGGATCATGCTGTCGACCATCTCGACGTCGCCCATCTTGGTGCCGTTGCGCAAATGCGTGACGTGGGGCGAGCGGCTCATGCTCTCCTGCCCGCCGGCGACCACGATCTCGCTGTCGCCGTTGAGGATCGCCTGGGCACCGAGCGCCACCGCCCGCAGCCCCGAGCCACAGACCTGATTGACGCCCCAGGCCGGCACCTCGTTCGGCAGGCCGGCGCGGAGCGCGGCCTGCCGAGCCGGGTTCTGGCCCTGGCCGGCGGTCAGGGTCTGCCCCATCACCACCTCCGAAACCTCCTCCGGCGCGACCTTGGCGCGCGCCAGCGACTCCAAGATGGCGATGCTTCCCAGGTCGTGCGCCGGCAGCGCCGCCAGCGCGCCGTTGAACGAACCCACTGGCGTGCGGGCCGCGCCCGCGATGATGACCTCGGTCATGGCGTCGGTCTCGACTTCCGGATGGTTTCGGCCCGCCGATCAGGCCTTATTGTGCACTGCACAACATACGTGCGGATAGCGCCTCAGGCAAGCTCCCCGAGCCAGTCGAGCAGCGGCCGCCAGAGGCCCCGCTCGGCCCGGCCGCCGACCATCATGCCGATGTGACCGGCCCGGGGCCGCACCACTCGGGCCTCCGGCAGTGCCGCCAATATGGCCTCGGCGGACGCGGGCGGGACGATTCTGTCCTCGCCCGGTATGGCGACGAACGCCGGCAGGTCCAGCGCCTCCGGGCGGACGGGATGGCCGGCCAGCCGCCACAGACCGCGGGCCGGCAGGTTGGCGCCGTACCAATCGAGCAGGCATTCCCGCGCGACGGCGGCGGCGACCGGCACGCCGTCGTTCAGCCAATCCTCCAAGGCGACGAAGCGTCGCGCCGCCGGGCTCTCCGGCGCCAAGGTGGCGAAACGGCGGAACTTGCGGCTGGCGAGGTTGGGGTCGAGCCCGGCGAAGAGCGCCTGCAGCACGTCCACCGGTAGTTCGCCGAAACCCGCCGACAGGCCGTCGATCAGGCCCTCGGCGGCGAGGAAGAGCCGGCTCTGGCCGTCGCGCCCGGCGTGGAAATCCCAGGGCGCCGCCAGCAGCGCCAGGCCGGCGAGGTCGCCCGCCCGCCGGCTCGCCAAGCCGAGCGAAAGCGTGCCGCCCAGGCAATAGCCGGCGAGCACCGGCGGTCCCCCGGCCAGCTCGAGGGCGGCGTCGAGCAAGCGCTCGAGCCGCCCGGTCACATAGTCTGCCACGGTGAAATTGCGCTCCACCTCGCCGGGGGCGTCCCAATCCACCACCAGGACGCGCCGCCCGGCCGAGGCCAGCCAGCGGACCAGGCTCGATTCCGCCATCAGGTCGAGAACGTAGTAGCGGTTGATCAGCGAGGGCACGAACAGCAGCGCCGCGCCCTCGGCCCCGCCCTCGACCGGACCGAAGTCGAGCAGCCGCGTCGTGCCCTCGCGCCAGGCGACCTTCGGCGGTCGGATTGCGCGGGCGTAGGGGTGTGCGCGGTAGGCCTCGATGCCGGCCATGAAGCGGTGAAGCCGCCGCTCGAGGGCCGCCGCCACCGCCGCCGCCAAGGCCTCGGGCGCCGCCGCCCGGAGCTCGGGCGTGAGTTCGCCCGCCTCGCCATCGAGCGCCGGCGCCCAGGGCAGCAGTCCGGCGCGGGCCGCCGGCAGCGCTGCCAGCGCGCCGAAGCCGGTGGTGACCGCCGCCGCCATGTGGAGCGCCAGCGGTCGGGGCGCCAGGCGTCTGACCTCGGGCTCAGTCGTCCCGCTCGCCTTCATCCGCCCTCTCCGAGGCGCTGTCATCAGGTATTCTCGTTGCATTCATAATCGCCCGAAAATGAATGCCTTCGATCGGATCGGCGGCGATCAGGGCGGCCTGGCGCTCCCAGAGATCGAGATAGCGCCGGGCCAGCGAATCGAGATCGGCGGGCTCGCTCATGACCTGGACTATAGCTCGCTCGAGGCGCCGCGACACGGCCAGCGTGTTCGGCACCGCAACAAAGTCTTGCGCGGCGCGGCAAAGCGACGCAATAGTGTCGACCCGACGGGGCCGCTCGGCCCGGCTCGTGAATGGGGATCGGAACCGTGGCGAAAGCGTCGAGGCCGGCGGACAGTCCGGTTCACATCAAAAAATACGCCAACCGCCGTCTCTACAATACCCAGTCGAGCTCTTACGTGACGCTCGAACAGTTGGCCGCGATGGTCAAGGAAGGCGTGGATTTCGTCGTCGTCGACGCCAAGTCGGAGGAGGATCTGACCCGCTCGGTGCTGACCCAGATCATCGTCGAGCAGGAAAACAAGGGCGAGAACCTGTTGCCCATCGGCTTCCTCCGCCAGTTGATCGGCTGCTACGGCGATGGGCTCCAGTCGATGCTGCCGAACTATCTCGAGGCGACCATGGAGGCGTTCGCGCGCAACCAGGAGCAAATGCGCGAGGAGATGTCGGAGGCGTTGAGCGGCGTCTTCCCGGTGCGCCAGTTGGAGGATATGGCTCGCCAAAACATAGCGATGTTCGAGCAGGCGATGCGCATGTTCCAGCCCGGGACGGGCCAATCCCAGGCGGTGCCCCAGGCGTCGGCCCCCGAGCCGCCAGTCCCCGAGGCGGCGGACGAGACCGAGTTGGCGGCGTTGCGCCGGCAATTGGCGGAGATGCAGCGCCAAATCGACCGCCTGGGCGAGAAGGACGGCGCCGGCTGATCCGGCGGGGGGCCGGAACGAGGTGCATATCGCCATGTTGCTTGGACGATTCCTCCCGAGGCTCGCCCTGGCGCTCGTCGTCTCGGGCCTGCTCTGGCCGCTTTCCGCCGCCGCCGAGGGCGAGCTCGGCGCCATCGGCCGGCTGACGCCCAAGAACGGCATCACCACCCTCTCCGGCACGCCCGGCAGTCCCGTCGTCGAGATCCTCGTGGCCCCCCACGATCAGGTGAAACGCGGCGACGTGCTTATGGTTCTCGGCAACAGAACCGTACTGGAGACGGAAAAGGCGCTCGCCGGAATCGAGCGGGAGGAGGTAGCGCGTAGCGGCCGCGATGCCATAGCGGTGCAGAAGCTGGTGGTTCAGTCCGCCCAGATGCGCTTCAAGAGGGCCGAGGCGGAGCTGGCGCAGTATCTGAAGCTCGGCCAGAACGCGATCTCGGAGCGGGAGGTGCAGCGCCGCGAGTATGAGGTGGCCGCGGCGCGGCGCGGCGTGGTGCTGGAGCAGAGGCGGCTGAAGACGCTACGCAACGAGCTGCGCTTCAAGATCAAGTTGGCGGAGGCGCGGCTCGCGCTCGCGGAGGCGCGATTTCGCGCCTCGGAGGTGGTGGCGCCGAGCGACGGCACCATCCTGGCTGTCGAGAAACGCGTGGGCGAACACCTTCGCGGCGACCCGGTCGTATTGATGGCCGATCTCGCCAAGATGTACGTCACGGCCGACGTTTACGAGGGCGACATCTTGAAGATCGAGCCGGGCATGAAGGCGAGCGCCAAGAGCGCGTCGCTGCCGGGGCCGCTGACGGGCGTGGTGGAGCGCGTCGAGCGTCTCGTCGACACCGACAGTAAGCTTGCCAAGGTTTTGATCCGGCTCGATAATTCCGAGGTCGCCGGAAAGGTCGTCGGGATGGAGGTGCAAGTCACCATCCAGCGCTGAGGCGGCCTTGGAGCACGACTCCAGACGGGAGGCGCAACGGGTGTTCGGCGAAATTTCGTTGGGGGGAGGATTGCTCCGGGCGTGCCTGACGCTCTCGTGGCGCAACCTCTCGCAGCGCCCGACCCGAACCACGGTGGCGGCGACGGGCATTTGTTTCGCCATCTTCCTGCTGTTCCTGCAGATCGGCTTCCTCGACGCGACCCGCCGCGCGGCGACCCTGCTTTACGAGTTCTTCCACTTCGATCTCGTCGTGGTCTCCAGCGATTATCAATATCTCGCCGCCGCGCCGCGTTTCGACCGGGTTCGCCTGACCCAGGCCCGCGCGGTGCCGGAGGTACGGAATAGCTTCAACATCGCGATCAAGGCCGGCCGCTGGACCGATCCGGCGAACGGCCTGCGCTCGACCCTGCTGCTGGTGGGCATCGACGACGATCCGAGTTTCGTTCGCGATCCCCGGATCCGCGCCGGGTTGAGCGCCTTGAGAGAGAATCGGGCGGTGCTGGTAGATGCCTTCAGCCACGAGGACTATGGAGACATTTCCACCGGCGCCGCTGGGCTGATCAACAACCGGGAAGTCCGCGTCGTCGGTCATTTCGAGCTCGGCGCCTTCTTCTACGCCGAGGGTGCCGCGATCACCCACAACGATAGCTTCGGACACCTCGTCCGCGGCTCGGCCCGCCAAGTGAGCATGGGTCTGCTGCGCCTGGCGCCGGGCGGCGATTCAGCCGCCACGAAGCGCCGCGTCGCCGAGGTGCTGCCGGGGGATGTCCGGGTGCTGACCCGCGAGGAATTGATCGAGCGGGAGCAGGACTACTTCACCTCCGACCGGCCGGTCGGGCTGATGTTCCAGACCGGCATGTTCATCGGCTTCGTCGTCGGCGTGGTGATCCTGTTCCAGGTGATCTCGACCGAGATCGGCAACCGTATGGGCGAGTTCGCGACCCTGAAGGCGATGGGCTTCGGCCGCCATTTCGTGCTCGGCGTCGGCGTGACGCAAACCGCCCTCTTCGCGCTCCTGGGCTTCCTGCCAGCCTGGCTGCTGGGCCGTCTCGCCTTCCACCAGGTGAGCGAGGCGAGCCACCTGCCGATGCGGATGGACCCCGAACTCGTCGTCTGGGTGGGCGGGATGGCGTTGGCGATGTGCCTCGCCTCGGCGCTGCTGACCCTGCATCGACTGCGGCACGCCGATCCGGCGGAGCTCTTCTGACGATGTTTCCGTTCAGCCTTCCCGGCGGCCTCGGCGCACGCATCCTGACCCACGACCGGCGTCGCTTCGCCGCCGCCTCGGCCGGTATCGCCGTCGCCGTGGTGATAATGTTCGTCGAGGCGGGGTTCTTTTTCGGCGTGCTCGACAGCCAGGCTAACCTGGCGACGCTGGTGCGCGGCGACATCGTGGTGATGCACGCCAACCAGACCAACCTCAACAAGTGGCAGGAGCTGGAACCGATCCGGCTGAACCAGATCGCCGCGCTCCCCGGCGTCGCCAAGGTGAGCCGGATCTACAAGGGCAACGTCGGCCTCGCCCAACACGGGGACGATCGCAGCCGACGCATCGTCGTCTACGCCTTTCCGCCGGAGGACGCGCCGCTCGCCATCGGCGAAGCCGGCCGAATTGCCCGCGATCTCAAGCTCGCCCGCACGGTGCTGTTCGACAAGCGCAGCCGCGACATTTACGGCGACGTCGGCGCTGGCCGGGAGATCCTGCTGGACCGCCAGCCCTTCCGCATCGCCGGCGAGGTGGAGATCGGCCCCAACGTCATCTCGGACGGCGCGGTGGTGATGAGCGAGGGCAACTGGCTGGCGCTGGTGCCCAATGCCGATCCGATCCTGGGCGTGGTGTGGCTGGCGCCAGGCGCCCCGGTCGAGGCCGTGCGACGGGCAATCGAGGCGTTGGCGCCCGGCGAGATGACGGCGCTGACGCCGCAATCGCTGCGCGACCGCGAGTTCCTCTTCACCATCCGCGCGGCGCCGATCGGCATCATCTTCGGCATCGGCATGCTGGCCGGCCTGGTGATCGGCCTGATCACCTGCTACCAGATCCTCTACAACGAGATCTCCGATCAGCAGGCACAATACGCCACTCTGAAGGCGCTGGGCTTCGCCCGGGGTTTTTTCGCCCGGATCATCCTGCAACAGGCGGTTCTGCTCAGCCTCGTCGGATTTGCGCTGGCGCTCGGAATATCGTACGTCGCCTATGAGGTGATCCAGGATCTGACGGCGCTGATCATGCGCCATACTTGGTGGCGAACCGGATCGATCCTGGCACTGACGGTGGTGATGTCGGTCGGCGCCGGACTGCTGGCGATGCGCCGGGTCGCCCAGGCCGACCCGGCGGAGTTGTTCTAGAGCGCTTCGGGATTGAAGCGAACAAGCTTGAAACGCTCGAGGCCGAGGGAGCGAGCGAGAGGCCACGACAAGGTGTCTCCACAGCCTGCAATCTCCCTGACGGCGGGCGAGCCGTCCGAACGCCCGACCCGGTCGGACCTGCCGGCGGTCGAGGTGACGGGCGTCGGCTACGCTTTCAAATCCAACCGCCCCGGACGGAAGGTGCTGGACGGTATCGATCTGATCCTGGAGCCGGGGGATTTCGTGGCGTTGACCGGCCCCTCCGGCTCCGGCAAGACCACGCTGTTGTCGCTGATCGGCGCCTTGCGCGCCATCCAGGACGGCGACATCCGGCTCGACGGGGCCGCGTTGGGGGGCCTCGGCCAGAGCCAAATGGAACGGATGCGCCGCAACATCGGCTTCATCTTTCAGGACCACAATCTGTTCGAATCGCTGACCGCGACCGAGACCTTGCGGCTCACCATGCGACTCTTCCGCAAGCGCTACGGTCGCAAGGACTTCCGCGACCGGCCGGCCGCCTTGCTGGACGAGCTGGGTCTGGCCGAGTTCGCCGACGTCAAGCCGGCGCAGCTCTCCACCGGACAGAAGCAGCGGATCGCCATCGCCCGGGCGCTGATCAACGATCCTCGGCTGATCCTCGCGGACGAGCCGACGGCGGCCCTCGATCGCGACATGGCCGCTCAGGTGATCGACATGCTGCGGCGCCGCGTCACCGAGGAGAAGACGGCGCTCCTGATGGTGACGCACGATCCGAGGCTGTACCGGATCGCCGATCGCGTGGTGAAGATGGTCGACGGTCATATCGTCGGGGAGGCGTGAGTGAGGTGGTCCTCGCGCGCTGGATGGCTCTCGGCGGCGTTGCTCGTGGCCTTCGCATCGCCCGGCCCGGCGCTGGCCCAAACCCTGGAGCTCGAAGCGGTCGTCGCCCTCGCCCTCGAACGCCATCCCGCGCTCGAGCGACAGCAGGGCGCCATCGCCGAAAGTCGCGCCCGGCTCGACATCGCCAAGGGCCAATTCGACTGGCACCTCTTCGCCGAGGGCTCCTTCGAGCGCCGCGAGGTGATCAAGGACAACAGGGACGGCCTCCTCACCAACGACACCGACCTAGTCAACATCTACGGCGGCCGGTTCGGCTTCTCCAAGCGGTTCCGCAACGGTATCATCGTGCGTCCGGGATTTTCCGTCTTCAATAACATCGGCGAGGAATCCGAGGAGGTCCTGGCCGAGACGCGGACCGCGCCCGCGCTCTCCATCACCTGGCCACTGCTGCGCGGCGCGGGCAAACACGCGGCGGCCGACGAACGGGCCGCCCGATCCGATCTGGTGGCGAGCGAGTGGCGGGCGCGGCACGAGAAGCGCGGCTTGGTTCATACGGCCGTGCAGGCCCACTGGCGGGCCCTTGCCGCGGCCAAGCGGCTGGAGGTGGTGAGGCTTCTGGAAGGCCACGTCGCCCGTTCGGTAGAGGCCACGGCGCAACTCGTCGAACGCGGCGAGCTGGCGCCACTCGCCGGCCAGGAAGCGGAGGCGGACTTGGCGTTCCGCCGCCTCGAGGTCGGCCAAGCCCGTGCCGCCTGGCTCAACGCCCGGCGCGATCTGGCGGTGGCGCTCGGGCTGGAGACGGCGAACGTCCAGTCGCTGCCGGAGGCGGGCGGCGCCTTTCCCCGAGTCGTGCTGTTGCCGGCCGATGGCGGCCCGGACGAGGCGCTGCTGATCCGGGGCGCGATCGAGAACCGGGCCGACATCCGGATGTTGCGCCAGCGGGTAAGCTCGGAAGACATCCGCGTCGCCGCCGCCCTGAACGGACTGTTGCCCGAGGCCAATTTCATCGTGAAGCAGAGCGGCGTCCGCGTGCGGTTGGCCCACAGCCTGCGCAATTCGGCCGCCGAGGGGCGACTCGGCGCGGCGAGGGCCTCCGAGAACACGGTCCGCGTCGACCTCACCCTTCGCCTCCGCCAGCTCCAGACCGACGTCCAGACCATCGTCGAGCGCCTGCGGCTGAGCGGCGCCAGCTACGACTTGGCGCTGAAGACCAACACGCTGTTGGAGGGAATCGCCGACGATAAGGCGCGCCAAAGCGAGCCCGGCCCCGGCGGCGGCGGCGGCCATTTGGCGGCGCTCGCCAAGCTCGCCCGGATGCAGCGCCGGATCGTCGACGCCAATCTCGAATACGCCGCCGCGCTCGCCGATCTCCGCTTGGTCACCGGCGGAATCGAGGACGACGGCGGCGAGGCGGCGGCGAGGCGGGTCGCGCAGCAGTTCCTGCACCTGCCCGCCGCGCGATGAGGCTCGGGGCGGCCCGGCGCCGCATTTTCAAGTCGACGCCATGGGGCGACCGGCCTCAGAACTTGGAGATCTCGATTTCCTTCTGGGTGATGAACTCCAGCAGCGCCGGGACGCCGGCCTCGGTCTGCTCGATGCCCCGGCGGATCGCCGGCACGATCTCGGAGGGATCGCTCACCCGCTCGCCATGGCCGCCGAAGGCCCGCGCCATCGCCGCGTAATCGCCCGAGATGTCGGTCGAGCGATATTTCTCCGTCGAGACCTCCATGATCGGCAGCTCGATCGCCATCGAGAAATTGTTCATGAGGATCGAGAGGATCGGTATCCGCTCCCGGACCGCCGTCTCGAAATCCATGCCGGTGAAGCCGATCGCCGCGTCGCCCCAGACGTTGATGCAGAGCTTGTCCGGGCATGCCAGCTTCGCCCCCATGGCGAGGCCGAGGCCATATCCGAGCTGCGTGGTCTTGCCCCAGCCGATGTAGGAGAGCGGCGCGATCGCCTCCCAGAAGGGCGAGATCTGGTCGCGCGGGCTGCCGGCGTCGTGGGTGATGATGGTGTTGGCGCGGTCGACGGTTCGGTGCAGGTCCCAGAGCACGCGATAGGGCGAAAGCGGGGTCTCGGCCGAGGTCAGCTTCGGCAGCCATTGCTCCATCCACTCGGCCTTGATGCGGGCGATGTCATCAGCCACCGGGACCGAATTGCGCGCCTGGCCGCCGAGGCGCTCCTCGACCGCCACGTTCAGGGCCCGGAGCGTCAGGCCGGCATCGCCGATCAGCGCCTGGTCCGAGACCTGGTTCTTGTTGACGTCGAGTGGATCCAAGGTCGCGTGCAGGATGGTCTTGCCCTTCGGCATCTGGGTGCCGAAGCCGGTCCTGGTGAAGCTGCAGCCGATGCCGAAGATGACGTCCGCCTTGGCCAGATACTCGTGCACCATCTTCGGGATCGCTCGGCCGCAAGAGCCGAGGCTCAACGGATGGTTCTCGGCAAATGCGCTCTTGCCCTGGAGGCTGGTGGTGACGGGCGCGGCCAACAGTTCGGACAAGCGCTTCAGATCGTCCCAGGCCTTGGCGTAGTGCACGCCTTGGCCGGCATAGAGCACCGGGCGTTTCGCCGCCACCAGGGTCTCGGCCATGCGCTCGACGCCCTCGGGGTCGGGGGCGCTTCGGAGCGTGACGGCGGGCGTATAGTCGATCTCGCCCTCGTATTCCGCCATCATCAGGTCGGACGGCACTTCCACCAGCACCGGCCCCGGACGACCGTTGCGGACCCGGGTGAAGGCGCGGCGCATCACGTCGACCACGTGGTTGGGATGGACCAGCGGCTCGGCCGACTTGGTGACGTGCTTGTAGTTGAGGGCCGAGCTGAAGTTGGGCTCGACCTGGGCGATATCTTGCGGATAGCCCTGGGGGATGACCAGGATCGGCACCGATTCGCCGTAAGCCTGGGCCACGCCGCCGAAGGCGTTCTCCGCCCCGGGCCCGTGCTGCATGGCGAAGACGCCGATCTTCTCGCCGCTGGTGAGGCGGCTGATGGCGTCGGCCATGTGGAGGCCGATGCGCTCCTGGCGGACGATGATGGTGCGAATGTCGATCCTGGCCGAATATTCGATGACGTGATTGACGGGGTAGGCGATCAGCATCTCCACCCCCTCTCGCTGCAGAATTTCGGCGATCGCCTCGACCACTTTCATGGCAGTAGCCTCCCACTTGACGGCACCCACGGCGGCGCCTTGAGGGCGAGTGTGCCATACTCCGCCGCCGGCGGTCACGCACCGGGTCGCCGAAGCGTCGGATCATGCTCTAAACGACGCGGCGGATGATTTCCAGGCTCGGCGCCCTGGCGGCGGCGGTGTTCAAGAATCCTCGCCTATCCGGTTATCACCCACACCCACTATATGTAGTGTGCACCCATTTTCCTGAGTAA
Source organism: Alphaproteobacteria bacterium (assembly GCA_965225945.1). Classification (GTDB taxonomy): domain Bacteria; phylum Pseudomonadota; class Alphaproteobacteria; genus JASLMY01. The sequence continues at coordinate 108,410 of CBDDBZ010000030.1, read as the reverse complement.
AGCTCGGTGCAGGTCGAAGCGGAGATATCTCCGGCGATGCCGAGCAGGGACTCGGACGGCATTGTAGCGCCTTTTAGGCGACACTTTAGCGTGGTGGAAATCCTAATCATTGAGTCGGATTTGGCAAAACGCCACGTTGCATAAAGGACCGTCACTTCATTGAAATTTATCTGAAATCGGAGGTGAACGACACCGATGGAATATTCCAGGAAATCAGAGCTTCATTGAATTGTAGGATTCGAGTGCCGGATTATTCACAAATAGCTCTGTGAACTGGTTTTCAAGTTCGCTCAATACGTCATATGAAGTAAACGGATTGAGGATCACGTTCTTGCGTGTCGCTTCGTCTTCGCTGCGACTCAAAACGCGCAGGAGACTAACAGGCGCGGACGGGTTCTTCGCAACGATTCGTGCCAGCGCGTCGCTTTCTTCGACTAGTGCCGTCAATCGCTCAGACGATGTCGTTTCATCAGCAGCTTCCCGTCTGGCCGTGGGTTTCTTCGTTTTTCCCTTGGTCGCCACCGTTCCGTCCCCCGATGTTAAGTACGTGACGTGAATTAAACTCCGGTTCGGTTTTCAGAACAATCAAGAATTAGCCGGATCGCCTCCTCAATGCGCCTGCGCCGGCCCTTGCCTGCAGTCCAAGGAGACACACTACATATAGTGGGTGTGGGTGATAACCGGATAGGCAAGCAAGAATCTAGCCCTCATCGGCATGGCGATCCTCGCCTTCGAGGGGCTGCTGCAGTTGGCGAGCATCTGGCTGCCGGCGGTCGACGAGAAGACCTTTCCGCCACGCCCGCGCCTGATCGGCGATCCCGCCGGCGGCTACCGGGGCGATCCGGCGATCCCGGAGCACGACGCCCTCGGCTTCCGCAACGCAATTGTCCCGGACCGGGCCGAGATCGTCGCGCTCGGCGATTCCCACGTCTATGGCTCCAACGTGGCGCGCGAGGCCGCCTGGCCCCATCTCCTGGCCTCGGTGCTCGGGCGAAGCGTCTACAACATGGGGCTGCCGACCTATGGCGTCGCCGACAGCTTCGACCATCTCGATCGGGTGGTCGGCCTGCGCCCCCGCCTGGTGCTGCTCGCGCTTTATTTCGGCAATGACTTCTTCGACGACTATCGCACCGCCAAGGCGCGCGGTCGGCTGCCCGAGATCGCGGACGAGGGCGAGCGCGGCGAGATCGAGCGGCTCGAGGCCGAGAGGGGAATCGTCCGCCACCTGGTGGACGAGCGCGCGCGGACCGAGGAGAGCGCCCGGCCCACGCGGCGAGACGGCCTGGCGCGACGCTTCTCCCTCTGGGTGAAGAGCTGGAGCCGGGTGTTCGGCCTCTTGCGCAACCTCTACGTGGCCGTCGCCCACCAGGGCTCGATCGATGCGCGGGAGGGCTTGGTGGCGCCGAACTTCGAAGTGGCGCGGGCCGCGATCAGCCCGGCGCATCGTGATTTCGTCACCGTCCACGACGGACCCCGCTGGAAGACGCTGCTGACCGCGCGCTACCGGTTGCAGGCGCTGGACGATCGCGACCTACGGATCCGGGTCGGCGCCCGGGCCTCGCTCAAACACATCGCCCGGATGGCCGCTCGGCTCGGGGCGGCGGGTATCGCCTTCGCCGTCGTCCTGCTGCCGACCAAGGAGCTCGCGATCCGGCCCCGGGTCCGGGTGCCCGAGGATCACGGGCCGCTGGAGGCGCTGATCGCGAGCGAGACCCGCTGGCGGCGGAAGGTCCTGAATTTCCTCGCCGCGCGAAACATCCCCGCGATCGATCCTCTACCGGCGCTCGGCCGGGCGGAACCCCAGCCCTATTTCGGGAACGTCGACAGTCATCCGAACGCCAAGGGCCACGAGGTGATCTCGGCGACGGTGGCGGCCGAAATCGAGGCGCTGGGCCTGCCGAAATAGCGCGTGGCACCCCGTGGGCGGTTCGCTCTCGCCCGACAATCCTCTAGGCTTCGAGAGAGAGAGACGACACCCCTCCGGATCCGGCCCCATGACCGAGCGGCAATACGAAATCATGCACGGCGCCAACCGATGCCGAGACCGCTGACGGCGCCGCACCTGGGAGGCAAACGACATGACGGACCCCATCGGCTTCATCGGCACCGGCAATATGGGCCAGCCCATGGCCGCCAACTTGCTGGCGGCGGGCCACCGACTGGTGATCCACGACATCGCCGAGGCGGCGATGGCGCCCTTGCTGGAACGCCAGGCCCGAGCCGCCGCCTCGCCCAAGGCGGTCGCCGACGCGTGCGAGCTGGTCTTCGTCTCGCTGCCCGACAATAAGGTGATCGGCGAAATCGTCTTGGGCGAGAACGGCATCGTCGAGGGCGGCAAGGTCCGGCTCTACATCTCCACCTGCACCACCGGCTCGCGCTTCGCCGAGGCGACGGCGGCGGCGCTGGCGGCGCGCGGCATCACCGCCTTGGACGCGCCGATCAGCGGCGGCCCGCCGGGCGCGCGCGCCGGCACCCTCTCGATCATGGTCTCGGGCCCACCGGCGGCCTTCGAGGAGGCACGCCCGCTGCTGGCGAGCCTGGGGCGCAGCATCGTCCATTGCGGTGATGCGCCGGGCCATGCCCAGGTCCTCAAGCTCGCCAACAACATCCTCTCGGCGACGGCGCTGATCGCCTCGTGCGAGGCGCTGGCGATGGGCGTCAAGGCCGGGCTCGACCCCGTGGTGATGCTGAAGGCGATCAACGCCGGCTCGGGTCGCAACAGCGCTACGGAGGACAAGATCCCGCGCGACGTCATCAGCCGTAACTTCGCCTATGGCGCGCCGCTGCACATCCTCTTGAAGGACATCGACCTGGCGCTCGCCGAGGGCGAAGCGCTGGGGGTATCGCAGTTCGTCTGCCAGCAGGTCCGCCAGGTCTTCAAGCTGGCCGAGCACCAAGGCTGGCGGAATCGCGACATCACCGAGATCGCCAAACTGGTGGAGGGCTGGGCCGGCGTCGAGATCAAGGCCCGCTCGTGAGCGCGGCGGCGGCCGGCGGCGACGGCGACGGCGACGACGGCCTGATCCTGCATCACTACGACATCTCGCCCTTTGCCGAGAAGATTCGCCTGGTGCTGGGGCTGAAGGGGCTCGCCTGGGCCTCGGTGATCCAGCCGATGGTGGCGCCGAAGCCGCTTCTGACCCCGCTCACCGGCGGCTTCCGCCGCACGCCCGTCCTGCAAATCGGCGCCGACATCCATTGCGATACAGCCGCCATCGCGGTCGAACTCGACCGCCGGGCGCCGACGCCGGCCGTACTTCCCCCGGCCGAGGCGGGCGCGATCCAGCTCCACGCGACCTGGGCCGAGCGGGTGCTGATGTGGCCGAGCGCGCGCTACGTCACCGCGCGGAACGCCGAGCGGCTGGGTCCCGACTTCTTCGCCGACCGGGCGGCGATGCGCGGCCACCCGGCCCCGACGCCGGCCGATCTGGCCCGGGGGCTGGCGCATGATCGGGCGCAGTTGCAACTGATGCTCGGCTGGCTCGAGAGCCTGTTCGCCGACGGCCGCGCCTACCTGATCGGCCAGGCGCCCAACCTCGGCGACTTCGCGCTCTACCAGCGGCTCTGGTGGCTCGGCGCCTTCGACGGCCGGGCCGCCGACGTGTTGGCGCCCCTACCGGCGCTTGGTGGCTGGATGGGACGCATCGCCGCGATCGGCCACGGCCGGCGCCGGGAGATGGCGCCCGAGGAGGCGCTCGCCGTGGCGCGGCGCTCGGAACCCCGGCCGCTGGAGGCCACGGGCGAGGCGCTGGAGGGGCGATGGGTCGAGATCGGGAGCGAGGATTTCGCCCCCGATCCGGTTGCCGGCCGGGTGGTCCGCGCCACGGCGGGCGAGATCACGCTCGCCCGCGACGACGATGCGGTCGGCCGCGTCCACGTCCACTTCCCCCGCCTCGGCTACCGGGTCCGCGAGGCGGGGCCGTGACCGGCGAGCGGATCACGCGGTTCCCGATTCCGACCATCCTCGTGCTCTGGGCGATCTGAAGAGATATGGTGGCGCGCTACTTGACGGAGCTCGAGACGATCCTCGCGCCTGCCCGCGCGGGCGGCGCCGATATCGCCTGCAAGCATTTCTTCGGCGGTGCCGCGGCCTATCTCGACGGCCGCATCTTCATGACCCTGACGCCCGTCGGCCTGGCGCTGAAATTGCCCCGCGACGACCGCGACGGGCTGATCGACCAGGGCGGCAAACCACTCAGGTATTTTCCGCGGGCGCCGGTGAAGAAGAACTATGTCGTGCTACCGCCCGGTCTCGACGGCGAGGCCTTGGAGGACTGGATCCGGCGCGCCATGGACTTCGCCGGCGCGTAGCGCGGTCGCGCCGTTCCGCCCCTCGTCGAGCCGGCGGGGAGGAAATCGTCGGCCGAGGAAGCGCGGCGGGGTGCCGAGGTGCCTGCGAGGGATAACAATGGCCTCGCTCCCCTCGCCCATGCCCACAACCGCGAGCGTGTGCCTATCGTCCGCCTCCTGGCGGTGCATATGGCGGCGAGGCCCCGACCCCTGGCCAATCGCGCCCGGCTTCGCTATCAAGGGCGTTGGAAGGGGATGTCGTCCGGTGGCGGCCCCGGTCTTCAAAACCGGTGAGGGGCGCTAGGCGTGCCTGGTGGGTTCGACCCCCACTCCTTTCCGCCAAGATCCTCGCCCGCCCGTTGAATCAGGGGGCGAGGACGAAAGGAGCGCCGACCGAACGCGCCGTGCGTGCGGCGGTGGGGGCTCGATAGCGCGGGCAGTGCCGGCGGCGGTTATCGTTTCGACCGCGCTTCGTCGGTGAAGCCGAGGCAGAGCACCGCGCTCGTGGCGAGCGAGACGACGGCCGGGCCCCAGCGGCCCGCGTCCGCCGTAGCGGATCGCGCCGACGAGCGAGGGAAGCGCGGGTGAAGCAGGCGAGCCCGGTCGAACGCGACATCGTGCTGGTGGGCGGCGGCCATTGCCATGTCGAGGTGATCAAGAGCTTTGGCATGCGCCCGGTGCCGGGCGTCCGGCTGACGGTGGTCAGCCGCGAGGTGGTGACCGCTTATTCCGGCATGCTGCCGGGGCTGCTGGCCGGGCACTACGGCCACGCCGAGGCGCATGTCGATCTCCGCCCGCTCTGCCGCTTCGCCGGTGCCCGGCTCTATCACGCCGCCGTCGAGCATATCGATCCGCTGGCGCGGCGTGTCCATGCCCGGGGCCGCCCGCCAATTCCGTTCGACCTGCTGTCGATCGACATCGGCTCCAGCCCCGACGGCGGTGCGATCCGAGGCGTCGAGGCGGCGATCCCGGTGAAGCCGGTGGACGGCCTCCTCGCCCGCTGGGCCGAGGTCGAGGCTCGGGTGCTGGCCAGCGACGGCCCCTTCCGCCTGCTGGTGATCGGCGCGGGCGCGGGCGGCGTGGAACTCTGCCTGGCGCTGCACCATCGCCTGGAACGCGCACTCGGGGCCCAGGGCGGCGCGCCCGGCCGCCTGGCCTTCACCATCGTCGCCGACCAGGCGGCGCCGCTGCCGACCCACGCGCCCTCGGTGCAGCGGCGGATGGCGGCGTTGCTGGCGGCGCGGAACATCACCTTCATCGCCGCCCGGCGGGTGGTGGCGCTGGCGGACGGCGTCGCCCGCTTGGCGCCTTCGGGCGAGGTCGGCTTCGATTGCGCCGTGCTGACGACCCATGCCCGGGCCGCCCCCTGGCTCGCCGAGAGCGGGCTGGCGCTCGACCCCGCGGGCTTCGTCGCGGTCGGCGCCACGCTGCAATCGACGTCGCACGCTTGCGTCCTGGCGGCGGGCGACATCGCCGCCTTCAGCCCCCGCGCACTGCCGAAATCCGGCGTCTACGCGGTGCGCCAAGGCCCCTATCTGGCGGCGAACCTGCGCCGCCTGGTCCAGGGTCGCCCGGCGCGGCCCTATCGGCCGCAGAAACGCACGCTTGCCCTGATGTCGGGCGGCGCCAAGCACGCCGTCGCCTCCTGGGGCCCGCTGTCGGTGCAGGGGGACTGGGTCTGGCGGCTCAAGGACTGGATCGACCTGCGCTGGATGCGCAAATACCAGGAGCTGCCGGCCATGGACGACGGCGCGGCGGGCGAGGGCGCGACGGTGATGCGTTGCGGCGGCTGCGGCGCCAAGGTGGCGAGCCCGGTGCTGAACCGGGTGCTCGATCGTCTGAAGGCCGGCCCCGACGGCGCGGGAATCGAGCTCGACCAGCCCGACGACGCGGCGGTGATCCGCGCGCCGGCCTCGGGCGAGCTGTTGCAGACGGTCGACCATTTCCGCGCCTTCATCGACGATCCCTATCTGTTCGGCCGGATCGCCGCCAACCACTGCATGAGCGACATCTACGCCATGGGCGGTCGGCCGACGGGCGCGCTGGCGATGGTGACGCTTCGCTACGCGGCCGAGGACAAGCTGGAGGCGGACCTGGAGGCGCTGCTGGCCGGCGCGCTCAGAGCGCTTCGCGAGGCCGGCGCCCGCCTCCTCGGCGGCCACACGGCGGAGGGCCCGGAGCTCGCCTTCGGCCTGGCGGTGAACGGCGAGGTGGGGCCACGCGGGATGCTGCGCAAGGGCGGTGCCCGGGCGGGCGAGGTCCTGGTGCTGAGCAAGCCGCTCGGCACCGGCACGCTGTTCGCCGCCGACATGAAGGCCGAGGCGGAGAGCGCCTGGATCGAGGCCGCGCTGGACGCCATGGTGCTCGGCGCCGGCCCGGCGGCCCGCCTCCTGGCCGAGGCCGGCGCGAGTGCCATGACCGACGTCACCGGCTTCGGCCTGCTCGGCCATCTGATCGAGATGCTCCGGGCCTCGCGCCTCGGTGCGCGCCTCCGCCTGGACGACCTGCCGGCGCTGCCCGGGGCGCGGGAATTGCTGGCGCGCGGCGTCGCCAGCACCCTACAGCCGGCGAACGAAGCTTTCGCCGAGGTGTTGCGGCCGGGCGAGGGCGAGGGCCATCCGGCTTATCCGTTGCTGTTCGATCCGCAGACCGCCGGCGGCTTGCTGGCGAGCGTGCCGGGCGAGGCGGCGGCCGACGTGCTCGCGCGCCTGGCCGAAGTGGGCCATGGCGGGGCGGCGGTGATCGGCGAGATCCGGGCGGCGCCGGATCCGGGGGCGCCGCTCGTCCGGCTCGAAATCTGACTCGAAAGTCCCCGAGGCCTGCCCTTCCCCGACCGCTCTTTGTCGATGGCCGCTCGCGCGGCCCGCCGGGGAGTCGCCATTTATGGCGGTTGGTATCAGCCGGCGAGCATGCGGCGCACCATGCGATTTGCGAGCGCCAGTCGCGCGACGTCGAAATCGCCCGATTGACGGAAATCCTCCACCAGGCCGGCGCAGCGGGCGACGACGCTCGCGTTCGCCTCGGTCCAGTTCTCGACCATCGCCTCCGGGTCGGCGCCGTTCGCCGAGGCGAGCACCTTGGCGGACAAGCCGCGCTGCTGGTCGTAGAAGTCGTCGACGATCGAGGCGATCGCCGTCCGCTCCCAAAAGTCGCCGGGGCGGATCGTATCGGCGGCGCCACGCAGCCAGTCGAGGCCGAGTTTGGCCCCGAGCAGGAAGTAGACGCGGCCGACTTCCGTCACCGGACGACCCGTCTCGCCCGCCGCGAGCGCGATGTCCGGCGCCGCCGCCAGCAGGGCGAGCCCCGCGAGCCGCTCCGCGAAGGCGTCGTCGATACCTTGGGCGCGGAAATTCGCGACCCGCTTCGCCAGCGCGACGGCCTCCGTCGGGCCGACCAGATCGGCCAGCGATTCCGCGACCGTCTTGATCCCCGGCGCGAACAGTTCCAGCGCTTCCGAAATTTTGAGCGGCCGTGCCCGATTGCGCAGGAACCAGAGCGTGCCGTAACGCAGCAGCTCGGCGACCTGGACCAGGATCTCCGTCTGCACCGCCGCCTCGACGCGGTCGTCGAGCTGTTCGATCTGGTTCCAGATGCGCCTGAGCTCGAAGGCGTCGCGGGCCGCGGCATAGGCCCGGGCCACGGCCTCGGCGCTCTCCCCGGTCTCCTCCACCAGGTCGTGCACGAAGGTGATGCCGACTCGGTTGACCACCGAATTGGCGACGATCGTGGCGATGATCTCCTTGCGCAGTGGATGTTCGACGATCACGCCCCGGAAGCGCTTGCGGAGCGGACGGGGGAAATATTTGACCACGTCGTTCAGCAGGTATTCGGAATCGGTCAGGTCGCTTTCCAGGAACTGGTCGTAGAGGATGTTCTTGGAATAGGCGAGCAGAACCGATAGCTCCGGCCGCGTCAGGCCGAGGCCGGCGGCGCGGCGCTCGTCCAAGGTCTCCGCGTCGGGGAGGAACTCGATCCCTCGGTCGAGCTTGCCCTGACGCTCCAGCACCCGCATGTAGCGCACCAGGGGCTCCAGGAGATCGAGGGCGCGGCTCTCCGCCATGGTCAGGGCCTGGGACTGCAGGTAGTTGTTGCGCAGGACCAGCTCGCCCACCTCGTCGGTCATCTCGGCCAGTTGGCGATTGCGCTGCTTTTCCGTCAGCTCGCCCTCGTCGACGACACGGCCCATCAGGATCTTGATGTTGACCTCGTGGTCGGAGCTGTCGACGCCGGCCGAATTGTCGATGGCGTCGGTGTTGAGCCGCCCACCCCGAAGCGCGTATTCGACCCGGCCGAACTGCGTGCAGCCGAGGTTGCCGCCCTCGCCCATGACCTTGCAGCGAAGCTCGGCGCCGTCGACCCGGAGGCCATCGTTGGCCCGGTCACCGGCCTCCGCATGGGCTTCCCGCGCGGCCTTCACATAGGTGCCGATGCCGCCGATCCAGAGCAAGTCGACCTCGGCCTTGAGCAGGGCGTGGATCAGCTCGTTCGGGGTCACCGCATCGACGTCTAGCCCCGTGATCGCCTTGGTCTCCTCGGTGAGCGTGATCGACTTCGCTTTGCGGTCATGGATGCCACCACCATTGGAGATCAGCTTGCCGTCGTAATCCGCCCACGAGCTTCGCGGCAGCTCGAACAGGCGCTTGCGCTCCTTCCAGCTCGCCTCGGGGTCGGGGTCGGGATCGATGAAGATATGGCGATGGTCGAAGGCCGCCAGCAGGCGGATATGGCGCGACAGCAGCATGCCGTTGCCGAACACGTCGCCCGACATGTCGCCGATGCCGACGACGGTAAAGTCCTCGTTCTGGATGTCACGACCCATCTCGCGGAAGTGGCGCTTGACCGCTTCCCAGGTGCCGCGCGCGGTGATACCCATCACCTTGTGGTCGTAGCCGGTCTTGCCACCGGAGGCGAAGGCGTCACCCAACCAGAAGCCGTATTGCAGCGAAATGTCGTTGGCGATGTCGGAGAAGGTGGCGGTACCCTTGTCGGCCGCCACCACCAGATAGGGATCGTCGTCGTCGTAGCGGATGACGGCGGGCGGCGATACCACGGCGCCGCCCGAGAGGTTGTCGGTGATGTCCAGCAAGCCCCGGACGAAGGTCTTGTAGGAGGCGATGACCTCCGCCTGCACCGCCTCCCGGTCGCCGCCCACCGGCAGCGCCTTGGGGAAGAAACCGCCCTTGGAGCCGACCGGGATGATCACCGCGTTCTTCACCATTTGCGCCTTCATCAGGCCCAACACCTCGGTGCGGAAATCCTCCCGCCGGTCGGACCAGCGCAAGCCCCCGCGCGCGACCCTGCCGCCGCGCAGGTGCACGCCCTCGACCCGGGGCGAATAGACGAAGATTTCCCGGAACGGCCGGGGCAGCGGCAACTCCGCCACCTTCTGGCTGTCGAGCTTGAAGGAGAGGTAGAGCTTCGGCTCGCCGTCGGCCCCGTCCTGGTAAAAGTTGGTGCGGAGCATCGACTGCACGAGGTTCAGGTAGCGGCGCAGAATGCGATCTTCGTCCAAGCTCTCGACCGCCTCCAACGCTTGTTGAATCTGCTCGACGAGGCCGCTCGCCTGCACCGTCCGTTTGCCCTCGTGGTCGGGATCGAAGCGGACCTCGAAGAAGCGCAACAGCTTGCGGGTGATTGCCGGATTGGCGGCGAGCGCATCCTCCATATAGTCCTGGCTGAAGGAACTGCCGGTCTGGCGGAGGTACTTGCAGAAAGCGCGCACCGCCATCACCTGACGCCATTCCAGGCCGGCACGCAGAACCAGGCGGTTGAAGCCGTCGTCCTCCAGTTCGCCGCGCCAGATGCGCAGGAAGGCGCCCTCGAGCTTCGGCTTCAGCTCGGTGAGGTCGAGCGCACCGCCACCGGCCTCGAGCATTTCGAAATCCTGGATCCAGATGTCCGTGCCGTCTTCCAGAGTCAGATGGAAGGGCACCTCGCCCATGACCTTGAAGCCCATGTGCTCCAACATCGGCAAGCAATCCGAGAGCGGCACGGCGCGGCCCGGATGATAGATCTTGAAGCGGACGACGTGCTCCGGGTCCTCGATCACGCGGTAAAAGTTGAGCCCGACCTCGCCGCTGGCGTGCAACGCCTCGATATGCTCGATGTCGCCGATCGCGCGTTCGGCATTGAAGGCTTCGGTGTAGGAGGCCGGAAAGGCCTCGGCGTAGCGGCGCTGCAGCACGTTGCCTCGCGCCTCGCCATAACGATCGACCAGCGCGTCGTGGAGATTGTCGCTCCAGGTCCGCGCCGCCTCGACCAGTTTTTCCTCGATTCGGCCGTAATCGGGTTCCGCCGGCGCCTCGCCCGGCTCGGAGCCGATGATGAAGTGAATCCGAGCCAACGGGGATTCACCAACCTGGACGGTATCGTTGGAGAGCCGGCCGTTCAACGATTCCACGAGGATTTCGATGAAGCGCGCCCTGAGTTCCGAGGTCAGCCGGTCCCTCGGCACGAAGACGATGCAGGAGAAGAACCGGTCGAAGGTATCGCGCCGGGCGAAGAGCTTGATCCGGGGCCGCTCCTGCAGTCCGAGGATACCGGTCGAGATGTCGTGCAGGGTTTCGAGATCGATCTGGAACAACTCGTCGCGGGGATAGGTGTCCAGAATATGCGTCAGGGCCTTGCCGTCGTGGCTCGTCGGAGCGACCCCGGCACGCTCGATCACTTGGCGGATGCGTCGGCGCAGGATGGGAATCTCGCGTGGCGTGCGGCTATAGGCCGAAGAGGTGAAGAGGCCGACGAAGCGCCGTTCGCCGATGACCTTGCCGGCCGCGTCGAAGCGCTTGACCCCGATGTAGTCCATGTGCACCGGGCGATGGACGGTGCCGCGCACACTGGTCTTGGTGATCAGCAACAGCTCGGGGCGGTTGAAGAACTGGTGCACCAGCGCCGTCAGGCCGGAGCCGACGGAGCCGCGCAACACCTGCCGCTCGGGGTCGCGCAAGATGCCGTGACCGGAGCCTTCCACGATCTCGAGCGATTCCTTGCCGCGCTTCTTGGCGTAGGCGAAATCGCGGCAACCCAGGAAGGTGAAATGATCGTCCCGCATCCAGTGCAGGAAGGCGTTCGCCTCCGCCACTTCCTCGGCCTCGATCGGGACACCCGCCTCCAACTCGGCGATCGTTTCGTCGAGCCGTTCCATCATGCCCGGCCAGTCCTCGACCGCGGCGCGTACGTCGGCGAAGACCTCGGCCAGCCGGGTTTCGATCAGGGCGAGCGTCTCTCGGCTCGTTTGCTCGCCGATCTGGATATGCATCACCGATTCGGCGCCGGCCTCGGTCTCGTCGTCCCGCGCCGATATGACGAGCTTGCTCCGCCGGCCCTTGTCGTCGCGCGCCACGCGGACCACGGGGTGCACCAGCAGATGTAACTCGTGGCCCAGGCGGGCCAGGTTGCCGACCACGGAATCGACGAGGAAGGGCATGTCGTCATTGATGATTTCGACGACCGTGTGGCCCGACTGCCAGCCGTGCTCGCCGATTCTCGGATTGTAGACGCGGATCGCCGCCTCTCCGGGCTTGCGCATGGCGGCGAATTGCCATAGCGAGAGCGCCGCGCCGTAAAGGTTGTCGACCGAGACCTCCAAGAGATCATCCGGCGTGACCCGGTCGTAGAAGGCATGGGTGAAGGCGATGAACTGCTCTGCCTCGCGCTTCTTCAACCGTTCGAGCGCGAGGGCCTCGACTCTGCCCAAGCGCTCCGCCTTTTCGTCGAAAGCTCGTCCCCTACCCATGACATCGTCTCCCGGAACATTGATGTTGCGAGGATCGCCACCCTCCCGTCCCGCAGGGTATGCCTCGAAGGTTAACGCGATCCACTCCCCCGGCAAAGTCGAGCGATCGGCTCCGGCCTCGACCCGGCCTCGTTCCAAGAACGCCTTCGGCGTTGTAAGTGCTTGCTGCGACTGTCACAATGAAGACGCCGAAAGATTCGATTCGCCTTCTCGGGGGGACCATGTCCGAAGAACGTCCGAATCCGATGGCGGCGAGGGTCGAGGACGTATTGTCACGCTTGCCGCCGGACGTCCGCGAAAGCTTGACGGAAGAACAGCTTGTCGCCTTGGGCGAGGCGATCGGCGCGGCGCGGCCGTGGCGACGCCACCCGATCGACATCCGGGTCGCCTTTCCCCTGGGGGGACGCCGCGCCTTCCTGACGCTGATCGGCGGCAGCGACCGTCGCGGCGACGAACGCCTCCACCAGGAACGCCAGGTGCATCCGCTGAAGACCACCGGGAACATGATTTTCCTGGGCGTCGCCGTCGTCGCCCTCTATGCGATCGCCGGCATCATCGCCCTTTTGATCGGCCTCGCCTTCAAAGGCTGAGCCGGAGATCACGCGGTCAGCGCCATGGGAGCCGTCTTCGGCGCGGATTCGGCTTTCTTGCGAATGCGCCAGAACCGCATGGCGCGCTTGGCCGCGGAGTCGGGGACCTTGTTGTAGAGCTCCAGCAGCTCGGCCACCTCGAAGCCCTTGCGCGTCTTTCCCTCATTGCTCAAGAGAACGATGCTGGAAAAGGTGGACAGCATGAATTGACTCGCCTTGCAGGCGACGGCGATGGCCTCGGGGGACTCGTTGGAAAGGACTCGATCGGCGGTCTGCAGATCGATTTCAGCCAGCCGCGAGAAGGCCGCGACGAAGACCTCGCGCTCGCCCTGGCGCAGCGCCTGCACCATGTAGTCCTCGTTCAGCTTCCTTTCGCGCTCCCGGCGGAGCACGATGCGGAGACCGCGGCGCATCTTCGCGTCGTAGTCGTCGATTTCCTGGGTCAAGCTGGCCCGAGTCTCCTCGATCACCTCCGCGACCAGACTCTCGTCCATGTTGGCTTCGGTCAGGATATATTCCTTGAGCTGCGACGACACGAACCAGAACATGTCGTGCATCAGATCGGCCGGCAGGTCGCCCCGCTTCACCAGCGGCTCCTGCAACACCGCGTTCGACTCCGAGCGCGCGACCAGGTTCTCCATGCTGCCGCGCGAAATCTGGGCACCCGCGTTGCGCACCAAGTTGACGATAACGTCGTCGTCGCCACTCTCGACCAGCGCCTCGGACACGGCCTCGGAGATTTCCTCGCGACGCGTGACCGCCAGCATGTGGTCCTTCCCGTTCTCCCGCACGATGTCCATCAGATCCCGATCGCTGAGCGCCCGGCTCTCCTGCAGGATCGGCGCGGCGACCTCGATCTCATCGCTCGCGAGCATCCGTACCAGGTTCGGCGGCACGGTATCGACGCTGGCGAAACGCTCGGCGAGGGACTTGCGGACCTTCATTTCGACGTCGTGCGCGACTTTGGTCAAGATGTCGTCGGCCAGTCCCGTCTCGCGGTCGTTCATCGCATTCGAATCGTCCAGAAACAGGTCGGCGACCTCTTCCAGGAGCTCGCGACGCTTGTCACTGGAATCCTCCTGCGCGAGGTCGATCAGGCCTTGTAATCGAACGGTCGAATATGCCATGGCCGCCGCTTTCGTTGAGCCCATGCGCGAACTCGAATCTGGGCTCGATAGGTAAATATTTCGTCACCGCAGAGCCTGTGCGGTGGCCAAGGAGATACCGCTCAGCGGCCAATCGCGCGGGCTGGGCGTCGGGGATCCGCGCCACCCCAGAGGCGGCCGCTTTCCCGCTCCGCCTCGATCAGGCAGACGCCGCCGACGCGGTCCGAAAGCGCCGGCTCGACGACCACCCCATGGCCGCGCGACGCGAGCTCGGCGCGAACCCGTTCGTCGATACGGTCCTCGATCTCCAGACGTCCCGGTCGATAGACGTGCGGTTCGAACGATCCGGGAAAGCCGTGAGTGACGAAACGCGGCGCTTCCACCGCCTCCTGCGGCGCCACCGCGAAGACGGCGATATTCACGAAGACCTGCAGCATCGCCTGGGTCTGGGCATCGCCGCCGGGGGTACCGAAGGGCATGCGAACCGCCTCGCCGCGAAAAGCGATCGCGGGATTGGGCGTCAAGCGCGGCCGCTTGCCGGGCGCCACCGCCGAGGCATGGCCGCGAATCGCGAAGGATTGCGAGCCCCGGGCCGAGGGACAAAAGCCGAGACCGGGGATGACGGGACTCTCGAAGGAGACGTCGCTCGGGGTCGCCGAAAAGACGTTGCCCATTTTGTCGACGGCGCAGGCATAGGAGGTATCCGCCGAGGCGGACGCCGGTTCCGCCGCTGCCTCGAGGATCGCCAGCGTGCCGGGCGTGGCGCCGTCGATCCGGCCCGGCGCGGGCATTTCCACCGCCGCCCGATCAGCCGCGACCTCGGCCCGTCGCGTTTCCGCATAGCTGTCCGACAACAAGGTCTCGAGCGGCACCTCCACCTGGCGCGGATCGCCGTAGTAGGCCTCGCGGTCGGCGAGCGCGAGCTTCATCACCTCGACCAGGAGGTGGATGTAGTCGGCCGTGTTGTGGCCGAGGGCCGCCAGATCCTCGCCGTCCAGCATCGCCAGCATCTGCAGCAGCGCCGGGCCCTGACACCAGGCTCCGCAGCTCACGACCTCCCACTCGGCGAAGCGCCGGCGCGGCGGGATTTCGATCTCGGAGCGATAGTCGGCCAGGTCCTCCGCCGTCAGCCAGCCGCCGTTCTCGGCGTGATAGGCGACCATTGCGCGCGCCAGGTCGCCCCGGTAGAAGGCGTCGCGGGCCGCCGCGAGACCGGCCGCCCGCCCGCCCCGAGCCGAGGCGGCACGATCCTCGTCGGCCATGTATTGCAGCGAGGCCGCGAGATCGCCCTGGCGGAACAGTTCGCCCTCGGCGGGCGGGCGGCCTCGAGGCAGATAGATCGCGGCGCTGCTCGGCCAGCGGGCGTAGTTGGCCTCGTTGCGGCGGATGAAGGAGGCCATGAAGGGATGCATCGCAAAGCCGTCGCGAGCATGGCGAATAGCGGCCTCGGCGACCTCGGAGAAGGCCATGGTGCCGTGGCGCGCCAGCGCCAGGATCCAGGCATCGGGCGCCGCCGGAACCACGGTGCGCAACAGGCCGAGCGGGATGGCGCCGCCCAGCTCGTCGATGAAGTGCTCGGGTCGGGTGGCGCGCGGCCAAGGGCCCAGACCGGCGATCGACAGGGTCTCGCCGCTCTCGGCCAGGTGGATCAGAATCGGGGCGACGCCCGAGAACTGGACCTGGTCGGAGTGCACGACGCCCAGCGCCAGGCCCGCGGCAACGCCCGCGTCGATCGCGTTTCCCCCCGCCTCCAGGATCTCGAAACCGGCGAGCGCCGCCAAATGATGACCCGCCGACACCATGTGTCGGGCGCCGACGATCTGCGGCTGCCAAGGCATTCCATCCTCCCGCGGCGAAACTCACCCGAGGCGAAATTTATAGCACCCGAAACCGAAGGCGACGGTCCCGAGCGTCAGGCCCGCGTCGGCAGCGGCGGCGGCGGAAGCGCGAGCTGGCCGCGCTTGACCAGGAGCCGCGCGCCGCTGGTTGTGGTCATCGCCGGCGCCTGCCCGCCGGGGCGGCGCAACCAGGCATGACGGCCGTGCAGGCCGTCCTCGTCCTCGATCGTGCCCTCGACGACGAGGATCTCCTCGCCGCCCGGAATCGCGCGCGCCGGCAAGCTCGCCCCGGGGGCGAGGCGCAGGAAACCGACCGCTTCCGGACCCCAGGCATGCAGCGGCTTTTCCTCGACACCCGGCGCCCGCGCCCGCCAGTCCGATTTGTCCGTGGTATCGGCGCGGACGAAGGCCTGGTCCTCGGACTGCATCCACCAGAGCTTGACGAAGATCAGACAGCCCTCGTCGCAGTGCGGGGCGTGGCTGGAGCCGACCGGATTGCGCAGGTAGGTGCCGGCGGGAAAATCGCCGTATTGGTCGGAGAAGGTCCCTTCCAGGACCAAAAACTCCTCGCCACCGGCGTGCTCATGTTCGGAGAAGCGGCTGCCGGCGGCATAGCGGACCAGGCTGGTGACGCGGGCGACCTCGTCGCCGTCGCGCTCCAACATCCGCCGCTCGACGCCGGGAAGTGGCGAAGCGATCCAGGGCAGCGCCTCGCCGTCGACGATCGCGGGCAGCGCGTAGTTCGCGTTGATCAACATGGCGGCGACATTGTCGGCGCCGGCCGGATGGGAATCAAGCGCCCGGGCAGCGCCACCATCGCCGAGTCGGCATATCAGACCCGACAGCGAATTATCACGAAGAATATCGAGGCTTTACGGAGGCCCCCCGAGGCGCCGGGCCGGCTCCGCCGGCCGCGGCGGACATCGCGTGTGGCACCTCGGGGCTATACGGGGGTGAGGTCGCCTAGCCCCACCGGGTCGCCGTTCACCTGCGCCATGGCGGTGTGTCCGGCGGCGTTGACGTCGGGGTCGTAGCTCAGGTGCGTGCCGTCGAAGATGAAGGCGGTGCCGCTCGTCAGACCGGAGTTGGTGCCGTCGTAAGGCGTCCCGATGGTGGCGAACTGTGCACCGGCCAAGACTACAAATTCGGTTTCGTTGATGTCGATCTCGTCGGATCCCGAAGTGAAGCCGTTGATGACGTCGGTGGCCACGCCGCTTGCCGCGATCGTCTGGTTCGTGGCGATCCGCGTCCCGTCACCGACCTGGTCGTACTGGAAGGTGTCGTTGCCGAGGCCACCGTCCAGCAGGTCGGCGCCGCCGCCGCCGATCAGCGTATCGTTGCCGCCGCCGCCGCCGATCGTGTCGTCGCCGGCGTGGCCGTCTAACCGATTGGCGACGGCGCTGCCGGCGATCTGGTCGCCGAAGAAGGTGCCCTCCACGTTCTCAAAATTGGCGATGATGTCGGCGTTGCCCAGCCCGTCGTTCGTCACCGTGCTGGTGGCGAGGTTGATGATGAGGCCGGAGGTCGAGGAATTGCTGAAATAGAACGCCGTGTCGACGCCGGCGCCGCCGTCGAGCGTGTCGATGCCGTCGCGGCCCTGGATGAAGTTGTCGCCGGCATTGCCCCTGATCCTGTCGGCGAACTCGCTGCCCACGACATTGGCCACGCCCGAGAGCGCATCGGTGCCGACCGAGGCGTCGCCCCTCGCGGTGCCGGCCGCGAGGTCGACGACGACGCCACCGGTAGCACTGAAATAAGCCGCGGTCGTGTTGCCATCGCCGTTGACGATGTCGTTACCGCCCCGGCCCTCGAAAACATCGTCGGCAAGGCCGGAGAAGGAGGTGTTGGCGTTGGGCGGCAAACCACCGCGGTAGGTATCCGCGAAATCGCTGCCTCGAATCCACTCGACGCTGTCGAGCGTGTCGGTGCCGACCGAGGCATCGCCGCTCACCCGTCCGAGGGCGACATCGATCGTGATTGGGCCCGTCGCGCTGTTGTACTCGGCCCGGTCGAAGCCGTCGCCGCCCTGAATTGTGTCGTTGCCGGCTTCACCCCTGAAGGCCTCGAAATTCGAGACACCGATGCCGGCGCCGCCGCCGATCAACAGGTCGTCGCCGTCGGAGCCGCGGATGAATTCGATGTTGCTGAGCGTATCCGTGCCGCCGCTGCCGTCGAGCGCGATGCCGGTGGCGAGGTTGACGGTGACCGGACCGGTTTCACCCTGATAGGAGACCTGGTCGAAGCCGGTGCCACCGTCGATGATGTCGTTGCCTTCCTTGCCCCGGAAGCGCTCGAAATTGTTGTCACCGCCGCCGATCAGCGTGTCGTCGAAGATCGTCCCGCGTACCGCTTCGATGTTGAGAATAGTGTCGGTGCCGCCGGCACCGTCCGTCGCCACGCCCCGGGCGAGATTGACCAAAACACCTTGGGTCGCGTCCTCGAAGCGATAGTCCAGCTCGTCGAAGCCGGTTCGGCCGTCGACCAAGTCGTTGCCGGCGCGGGGGCTGAACCTCTCGAAGTTGTCGTCCACGCCGCCGAACAAGCTGTCGTCGAAACTGGTGGCGCGAATACCCTCGATCCCGCTGAAGGTATCGGTACCGCCGAACCCGTCGAGCACGGTTCCGACCGTCAAATCGAGCAAAATTCCCGTCGGCGGGCTTCTGTACTCGATGCGGTCGAATCCGCTGCCGCCAACGATCAGATCGTTGCCGCCTCGGGGGTCGAAGCTCTCGAAATCCTGGAAGTCCGGCGTCGTGTTGCCGCCGGTCAACGTGTCGTCGAAGTTGGAGCCCCTGATTTGCGAAATATTGGAAATTGTATCGGTGCCACCGAAGCCGTCCAGCACCACGCCGGTCGCGAGATTGCCGTTGATGCCCGCCGGCGCGTTGCTGTAGCTCACCCGGTAGTCGAAGGCGCCGTTCGAGATAAGGGACCCTGTCACGACGACGTCGCCGCCGCCCGGCGTGATCGTCGAGAAATTTTCCGGAGTGGTGGACGAGGCGAGGATGGTATCGTTGAACGCAGTGCCGACCACACCCTCGATGCTCGACACCGTATCCGTGCCGCCGAAGCCGTCGCGGACCGTCCCGGTCACGAGATTCGCGTTGATCCCGGCGGGCGACCCCGAGTAGTCGGCGGTGTCGAAGCCATCCTGGCCCTTGAGCGTGTCGTTGCCGGCCAAGCCGGTCAGACGGTCGGAACCGCCCCGGCCCTCGATCAGGTTCGGGCCCGCGTCGCCGGTCAGTCTGTCGTTGAAGTTGCCGCCGCGCAGGTTCTCGATGCTGACCAGGTTGTCGACGCTGGTGCCGGCGCCGAGATTGAAACCGTCGCTGGTGACTTGGTTGGTGGTGAGCGAGAGATCGATGAGCACGGCCGTATTGGCGTTCTGGTAGCGCACCTGGTCGATGCCGGTGCGGCCGTCGATGAAGTCGGTACCGCCGCCAGGGCGGAAGACGTTGTTCGCGGCCGAGCCGAACAGGATGTCGTCTTGACTTGATTGCCGGATTCGATCTGTTCGACGCTGATCAACACGTCCCTGTCGCCGAAGCCGTCGATCGCGAAGCCGGCGCCGAGATCGGCCGTGATGCCGGTCGTGCTGACCGTGTCGCGATAGTCGACGCGGTCGATCATGGCGCCGCCGTTGATCGTGTCGACGCCGCCGCCCGGCTGATACTCGGTGAAGAAATAGGTATCGGAGCTGAAGAAGGTGTCGGCGAAGGCGGTGCCCTTGATTTGCAAGCCGTCGCCGCCGAAGGTCGACTGGTTGATCAGCGAATCCCTGCCGTTCACGCCCTTGTCGGCGAAGGGGTTCGTGGGATCGCGCAGATCGACGGTGATCGGCGCCGAGAGCCCGGCGTTGCGATAGTCGATGATGTCGTAGTCGAACAGCCCGCCACCGACGTCGATGGTGTCGTTGCCGATGCTGCCGACGATCCGGTCGAAGGTGCCGCCAAAGATGTTGCCGGAGGAGTTGACGGAGAGGCTCGCGCCGGCGTCGACGATGTCGTTGCCGGGGCCGGTGGTGATGACGTCGTCGAAGCCGCCGGTGATCACGCCCTCGATCGAGATCAGCGTGTCGGTCGCGCCGAAGCCGTCCGTCGCCGTGCCGGTGGCGAGGTTCACGTTGACCCCGGCGGGATCGCTCGAATAGTCGACGATATCGGTGCCGAGACGGCCGTCGAGCGTATCGGCGCCAGCGCCGCCGATCAGCGTATCGTCGCCCGCCGTGCCGACGAGGATCTCGGCCGCCGCCGTGCCGGTGACCGTGGTGGCGGAACCGACGACCAGGACGGTGCCGCCCGAGAATTGCAAAAACTCGATATTGGTGAGCGTGTCGGTGCCGTCGTCGGCGTCGATCGGATTGGTGTCGACCACCGTCGTCGTGCCGCCGACGGTCGTGATGGTGTAGCCGGCCCGGGCGCCCGAAAAGGCCGCGACATCGGCGGTGCCGGCACCGCCGTCGATCACGTCGTTGTTGCCGCCACCGGCGATCGTGTCGTTCCCCGTGCCGCCGGAGATCGTATCGTCGCCGTCGCCGCCGCCGAGCAAATCGTTGCCCGCCAGGCCGTCGATCACCTCGTTCGCCGCCGTGCCGGTGAACGTGTCGTCGCCCGCCGCCCCGGTAAAGCCGACGGGGCCGAGTACGCCGCCGTCGGGCGGTGTCGCGGCAAGGCCGTCCGAGAACCCCAGGATCTCGATATTGGTCAGCGTGTCGGTCCCGTCGTCGCCGTCGAGCGGGTCGATGTCGACCACCGTCGTCGTGCCACTCACCGTGGTGGCGCGGTAACCCACCCGGGCGCCCGAGAATTCCGCGACATCGGCGGTGCCGTCGCCACCGTCGATCACGTCGTTGTTGCCGCCACCGGCGATCGTGTCGTTCCCCGCGCCGCCGGAGATCGTGTCGTCGCCGTCCCCACCCAGGATCGTGTCCGCACCGGGGCCGCCCAGCAGCGTATCGTTGCCGCCGAGGCCATCCAGGAGGTCGTTGCCCGCCAGGCCGTCGATCAGCTCCGCCGCCGCCGTGCCGGTGAGGATGTCGTTGCCCGTCGTGCCGGTGCCGCCGGTGATCGTGCCGCCCCCCGATCCCTGGTTCACCGCGTTGATGGTGACGGCGCCGCCGATGATGACCTGGTAATCGCCGTGATCGGTCGGCACTTGACTGCCGAAGCTATTGACGGTCACCGGATAGCGCGTGACGTCGTTGCTCTGCGCCCGCGCCTCGGTCTCACTCAACGAGAAGGCGCCGAGCGCCAGCACGTAGTCCCCCGCCGCCAGGTTGGCCGAAAGGTAGGAATCGTAGCTGTAAATGGAGCCGTCGTTGAAGGTCTGGGACGAATCGTCGTTGGAGGCTATCAACGTTCCCGGCGTGCCGCCGCCAGCGTCCTGGAAGAGATAGATGTAGACGTCGATGAAGGCGATCTCGCCGTCGCCGTTGATGTCGAAGGTCTCCGAGGTGTTCCCGTCGCCGTCGGAGTCCTGGGTATCCTGCTCCCAGGAAAGCGTGTCGATGGTGACCGTGCCGGCCGTATTCACGGTGAAGAGGATGTGATCGACGGTGGAGCCGACTCGCACCCCGCTTGCGTCGAGCACGGTCAAAATGTTCTCCGTGACCCTCGGCCCGTCGATGATGCCCGGCTGCTGCTGCGGAACGACGAAGGTCGGTGCCGGAATCGTCTGGTCGTCGAAGCTCAGAAACTCGACGTCGATCAGCGTGTCGCGACCGTCCGGCCCGACGACGATGATGCTGCCGGGCGAGAACGAATAGGCCGCGAGGTTGCCGCCGAAGGTCGCGGTGTCGATGCCGGTGCCGCCGTCGATCACGTCGTTGCCGGCGCCGCCGTTCAGGATGTCGTTGCCGCCGCCGCCGGCGATGGTGTCGGCGCCGCCGCCGCCGCTGATGTTGTCGGGACCGGTCGTCTCCCGCCCCCGCAAGTCGCCGTCGCCGGTGAAGGTGATGCCAGACGGCGGCAGCGGCTCCGGCAGCGGCTCCGGCACCAGCACCGGCTCCAGCACCGGCTCCAGCGCCGCCGCCAGTGGCGCCGTGCCCACAAAACTGTCCGATGTGCCGGCATCATCAAGGACTACGGGGTCCGCCGTATTGAAAATCTCCTCCACCGGAAATGACACGTCGACTGGTATCTTGCCGGCAGGTCGGGCCGGAAATGATGTTGTCGGCGCCGGCGCACCGACCGGCCGTGCCGGCGATCGACTGGAATTGGTTACGGGCGGGGACGGAATGAAGGGGGCCAACGGATTCAGCGCGATGTCGACCAGATCTTCCACGGACTCGGGCTCGGGCTCGGCCGCCGCCTCGACGAAGTCCGTGTTCGCCGGGGCCTGCGCCGTGGCCTCGGCCGCCGTGGCGTCGTCCGTTGGTGCGGTGCCCTCCTGCTGGTCCGGCTGATCGCCGTCCTGGCTGTCGCCGCGCCGGCCCGGCGGCGTGAACGGCGTGGTCGGAAGGATCCCGATGGAGAGCGTGAAGATCTGGTAGAACTGGCCCAGCGGCGTCGCCACCGGCAGGCTCGGCAACTGATTGGCCGCCAGCACCGTCAGGTTCTGGCCCTGGTCGATATCCTGCCGGCCCGCCTGGTTCACGACGAAGCCGAAGCCGTCGTCGAAATAGACGTCCAGCCGCTCGCCCAGGACGCCGCCGAACACCGTGCCCCGAACGCCGATCGTCGCCAGCGGCGTCTTCACCTCGAAACTGTCCGGATCGCTCTGGGCGATCTGGCCGGTGACGAAGACGAAGGCGCCCTGCAGGATCGAGAAACTGGCCGAGCCGGACCCGGAGGCGGCGTCGTAGACCAGCTCGTCCAGCACCATCCGCCCGTCGCCCTCCATCGCGAAGGCGGTGTCGTCGGCAAAGCGGATGCCGAGCCGCGCGCCCGGGCCGGTCACCACCACGTCGCCCTGGAAGACCGAGCTTCCCTCGGTCAGTATCACGCTTGCGCCGTCCGCCCGCTCCGCCCGCACTTCGCCGACCACCTGCTCGACGACGCCGATCGGGCGCGCGGGCGAACCCGCCGCCTGGGCCCAGCCTTCCGCCACCGGGCCCGCCAGGCGCGCGACCAGCTCGCCCGAGAGCACCGCGCCCCCGGGCGTCCACAGGTCCGCCACCTCGTCATGTTGGAAATAGTCCCGGATCAGCACCCGGGTGCCGTCCTGGCCCCGGATCTCCAGGTCCAGGCCCGCTCGGGTAAACACTCCGCCCCGAGCAGGAAATCGGCGAGCGGCACCACCAGCTTGCCGTCGAGGGCCGAGCCGGCCTGCAGAACGAGCGCGTATTCCGCCGCCCCCGGCGCGACGCCGATGGCGCCGCCCCGATCGAAGTTTCCGCTTCGGCTCATCCCACCCGGCTCCGCGGACCTCGCCCGCCATCCGCGCGGGGACGGCTATCGGGTTTCATTATCCGCGATCACGAAACGCCTGTCGCCCCCCATTTGGGGGTCGCGATCGATATACGACGCCTGCTCGAACATCGACATGACATCCAACGACGCCGCCATCACCAAGCTGGAATGCTGTACCCGACAGGCAATTATAACAAGAAAATCAACATGTTAATGTGGCGTTCGAAGTGCCGGGCAGGGAATCGCGGCTGGAGAGGGACTCCCAATTGCCGAGCGAGAGAAGGTGCGCATAGAGGATCGGCAGGAAGCCACGACGGCGCCAATCGAGGATCGTGGCATCGTCTAGCGCGTTGAATTTGGCCTCGTCGACCACCTGAAAACCGCCCAGCGAACGCTCTTCCTCGCCGCGACGAAGGCTCGCCATCCGCCGTGTCATCAGATCGCGTTCCTCGAGCAGCTCGACGAGGGCACGGGTCTTGACCACCTCGCGCTGGAAGGCGGTGCAGAACTCGAGCGCACGGCGCGCAAACTCGGACGGCTCGCCGTCCACGATCAAGCGCTCGCCGCGTGCCTCCGTCGTCACCGAGGGCGCCGCGTCGTCGATGCAGAGGACGAGTTGGCCCGCCTCCTTGTGCTCGGTGAAGATGAAGGGATAGCGCCTGACGTAGGCCGGGATGTAGAGGCCCCGCTCCCACCTGCCATCCCGGATGAAGAGGTTCCGGCCATCGCCGAGGCCGAGAATCGCCACCGGCACCGGTTCCTCGCCCAGGGTGAAGACGATCGGGTAGTGCCGAGCCGCCGGCACGAACTCGACGGCGTTCAGCAGTAGCGAATTGATTTCGGCCGCGAAGCCGTGGCCGGTCCCGGCCTCGACGCGATGGTCCGCGTGTCGCTCCGCCGAAAGCGGCGTGGGGCGGCGATAGAGCACGGGCGGGCGGGCTGTGTCCTCGATCCGATCGGACGGTGACATAGCGGCCTCCTGCCTATCGACCAAAGTTAGAGCATGATCGGACCATATGATCGGATCATGCTCTAAATATCGCGGGTCGGGCGGCCGGGAATATGCGCCATGATCGAATCCTCGTACCCGCCGTCGATGCAGATGTCCTTGCCGTTGCAATAAGTATTGTCCGGTCCCACCAGCCAGGCGACGGCATTGGCGATGTCGATCGGCTCGCCGACGCGGCGCTGTGGCACCAAATCCGCGCGCGCCTGCGCGGTCGCGTTGTCGGCATAGACGGCGGCGGTGAGCGGGGTGCGGATCATCCCCGGCGAGACCGCGTTGGCGCGAATGCCGTCCGCCGCCCATTCCTGCGCCAGGACCCGGCAGAGCATGATGTTGGCGGCCTTGGCGGGGCCGTAGGCGCCCATGCCGGGATGGGCGTTGCGACCGGAGATCGAGCCGATACCGACATAGGCGCCGCCCGCTTCCTTGAGATGCGGATAGGCCGCCTGGGCCAGCAGAAAGCCGGCGGTGACGTTGATGCGCATCACCCGCTCCCAATCCTCGAAGGCGAGCTCGGCGATGAAGCCGGGCGCGGTGATTCCGGCGTTGGAGACCACGGCGTCGAGCCCGCCGAAGGCCGCCACCGCCTCGGCCACCAGGCGGGCCGGGGTCTCGGGATCCATCAGGTCGCCTACCGGCGTCGCCACCTCGGCGCCCAGCCCCCGCAATTTCTCCGCCAGCTTCTGGAGCTCCTCGGTCTCGCGCACCTCGGCCGCGGCGATCGCCGCCCGCTCACCCCGGGCCAGCGCGTCCCGTGCCAATTTCAAGCAAGTCTCCCCGCCGATCCCCGGACTCGATCCCGTCACCAACGCGCGCATCGCCGCCGCCCTCCAACCTCTGGTACTGCGAGGGGCGGATTATATGCCGCGATTCGCCCGCCGATCGATTGAATTTCCCCGCTCGGCCCCGTCTATTCATACCAACCGACGGAAGTCCTGACTGCGCCCCATTCCCCCGGCTCAACGGGTTATTCGCCGCCACGCGTGCGCGTGGCATGGCCCGGCGCGCCGCGCGAGCGGCGAGCAAAAAAAGCGGCGGCCGGGGCGTCGCCGTTTATGGCGCTCAGCTCAAATGGCCACTGCGGCGTCGCTTGGTCGCGAGATATTCGCGATTGTGGATGTTTTCCGGAAAGCTGTGAGCGACTCGCTCGGCGACTTCGACGCCGGCCGCCCGGAGGCCTTCGATCTTGTCCACATTGTTGGTCAACAGCCGGACCGCCCGAACCCCCAGTTGCCGCAGGATTTCCGCCGCCGGCTCGAAAATCCGCTCGTCGGCGTCGAAGCCGAGGCGCAGGTTGGCGTCGATGGTATCGAAGCCGTCGTCCTGCAGGCGGTAAGTGCGGAGCTTGTTCATCAGGCCGATGCCGCGGCCTTCCTGCGCCAGGTAGACCACGATGCCGCCGCCCGCCTCGGTCATCGCCTCGATGGCGCCGCGCAACTGCTGGCCGCAATCGCACTTGAGCGATGCCAGCAGATCGCCGGTGAAGCATTCCGAATGCAGCCGCGTCAGCACAGGGGCGGCAAAGTCGATCTCGCCGATCAGGATCGCCAGGTGCTCGGCGCCGCCGTCGTCGGGACGGAAGGCGAGAACGCGCGCGTCCTCGGCCCCGGCGAGCGGCACCCGCGCCGCCACCACGCGAGTCAGGCTGGCCGCCGACGCGGCCTCGAAGTCGAGCACGCGGGCGGCGTCGACGGCGAGGCACTCTCCGGTCTCGACGAGCCGCTCGAGCGTTGCCGCGTCCAGGGATCCGATCACCGCCAGGGGGAGCAGACGGGCCAGCTTCGCGAGCTGGACCGCCGCCTCTTCCGCTCGGCTCGGCGCCCGGCGCTCCCGCTCGAAGGGTCCCCGGAGCGGGCGGGCCAGATCGGTCGTCGCGTCACCGAGCTCGCGCGCCAATTCCGCGTCGAACCAGCGCCGCCAGGGCAGCAGCACCACGTCGTGGCCCGAGGGCAGGATGTTGAGCGCGCGGGCCCGGGCCGCGGTGAGCGCGAGCCGAAGATCGCCAGCGCCGAGCGCGCCCAGGCGCTCGATCTCGCCTGCGCTCGCGGTCTCCGCCGCCAGGACCGCCAAGCCCCCCCCATCGCCACGCAACACCACCGCCGCGCCCCGTCTGAGCTCGGCGACGGCCCGAGCGACCGCCACCCGCGCCGCGCGGTTCGGCATGCCCTTGGGCTCCGCGTCTCGGGCCATGATCTTCCTCGACGGCGATCCGGCCTCGTTGATACGGGATCGAGCGCGCGGGGACAACCTGCGAGAAATTCTCGTCGCCCGTGATCGTAAGACCCCGAAATATTGAACGATTCCAGTGGAATGCCTATATCATGGCGAGACCCGGCCGCGAAGGCCCCGGCCTCGCCCGAATGCCCGTGGCGGGCTTCGGGGGAAGCGGCGAGCGCGACGCTATTCATGCGAAGGGGATCGGCGAGATGACGGCCAAGAAAATCCTGCTGGTCGACGACGAGGACGCGCTTCGCGGCTCTCTCGCCGAGCAACTGGTGATGCACGACGAGTTCCAGACTGCCGAGGCGGCGAACGGCGCCGAGGCCCTGGAACAGGCCAAGGGCGCGCATTTCGACCTGGTGCTGCTGGACGTGGGTCTGCCCGATCTGGACGGGCGGGAAGTCTGCAAGATGCTCAGGCGGAACGGCGTCAAATGCCCGATCATCATGCTGACCGCCGCCGACGGCGATGCCGACACCATCCTCGGCCTCGACGCGGGCGCCAACGACTACGTCACCAAGCCGTTCCGCTTCGCCGTGCTGCTGGCCCGTATTCGCGCCCAGTTGCGCCAGCACGAGCAGTCCGAGGACGCCGTTTTCTCCATCGGTCCCTACACCTTCCGCCCGAGCATGAAGCTGCTCACCCACGACGAGAAGAACCAGAAGGTCAGACTGACCGAGAAAGAAACCTCGATCCTGAAGTACCTCTACCGCGCCAACGACCGGGTGGTCAGCCGCGATATCCTGTTGAACGAAGTGTGGGGCTATAATGCCGGGGTCACGACACACACGCTGGAAACCCATATCTACCGCCTGCGCCAGAAGATCGAGCGGGATCCCTCCAACGCCGAGCTTCTGGTCACCGAGACCGGCGGCTATCGGCTAGCGCCCTAGGGGCGCGCGCCGGGCGGACCCGCCAATATCATGTGTAGCGATGTAACACGGGCGCCCGCGGGAGGACGGATGGCGGTCCGTTTCTGGGGTGTGCGCGGCAGCATCTCGACCCCCAACGCGGACACTCGGCGTTACGGCGGCAACACCTCCTCGATCGAGATCGAGTGCGGCGGCCGGCCACTGTTGCTGGACGCCGGCACCGGCCTCCGCTATCTCGGCAACGCCTTGCACGCGCGGGGCGGGCCATGGGATCTGGATTTGCTGCTGACCCACACGCATTTCGACCACGTCTGCGGCATTCCCTTCTTCAAGCCGTTCTTCGATCCGACGAACCAATTCCGCCTCTGGGCCGGACACTTGTTGCCGGAGCACACGCTGAAGTCGGTGCTGGAAGACATGATGATCGCCCCACTGTTCCCGGTGCCGCCGGGGATTTTTGCCGCCGCCGTCGACTATCGCGATTTCGCGGTGGGGACGACGCTGGAGCTCGGCGCGGACGTCCGGGTCAAGACCGCGCCGCTCAACCATCCGAACCGCGCCACCGGCTACAGGGTGGAACACGCCGGCCGCGCGGTCTGTTATCTGACCGACACCGAGCACGAACCGGGCGCCCTCGACCAGAATATCCTCGCCTTGATCGAGGGCGCGGACCTGGTGATTTACGACGCTACTTACACCGACGAGGAGTATCCCACGCGGGTCGGTTGGGGTCACTCGACCTGGGAGGAGGGCTGTCGGCTGTGCGATGCGGCCTCGGTCGAGACCCTGGTGATCTTCCATCACGACCCCGACCACGACGACGACTTCATGGACCAGATCGCCGCCAAGGCCGAGGTGCGCCGACCCGGCACCGTCGTCGCCCGCGAGGGCCTGGTGATCGAGCTCTAAGGCATGATCCGCTCGCCCGACATCGCCCGGAGAGCCGCTTGTACCCACCGCCATGAATGGCGAGTTCCTTACATCGGTTGGTATTGCCGGTGGTGACGATGATCGCCGCCGCGCCGCACGGGGTGTCGTCCTAGATGCGGGCGCGCGTGCTCTGCATGGGCCTCGCCACGGTCTTCAGCCTCGCCCGGCGCGGCTTCTTCATCCCCCATCGTTACGCCGACCGATTGGCACCACCGGGGGAGGCGCCGTGCTACGACCCGGTGGAAGCGCTGCTCGGGGAGAGCGAGCCGGCCTTTGCCCTGCTGTTGGACGAGATCGATGCCCGACGAGGGGCGCTCGAGGCCATCGGCGACGAGGCGCCGCCGGCGCCGCGGTGGAACCAGGACTGGTTCCCGCCGCTCGACGCGGCCGCCACCTACGCCTTGGTGCGGGCGCGGGCGCCGGCCCGCATCGTCGAGATCGGATCCGGCCATTCGACCCGGTTCCTCGCGCGCGCGATCGCCGACGGCGGCCTGGCCACGGAGCTGACGGCAATCGACCCGGCACCCCGGGCCACGCTCCGGGGTCTCGCCATCCGACTGATCGAACGGCCGTTGGGCGCGGTCGGGACGGGGCTATTCGAACCCCTTGCTCCGGGCGACATGCTCTTCGTCGATTCGAGCCACGTGCTGATGCCCGGAACCGACGTCGACGACCTGCTAAATCGGGTGCTGCCGATGCTGCGGCCGGGCACCCTGATCCATTTCCACGACATCTTCCTCGCCGACGACTATCCCGCCGAATGGGGTTGGCGTGGCTACAACGAGCAGAATGCCGTGGCGACGCTGCTCACCTCGGGTGGCTACGCACCGCTCTTTGCCGCCGCCCACGTTCGCCGCCGGATGGCCGCGCGTGTGGCGGCGAGTCCACTTGCGTCGCTTCCTGGCTGGCCCGGTCCGCTCGCCTCCAGCCTGTGGCTCGAAAAGCGCTGACGCGCCCGCGGCTCCGCTGGCCGGGGCGCCGAAACTTCGGGCGGCGTCCGGACCCGCCGCGGTGTGAAGGCTCCCCAGGGAGGGAATCGGCATGATCGAGAGACTTCGCCGGGTCTTGCTCGGCACCGGCCTCGAGGCGGCGCCGCCGGCCCGGGTGGCCCGGCTGATCGCGGCCCGCGAGATCGAGAGCGAGCGCTTGATCGCCGGCGCCCAACTGCTGATCGGCTGCATCTGGTCCGCCCTCTACGCGCTGGCGCCGAAGACCTTCACCGCCGAACAACCCTTCGCCCCGGTGCCGGTGGCGCTCGGCCTCTATATCGGCTTCTCGATGTTGCGCCTGATCCTGCTGCGCCGTGACTTCGCGCCTGCTTGGTTCGTGGCCCTCTCCGTGTTCTTCGACATGAGCCTGCTGATGGGGCTGATCTGGAGCTTCCATCTGCAATACGGCCAGCCGGCGGCGTTCTATCTGAAGGCGCCGACGCTGCTCTACGTTTTCATCTTCGTGGCGCTCCGCGCGCTTCGCTTCTCCGCCGGCTACGTGCTCTTGGCGGGCGGGTCGGCGGCGCTCGGCTGGCTGGTGCTGCTGAACTATGCGCTGATCAGCTCGACGGCGCCCGGCATGGGAATCACCGACGACTACGTCCTCTACATGACCTCGGCCATGGTCCTGATCGGCGCCGAATTCGACAAGATCATCACCATCCTGCTGACCACGGCGATCCTGGCCCTGGCCCTGATGCGGGCCCGTCGCCTATTGGTCGCCTCGGTGGCGGAGGAGGTGGCGCACCGCGATCTCGAACGCTTCTTCGCGCCGGAGATCGCCGATCGTATCACCGCCGCCGAGGCTCCGATTCGCCCGGGCCGGGGCGAACTGCGAGAGGCGGCGGTGCTGGTCACAGATGTCCGCGGCTTCACCCATCTCGCGATGTCGAGCGATCCGGACGCCCTGATGGTGCTGCTGGCGGAATACCAGCACCGCATGGTCGGCGTCATTCAGGCCCATGGCGGCAGCATCGACAAGTTCTTGGGCGACGGCATCCTCGCCACCTTCGGTGCCGTATGGCCGAGCCCGACGGCGAGCGCCGACGCGCTCCGCGCCGTGGATGCGCTGGTCCGCGAAGCCGACGATTGGGCCCGAGCCCGCCAGGCGCAGGGCTTGGCGCCCTTGGCGATCGGCTTCGCCGTGGCGGCGGGCCCGGTGGTGTTCGGCGCCGTCGGCGAAGAGAGCCGACTCGAATTCACGGTGATCGGCGAGCCGGTCAACCTCGCCGCCAAGCTCGAAAAGCAGAACAAGCAGGAAAGCGCCACGGCGCTCACCACGGCGGCGACGTTGGCCCGCGCCCAGGCCGAGGGCTACCGCCCCGAGAGGCCGCCCGAGCCCCGCCCCGGCCGTGCCGTGGAGGGCCTTGGCGAGCCGGTGGATCTGGTGGTGTTGCACGCGTAGAGCCGCGCGCTCCCGCTAGTTGTATGGATCGGCCGCGTCGCGCAAGCCGTCACCGAAGAAGTTGAAGGCCAGCACCACCAGGATCACCGGCACCATCGGCAGGATCAGCCAGGGATAGGTGGCGACGGCGTTGATGTTCTGCGCCTCGTTCAGCAACACGCCCCAGCTCGTCACCGGTGGCCGGAGGCCGAGGCCGAGGAAGGAGAGCGCGGTCTCGCCCAGGATCATCGAGGGGATCGAGAGCGTCAACGAGGCGATGATGTGGCTCATGAAGTTGGGCAGGAGATGGCGGGCGATGACCCGCTTGGGGCTGGCACCCATCAGCGTCGCGGCGGCGGCATAGTCCTCCTCGCGCAGCGCCAACAGCTTCGAGCGGACGGCGCGGGCCAGTCCCGGCCAGTCCAACAGCCCCAGAATCACGGTGATGCCGAGGAAGACGGCGACCGGACTCCAGGTCACCGGCAGTGCCGCCGAGAGCGCCATCCAGAGCGGCAGTTCGGGAAAGGAGCGCAGCATTTCGATCAACCGCTGCACCACATTGTCGACCCAGCCGCCGTAATAGCCGGCGAGGCCGCCGAGGGTTAGGCCGATGACGAAGCTGATGGTGATCCCGATCAGACCGACGGTGAGCGAAATCCGGGCGCCGTAGATCACCCGGCTGAAGATGTCGCGCCCCAGGCGGTCGGTGCCGAAGAGGAAGATCGGCGCCGCTTCGAGCTCGCCGCTCTTGCTCGTGCGCTCGGCGCAGAAGAGATGCAGGCGCATCTTGAAGACGCCCCAGAGCCGGTACTTGTCACCGCTGCAGAAAAGGCCGATTTTCCAAACCTTCGTCTCGTCCTCGGTGTAGATCCGCTTCAGGGTCACGAGATCGCGGCTCCGCTTATAGGGATGGACGAAGGGGCCGATGAAGTCGCCTTCGTGGAAGAAACGCACCGACTGCGGCGGCGCATAGATGTAGCGGGCATGGCGCTTGGCCAGACCGTGCGGGGCGATGATCTCGCTGATCACGATCGTGCCATAGATCACCAGCAAGAAGATCCCGCTGATCACCGCCAGGGGATGGCGGCGCAGTTTCCACCACATCAGCCGCCATTGGCCCGCGAGGTAGAAACGCTCCTGTTCCGGCGTCAGGCGCTCGATGGTGCGGGGATCGAACGGCTCCTCGCTGACCCAGTGTTCGGGAGGGCTGTCGGGCCTGGTCATCGGCCCACCTCCGCGCCCAGCCGGATCCGGGGATCCAACACCGCCAACAGGATGTCGGAGACGAACATGCCGATCACGGTGAGGCAGGAGAGGAACAACAGGAAGGAGCCGGCGAGATACTGATCCTGGCTCTGCAGCGCGTGGACCAGCATCGGGCCCGAGGTCGGCAGGCTCATCACCACGGAAACGATGGCCGAGCCGGAGATCATCTGCGGCAACAGGTTGCCGATGTCGGCGACGAAGGGATTGAGCGCCATGCGGAGTGGGTACTTGATCAGCAATCGGCTCGCCCTCATGCCCTTGGTCCGCGCCGTCACCACGTATTGCTTCTGCAATTCGTCCAGCAGGTTGGCGCGAAGGCGGCGAATCATGCCGGCCGTGCCTGACGTGCCGATCACGATCACCGGCACGACCAGATGCTCCAGGATCGAGACGAACTTGTCCCAGGACATCGGCTGGTCGATGTAGTCGTCGTCCATCAAGCCGCCGATCGAAACCCCGAAGAAGGTCTTGGCGAGGAACAGCAGGATCAGCGCCAGCAGGAAGTTGGGCGTCGCCAGTCCGATGTAGCCGATGAAGGTCATCGCGTGATCGCCGAACGAATACTGGCGGACGGCGGTGTAGACGCCGATCGGGAAGCTGACCGCGTAGACGAACAGGATGGTGACGAAGTTCAGCACAAAGGAGAGCAGCAGGCGGTCTCCGACCACTTGGTCGACCGGCAGCTGGTATTCGAACGACCAGCCGAAATCAGCCTGCAATATACCGGAGAAACCGTTGTTGCCGGGCCAGACGCCGAGCCAGACCACGTACTGCTCCAGCATCGGCTTGTCGAGGCCGAATTCCTTGCGGAGGAAGGCCAGCTTCTCCGCCGCCGCGTGGTCGCCGTCGGCGATCAGGCGCGCCATCTCGTTGGAGAGATAGTCGCCGGGCGGCGCTTGAATGATCAAAAAGGTGACGCCGCTGATCACCAGCAGCGTCGGGATCATGATCAAGACCCGCTGCACCAGGTAACCGAACATAAAACGCCCCGCGTCCCCTCGGCGAGTCCTAAACCAACCGCCCTAGTGGATTCTATCCACTAGCGGGGCGGTCGGGACTTACGTCCATCGCTATTAGACTATCTCAGGCGCCGCCGTCGCGCCAAGGCGCGCGCGAGACGCTGGCGCCATCGCCCGCGCCGCGCCGCCCTCAGCGATCGAACCAGAAGGTGTCGGGCCGGTAGATGCCGAGCTGCGCCCCCGGGTCCCAGTTGTAGATCCCCTCCTCGGGCACGTTGCGAAGGCCGTTCTTGACCACGATCGGCTGCTTGACCCCGGAGATCAGGCCGATGGTGAAGACCTGCTCGGCGTGCAGCTTCAGCATTTGGTGCCAGATCGCCGCGCGCGCCGCTTTGTCCGGCGCGGCGAGCCAGGCGACGTTGAGCCGCGCCAATTCCTTGGCCTCGTCCATGTCCGGGGCCTCGCCCGCGAGGCCGCTCGTCTCGTAATGCTGTCCCCACTTCGGCCATTGCAATTGCTGCTGTGAGGTCGGCGCGAGTTCGTTCGGCGCGGTGTCGGCCGAGGGCACGCCGTTCTCCAGGCCGCTCCACACGCTCATCATGGTCTGCCCGGCAAAGACTCGGTTGCGGAAGATCTCGCGCTGCGAGGGCTTGATGAAGAGCTTGATGCCGACCTCCGCCCAATTTTCCTGCACCAATTGCAGGATATCGGTCTGCTCGGTGTCCTCGCCCGCGGTCTCGATGATGATTTCCAAGGGCCGGCCGTCGGGCAACAGGCGAATGTCGTCGTCGCTGCTCTCCCCAAGGCCGATCTGGTCCAGCAGGTCGGCGGCGGCCTCGGGGTCGTATTCGGCCCACGCGGTCCGGTACGCGTCCTTGAAGAGAGGGCTTTCCGCCAGCACGGTGTTGTTGGCCTCGCTCGCCAGGCCGAAGAACATGGTCTCGTTGATCGCCGCGCGGTCGATCGCCAAGCTCAGCGCACGGCGGAAGCGGACGTCACGGAAGAGCGCGCGCCAGACCTCGTCGTTATGGTTGAGGTTGGGGAAAATCGCCAGGTGCGAACCCTTGGCGATGCGCCACAGCAGGGTCTTGAAACCGTGCGCCTCCTCGTTCTCCTTGAGGAAGGTGTAGTTGTTGAAGAACAGGCTGCGGGCCTGGATGTCGACCTCGCCGGTACCGGCCTTGGCCGGGATCAGCTTCCCGTCGGAGATGTTCATCACCACGCTGTCGATATAGGGCAGTTGCCGGCCCTCGGCGTCGACGCGGTGGAAATAGGGATTGCGCCGCGCGACGAAGCGGGTCGCGGACGGCTTCGAGACGTTGACCCAGGGCTGCAACGTCGGCAGCGCCGGATTGTCGAAGCGGTACATGTTGTCGAGCCGGTTGTGGAGTGCCGCCCAGTTGCGCCGCCTGACCGCCTTGAGCGCCGCCTCCAGCGCCTCCGGGTCGGCGTATTTTTGGTGAAACCGTTTCAGATAGTGCGCCGGGCGATGGATGAAGAGGGGCGAGGCGCCGGCCAGCCGGGGCAGGAAGAAGGGGTTGGGCGCCTCCCAGGTGTAACGCACGGTGTGGCGATCGACGACCTCGAAGACCGGCGGCTTGCCCGCCACCCGCAGGATCCTGGGCGGGCCCGCGGGCGAGAGATCGTAATTGTTGGCGACGTCTTCCCAGTAGTAGCGGAAGTCCTCGGCGGTGAAGGGCTGGCCGTCCGACCATTTGTGGCCCGCGCGCAGATGAAAGGTGAATCGACGCCCTTCCTCCACCGTCACCTTTTCGGCGATGTCCGGCACGATCTCGAATTTCTCGTCGTAGACCACCAGGCGGGCATAGCCGTAGACCACGAGCAGGCGGACATCCTTGGCCCGCCCGATCAGCGTCTTCAGCTCCCCGCCGTGCTTGCCGATCGTCCGGCCCTTGCCGTCGAGGGTGACGATGCGCGGCACCCGGGGCAGCCGCGCCTCGATCGGCGGCAACTTTCCGGCCTCGACGTCCGCTTTCAACGACGGCGTTTCCCGATACGCCGCCGCCGCGCCGGCCGTCGACCAGACGGCAAGTAGAAGGCTCGCGACCGCCGAGGTCACGTCCCGCTTGCGTCCCCTGATTATGTCACGTCTCCGGCGTTGAGGGTTAGGACCCGTAGCCTTCCGGTTTTTCTTGGGCGCGGACATGGTGGTCCTCGCCGAGGTCGATCATATCCACGTGAATCGATTCGTCCAGTGTGAATGGCGCCGGCCAGGCGCCGGGGTCGGAGGCCTTGCCCTGCATCAGCGCCGTGAGGTCGAGCCGGGCGCCGGGATCGGCCTTGGGCACGGCGGCGAGCAGCGCCCTGGTATAGGGGTGCACCGGATCGCGGAAAAGAACCTCGCGCGGCGCGATCTCGACCACCCGCCCGGCGCACATCACGGCGATCCGCTTGGCGACGTAGTCGACCACCGCCAGATTGTGCGAGATGAAGAGATACGTCAGACCCAACTCGTCCTGCAGGTCCTTCAGCAGGTTGAGGACCTGTGCCTGCACGCTGACGTCGAGGGCGGAGACCGGCTCGTCGCAGATCAGCATCTCCGGCTGCAGCGCCAGCGCCCGGGCGATGCCGATCCGTTGCCGCTGCCCGCCGGAGAAGCTGTGCGGATAGCGCCGGAGAAACCTGGGATCGAGGCCGACCAGGTTCATCAGCTCCTTGACCCGCTCGGCCCGCTCGGCCCGGTCGCCGATCTCGTGGATCAGCAGCGGCTCGGCGATGATGTCGTAGACCGTCATCCGGGGGTTGAGCGAGCTGAACGGGTCCTGGAAGATGAACTGGACCTGCCGGCGATACCGAAACAGCCGTTCCCCCTGCAGCGCCAGGACGTCCGATTCGCCGTCGGAACCGTTGAAACTGACTTCGCCCGCATCCGGCGCGATCGCCCGCATGATGATCTTCGACGTGGTGGTCTTGCCGCAGCCGCTCTCGCCCACCAGGCCCAGACACTCGCCGCGATCGATGTGGAAGCTGACATTGTCGATGGCGAGCTGACGGCCGGCGGCGCGGCTACCGAAAAGGCTCCGCCGGCGGGTGGTGAAGGTCTTGCTCAGACCCTGGATGTCGAGCAGCGGCCGGTCGTCGGCGCAAGGCGGGGCGACCTCCTTGCGCTTCAGCAGCGCACCAGCCTGGGCTTCGA
Source organism: Alphaproteobacteria bacterium (assembly GCA_965225945.1). GTDB lineage: Bacteria > Pseudomonadota > Alphaproteobacteria > JASLMY01. The sequence goes on along the minus strand of CBDDBZ010000030.1, from coordinate 72,719 downwards.
TGGCGCGAAGCGGCACCAGCCGCTCGCCCGACTTCATGCCGAAGCGCGGCACCGCCCTCAGCAGCGCCTTCATGTAGGGATGGCGGGGGTCGCGGAAGAGGTCCTCCAGCCCCCCCTTCTCCATGATCTGGCCGTGGTACATCACCACGACCTCGTCGGCGACGTTGGCCACCACGCCCAGATCGTGGGTGATCATCAGCACCGCCATGCCGAGCTCGGCCTGCAGGTCGTTCATCAGCTTCAGGATCTGCGCCTGAATGGTGACGTCGAGGGCGGTGGTCGGTTCGTCGGCGATCAGCAGGGACGGTCGGCAGATCAGCGCCATCGCGATCATCGCCCGCTGGCGCAGGCCGCCGGAGAGCTCGAAGGGATATTTATGGATCGCCCGCTCCGGCTCCGGGAAACTCACCAGATGCAGCATATCGACGGTCATCTCACGCGCGCCGGCTGCGTCCATGTCGCGATGCAACAACAGCGCCTCGCCGATCTGGTTGCCCACCGTGTGGAGTGGCGAAAGCGAGGTCATCGGCTCCTGGAAGATGATCGAGATGCTGTCGCCCCGGATGGTCCGCATCTCGCGGCCGTCGGCCGGCAGCGCGGCGAGGTCGACGGGCGGGCCGTCACGACCCGGATCGTCGAACAGGATCCGGCCCCGACTGATTCGCGCGACCTTCGGCAAAATTCTGAGCACCGACTGGCTGACCACGGTCTTGCCCGAGCCGGATTCGCCCACCAACGCCACCGTGCCGCCGCGCGGCACCGAGAAGGAGACGCCGTTGACCGCCCGGATGACGCCTTCGGCGACACGGAACTCGACCGCCAGATCCTCGATTCGGAGCACCTCGCTCATGCGAGGCTGTCCCGGCGTTCCTCGAACAGCTTGAGGTTCTCCAGCGTCGTCGGGTCGGATGCGATGCCCCGCGTCGAGGCCGCGCGCATCACCGCGTTCAGTACCGTCTCGAAGTCGTCGAGCTGCGAATCCATGCCGATCGAGCCGCCCGGTCCCCTGACCTTGAGTTGCAGCCAACCCTTTCGCCGGTCGCGCCGAGTGGAGTAGTAGCGTAAGCGGACCTCGCGCACGTCGTCCCAGGTGATCGCCCGGCCGATCGGGCCGAGTGCGCGGATACCGATGTCGGAGACTTCGATCCGCGTCAATTGGCGCAGCGCCGTGCGCAAACCGTAAACCACGAAGACCGCCATCAAAGCCAGCACGATCGCGGCGACGACGCCGAAGCCGCCGGATACGATCAGCGGAACCGCGGTGATGGTGACGCCGAGCGCCGCCCTCGCATAGTCCGCGAGCAGACTGCGCGTCGGGTAAAGGTGCAGGCTCATGGCGGCACGTTAAAGGCTTCCACCGCCGATAACCAGCGCCCAACGCCGCCCTTCCGGAGGTGTTCGAACAGTCGGCCCAGGAACCGCCAGCAGCCCTCGTCGTGAGCTAGATGATGGCTCATGACGCCGGTCGGCTCCGCGGAATCGAAGCGCCCTTCGCGACGACCCGAAAGATGTTCCACCACGGCCGCCAGCGCCTCCGCCTCGCCGACGAAACCGCGATTCCCGCGCCAAGCGAGGAGGTCGAGATGGCAATTGCACGCGACGATACCGGGCGCGGCCAGCGCCGCCGCCCTGGGACCGAAACGCGAGAGACCCCGGAGGCCGGCGTCGGCGAGACGTGGCACCAGCGAGGGCGCCAGCCGGTTCCACGGCGGGACGAAGACGGGAAGCGCCTTGGCGGCGAACAGCAGACGGGTTCGGTTCCAGCCCGTGGCGACGTCGCCCAGCAGCTCGAAGAGCGGGCGATGGGCTCCGAACTCCGCCTTCTTCGCGCCCTCGGGCGCGTGGTTCAAATGGCCGAGACCGTGCGGCAGGACCGCGACGTCGGGCGCCTTCGCGAGCCGTTCCGCCAACGGCCGGCCACAGTCGGCCGGCACCACGGCCAGCGCCAGCGGTACCTCCCATCGCGCGCCCAGCTCGAGCAGGCGTTCGAGCGCCTCGCCCGGCCGGCCCGCGTCATCGTCGCGCCACCAGAAGGTCGGCCTATCTCCGGCGTCGCGCCAGGCCTCGAGCTCGGCATCGAGCGCCGCCCACCCCGTCATCTCAGCCGCTCCGCGCGTCGAGCCATTCGGCGATCAGACGGACGGTGGTCCCGGCGCCGTCGGTGTCGATGCCGAGTTCTCCGGGCGGCGGCGTCTCGGCGGCTCGGCGCACGACTTCGGCCAATCGAGCCGGCGTCAGTCCGTCCTCGGCGATCGTGTGTAGCGCGCCCCGGGCCGCCAGCAATTCGGCGCGCAGCGTCTGCTCGTTCTCCTCTGCCCCGGCATAGGGCGAGATCACGATGCGGCACCCGGCCCGAAGCGCCTCCATCACCGTGTTGTAGCCGCCTTGCGAGATCGAGAGCGCGCAATTCATCAGCAGGCTCGGGAAATCGGCCCGCGCCCGCTCGACGATCACCCCTTCGCTCGCCAGCGCCCGAAATTCCCGGAAATCCGTCTGGTCGACGTGGTAGCCGACCAGCACCCGCCAGCGCTTGTCGGCAAAGGGCGTTTGGGGGCGGGCGGCAATCGCGGTCTCGAGCAATCGGCGCCCGACCCGCCCGCCGCCCGCCGAGACCACGACCTCGTCCCAACCGTCGTCGCCGGGCCCGCCTCGGCGCCCGCCCACGTCGACCACGTAGCCGGTGTGATGCACCCGCTCGGAGATGCGGCGGGCCTGCGGCAGGGTCCGAAAGAGCGGCACCACCGCCGCGTCGCCGTGCACCAACACATGGTCGAAGTGACGCTCGGCCAGATCGACCATTTGAACGTAGCGCGCCGGCTTCGACTTCGCGACCAGGATGTCGCGGACCGAGCTCACGACCAGGGGCCGCGGCCGCGCCGCCGCCGCCGCGTCCAGCAGCGGCAGCAATTCGAAGCGCATGCCCCAGCGGCCGAATGGAAAGAGCTCGAACAGCAGCAGGTCCGGTGCCACCGAATCGAACATGGCGAGCAGGCGCCGCTGCCGCGCCTCTCGCCAGGCATCGTCTATCGCTCGGCCGTCGGCGTCGAGGAGCGTCTTGAAGCTCATGTCGGTGGCCATCACCGCCGGTAGTTGCATGAACTCGATGCCATCCAGCTCGCGGCTCGCGATCGCCATGCCGCCGGAGACCAGGCGCACGTCGTGGCCGGCGGCGGCGAGCGCCCGAGCGAGCGTCGTCGCCCGTCGCAGATGGCCGATGCCGAGCAGATGCTGCACGTAGAAGAAGATCCGCGCCCGGTTCATCGCCGCTCCAGGGGTAGGTCGAGGCGAAAGGGCACGGGCCGGCCGTCGGCGTCAAGGGTGAAGAGGTGCAGCCGGCGCCAGTTCAGCCGGACCGGCTGCTTGCGCACCATGTCCCAGTCGAGGGCGAGGGAGAGCACGCTCCGGATGACCGTCTTGTGGGTGACCGCGACGTGATGGCCGCCCACCGCCGCGAGCTGCGCGAGCCAGGCGGCGACGCGGCGGCGCACCTCGCGCGGGCTTTCCCCGCCGGGCGGGCGGAAATCGAGGCCGCGGGCCTCGTTCGCCGTCATCTCCGGGCCCAGGCGGGCACGGAGATCGGCGAGGCGCGCGCCCTCGAATTCACCATAGTCGATCTCGATCAGGGCCGGCTCCACGGCCGCCTCGCCATGGCCCAGCAGCGCCGCCGTCTGGCGCGCCCGCGTCAGCGGACTGACGTGCCACTGCGCGCCGTCGAGCGCGGCCGGCACCCGGCACCCGGCGAGACCCGCCCGACCTTCCGGCGCGAGCGGCAGGTCGGCGCGGCCCTGCAACCGGCCCTCCTGGTTCCAGGTCGTGGGGGCGTGGCGGAGGAAGGCGACGCGGGTCACGCCACCAGCCCCGCCAACGCGTCGTCGAGCCGCCGCGCCGTCGCCGCGATGTCGCGTTCCGCCGCCACCCAGGCCGTCGCCCGGCGTCCCATCGCGCGCCGCCGCGCGGAATCCGCCAGCAAGGCCCAGACCGTCTCGGCGAAGGCGCGATCGTCGCCGGGCGGCGTCAGCACCCCGGTCTCGCCGTCGCGCACCACGTCGGGGATGCCGCGTTCCCGCCCGGCGACGACCGCGAGACCCGCCGCCTGCGCTTCCAGGAATGCCATTCCGTAGGCCTCCCCCACGCCCGGCCAGAGATAGAGATCCGAGGCGGCATAGACGCGCGGCAGCGCCTCGGCCGGGAGCGCGCCCAGATACGACACGACGCGGCGAAGCGGCGCGAGCGCCCGGCGCACCTCGCCCCTGGCCGGGCCGTCGCCGACGACCAGCAATCGCCACTCGCGCGCGGCGAGCCGGGCGAGCGCGGCGGCGAGCCGTTGGTAGGAGGCGAGCTTGTCGCCCGGCCGCATCATAGCGACGGCCAGCAACCAGGGCACCGCCGGATCGAGTCCGTGCGCGCGGGCCACCTCGGCCCTGGCGCGCGGCGCATCGGCGAGCGCCCGGGCGTAGGGTTCGAGATCGATGAAAGGCGGCAGGCGGACTAGCCGTTCCGGCTCCGCCAGCAGCGGCGCGACGCAGGCCATGTCGAGGCGCGTCAGGCAAAGCACCCTGTCGGCGGCGCGGATCGCCGCTTCCGCCTGGCGGTAGCCGATGTCCCAGGGCCCGCCGGCCCGCTTCGGCGCGTGCGAAGCTTCGGCCACCACATAGGGCACCCCGAGGCCGGCCGCTATCCGCGGCCCCAGCCAATCCGGTGCCTTGTGATAGAGGTGATAGGTGAACCAGAGGTCCGGCCGAGGCCGGGCGCCCGCCGCCACCTGCTCCAGCCAGCGCTCGGCGCGGGTGCGCGCGACGTCGCGGATCGCCGCCTGAATACGCGGCACGCCTCGGCCATCATAGGCGCGCAGCCGGCTCGCCACCTCGACCTCGTGGCCGGCCGCGCCGAGCGCCCGGATCAACAGACGCGCCATCCCTCGGTCGCCCGAGGGGGTCGGATGGTCGGGCGGCTTCAGCGGCGCGTGGAAGGCGATCCGCACGGGCGTCACCGGGTCAGGCCCGGGCCCGTCTCGTCGCTTCCCTCGCCACCAGGGCGAAGCGCTCGGCCAGCCGATCGAGCCAGGGATCGGCGTCGAACTCGCCCACCAGGCGGGCCTGACCCGCGCGCCCCAGGCGACGGCGGGCATCGGGGTCGCGGATCAGCGCCTCGAGCGCTCCTGCCAGGTCGTCGACCCGTTCGGGTGGCACCAGGCGGCCGGTTTCGCCGTCGCGGATCAGTTCCGGGATGCCGGCGACCGCGCTCGCCAAGCAGGCGACCGCCTGGCTCTGCGCTTCCATCAATACGTTCGGCAGACCGTCGCGGTCGCCCGAAGCGGCGATGCGGCTGGCGAGAACGAAGAGATCCGCCCGGCGATAGGCCTCCAGCACCTCGGCCTGCGCCAGGGCGCCGCGCCAAGTGATTCGGGAGGCGAGGCCCAGTCGCTCGGCCCGGGCGCGAAGCGCCTTCAACTCCGGCCCACCGCCGATGTGTTCGAGGCGCCAGGCGAGATCAGCCGGCAATCGAGCCAGCGCGGCCAGCAAGTCGCCGTAGCCCTTCTTCGCCACCGCGCGGCCGACCGAGAGCAGGCGGACCGGATCCTCGGCGCGTGAACCGTCGGCGTCGCGCCCGCCGGCGGGCGGCGGCGGAAAGCGCGCGAGGTCCAAACCGTGATAGATCAGCGACACCGTCCCGCCGGCGTTCGCCGCCGGCGCCAGGGCGGCGAGGCGCGCCTCCGCCGATCCGTTGCAGGTGACCAGCCAAGTACATTCGGCGAGCTTTTCGGCGAGCTCCCACTCGGGCGTCGTCCAGACGTCCTTGGCGTGCGCCGAACAGCTCCACGGTCGCGACGTCAGCTGAGCGGCGTAGCGGGTGACGGAGGCCGGCGTGTGCAGGAAATGCGCGTGCAGAGAATCGATATCTTCCGGCAGTTCCCAGGCCAGCACCAAGGCCTGGCCGAATCGACGCACCCGGTTGGGCGTCGGGTCGCGCCGGAGGTCGCGAAGCCAGAGGGCTCGGGTCTCCGGGTAGCGAGCCTCGCGCCGCATCGCCCACCAGGCGCGAAGCACGCGCAACGGCTCCTGATAAAGATATTCCGGCAAATAGGACACCTCGGCCTGGATCTCGCCGTGGACCGGGTGGCGTGCGCTCTCGGTCGGATGACGCAGCGAAATGATGCGAATGTCGAGCCCGCGCAGCTCCAGAGCGCGTATCTCCTGCGCGATGAAGGTTTCCGAGAGTCTGGGATAGCCCTTGAGAACGAAGGCGACCCGGCGCATCGAGCTTGGGTCCGTCAGGTCCCCGAGGCGACCTGGCGCCGGCCGGGCGGCACGGCGAAGCGATCCTCGACATTCGGCTCCACCAGGCTCGCGCCGGGAAGCCAGGGGCCGATCAGGCGGGCGACGTTCTCCAACCCCTCGAGCAGGCCGGGTACGACGATGTCCGAGGGTTTGTTCTGATAAGGCAATTGCAGCAGGGCCTTGGCCATCGTGCCGGCATCGTAGGCGCCATCGTCCTCCAGCATCCGGACGAGGCCCAACTCCTCGGCCCGGCTGACCCGGATCCACTGTTCGAATCGTGGCTCCGTCCGGGGCACGATCAAGGCTCGCTTATCGAGGCTCAGGATCTCGCAGAAGGTGTTGTAACCGCCCATGGCGACGACGCCGACCGCGTTCGCCTCCAAGGTCTCGATATGGGCATCGAAGGTGATCGCCTCGACATTGTCGAGACGCGCCACCCGGGCCATGAATTCAGCCCGTCGCTCCGGTTGCATGAACGGACCCAACACCAGGAAAGCCGGGTAAATCTGCGGATGATCGCTCTCGTAGGCGCGCAGCACCCATTCGATCAGTCCCTCGCCGTCACCGCCACCGCCGGTAGTGACCAGGATGTACGGATTCTCGACCATCTTCGGCAAGATGGTGTTGGCGCCGGGGCTCGGCACCGTACGCTCCAGATAGCCGGTGTAGACCATCTTGCGACGCACCTGCTTCGACAGCTCGATGCCCTCCAACGGATCGCAGATCTGCGGCAGGCCGTAGACCCAGATTTCGTCGTACAGGTCGCGCAACGCCGGCATCACGTTCTTGCGCTGCCACTCGGGCGCGAGGCTGCGCGGTTCGTCCATCACGTCGCGCAAGCCGAGCACCAGCCGTGTGCCCTTCTCGCGCAACAGCGCAAGCGTCGGCCCGACCTCGCCCCTGAGGCCCAACGGTTCCTTGTCGACGATGAACACGTCGGGGGCGAAGATCTCGGCCGTGTGGCGGATGATCTCCGCCCGCATGGTCAGCATCTCGTCGATGTCGATATGCAGGTTGAGGGGGGTGTATTCGCCGTTCCTGAGCTTGACCACGCCCGGCACGCGGACGAAATCGACGCGGGAGCGAAAGTCGAAGCTGCCGATGATCGGCGAGCCGGAGAGAATCAGCACCGAGATATTGCGAAACCGCTCGACGAGCGCATGCGCGATGGTCCGGCAACGGCGCAAGTGGCCGAGCCCGAAGGTGTCGTGACTGTAGATGAGCACGCGCGAGCCGACCTTGTCGGTGCCCATACCGCGATCCCCTAATTCTTGGTCGCGACTATGGCATAGGCCTCGTTGTCTCGGAAACACTTTCTGAAGCGGTTTAGTTACTTTGCAGTCTTGCCGATCAACCGGTAGAGTGCGGGCGGAATCCGAGGGGGCACCTTGGGCGCGGACGACGTATCGTAGCCATGGAAAAGTCGGTCTTACGCTACGTTCTGCGCTACAGCAAACCGCAACAGATCATCTTGACGGTGCTGGCGGCGGCGTCCTTCCCCTTCCTCTACCTGTTTTACGAACTGCCGAAGCTGATCATCAACGAGGCGATCGGCGGCCGCTCGGTCAACTTCCCCTATGAGATCGTCTCGGGCATCGAGGTCGACCAGGTCACCTTCCTCTTCATGCTGTGCGCCGCCTTCCTGGTGCTGGTGATCATCAACCAGAGCTTCAAGTACGTCATCAACGTTTACAGGGGCCTGACCGGCGAGCGCATGCTCCGCCGGCTGCGCTACGACCTCTATTCGCGGATTTTGCGCTTTCCGCTCCCGACCTTCCGCAAGATAAGCCAGGGCGAGATCATCCCGATGATCTCGCAGGAGGTGGAGCCCTTGGGCGGCTTCATCGGCAACGCCTTCTCGCAGCCGGCCTTCCAGGGCGGAACGCTGCTCACCATCCTGGCCTTCCTCTTCATCCAGGATTGGCGGATGGCGCTCGCGGCGGTCATGCTCTATCCGCTGCAGGTCTGGCTGATCCCGAAGCTTCAGCGCCGCGTCAATCAGCTCGGCAAGGAGCGGGTGCGCCGCGTGCGCCGGCTTTCCGAACGCATCGGAGAGACCGTGCAGGGGGTGCAGGAGATCCGGGCCCATGACGGCGCGCGCCTCGCCCTATCCCACTTCGCCAACCAGCTCCACGCCATCTTCGACGTCCGCTACCGGATCTACCGGCAGAAGTTCGTCATCAAGTTCCTGAACAACTTCATCCAGCAATTGGGTCCTTTCTTCTTCTATTCGATCGGCGGTTACCTGGTAATCCAGCGCGAATTGGAGATCGGCACGCTGGTGGCGGCGATCGCCGCGCACAAGGACCTGGCCTCGCCCTGGAAGGAACTGCTGGCCTACTACCAGCAATATTCCGACGCCAACATCAAGTACGACCAGGTGGTCAGCCAGTTCGAGCCGGCCGGCATGCGGGACGAAGCCTCGCAGTTGACCGAACCGGAGAGCATCGAGCCACTCCGGGGCGAGATCGCGCTGGCCAACGTGACGTGGCGCGACGACCAGGACATCGCCGTGCTCGACGGCGTCTCCGCCCGCGTGCCGCTCGATCGTCGGGTGGCGCTGATCGGCCCGCCCGGCAGCGGCCGGGAAGAGCTGGTGCTCACGCTCGCCCGCCTGCTCGACCCCGATCGCGGCTCGCTCGCCGTCGGCGGCGTCGACTTCACCGTCGCGCCCGAGGCCGTGGTCGGGCGTCGGACCGCCTATGTCGGTCAGAATTCCTTCATCTTCGCCGGCTCGATCGCCAACAATCTGTATTTCGGCCTGCGCCATCGACCGCTGGTCGAGCACACCTATCAGGGCACGGCGGCGAGCGAGCGAGCACACTATGTCTCGGAGGCACAGCGCTCCGGCAATATCGACCATGACATCGAGGCAGACTGGACCGACTACGGCTCCGCCGACGTCGGCGACCTGCCCGGCCTGACGGCCCGCGCGCTCGAGGTCCTGGAGATGTTGGGAATGTCGGAGGACATCTACGAATTCGGCCTCCGGGGCACCATCGATCCCGATCGGCGGGCCGATGTCGCGGAGCAGATCATGAGCGCCAGGACCCGGTTGCGCGAGCGTTTGATCGACCCCGAGATCGCGCCCCTGGTGGAGACCTTCGACCGCGATCGCTACAACTCCAACGCCAGCGTCGGCGAGAACCTGCTGTTCGGCAACCCGGTCACCGACGACTTCGATTCCGACCATTTGGCCGCCAACGAGTACGTCCTCGAGGTCCTCGAGGACGCGGGCCTGATCCAAAAGTTCCTCCAGGTCGGCTATCAATTGGCGGCGACCATGGTCGAGCTCTTCGCCGACCTACCGCCGGACCACGAACTCTTTCAACAGTTCAGCTTCGTCTCGGCGGATGGACTGCCGGAATTGCAGAACCTCTTGCAACGGGCCGATCGCGACAATTTGCGAGCCCTCGGCATGGCCGAGCGCTCGACCCTGATTTCGCTACCGTTCGTCCTGGTGCCGGCGCGCCATCGCCTGGGCCTGGTCGATGCCGAATTTCAGACCAAGATCTTGGACGCGCGCGAAATCTTCGCGCAAAACCTGCCGGATGAACTACGGAGCGCGATCGAGTTCTTTGATCGGGAGAGCTACAATCGGGCCGCGAATTTACAGGACAACATTCTATTCGGCAAAGTGGCCTACGGCCAGGCCCAGGCGCAGGAGCGGGTCGGCGTGCTGATCCGAGAGGTGATCAGCGAGCTGGACCTGCGTCACACCGTTGCCGAGGTGGGTCTGCAATACAATGTAGGCATAGCCGGGGCGCGTCTCAGCAGCGCGCAACGGCAACGGCTCGCGCTCGCGCGGGCCACGCTCAAGCGTCCCGACGTGCTGTTGCTGTTCGAGCCCACCAGCGGCATGGACGGCGCCAGTCAGACCCGCATAATGGAGGGTCTGTTGGAAACGTTCGAACACAAGGCGCTGATCTGGGCCCTGCATCGCGCCCGTGATGGCGAGCATTTCGATCATGTGATCGTGATGCGCCAAGGCAAGATCGTCGAGCAGGGCAGCTTCGCCGAACTGAACGTCGAGGGGACGTTCTTTAACAAGTTGTTGAGTCAAGAGTGATTCAATGGAACCCGGAGCGAGACCATGAGCCTGAGCGAAGAAGTCGAGTTGCTGCGGAGCGTACCGCTCTTCGCCAACATCGAGCCCTCGCGGCTCAAATTGCTGGCGTTCACCAGTGAACGGCTGACCTATCCCGCCCAGCAGGACATTTTCCGCCAGGGTGATATCGGCGATGCCGCCTACGTCATCGTGCGCGGCGAGGCGGACGTCATCATCGATACGCCGAACGGGCCACTCACGGTCGCGCATGTCTCGAAGAACGCATTCGTCGGCGAGATCGCCATTCTGATCGACGTGCCCAGAACGGCGACGATCCGGGCCACGGGCGAACTCGAGACCCTGAAAATTTCCAAGGACCTGTTCTTCCGCATGATAACCGAATTCCCCGAAATGGGGATCGAGATCATGCGTGAGCTGGCGCGCCGCCTGGAACAGACCAACCTGCAGCTCTCGGAAGCCAATCAACGCCTGGCAAAAGCCAGCGCCGCGACGGATCAATGAGCCGCCTCGACTCCTTCATCCGCCGCCTGAAAGCCCAGCGCGCCTGCCTCGACCTGGCGGTCTCGTTGGTCGGCGCGCGGAGCGGACCGGTGCTCGAACTCGGACTCGGCAACGGCCGCACCTTCGACCATCTCCGCGAGCGCATGCCGGATCGTGAAATCTTCGTCTTCGACCGCCAGGTGGCCGCGCATCCGGACAGTATTCCGGATGCTGCCCACATGCTCCTGGGCGAGATCCAAGACACCCTTCCGGACGCCGTGGCGCGGATTGGCGCGCCGGCGGTGCTGGCACATTGCGATATCGGCGGTGGCGACAAGGCGGCGTCGGTGGCGCTTGCCGCATGGGTTGCGCCGAGGCTCGCGCGCTTGCTTGCGCCCGGCGCCATCGTGGTTGCCGATCAGGTGATGGAGGCCGCTGGTTTCGAGGCGATGGAAACGCCCGAGGCGGTGGCGCCCGGGCGCTATCACATGTACGTCAATCGTTGACCGTCTGAGGCTGGAAGCCGCGCCGGCCCCCCGAGGGCCGGCAGCGATAGGCTCGAGTGACGGAAGTCACACGGCCCGAGTGGAAAACGAGCCGTACGGTGCAGTTGCCGTCAGAGCTCCAGATCGACCACCACCGGCGCGTGGTCGCTGGTCTTCGGCCAGCCGCGCGCGGCCTTGACGACGCGCGCCTCGCGGATCGCGCCGCTGAGCGCCGGCGTCACCCAGACGTGGTCCAGTCGTCTGCCCCGGTCCGCCGCCTCCCAGTCGCGGGCCCGGTAGCTCCACCAGCTATAGAGCACTTCTTCCGGCGGGATCAGCTGGCGGACGGCGTCGACCCAGTCGTGGCTGGCCCGCCAACGGGCCATGTGCTCGACCTCGATCGGCGTGTGGCTCACCACCTTCAGCAGTTGCTTGTGGTTCCAGACGTCGCTCTCCAGTGGTGCCACGTTCAGATCGCCGACCAGGACGAAGCGATTGGCGCGGCGCTTGCGGCGGCGGAACCAGTCCGTGACCTCGGTCATGAACTGGAGCTTGTGACGGAATTTGTCGTTCCCCTCGACATCGGGAACGTCGCCGCCCGCGGGAACATAGAAGTTGTGCAACTCGATCCCGTCGGCGATCCGGCAGTGGAGATGACGGGCGTCGGCGCTGTCGCACCATTGCCGCCGCGTGACCTTGTCGAGCGGCAGGGTGCGCGAGAAGACGGCGACCCCGTGATAGGCCTTCTGGCCGTGGATGGCATGGTGGGCGAAGCCCATCTTGCGGAAGGGTGCCAAGGGAAACCGCTCGTCGGCGACCTTGGTCTCCTGCAGGCAGAGGATGTCCGGCGTCTCGGCGGCGACGAAGCGCTCCACCACGTCCATGTGGGAACGGACCGAGTTGATGTTCCAGGTGGCGAGCCGGAGTTTGGACATCAGGCGCCGCCCGAGGCAGCGTGGGTGAATGTGAGCGTCACCGGGGACATGAACACTCCCGTTCAGTAGAGATGAAAACTGTGGCCGGTGAGGCCGATGGGCCAGCGGCCGGTCTCGAAGAGGCGGAACTTGAGAGCGAAGGGATGCTCGTCCTCGATCTCGGCGGCGAGGACCAGTGCCGCCTGATGCGCGGCCTGGGCGGCGGCGCCGGCGGCGGCGCGCACCAACTCCTCGTCGATTACGCCGTCTCGGGCGGCGGCCACCTCGGCCCCGACTCGGATCGCGTCGGCGGCTCGGGCGGCGAGGTGGGCCAACGCGACTTCCAGCCGCTCCTCGCCGATCCGCGCGCAGGCCTCCACCATCAGCGCGGCGCGAAGCCCCTCCTCCGCCTCCCACCAGGGGCTGTTCCAGTCGGCGCTGGCGGCGGCGGCCGCCGCCTCCTCCCAGTCGCCGACGGGGGCCACGGTCGAGTCGGGAAAGCCCATCTCCGCCAGATAGGCCTCGGCCCATTCGATTTCGTCCTCGTCCAACTCGTTGCCGAGGTTCTGGAACCAGCCGAGATCGGGGACCAAGCGGGCAAACCTGGCGAGGGCGCGGAGCCCCGGAAATTCGCCGAGATCCAGGTCTTCCTCATCGTCGAGGGGGGGCTCGCCGTCGCCGGAAGCCAACGAATCGCTCATCCGTCGCCGCCGTTGCCGCGCGCCTCGCGCCAGAGGCCGAGCGCCGTCTGCACCGGTCGGTCGGAGAAGCTGAACAGGACCGCGTCGGCGTCCGCGAGGTGGCGATGACGGGCCCAGGCGGGCACGACGAAGGTGTCGCGCGGGCCCCATTCCAGCACCGTCGCGCCGACCACTGTCCGGCCCCGGCCCTCGACCACGGAGAACACCTGGCCGTCGGTCGAGCGGTAGTCCTCGCCGGCGAAGCCCTTGGGCAGGAGCTGCATGAAGGTACCGATGGTCGCCATCGCCGGACCGCCGGTCGCCGGATTGACGTAGCGGAGCTTCAGGCCGTGGCAGGGGTCCCAGGCCTCGCGCCGGCGCATGGTCTCCAGCGCCTCGCGGGTGCGCTCAAAGGGATAGTGGAAGAGCGGCGAGACCGGGGAGCGTGCCTCATGGTCGACCGGCAGCAGGCCGGCGCCGTAACGCGCCAGCGAATCGCCGGAGGGTCGGCTCTCGACCTGGGCGTCCTCGGGATAGGGCTCGGCGAAGGTCGCGCGCAACAGGGCGACGATCGGGATGTCGAGCCCGTCGAGCCAGATCATCGCCGCCTCGCTTTCGTTGCCGTGGTCGTGCCAGCACCACGTCGGCGTGATGACGAAGTCGCCCGGCGCCATATAGGCCCGCTCGCCCTCGACGGCGGTATAGGCGCCCTCGCCCTCGATGACGAAGCGGAGCGCGCTCTGAGAATGGCGGTGCGCCGGCGCCACCTCTCCCGGCAGGATGAGCTGCATTCCGGCATAGAGCGTGTCGGTGACGCGGCTGGTGCCGGCGAGACCCGGGTTCTCCAGCACCAGGACGCGGCGCACCGCCTCCTTGGCAGTGATCAACCCGCCGGACTCCAAGATATCGTCGCGAATATCCCCATAGCGCCACACCACCGGCTCGGCCGCCGGCGATGGCGCCGACGAGACCAGTTGGTGCACGACCTCCCATAGCGGCGTCATGTGGCGCGTGGCGATCCGCTCGTAGAAGGCGCGCCGGGCGTCCTGGACCGCCGCCTCGGTCATTGCGCCGCTCGCACCGGCAGGGCTCGCGGCTTGTCCGCGCCGGCGGAACGCGCGAGGGCGTGCGCCCGGATCGCCTTGTCGAAGGCGGCGAAGATCTTGCCGTGGAGCGGCGTCGCCTCGGGGCTATGCTCGCAATGCCACTGCACGCCCAGAACGAAGCCCGGCGCGCTCGGCGCCGAGACCGCCTCGATGGTGCCGTCGTCGGCCACGCCGTCGACCTGCAGTCCGGGCGCCAAACGGTCGATCCCCTGGCCGTGGAGCGAGTTGACCACCACCTCCTCCGCCTCGGCGATGGCCGCCATCAGGCTGCCCGGCGTCAAGCGTAGGCGGTGGCGGGGCGCCAACTGGACCTCCCGGGGCTGGTCGCGCTGGCGGCGGTGATCGCGACGCCCGGGGACTTGATGGAGCAGCGGATAAAGGCTGCCGCCGAGGGCGACGTTCATTTCCTGGATGCCCCGGCAGATCCCGAGCAGCGGCACGCCGCGCCGGACGGCGCCCCGGACCAGCGCGATCGCGCTGCCATCGCGCATCGCGTCGCGCTCGCTCTCGTCGCCGTCGCGAACCTCCTGGTCATAGCGATGCGGCTCGATGTTGGAGGCACCGCCCGTCAGCACCACGCCGTCGAGGTGGGCGAGCCAGCCCTCGGCGTCGAAGCCGTCGCCCAGCGCCGGCAGGCCGACGGGCACGCCGCTGGTCGCGCTCGCCACCGCCTGGACGTATGTGTCGCTGACGGCGTGATGGACGTGGTGATCCCCGTCCTTGTAGTTGGTGATGATCCCGACCAAGGGCCGGAGGGTCGCCTCGCTCATACCCAATTCCCGACTACGCCTGCCCAGGGCCGGCCATACGCGGCATGATTCGCTCGAACGGGTCCGCATCCTATCCGCCCCGCGCCCGCGATCCAACCGTCGGGAGCGGATCATGCATCAACGATCATAGGTCCCTTCGGGATCGGTGAAGACGAAGAGTTCGGGATCGAGCTTCGGATTGAGCTGGGTCCGCTGCAAGGAGAGGTTGGTGACCCCGCCCTGCGCATCCACGATCCGCCACTGCCGGAGCCTGAGCGGCGAGTCTGAGAACACCAGGGTGACCGAGCCCTCGTCTGGCCGTTCCCGGTCGATCAGTGTCACCGTCAACACGCCCGCGCGGCGCCCGACCTCGGTGACCCGGGTGCGCCGCCCGTCGAGCTCGATATCGTCGGCGACCAGCACGCCCAAGGGCGTGTCGTTCACCGGCCAGCGGCTCACCTGCTCCAGCTCCTTGTCTTGCAGGATGAGCCAAAAGCCGTCGGCCACCAGCAGCAGGGGGCTCGGCGGGTCGTATTCGAAACGCAGCCGGCCCGGGCGGCGGAGATAGAGGTCGCCTTGCGCCAGCTCGCCGTTGGGGCCGACTTGGATGAAGCGCGCCTTCAGCGAGCGGACATCGTTCAGATAGGCGGCGATACGGGCAACGTCCGCCTTGTCCGCCTCACCGAGCTCCGCCCCGGCGGCCGCGCTCGCGAGGCCGAGCCAGAGACACGCCACGAGCAGGCTCCGGCCCAGCTGTCGTAGCCATGATCGTGCCACGCGCGCACCTCCTCGCTGCTCGCCCGGGCCGGTGGGAATCATGGCGTCCGGCGTCTCCGACTACAAGTCCTCGCTCGGATCGCGGACGAAGATTTCCCGCTTGCCGACGTGATTCGGTGGGCCGATCACGCCCTCGTCCTCCATCCGCTCGATCAGGTTGGCGGCGCGATTATAGCCGATCTGCAATTGCCGCTGCACGAAGCTGGTGGAGGCCTTGCGGTGGCGCGCGACGACATCGACGGCGCGGTCGTAGAACTCGTCGCCGCTGCCGCCCATGTCGGCGCCCGCAAACCCCTCGCCGCCACCCTCGCCGTCGTCCTCGGTCACCGCGTCGAGATAGTCCGGCTCCCCCTGGCCCCGGAGGTAGGTGGCGATCCGCTCGACTTCGCCGTCCGAGACCAAGGGACCGTGCACTCGGGTGACCCGGCCGCCGCCGACCATGTAGAGCATGTCACCCTGGCCCAGAAGCTGCTCGGCACCCTGTTCGCCGAGAATCGTGCGGCTGTCGATCTTGCTGGTCACCTGGAAAGAGATGCGGGTCGGGAAGTTGGCCTTGATGGTCCCGGTGATGACGTCGACCGAGGGCCGTTGCGTCGCCATGATGAGATGAATGCCCGCGGCCCGCGCCATCTGCGCCAGGCGTTGGATCGCGCCCTCGATGTCCTTGCCGGCGAGCATCATCAGGTCGGCCATCTCGTCGACCACGACGACGATGAAGGGCAACGGCTCCAGCTCGAGCAACTGCTGCTCGAAAATCGGCTTGCCGGTCTCGGGATCGAAGCCGGTCTGCACCGTTCGGGTCAGCTTCTCGTCCTTGTCGCGGGCCTCGGCCAGACGCTGGTTGTAGCCGGTGATGTTGCGCACGCCGAGCCGCGCCATCGCCTTGTAGCGGGTCTCCATCTCGCGGACGGTCCACTTCAGCGCGACGACGGCCTTGGCCGGATCGGTCACCACGGGGGTCAGGAGATGGGGGATGTCGTCGTAGACGCTCAGTTCCAGCATCTTCGGATCGATCATGATCATCCGGCAACGCTCCGGCGGCAGGCGGTAGAGCAGCGAGAGGATCATGGTGTTGATGGCGACCGACTTGCCCGACCCCGTGGTGCCGGCGATCAGCAGGTGCGGCATTCGGGCGAGGTCGGCCAGCACGGGCGCGCCGCCGATGTCGCGGCCGAGCGCCAGGCCGAGGGCGATCTGGGGATCCTCGAAGTCGTTGCTGGCCAGAAGTTCGCGCAGCAGCACGTCCTCGCGGTCGAGGTTGGGCAATTCGATGCCGATGACGTTGCGCCCCGGCACCACGGCGACACGGACCGAGATCGCGCTCATAGAGCGGGCGATGTCGTCGGCGAGGCCAATGACCCGGCTCGATTTGGTGCCGGGCGCCGGCTCCAGTTCGTAAAGCGTGACCACCGGGCCGGGCCGGACCTTGATGATGCGGCCGCGGACACCGTAGTCGTCCAGCACCGACTCCAACATGCGGGCGTTCTGCTCCAGCGCTTCCTCGTTGACGGCGGTGCCGCGATTCCCCGGGTCCGGCTCGGCCAAGAGACTCAGCGGTGGGAGCTGATAGTCGCCGACCGGTCCCAGATCCAGGCTGGACTGATCGGCCGCCTCGGCTCGCTTGCCGCGCGTCTCCCGCACTTTCGACTTGGCGACACGGCGCGCGGGCCGGGCTCGAGTCGGCGTCGCCTGGCCCCCGCCGTCCTCGGCGAGCGGCGCCCGGCGACGCGCGAGGCGCGCCCGAATGCCCCGGCCGAGCCGAGCCGGCTGGGCGAGGAGAGCGACGGCGATCCGAGCGAGCCCCGCCACGCCATGCCCGACGCCCAGCCATTCGCCTCTGTCGAGCCCCAAGGCCAGGAGCCCGGCGGCGAGCGCCAGGCCGCTCGCGCCCACGGCGATCGCCTGCGGCCGGGGAACGAAGCCGAAGGCCGCGGCCAGGTGCCCGATGCCCTGGACCGCGAGGTCGCCGCCGACGCCACCGAGACCGCTGGCCAGCGGCCATGCGGCGGGCGTCGCCACGCTCGCGGCCAGCACGGCGGCGGTGGCGACCGCGATTGCGAGCGCCGCCAGCCGCCAGCCGAAACGGCGGATTCCGCGATGCGACAAGAGGTGCCAGGACCAGACGAACAGAACCAGGATCGGTGGTACCGCGGCGAGGCCGATCGCCTGCAGCAGCAGATCGGCGGTCAGTGCCCCCGGCGCGCCGAGCCAGTTGGCAATCGTTCCGCCGCCGGCGGTGTTCCAGCTCGCATCGCTGGCCTCAAAGCTGGCGAGCGCCAGGGCCAAGGTCGCCGCCAGGGCCAGGGCGCCGAGGCCGGCGAACTCGCCCGCGCGGCGGCGAAGAAAGGGCGCCGCACCCGCCGGCAGCAAGGTCAGACGTCCAAGGCCACCTAGTTCGCTCATCTCACGGACCCCCATCCGGCGATTTCGCGCGCGGATCATGCGCTAGAGCACCTCGGCGAGGCGACGCAGCGCCTCCGCCGTGGTCTCCCGGTCGTGCACCATGGCGAGGCGGATATAGGGTGTGCCCGCGTTTTCCTCGCCCGCGACATCGGCGGTGAGATAGGCCCCCGGCAGAACCCGGAGTGCCGCCTCGGTCCACAGCCCGCGTGTCGCCTCGACCCCGTCGCCGACGTCGAGCCAGAGGAAGAAGCCGCCCTTGGGCTTGTAAAAGCCGAAGCGATTGCCGATCACCTGCTCGGCGAGGTTGAACTTCTCCTGGTAGAGCCGGCGGTTCTCGACCACGTGGCTCTCCGCGCGCCAGAGCGCGGTCGCCGTCGCGTCGATCGGAAGCGGCGCCGGATTGCCGCCATAGTCGCGCATCTTGGCGAAGCGGGCGATCAAGCCTGCATCCCCTGCGACGAAGCCGGAACGTAGTCCCGGCACGTTGGAGCGTTTGGAAAGCGAGTGGAAAACCAACAGGTTGTCGAGCGAGCCCCCCATCTGCTCGGCGACTTCGAGGCAGCCGAGCGGCGCCTCCGCAGTGTAAATCTCGGCATAGCACTCGTCCATCGCCAGGACGAATTCATGCCGCCGGGCGAGTCCGAGCAAGCGTTCGAGATAGCCGGCGTCGGCCATCGTGCCTTGGGGATTGGCGGGCGAACAGAGGTAGAAGAGGGCGGTGCGCGCCAGCAGATCCTCGTCGAGGGCGTCGAGGTCGGGGAGAAAATTCGCCGCCCTCGGCGTCGCCAGATAGACCGGCTCCGCCCCCGCCGCCAAGGCCGCGCCCGCGTAGCACTGGTAGAAGGGATTGGGCATCAGCACCGTCGGCCGGCCGCCCGCCTTTTCCTCCGGCACATAGATCAGCGCGCACATGAAGAGGCCCTCGCGGGTGCCGGAGATGGCGACCACGTTCGCGTCCGCGCTGATCAGCCCCTCCGGCAGGGCGTAGCGTCGCCGGAGCCACTCGGCGATCGCCTGGCGCAACGCCGGGGTGCCGCGATTGGGCGGATACTTGCCGTAGAGATGGGCGTTTTCCGCCATCGTCTGGGCGACCAGGTCGGGGTAGGGATGGCGCGGCTCCCCCAGGCTCATCCAAATTTGCTCCACGCCCTCGGCCGGCGGCAGATGGTCCAGCAGGCCGCGCAGGCGCTCGAAGGGATAGTCGGGAAGGAGGCCGAGACGAGGGTTGAACATGGCCGTGACCCGAAGTGATTCGCACCCATTCGCGGAGCGATTCGCCCGATAGCGAACATAACCTAAACGCCGAGAATATACTGTATCCACATCTCACTGTCCACACAAGGGCTTGCGGCTGAAAGCTCGCGTCGAGCATAAAAAGAGGGAGGTCCCAGGCCTCGCTCTTCGTGGTTTGTTCCGGTTCGAACGAGGGCCTCGAATTTGGCCGGCGGGGCGGCGCCGAGCCGCCCCGCCGCCAGCATTGGGATCACATCACGCTTTCGCCGTGGAGGCGAATATCGAGACCCTCGCGCTCGCTATCCTCGTCCACCCGGATTCCCATCACCAGGTCGATCAGCTTGATCAGGACCGCCGAGACCACGGCGGTGTAGACGATGATGGCGGCGATGCCCTCGGCCTGCTTCACCACCTGCATGGCGTTGCCTTCCAGGAGGCCCGCTGTGCCGCCGATCGCCTCGCTGGCGAACACGCCGGTCAGCAGCGCGCCGACGATGCCGCCGACGCCGTGGACGCCGAAGACGTCGAGCGAATCGTCATAGCCGAGCTTGAGCTTGAGCCAGGTGACGGCCCAGTAGCAGACCACGCCGGCGATCGCGCCCAGGACCAGGGCGGCGCCGGGGGCGATGAAGCCGGCCGCCGGCGTGATCGCGACGAGACCGGCGATCGCGCCCGAGGCGATGCCGAGCACGCTCGGCTTGCCG
The DNA here is from genome assembly GCA_965225945.1 of Alphaproteobacteria bacterium. GTDB lineage: Bacteria > Pseudomonadota > Alphaproteobacteria > JASLMY01. The sequence goes on along the minus strand of CBDDBZ010000030.1, from coordinate 52,841 downwards.
TCCCGGATCCACTCCACCGCCATCCAGGCGAGGGCGGCGGTCGCGGTCGCGATCTGGGTCACCGCCATGGCCATGCCGGCGCCATTGTCGGCCGCCAGCGCCGAGCCGGCATTGAAACCGAACCAGCCGACCCAGAGCAGCGAGGCGCCGATGACGGTGAACCCGACATGGTGCGGCGCTAGATTCTCGCGACCATAGCCAAGCCGCTTGCCGAGCATGATGCAGACGACCAGCGCCGCGACGCCCGAATTGATGTGCACGACGGTGCCGCCGGCGAAGTCGAGCACGCCCGCGGCGGCGAGGAAACCGCCCTCGCCCCAAACCCAGTGGGCGATCGGCGCATAGACCAGGATCGACCAGAGGCCGATGAAGACCATGAGCGCGGAAAACTTCATCCGCTCCGCCACCGCACCGGTGATCAGCGCCGGGGTGATGATGGCGAAGGTCATCTGGAAGGTCATGAAGACGCTTTCCGGGATGCTCCCGCTCATCGCCTCCTTGGTCATGGAGGCCAGGAAGATCTTGGAGAAGCCGCCATGGAACGCCCCCTCGCCGCCGAAGGCGAGGGAATAGCCGATCACCATCCAGATCACGGTGGCGAGGCAGCAAGTGGCGAAGCTCTGCATCAGGGTCGCGAGCACGTTCTTCTTACGGACCATGCCGCCGTAGAAGAGGGCGATGCCCGGGATCGTCATCATCAGGACGATGGCGGTCGAGGTCAGCATCCAGGCGGTGTCGCCGCTGTTGAGCTCGGCGGCCGCCGCGGGGCCCGCCCAGAGCCCAGCGACCAGCGCCGAGGTCAACGCGGCGGCCGGGCGAAAAGAATTGATGCGCATCGGAGTTCCTTTCCGTTTTGTTTGCTTCAGCAGGCTGAAAGGGCGTCCTGGTCGCGCTCGGCGGTGCGGATTCGGGCCGCCTGGCCCAGGTCGTGGACGAAGATCTTGCCGTCGCCGATTTGCCCGGTGCGGGCGGCGGCGATGATCGCGTCGACCACCCGCTCGACCATCTCGTCCGACACCGCGACCTCGAGACGGATTTTCGCCAGGTTGTTCACGGCGTATTCGGCACCCCGATAGATTTCCGTGTGACCCCCCTGGCGGCCATAGCCCCGAGCTTCCGAGACCGTCAGGCCTTGGATACCGATCGCGGTCAAGGCCTCGCGGACGTCGTCCAACTTGAACGGCTTGATCACGGCCGTGACGAGTTTCATCGCTGTCTCTCCCCTCGTGACGCCTGGCGACGCCGGTCTTCGCCGTCCCCTCATGTTTTTCAAGAACCGTGCCGAGACGGGATGAACTTAGTCAACGTATTGATATTTCAAACGTTATTATCATCTAGTGTCCCGATTCCGAAGTTCGCATGATTTTCGCCTGCTGTTCAGCGATTTCGATTGTTCGGAGGCAGAAGCGCTGGATGGCGCCGAGGATGTATCGGCGGATTTGGTCCATTTGAAGGGTTTGGGGTTCTGGTTTGTCGTGTCGATGTAGTCGAGGATGGTGCGCTCCAACTCCTTGGTGGAGCGATGGACGCCGCGCCTGATCTGCTTGTCGGTCAGCAGCCCGAACCAGCGCTCGACCTGGTTGAGCCAGGAGGCGCTGGTGGGTGTGAAATGGGCCTGCCAGCGCGGCCGTTTGGCGAACCAGTCGCGGATCGCCTTGGTCTTGTGGGTCCCGTAGTTGTCCATGACGATGTGGATGTCGAGATCACCAGGGACGTTCGCCTCGACGAGGTCGAGGAATTTGCGGAACTCTCGGGCCCGATGGCGCGGGAAACATTTGCCGATGATCTCTCCCGTGGCGATGTCGAGGGCCGCGAAGAGAGAGGTCGTGCCGTGGCGCTTGTAGTCGTGGCTGCGCCGCTCCGCCTGCCCGGGGCGCATCGGCAAGAGGGGCTGGGAACGGTCCAAGGCCTGGATCTGGCTCTTTTCGTCGACACAGAGAACCAGGGCACGATCCGGCGGCGCCAAATACAGACCGACGATGTCGCGGACCTTCTCCACGAAGAAGGGATCGCTCGACAGCTTGAAGGTCTCCGAGCGATGCGGCTGCAAGCCGAAGGCCCGCCAGATGCGATGAATGGTCGAGGGCGCGTGGCCGCTCGCCCGCGCCATCGAGCGAAGGCTCCAATGGGTCGCGTCCGGCGGCGTCTCTTCCAGCGTCAGCCGGACCGCTTCCGCGATGGCGTCATCGCCGATTTGACGCGGCGCGCCGGGGCGGGGTTCGTCGTACAGACCGTCGAGGCCCTCCGCCGCATAGCGGCGACGCCACTTGCCCACGGTGTCCGCGCTCGCCTCGAGACGAACGGCGATCTCCTTGTTCTCCAACCCTTCCGCCGCCGCCAAGACGATCCGAGCCCGCCGCGCAAGCCCCTGCGAGGTCTTGCGACGACGAGACAGCGCCTCCAATTCGGCGCGCTCGTCATCGCTCAAAGAGATCGTCACCGCCACTCTCGCCATCAATCGCGCCTCCTGCAAACAAATAGAGACATAATCATATTAATTTATCGATCAGGACACTAGGCGCTATTTGACCGGCATCCATGGACAACTTTGTGCCCATTTGTTAGGCGTAAATTTGGTTTGTGCTGAATTATAGGCAGCGACGCGAAGAGACCTGCGCGACGGTGGACAGGCGAGCGCGCGGGCGCGAAGCTGGCGCATGGCCAGAAACGCGAACGAAGCGCCGAAACGCGGCACGACGCGGGTGCTCGGCGCCGATCTGGCGATCGTCGGCGGTGGTCTGATCGGCATGGCGCTGGCCCGGGCCGCGGCCGAGGCGGGGCTGGAAGCGATCGTCGTCGAGCGACAGGCGCCGGCGGCGATCGCCGAGGGCGGCTTCGACGGGCGGGTCACCAGCATTGCTCTCGGCACTCAGACCATGCTGAATGCGATCGGCGTCTGGCGCGGGCTGGCAGCGGTGGCCGAGCCGATCCTCGAGATCCGTGTCGCCGACGGTCGGGCACCGTTCTTCCTCCATTTCGACCACCGCGAGGTCGGCGAGCGGCCCTTCGGCTTCATGGTGGAGAACCGTCATCTGCGCGCCGCGTTGGAAAACGCGGTGGCGGCCAGCGACGGTGCCCGCCTGCTCGCGCCGGTCGAAATCCGGGACATCTCGCGCAGGCCTCACGGTGTCGAGCTCACGCTCGCCGACGGCTGCGTGCTCCGCGCGCCCCTATTGGTGGCGGCGGACGGGCGTGGCTCGCAATTGCGCCAGGCGGCGGGGATCAATTGTCTCGCCTGGCGCTATCCCCAAGCGGCGCTGGTCGCCACCCTGCGCCACGCGGAACCGCACCACGGCATCGCCAAGGAGCATTTTCTCTCCGGCGGTCCCTTCGCCCTGCTGCCGATGACGGATCGGCGCTCCTCCATGATCTGGACCGAGCGCGCCGGCGTGGCCGAGGCCATGCTCGAGCTCGACGACGCGGCGTTCCGCTCCGAGGTAGCGGACCGCGCGGGCGATCATCTGGGTCGGATCGAGCCGGTCGGTCCCCGGTGGCGCCATCACCTCGGCCTTTCCAATGCCGAGCGCTATATCGACCGCCGCCTGGTGCTGGTGGGCGACGCGGCGCATGCCATGCATCCCCTGGCGGGCCAGGGCCTCAATCTCGGCTATCGCGACGTCGCCTGGCTGGTGGAGATCCTGAAGGACCGGGCGCGGGTCGGACTCGACCTCGGCGCGGCCGAGGGGCTGGAGGCCTATCAGCGCCACCGGCGGGCCGACGCGCTGGCCATGTTGGTGATGACGGATGGGCTCAATCGGTTGTTTTCGAACGATATCGGACCCCTGCGCCTGGCCCGCGGCCTCGGCCTCGCCACGGTGCAGCGGATCGGACCCCTGAAGCGCTTCTTCGAGCGCCGCGCGAGCGCCATGGCCGGCGACCTGCCGGCACTGATGCGGACGGCCTGAGGGGAAGCGCCCTCGAGGGCCATGTCCCTCGGGTGTCGATCGGTGAAAAGTACCCGTGAAGCGAAGCGAAGCAAATTTAACAGGAACTCGCTATCAGGTATTCATCGAATCGAAGAAATCCTTGTTGCTCTTGGTCGCCTTCAGCTTGTCGGTCAGGAATTCGATGGCGTCCACCGTGCCCATCGGATTGAGGATCCGGCGCAGCACCCACATCTTGGCGAGCTCGCCCTTGTCGACCAGTAGTTCCTCCTTGCGGGTGCCCGACTTGGTGATGTCCATGGCCGGAAAGGTCCGCTTGTCGGCGAGCTTGCGGTCGAGAATGATCTCCGAATTGCCGGTGCCCTTGAACTCCTCGAAGATCACCTCGTCCATGCGGCTGCCGGTGTCGATCAGCGCCGTGGCGATGATGGTGAGGGAGCCGCCTTCCTCGATATTGCGGGCGGCGCCGAAGAAGCGCTTGGGGCGCTGCAGGGCGTTGGCGTCGACGCCACCGGTCAGCACCTTGCCGGAAGACGGCACCACCGTGTTGTAGGCCCTGGCCAGGCGGGTGATCGAGTCCAGCAGGATCACCACGTCACGTTTGTGCTCGACCAGGCGCTTGGCCTTTTCGATCACCATCTCCGTCACCTGCACATGACGCTGCGCCGGCTCGTCGAAGGTCGAGCTGATGACCTCGCCGTCGACCGAGCGCTGCATGTCGGTCACTTCCTCGGGCCGCTCGTCGATCAGCAGCACGATCAGAAAGACCTCGGGATGGTTGGCGCTGATCGAGTGGGCGATGTTCTGCAACAGCACCGTCTTGCCGGTGCGGGGCGGCGAGACGATCAGCCCTCGCTGGCCCTTGCCGATCGGCGAGGTCAGGTCGATGACCCGGACCGACAAATCATCGTCCGGCACGTCCGTCCGCTCCAGCACCAGCCGCTGGTCGGGGTAGAGCGGTGTCAGGCTGTCGAAATGGACCTTGTGGCGGGTCTCCTCGGGATCCTCGAAGTTGATTTCGTTGACCTTGAGGAGGGCGAAATAGCGCTCGCCGTCCTTCGGCGCGCGGATCTGGCCCTCGACCGTGTCGCCGGTGCGAAGCGCGAAGCGGCGGATCTGCGAGGGCGAGGCGTAGATGTCGTCGGGTCCCGGCAGATAGTTCGATTCCGGCGCCCGAAGGAAGCCGAAGCCGTCCTGCAAAACCTCCAGGACGCCACCACCGGTGATTTCCTCGTTCTTTTCGGCGAGCTGCTTCAGGATCGCGAACATCATGTCCTGACGCCTGAGCGAGCTCGCGTTCTCGACCTCCAGCTCCTCCGCATAGGAGAGCAGGTCCGTCGGGTTTTTGCGCTTGAGTTCCTGGAGGTGCATTTGGAAATACCGTTACGTTCTTTGGGAGGATCGGCTTTTGGGAGGATCGGCTTGGCGAGGCGACGGATCGCCGCTTTCGCTTGTCCGCCCCGCAGCGACCGTGTCGGGTGGATCGGAGGGACGATGAACCGGGCTGGCGATGACCCGGCGAATGGATGCCGGTTCTGACGGGGCCGTAGGGATCGTTACCGGTGGTTGGAGGAGCGGCCCAGGCAATAATCGATCGACTGTCGCCACGACCGACCGCGTACCAGAGGGATAATTAGCCTCTCGGCGGCAAAAAGCAATAGCCGATCTGGAATTATGGCGATCTCCGCAGCCGCCGCTTCCCCCGCTCGCCGCATTCCCACGCAACCACCCATGGGATAGTAGCTTCGCGATGATTGGCTGCGGGAGGGGGAGTCGAGGGATTTCTCCAGTGCTATCAGAGGAGCCATTCGACCGCCACGAAGCCGCCGATGAGCAGGATCAACAGGACCACGAACACCAGGCCCAGGCGCTTCTCGATGAAATCGCGAATGGGCGGTCCGAACCACCAGAGGAGCCCCGCGACGATGAAGAAACGGAGCCCCCGGGCCACGATCGAGGCGATGATGAAGGTCGGCAGCGACAGCGCCACCACGCCGCTGGTGATGGTGATGACCTTGTAAGGGAAGGGCGTCACCCCGGCAGTGAAGACTACCCAGGCGCCGTGCTCGCCGTACAGCGCGCGAAACTCGTCGAAGGCGGCGCCGTGGCCATAGAACTCGAGCAGCGGCTTGGCCACCGCCTCGAACAGGAAGGCGCCGATGTAGTAGCCGCCGAGGCCGCCCAGCACCGATGAGACGGTGCAGATCGTCGCCAGCCACCAGGCCCGGGCACGATCCGCCAACACCATCGGTATCAGCAGCAGATCGGGCGGGATCGGGAAGACCGAGCTTTCGGCCACGGCGATGGCGACCAGCGCCCAGCTCGCGCGGCGATGGCCGGCGAGCCGGAACGTCCAGTCGTAGAGCGGGCGGATCATGCCCGGGCGCCCGACCCCATCGGGGGGTGAAATCCCCTAGTGAACGTCGGCCCAGACCTTGCGCTTCACCGCGTACATCAGAGCCGAGAAGATCACCAGGAAGATGATCACCTTGGTGCCCATCTGGCGCCGCTCGACCAAGGTCGGCTCGGAGGCCCAGGCGAGGAAAGTGACGACATCGCGCGCCATCTGATCCACCGTCGCCTTGGTGCCGTCGGCGTATTCGACCGCGTCCTCGCTCAACGGCGGCGCCATGGCGATCATTCCACCGGAGAAGTACGGATTGTGGCTCATCCCCTCCCGTATCTCGAGATCGGCCGGTGGATCGGCGTAGCCGGTGAGGAGCGAAAAGACGTAGTCCTCATGCCCCTTGCGGGCCTTGACCATCAACGAGAGGTCCGGCGGCAGGGCGCCGCCGTTGGCGGCCCGGGCCGCGGCATCGTTCTCGAACGGCTTGACGATGCGGTCCGAGGGCTTGCCCGGCCGCTCGAACATCTCCCCGTCCTCATTGGCTTCTTCGTTCATCACCGTCGCCTCGGCGGCGATGGCCTTCACCTCGGCTTCCGAAAGCCCGATCTCGCCGAGGTTGCGGTAGTAGAGGTACTGCACCGAGTGGCAGGCTGCGCAGACCTCGTTATAGACCTGGAAGCCGCGTTGCACCGCCGCCAGGTCGTAGCTGGCGAAGGGGTTCATGTGGGCCAGTTCGGCCTTCCTGAGCGGCGGTGACTCGACGGCGGCCGGGGCCGAGGTCGCGCCCGCGAGCATCAGGCCAACGGCGGCCAAGAACAATCCGAACCTGCCCATCATGCCCTCCCCTCGCTCAGGGCCTCGCCGCCACCGGAATTCGCCAGCACCGATTCGGCGATGCCCGCCGGCAAGGGTCTCGGCCGCTCGAGCCAGCCGACGATCGGCAGGACGAGGAAGAACAGGAAGTAGATGGCGGTGAAGATCCGGCCGATCACCAGCCAGATGCCCTCCGCCGGGTTGGCGCCGACCACGCCCAGCACGATGCAGGTGACGAAGAAGATCCAGAAGAGCTGCTTGTAGACCGGGCGGAAGGTGGCCGAACGGACCCCGCTGGTATCGAGCCAGGGCAGCACGAAGAGGACCATCAGCGAGGCGCCCATGGCGATCACGCCCAGCAGCTTTTGCGGGATCGAGCGGAGGATCGCGTAGAACGGCAGGAAGTACCACTCCGGCACGATATGGGCCGGCGTCGAGAGCGGGTCGGCCTTAATGTAGTTGTCAACCTCGCCCAGCGCGTTCGGCATGAAGAACAGGAAGACGCTGAAGAAGATGCCGAAGACGGCGATCCCGTAGATGTCTTTCACCGTGTAGTAGGGGTGGAAGGGAATGGTGTCCTGGGGGCCCTTGATGTCGAGGCCCGTGGGGTTGTTCGACTTGCGGTGATGCAGCGCCCACAGGTGCACGAAGACCGCGCCGCAGAGCACGAAGGGAAACAGGTAATGCAGGCTGTAGAAGCGGTTGAGCGTCGGGTTGTCGATCGAGAAGCCGCCCCACAGCCAGGTCACGATCTGCTCGCCGACCAGCGGCAGGGCAGAGAACAGGCTGGTGATCACGGTGGCGCCCCAGAAGCTCATCTGTCCCCAGGGCAGCACGTAGCCCATGAAGGCGCTCCCCATCATCAGAAAAAGGATGACGATGCCCATCCACCAGAGGATCTCGCGCGGCGCCTTGTAAGAGCCATAGTAGAGCCCGCGGAAGAGATGGATGTAGACCGCGATGAAGAACATCGAGGCGCCGTTGGAGTGCATGTAGCGGATCAGCCAGCCGTAGTTCACGTCGCGCATGATGTGCTCGACGGAATCGAAGGCCAGATCGGCGTGCGGCTGGTAGTGCATCGCCAGCACGATCCCGGTGGCCATCTGCACCACCAGCATGATGCCGGCGATGGAGCCGAAGTTGTACCAGTAGTTGAGGTTCTTCGGGGTCGGATAGTCGATCAGGTGGGCGTCGACGAAGCTGAACACCGGCAATCGGTACTCGATCCACTTCACGACCGGATTGTCGTTGTTGAACAAGGGCATGCGCCGGCGTCTCCCTAGCCGATCAAGATCGTGGTGCCGTCCTCGCTGAACCGGTATGGCGGCACGTCGAGGTTGCGCGGCGCCGGTCCCTTGCGGATCCGCCCGGAGGTGTCGTAGTGCGAGCCGTGGCAGGGGCAGAACCAGCCGCCGTACTCACCCTGCTGGCCCAGGGGTATGCAGCCGAAATGCGTGCAGACGCCGATCAGTACCAGCCATTCGTCGCGGTCCTTCTTGACCCGGTCCTGGTCGCTCTCGGGATCGGGGAGGTCGGCGAGCGGCACGGCGCGGGCCTGCTCGATCTCCTTCTTGGTGCGGCGGCGGATGAAGACCGGCTTGCCTCGCCATTTCGGCTTGATCGCCTGCCCCACCTCGATGCCTGAGATGTCGACCTCGATCGAGGACAGTGCAAGCACGTCCTGCGACGGGTTCATCTGATGCACGAACGGCCAGACCGCGAGCCCGGTGCCGACCGCGCCCATCCCGACGGCGGCGACATAGATGAAGTCGCGGCGCGTGACGCCATCATCCGCCATGATCACACCCCCAGATGTCCTGCATGGATCCTCAGGCGGGTTTATTTGTCATGCTGCCAAGGATTTGTCTACCCGACGCCCGTGCTGCGACGCGATGACGCAGCGCGTGCCGAGCCCGATCGATGCCGCCGACCGGCTGGCCATGGGTGAAAGGTAAGGGACGAAATGCGCTTGGCGCTCTATCAACCCGACATTCCCGGAAACACCGGCGGTCTGATCCGTTTGGCCGCCTGCCTGGGCGTACCGCTCGACGTCATCGAGCCCGCCGGCTTCGTCTTCACCGAGCGCGAGCTGAGGCGGGCGGCGATGGACTATGCGCCCTTGGCCGAGATCGTCCGCCATGCCGACTGGGAGGCCTTCCGGGCGGCGCGGGCGGGGAGGGTGGGACGAATCGTCCTGTTGACGACCCGTGCCAGTGATATCTACATGGGCTTCGCCTTCGCGCGCGGCGACGTCCTGCTGCTGGGCCGCGAGAGCTCGGGCGTGCCGGCGGCCGTGCACGAGGCGGCGGATGCCCGTCTCCGGGTGCCGATGCGGCCGGGCGCGCGTTCGCTCAACGTGGTGGTGGCGGCCGCCATGGTGCTGGGCGAGGCGTTGCGTCGGACCGGCGGCTTTCCGCCGGCGGAGGGGGGGAATAGGAGGTCGTGATGGAACCCGAGGAAACCCCGCGCCAGAAGGCGGCCCGGAGCTGGTTTCGCGAGCTTCGCGACGATCTGGTGGCGAGCTTCGAGGAAATCGAGCGCGACTACGCGGTGCCCGAGGCCGAGCGGCTGGCGCCGGGCATCTTCGAAGCCGAGGCCTGGTCGCGGGAGGGCGGCGGCGGCGGCGAGATGTCGATGCTGCATGGCCGGGTCTTCGAGAAGGCGGGTGTGAACATCTCGACCGTCCATGGCGTCTTCTCGGAACCCTTCGCCAAGGAGATTCCAGGGGCCGAGGCGGATGCCCGCTTCTGGGCCAGCGGCATCAGCGTGGTGATGCATCCCCGCTCGCCGCACGTGCCGCCGGCGCACCTGAACACGCGCCATATCGTCACCACCAAATCGTGGTTCGGCGGCGCCGCCGATCTGAACCCGATCACCCCCGACGACGGCGACACCGCCCGCTTCCACGCAAGCCTTCGCGCCGCCTGCGACGCGCACGGCGCCGACTACTACGTTCGATTCTCCAAGTGGTGCGACGAATATTTTTGGTTGCCGCACCGCGACGAGCCGCGCGGCGTGGGCGGTATCTTCTACGACGATCTCGACAGCGGCGACTGGGAGGCGGACTTCGCCTTCACCCGCGACGTCGGGCGGGCCTTCCAAGAGGTCTATCCCGTGCTGGTCCGCCGCCACATGGAACGGAGCTGGAGCGCCGAGGAGCGGGCCCATCAACGCTTCCGTCGCGGTCGCTACGTCGAGTTCAATCTGCTTTACGACCGGGGCACGCGCTTCGGCCTGCGGACCGACGGCAACGCCGAGGCGATCCTGATGTCGCTGCCGCCCGACGTCGCCTGGCCCTGACGCCGGCGCTTGGCTACACTGCGGGCTCGATTTTCAGGGAGAGAACGGATGCGGACCCGGAACCAGGGCGCGGTGGCGCTCGTCGTCATTCTCGGCCTCGTCGCCGGTGGGGCCGGCCAGGCGATGGCGGCACCAGCGCCGATCGCCGCCTTCTTCGGCACGTGGCAAGGCAACGCCATCTCCGAAAGCCGGATCAGCGTCAACTTCCAGTTGACGGCGCGCGACATCGGCGTCGAGGTCCGATCGTCGGGCGGCGGCTTCACCCTCGCCTGGCGTACCGTGCAGCGCCAAAAGGGCGACCCGAGCAACCCGACCGAGGTCCTGAAGGAGACCACCCTCGACTTCCAGCCGGTCCGTGCCGGCGTCTGGCGGGCCGGGCCGTCGCGCGATCCGTTGCTCGACGACGGCGCCTACGCCTGGGCTTATATCGACGGCCAGACCCTGGTGGTGAACGTGATGCAGATCGCCGCCGACGGGCGAGCGGAGCTACAGGTCTATCGCCGCACGCTCACCGGCGGCTTCATGAAGCTGGAATTTCTCCGCATCGTCGACGGCACCACCGTCCGCAGCGCCAAGGGCCGCCTAATCAAGGCCGGCAACTGAGTCCTTATCCCGCACGTCGCGAGGTCACGATTTCGCGCAGCCGCGACAGACAGGCGCGGCGGTCGGGCCGGAAGTCGTCGTCGATCCACCAGGCCTCGATCTCGGCCAGCAGCTCGCCGATCGCCGGGCCCGAGGCGAGGCCGAGGACGCGGATGTCCCGACCCCTCAGGGGAAACGGCGGGGGCGGTGTCTCGCTGGCGACCCGCGCCGCCCGCCCGGCGCCGGCGAGACGGGCCAGATCCAGCGCCAGCTCCGGCCCCAGACGGTGCGCCAGCCGCCGGGTCTCAGCGACCCCGGCCCGCGCCGAAATCGCGTTCTCGGGCGCCAGCAAAGCGAGCAGGCGATCGCGCTGGCGACTGGAGAGGCGCAGCCGCGCCGCCACTCGCGCGCCCGTCGCCGCGCCTTGGCCACGCATCAGAGCGGCCAGGCGCAACAGCGGGTCGGGCGGGTCGGGCTCCAGCCGGCGCAACCGGGCGAGCGCTTCGAGGTCGATCGGGGCCGCGATCACCTCGCCCAAGAGGCCAAGGCGGATCATCAGGCGGAGCGCGGGGGCGGGGCGGGCTGCCGCCAGCAACTTCAGCAGCTCTTGGCGGATTCGCTCGCCCGACAATTCGCCCAGCGTGCCCGCCGCCCGCCGGCAGGCTATTAGGGCCCGGCCATCCGCCCGGCCTCGGCCGTAGCAGGCGTGAAAGCGGAAGTAGCGCAGCACCCTGAGGCGATCCTCGGCGATTCGGAGGTCGGCCTCGCCGACGAAGCGCACTCGCCCGGCCGCGAGATCCTCGATGCCGCCGAACCAGTCGAACACCCGACCCCGGCCATCGGCGTAGAGAGCGTTCATGGTGAAGTCGCGCCGCGTCGCGTCGGCCCGCCAATCCTCGGTATAGGCGACCCGGGCGTGGCGGCCGAAGGTCTCGACGTCGACGCGGAGCGTCGTCACCTCGTAAGGGGTGCCCCGGCTCACCGCCGTCACCGTGCCGTGCCCGAGTCCCGTCGGCACCACTTTGATGCCGGCCGCGCCCAGCAGGCGGACGTTCACCCGCGGGGGCGACGTGGTGGCGATGTCGACGTCGTGGACCGGGCGGCCGGCGATGGTGTCGCGGACGCAGCCGCCGACGAAGCGGGCGACGTGGCCCTCGGCCATGAGCGCCCGCATCACCGCTCGGCAGGACCGGGTCCGCATCCAGGCGGGCGGCGGGATCCGGGTCGCGAGCGCGCCGTCGCATCTGCGCGTATTCATTCGAAACGGCCGGGCACGATCTCCCCCTGCTCGTCGACATGGGCCGGCACATAGGTGCTGCCCGGAGGCGCGCCTTCAAAGGCGTCGAGTAAGAAAAGCGCCCCGGTCGAGATCGCGAGCCCGATCGCCAGCAGAGCCAGGAACGGCGCGTCCCGCCAGACCTGGCCCCGCGCCTTGGCCCGCTGGCGCAGCCAGGCATAGGCGAACCAGACCAGGAACGGGATCGCAATCAACAAGAGATGGATCAGAATCTTCTTGCCCATCACCCTATCCTCGGAGTCAAACTCGAAAGGCCTTGAAGCCGGCCCGCTCCGCCGGCCCGACCACGCCCGCGGGTACCATCCATGGGTCGTCTAATTCCGCTTCTCGGGTCAAGCCGTTTTTGCGCCTCCTGTCGATGCACGTCTGTCCATCCGGATTGCTTGGTCACTCTCGCATGAGAGACGTGGCGTCGCAGGCGGCCTCGGCGCGGGTGGAATAGCCGGCGAGCGCATGGTTGACATTCGCCGTCTCGGGCCGCTTATTTACCGGTTCCCGTAGGCTCTGCGGCGCTCCCGGCGCCGCGTTTTTGATTGGAGCAGAGACGTGGTCACATCCGCCGTGCTTCCGACCTATGCCCGCACGGACGTCGCGTTCGTGAAGGGCGAGGGCGCCTATCTCTGGGACGACCAGGGGGCGCGCTATCTCGATTTCGCCACCGGAATCGCCGTGGTTTGCCTCGGCCATAGCCATCCCCACCTGGTCGCCGAGCTCCGGCGCCAGGCGGGCGAGCTGATGCACGTCTCCAATCTCTATCGAATCCCCGGCCAGGAGCGCCTGGCCGACCGGCTGACCGCCAACAGCTTCGCCGACACCGTGTTCTTCGCAAATTCGGGCGCCGAGGCGAACGAATGCGCGATCAAGATGGCCCGACGCTATCACCACGTCGACGGCCGGCCGGAACGCTTCCGCGTCATCACCTTCGAGAACTGCTTCCACGGCCGCACGCTGGCCACCATGGCGGCGACCGGCCAGGCCAAGATCCTGGACGGCTTCGGGCCGAAGGTGGACGGCTTCGATCACGTCCCCTGGGACGATCTGGCGGCGACCCGGGCGGCGATCGGCGAGGCGACGGCGGCGATCATGATCGAGCCGGTGCAGGGCGAGGGCGGCATCAACATCCTGCCCGATGGGCTGCTGGAGGGCCTGCGCGCTCTGTGCGACGAGCACGGCCTGCTGCTGATCCTCGACGAGGTGCAGAGCGGCATGGGCCGGACCGGCAAGCTGTTGGCGCATGAATGGACCGGCGCCAGCCCGGACATCGTCACCCTCGGCAAGGGCATCGGCGGCGGCTTCCCGCTCGGTGCCTGCATGGCGACGACCGACGCCGCCAAGGGCATGGTGGCGGGTACCCACGGCTCGACCTATGGCGGCAACCCGATGGCCGTCGCGGCGGGCAACGCGGTGCTCGACGTGCTGCTGGAGGAGGGCTTCCTAGACCATGTCCAGCGAATTGGCGCCAAGCTGGCCGACCGGCTGGAGGGTCTGCGCCAGCGCAACGACAGCGTCATCGAGGACGTCCGCGCGCGCGGCCTCTTCGTCGGCTTCAAGACCAAGCCGACCCATACCGACGTGGTCGCCGCGCTGCGCGAGGAGGGCGTGCTGGCGGTGCCGGCGGGCGACAATGTGGTTCGCTTCCTGCCGCCCTTGACCATCGAGGAGGCCCAGGTCGAGGAAGCGATGCTCGCCCTGGAGCGGGTCTGCGAGAAGCTCAGCCAATGAGCGACATCCGCCATTTCGTCGACATCGACGCGTTGGACGGCGAGACCCTGCGCGACATCCTCGACGAAGCCAAGGCGCGCAAGGCGGCGCGCGGCGACAAGGGCAAGGCGGCGGTGGACGAGAGCCGGCCGATGGAAGGCCGGCTGCTCGCCATGGTCTTCGACAAGCCCTCGACGCGAACCCGCATCTCCTTCGATGTCGCGATGCGCCAGCTCGGCGGCCAGACCCTCATCGCCAATACCGCCGACATGCAGCTCGGCCGGGGCGAGAGCGTGGCCGACACCGCCCGCGTGCTCTCGCGTTACGTCGACATCATCATGCTCCGAGCCCACGGGCGCGACGTGCTGGCGGAGATGGTGGCGCACGCCACCGTACCGGTGATCAACGGCCTCACCGACGAGACCCATCCCTGTCAACTGATGGCCGACGTGATGACCTACGAGGAGCATCGCGGCGCCATCGCCGGCAAGCTCGTCGCCTGGACGGGTGACGGCAACAACATGGCGAACACCTGGATTCAGGGCGCGGCCCGCTTCGGCTACGCGCTTCGGCTGGCGACGCCGGAGCAGCTGCGTCCCTCCGAGGCGGCATTGGCTCGGGCCAGGGCCGAGGGCGCGGACGTCGAGGTCACGGGCGACGTCGAGGCGGCGCTCGATGGCGCCGACTGCGTCGTCACCGACACCTGGGTCTCGATGCACGACGGCGAGTCGAGCGACCGCCACAACATGCTGGCGCCCTATCAGATCAACGCCCGTAGCATGGCGCTCGCCCGGCCGGACGCGGTGTTCATGCACTGCCTGCCGGCGCACCGGGGCGAAGAGGTGACGCCTGAGGTCATCGACGGAGCCAGGTCCATCGTCTGGGACCAGGCCGAGAACCGCCTGCACGCGCAGAAAGGTATCCTCTCCTGGTGTCTCGGTTGAGCCCTGTGCCCGTGGGCGGGGACGATCTGGTCCGCCCCTTTCAGGTCGAGGCGGCCGGCGTGAGGGGACGCTTGGTTCGCCTCGGCCCGACGGTCGACGAAATCGTCCGCCGGCACGACTATCCGCCGCCGATCGCGCGCCTGTTGGGCGAGGCGATCGCGCTGGCCGCGATCCTGGCGGCGGCGCTGAAGTACGACGGCGTATTTTCCCTCCAAGCCAAGGGCGACGGCATCGCACCGATGCTGGTGGTCGACTGCACCAGCGAGGGCAAGCTCCGGGGCTATGTGCAATACGACGATGCCGCGCTCACCGAACTCGGCGCTCTCGAGGCGCTCCACGATCTCCCGGTGCCGCGTCTGATGGGCGGCGGCTACCTCGCCTTTACCGTCGACCAGGGCGACGAGACCGAGCGCTATCAGGGGATCGTGCCGCTGGAGGGGGCGACGCTGGCCGAGTGTGCGCACAAATATTTCCGCGATTCCGAGCAGGTGCAGACCGCGATCCGGATCGCCACCCGGCGGATCGCGAACGACGAAGGTGGGGCGTGCTGGCGGGCCGGCGCGATCATGGTGCAGCGCTTGCCGGAAGGCGATCCGGCGATGCTGGCGCGCGGCGCGGAGCCCGACCGGACGGTGAGCGAGGAGGATTGGCGCCGCGCGGTGACCCTGATGGCGACGGTCGACGACGCCGAGTTGCTCGACCCCGGCCTCTCGGCCGACGAGTTGCTCTATCGGCTCTATCACGAGGACGGTGTACGGGTCTTCCAGCCGCATCCGCTCGCCTTCGGCTGCCGCTGCTCGCGGCTCGGGGCCGAGCGAATGCTGCAAGCGCTATCGGCCGAGGCGATCGGCGATCTGACCGCCGAGGGGCGGCTCGATGTCACCTGCGAATTTTGCAATTCCAAATACGATTTCGACCCGGCGGCCTTCTCCGGTGCCTGAGTCGCAGGAATCGAGCGAGAGCCCGAGCGTGCGGCAACCGCCGCCGCCCAGAACTCTGGCCAAGAAGATCTTGCGCTATGTCATGCGGCTCCAGTCCCGCACGCTGCCCTGCACGAGCTGGACGCTGGAGCCCGAGCGCCGGGCCGAGGTGGAACGCACCGCCGCCCGCCTGATGGGCGAGGTGGCGCACGAGGATCGGGAGTAGAGGCGCGTCCAGCGGCCATTCGGGCGGAGAGGCGGATAAAGGGACACAATACTTATCCTAGTGAGGATAAGTATTGTGTCCCTTTATCCGAGCGAACGGGTGATGGCGGCCAAGGCGCGGAGCGGTCAGGACTTTCGTCGGTTGGTGTTATTTACTCAAACAAGTCGGAGTGAGTGCCGGTACGGATCAGATTCAACTCCTCTTCGTCGACATCATAAATGAGGAGCCAGTCAGGTTCTATGTGGCATTCCCATAGACCGGAAAACTCACCGGAAAGTTTATGCGGGAATAGCGTAGGGGGCAGGGCACCGTCTACAACTAAAAGAGCAATTACTTCCTTGAGCTTTGTTAAATCTTTTCCTCGTCGCCCTGCTACTTTGAAATCTCGTTTGAACTTATTCTGCCGTGAAATCTGTCGCATAAAATACCGCTAATCTTCAAGTTCTTTAAAAAGTTCCTCGGCAGTTTCAAAAGTCTTCATACCCCTGTTGGCCTTCGCGTCGGCGATAGCTCTCCGTGTTTGTTTGTTGGGAATCCGGACAGGGAAGGGGAGACCGTCCACAAGAGCGACCTGATTGAGGAAAAGCGTGATCGCGTCGCTTGTCGTAAGGCCGAGCCGCGAGAACACGCCCTCGACCGCGTCTTTGAGCTCAGGCTCCACGCGAGCGCGAACGGTTGATGTTTTTGCCATCGTATCCATAATTCCTTTGTAGTGGTTATGTAGCACAATTAGGCTACATATACAATTCAAATGCAACTCGGGCCGGGTCGCCGCTCCATGCGGTCCCTGCTTAACTTCGGGGAGATCGCGCCATGACCGCCGCCACGCGGGCCCGCCTGCGCCTCGCCGAGATGCCGGAATGGCTGGCGCCGCTCTGGCTCTTGGGCCGGCGGCGGCGTTCCGGCGCGCGGGTGATGGCGGCCAAGGCACAGGTCGTCGCCGACGTCGCCACCCGGCTCCGAGTGCCGGGCCACATGCCGAGCCCGAGCGAGGCGCGGGCGCAATTTCGCAATCTGGTGGCGCTCTGGGAGCGGCCGCACCCACCGCTGCCGCGCAAGGAAGAGCTGACGGTCCCCGGACCGGCGGGACCGCTCGGCGCCCGCCTCTACGCCGCCAGGCCGGCGGCCGAAGGCCCCTTGCCGGTGGTCGCCTACTACCATGGCGGCGGTTGGATCCAGGGCGATCTCGACACCCACGACGCCTTCTGCGGCAAGCTGGCGCTGGCCGGCGAATGCCTGGTGGTCGCCCTCGACTATCGCCTGGCGCCGGAGCACAAGTTTCCCGCCGCGGTCGAAGATTGCCTTGCCGCCTTCGGCTGGCTGGTCGAGAACGTCGCCGGCTTGGGCGGTGACGAGCATCGGATTGCCGTCGCCGGGGACAGCTCCGGCGGCAACTTGGCGGCGGTGGTGGCGCAGCAGACGCACTGGGCGGGCGGGCCCACGCCGTTCGCCCAGGTGCTGATCTACCCCGCGACCGACCTGCATTTCGACAGCCCCAGCCACCGGGAATTCGCCGCCGATCCGATCCTGCCCAGGGACCGCATCCAGTTCTATCTCGAGTGGTATCTGAACCAAGCGGCGGACAAGGCCGACCTGCGCGCCTCGCCCGGCCTGGCGGAAGACCTCACAGGGCTGGCGCCAGCCTATGTGATGAACTGCGGTTTCGATCCGCTGCGCGACGAGGCCGCCGAGTATGCCCGGCGCTTGGAGGCGGCCGGCGTCGAGACCGTGCACCGCGAATGGAGCGGGCTGATGCACGCCTGCACGGTGCTGACCGCCGTCATGCCGGCGGGCGACTTCGTCATCGCCGAGATCGGCACCTGGCTGCGCGAGATCTTCGGACGGGAGGGTTGAGGCGATGCTGGGCGGGCGGAGCGAGCTGCCGGAGTGACACATCACCGCAGGCGCGCACCACAATTACCGCCTCGTACAAAAAATGCGATATAGAGCTTGATATTCGTACAATTACGTACGATTTCACATTCGTGAACGCCACCGAATTCCTCCGTCGCCTTCGTCGCCTCGCCCGCCGCAACGGCGTCGCGGTGCGGGTCGACACGGACCACGGTCGCGGCTCCCACGTGAGGGTCTACTACGGTGATCGGCGAACCGTGCTGTCGACCGGCCACCACCGCGACATCGCCGCCGGCACGTTCCGCGCCATGTGCCGGCAGCTCAGCATAAACCCGCGCGATCTCTAGGAGGACGACATGCCTCGATCCGCTCGTTTCAGCTACCCCGTCGACCTCACCACCGAGGACGACGGCGCCGTCAACGTCGCCTTTCCGGATTTGCCCGAGGCATTGACCTTCGGCGAGGACCGCGTCGATGCTCTCGACCAAGCCGTCGACTGCCTGGAGGTGGCCCTGGCGTTTCGCATCGACGACGGCCTGGAGATCCCGCCGCCGAGCCCGGCCAAGGGTCGTGTGGTGGTGGTGCCTTCCGCACTGGTCGCGGCCAAGATTGCCCTGCACTTGGCGATGATCGAAGCCGGAATCAACAACGTCACGCTCGGCAGGCGCCTCGGCGTCGGCGAGCCCGAGATCCGCCGCATGCGTGACCTGAAGCACAACACCAAGATCGACCGCCTCGAGGCGGCGCTCGCCAGTCTCGGCTGGACCATCGACCTGACCTTCCGCGCGGCGTGAGCCGCGCGAACGCCACGCTCACCTGAAATTGCGCCCGCTCGGAAGGGCCGTGCGGGGGTCGGACATGGGGTGCTTGACCACGTCGGCGGGCGCGAGGGGGGGCTCCAGTGGCGGGCTGGGCACGCCGGCCTCGGCCAAATGCTCCAGCAGGTCGGAGCGGTCGGCGAGGTGGCTAGCCAGCACGTGGACGACGATCCCCTCGCGCTCCACCCGGCCCTCGGCGAGCAGCAGCCGGGCCCCCAGCACGATACGGCGATAACGCTCGAAGATGGCCGTGCGGACGATGACGTTGGCGACGCCGGTCTCGTCCTCCAGCGTGGCGAAGATCACGCCGCGGGCGCTCCCCGGGCGTTGGCGCACCAGCACCAGACCGGCGACCTTGACTCGGCGGCCGGCCGGCAATTCGGCCAGAACGTCGGCGGGCACCACTTCCTCCGCCGTCAAGGCCCGGCGCAGGAAGGCGAGCGGGTGTGCCTTCAGCGAGAGGCGGAGCGCGCGATAGTCTTCGATCACCTGCTGGCCGGCCGGCATCTCCGCCAGCAGCAGGGCGCTTCGGTCGGCGGCGCGCGGCGGCGGCGATCCGAGCGCGGCGTGCTCGAACAAGGGCAGCGCTCTTGCCTCTAGCGCCTTCGCCGCCCAAAGCGCGCGGCGCCGGTCGAGCCCGAGGGAATTGCAGGCGTCGGCCCGGGCCAGGCGCTCGATGGTGGGAAGCGGCAACTCGGCCCGACGCTTCAAGTCGGCGAGATCGGCCCAGCCGGCGCCGCGGGCGGTTTCCAGGCGGCGCATCTCCTCTTCTCGCAAGCCCTTCACCTGGCGGAAGCCGAGGCGGAGCGCCGGGCCGGCGCCGGGGCCACGATCCTCCAGCGTGTTGTCCCACATCGAATGGCCGACATCGACCGGCCGGACCTCGACCCCGTGCTCGCACGCATCGCGGACGATCTGGGCCGGCGCGTAGAAGCCCATCGGTTGGCTGTTCAAGAGCGCGCAGGCGAAGACCGCCGGGTAGTGGCACTTCATCCAGGCGGAGACGTAGACCAGCAGCGCGAAGCTCGCGGCATGGCTCTCGGGGAAGCCGTATTCGCCGAAGCCCTCGATCTGCTTGAAGCAGCGCTCGGCGAAGTCGTGTTCGTAGCCGCGCGCCACCATGCCCTCGATCATCTTCACCCGGAAGGTGTGGATGGTGCCGCTCCGCCGGAAGGTCGCCATGGCGCGGCGCAACTGGTCGGCCTCGGAGGGGCTGAAGCCGGCGGCGACGATGGCGATCCGCATCGCCTGCTCCTGGAAGAGCGGCACTCCCAGCGTCTTGCCCAGCACTGCCTCCAGCTCGGCTGAGGGAAAGACCACCGCTTCCTTACCGGCCCGGCGGCGGAGATAGGGATGTACCATCTGGCCCTGGATCGGCCCCGGGCGGACGATCGCCACCTCGATCACCAGGTCGTAGAAGTCGCGCGGCCGGAGCCTCGGCAGCATGGTCATCTGGGCCCGGCTCTCGACCTGGAAGACGCCGATGGAATCGGCCCGGCAGAGCATGTCGTAGACCGCCGGGTCCTCCGCCGGGACGGCGGCGAGGTCGAGATCGAGGCCGTGATGGCGCGCGAGCAGGGCGAGGCCCTTGTCGATGCAGGTCAACATGCCGAGCCCCAGTAGGTCGATCTTCAGCATGCCGAGGGCGGCGAGGTCGTTCTTGTCCCACTCGATGACGGTGCGGTCCTCCATCGCCGCGTTTTCGACCGGCACCACCTCCGAGAGCGGCCCCCGGGTGATGACGAAGCCGCCGACGTGCTGGGAGAGGTGGCGGGGAAAGCCGATCAGGCTCGCCGCCAGACGCAGCGTCATGGCCAGCGTCGGCTCCCTAGGGTCGAGGCCGAGCTCGCGCACGCGGTCTTCCTCCACGTCCTCCACCCCCCGGCCCCAGAGATTGCGGGCGAGTGCGTCGACCACGTCCTCCGAGAGGCCCATCGCCTTGCCGACCTCGCGGATGGCGCTGCGGCCCCGGTAGCTGATCACCGTGGCGGCGAGGCCGGCGCGGTCCCGGCCGTATTTCCGGTAGACGTACTGGATCACCTCCTCGCGGCGCTCGTGGGCAAAGTCGACGTCGATGTCCGGTGGCTCGTTCCGCTCGGCGCTGATGAAGCGCTCGAACAGGAGATCGAGCCGGCTGGGGTCGACGGCGGTGATGGCGAGGCAGTAGCAGACGGCGGAGTTGGCGGCCGAGCCCCGGCCCTGGCAGAGGATGCCACGCGCCCGGGCGAAGCGGACCAGGTCATGGACGGTCAGGAAATAGGGCGCGTAGTCGAGTTCGCCGATCAGCTCCAGCTCGTGCTCGAGCATCGCCGCCACCCGCGCCGGCACGTCGGCGCCGTAGCGTTCCCTGGCCCCCTCCCAGGTCAGCCGTTCGAGCGCTCCTTGCGCCGTCTCTCCCGCCGGCACCGGCTCGGCCGGGTATTCGTAGCGCAATTCGTCCAGGCGAAAGCGGCAGCGCGCGGCGATCTCGACGGTGCGGTGGATCGCTTGGGGGTGGGCGGCGAAGAGGCGGGCCATCTCGTCCGGCGGCTTCAGATGGCGCTCGGCGTTGGCGGCGAGGCGCAAGCCCGCCTCGGCGACGGTGGTTCGGTGGCGGATCGCGCTCACCACGTCCTGCAGCGGGCGCCGCTCGGCGACGTGGTAATGGACGTCGTTGCAGGCGACGAGCGGGGCACCGGCGCGCCTCGCCAAGGCCTCCAGCGCCACCAGACGGGCCGCGTCGTCGCCCCGGTGGCGATGGGCGGCGGCGAGGAAGCAATCGCCCGGCCGTCT
The DNA here is from genome assembly GCA_965225945.1 of Alphaproteobacteria bacterium. Classification (GTDB taxonomy): domain Bacteria; phylum Pseudomonadota; class Alphaproteobacteria; genus JASLMY01. The sequence goes on along the minus strand of CBDDBZ010000030.1, from coordinate 31,383 downwards.
GCGGGCGAGCGCGGCGAGGCGGGCGGCGAAGCCGTCGTCGGGGTGGTCGGGCGGCAAGGCCAGCAGGATCTGCCCTTCCTCGTGCTCGGCCAAGTCGGCGAGGCCGAGCCGGCATTCCCCCTTGGGCGCGCGGCGACGGCCGAGGGTGATCAGGCGCGAGAGCCGGCCGTAGGCCGCCCGGTCCGTCGGCAGCGCCAGCAGGGAGAAGGTCTCGTCCTCCGCCCCCTCCTCCCCCGTCTGAAAATCCAGCCGCGCGCCGACGATCAGGCGGATGCCGGCCTTCTCCGCCGCGACATGGGCCCGGACCACGCCGGCCAGGCTGTTGCGGTCGGTGATCGCGATCGCCTCCAGGCCCAGCGCGGCGGCGCTCACCATCAGCTCCTCCGGGTGCGAGGCGCCCTCCAGGAAGCTGAAGTTGCTGGTGACATGGAGCTCGGCGTAGGCGGGGGGCATGCTCATCGACGCGGCATCCGATGACGGTGGGGGGCCTCAGACGATATCGTCATAGAGGTCCCTCCACGTTGCGTTCATGTCTTCGATGAGGGCGAGTTTCTTGGTTCGCGATCCTTTCTTGATCTGCTTCTCTCTACCGATCACGGCGCCCATATCGCCATGTAGCTCGTAGTAGACGAGCCGGTTGCAGTCGTATCGGGTGGCGAAACCGCCTCCCAATCCCTTTCTGTGTTGAAAAGCGCGCTTCGGCAGGTCCGATGTCACTCCGGTATACAAGGTACCGTTTCGACGGCTCGCCATGATGTAGACGGCGGGCTGCTTCATGTCCCCTCCCCCGGCACGAGCGTCGACATCTCCGCCTCCGTCATCGTCCCCTCCTCCGTCATCGCGAGCGAAGCGTGGCGATCCAGGCGGCGATGCCGCGCCCGGGGCGTCGAGGATGGGGGCGCCGCCCTGGATCGCCACGGCGCTTCGCGCCTCGCGATGACGGTGAAGGGTGCGGGGGGCATCGCGCGGCGCCTCAGGCGAAGAAGCCGTGCAGGTACCAGCGCGGCGGCGAGGCCGCGCTTTCGGCTCGTCCGTGGAGGCCGTCGCGATAGACCCAGAAGCGGGCGCCCGTCTCGTCCTCCAGCCGGTAATAATCGCGGGTCCGCCCGCCGCGCCCGCCACGCCCGGCCGGGCGCCACCACTCGGGCGCGATCCGCTCCGGCCCGTCGGCCCGCGCGATCCGGTAGCCCTGGCCGCGCCAGCGGAAGCTCGCCGGCGGTCCGTCCGGCACCTCGGCCACCACCTCCACCGGCTCCGGCGCCGGCAGCAGGCGGACCGGGCGGGCCCATTCCGCGTCCCAGCCGCCGCCCCGGGGCGGGGAGAGCGGGGCGACGATGCGGACCGCGCGCTCCGGTAGATGGCTCTCGCGCGGCGCCGGGCGGGTGATGTTCGCCAGCCCCAGGCGATTGCCCAGCCGGTCGATCAACAGGCCGAGCTCGGGGTCGCGGTCGAGCGGTGGCGCCGGGGCCGCCGAATCGTCGGCGGGGGCGAGACGGTGAAAGTCGAGCTGATGGGCCGCCAGCGCCTCCGTTGCCGTCGCCGCGAGCGTGATCACGTCGGCCCCGAAGCCGGCGGCGAGACCGCCCAGCCGCGCCTCCAACAGGCGGCGAAGGTGGGCGGGATCGCGGCTCGGCCGGGCGCAGCCGACGGCCACACGCTCGATGCCGCCGGAGGCGAGATAGAGCGAGAACTCGAGCCGCCGGGCGCCCAGTCCCTCCCGCGCCAGATCCGCCGAAAGCGCCTCGGCCAGTCGGCCGGCGGCCTGCGCGATGTCGCCCGGCGTGCCGATCGGCTCGGCGAAGACCAGGCGGCGGAGCAAGCGGGGTGGCGGGCGCTCGGGCGAGATCGGCTCGGCCACGCGGCCCAGCACTCGGTCGAGCCGCGCCGCCAGCGCCGGGCCGAAGCGCGTGGCGAGCGCCGCCGAGGGCATCTGGGTCAAGGGCTCGATCCGGGCGAGGCCCAGATGCAGCAGATCCTCCACCGTCGCCGCCGGCAAGCGGAGCGCCGCCACCGGCAGGGACGCGAGGCTGGCCCTCAGCGCCCCCGGGGGCGCCAGGCGGGCCGAGGCCGGGCCATGGCGGGCGAGCGCCCAGGCAGCACCCGGCGTATCGGCGATCGCCACCCGGGCGGTGAGGCCGAAATCGGCGAGGCGGGCCTCCAGGTCGCGGGCCAGCGCCGCCTCGCCGCCGAAGAGATGGGCAACACCGGTGACGTCGAGGCGGATGGCGTCCTCGCCGTCGGGCGCGACCCAGGGGCTGTAACGCTCGCACCAGGCGGCGAGACGGTCGAGCGCGGCCCGGTCGGCCGCCGCCGCCAGGGGCCGGACCCGAAGCTCGGGCAGCATGGCGCGGGCATCGGCGAGCCGCATCCCCGCGTGCAAGCCGAGGGCCTGGGCGGCGGCGTTCAGCCGGACGACGCGCTGGGTGCCCCGCCTCGCCTCCCAGAGGACCAGGGGGGTGTCCGGCGCGTCAGGCCCGGGCGGCGCGGGCGCCCGCGGGCGCCGCCTCGACCGCTCGGTCGACCAGTACGGCAACCAGAGAGAAAGAACGCGTCGCATGGTTCCACTCGATCAGCCAGGCACCGGGGGCACCGCCCCGGGCGCGTAGGAGTTCCAGGGCGAGGCGGGGGGCGCCGAGGCCGCTCGCATGGGCGGCCGGGCCGCTCGGCGCACTTCCCACCCGCCAGCGGGTCAGCGCCCCGAGCGTGGTGGCGGCGTCTGGGCGGCGCAGCAGCAGGGCCGGCGTGGCGCCTGCCTCCGCCGCGAGCTGCAGGCGCCGGCCGGCCGTGGAATCGAGGCGCGCCACCTCGCCGACGACCAGCGCCACGCGGCCGGCGGCCAAGGCCTCCTCCATCGCCCAGAGAACCTCCCGCCCCGCCCGCGCCCGGACCAGGATCAAGCGCTCCGCCCCCAGGCCGAAGGCGGCGAGGCCGGGGGGATAGGGGCCGGGGGGATAAAAACTCGCGCTATCGAGACACCAGAGCACCGGGCCCCGGCCATCTCGGGCCAGCCGTCGGGCCGCCAGCGCCGCCACCAGCGCCGTGGCTCCGCCAGCGCCCAGAAACTCGTGCAGGCCGGCCGGACGCAGCCCACCCTCCGGCAGCACGGCGTCGATCGCCGCGACCCCGAAGCCGAGCGCCGCCGCCCCGCCGCGGCCGAGCGCCGGCCGCTCGATCGCCTCGATCCGCCGCCTGAGCGCCGCCAGCACCCGCATCTTGGTCGCGCCCGCGCTCGCGCGAGCCGACGGCGGCGATACCGCCGGCGCCGGCACGACGCGAAGCCGGGGACGGTCGAAGGACCCTTCGGACACGCTCGCGTCTCCTCTTCTCTTCTCGGGCGCTTCGCGCCTCTCGTTCCGGCATTTGCCGCATTGAATGTTCGTATTTTGTTCTTTTTTCCGACTGGAGTCAACCGGCCCGGGCGGCGCCCGGCCGAGGCATGGCCGTCGGACTCGGGGTTCGTGTAGACTACGCGCCCGACCATCATCTTCGAGGAGGAAGCCAAGGATGGACGCGAAGCGGATTTCCGAATTCGAGGCGAAGCTCGCCGCCGAGGGCTACGAGGTCGGGACCAAGTCGATGGAGCCCTCGAGCGAAATGGCGGACCACGCGCATCACTTCCATGTCTTGGGGCTGGTCACCGCCGGCGACTTCCACATCACCGTCGAGGGCGAGAGCCGCCATTTCGAGGTCGGCGACCAATTCACCATGGCGGCGGACCGCGTCCACAGCGAAACGGTGGGCCCCGACGGCGTCAGCTTCGTCGGCGGTCGGCGGGAGCCGTAAAGCGCCGCTCCGGCACACGCCATTCAGAGGACGGCATGACCCGGGCGGCGACAAATCGCGAAAAAATCCTCGCCGGCGGGGAAGAGGCCCTACATGACGGGGAAGCGCCAACGGAACCCTGAGGCCGGACGACGCCGCCACGGGACGGCGCCCGACGCCGGCCGGCTCGGCCGCTTCGGCTGGGCCATGTTCGATTGGTCGAACCAGCCGTTCTTCACCCTCGTCACCACCTTCATCTTCGCGCCCTACTTCGCCACCACGGTGGTCAGCGACGCGGTGCTCGGCCAGGCGCAATGGGGTTATGCGCAAAGTCTCGCCGGCCTCGCCATCGCCGTGTTCGGCCCGATCCTGGGCGCGGTCGCCGACGCGCACGGCCCTCGCAAGCCCTGGATCGGGGGCTTCCAAGCGGTCCTCGTCCTGGCCTGCACCGGCCTCTGGTGGGCGGTGCCGGGAGCGCCCCTCTGGCCGATCCTGGCACTGGTGGTGCTGGCGACGCTGGGGGCGGAATTTTCCACCATCTTCAACAACGCCATGCTCCCCGGCCTCGTACCGGGGCCGGAGATCGGCCGGCTTTCGGGGCGCGCCTGGGGGCTCGGCTACGTCGGCGGGCTGCTGGCGCTCTTCGTCGTGCTGTTCGGCTTTAGTCTGCCGGAGGCGCCTTGGTTCGGTCTCGACAAGGTGGCGCACGAACACGACCGCATGGTGGGTCCGCTCTCGGGGCTCTGGGTCGTGGTGTTCGTGGCGCCGCTATTCCTCTTCACGCCGGATGAGCGCCCGAGCGGGCGAGGGCTCGGGCGGGCGGTGGGCGAGGGGCTCCGCCGGCTCCTCGCGACGCTCCGCCAGGCCCGCGCGCAGGCCAACTTCTGGCGCTTTCTCGTCGCCCGGATGCTCTACCAGGACGGGCTGACGGCGATCTTCGCCTTCGGCGGCATCTACGCCGCCGGCGCCTTCGAGTGGACGACGGTGACGCTCGGCGTCTTCGGCATCATCCTCTTGGTCTTCGCCGCCCTCGGCGCCATCCTCGGCGGCTGGCTCGACGATTGGCTCGGCTCCAAGCGGGTGATCCAGATCGCGCTGGCCGGCATTCTGCTCGCGACGCTCGGCGTCGTCTCGATCTCGACGGCGCCACTGGCGGACGGCATGGCGCGCCACACCATCTTCTTCGTGCTCACCGAGGAGGTCGAGATCGCGCCGGACGCCCCGCCGGACGCTGGCTTCTTCCCGACCCTGGCGGAGCGGGTCTTCCTCGCCTTCGGCATTCTGCTCGGTTTCTTCGGCGGGCCGCTGCAGGCGGCGAGCCGGACCATGGTCGCGCGACTGGCGCCGGGCGAGATGATTACCGAATTCTATGGCCTCTTCGCGCTGTCGGGACGCGCCACCGCGTTCCTGGCGCCGTTCCTGATCGCCACTCTGACCGCCGCCTTCGAAAGCCAACGGGCCGGCATCGCCGTGCTGCCGCTATTTCTCGTCGCCGGATTTCTGTTGCTGCTGCCGGTCGAGGAGCGGCGGGGCTAGAGCGTTTCAAGATGGGTCGAACCCGCCCGCTCCCCCGCCCGTCTTTGTCGATCGCCGCACGCGGCAGGGGCCCGGCGTATGGCTTCGAACGCGAAGCGCCCTAGCATGCGTCGTCGGCCTCGACTAGCCTTGTCACCACGATCATCGGGAGGGCGAGAGATGGCGGGGTTTGCGGAATATTCGCGTTATGACGCGGTCGGGCTGGCGGAGTTGATCCGCAAACGCGAGGTGACGGCCGAGGAGGTGCTGGAGGCCGCGCTGATGCGTATGCGCCGGGTGCAGCCGGATCTCAACGCCGTCGTGCACGAGATGGAGGCCGAGGCGCGCCGCACTCTCGAAGCGGGCGTGCCCGACGGTCCCTTCGCCGGCGTCCCCTTCATGCTGAAGGACCTGAACCTGTTCTACGCGGGCGTGCCGACGCGCCAGGGCAGCCGCTTCTACGCGGATTTCGTCCCCGACCACGACAGCGAGCTGGTGATCCGCCACAAGCGCGCCGGTCTGGTCGTCATGGCCAAGACCAACACGCCGGAATACGGCCTCTGCGCCACGACGGAACCGGTGGCGCATGGCCCCGCGCCCAACCCGTGGGACGTGACGCGCAGCTGTGGCGGCTCCAGCGGCGGCTCGTCGTCCGCTGTCGCCGCGGGCGTGTTGCCGGCCGCGCACGCGACCGACGGCGGCGGCTCGATCCGCATCCCGGCCTCCGCTTGTGGCCTGGTCGGCCTCAAGACCACCCGAGGCCGCATGCCGGTCGGGCCCGATCTCGGCGAAAGCCTGATCAGCGTCGGTCACGTGGTCGCCCGCACGGTCCGCGATTCGGCGCATTTCCTGGATGCGATGGCCGGCCCCGAGCTCGGCGCGCCGAACGGGTCGCCGAGCGGCGAGGGCCCCTTCGCCGAGGCCGTCGGCGCCGAGCCGGGCCGCTTGCGCGTCGCGGTCTCGAAACGCGTGCGCGCCGACCAGCGCCTCGATCCGGCCTGCGGCGATGCCGTGGACGCGACGGCGGCCCTGCTGGCGGAGCTCGGCCACGAGGTCGAGGCGGCCGATCCGGAGATCGATTTCGAGTGGATGGCCACCGCGTGGCGTCGTTTCGGCGGAGTCAACGCACGGCTCAACCTCTCTCGCCGCGAGGCGGCGCTCGGCCGTCCGCCCCGCGCCGACGAATTGGAGCCGATCACCCGGTTGACGGCGGAGGAGGGCGCGCGCATCGCCGCGCCCGACTATCTCGCAACCTTGCAGGAAATTCACGCCTTCGGCCGCAAGCTCGCCGAGTTCCACGAGGATTACGACATTTTGTTGACCCCGACGCTCGCCGAACGGCCGGTCCCGCTCGGCGCCCTGGTGATGACGACGGAGGACATCGACGACTATTACGACCGGCTGTTCCGCTACATCTCCTTCACGCCGCAGCAGAACCTCTCGGGCCAGCCGGCGATCACCCTGCCGCTCCATTGGAGCGACGACGGCCTACCGGTGGGGGTGCAGTTCGCCGCCCGCTTCGGCGCCGAAGCGACGCTGCTGAGCCTCGCCGGCCAGTTGGAGCGCGCGCGGCCCTGGATCGATCGCCGGCCCGCGATTTGGGCCGCGTGATCCTTTCGCCTTCGCTGGATTGGCTCTCGGTTGGAGGCTGGACATCGCCGGCGCGCGGGCGATAGTGGCCTATGTCCGAGAACGCCATCGTCGCCGAGGGCCTGGCCAAGCGCTTCGGAGATGTCGTCGCGGTCGACGGCATTGATTTCACCGTGCCCATGGGCGGCGTGACGGCGCTTCTGGGCGGCAACGGCGCCGGCAAGACCACCACCATCGGCATGCTGCTGGGCCTGGTCAAGCCGAGCGCCGGGCGGATCGAGGTCCTGGGCACCGACATGGCGCGCCGGCGCCACCGGGTGCTGGGCCGGATGAACTTTTCCTCGCCCTATGTCGAGCTGCCGCAGCGCTTGAGCGTGGCCGAGAACCTGGCTGTCTATGCCCAACTCTACGGCATGGTGGAGCGCCGCCGGGCGGTCGATGTGGTGGCCGAACGGCTGCGCATCGTCGAATTGTTGGGGCGGCGCACCGGCTCTCTCTCGGCCGGGCAGAAGACCCGGGTCGCGCTCGCCAAGGCCCTGGTGAACCAGCCTGATGTGCTGTTGTTGGACGAGCCGACCGCCTCCCTCGATCCGGAATCGGCGTCCTGGATCCGCGATGTCCTGCTCGCCTGGCGGCGCGACAGCGGGGCGACGATCCTGTTCGCCTCCCACAACATGGTGGAGGTGGAGATGCTCGCCGACGAGGTGATCATGTTGGGCGCCGGGCGGATCGTCGACCGGGGCGCGCCCGGGGAGCTGATCCAGCGCTATGGCCGGCGGAATTTGGAGGAGGTCTTTCTCGACATCGCCCAGGGGCGGGGGCGGGCCCGGGGTGCCGCCGAATGAGCGCGCGCCTCGAGCGCCGCAATCCCGCCTATTCGCCGGGCCGAGTGGGGGCGCTGGTGCGGCGCTATCTCTATCTGCTGCGCGGCTCTTGGCCTAGAATCGTGGAGCTCGCCTACTGGCCGACGATGCAGATGATTCTCTGGGGCTTCCTCACCCAGTTTCTCGCCACCAACTCGTCCTATATCGCCCAGACCTTCGGCATTTTGCTCGCCGGCGTGCTGCTCTGGGACGTGTTGTTCCGGGGCCAGATCGGCCTCTCGATCTCGTTTCTGGAGGAGATGTGGTCGCGCAATCTCGGCCACCTCTTCACCAGCCCATTGCGGCCGGTGGAGATGATCGCGGCGCTGGTCACCATCAGCCTCTTTCGCACGCTGATCGGGGCGATTCCGACCAGCCTCTTCGCCATGGTGCTGTTCGATTTCTCGGTCTATGGCATGGGGCTGGCGCTGGTCGCCTTCTTCTTCAACCTGATCGCCATGGGCTGGGCGGTGGGACTGGCGATTTCCGGCATGGTGCTCCGGCTCGGGCTCGGGGCGGAGAGCCTGGCCTGGGCGGCGGTGTTCGCGCTGGCGCCGATCAGCGGCATCTATTATCCGATCGCGACGTTGCCCGAATGGCTGCAGCCGATCGCCTGGTCACTACCGAGCGCGCATGTCTTCGAAGGCATGCGGGCGCTGCTGATCGACGGCACTTTCGAGGCCGGCCTGATGCTGCGCGCGTTGGCGCTCAACATCGTCTATTTCCTCGCCGGCTCCCTGGTCTTTCTCCATTGCTTCGAGGCGGCGCGAGAGCGCGCGCTGCTGCTTCAGATCGGCGAATAGCGCGGCGGCGCCACGTTGGCGTCGAACCAGTCGCGGAGCGCGGCGCACTCGGGCCGCGCCAGGTGCCCCTCGATCAGCCGCCAGAGCCTCGGCAGATGGACCAAATAGCCGGTCTTGCCGTGGCACCTCGCGAGGCGCAGGAAGACCGCGACCACGCGCAAATGGCGCATCAGCGCCAGGATCGCGAGGGAGCGCTCGAAGCCCCGGGCGTCGATCGCCGGAAAGGCCGCGAGGTAGCGCGCGACGGCACGCCGCCGCAGCGCGGGCGCGACGTCGCGGCGCGCGTCTTCCACCAGGCTTGCGAGGTCGTAGGTGATCGGGCCGAGGCCGGCGTCCTGGAAATCCAGGATACCGCAGGCGGCGATGCCCGATTCCCCCTCGCGCCGGACCAGGTTGCCGGCGTGGTAGTCGCGGTGCAGCAGCGAGCTCGGCACGCCCGTGGCCGTCGCCAGAAGTTCGGCCCAGAGCCCCGAGAACGCGCCCCGGGCCGCGTCGGACGTGACCTCCATCTGCGCCACAAAGAGCTCGAGTTGGGCCAGGAACAGCGCTGCGTCGTAGCGCGGCAACGCCGGCGCCGAGGCAGGGTCGAAGCGCCGGTGAAGCGCGATCAGCACGTCGACCGCGAGGTCGAACAGCACTTCCGGCGGCTGGCCGCCAGCCCATAGATCGGCGAACAGCGCGTCGCCGAAATCCTCGATCAGGGCGAGCCCGGCCGCCGGGTCGACGGCGCGGATCTCGGGGACGGCGAGCCCGAGGTCTGCGAGCAAGCCCGCCACCAGCCGGAATGACGCGAGATCGCCGGTGGCCGAGGCATCCATCACAATGTGCGTCCCGGAGCCAGCTTCGACCAGGCGCCAATAGCGCCTGGCCGAGGCATCGCCCGCCAGCATCGTCATTGCCGCCTTCGCCAAACCCTGGCCGGCGAGAAAATCGACGATTCTCCCCTCGTTGCTCACGCCTGCGCTCCCGCGAGCGCCGCCGCCAAGCGCCCGCCGCCCTCGCCCCAGGCGTGCCAGGCGAGATCGCGGTCCTCATGGCCTTCCCCGCTCGAGAGGACCAGATCCAGCCGCGACCTCGGCAACAATTCGGCGATCCGCTCCGGCCATTCGATCAGCACAAGCGCTTCCTCGAAGGCCTCCTCGATGCCGAGCTCGAAGGCCTCTTCCGGCGCGTTCAGACGAAACAGGTCGAAATGGCGGATCTCGCCCCGGGGGCAGCCATAGTCCAGCACGAGGTTGAAGGTCGGGCTCGGGACCTCTTCCGCCACGCCCATGGCGCGGATCAGAAAGCGGGCGAAGGTGGTCTTGCCGGCGCCGAGCGGACCGGCGAGCGTCACCACGTCACCGGGATGCCAGGCCGTGGCGAGGCGGCCCGCCACGCGCGCCGTCGCCTCCAGCCCGGTCAGGTCGAGGCGGCCCGAAGTCCCCCCCATGAGGCTCAGAAATCCAGGTCCGCATAATGGCGCGGCGGCGGCAGGCCGGGGATGTGGTCGGCCAGGATCGCCCGCATGCTGGGTCGGGACTTCACCCGGGCATACCAGTTCTTGGCCCCCTCGTCGGCCTGCCAGGGCACGTCGCCCAGGTAGTCGAGGCAGCTCAACTGCGCCGCCGCGGCGATATCGGCGAGACCGAAATCCGCGCCCGCGAGCCAGTTTCGCCGTTCCCCCAGATAGCCGATGTATTTCAGGTGGTAGGCGATGTTCGTGGCGCCCGCGCGGATCAGCTCGCTATTCGGCTCGCCCATCTCCATGAAGCGTTTCAGCAGTTTTTCCTGCAGCAGGTGCTGGGTCACCTCGCGGTGAAACTTCTGGTCGAACCAGGCGACCAGGCGCCGGGTCTCCGCGCGAACCGCCGGTGTCGAGCCGAGCAGGGGGTGTTCGGGAAACGTTTCCTCCAGATATTCGCAGATCGCCTGGCTGTCGGCCAGGATCGTGCCCTCGGGCTCGATCACCACGGGCACGGTGCCGGCGGGGTTGAGGATGAGGAACTCGTCCCGCCGCTCCCAGAATTTTTCGACCTCCATCTCGTATTCCAGGCCTTTCTCGTTCAAGACGATTCGGACCTTTCGGGAGAACGGAGAGAGCCAATACTGATAGAGCCGCCGCATGGCGGCGAGTGTAGCCAATGGCTCGGGGGGGGCATAGGCCGGCCAGCGCGTTGCCCTCGTCGGAGTCATCGATGGTTGCCGCTCGCGCGGCCCACCGGGCGAGCGTCTTCAATCCCCGATCGTCAGCACGACGCGGCCGATCGCGCGGCGCTCGGCGAGGAGGCGAAGCGCCTCGTCGGCCCGCGCGAGGGCTCCTTGCTGTTCGCCGCTCAGGCGGCGTCGTGGAAAATCAACCCCAGGACGTGGCGTCGCCCGGTGAGGACGCGGCTGGCGCCGTGCCGCATGGCGGCCCGGTAGGTCCCGCGCCGACCCTGGACGGGGCGTTCGAAGGTCGGGAAGATGACCGCCTCCCCCTGGGCCAGGTCGATGGCCTCGCCCCTGGATTGCCGCCTCGGGCTCTGCTCCACGAGAAGGAAGGCGCCGCCGGTGAAGTCGACGCCGGGGCGCGAGAGGCAGATCGCCACCTGGAGGGGAAACGACAGCTCGCCGTAAAGATCGCGGTGGAGCCGGTTGTAACCGCCCGCCTCGTAGCGCAGCAGCAGGGGCGTCGGGCACCGTTGACCGGCTTCATGGCAGCGCCGGCGGAAGGCGGCGAGGCTCGCCGGATAGCGTTCCTCGCGCCCCATCGCGGCGGTCATGGCGTTGGCGATGGGCGCCAGGCGGGCGTAGAAGGCGGTTCTGAACTCACCCACCGGCGATGGCGGCGGCTCGGCGAAATAGCGGTAGCGGCCTTCGCCATAACCATGGCGCGCCATCTCGATGGTGGCGCGGAAGCGGCCGTCGTCGTCGAACAGCCCGGCGATGGCCTCGCACGCGTCCGCGCTCAGCAGCGGTCCGGTCCGCGCGTGGCCCTCGCCCGCCAGCATCACCTCGATTTTCCGCCAATCGAGCCGCGCGAGCCGCGCCTCGGCCGCCGCCGTCGTCCCGGTCATCCGCTACCTCCCGCGTTTCCGACGCCATGATCGGGCGCGCGGCGCGGAAGCGCCATCCGAATCTTGTGGAGACGCAGGCGTGCGATCTGGTCCGACGGGATCGCGCGCGCTGCATCGTCGCGACGAGCGGATCACCCCAAAATGTCGCGAAGCGCGAACCACCGAGGCGATCCAGGGCGGCCCTCCGAACGGTGATGCCTCACGGTCCCAGCGACGCCTAGAAAATGATAAACCGTCCCCCGAAACGATGCAGGGGCGCGGGAGGCCCACCGAAGGTTTCAACCTGGTCGGAAAGTGCTCTAGGCGGGGCTAAAATGCGCCGAATTGCCGCGCGTCATCCCGGATGACGACGTTTTCGAGCGCGGTTATAATGCGATCCGAATATTCCAAAATTCATCAAGATATTGAAATTCAACGCCGTTCCAGCTTCGCCCCCAACCGGACGAGCTTCGTTCTGCAAAAAAGCCCTCTCGGGCCCTAGATGATTAATACCGCATATATAGAAATACTTTTTCCCGCTGGAAAGGTTGTATTTTGACACTAGATTTCCTACCTGGCGGATTATTGCCGCTATCGAAATTTCTTATCGACGAGTCCAGCCCTTGTCCGAGCCATCGCCCTCCGAGCCGACCCTACCCGTGCCCCGGCGGCTGAACGCGACGCGGCATGGTCTCGCCAGCGCCGCGCCGGTGCTGCCCTGGGAGAACGCGGCGAAGCGCGCCGAACTCCTGGAGCAGCTTCGTGGCGAGCACGCCCCCGCCGGACCGACGGAAAGCCATCTGGTCGAGGAGCTGGCGGACATCCTCTGGCGCCGCGGCCGGCTGCGGCGGGCGGAGGACGCGGCGCACCACGACTGCCTGCGGCGCAATACTTCGGACGGCGCCTCCCACGTCACCTCCGGCGACTCGGCCTGGCTGGCGACGCCGCTGCTCCTGGTCTCGGACATCTCCCGCGTCGCGCCCGACGCCGTGCGCGACGTCCTGCGCCTGGACCAGGCGGGGCGGCGGGAGGCCCTCTGCGCGCTCGACGCCCGGCTCGAGGCGGCGCGCGCGGCGCGGCGCTACGCCGACGGCGCCCGCGCCACCGAGGGCGGCATCGAGCGGCGTCTCGATCGGGAGTCGCGCGAGGCCTGGTACCGGGTGGCGGCGGAGCCCCCTTGCGGCCCTCGGAACGAGCCATCGCTCTTCGCGTGGCTGGACGAGACGCTCCTGCCGGCGCTCGAATCCCGCCGCGCCGTGCTGGTGCATGGCGATCTGATCCGCGATCACCTCTTCGCCAGCGCCCTCGACGAGGCGGCGCTGGAACGGCTGCACCGCCACGCCGCGACTCTCGACCGCGGGTTCGAGCGCACGCTCTCGATGCTGATCAAGCTGAAGGCGCTGCGCGCGGCGTAGACGCCTTCGGGGTTCATGGCATCGGCGCTGAATTCTGAATTCGGTCGCGGGGTCTGAAACCGGAGTACAGAAATTCTGCCTTGCACACATCGCCGGTCCCCGCCGCCGACCCGGGCGACCCTCCTCCATGAGAACGACGGCGGGGTGTGGTGAACTCGAGGAGATCCGGTCGGAGCTTGGAATTCAAGATTCAAGACCTGGACCTTGAACCTTAGGATGGTTCGCTAATTTTCGCTTTTTTGTCACTTTGCGTTGACTTAGCTTGGCCTTGTATAGCAGCTGACCGGAGCTTTTATCCGATTGTTGTTTCGATGACACGAGCTTTGATCTGCTCTGTTGTGTCGCTTTTCTGAAATGGCACATCCAAGTGCCTTGCCAATCGCACAACATCATCTTTAGTGTCAGTCGAATCTTCCAGCAGCCGACGACCCTCTTCTCGCGTGTCCATAAGCTTTAGACTTTCCGCAACTTCCAGCAATCTATGATCAGATAATTCACTACGCCTCTTGCTTGCCGAAGAGCCCTTCTTCCGAATGATACGTACCTCCACACGCGCACGGCCGTCAAGTCAAGAACCTCTGATAACTCGCGTTCATCGAGTCCGCGAATTTGGCTCATAAGATCGGCAAGAAGGGCCAAGATTATCTCTTTTATTTTTGCCTCCATAACCCTGTCATCACTTTTCGATCTAGATTCCTGCTCGGAGCTCAAACTCGGAAACAATTCCCTCCAACTCATTGACAACGTTACGGTAGGTGTCTTGAGGAAAGGTCTTCAGTACTACCGGCACACCATATTCTGGCGCGTTCGAAAAGAGCGCCTTGTTTTATTCTGGCGCGTTCGAAAAGAGCGTCTTGTTTTCACGAATCCAAGCGTCAAAAACCGAAACACCTAGACTCTTGTACGGGCGTTTGAGAAATGTACGGGCGTTTGAGAAATGTACGGGCGTTGGGCTGAGATTGGCTCCCCACTATAAATCTGCATCATGGTAAACACAACGCCTAAAACGTTGGGTTGAATTGTGTCTACGGCATCGCCTGCGTCAAGTTCTGCGTACTCATTGTAATCTTTGACCAACTCACTCAGGTTTCGAATTAGGTAGTCGATCCCCAAGGTAGATAGGTAGTCAGGCTTTGCGGGGATCAAAATCTCATCACTCGCAACAATTGCCGTCTTCGTGGCAATGTTGAAGTTTGGAGGGCAGTCAATAAGGATTATGTCGTAACTATCTGAGTCTAGATCCTTAATCCCATCCAATAGCCGTCTGTGTACCTTGAGAAAGTTAGCTTTAGATTGCTTCAAGCTTGCGCCACCTAATTCAGTAGCCAACTCAAGGTCAAAATTAATGAGGCCTAAATGTGATGGTATAAGAAAAAGGCCGCCGTGCGCCTTCAGGCGACCCTTAACAGTCTCTGGTTCAATAACAAGCGATTCAAGAGAGATAGATGTACCCGTGTTGAAGGAGTCAAACCACGCCTTTATAGTTCCGTCTTCCGCCAAGTTACTCTCCCAGAAATCAGGTCGAACGAACGAAAATGTCAAGCTTGATTGAGCGTCTAAGTCAAGAAGCAATACCTTCCGGTTCCTCCACGCTAGCTCCGCCGCTAAGTTGGCAGTAGTCGTCGTCTTTCCGACACCACCCTTGTAATTTGTCACTGAAACAACCTTCATCCGCTTTCTCCCTCGTGTGCTAGGAGTGTTGGGCCCAACGATATGGGGTCAGGTCTTGTATCTTGCCTTCCTCCCTGGTTACATGGACGCGGTTCTTGTCGAGGAGACGTGTCGCGCGCTCGCCCGAGCCGGCGGCACCAGCCCTCCCTCCGGATGTCGCGTGAACCGGTTTCGGAACCCGAGGTCAAGGGCGGAGCGACGCGGCCCCGGGCGGCCGTCAACTCCCCACCTGAACCGAGCTCGCCAGGCCGCGAAGCGCCGCCATCACGCTCGGCGCCACGGCGCGCGAGGTGCGCGGATTGGTGGCCGACGGCCGGTTGCGGCTGATCAGCTCCAATTCGATCGCGTCCGATTGCACGGCGACCTGGTGGACGGCGCCGGCGATGCCGGCATCGGCCCAGATCTCGACTCTTGTGCGCGCGAAGCCGAGCCCGGCGAGGCTCAACGCGACGGCGACGTTGAAGTGCCGGGGGAAGGCGGCGGCGGCCTCGCCGGCACTCCCCTCGAAGACCTTGACCGGGGCCTCGAGCGGGGGCCCGAGGTCGAAGCCCCGCGAATTCCGGGGACAATTCCGGGGACAGTTACCGATTTCTTGATGCCCTCACGATATTCGCTTAACGTTACCCCATGGCACGGATGGCACGAGTGGTGGTTCCGGGCGAGCCGCTTCAGGTGACGCAGCGCGGCGTCCGGCGGATGGAGACCTTCTTCGAAGAGGCGGACTACCGGGCCTATCTCGAGGTGCTGGCCGAGGCCTGCACGCGAACGGGCGTCGCCTGCTGGGCCTATTGCCTGGTGCCGAACCACGTTCATCTGATCCTGATGCCGACGCTTGCGCCCCGGCCGCCCCCGCCGCCCCGGCCGACCGCGAAAAAACCGAGCGGAGGACGACACGGCGGCATAGCCGGGGAAAACCGGTAACTGTCCCCGGAAATCTACTGGACCGCACCCCTGTCCTGACACAGAGAAATGAGTGACAGTTCTTCCGAGGAGGAACTGATGGAACGAAAAGGTGCACGGCGTTTCAGCCGAGACTTCAAGCTGTCGGCGCTGGCGCGGATGGAGTCGGGCGAGAACGTCTCGGCGCTGTCACGCGAGCTCGAGGTCCGGCGCAAGCTGCTCTACGAGTGGCGCGATGCCTCCGCGCCGGGTCCGAAAGTGCTGTTCCGGCGGTCCGGCCGGATGCCCTGAGCCTGGCGCGCCGGCGGATCGCCGAGCTGGAGCGGAAGGTCGGCCAGCAGGCCTTGGAAGCGGATTTTTTCAGGCAAGCCTTGCGGCTCTCGGAGAGCTGCCGCGGAGCGAACGGTCGCTCTGGCGGGAGCGCGTCTTCGGCCTCGTCCGGGCCGGGTCGCGGCGGCAAGGCGGATTGAGCATGGGACGGATGTGCGATCTGATGGGGCTGAGCCGATCGAGCTTTCACCGCCATTGGCGGGCATCGAGGCCGAGGGCTGAGGAAACGGCGTTACGCGATAAGCTCCAGCGCCTGGCGATCGACAACAAACATTACGGCTATCGGCGGATCGGGGCGCTGTTGCGGCGCGAGGGCTGGAGCGTCAACCACAAGCGGGTGCTGCGTTTGATGCGCGAGGACAATCTGCTATGCCTGCGTCGACGGAGCTTCGCGCCGGCGACCACGGACTCGAAGCATAGCTATCGGATCTATCCCAACCTGGCGTGTGGAACGGCGTGCAAAGTTGACCCCTGTTGAGGGGTGATCGGCGTCCAAATTTGACCCCCTGAGCCTGGCTAGTCCAAGTCACCTCGTTTTTGGGCGGACGAGGTGGTGGGGGATGTTGGTCGTGGAGACGATAGCGCGGATCCGGCGGGAGTATTTCGTCAAGGGGAAGCCGATCAAGGAGATCGTGCGGGACGTGAAGGTCTCGGGCAACACGGTGCGCAAGGTGATCTGTTCGCAGGCGACGGCGTTCACCTACGACCGGCGGGTCCAGCCGATGCCGAAGCTGGGGCCGTGGACGGCCGAGCTGGAGCGGATGCTGGAGGCCAACGAGACCAAGTCGAAGCGGGAGCGGCTGACGCTGCTACGGATCTCCGAAGCCCTCGAGGGTCTGGGCTATGGCGGCGGCTACGACGCGGTGCGGCGCTACGCCAAGGCGTGGCGGCGCTACGCCAAGGCGTGGCGGTGGCGCCGTTCGGCATCGACGGCGCAGACCTATGTGCCGTTGGTGTTCTCGCCGGGCGAGGCCTATCAGTTCGACTGGAGCCACGAGTACGTGGTGCTGGCGGGGGTGACGACCAAGGTCAAGGTCGCGCACGTCCGGCTGTGCCACAGCCGAATGTTCTTCGTCCGCGCTTATCCGCGCGAGAGCAATGTTCTTCGTCCGCGCTTATCCGCGCGAGAGCCAGGAGATGGTGTTCGACGCCCACGACCGGGCATTCCGGCTGTTCCAGGGTGCCTGCCGGCGAGGCATCTACCACAACATGAAGACGGCGGTGCAGACCGTCCTCATCGGCAAGGAGCGCGCGTTCAACCGGCGCTTCGTGCAGATGTGTGGCCACTACCTGGTCGAACCGACAGCATGCACGCCGGGAGCGGGATGTCCCGGGCTCTGTTGAAAAGCTGAAGTAGGCGTCGTCCGCCTGGAGCCGCTAGGCTCTGGGTGCTGATTCCATCAAGGAGAACGACGCCATGACCAAGACTACACGCAACGACCGTTCCTCGGAACCATCCTGTCGGCTCTTGCCATCGATGCCGGAGGCCTTCGACGATCTGCGCATGAGCGTCGATCGCTTCTGCCTTTTGGCGGGCCTCGAGTCTTTGAACGAGATGATGTCGGCGGACGCGGAAGCCTTGTGCGGTTCGCGCCACGCCCGCTCGGGCGAGCGCAAGGGCCATCGATGGGGCACGACCCGGAGCGAGATCGCCTACCACGGCGGCAAAGTGAAGGTCGAGCGCCCTCGGGTGCGGGACTTCGCGGGTCGGGAGATGAGCCTGCCGAGTTGGGAGCTGCTGTCGGAACCCGAACTCTTGCAAGCCTGGGCGATGAATCTGATGGTGATCAACGTCTCGACCCGCAAGTATGCCCGCGCGGTGCGCCTGCCGGACGATGCGGGCGGCGATCTGCCGGCGGCATCGGGTGACGCAACCTCGAAGTCGGCGGTCTCGCGCCGTTTCGTGGCGTTGACGCGAAGCAAGCTGAAGGCCTGGCTGGCGAGCCCGCTCGACGATCTCGATCTCGTGGTGCTCCAGATCGACGGGCTCCATGTCGGCGATCACCTGATGGTGGCGGCGATCGGCATCGACACCGGCGGCGCGAAGCACGTGCTGGGCCTGGCCGAGGGCGCGACGGAGAACGCGGCCACGGTGCAAGCCATGCTCGACAACCTGATCGAGCGCGGTCTCGATCCCGAACGGCCTCGGCTCTACATCGTCGACGGCGCCAAGGCGCTCTCGAAGGCGATCCGGCGGACCTTCGGGCGGGCGGCGGCCCTCCAGCGCTGCCAGGTGCACAAGGGGCGCAACATCACGGACCGGCTGGACGAGAGCCTCCATGCCGGCGTCAGGAAGGTCTTGCGGCAGGCCTGGCAGCAGGACGACGCGGCCAAGGCCGAACGGCTCTTGCGCAACCTCGCCCGCCGTCTGGAGCATGACGCACCCGGCGTCTCGGGCTCGATCCTGGAGGGCCTGGACGAGATCCTGACCGTGATCCGGCTCGGCCTCCCGCCGCAACTTCGACACTCGCTGGCTTGCACCAACGCCATCGAGAACGCGATCGGCACCGTCCGGACGGTGCAGCGGAACGTCAAGCGCTGGCGCAACGCCGAGATGGCGCTGCGTTGGACCGCCGCCGGCCTCTTGGAGGCGCAAAAGACCTTCCGCCGCCTCAAGGCCTACCGCCAGCTCCCCGTCCTTGACGCCGCCCTGCGGGAGGCGGTGAGAAAGGCCGGAGCAAAGTCCGTCATTGAAGACATCGAGGTGGCCGCGTAGCCTCTCGATCAGACGATGCCTATCTCGCACTTTTCAACATTGGGCGGGACATCGCCATTGCGACTACCCCAATGGCATGACAGGTTATGGCTCGGGCGCCCACCGCTTCTGCGAACGCACTTTCTTCTAGGACTTCGGACCCGTGACCATCGAGATGACGATATCCGAACGCGCGCTGGAAAGCATGGTACTGGCCGCATGCGAAGCTTACGCATTCGGCAACGACGACGGCCGCGAAGCGGTAGAGACCTACGCTCACCTGTGGGGGTTCCGCCGGTCCGGCCCGGACGGCGGGACCGAACATGTGCATGTCGACCGGATAAGTGTATGCGTGTCGGCGCAGGTCGCCAACGATCGCGCGGACGTGTTCTCCGACGTGATCGCTCTGCAGGACGATATCGTCAAGCACTGGTCGCCGCACCTTTCCTTGCTGGGCGATTTCCATACCCATCCATACGGCTCTCGCCGGGAGCTGATTGACAACGACGGCTGGCAGTTCTCCAACTGCGACAGAACCTCGTTCCTGGGTGACGATAATCTGTGGCGGCGGGCGGACGGCAACCCTGTTTCCCTGGTCATGGCGATAGCCGAGCTGCAAGCCGTTCATGCGGGTTGGGCTACACCGAAAACAGCCTACCGTTGGAGGTTTGATGTCGGGCAGTATCGTTTCTATCTCTCTGCCGCGGCAGGAAGGCGAGATGAAGGTGGGGAGAGAAAATTCATCCAGCGTGGAGTAAACCTCGTGCTGGGCCAGTATTTCTTCAACGAATCAGGGAACCGAGTGGGAAACGAGTGATTCCCGTGTCGGAGCACCTGCATGTTTCAGGACTTCGAGCACCAGCCGAAATGACCGGGAGCTCTGTGTGGCGGCAGGGTGGTGGCATGCCTTGGACAAGGACGGTGGGAGTCCTCCCAGGCGGGTTTTGCTTGTTGTCGGAACTAGTGATGTCGTGACGGTCAAACGGACCGGGCTCGTCGCGCACGAGTTACGGCTACAGCTTGGGACTCCCTCACTGAACTGACACGGGGGACGCACGTGAACCAGAGCGTTGAGTGGCACGGCTTCCTTGCGGACACGATCACCACGCCCTTCCAAGCCGGGTTGACCGTCCTGGAAGGCCGGGGACAGTGGCTCCCGCCTACAGGTGCCTTGCAGCTGGAACCGGTAAGGGTGGTGATGGGTGCCGTCGCGGGCGACACCGGTGAGAGCATGAAGCTGGTGGACGACATTTTCGCCGCGTTCCAGAGGCGATTCGGGCAAAGTCCCGTATTTCGCATGTGGAACCCCGTCTGAGCCAGGATCTACCGGCGCTAGCTGCTTTGGGCGGTTCCCGCGACAGGGACCGGGCAGGCGGAGACGGGTCAGACTCCCTTGGCTATTCCTAGACGCACGGGAAGCCATGTCGTGCAGCTCCACTTATAGAAAGGGAAAAGATATGGAGGAAAGCTACGATGACGCGTTGGACCATATGGATCGAACGTTATCGCTTCTTCTCCTCATGTTGCCCCACCCGGTGCAGAGGAACAGAAAAATTGGAGACGAGGAATCTATAGCGTATCGATTCGAGGACCAACTATCCAGCAGGCGATTGTTCAGAAACTGGTTCGAATAATAAGTGGTCTTCGTGCCGCGAGGTTGCTTGTTGAACATGGATTCGTGCAGGAACAGGCGTCCTTACATCGAATGCTTGATGAATTTAACGAAGATGTGATGTTTTTGTCGTTAGCGATCATCCACGATGACATTTCTGAGCTGCATGAGAGATATCTGGTTGCGTTCTATGAAGAGGAATTCGACGCCGAAACCGCAATGTCTTCTACCCAAAAACGTCCAGTGATTCCCAGAAAAAAGATTCGATCCTATTTGGACGGCAAGATATCTGACGACAAATCGGGAAGCGGTCCAGAGGCGGCAAGAACGGTCAGCAAAATGTATTCGGGATACTTGCACGGTGCATCTGACCAAATCATGGATATCTATTTTGGGAATCCGCCCAGATTTCACACAAATGGCATTCTTGGAACGAGTCGCCATAAGGAATACAGGAATGATTTTTGGAACTACATGTATCGAGGACTCTTGAGCTTTGGTATTGCACTTAAGGCGTTCGAGAAAGGGGAGGAATTTGAGGAAAATAGGAGAGCGGCATGGGAGTTTGGACGAAAGTCAGGCAGGGATTATGGGCTATACGGATCCTAGTGGCGGGGCTAAGCGATCCCGGTTTCAGCCACTCATTGCGAGATCTGCGGCGACATCGACAGCCGGCGCGAGTTGGGGCGTATGCTGGCGGCGATGGAACATGCCGGCTGGATAAAGCTGCTGGTGGCGGAGGGATCGCCTAACACGCGCGGCGAGTTTGGGCGGCCTTGCGCCAGCCGCCTCAACCTGCGGTTGTCACCGAGGAAACCACGCTCAACAGAATGACCATCGCAGCGGTTCTTGAATTTTCGGACCTCGTGGCGATTTAGACCTCCACCGAGAATTTGCACAAGGCGACGGCGGTGCTTGTTAACGATGGCGTAGAAGCGCGCTTATTCGCTGAAGTTCCGGCGCGGGGCGTTGTCTTGGGCTGACGGTTGCGCGCCGCCGCCGTAAGGACGGTGACGAGGGCAGGATTTTGTAGGTTGTTTCGGCCGTGATCGGGCGGCAGCGGATCAGCTTATCCGCCGATCATCGGTCTCCAACGGTTCGCCGAGGTGGTCTCGCATGAGCGTGTCGTTCCAGTCGTCGCCGTCGAGGGCGGGCCGGACGCGGACGACCCTGTTGTCCCTTCGGAGTAGCCGTTGCGCGGCGTCATCGCCGTCGCGCGTGGCGTCGTAGGCACAGTAGATTCGGCGGGGGTTCCAGGCCTCGATCCAGATGGGGATGGTTGCCGGGACGGCAGCGGTGGAGACCACGGCACATCCCTTGCGCGTGGCCGGCACGAGCTGGAGGGATAGGACCGACAGAGCGTCGATGGCGTTCTTTGCGATGAGCACGGTGAGCTGCCACTCGGTCCCCCAGGACATCCAGAAGCTTCCCGGCGTGAGCGGGGAAGGCGCCAGTTTTCTGGCAGTGCCCGACCCTGAACGCTGAGCGCCGGTGGGGAGGATCTGGGTGCCGGTTTCCTCACCGGCGGCATTTCGGCAGAGGAACACGGCGTTGGCCTGGTGGTCGGCGTAGAGGAGGCCGAGGTCTCGGCACAAGGCGACGAGCACGGGCGAGAGGCCGCGCTGGTCGACGAGGTAGCGTTGCACCTGCGGCCATTGACGCTGCGATCGCGCCGGCTTGAGCGGGCTCGGCGCCCGTGGGCAGAGACGATGTGCCGTGCGGCGGGAGTGGCCCTGCAGTTCCGAGAGGAAGGCCAGCGCGTCCGGCACGGAGCATCGGTGCACATGGACCACCAGGTCGACGGCTCCGGCACCCCACTCCCCGCACAGATGGTCGTAGAACATGAAGCCGTTGATGCTGACGACCGATCCGAGACGCCTCCAGCGACCCGCTCTGCGGTGGCGGCGATCCGACTTCTGATGCTGACGGGCTGCCGGTTGTCGAAGATTCAGAAGCTGCGGTGGGAGCATGTCGACCTGGATGCGGGCGAACTCCGGCTTCCCGACACCAAGACTGGGGGGCGCGCGGTGCCGCTGGCGCCCTCTGCGGCGCGGCTGCTGGAGGGCCTGCCCCGCGACGAGGACAACCCGTGGGTGATCGCGGGCCGGAAGCCGGGCAGCCATCTGACCGACCTTCAGCACCCCTGGCGGCGCATCCGGGCGCGGGCCGAGCTCGCCGACGTGCGGATCCATGATTTGAGACACAGCTTTGCGTCGCGTGCGCTGGCGCTCGGCGAGGGGTTGCCGGTGATCGGAAATGCTTGGTCACACCCAGGTCCAGACGACCGCCCGATATGCGCACCTGGCGCGGGACTCGATCCAGACCGCCGCGGCCCGGATCACCGGGAGCATCGGGGGGAATCTAACTCCCGATGACGCGCACGCTTCTCACGACGCGAGGAAATGACCCGCCGTCCGCCGTCGCCACCCTCGCCTAGCGCCTTGACCACGGCCTCAGGATTCCGGTCGATAACCGTCAACACCCCTGAGCTTCAACCGGCACTGCCTGCCGTCAAACTCAGGCCCAAGTATTCCGCGATCCTCGGCGTATGGTTACACGATTCCTTGCGGCGTGTTGCTCAGCCCGACCCGGTTTCGTCCGGCAAGTCCGTGCTCGACCGTGTCGACGAGCGCGGCCAGTTCCCCGGAATCCGGCAAAGATGGCGTGCCGCCAAGCACTATGGTCAGTTCACCATAGAATTCGTTTGTGCAACCCCTCCTAGCCGTCGACGTACTGCGAGCGTCGTTTATCCGGTGAGGTACTCGACGTTGTGTACGTCGAGAAAATTGCGAACCGTGTCGACGCGCACTGCACGTCCGACGTACAGGACTTCGTTATCTCTGAAACCAAGTGGATATGGCGTCGTTTTGACTTGGATGCCACAAATCAACCCGACACTGTCCGTTAACGGTCCGCCGCTCTGTCCTTTGAGCCCCGGAGAACTCGTCTCGATCCAACACCCACTGACCTTGCCGGTAATCCGGTCAATCAAGCGCACAAACCTGCTGACTAGCGCCTCGTTCACAAACACGGGAGGCGCAGCGTCCTGCATCGTTGTTTGGAAGCCCTTGTCGGGAGACCATTTCGACTCGAACACGCGGAAATCCTTGTGCAGGAGCGGATAGCCGATGCGACAAAGAAGCTCCCCAAGCTCGACTTCCTTTTCCCGGAACCGAGGGAATGTCTGTCCTTTCTTGGGCTTGTAGCCTTCCAGCCTCCCGATCCCTAAGGGGTGCGAGTCTCGTATGGCATTGATAGCAGCGGCTTCGTTCATTGAGTTCAGGCAGCGATGGCGATGACGGCACAGGGATTGATGTTGTCGTTGGCCGGTGTGTCGGTTGCGCCGATGATGGCCTTCCATGCCCGGTCGAAGCGAGCGGATTTGATCAGGGCGCGGAAGGTCAGCACAGCCTGCCCGCTGGCGATCCGCCAGCGCATGCCGGAGCGCTTCATGCGCTGGGTCACCAGGGTCTTGTTGGCCGCCTCGACCACGCCTGAGCCGATGGCGACGCCCTCTGCCTTCAGGGCGTGGTAGCGCATGCGCTGGCGGTGCTTGCGGAAGAAGGCGAGTTCCCGTTCGATCTCGGCCCGATCCGGCTTTGCGCTATCACGAAGGTGGCGCAACGCCCGGATCACCTTGTCGACGCCACAGGGGTCGTGACGCAGAACCTCGCGGTACCTCTCGAACCAGTCGGAGACCACCGCATGGTCGGATGCCGTTCGGAGATGTTCGCAGGCATGCCAGAAGTCGATGACCTCGGTTTCGGGCGACAGGGTCTCCAGGAAGGTCCAATTGTCGGCGGCGGCGTCGGCGATAGCGACGATCCTGACGTCGGGGCGCAGCTGCCTGATATGTGCGACTTCGCTTGCGAGCTGCGCCTTCAGTGTGACCTTGCCGCTCTCCGGCATGCGGCCGAGATAGAGGGTCTTCAGACGCTCGCCCCTGGCGTCGTGGAAGGAAACCGTGCCGCAGGCGGCCTCGCGCCAGGAGGCCTCGGCACGGCCGTCCTCGCCGGCCCGCAGCGGCACCATGACGCCGTCGAGCGACACCGAGGCGCTGACCGCCTCGTGCGGTACGCCCTCGGCGTCACGGATGCTGTCCAGCGTCTCGGGGCCGAGGGTCTCCCAGCGCTCGTGCATGGTCCGTGTCAGGCGCTGCAGGGTGCTCACCGACGGCGTCATGCCGCCGATCTTCGCAAAGAACGCCGCCGCTTCCCGCGCCGTGCAGTGACCCATCATCAGCAGACCGAGCTGAGCCGCCGGCCGCGTCAGGTAATCGTCGACGAGACCCAGGCTCTCGTCGACCGGCACCGGCGATGACCCGCTTGCGCCGCTACGGTAACGGGCACGCCGGTAGGTCAGCGGACCGAGCGAGGTCATGATCGTCCTCGGCGTCGCCGCCACCCGGAACCAGCTCTGCCCGTCCCGCTCGATCCGGGACGCGCCGTCGTCCCGCTTCTCGATGACGGCGCCCAGAAGCTCACAAGCGAGCGCGTTCATGGTCTCACGCACCCGCAACTCCGCCTCCTCGAACGCCTCGGGACACGGGTCCGAGCGAAACTGCTCGTGACAGACTGCGACCACCTGGGCGACCGCCTCGGCGACCCGGGCAGGCACGCCGGAAAGATCGATGGACGAGGGTGCCGGAGAGCGGGATACTGACATGGGAACGCTCCTGATATTGGGCTTCTCCACACAGCATCCTACCGTCTCTTGCGGTACGGAGCGTCCCCACCTTCCCCCGCTCGGCCCTGTCGGCGTGACAAAATCCTCCCCTGGGATGGCCGATTGTCACGAAACCCCGTTTCCGGCCGTCCGTTTCGACAGCGAAATCGCGCTACTTCAATAACTTACGTTTGCCACACCAGACCCACACCCGTCCCGTCCTTTGTCCGCCAGATGGACATTATGGGTGTGACAACCGGAACAAGCCGACGGCATGCGTCCTGAAACATCTCTACATCCTCTTGTTGCACAAAGGGCCGCCCGACCTAGGCCGACGCTTGGAAATACGTTGCGCCCACAAGCCCGGTGGACAGGAAGTGCTGATCGCCTAGTGTCCTGTTTCCGTAGTTCGCATGACTTCGGAGTGGGCGTCTGACCCACACGAACCATCCAATCCCATCGTCATGCCCGGACTTGTTCCGGGCATCTCGCTCAGCCAGACCCATCGGACGCTGGGAGAACGCGTGGATGGCCGGGACAAGCCCGGCCATGACGTGTTGGGGTTTCCCGCAATGCATACGAACTTATCGATCAGGACTAGTGTCTGCCGGCATACCATGCTCGTAGAGTGCGTCCGCGGGTAATCACTTCATGACACGCTCGTGCCCCTCGTAAAGCATTTGATTGAACCCACGTACTCCACCAGGAAATGCGTTGACCAAAACTTCATCTATCAAGTCGATCAAGGGACCGCAGCCCTCGCTACACAGCAGTGTCGGTGTTTGATCATCTCCAGGGTATGTCCCCCTCACGAGATCGGCCCCGCACTTGGCACATTTATCGAGTTTGATGCTGGCCGTCTTCTCCTCACCCTTGTTGTCGGGAAGCTGGTTGAGAGCCCCCTCGAGACTCTTGTAGTTGGTAACGTCCGCGATCGCCGTCAATCCAGGGGCCAAGCCAGCGCGTTCGCCCATAGCCCCCCTGAAGTTCTCGTTGGGGAAGTAGCCTGTGACGACTCCGATAATCCGAGGGCCGTCAGGCGTAACGCAGAAAGCCGGACCGCCGCTGCACCCTTGGACATTCGTTCCGTCAAGGAGAAATCGACCAGCGGGATCGACTAGGCTGATCCTGCCCGAGAAGAAGCAGAGCCGCTCAGCAACGGTCCTTAGCGCCGGGAATCCGAGCCACCCGACCTCCGTGCCTACCTTGACTTGTTCCACCTCCTCAGGACTCGCAGGGTCCAAGATAGGAACGGCCGGCCGAGGAAGATCCTGCGTAATGAAGGCTAAAATGGCCGAGTCCACGCCCGGAGTGGTCTTGTGGAGAAACCGCATATTCAGGCCGGCGTTTCCCAATGTCAGGATCCGTCGACCACTCGAAATCTGGATCAGATCGCTGTTGTCAATTGCGGCTTCGATCACGTGCTGGGCGGTGGCAACGATTCGTGTCCCGCGCTGTCGACCGAAGCTGATGAAACCGGTTCCGGAACACTCCAGGGTACGGATGGCCACCACTTGCTGCGACACGAGTTCAATAGCTTCGGCCCACATGATTATCCGGTCCCTCCTGTTCACGGTCGCCTTGTCCGATGCTGCCACGGTCTCTGGAATAAGCCTCCGAGGGCCCCCGCTGTCGGGTATCCTGGAAGAGGCCAATAGTCGTATTGAACGTCCGACTCACCGGCCACGCCCAACCCGTTGTCCGCCGCCCGCGTCACATCCGGCACTCCTTTGCGTCGAGTGATTAAGCGCTCGGTGAAAGTGTCCCGATAATCGGGAAACTGTTCGGTCACACCCAGCGGCAATCCACCGCGCGCCATGCTCACTTGGCCAATGAATCCGTGAGAGCATCGAGGTCGCGCTTCGGAAACAGCATAGCTCTTCATGTTACTCCTATAGACCCCGCCTAGATCCGTTTTCCAATGCCTGTTCCCGCCACGGATGGCTGTGACCGATCACTTGCGAGCCTCGCTTAGACGCCTGTTGAACACGGCGATCCAACCCTCATGCTCATCCCTCAGGCCCGCCACCAGCTCTTCGACCAGCGCGTCGTCGATCGCTTCCGGGTGGCCGTGAGTGAACCTGTTTCGGCACTGTTCCACCTTCTTGAGCAGCGCCGCCACGCACCCATATCCAAGGTTATTGAGATCGGCCCGGTAGGTAGACGAGAACACCACCCTGTAGAGCCTGTCCATCCGCGCGCCGACAGAGGAATGGCGCTCCAGGAGATGATCCAACACCTGCGCAGGCACCACATTCGCCGTCTCGCGAAACAGTCTCTCGATACGCGTCTCGAAGTAGCTCCAGAACACGAGCACCACGATGGCGCGCGCCGACGGCCGATGGGCCTCAGGGATCGAACCGTACAGCCCCGCGTCCACCGGCCTCCGCCATTCCCCTTCCAGCATGCGCAGCCATGTCCAGTCCGCGTATCTGCCGTCAGCGCCGTTGAACACCGGAGGCACGCGGTACTCGGTGCCGTCGGCGTCCCGCACCACCACCCACTCCTCTTTCGGCGGAGCCTTGCCGCAAACCGGGCACTCAGCCTCCATGGACCAGATTGCCCTACAGCCGCAACGGACGTATGCGCTCCACAGCGCCGCCCACGACCGGCCGTCCGGCAGTGACTCGAACCACCGGCGCTCGCCGTCACGGCTGCCGCCCGCCCCCCTTTCACTCACAGTCGAACCCCTCCTTCTCTAGCGCCTTCGACCCCGGTCCGGCGACCGCCACCCGGTCGTTCTTCGGAGCCGCACGAACGCCTCCCGGAGCCTGCCTCCCGAGGTCTACGATCACGGTCAAACTCATCCCGTCGCTGTCGGCAGGTCTATCGCGTCGCCCATGCCCAGCCGTCTTCCACACTCCCGGCAGTTCTGGTCCTTGCGAGGAACCACGTTTTGCACGGTATGCCGCAGAAAATGATGGTGCTGATACACCGCATCGCCGCCCTCCGACCGCAAATCAAGGAAGTCGAACAAGAAGTCGTTTACCGCCTGTCCCGCAGCCACGGCATTGAGCGTGATCACGCTGGGGTTTGGCTCCCTTACACCGTAGTCCTGGGCCTTGCGTTCCTCGTCCGTCTTCGCCTCGATCGCCAGCTGCGTTCCATCGATCAGCCCGTTGCACCAGAGGCACCCCGTTCCCGGCCGCAGCTGCCGGACCGCGCACATGGCCTCCTCGATCGAGCCGCCCGCGCCCGGCCTGATCTTGGCGCCCATCTGCACTGCAGGAATCAGATATTGGTGCACCAGCGCGTTCACCACGAGCCGGCCCCGCATGGAGTCCGCTGCCAGGAAAATGAAATCGCAGTCCCGCAGCTTCATCGCGACCGCGTCGTTCGCAACGTCGTCCCGTATCGCGTCCACGCGAATATCCGGTCTTGCTTCCCGCAGGTGCCGCACGGCGATCTGCGTCTTGAACTTCCCGGTCACCACATCCGTGGGCGTCGCGCCGACGACCCGGGACAGGTTAGTGTCCTCGATGACGTCCATATCGACCAGAACAAGCTGTCCGACGCCGAGGCGCGCCAGATATTCCGCGACCATGGAGCCGACGCCACCCAGCCCCACCACCGCTACCTTACTCGCCCCCAGCACGGCCTGCCCGGCATTGCTGAACATGCGCACCTGCCGATCGAAGCCGGTGCCCGCCTTAGTCGCCCGCTGAGGGTTGGGATAGAGCCTTCTGATGGTGCGTCCGACAATTCGGTACGACCCGAGTGCCCGGCGCGTGCCGTCCGGCATCCAGATGTCCGCAGCCACCGCACGCCGCCCGAAGACCAGCGCGCCCACCGGCACGCCCTTGCCGATATCGCGCAATGCCGGATAGCCTCGCTCGTGCGAGTCCATGTCGACCTTGCTGAAGCGTACCGACGTGTCCGAACCGTGATTGTGCACCGCCAGGTAGGCCATGCGCTCGTCCCGGCATCGCACGATCTGCCGGTGGATGAATGTCGGCGCCAGCGCGCGGTAGCCGTATTTTCCGGGAACGTAGTCCGTCCCCACCCGCGCCGGCTCCACAGCATTGACCAGCAGGCGAGTCCGTCCCCAGCCCGGCGCCGCAGAACACGACCCCCGCACGTAGGACCGCGCCGTATTCGTCGCCGTCGCCCGGATAGAGATGCGCCATCAGGCGGTCGTGATCCCCTTCCCTGATCGCGACGTCGCATGTCGGTTCGCTTTTCATTGGACCTTTTCCAGGAAGTCGAGGATCTTCAGGAACTTGGCCACGGCGGTCTGCCCGGAATTCTGGATCCGGTTGTTCCGCCGGGAAATCTGGATTGCCGGGCGCCCGCAGAATTTATGCCCCGCCGTGATCGGCGCCTCGAAGGCCTTGCCGTCCCGACGCCGCACCGCGGCGTCCATGAACACCGGATAGATGTCGGCATAGGGATACTGAGCGGGAATGTGGCCCCCCAGCCAGGACTGCTCGGGCTCGTAGCGCGCGCCGATTGCCACGCACTCGACCACCACGCGGGCCCCTCCCTGCCCGTCTTCGCTCACCGTGAACTCCGAGGAGGGAAAGGCCCGCTTCAACTCCTCGATAGCCTCGCCGATCTCCGCCTTCACACCGTCACCCCGCATCAGCTGTTGTCGTCGGGTTCGATGGCTGTGAAGCTGAGATGCTCGCGGATGACCACCTTGTCGTCGTCGCCGATGACCTTGCCGGTGCCGTTCGGCATCTCCTGCTGGAGAACGAAGTTCTCCTTGATCCCGACGCCCTGCCTGATTGCCTCCTGCTTGATCTCCTGCCCCGACGCCGGTCCTTCGAGCATCTCGACCTTGTTGCCGTTGACCTCGATCTCGACCTTCTTCGGATCCGCGCCCGGACCCAAGGGTCCCGGTGCGAGCCTGAGAGACGACCGGGGCGGCGGTGTCTCCTTGTCTCCGGAACGACAGGCCGGCCTGGGAGGCATCGCCGAGACTTTGGCCACCGGCGCAGCCGTCCACGGCGGCAAACCCGCGGTTTGACCGGTCTTGCGAGCCGAATATGGTGGTGGGGATGGAAGGGATATTCCGCCATGGCGACGGTGACGAAAGCCGATCTGATGGATGCCGTCCGCGACGAAGTGGGAGTGACGCGCCACGAGCCGGCGGCGCTCGTGGAGGGCTTCGTCGAGACGATCGCGGAGCGGCTGACGGCCGGGGAGACGGTGAAGATCTCCTCGTTCGGCACATTCATGGTGCGCGACAAGGGGCCGCGAATGGGCAGGAATCCGAAAACGGGCGAACCGGCAGCGGTCTCGCCGCGCCGGGTGGCGGTCTTCCGGCCGTCCGGTATCCTGAAGCGGCGGGTGGAGAAGGGCGCCGCCGGCACGGGGGAGGCGGCATAGGCCAGACCGAAACGGCGATGCTATAAGCAATCTCCGAGACAGCAAACGAGGGAAAGGACGATGGGTCAGGGATCAGTGTAGCTCGGTGACGCGTACTGGGCGGGCAAGTATACGCAGACAGGGGGCACTAGTTGGGGCGCCGTTCGTCCTCGGCACCTTGGTCACCGCTCTCTACCAACATTTTCCCGGAGGCCGCAGCGCGGTCCTCGAAAACGCAACGAACAGAATATAAGGGCACGGTTTCATGGCGCAGAAAGAGATTCGAGAAGCTCCAGCATCTCCCTACAAGCACACGCAGGAATCCGTGCAGCGCCCCGACGTTGGCGTCGAGGCGCAGTTTGCCCACAAGAAGCCGCCCCGGACCTACCGCTACGACTCCAGTCTTGCGCCGGAGCTTTTTTGGGACGAGAGCGCCGATCGGGCTTTCGCCGAGTGGCTGCTCGGAATGATCGCCGAGGCCGCCGAGAAGGGAGAGGACAAGGTTTTCGCCGAACCGCGGGTTTGGCAGGGGACCGAGGAGCGCTTCACCTCGCTCTCACAGTGCGCCGCGCGGCTGCGCAGCCTGACCAAACCCTTCCTCAACTGGAGCGGAAAGGCTGAGCGACAGCAGGTCAGCGTGCCAACGCTGCCGCTCTTCGTCCACGAGCGCCATTCCACGCAGGCGATTCTGGAGACCCTGCAATCTCACAAGGCGCGCGGCACCACGCTCGATCTCTTCGGTGACGTTGACCTCGACATTGCCGACAAGCTCGACGCCTACAAGCACAAGGGTCCGTGGACCAACCGGCTCGTGCTGGGCGATTCACTTCAGGTGATGAACTCCCTCCTCGAATACGAGGGCATGGGCGGTCAGGTGCAGATGCTCTACTTCGACCCGCCCTATGGGGTGAAATTCGGATCGAACTTCCAGCCCTTCGTCCGCAAGAACAGCGTCAAGCACGGTTCCGACGATGAAATGATTCGCGAGCCAGAGATGGTCAAAGCCTACCGGGACACGTGGGAACTCGGGCTGCACTCTTACCTGACATATCTACGTGATCGTCTACTGATGGCGAAGGAGTTACTTTCTGAATATGGCTCGATATTTGTCCAGATATCGGATGACAATTTGCACCACGTTCGCGAAGTGCTTGCTGAGGTATTTGGAGAAGCCAACTCATGCGGATTGATTGCGTTTAGAACAACTGGCGGTCAAAGCTCGTCTCTATTGTCGA
>CBDDBZ010000029.1:0-167997 GCA_965225945.1 Alphaproteobacteria bacterium | reverse complement strand
TACCAATCACCCATCAACTACGAGAGGAGCCACCCCCCCGTCGCGCAAAACTCTGACAGCCCATGAAAGCGGGGCAACTCCAGCCCTAAACGGCCACCCAGGCCCGACGGGGAATGTACCCCCAGACGACATTGCAACCCGGGGCTGGCGAACCGTGACCCGGGCCGATCCCGATCTGCACCTCTCGTTCGGCAAATAGCCGTGGCGGACCAGGCGCCGGCGATCGGCGCCGTCCGCGAGATCCTCTACAAGGGTGCGGAACAGAAGACCGCAAGGCTGGGCTGAGCGGGCGGCGAATAGCCTAAACGCGCCTCAGGCGCCGAGCCGGTCGGCCAGCTCGGGAAAGCTGTCGACGACGATGTCGTGGATCGGGTTGGGGGTCGGGTCGGGCGGTCCTTCGGGCCCCCATTCGTCGGGCCGGCGGACGAAGGCGGTCTTGAAGCCGACCGCCTTGGCGGCGTCGAGGTCGAAGTTGTGGCAGGCCACCATGCAGCACTCGCCGACGTCGAGCTGCAGGTACTTGGCCGCGGTCTGGTAGGCCTCGGGCAGGATCTTGTACTTGCCGATCGCCTCGCAACTGATCACCGCGTCCCAACTGAGGCCGTTCCGCTTCGCCGTGTCGATGATGATGCGGAAACTCAGGATCGTGAACGAGGCGCAGATGAACTTCTGGCGCAGCCGCGGCAGGGTGTCGGGAAAGTCGGGCCAGCACTGAAAGTTGTGCGCCTTGTCCCACCAGATGGTGCGGCGCTCCTCCTCGGTGACCATATCGAGGCCGTTCTCGGCCAGGATCTCGTCCAGCGTCGCCTTGTGCGAGCCGTCGAAGTTATAGGCCGGCGGCTCGTGCTCGCCCAGTTTCAGCATCCGCTTCAAGGAGCGCCGGCGCAATTCGTTGGTCAGTGCCGTCCAATCCCGTTCCTCGCCGTATTTGGCGCCGACCTCGGCAAGCGCCGTCTTGAAGCCGGTGTGCCAGTCCAGAATGGTGCCGCCCGTATCGAAGGTGAGCGCTTTGATGTCATCGAGACTCATGAAAGATTTCCTCCCATCATCGCTTCGCCCCCCTAGATGGCTTGCGCGCCGGCCTTCTGCAGCAGCCCTTCCAGCAGAGATCGATATGGCAGTCGGCGGAAATACGGCGGTAGTGCATCCTCACTCCTTCCTATCCGGGTCACGGTTCCGGCGCGTTCGGCGCCGATAGGTCGGCAGACCCCTGAAAATAGAGCCTCGGCGGTGCCTTCGTCGAGTGCCTGCCGCCGCACGGTTCTGTTATCGTCAGAAATCCGCGCTGCCGGGGCCGGTTGACGACGCTCTACGACAGCGTTCCATCGGGAAGAAATCGACCGGGCGCATCATCTTGTTCTGTTGTTGCACGAGGGCGCCGAGTTCGACCGCCGACGAACACAGACTGATTGGTATCCAGTCTTGATTGCAATAATCGCTGAATAGGGTATCCACTTCAGTCTCGTCATACGGAAAAACCATTGTGGATTCAATGACTTATGCCCAAATCGAGTAAGAGGGGCAAAACCCCGGGCATTTTTTGAGCTGGGGGGATTCTCAGCGGACTCGAAGTATGAATCAATGGGGCGATGGCCGAATCGCTCCCGGATATTGAGGCCCTGAGCCTGGACGACCTCAAGCGGTTGGTGCTCCGGCAATTGGAGGAGGTCGCGCGTCTGCGAGTGGAGAACGCGGCCTTGCGCGAGGAGATCGCGCGGCTGAAAGGGCTCAAGGGGCGGCCCAAGATCAAGCCGAGCGGCATGGAGAAGAAGGCGGCCGAACGACGCAAGACCAAGGAACGGCGCCAACAGGCCCGCCGGGGCAAGAAGAACGCGCGGCTGCGTATCGACGAGGAGCGCATCCTTGTGGCCGAGGTTCCGCCGGGCTCGCGCTTCAAGGGCACCGAGCCCTACGTGGTCCAAGATCTCTTGGTGCGCCCATATACCCTGCGCTACCACCGGCAACGCTGGGTGACGCCGTCGGGAGAGACGGTGATAGCGGCCTTGCCAGCGGGGGTGAAGGGCCACTTCGGGTCGGAGTTGCGCCGCTTCGTGGTGGACCTCTACCACCAGGGCCAGACCACGGTGGCGCGTCTGGTAGCCTTGCTCAGCGATATCGGGGTGGCGATCTCCAAGCGCCAGGTGATGCGGCTCCTGAACGAGGACCAGGCGTGCTTCACCGGCGAGGCGGGCGCGGTTCTGCGCGCCGGCCTGGAGACCGCGGCCTGGGTCAGCGTGGACGACACCGGCGCCCGCCATCGGGCGCGCAACGGCGTGTGCACGCAGATCGGCAACGACCATTTCGCCTGGTTCGCCACCGGCTTTTCCAAGAGCCGGCGGAACTTCCTGGAACTGCTGCGGGCCGGTCACGAAGACAACCTGGTCAATGACGCGGCCTTGGCCTACATGCGCGAACGCCGTCTCGCCGGCCCCCTCGTCGCCCGTTTGGAAACGGCCCGGGTGCGCCGCTTTGCCGACGAGAGGATCTGGATGAGCCACCTGAAGGCCTTGGGGATCACGGACCTCGAGGTCCAGCCCGATCCGGTCAAGATCGCCACCGAGGGCGCGCTCTGGGGCTCCCTTACTGACCACGGCCTGCTCAAAGACAGCGCCATCCTCAGCGACGACGCCGGCCAGTTCAACGTCGGCCATCACGCGCTCTGCTGGGTCCACGCCGAGCGCTTGGTCCATAAGCTGGATTGTTTCACTCAGGCGCAGGCGCAAGCGAAAGAACGGATCCGGACCCGGATCTGGTGGCTCTACGCGGACCTCAAGGCCTACCGCGAAGACCCGCGCCGGCGACGAAGACGCGAGCTTCGCCGGCGCTTCGACGATATCTTCACCAGGCGCACCGGCTTCGCCACCCTCGATCGCCTGCTCGCCCGGCTCCATGGCAACAAGGAAGAGTTGCTGCTGGTGCTCGAGCGCCCCGAGGTGCCGCTCAACACCAACGGCTCGGAGAACGACATCCGCTGCCAGGTGACCCGCCGCAAGATCTCCGGCGGCACCCGATCCGAGGCCGGCCGCGAGGCCCGCGACGCCTTCCTCGGCCTCATGAAGACCTGCGCCAAACAGGGCATCTCCTTCTGGGACTACCTCGGCGACCGCCTCGGGGTCCCCGATGCCCCGCCTATCGCCTACCTCCCCGATCTGATCAGGCAGCGCGCCGCCTCAGCCTGAGTGCCCGGGGTTCTGCCCCTATTACGAAATCGACGAGAGGCTACATTTTGCCGATTTTCTTTGAAATTTCAATGAGTTACGCATTGGCGAGGTACCCGGGGCAAAACACCGGGCGGTCAAGCCATTTCCATACAGCGTTGTCTGACGAGGTCGGCTAGTGGCGGGACCTGGGTGGCGTCGGGAAGCTCGAGGCGGTCGCCGAGATAATCCCAAGAGGAGAGCCCGAGCTTGCGGCAGGTCTTCATCAGCCCGATGAAGGTGTCGCGGGCCTGCTTGCCGGCTTGCGAGCGGGTGCCGCCGGACAGTTTTCGCCGGGTGACCATGGCGCGGATGTCGGTTTCCGAGCCGTTGGTGTGGAGCGGCACCTCCGGGCGCTCGAGGACGACCAGCAATTCCTCCCTGTTGGTGTGGATACGCGCCAGCAGCCGATCCAGGGTGATGAAGCCTGTTTTCGTGGTGAACAGAGCCTCGAAGCGGCGATACAATTGGCCTCGCCGCCTTGGCGTCGGCTTTTCGCGATAGGCTTTCAGATCGGCGTAGAGCCGCCAGAGCCGGGCTTGGATGCGTTCCTTCTCCCGGCGCTGAGCCTCGCTGAAAGCGTCCAGTTGGTGGATCAGCCGTTCGCTATGAACCCAGCAGAGCGCGTGGCGATCGACGTTGAACTGGCCGGCATCGTCACTCAGAACAACCGTGCCATCCGGGCCGCCATTGAGCAACCCGTGCGCGGTGATGGCCCCCCACAGCGCGCCCTCGGTGGCGACCTTGACTGGATCGGGATGGACTTTGAGCGCGGCAATCCCAAGCTGCTCGAGATGGACCATCCAGGCGGCCTCGCCGACAAAGTGGTGGTTCTCCGCCTCGGCCAGCCGAGCGATCACGGTTCCGGCGAGCTTGCGCTTGCGCAGGTAGGAGAACGCCGCCTGGTTGATCACATAGTCGCCATGGCCGGCCCGCAGCAGCTCCAGGAAGTTCAACCGGCTCTTGGAAAAGCCGGTGTTGAACCAGGTAAACGCATCGTTGCCGATCTGGGTTGTCACCCCATTGCGGTGCGCATGCCGGGCGCCGGTGTCGTCCACGCTGATCCAGGGCGCGGTTTCCAGGCCGGCGCGCAGCACCGCTTGCGCCTCGGCGGCAAAAGCTTCCTGGCCCTCGTTCAAAAGCCGCATCACCTGGCGCTTGGAGATATCGACGCCGAGATCGCGCAACAGCCTCGCCAAGCGTTCCACGCTGGTCTGCGCGCCGTGCTATTGGGCCAACACGAAACGGCGAAGCTCGGGGCCGAAATGACCGCGCGTCCCCGCCGGCAGGGGCGCCACCAGGCAACGACCGTCCGGCGTCAGCCAGCGCTCGCGGCGCAACAGAACGTTATGCGGCCAGCAGAGCAGATCCTGGACCAGGTAATCCTCCCAGCCCTTGAAGCGCGAGCCCGCCGGCGCATCGACGTCGACGACGCGTTTCTCATCAATCGAGACCCGGCCCAACTTGGCCCCGCGCCGCGCCTTGTTGGCAGACCGCCCCGCCTTCGCCTGTGCCCGCGAGCGCGCTTTCTCGTCCATCCCGCTGGGCTTGATATTCGGGGGACCGTTCAGGCCCTCGAGACGGCGGTTCTCCTCCCGTAGCGCGGCGATCTCGCCATCCCGTGCCGCGCCCAGCTCAAGCAGCTCCAACACCAACGCCTTGAGGGCCGCGATATCCAGAGCATCAACGTCCAGGGGCGATTCGGCCATGCGGGGATTGATTCACAACTCGCGCCGAAAAGGAATCCCCTGCACGAAAAAATGCCCGGCCTTTTGCCCCGGTTACTTGGCGAGGGAGAAGGAAGTGGATACCCTATATCGCTGAAAGACGGGATGCGGGAAGCGACGGCGATTAGCGAGTTTTCCACTCAAAATTTTGAACCTCCTGTCGAAGCAGTGGACCACTCGACAGCCGGTAACAGATTGCGCCAGTAGCAATTGGTTATGATGTGCAAATGATCTGGTATTTGACCGGTACATTAGAAAGGTGGAATTTCGTGTATTGGCTATCAATGACCGAATCGGCCACCCCGGCCCGACGGAGACTATACCCCCGATAGACGACATGGGTGGCCCTCGCCGCCGCGTATGCTCACCCCAACGCCCTCGCCCGCCCGGCAGGTGCCTGTAGAGCGTCGACGGCGACACCTGCAGCCGCTCCGCCACCTCCGCCACGGAAATGCCGTTGGCCCTCAGCATGGCCCTCGCCGCCGTGATATCCGCGTCGTTCATTGCCGACGGCCGTCCACCGGTGCGCCCACGCACCTTCGTTGCCTCCAGCCCGGCCATGGTCCGCTCGCGGATGATCCCGCGCTCGAACTCCGCCAAGGCGGCGAATATGTGGAACACCAGCCGCCCGCCGTTCGTCGTGGTATTGACGGCCTCTGTGAGCGAGCGGAAGCCGACGCCACGCTGCTCCAGATCCTCGACGGTCGTGATCAACTGCTTGAGCGACCGCGCCAGCCGGTCCAGGCGCCAGACGACGGCGTACGAACGGCACGAGGACACACCGAACCCGACGCGCCCTCGTAAATCCCCCGTCGCCGACCACTTGGAGTGAACCGGCGACATGGTGGCGGTTGCCACCAACTAGGCTTAGCGAGTTAGCTGTATCTGCTGGCCATCTGCGTCTGTACCGCCAGGAACATTTTGTCCAGCTCGTAACCGATGGCGAACACCACCACGATGATGGCGACGGCGACACCGGCGACGATCAAACCGTACTCGATCGCGGTCGCGCCGGATTCGTCCGACACGTATTTTCGAAGCTTGCGCTTCAAGGCGTGCGCGCTCGATTGAGCTTTCGTGATGTACCTCAAAATGAAGGTTTCCTTAAGTAACCGTACCTAGCAGCAGCACAATACTCTTTTGGTTTCGGAACTCTTTTGGTTTCGGAATTTCCTAGTTTAAGGTCTTGACATTCCGCTCCGTCGGGGCCATATTGATCTTGTCTAGAGATTGATACGGCTCAAACGAAAGCGGAATGCTATGAACATTATACAGGTTTTCGAGCGGTTTCCCACACAACAAGATTGCATCGCCCATCTTGAGGCTGCTCGCTGGGGCGACAGGCCGAGTTGCCCATGAGTCGGACCCGATTTCCTTGGACACAGAATTGGTTTAATCGAAGTGTCCAAGGAGGACCGGAACATGACCGACAATTTTGAGAACAAAGTTGCTGTTGATGGGCCTGTGGTAAACGAGGGCGAGCTTGGCTCGTCCACGTTTTCCCCGGGCCAGGTTTCGCCGGCAGGCCCGCTGGGACTTGGCCAGCGGTGGACGGTGACGCGCAAGCGTGAGGTTGCCCTGCGGCTTTTGCGTGGCGAGCCGGTGGAACTTTTGTCGCGGCAGTTGGGCGTGGAGATTTTCCGGCTCGAGCAGTGGCGTGAGAAGGCGATCGCCGGGATCGATGCCTCGCTCAAGGAACGCAAGGGCGATCCGGTAAAGGCGGAACTGGACATCGCCATGAAGCGGATCGGGGAGTTGATCATGCAGGTGGAACTGCTGGAGGCCAAGACGGAGACGTCCGGCCCTTTGGGGCGGCGGAGGTCGCGGCGATGAGTGCCGCCACCTCTCCCGGCACGGGTTTGGCCTACGGCCTCCAGCGGGTCTGTGCGGCCTGGGGTTTTGCCCGTTCCTCGTTCTACGCCATGAAATCCCGGCAGCAGGCCACCGCTGAGCGCCCACCAGCAAAGCGCCGGGGACCGAAGCCCTCGATCTCGGACGAGGCTCTGCTGGTGGCCATCGAGGCCGACCTGGAGGCATCCCCCTGGGAGGGCGAGGGACACCGCAAGGTCTGGGCTCGGCTTCGGGTCTGTCGTGGCATCCGTGTTTCCCGCAAGCGGGTGCTCCGGGTGATGCGCGAGAACAACCTGCTCTCGCCCCATCGCTGCCGCCGCCGTGGCGGAAATCCCCATGTCGGTGAGATCATCACCCATGCCCCCAACCTCATGTGGGGCACGGACGGCGTTCGGGTGTTCACGGTGGACGACGGCTGGGGCTGGATATTCACCGCCATCGAGCATTGGAACGCCGAGTGCGTCGGCTGGCATGTGTGCAAGCGAGGCGACCGCTTCGCCGCCCTTCAGCCGATCTCCATGGGGCTTGCGAGGCTGTATGCCTCGACCTCCGCCGGTGCGGCGCGGGGGCTGGCCTTGCGGATGGATCACGGCTCCCAGTATCTGTCGGACCACTTCACCAACCAGATCAAGTTCTGGGGCATCCAGCCGTCCTACGCCTTCGTCGAACAGCCCCAGACCAACGGCGTCGCCGAGAGGTTCAATCGCACGCTCAAGGAACAGATCATCCATGGCCGCATCTACCGCAACATCGCGGAGCTGCGGAACGCCGTCCGCGGGTTCGTCGAACAGTACAATGCCCAGTGGATCGTGGAGAAGAACGGCTACCTGAGCCCCGCTCAAGCTCGTCAGGCGTGGCACACCGCGATGTCACTCAGGCCCGCCGCATGAGACAAACTTGTGTCCAAGGAACCGGGTGCGATACAGGCCGAGTTGCCCATACTGCGGATCGCTCAATACCGCACACAATCAGCACCGTCATCGCTGCTACGACTGCAAGACCTCGTTTAGCGTCACAGTCGGCACGATCTTTCACCACACGCATATGCCGCTGCAAAAGTGGTTCTTGGCGGTCATGCTGATGTTGAACGCCAAGAAGGGCCTGTCGGCGCTGCAACTCTCCCGCGATCTGGACGTGAACAAGAACACCGCCTGGCGTATCACCATGCAGATACGCAAGGCCATGTCACAAGCGGAGCATCGCAACCTTCTAACCGGCATCGTCGAGATGGACGAAACCTACGTCGGCGGCAAACCCAGGAAGGGCACCAAGGGCGACGGTGACGGTGGCAAGCACAAGCCCGGGCGCGGTACCAAGAAAGCTCCGGTGATCGGCGCGGTCGAGCGTGGCGGCAATGTCACGGCAAAGGCCGTTGCTAAGGACAAGATGAAAGGCAGGCACATGCGGGCATTCGTGCGGGATCGCATCGATACCTCAAAGGCGAGCCTGATCACGGACGAGTACAAAGCCTACCTCGGCATGGCGAAGGTGCTGCCGCATGCCGTCATCAAGCACGCCGACTGGTATGTGGACGGTGACATTCATACGAACACGATTGAGGGATTTTGGGCTCTGTTGAAGCGCGGCATGTTCGGCCAGTTCCACAGCGTCAGCCGTCGCCACCTGCAACGGTATGTGGATGAGTTCTGCTATCGTTACAATTTGCGCGAGGCAGACCCCCTCGTGGCCTTCGACCTCACCGTTCACCGTGGGTTGGGAGTGACAAAATGAGC
The DNA here is from genome assembly GCA_965225945.1 of Alphaproteobacteria bacterium. GTDB lineage: Bacteria > Pseudomonadota > Alphaproteobacteria > JASLMY01. The sequence goes on along the minus strand of CBDDBZ010000029.1, from coordinate 159,489 downwards.
AAGCCACTCAAAGTCATTGCAGGTGCACCAGATCGACCGCTGGTGATCGGCGACATCGAGATACCCTGCTATGTTTTGGAGGGTGAGACGCGCGTCCTTAGCCAGCGGGGTATGTTCCACGGGTTTGGGGCGAAACGAGGGGGAAAGGTCGGCGGCGCCGAGATACCCCGTATTATGGCCTCGAAAACCATCTCTCCCTTTGTTTCCAAAGAGTTAGCGGCGGCGCTAACCTCCCCTATCGAATTTCAGCCTCCTGGAGGGGGAAGAACGGCGTACGGCTACCCAGCACGACTGATTATTGACATCTGCAATGTCTACATAAAGGCGTGGGAAGCAAACGCCTTACTACCCTCACAACAGCATCTCGCAAGAAATGCTGGAATGCTTGTGAGAGGCCTCGCGGGACTTGCTATCGATGCGCTGGTTGACGAAGCGACAGGCTACCAAGACGTACGGGAGGAGCGTGCTCTAGCAGTTATTCTCGAAAAGTTTATAGCCAAAGAACTCCAGCCTTGGACCAAGACCTTCCCATATGAGTTTTACATGGAGATTTGCAGGCTCAAGGGCTGGCCCAGCATCTATGCCATAAAACGCCCGTCCGTGATCGGTCGCTACACCAACGATATTGTCTATGAGCGCTTGGCGCCCGGAGTACTAGATGAGTTGAAGGCCAGAACCCCACGGCTTCCGAGCGGTAATCTGAAAAACAAACTTTTTCAGTGGTTCACGCCTAATATTGGACACCCCAAGCTACGGGAACACTTGGTCGGCGTTATGGCACTAATGAGGGCGGCCCCGACGTTTGGATGGGAGTATTTTCAACGCTCCTTGCAGCGCGCATATCCGAAGTTAAACGAGACGATCCCGATGGCGCTGGACGATTGACTCGGGCCTTAAATCCAATGGAAATGCCAGAAAGCCTACAGTGGTGGCTTAGCGGAATAGTTGTTCTCCAAGTTATGATATTATTTATCCTGTTCGGGCAAGCCCCAAACGAGATGTCATGCATGACATATTGCTGAAGATATACAACCGAATCACTGGCCAGCACGATGACGACCAATGAGTACCTTAAACTACGAATTTCAGTAAGTTTCTCCTATATGCCAAGACCTTAAACTAAGAAATTCCGTTTGGTTTTGTACAAGGGTCGGCCAACACATGATGGCCCACCGCAGACGGCCTCAGATCGACTGAACCTAATATACCGACGGGACCCGAGATGGAAATCGGGAGACGGCCGATGCCAGCATGAGCGCGACGCGTTTCCGCCGCTTCTCGTCTCCCGAAACTGTTTCCTGAAACCTGCTGTCCCGAAACGGACTGTGATGACGTTTCCGGGAAGCCGTGAACCGCCTACACTCGATGGGCGCGACGATAAGGGAGGGGAGTCCGACACCATCCCACGGCGCGCGGCCCCTGCCGTCGGATTGAGAGGGGACGGCGGCGGGGGCACGCCCGTTACGCTCACGGCGCGTCCGGCTTTTGCGGACGCCATGCACCGCCTACACTGGCGATGCGCGACGACAAGGGGATCGCCTCCTTCCGGCCAAGGCCGGGAAATCGCGCCCTAAATTTGATTGGAGGGCTCACCATGGGTGACTTTCGAACTGTCGCGAAAGTTTCGGCAATTGGTGCCGGCGAAATGGAGCTCGTCGATCTGGACGGTGAAGAGGTGGTCATCGCCAACGTTGACGGTGCATTCTTCGCGTTCGGCAACTTGTGCACCCACGTGGGCGGCCCTCTGGTCGAAGGCGAGCTTGAAGGCGAGACCGTAACCTGTCCCTGGCACGCCAGCATCTTCAACGTCAAATCCGGCGAGGTCCTCGAAGAGCCGGCCGAGGATCCCATCCCGACCTATGAGGTCCGGGTGGAGGGCGACGAAATTCAGGTGCGGCACCGCAAATTAGCCCCGCGCGGCCCCAGCCGTCGAGCCTGGTGACGCGGCGGCGGGGGGTTTCGGTGGTGGTGGCCTATTGCAAAATCACCCCATGGATGACCGTAACCTTGTTGCACGGCACGGCGACCACCTGCTCGCCGGCCGTGGCGAAGTAGAAGGTGCCGTAAGGCTTGCACCGCGCGAGGCGGCGCAGAACCATCGGCGCCCGCTTCTTGGGCCAGACCAGAACCATGTCGCCGGCCTCGCCCTTGTCGCCTGGGTCGGCCATGACCTGCCGGTTGCCGATGGTTGCTGCGCACCGTCTGCCGTGGGACATCGGCATGAAGGGAAATGAAGACGCCCCCCGCTTGTCGAAGAAAGCCATGCTCAATCCGATTGCAAGAGTTCAGCCGCGCCCGCTAAGCTCGCCCGTCGGGTCACGAGGGACACTAGATGATTCAGGAAATGGTCGAGGGACTGCTCGCCAGTACGAGCTTCATCGCGATTTTCGCGCTCCTCGTGCTGATCCTGTGGATCTTCCTGCCGCTCGCCGTCTTCGGCACGAAGTCGATCCTCACCCGGATCCTCGTTGAGCAGCACGCCACCAACGACCGGCTCGACCGGCTCGCCGCCGAACTGGCGGCGCTGCGCCGGGGCGAGGAGGGGCGGCTCGAGACGGAGCCGCCCCGCCGCCGAGCCGGCGCGGACGCACCCTGACTTGACGGCACCGAAACTCCCCGGTGGCATGGACCCAATTTTCTGATAATCGCGGCGGCTTGGGCGCGAAGCGGCGCAAATGTACCGGCTCAGCTCGCGGACGAGCGTAGCCCGGGGAAGGCGGTTCGGGTGACGGTGCTGGCGTTAGACCCTCACCTATCTGCGGGAAGGTTGCCGACGGTGAAAATTGCGTACACCAGCCGGCCGGTCGAAGGCCGAGACCAAATGCTTGCGCCGCCTTGCCGGCGCCGCGGTCGCACCCGGTTCCTTGGACACAAGTTTGTCTGGTAATAGGGTGCGGCGCAGGAAGGCCTGGCGGCGATGACGTAGTCGCGGTGGCAACCGTTCCAGACCACCAGCAACAGCACTTCCGGCAACGGATGCGCCACCCGCCAGGGCTCTCGCGGGTCCTCGATCTTCCCGAAGTGATCCAGCAGCGCCCGAAGGCGGGACTTCTCACCAGACTCCGATACTTGCAGTTCCATCGCGGTTCCTCCGAATCAGTGGCGATTCAGGGAATCACGATCCGAACAAGCCGTAAATGCTCGTTAACCCGAGTTCGGGGCCCTGGCGCGGACGCACCCTGACTTGACGGCACCGAAACTCCCCGGTGGCATGGACCCAATCTGATAATTCAAAACCGGCTCAGCTCGCGGACGAGCGTAGCCCGGGGAAGGCGGTTCGGGTGACGGTGCTGGCGTTAGACCCTCACCTATCTGCGGGAAGGTTGCCGACGGTGAAAATGCGTACATCTGTATCGCACCCGGTTCCTTGGACACAAGTTTGTCTCATGCGGCGGGCCTGAGTGACATCGCGGTGTGCCACGCCTGACGAGCTTGAGCGGGGCTCAGGTAGCCGTTCTTCTCCACGATCCACTGGGCATTGTACTGTTCGACGAACCCGCGGACGGCGTTCCGCAGCTCCGCGATGTTGCGGTAGATGCGGCCATGGATGATCTGTTCCTTGAGCGTGCGATTGAACCTCTCGGCGACGCCGTTGGTCTGGGGCTGTTCGACGAAGGCGTAGGACGGCTGGATGCCCCAGAACTTGATCTGGTTGGTGAAGTGGTCCGACAGATACTGGGAGCCGTGATCCATCCGCAAGGCCAGCCCCCGCGCCGCACCGGCGGAGGTCGAGGCATACAGCCTCGCAAGCCCCATGGAGATCGGCTGAAGGGCGGCGAAGCGGTCGCCTCGCTTGCACACATGCCAGCCGACGCACTCGGCGTTCCAATGCTCGATGGCGGTGAATATCCAGCCCCAGCCGTCGTCCACCGTGAACACCCGAACGCCGTCCGTGCCCCACATGAGGTTGGGGGCATGGGTGATGATCTCACCGACATGGGGATTTCCGCCACGGCGGCGGCAGCGATGGGGCGAGAGCAGGTTGTTCTCGCGCATCACCCGGAGCACCCGCTTGCGGGAAACACGGATGCCACGACAGACCCGAAGCCGAGCCCAGACCTTGCGGTGTCCCTCGCCCTCCCAGGGGGATGCCTCCAGGTCGGCCTCGATGGCCACCAGCAGAGCCTCGTCCGAGATCGAGGGCTTCGGTCCCCGGCGCTTTGCTGGTGGGCGCTCAGCGGTGGCCTGCTGCCGGGATTTCATGGCGTAGAACGAGGAACGGGCAAAACCCCAGGCCGCACAGACCCGCTGGAGGCCGTAGGCCAAACCCGTGCCGGGAGAGGTGGCGGCACTCATCGCCGCGACCTCCGCCGCCCCAAAGGGCCGGACGTCTCCGTCTTGGCCTCCAGCAGTTCCACCTGCATGATCAACTCCCCGATCCGCTTCATGGCGATGTCCAGTTCCGCCTTTACCGGATCGCCCTTGCGTTCCTTGAGCGAGGCATCGATCCCGGCGATCGCCTTCTCACGCCACTGCTCGAGCCGGAAAATCTCCACGCCCAACTGCCGCGACAAAAGTTCCACCGGCTCGCCACGCAAAAGCCGCAGGGCAACCTCACGCTTGCGCGTCACCGTCCACCGCTGGCCAAGTCCCAGCGGGCCTGCCGGCGAAACCTGGCCCGGGGAAAACGTGGACGAGCCAAGCTCGCCCTCGTTTACCACAGGCCCATCAACAGCAACTTTGTTCTCAAAATTGTCGGTCATGTTCCGGTCCTCCTTGGACACTTCGATTAAACCAATTCTGTGTCCAAGGAAATCGGGTCCGACTCAAAAATGCGTACATCGGTGCTTTATGTACTCCTCTTAGCTTTCCTCGGCACTGGTCTTCCGGCCGACGCTGTTGACCGAGACAGTAACTATCTGTCCTTGGGCCTGGAGGGCCGATCAAATGGGGACTCGGACGTGCCTGGGCGGCTGCGTGCGGTGTAGCAAAATACCGGTCGAAACTCCGAACCTTTTGACAGGGGGTTTTGAACACCCAGAAACGGCAGTTTTCCGCGGGTTTCTGGTCGACGACGTAAACGACCGCTGGGGGGTCGGCGCCTTGCTAGGGGCGGTCGTCGCGGCATGTGACGTGACCGCGATCACTTGCTGGTTGGTGCGGACCAACCATTTACAAGTCACCACAAGGCAATCGGACAGCCGCCCGAGGACACGGACAATGCACCCGACACCAGGAAACTCCCTAAGCGATACGACGCTATCTACCAAAACCATGTTGTCGGATGACGAGACGATGGAAAATCGCCGGATTGAGCAACCTGATGTGTGGAAATTCGGAACGCCGTTGATCAGTCATCCTCTGCTTTCCAAGTGATGTAGGGTTTTTCGGTGGTTTCCCATTTCTCGTCGATTTCGACGAGGATGGCGGTGACCAGGCGTTCGAGCGAGGCCTCGTTGGGAAAGACCCTGACCTTTACGGTGCGGCGCTTGATCTCCTGCTGGATGGATCGCTCCATGGGGTTCGAGGTTCGCATGCGCTTTTGGTGGCGCTCGGGCAGGGCGAAGACGGCGAGGCCCTCGGGGATCGCCGCCTCCAGCCAATCGGCGAGCTTGGGGGCGCTATCGCGGTAGGCCGCCACCAGGTGGCCCAGCTCGGCCTCGGCGGCCTTGCCGTCGCCGGCATTCCAGACCCGGCGCAGCTCCTTGCCGATGGCCTTTCGGATGGCGAGGTTGGGGGCGTGATGGATGGCGTTTTGAGCCAGATGGTACTGACAGCGCTGCCAGACGGCGCCGCCGAGGACGGCCTTGCGCGCGGCGCCGAGGCCTGGATGATCATCGGAAACGATATAGGCGACACCGCGCATGCCACGGGCAACCAGGGTCTCCAGGAAGGCGCGCCAGTGCACTTCGGCCTCGGAGAGCGCACAGGAAACACCGAGCACCCGGCGGCGCTGGTCGGGGCCGATGCCGATCACCGAGAGCACGGCGGCGTCGCGCACCACGCCACCCTCTCGGACTTTCTCATAGCGCGCGTCGAGGAGCAGGTAGCGGATCTCGCCCAGCGGCCGGTTGCGCCAGGCATCCAACTCCCCATCCAAGAGCTTGGCGGCGCGGCTGACCTGGCTCGACGACAGGCTCTCCAGGCCGAACTCGCGCATCACCGCCTCGGCGTCACGGGTGGAGACGCCTTTGATATACATCTCCGCCACGGCCAGCATGACAGCGCGGCAGGAGCGCCGTCCGCGCTCCAGGGCTTGGGGGTAAAAAGGCGCCTCATGACCGGCGGTCTTGGGAACCTCGAGCCTCACCGTACCGGCCGGGGTGTCGATCTTCTTGGGTCTGGTGCCGTTGGCGTATCCCCGCCGCTCGGGCGTGCGCTCATAGTGGCCGGCGCCCAAGAACCTCTCCCGCTCGATCCGCATGGCGAGATTGAAAAGGCCGGCGAAGACCGTCGCCATGTTCTCGCTACCGCCTTCGATCAATTGTTCCACCAAAGCCTCGACAGCGCTATCCTGGTCTTTCCGCATACTGGTTCTCCATGTTTGTTTGGACGCTTTCATGGATAACCAAAATGACGGATCGCCCCGCGCCGGGGTATACCCCGGCGCGGGGCGAAGCCAAATTTCCAGACCTCACGCTACACAAGCATGTGTTTAAGCAGTTTACGTGGACCAAACCCGTGTCGGACGCCGCATAGGAGCGACAACCTCTCTTGTCGTTCCAGACATGAACGAGCAACCGACCGGCGGTTCGTACGCCGGTCGGCTCTGCTGACAAGAAGAACAGCAATCAATTCCCTCTCGGCAAAGCCTTGCGCTCGTGGTGACCGTGATCGGCGCGATATACTTCCTGTCGCTTGCGGTGCGCCGAATGTTCGGTGTTGGCTATACCACGACTCTGTGGCCTGGGGCGCGGATCGTCTGCTTTCACCAGCTCCGGACATCTCTCCTCGTCGCATCTTGGCCAGCGCCTTGCCGAATCGAGGGCCATGGCGCTCGATGACGATTCTGGCCCCGGCGGTCGAAGGGTCGACCCGCCTCCACGACGCGCGTCCCACCTCCCCCCGCGAAGGAGCCCCCATAATTACAGTGACAGTGCACTTAATCCGTCGTGGTCACGGACATCGACCCCTCCGCCGCCGGCGACCTCGCGCGGCGCATCGCCCGCGAGATCGAAAACGGCTGCCGCTGCCGCTGGCACCGCATCCGCCCCGTTGGATGGCTTCCGGCGAGTGCACTTAATCCGTCGTGGTCACGGACATCGACCCCTCCGCCGCCGGCGACCTCGCGCGGCGCATCGCCCGCGAGATCGAAAACGGCTGCCGCTGCCGCTGGCACCGCATCCGCCCCGTTGGATGGCTTCCGGCGAGGGGACGGATGCGGCTCACCCTCCTCGAACAAGTGTTCGCTCAAAAGCTTCTCTCGCGTCGCGTCGCGGGGACGTGCCCACGGTCTCGAAACGGCGAACCCGCGACCCGGGCGGGGCGGCCCAGGGGCGGCCAAGTGTGGACCACGGTCACGCCGCCGCGCCGATCCGGAGCGCCGCCGGCCCCTCGGTCCCCGCCGCCCACGACGCCCGAGAGCCGCCGGCCGGGCCGGCGCGAAACGCACCTCGGAGGAAGTGATTTTAGAACGGCGCCATCAAAAACCTTCATTTTGGGCCGATTCGAAGCGATTTTGAAAAAAAATGAAGCCAGAATGAGTACCTCTTTTCGCCTCGCAAGGCCCGATTCTCGGCTCCCGGCGAGCGAAGCCGGAGGTCCGCCGCGCCTGTCGGACGACAGTGATCGACAGGAAAATCCAGCACATTTTACACGAACAATAATGTTTTTGGCTCAATTCGTGAATTGTATGCGTCACCTTGTTACGGCGGCGGCGAGGCAGGCTCGGTCATTGGCGCCGGGGGCGAGGCCGACGAGGTCCAGCTCAGGTAGTTGTCCAGATGGCGGGTGGCGATGCCGCGGCGGGGACGCAGGAAGTCCTTCAACCGGCTGTGGCGGCTGTTCACCGTCTGCACATGCAGATCGCCCCGAACCCGTTCCCCCATCGAGCGGTTGAGTGCTTCGTGGCTCACCCCGAGCGCGGCGGCGCACGGTGGGTAGCTCGCGCCGCCGTCGGAGACCAGCAGGGCGTCCTTCGCGACCACCGGGTCGAGGGCAGCCGTGAGCGCCGCCGCATCGACCCTGGGCAGCACCGCGCTGACCGTCGTTCCGCTCCGGTCCGCCGCCATGAGAACCGGTACCTGCTCGCGCGAGAGGCCGCGCTTCTTCGCCTTGCCGCCCCGCCGCCGTGCCTTGCGCCCCAGCCCGCGCGCGCCCTTCCGGCTCTCCAGGACGTAGGTCTCGTCCGCTTCCACGATCCCCTTGAGCACCTCCGAATCGCTTCGCGCCGCCGCCAGAAACCGGTGACGCCAGCGGAACGCCGTGCTCACCGCCACGTCGCAGCGCGCCGCCGAGGCCTTCACCGTCTCCCCCTTCGCCAGCGACGCCCCGAACGACAGCCAGCGTTCCTTGTGGTGCAAGCCCGACAGCGGCGTACCGCTCAGCGCGTTGAAGGTCCTGCCGCAGCCCTTGCACTGGTAGCGCCGCAGACGGTGGCGCCCGCCGTCTACGGCGCGTCGAAGCGATTTTCGCCGTGCAATATCCCACACTCGTTCGCGTATGGCTCGGGCGTCCGCGCGGGCGCGATTGGTTGATCCGGCGACGATCCGCGAGGGAGACCGCCCCTGTCCGGACCGTCGGAAGGAATCCGCGTCCTCGCGCCCGTCCGCGCCGGCGCTGGCGAGATCCGGGGCCTGCGCGAGAGGAAGGTGGTGCTGCCGATTCCATCGCGGCCCGGCGTCGGACTCTCAGGCGCCCTCGCCGAGCGCGACGATCTTCTCGTGCAGCGCCAGGGGGATGGTCGTGCCCTCGGCCTCGACCCGGGGCCGGGCGGCGAGCCGTCGATCGCCCGGCAGGCGGGCCTCGTGGTCGGCGACGATGCGGGCGAAAAAACGCTCGACGCGCCAGGCGAAGGCATCGCCCCCGAGCCGCGCGGGATCGATCGCGATGACGCATTCGCCGCACGCGGAGGGGCCGCCAAAGTCGTCCAGAGGGGCGACCTCGTAGCCGAAATTGCCGCCGGTCAGGCCCGCCGCCAAGATCTCCACCATCAGCGCGATCGAAGCGCCCTTGTAGCCACCGAAGGCGAGCTGCACGCCACCCTCGAGGATGGCGCCCGGATCGCTGGTGGGGTTGCCTTGCGCATCGAGACCGGTCGTCTCCGGCACCGCATGGCCGTCGCGCGCGGCGAGCTGAATCTCGCCCCGGGCCAACGCCGCCGAGGCCTGGTCCCAGCACATCGGCGGGCCGTCGGCGCGCGGGCAGGCGAAGGCCATGGGGTTGGTGCCGTAAAGCGGCGTCCGCCCGCCCCAGGGCGGGATGTAGCTCGTGGAGTTGACGAAGGCCAGGGCGATCAGATCGGCCTCCGCCAAGGGCTCGATATCGGGCCACAGCGCGGCGAAATGGTAAGAGTTTCGGATCCCGAGCACGGCGATCCCCTGGGCCCGCGTCTTCTCGATCAGGGGCTGGCGTCCGGCCCGCATCGCCGGCGGGGCGAAGCCGCCGGCCGCGTCGACCGCGACCATCCCGGGCGCCACGTCCTCCACCACCGGCACCGCCCGGCCATCGGCGCGCCCGTTCACCAGGCTGGCGACGTAGCCCGGAATGCGAAATAGCCCGTGGCTGGCACAGGCGTTCAGCTCGGCCGAGGCGACCACGGCGGCGACGGCGGCGGCGCATTCCTCGGAGGCACCGTTGGCGGTGAGCGCCCGGGTCGCCACCTCCCGCACCTCACGGATGCTCAAGGTCTTGGTCATGCTTCTGCTCCCCTCTCGCCGCGCGCCCTCACCCGAGAGCGCCGAGGAGCGGGCGGGTCTCCTCGGCGAAGCGGGCGATCTGGGCCTCGAGCTCGGCCGCCGGCGAGACCATGTCGAGGACCACGTGGCGGACCCCGAGGACGTGGAATTCGGCGATTCTTTCGGCCACGTCCTCCGGCCGGCCGAGGGCGACGTAGCGCTCGGTCGCGCGGCGAAAATCCATCCCGTAGCGCTGGCTGAGTTCCCTTGCCGCGACCTCCAGCGCCGCCTCGCAGCTCGCGTCGAGCCGGCAGAACAGGCTGATGGCGAGGCTGAATCCGTCGAGTTCGCGGCCCGCCGCGTCGGCCGCCCGGCGGAGGGTCGAGAGGCCGGCCTCATACATCTCGGGCGTCACCACATAGGGGAACCAGCCGTCGCCCAGCCGACCAGCGCGCCGGAGCGCCGCCTCCGCCCGCCCGCCGCACCACACCGGCGGTCCCCCCGGGCGCGCCGGCGGCGGCTCGAGCCGCACCTCGGGGAACTGGTGAAAGCGGCCGTCATGCGCCGTGGGCGCCCCCGTCCAGAGCCGCTTCAGGACCTCCATCGCTTCCGTGAGACGGGCGCCGCGCTCGTTCACCGGCACGCCGCAGGCCGCGTATTCGTTGGGAAACTCGCCACCGACGCCGACGCCGAAGATCAGCCGCCCGGCCGAGAGCTGGTCGAGCGAGGCCACCTGCTTGGCCATCAGCACCGGGTGGCGGAGCGGCGCCAGATAGACCCCACAGCCGACGCTCAGCCGTTCGCTCAGCGCCGTGACTTGGGCGAGCTGGATCAGAACGTCCAGCATCGCCACCGGCCCTTCGACGTGATCGCCGAGCCAGAGCACGTCGTAGCCGTGCCGTTCCAGGTGCGCGACCCAGGGCCGGATGGTGTCGGGCATCAGGCTCGGCGTGGAAACGCCGAAGCTGAGGCCCGGCGGCAGCGGCGTCGACTGCACTGGCGTCATCGCGGCGAGCTCCCGGTGGTGCGCGGGCGAGACGGCGATCCTGCCGCGCCGGCCGCCGGCTGACAAGGCAGTGAAATTTTTAGATTTTGCTTTTGGAGAATATTTCTATTAAAGTAAGAAGTACGAACAATTCGCGTGGTTGACGATATGTTCGATTCGAGCCAGATCGCGGAACCTCTTCTCCGCAAGTGCCATGATTATTGGCGCTCCAAGTGCCCGCCGGACGGCCCGCCGGCCCGGCGTGACATCGATCCGCTGGAGATGGTCGACTTCCTGACCAACGTCATCCTCGTGAACACCGCTTCGGTCGTGGGGGACTTCACCTTTCGATTGTTCGGCACGGGGGTCGTCTTCGGCTTCGGGGAAGATCGAACCGGCAAGCGATTCGGCGATTTGGGCACCATGGCGAATTTCGACGAGGCGATCGAGAGCTACTGGCAGTGCTATCGAGGCGTGAGGCCCGTCTATCTCCGCGACCGGCCGGTCGAATCGGAACAGGTACGCAGTTACTCCCGTCTGACCCTACCGCTTTCAGCCGACGGCACGGTCGTCGACATGTTGCTCGCCTGCGTCGAATTCTCTTATTCGACGCGCGCCGCAGCGCCATTGAAGAGTGCCTGGTACATCGGACGCGAGTCAGGGCACGCTCGGAGCGGAGCTCTCACCGGCCCCCCATGACCGACGCCGCGGGAAGGCGACGAACCAACCCACCAGCTTGGGCCGGCAGACGAAGGCCAGGGCCGCGACGATGGCGCGGGGGCTACCGGCCAGGAATTCGACTTCGAACATGACATCGGTCCCCTCGAAGCGAGGTGGCGCCGGCGCGCCATCACCCGCCATCTGGGCTTCACCGCGCGCGGCGAAGCGGCGCCGCTCCGCCGGATGGTCGCGAGCGATCGTTTCGATGCCGCGCAGGTCTACTTCAACCTCCTGAACCCTGGCCCGCTTCGCCTGCCTCCACGACGGCTAAGCTCGCCCGGCAGTGGCGAACAGCCGGGTGGAATCGAAGGCTTGGCTGAGGCTCGAGGGGACGGCGTGAAATTGCCTAAAATTCGAAATAAAATTTAACTGCATTCGACTATAAAATTCGCCGAAACAAGTTGAAAAACCACTTGAATATCAATGGTTTTCAAAACGAAACTTCCAGGAGAAAATTGAAAAAAAGGCCGAGCATGACGACATAATTGTTCAGGACGAAGAATGCGACATCGGGTCGCGGGACCGATCGAGAGGCCACCAGGAGACGCGGGTCATGGTCACGAACGAAGCGATTCGGATAGCCGAGCTCATACGCCGGATAAATCCAAAAAAAGTGAGAAGGGCGCGTAAATCGCGTGGTTGACGAAATTTTTCACCCGAGCCAGATCGCGGAACCTCTTCTCCGCAAGTGCCATGATTATTGGCGCTCCAAGTGCCGGCCGGACGGCCCGCCGGCCCGGCGTGACATCGATCCGGTGGAGATGGTCGACTTTCTGCCCAACGTCATCCTCGTGAACACCGCTTCGGTCGTGGGGGACTTCACCTTTCGTCTGTTCGGCACGGGGGCCGTCTTCGGCTTCGGGAAAGATCGAACCGGCAAGCGATTCGGCGATTTGGGCACCATGGCGAAATTCGACGAAGCGATCGAGAGCTACTGGCACTGCTATCGAGACGTGAGGCCCGTCTATCTCCGCGACCGGCCGGTCGAATCGGAACAGATAAGCAGTTACTCCCGTCTGATCCTGCCGCCTTCACCGGACGGCAAGGTCGTCGACATGTTGCTCGGCTGCGTCGAATTCTCTTATTCGACACAGGCCGCATCGCTAATTTACAGGGCCAGGGACGCCGGACGATAATCGGCGGACGCTCGGCGCGCGGTCGAGCTTCATGGCCATGTGGTTCAGCCCCCTCGGCGTGGTGCCGAGGCGGGTAGGGCGCGAGAGGCGCCTAGCTCTCCCGCTTCACCGCCCGGCGCGATGGGCTACATTGTCGGCCATGAAGACCGTTCGCCGAATCGTTCTCGTCGTCGCCCGACGCAATCGCCCTCGTCCGACGACACCATGGAGGCTCGCGAGCCTCATTCGGCGTGGCGCTGGCGCATGGCGTTGTTGGGCCTGTGGTCGCCGGCGAGCCAGCGTTCGAGGTCCGCGTGCGCGCTGCCACGCCGTTGGGTCATGATGCGCTCGATCTCCGGATGGTCGACGGTGAACTCCAGCCTGAGATTGTTGGGATCCTCGACATAGTGCGAGACGCAATAGCCGTGGTCGGTGACGCCGATCTCGTAGCCGGCGTCCTCCAGCCGTTGCTTGATCCCGGCTTGAGTCTCGGCGTCGCACTCGAAGGCGATGTGGCCGGGCGAGGCCAACTCGATCGGGTTCTCGTCCTGATCGGCCCATTGGAAGAACGCCAGCGCCCCGCCATCGCCGATTTCGAAGAAGGTGTGGCAATACTCCCGACCTGTCGACGGCACCTTCTCCGCCCAGGTGGCGGTGAGCGGCAGGCCGATGATGTCCTCGTAGAAGCGACGCGTCGCCTCCTGGTCGCGGGTGACCCAGGCGGCGTGATGCAGGCGCCTGGGTTGCCGCATGGTCAGGGGCGCGGCGGCGCCGGGTCCATCGCTCGTCATGACTCTATCCTCTCCATTTGCGTGTGCATTCCGTGGTGCGGGCGACGCTAAAAATAAGGCTCAATTCGTGAATTGTATGCATTAGTGATAGAGTGCCTGCAACGTCAGGAGGTTGGGTTATGGACGGCAAGGGTTTCCAGGTGTGACGATGTCGTTTCATCAGCAGCTTCCCGTCTGGCCGTGGGTTTCTTCGTTTTTCCCTTGGTCGCCACCGTTCCGTCCCCCGATGTTAAGTACGTGACGTGAATTAAACTCCGGTTCGGTTTTCAGAACAATCAAGAATTAGCCGGATCGCCTCCTCAATGCGCCTGCGCCGGCCCTTGCCTGCAGTCCAAGGAGACACACTACATATAGTGGGTGTGGGTGATAACCGGATAGGCAAGACTCTATCCTCTCCATTTGCGTGGCTTTCGGCGGCGCGCGGGCTGACGCGCGCGCAGCGGCGCGAGGCGCTCGCGGTGCTGTCGGGCCGGAGCGAGGGCGAGGCATCGAAGGCCGCGATCGAGCTTGGTGTGGACGAGGCCCGGCGCTGTCCGCACTGCGCGAGCGAAGGGGCGGTTTCGCGCGGTATGGCGCGGGGTCTGCGGCGCTACCAGTGCAAGGGCTGCGGCAGGACCTTCAACGCGCTGAGCGGTACGCCGCTGTCGGGCTTGCACCACAAGGAACGCTGGCTGTCGTTCGGGGCGTCGCTGGCGAAGGGGGAGACGGTGAAGGCCTCGGCGGCGCGCTGCGACGTGGCGGTGAGCACGGCGTTCCGCTGGCGTCACCGGTTTCTGGCGGCGGCGCGGAGCGATTCGGAGGTGCTCAAGGGGATCGTGGAAGCGGACGAGACCTACGTCCTGGAGAGCCGGAAGGGCGCGCGCGGGCTGGGGCGCAAGGCACGGCGGCGGGGCGGCAAGGCGAAGAAGCGCGGCCTCTCGCGCGAGCAGGTACCGGTTCTCATGGCGGCGGACCGGAGCGGAACGACGGTCAGCGCGGTGCTGCCCAGGGTCGATGCGGCGGCGCTCACGGCTGCCCTCGACCCGGTGGTCGCGAAGGACGCCCTGCTGGTCTCCGACGGCGGCGCGAGCTACCCACCGTGCGCCGCCGCGCTCGGGGTGAGCCACGAAGCACTCAACCGCTCGATGGGGGAACGGGTTCGGGGCGATCTGCATGTGCAGACGGTGAACAGCCGCCACAGCCGGTTGAAGGACTTCCTGCGTCCCCGCCGCGGCATCGCCACCCGCTATCTGGACAACTACCTGAGCTGGTTCCACCTCGTCGGCCTCGCCCCCGGCGCCAATGACCGAGCCTGCCTCGCCGCCGCCGTAACAAGGTGACGCATACAATTCACGAATTGAGCCAAAAATAAACCTGATTACGCACTAACCTCAGCCAACTTCAGGAGCCGATATGGCATGGGCGGCGTATGCAGGGCATCGCGGCCGAGGGCTTCGATCATGTCGGCGAGCCGGTAGCGGCGGTTGTATCGGTATTGGAACGCCGCCAGGTAGCGCGGAACGTGTTTAGGCCGGATCGCATGGTAGGTGCCACGCAGGGTGTTCTTGAGATTGCCGAGGGTGGTGTTGACCCATTTGAAGGCCGGCACGGCGACGGCCCCTGGTCCGGAGCCGGTGGATATCGGATGATGCGCACAGCCTTGCGCGGTGACCGCGGTGAAGCAGTTGAGCCCGTCGCTGAAAACGGTCGCCCCAGGGCTCAGGTCGCGCTTGGCCATCTTGGCGATCTCGCTCTTGCGGAAGCCCTTGACGCGGCGGAGCTTGATGCGCACGGGCTGGCCCTCCGCCGTGGTCTGGACGGCGGCGACGAACGGCGTCTTGCCCGGCGCGCCTCGGCCGCGCTTGGCCCCGGAACGCCGGCCGCCGAGGTAGGCATCGTCCATCTCCACCCGCCCGGTGAGCGGCAATTTGGCATCGCGCTCGAGCATGGACTGCATCAGTTTCTGCTTGATCTTCCAGGCCGTGGTCTGGGTGACGCCGAGCCGCCGGCCGAGTTCGAGGGAGGAGATCCCTTTCTTCGATTGGGTCATGTGATAGATCGCCGAGAACCACAGGGTCAGCGCCAGCTTGGTCGCGTGGAAGAGCGTGCCGGCGGTCAGCGAAACTTGATGACGGCAGGCGGCGCATTGGTAGAGTTTTCGCCCGGCGATCTCGCAATGGCGCGTGGCGCCACATCGGGGGCAGGAGAAGCCCTCCGGCCAGCGCCAGCGGAACAGGGCCTCGCGACACTGCTCCTCGCTACCGTACAACTCACGAAAACGCGGCTCGCAGAGCCCCTTCTGGAACTGAACCTTGTTGCGTGGCATTGTGAACCCCCTGAAAAACCGCCATTTGTTCACGATTTGTACCACATCAATTCGGCTGAGTAAAGTGCGTAATCAGGAAAATAAAGGCTCAATTCGTGAATTGTATGCATTAGTGATAGAGTGCCTGGAACGTCAGGAGGTTGGGTTATGGACGGCAAGGGTTTCCAGGTGTGGCTTTCGGCGGCGCGCGGGCTGACGCGCGCGCAGCGGCGCGAGGCGCTCGCGGTGCTGTCGGGCCGGAGCGAGGGCGAGGCATCGAAGGCCGCGATCGAGCTTGGTGTGGACGAGGCCCGGCGCTGTCCGCACTGCGCGAGCGAAGGGGCGGTTTCGCGCGGTATGGCGCGGGGTCTGCGGCGCTACCAGTGCAAGGGCTGCGGCAGGACCTTCAACGCGCTGAGCGGTACGCCGCTGTCGGGCTTGCACCACAAGGAACGCTGGCTGTCGTTCGGGGCGTCGCTGGCGAAGGGGGAGACGGTGAAGGCCTCGGCGGCGCGCTGCGACGTGGCGGTGAGCACGGCGTTCCGCTGGCGTCACCGGTTTCTGGCGGCGGCGCGGAGCGATTCGGAGGTGCTCAAGGGGATCGTGGAAGCGGACGAGACCTACGTCCTGGAGAGCCGGAAGGGCGCGCGCGGGCTGGGGCGCAAGGCACGGCGGCGGGGCGGCAAGGCGAAGAAGCGCGGCCTCTCGCGCGAGCAGGTACCGGTTCTCATGGCGGCGGACCGGAGCGGAACGACGGTCAGCGCGGTGCTGCCCAGGGTCGATGCGGCGGCGCTCACGGCTGCCCTCGACCCGGTGGTCGCGAAGGACGCCCTGCTGGTCTCCGACGGCGGCGCGAGCTACCCACCGTGCGCCGCCGCGCTCGGGGTGAGCCACGAAGCACTCAACCGCTCGATGGGGGAACGGGTTCGGGGCGATCTGCATGTGCAGACGGTGAACAGCCGCCACAGCCGGTTGAAGGACTTCCTGCGTCCCCGCCGCGGCATCGCCACCCGCTATCTGGACAACTACCTGAGCTGGTTCCACCTCGTCGGCCTCGCCCCCGGCGCCAATGACCGAGCCTGCCTCGCCGCCGCCGTAACAAGGTGACGCATACAATTCACGAATTGAGCCAACATAAATGCTCGAAGTTTCGTGCAGGCCTTCGCAATTCACCAGCGTCCCCATTGTCGTTTCTCCCGCCGGGGCGTCATCGGCCCATGACAGTGGAGCCGATCCCGGTTCCGCCGCGCCCAAGAATTGTCCGATTTTCGATCAATGCGACGCGAGACTCAACACTTCGATGGCGTCTGCGAGGCAGACGGGAAAAACCGATTCTCCGGCCGGGGCAGGCCGAGGTTTTCCCTCAGCGTGGCGCCTTCGTACTCGCGGCGGAAGAGGCCGCGACGCTGTAGTTCCGGCACCACCAGGTCGACGAAATCGTCCAGCCCGGCGGGGAGGTAAGGGAACATCACGTTGAACCCGTCGCAGCCATCCGTCGCCAACCATTGCTCCATCTCGTCGGCGATCGTCTTCGCCGTGCCTACCAGGGCGAGACCCGCGTAGCCGCCGAGGCGCCCGGCGAGCTGGCGTACCGTGAGGCCCTCGCGCCGGGCCAGCGCCAGCACGCGATCGCGCCCGCTCTTGCTCGCGTTGGTCTCGGGCACCTCCGGCAAGGCAGCGTCGGGATCGAAGCCGGAGGCATCGACGCCGAGCGCGATCGAGAGCGCGGCGATGGCGCTCTCGTAATGCACCAGGCTATCGAGCAGCGCCCGCTTCTCGCGCGCATTCGCCACCGTGTCGGCGACGACGACCAGCGCGCCCGGCAGGATCTTGAGATGATCCGGGTCGCGCCCCAGGGGCGCCATCCGGCCCTTGACGTCAGCGTAAAAGCGCTGCCCGTCGGCCAGCGTGGCGGCCGAGGCGAAGATCATCTCCGCCGTCTCGGCGGCGAGCTGGCGCCCGGCCTCGGAGGCGCCGGCCTGCACGATCACGGGCCAGCCCTGAGGGGGCCGCGCGATGTTGAGCGGTCCGCGAACCGAGAAGAACTCGCCCTCGTGGCCCAGGACGTGGAGCCGGTCGGGGTCGAAGAAGACGCCGCTTTTGGCGTCGCGGATGAAGGCGTCGTCGGCCCAACTGTCCCAGAGGCCCGTGACGACGTCGAAATATTCCCGCGCCCGGCGATAGCGTCGCCCGTGTTCCATCTGTTCCGAGAGCCCGAAGTTGAGCCCGGCATCGGGGTTCGAGGTAGTGACCAGATTCCAGCCGGCGCGGCCCTCGGAAATGTGGTCGAGGGAGGCGAAGCGCCGGGCTATGACATAGGGCGGCTCGAAGGTGGTCGAGGCGGTGGCGATCAGGCCCAGCCGCTTCGTGACCATCGCCAGCGCCGGAAGCAGGGTCAGGGGATCGAACGAGGTCACCGTGGCGCTTCGCTTGAGCGCCTGTATCGGCATGTTCAATAGCGCCAGGTGGTCGGCCATGAAGAAGGCATCGAAGCGCCCGTGCTCCAGCCTTTGGGCGAAGCGCTTGATGTGGCCCAGGTCGAAGTTCGCCTCCGGCAGGCCGCCCGGATAGCGCCAGGCGCCGGTGTGGATGGAGACCGGGCGCATGAAGGCGCCCAGCCTGAGCTGTCGTTTCTCGCTCACCGCCTCTCCCCTTTTCGCTCTCGTGGTTGCCTAGCCCCGACAAGGTCGGCGATCCCCCCTCGGGCGGTCAATCCGTTAGAGTCCGAGGCGCGCGCGGATGGGGCGGGGAGGAGACATGGAATACACGAAGCTCGGCAACAGCGGCCTCGAGGTCTCGCGGCTCTGCTTCGGCACCAGCGGCATCGGCATGGAGGGCCATCTCGCCTGGGTCCTGGGCGAGGACGACGCCAGGCCGCTGTTTCGCGCCGCGCTGGAAGCCGGCGTCAGCTTCTTCGATACCGCCGACATCTATTCGAACGGCGTCTCGGAGGAGGTCACGGGCCGGCTATTGGGCGAGATGGCGCGGCGCGACGAGATCGTCGTCGCCACCAAGGTACACGGGGCCATGGGCGAGAAGCCGACGCAACGCGGGCTCTCCCGCAAGCACATCTTCGAGGCGATCGATGCCTCCCTGAAGCGCCTTGGCCTGGACTATGTCGACCTCTACATCATCCATCGCTGGGACGACGCGACCCCGATCGAGGAGACCATGAGTGCGCTCGACGACGTGGTCCGCGCCGGCAAGGCGCGCTACATCGGCGCCTCCACCATGTTCGCCTGGCAGTTCGCCAAGGCGCAAGCCGCGGCGGGCTCGAACGGCTGGCATCGTTTCGTCTCGATGCAGAACTACTACAACCTGATCTATCGGGAAGAAGAGCGCGAGATGATCCCGCTGTGCCTGGACCAGGGCGTGGGCGTCACGCCGTGGAGCCCGCTGGCGCGCGGCTTCCTCGCCGGCAACCGCCACCGCCAGGGCGGCGGCGAGACGGTTCGCGCCAAGGCCGACGAGAAGGCCCACCGCCTGCTCTACACCGACAACGCCTTCGCCATCGCGGATCGCGCGGCGGCGGTGGCGAAGGCGCGGGGTGTCGAGCCGATCCAGATCGCGCTCGCCTGGCTGCTGCACAAGCCCGCCGTGGCCGCGCCCGTGGTCGGCGTCGGCAATCCGGGCCAGTTCGCCGAGCTGGTCGCCGGCCTCGACATCGCCTTGAGCGAGGCGGAGATCGCCTCCCTGGAGGCGCCCTACGAGGCCCAACCGATCCGGGGCATGGACTGATACCCGCACGAAAAAACGAAAAAGGAAAAGAAAAAGGGGTCATTCTGCTTTTTGGCCCGTTCCGCCGAAAAAAGTACAATGACCCCTTTTTCTTTCTACGGCTTGAAGCCGAAGGTGCGTGGGCCGGCGAGGCTCGGCAGGAGCGGGCGGATCCGGCCGATCCATTCGCAGAGCGCCGGGCGCGTCTCGCGGGGATCGATCACCGCGTGCAGGGCAAAGGACTCCTCCCGGGGGAAGGGGGAGAGGCGGGACGCCATCTCCGCCTCCAGCTCCTCGCGTTTCGCGTCGGGATCCTCGGCCGCCGCGATCTCGCGGCGAAAGGCGACGGCGACGCCGCCCTCCAGCGGCAACGGGCCCATCTCGGCCGAGGGCCAGGCGAGCACGTAGGCATCGGGGCCGTAGTGCGCCGCGCCGGCGACGCCATAAGACTTGCGCACGATGACCGAGGCCCAAGGCGCCGTGCATTCCGCCGCCGCCAGCACCGCCGAGGTGCCCGGCCGGATGGTGCCGAGCCGCTCCGCCGCCTCGCCGAGCATGAAGCCGGGCTCGTCCACCAGGCTGACCACGGGCAGATGGAAGGTATCCGAGATCTCGATCAGGCGGCGCACCTTGCGGGCGCCGTCGGCGGTCATCGCGCCGGCGTAGTAGCGGCTGTCGTTGGAGAGCAGGCCGATCGCCTGGCCGGCGAGCCGGGCGAAGCCGACGATCTGGCCCGGGCCGTAGGCCCGCATCAGCTCGAAAAACACGCCCCCGTCGACGATGGCCGCGATCACCTCGCGCATGTCGAAGGCAATCCGGCGATTGCGCGGCACGACGCGGATGAGCTTTTCCTCCCGCCGGTCCGGATCGTCGCCCAGATCGTCGTCCTCGGCGAGGCTCCAGACGTTCTGCGGCATGTAGGAGAGGAAGCGGCGGATCAATTCGAAGGCGCCGGCCTCGTCCGGGGCGACGGCATCGACGACGCCGTTCTTGGCGTGGATTTCGGGGCCGCCGAGTTCCTCCTTGCTCATGGCCTCGCCCAGCGCGCGCTCCACCACCGCCGGGCCGGCGACGAGGATTTGCGACGCCTCCGTCATCACCGCGAAGTGGGAGGCGACGAGACGCGCCGCGGGCAGCCCGGCGACGGCGCCGAGCGCGGCCGTGGCGACAGGCACCATGGCCAGCGTCCGGGCGAGCGAGTGGAACCTGGGCCGCTCCGCCACCGAGCCGCCGACGGGTCCGCTCGCGCCCTTGCCGCCGGCGCCGGTCACGCTGCCGCCGCCACCCTGGTGCAGGCGCACCAGCGGTATGCGGTAGTGGCAGGCCAGGTCCTCGATATAGGTGCTCTTGCGGAGGCCGGCGGGATTGGGCGAGCCGCCCCGGACGGTGAAATCCTCGCCGCCGACGATGCAGGGGCGGCCGTTCAACTCGGCGAAACCGAGGAGGAAGTTGGCCGGCGTGAAGCCGCCGTCGGGCTCCGTGGCGCCGGCGGCGGGGCCGAGCTCGCGGAACGAGTCGGCATCGACCAGGCCGGCGATCCGCTGCCGGATATCGAGGTAGCCCTTGGCGCGCTGGCGAGCCAGGCCTTCGGCCCCTCCCATTCCGGCCGCCAAGGTCCGGCGGCGACGGATCTCCTCGACCTCGGCGTCCCAGCCCATCGTTCCCTCTCCCACGACACCCCGCGGCCGGCCCGCGAAACCGGCCGAAGGGATAGCATTGTCCGGCGCCAGAGGCGATCCTCCCGCGGCCCGAGCGGGCGAGGCCGGGGGAGGTTCGCGAAGTTGTGATCTTGAACTGCCGCCGAGACGAAATATGATGATGTGGCGACATCGAATTCAGACCGACGGAGGGCTCGCGGCCGAGGGGGACGCGGGACGGCGGTCGCATCAGAGGAGGAGGGCGTCATGCCACTCAGAATCAACGACGAAGCGCCGAATTTCACGGCCGAGACCACCGAGGGCCAGATCGATTTCCACCAGTGGATCGGCGACGGATGGGCCATTCTCTGTTCCCATCCGAAGGACTTCACCCCGGTCTGCACCACCGAGCTCGGCTACATGGCGGGCCTGAAGCCCGAGTTCGACAAGCGCAATTGCAAGATCATCGGCATCAGCGTCGATCCCGTCGACAACCATCTCGCCTGGTCCAAGGACATCGAGGAGACCCAGGGCCACGCCGTCAACTATCCCCTTATCGGCGATCCCGAGCTGAATGTAGCCAAGCTCTACGAGATGCTGCCGGCCGAAGCGGGCGACAGCTCCGAGGGTCGCACCGCGGCCGACAACGCCACCGTGCGCTCGGTCTTCCTGGTCGGCCCGGACAAGAAGATCAAGCTCTCGCTCACCTATCCGATGAGCACCGGGCGCAACTTCGACGAGGTGCTCCGGGTTCTCGATTCCTGCCAGCTCACCGCCAAGCACAAGGTCGCGACACCGGTGAACTGGAAGCAGGGCGAGGACGTGATCATCGTTCCCGCCGTCTCGGACGAGGAAGCGAAGGCGCAGTACCCGGACGGCTGGAGAGCGCCCAAGCCCTACCTCCGGATCGTGCCGCAGCCGAAATAATTGAGCGGCAAGAGATCCCGCGGCTACGACTCGGGATCCTTATTCCCGGGTTGCTTCGGCCAAATCCGCCCTCCAAGCCGCCTCGGAGGGCGGATTTGCAAGTTTCTGGGTTTCTCCGGCCCAGAAATCGGCAAACCGACAAGACCTATGAATTTCGCGGGCGGCGGCGCCCGCTTGACAACACCCCGGGGAGGCCGAAAATAAGCTCTGTAGTTCCTCTCCGTGAACGGCGACCGCGCTGCGGGCTAGCGATCACTTCAAGGAAGGTGTTGCGGCCGTTCTCGAAATGCGCAAACGTACCTATACGTAAATGCCAATGCACATAACATCACTTTGGGCACAACTCGACAATGCAACGCAATGGACAACAGCTTCGACCTTTACTCGAAGCTCGGGGGCTGAAGACACATTTCTTTACGCGCCGTGGCGTTGTCAAGGCCGTGAACGATGTCAGCTTCGAGGTGATGCCCGGGGAAACTCTGGGCCTGGTCGGGGAGTCGGGGTCGGGTAAGACCATAACCATCATGTCCATCCTGCGGCTGCTCCCGAGGGGAGCCCGCATCTTGAGTGGCGAGGTCCTCTTCGAGGGCGAAAACCTCACGACAAAGACAGAGAAGGAGATGGCGGCCATACGGGGCAAACGGATCGGGCTCATCCTGCAGAATTCCATGGCCGCCTTGGACCCTGTATTCACGATTGGAACCCAGGTCGCGGAGTCGCTCGTGGTCCACAAGAAGATGTCGTGGAAAGAGGGCCTCCGAGGCGCCATCGAGCTCCTGCGCAGGGTCAAGATCGGGGCGCCCGAGATGCGGATCAAGAACTTCCCGCATGAACTCAGCGGTGGCATGCGCCAGCGCGCCGCCAGCGCGGCTGCGATCGGCCCCATGCCCGCCCTGCTCATCGCCGACGAGCCGACCACCGCGCTGGACGTGACGACGCAGCGGCAGTATTTGCAACTCCTCAAGGAGCTTCAGGCCCAAACCGGTGTCGCCATCATTTTCATCACCCACGACATGAGCATCGTGGGCAGCCTATGCGACCGGATTGCCGTGTTCTATGGCGGGCTGGTGGTGGAGATGGGCGCCAAGGAGGAGATCTTCTCTCAGCCGTCTCACCCCTACACCAAGGCGTTGCTGGGTGCGATCCCCGTTCTGGGAGATAAGGTCGAACGCCTCCAGAGTGTCGAAGGGGAGCCACCCGATCCGGCCAGCATGCCCCCTGGCTGTCCGTTTTCTCCACGCTGTGATGCCGCGATGGACAAATGCCGCAGCGGCGATCCTCCCCCCGTGTATCGGTTGGCGGACGCGCGCCGCGTCCGATGCTGGCTACGAGAGGATGACCATGTCTGAGACCCGGTTGGAAGTACGTGGACTGACGAAGCACTTCCCCATCACCAGCGGGATTTTCAGAGGAAAAATCATTGGCCATGTGCAGGCTGTCGATGACGTCAGTTTTGCCATCGACGCAGGCGAAACCTTCAGCCTGGTGGGAGAGTCCGGGTGTGGCAAGACGACCATCGCGAATCTAATCCTCTTGCTCCATCCCCCGACCGATGGGAGCATCTTCTTCCGGGATCGGCCGCTGACCAAGCTGTCGAGCCGCGAACGGCGGGAGTATGCTCGCCACGTGCAGGTCGTCTTCCAGGATCCCTATAGCGCGCTGAACCCCCGCATGCGGATCGGCGACATCGTCGGCGAACCCATGGAGATCCATGGCTATAATCGCCACGAGAGACGCACGGCGATACGGGACGCCCTGAAGGCGGTGGATCTGCTTGATGGCAGTGAAAGAAAGTTTCCCCACGAATTCAGCGGCGGCCAACGTCAGCGTATCGGTATCGCACGGGCGCTCACCATGGAGCCGGAGCTGATCGTTCTCGATGAGCCGGTATCGAATCTCGACGTCTCCATTCGGTCACAGATCCTGAACCTCTTGAAGGATCTTCAGAAAGAGCGGGGGATCGCCTATTTACTGATCAGCCATGACATGGCGTCGGTCGAATATATGAGCCACCGGATCGGCGTGATGTACCTGGGGCGATTGGTGGAAATGGGGCCGGCCGAGGACGTCACCTCGCGTCCGCTTCACCCCTACACCGCCACGCTCGTGGCGGCCGCCACGCCGCCAGGGCGCACGCCATCCTGGCAGCTTCCCATTCTCGGCGAAGTCCCCAGCCCCCTCGAGTTGCCTCGGGGATGTGCGTTCCATACCCGCTGCCCCTACGCCATGCCCGTTTGCGGCGAGACCAGACCCGACTTCGCCGAGGTGGAGCCTCGGCGGCGGGCGGCGTGCCATCTCTACCCCGATCACATTCACGCCATCGACAAAAGCCAAACCCCTCCGGAAGAGCCTGGCCGAGAAGTTTAGGGATTAGAGCTGCCGCCTCGTGGGGTCGAGACGGTCCCGCAGCCAATCGCCGGTGAGGTTGGCGGACATCACCAGCAAGGTGATGGCGAGGCCGGGGATGACGGGGAACCACCAGGTCAGGTAGATGTAGAGTTGCGAGTCTCGCAGCATCGAGCCCCACGACGGCATGGGCCGGGGCACGCCCAGGCCCAGGAAGCTGAGCGATGCCTCCACGATGACCGCCAAACCCAACTCGAGCGTCGCCAGCACCAGCAGCGTATTGACGATGTTCGGGAAGATGTGCTTGACCATGACGCGCCATCGGCTGGCGCCGGAGGCCAGGGCCAGGCGCACGAAGTCCATTTCCACCAGCTTCAGCACCTCGCCGCGCAAGACACGGGCAAAGCCCATCCAGCGCAGGAGGCCGATGACCAGAATGACGTTGGTGACGCTAGATCCCAGCAGCGAGACCACCGTCAACGCCACCATCAGATAGGGGAGCGCCAGAAACATGTCGGTGACGCGCATGAGAATACGGTCGGTCCACCCACGGAAGACGCCGCTGACCAAACCGATCGTGGTGCCGACCGTCGCGGCGAGGAGGACGGACAGGACGCCTATCCTGACCGAGGTCTGAGCCCCATAAATCAGGCGGCTCAGGATATCCCGCCCCTGATTATCGGTCCCGAGCAGGTGTTCCGAGAGGTCCGGCGCCTTGAGGATGTTCATCGGGTCGGTGGAGATCGGACTGTAAGGTGCGATCAGAGGCGCGAAGACGGCACATATGATGGCGATGGCGAGGAATGTCAGTGAGAAGAGGGGCGCGCCCCGAAACACGCCGCGCAGCTTCCGAACCAGGAGCGAAAACCCGCTCGTCGCATCGTCGGGCTCCCGCGGAACCGGCTCGGCAATGGCGCCTTCCACACTCACGACAACACCTCCATCCAACTACGCCACCCGAATGCGCGGGTCGAGCCAGGCATACATGACGTCGACCATGATGTTGATGAAAACGATGAAGCCCGCCGCGAAGAAGATCACCGTCTGGGTCGTGGGATAGTCTCGCAGAATCAAGGAGTCGACCAACAACCGCCCGATGCCCGGCCAGGCGAAGATGGTCTCGGTGACCACGGCGCCAGAGACGAGGGCGGCGAAGTTGACGAAAAACAGGGTGAACACTGGGATCGAGGCGTTCTTGAAGGCGTGCTTCCAGATCACCATCCGCGTGGGCAGCCCCTTGGCCCGGACCAGTTTGATGTAGTCCGATTCCAGGACCTCGAGCATTGTCGAGCGGACGATCCGCATATGAGACGCCACCAGAAAAAACCCGAGGCTGACGGCGGGCATGATGATGCCCTTCCACCCCAGGCGCTCGATGCCCCCGGCGCTGGGAAGCCACCCGAGTTGGACGCTGAACAGCAGGATGAGCAGCAGTCCCACCCAGAAAACGGGCATCGATTGACCCGTGATGGCCACCAGCTTTCCCACCCTATCGAAGAGTGAATTGGGCTTGGAGGCCGAAATCGCCCCGATGAGGACACCGAAGACGACGGCCAGGATCATCGCGGCGCTGGTCAGTTGAAAGGTCGCGGGTATTCGTTCCCAGACAACGTCGATGGTGGGCCGCTTATCCCAGGCTATGGCGTTTCCCATGTCGCCCAGCATCAGTTTTTTGTTGAATATCAAGTATTGATAAATCAAGGGTTTATCGAAGCCATAGGCCTTGGTCAGGTTGTCGATATCCGCTTGCGACGCTTCGGGTGGAAGCATGTACTCGATCGGATTGCCCCCGCCCAAGCGCAGGATAAAGAACACCGCCAAGGTGATCAGCCACAGGGTGATCACTCCCTCGATCATGCGCTTGAGGATATAACGGCCCAAGGTCTACTCCGAAATCATGCCAAGCGACGAAAGTCCCGGCCGGTCCGCCCCACGCCGGTCCGACCCGCCGGTCCGACCCGACCCGCCGGCCCGACCCCGAGTCGCCTCCCCTGACCGAACCCCCCGTGAGTCCTACTCACGGGGGGCCGGGCCGGTCTAGGAACACCATTCGTGGCGGTCGGTGTTACGGGGCCGGAGGCCTCATTTCCTCTGCAGCACGAGATCGTAGTGCTTGAAGTGGGGCGAATACTCGACCGTGGGATGAGACAGCACCCGGTCCGTATACGCATTGACCAGCGTCATGCCATAGAGCGGGAAGGTCTCCTCCAGGCCCAGCACTTCGTCTTCCAAAGCCGCCAGTTTCCGCTTCATCGCCTCCGGTTCGAAGGTGGCGTTGACATCGTAAAAGAGGTCCTCCGCCTTTTGGTTGTAGATCCCCACGTATCCACTGGTCGAATGGTAGAAGCCCACCACCACGCCGGCATGGTCCTGGCGGCCCCAAGTCTGAAGGTTCACCGGAACCATGGAGAAGATGCCGGCACGGAAGCCACGAATGAAGTCCGAGGGGTCGTGCTCCTTCCAGGTCATCTTGACACCCAGCTTTTCCCAGCTACTGGCGATGAAGTCCGCGGCCTCCGGGATGCCGGGACGTCCGGCGAACTGGCCGAAATGCCCCTCCATCGTGAAGCCGTTGGCGTAGCCCGCCTCCTTCATCAGCCGCTTGGCTTCCTTCAGGTCGAAGGGGCTCGCATTTTGAACCGTCTCCGCTCGCGCGCCGAAGGAACCGGCATGGTAGATCGAGCCGATCGGATTGGAGAGCCCGAAGTGCGGCCCGGCGGAGAGCGACCGCTTGTCGATGGCCAAGTTCAGCGCCCGCCTCACCCGCCTGTCGAGCGTCGGATGATCGTTGCAGACCTTGGAGACTTTCCACTGTGGAACGTCCACGCCACCCTGGTCTTTCCGGCCGGCGGGCTTGGCGGCCTCGCGTTTCTGGATGGGGCAACCGAAGGTCAACACCAGCATGCCGTTGGCTTTATAGGTCTGGGTCCACTCGGTCCCCTTCCCCGGGTTCACGCCGCGCACGCCGTCCTCGGAGCGGGGAAGGGCCTTGGCCAGGGCCCAGGGGAGGTTATAGACGATATCCGCCTGCCCACTCTTGAGCAGGGCGAAGCGGGCCGCGGGGTCCTTGACCGTCAGGAGCTCCATGATCTTGGCCTGGGGCTTGTGCCAGTGCGGATAGTCGGCCCAGAAATCCTCCCGCCGCTCGAACACGATTCGGTTGCCGGAATCCCACAGCTTGATTTTGTAAGGTCCGCCACCGGCGGCGTCCTCGAGATATGCTTTCGGGCCTTTGAGGAGCCGCTTGGGGTTGCCGTACCAATAGATGTGGTAGCCGTTGCCGCCTAGGCTCCACATGAAGGTCGGCTTGGGGCCCTTGGTTTTGACGAAGACCTCGGTCGAGCTGATCACCTTGATGGACTCGACGAAATCCTTGGCGTTGGCGCCGTTCCACAGCGGCGCCTCATAACCGTACTTCCCCACGAATTTTCCCATGAAGCCTTCGAGGTTCAGCTTCACGGCTTCGGCGTCCGCCGCGCTGCCGTCCGCGAACGTGGCCTTGGGGTTGAGCTTGAAGGTCAGGCCCTCCGGGGTATGGTCGACCGACGTGGCCCATGCGGCCGCGAGGTCGCCGTTGGGATCCTGCATCATGAGGCGAAGGTTGAAATAGTCGCCCAGGAAGCTCGTGGCGGAGAGGCTCCAGGGGTTCAGGTCGCTGGCCCCCCAGCTATCCAGGACGATGGTCAGCTTATCGACCGACTCCGGGACGCCGTTTTCGCCCTTCTTGGGATAGGCATCGGGCCAGGCTTTCTGTTGCGCCCTCGCCTGTTCGCCAAATGCCAATGCGACCAAGAGCAACCCAGCCAGGGAAACAATCGCCAGTAGGTTGAATTTGAATAGTTTGTGCACCATTGTCCTCCCCCTTGCCCTACATTTTGCACTATAAAATGTAGGGCCCTATTCGGGCGCGCCTTGCCATGGATGGCACCGCTTCTCCCGAAGATTTTTTAGGGCTGATAGTCTATAGAACGGCGGTTGGCAAAGTCAAGATGACGACGCGACGTCGGTTCACGTCGGATTGCAAGGCCGAGGTCGCGCCTTTCGAGTCGGACACTCAGGTTTTCGGCGGCGTCATCTGCTCGCCCGACGCCGCTTCACGCCCTACGGCGGCCTCGGATTTCAGCCGACTTTCACTGAGCTCCCCCGCCGCCTCCAGGATCGGATAGGCGACCGACGTCAGGTGATTGTTGATCCGCCGGAAGTCGCGGATCACGTCGAGATGCAGCGAGCTGGTCTCCAGGCTCTCCGGCCGGCCTTCGCCGACCCGGACGAGATGGCGCTCCATCGAGCGCCGCTCCGCATCCCTGAGCACCACTTTGGTCTCCATCAAGCGGCGCGCCAGCCCGACGTTGCCCGACATGAAGACGTTGAAGGCGAGCTGCATGTTTTCCACCACCAGGGCGTGGAAGGTGGCGATCTCCTCCATCCCCGCCTCGGAGAAGGTCAACATGTTGGTGATCTTCTTCTGTGCCAGCTCCATCAGGTTCTTGTCGATGATGTCGCCGACGTGTTCGAGGTTGGTGGTGAAGGTCAGCACGTCGACGTAGCGGCGCCCCTCGTCCTCGTCCATCTCGCCGCGGCTGACCCGGGTCAGGTACAGCTTGATCGCCTCGTGTAGACGGTCGACGATGTCGTCGTCGGCCTCGATCGCGCGGGCGAGCTTGGCGTCGTTGTCGCGGAAGACGTCGATGGTGCGGCTCAGCATCCGCGCCACCTCGTCGCCCATGCGAAGCGTCTCGCGCGCCGCCGAGGCGATCGCCACCGCCGGGGTGTCGAGCTCGCTCTCGTCGAGATAGCGCGGCCGCCCGGGATCGTCGGCCGCCGGCGTCGCCGGCAGAAGCCGCTCCAGCCCTCGGGCGAGCGGTCCGATCAGCGGCAGGAAAAATAGCGCCAGGGCGAGATTGAAGGCGGTGTGGAAGTCGACGATCTGGCGCGCCGCGTCGTCGTCCAACAGCGCCAGCCAGGGAACGATGTGGGTGATGAAGGGCAGCACGGCGAGGGCGCCGACGAGCCGCATGGCGAGATTGCCCAGCGGCACGCGCCGCGCCGGCGCGGGGCCGCCTTTGGTGATCGCCACCGGGGCGATGGCGCTGCCGACGTTGGCGCCCAGCACCATGGCCAAGGCCAGCTCCAAGCCGATGACGCCGCCGAGGCCGAGCGACATCACCAGCAGCACGATCGCCAGCGAGGAATGGGCGAGCCAAGTCAACAGTATCGTCAACAAGAAGGCGAGCAGCGGCTCCTCGGCGAGGGTATCGAGGACCAGCGCGAAGGTCTCCGCCGCCCTGAGCGGCGCCGAGGCCTGGACGATGAGGTCGAGCGCCAGCAGCATCAGACCCAGACCGATCGCCGCCCGCCCGAGATGGCGGGGCCGGCCGCCGCTGGCGGAGAGGAAGCTGATCAGCCCGCCCAGGAGCAGCGCCGGCGAAAGCCAGCCGATGCCGAGGGAGAGCACTTGCGCCACCAGCGTCGTGCCGACGTCCGCGCCGAGCATGATCGCCAGCGCCGGCGTCAGTCCGATCAACTCGCGCGAGGCGAAGGAGACCGTCATCAAGGCCGTCGCGGTGGAGCTCTGCATCGCCGCGGTGGCGCCCATGCCGACCAGGAAGGCTGAGAGGCGGTTGCGCGTGCTGGCGGCGAGCGCGTGGCGAACGCCGGCGCCGTAGGCGCGAATGACGCCGGTGCGCACCATCCGGGTGCCCCAGATCAGGAGCGCCACCCCACCGACGATATTCAACAGAATAACGCTGCCGCCCAAGGCTCGAATCCTCCGGCCTCACGCCCGGAACGCGCCGAGGAGAGGTCTACGATGGCTGTAATGAAACCGTAACATACCGGGTATCGAGAAGCGCCGGTACGACTTTCACACCTGGTTGAGAGCTCGTGAGCGCGCGCCGTCAGGCGGGCGCCGGGTCCTCGACGCCCATTTCGGCCAGGGTCTCCTCGACCGCCCGAAGTGCTGCCCGCATCTCCTCGGGCCCGAGGCGCCCGATGCAACCGATGCGGAAACTGTCGGCGACGGTGAGCTTGCCGGGATAGATCAAGAATCCCTTCTCCCCCAAGCGATCATAGAAGCGCTGGAAGACGAAGGCCGGATCGGCCGGCATCAGGAAGGTGACGATGATCGGCGCCTGCAACGCGTCGGGCAGCAGGGTCTCGAAACCGAGCGCGCGCATGCCGTCCACCAGGATGCGGCAATTCTCGGCGTAGCGCCCACCGCGCCCCTGCACGCCACCCTCGCGCCGATGCTCCACCAAGGCCTGGTCGAAGGCGGCGAGCACGTGGGTCGGCGGCGTGAAGCGCCACTGCGCGTTGGCCTCGAAGCCGCGCCACTGGGCGTGGAGGTCGAGGCTCAGCGAGTGCGCCCGACCCTCGGCCCCGGCGAGAACGTCGGTGCGGCAGATCACGAAGCCGAAGCCCGGCACCCCCTCGAGGCATTTGTTGGCGGAGGCGGCGAGCGCGTCGAACGGCACCGGAGCGGCGCCCAGCGGCAGCGCGCCGAAGGCGCTCATCGCGTCGATCAGGAACGTGCGGCCGTGCCGGGCCACCACCTCGGCGATACGCTCGATGGGATTGAGGATGCCGGACGTGGTCTCGCACTGCACGACGGCGACGTGGCGGATCTCGGGTTCGGCGCGAAGCCGGGCGTCGACCTCGCCCGGGTCGATCGGCCGGTCCTCCGGCTCGACCATCTCGGCCGCTTCGCGCCCGGCGCGACGCAGGATCTCGACCATGCGGGCGCCATAGGCACCGTTGGCGAGCACCAGGCACGGCTCGCCCGGCGCCACCAGGGTGCCGAGCATGGCCTCGACGGCGAAGGTGCCGCTCCCCTGCACCGGCACGGCTGTGTGGCTGTCGACGACGCCGGCGATCTCCAGCAGCCGGCGGCGGACGCGGGCGTTGAGCTCGATGAAGGCGCCGTCGCGCGAGCCCCAGTCGCGCAGCATCGCCCGCTTGGTCTCGGCCGAGGTGGTCAGCGGCCCCGGCGTCAGCAGATAAGGGGTCTCGGGGATGTCGTTCACGTCGATGCTCCGGCGATGCGTCCGCGCTCGAGGGAACCGCGCGGGTAGCGTCCGGTCAAGCGTCAATTCCGACTTGGCCATTCAGCGAGCGGCCGCCACGGTCTTGACGGGCTTGATGTCCATTGCCGGTTCAATCCGTTCGGAGAATGCTCTAGTTCGAGTCCTCGACCCCCTCGGGATCTCCGACGACCACGGTCACCATCCGCTCGGGTCTGACGAGACGGCGGGCGACGCGCTGGACGTCCTCCCGCGTGACCGCCTCGAAGATCCCGGGCCGCGCCTCCAGATAGTCGATCGCCAATCCGTTCAACCGCATGCCCAACAGGATCCGCGAGATTCGTGGGCCGCTGGTGAGCTTGAGCGGGAACGAGCCGTTGATGTAGGTGACGGCGTCCCGCAGCTCCTCCTCGCTGATGCCCTCGTCGCGAAGCCGCTCCAATTCCCGGCGAATGGTCGCCAGCGCCTCCGCCACCCGGGCGTTCTGGGTGCCGGCGCCGCCGGCCAAAATGGCGGCGCGTTCGAACGGCGCCAAATAACTGTAGGTCGAATAGGCGAGGCCCCGTTTCTCGCGCACCTCCTCGAACAGCCGCGAGGATTGGCCGCGCCCCAGCACGTGGTTCATCACCAGCGCCGCGTACCAGTCCGCATCGTTGCGCTTCACGCCGGGCAGGGCGAAATATATGCTACTCTGCGGCACCGGGCGACGGACCACCCGGAGGCGCCCGTCGAACACCGGCTCGGCCTCCGGAATTCGGAACGGTTCCGAGTTCGCCTGCAGCTCGCCGAAGGTCCGATCGAGCAATTTGCCCAGTTCCTCGGGTGTCACGTCGCCCACCACCGCCACCAGCAGATTGTTGAGGGCGAAGCGCCGGCGGACGAAACCCTTCAGATCCTCGGCCCCGATCGCCTTCACGCCCTCGATGGTGCCGTTGACGGTGTGCCAATAGGGGTGGGACGCGAAGACGCCCTTGAACAGCGTGCGCGCCGCGACGGTGCCGGGATCCTCCTGGTCGCGATTGAGGCCCACGACGATCTGTCGGCGGATCCGCTCGATCGGCTCGGCATCGAAGCGGGGCTGGGTCAGCGCCAGGCGCATCAGCTCGAAGGCGGCGTCGCGATTGCGGCTCAGAGTGCGGAGATTGCCGAAGAAACCGTCGCGATCGGCACTGAAGCTCAAGCTGATCGCCAACTCCTCGATGCGGGTCTGGAAGGCCAGCGAATCCAGCTCCCCCGCGCCTTCGTCGATCAGGCCCGAGACCATGTTGGCCAGCCCCTCGCGGCCTTGCGGATCGAGCGCGCCGCCACCACGAAAGGCGAAGTTGAGGGCGATCACCGGGATCGACGGCTCGCGCACCAGCCAGGCGGTGATGCCGCCGGGGCTTTCGACCTCCTGGATCTCGGTGGCGGCATCGACGGCGCCCGCCGAGAGGGTCGCGAACACCACCAAGGCGGCGGCGAAGGGGATCGGATGCGTCATTTGGCGCCTCCCGCCTCGGCCTTGGGCAACAGGTATCCGGTGACCGAGCGGCGGATGTCGAGCACCGCCCGGGCCGCCTCCACGATGTCCTCGGCGGTGACCTCCTGAACCCGGTCGGGCCAGCTCTCCACGTCCTCGACGGTAGCGCCGCTGGTGAGCGCGGCGCCGAGGAAACGCGGTCCGGAGCCCAGATCGTCGCGGGCGTAAATCGTCGAGGCGAGCAATTCGTTCCGCGTCCGCTCCAATTCACCGCTCTCGATCCCGCCGGCCAGCAGATCCGCCAAGACCTCGTCGACCGCCGTCTCCAGTGCCTCGAGACCGCCGCCGGGAACCGGCGAGGCCCAGACGCCGAAACTCGAACCGTCGTAGCTGAAGGCGTGATACCAACTGCCGGCGCCGGTGGCGATCTTTTGCTCCCGCACGAGCTTGCGGGAGAGCCGGCTGGTGCTGCCGCTACCCAGGATCTGCGAGAGGAAGCGGAGCGGCGTTGCGTGCCGGGTCTCGCCCGCATGCCGGCTCGGCGCCAGATAGATGCGGCGAAAGCTCGGCTGGCGCACCCGCTGGTCCTCCAGCACGACGCGGCGGGCGGCACGCTGCGGCGGCATCGGCGGGCGCTTGCGGGGTGGGATCGTGCGGCGCTTCAGGGGGCCGTAGTGCTGCTCCGAGAGGGCCAGCGCCTCCGCTCCGGTGACGTCGCCGGCGACGATGACGATGGCGTTGTTGGGCGCGTAGTGCCGGCGATAGAAGGCGAGCGCGTCCGCCATCGTCAGACCGGCGATTTCTTCCTCCCAGCCGACCAGCGGCAGGCCGTAGGGATGCGACATGTACTGCAGCGCCCGCATGTTCTCGCGGAGGATCGCGCCCGGATCGTTCTCGACCCGCATGCGCCGTTCCTCCAGCACCACCTCGCGCTCGGTGCGAACGACCTCCTCGTCGAGGCGGAGATTGACCATGCGGTCCGCTTCCATCGACATCACCAGGCCCAGCTTGTCGCGGGCCACGTTCTGGTAATAGGCCGTGTAGTCGAGGCTGGTAAAGGCGTTGTCTTCGCCGCCGTTCTTCTGAATGATCTTGGAGAAGGCGGCGGGCGGAATCTTCTCGGTTCCCTTGAACATCAGATGCTCGAGGAAATGCGACAGACCGGACTTGCCGGCCACCTCGTCGCCCGAGCCCACGGGATACCAGACCATGTGATTGACCACGGGCGCGCGGTGATCGGGGATCACCAGCAGGCGAAGGCCGTTCTCCAGGGTATAGACCTCGGGATTGAACAGACCCCCGGCCGCGTTCCCCGGCGCGGCGAGCGCGGCCGAGGCGAGCAGTCCGAATACCAAACACGTCGACTTTACGCCAAGCTTCATGCGCCCCATGCCATCCCGCGCCGCCACTGCCGGATACTCATATGTGGCTCCGGCCGGCACGCGCAAGCCGCCGGTGCTCACGGCCGCGTGACGGGCGGATCAGAAGATTCCCTCGAGGAAGCCCTTCTCGCGCCGCTCGATGATCGGTGTCGAGCCGGCCGTGACCGGCTGGCCGGTCGCTTGGTTCTCCCGGATCCGCGTGGCTTCGCGCCGCGCGTCGATCACTTGGCCCGGCCTCTCGCGCTCGCGCCAGAAGATCAGCTGCTCCGCCAGCGTCCGATCCTTCTCGGTGATCGAGGCCGTCTCCTCCTCGATCACCCGGCGAATATTGGGATCGATGCCCTTGCTGCCGGCGCGATCCAACAGCGCCGACTCGCCGACCGACTCGACCCCCCCCGTGCCGGTGACCGCGCGGGCCGTGCCCGGCGGACGTCGACCGGAGCTGAACAGCGCCGTCCGCGCCGTACTCGACGGTTGCGCCCGCTGCGGCCTGGGCGCGCCGGGGCGCGGTGGGCGCAATTGATAGTCGGGCGGCAGCACCAGGGGGGCGCGGCTCACCACCGCGAACTCGTCCGGCGCCTTCTTGTTCAATCCCAACCCCTCGCGAAATGCACCGCACCCGGCCATGGTCAGCAGAAGGAGGGCCGCCGACGCGGCACGTGCGAAGGAAACGATATTAGATCTATTCATGTGGGTCTCCTCGCTTTCGAGGCGATTCGCCATTATCCGGTTCGCGACGCCGACGTAAAGCGTCCAACAGCATGACGCCGACCCCGCCGACGATCGCCATGTCGGCGACGTTGAAGGCCGGCCAGTGCTGACCGGCGAGGTGAACATCGAAGAAGTCGGCGACCGCGCCCCGGAGCACTCGGTCGACGACGTTGCCGATCGCGCCGCCGACGACGGCACCGATCGCGGCGGCGAGCCAGCCGGTCTCGGCCCGCCGGAGCCAGACCGCGAGGGCGACGACGATGGCGCCAGACAAGGCGACGAAGGGCCAGGGGCCGAGGTTGGCGCCGGCGAAGAGGCCGAAACTGACGCCGGTGTTCCAGACCATCACCAAATTGAAGAAACCGGTGACGCGGATCGCCCCCTCGGCCGCCGCCAGAGCATCGATCAGCCAGGCCTTGCTCGCCTGGTCGACGATCAGGACGGCGAGGGCCACGGCGATGGCGAGACGGCGCATGGCGTTATTCGGCCCGGGCCCCTACCGCCTCGACCACGTCGGCGCAGCGCCCGCAGAGGGCCTCCTCGGGGCTCTCCGCGCTCACCTCCACCAGCACCCGCCAACAGCGCCCGCAGCGCCCGCCCTCGGCCGCGCCGACGACGACGCCGATGTCGTCGATGCCCTCGAGCGTGAAGGCGCCGTCGGGAATCTCGCCCTCGACCAGCGTCGCCTCCGAGGTGATGGCGATTTCCGCCAGGTCGACGCCGGCCATCGCCGCGAGGGTATCCGCCCGCGCATGGACCACGGGATGGGCCTGGAGGCTGGCGCCGATCCGCTTCTCGCGCCGCTCGATCTCCAGCGCGCCCGTCACCACCCGGCGCAGGCGCCGCACCTTCTCCCACTTCGCGGCCAGCGCCTCGTCTCGCCAGTCGTGGGGGATCGCCGGGAACAATTGCAGGTGCACGCTGCCGTCGGCATCGTTGCCACGCTGCAGCCAGGCCTCCTCGGCGGTGAAGCAGAGCAACGGCGCGAGCCAGGTCACCAGACAGTCGAACACGCGATCGATCGTCGTCCGCGCGGCCCGGCGCCTGGCCGAGCCGACATCGTCGCAGTAGAGCACGTCCTTGCGGATGTCGAGATAGAAGGCCGAAAGATCGACGGTGCAGAAGTTGTAAAGGTTGACGAAGAGCCGGTGGAATTCGAATGCCTCGCAGCACTCGCGGACCAACGAATCGAGTTCCCAGAGCCGATGCAGGACCCAGCGCTCGAGCTCCGGCATCGCCGCAACCTCCACGCGCTCGGACTCCTGGAAGCCGTCGAGATTGCCCAGAAGAAAGCGCAGCGTGTTGCGCAGCCGGCGATAGGAATCGACCTGCGACTTGATGATATCCGGGCCGATCCGGAGATCCATCGAATAGTCGGAACCGACCACCCATTGGCGCAGGATGTCGGCACCCCAGGCGTCGCAGACCTCCTGCGGCGCGACGACGTTGCCGAGCGACTTGGACATCTTGAGGCCCCGCTCGTCGAGCGTGAAGCCGTGCGTCAGCACCGCATCGTAGGGCGCCCTGCCCCGGGTGCCGCAGGATTCCAGCAGCGAGGAATGGAACCAGCCGCGATGCTGGTCCGTGCCCTCGAGATAGAGCGAGGCGGGCCAGCCGAGCTCCGGCCGGTCTTCCAGGACGAAGCTGTGGGTCGCGCCGGATTCGAACCAGACGTCGAGAATATCGTCGACCTTCTCGTAGTCCGCGGATTGGTACTCGTCCCCGAGAAAGCGGCTCCGGTCGCTCTCGAACCAGGCGTCGGCGCCGTCCGCCTCGATCGCCTCCAGGATCCGGGCGTTGACCGCCGGATCGCGCAGCGGCTCGCCCGTCGCCTTCTCGACGAAGACGGTGATCGGCACGCCCCAGGCCCGCTGGCGCGACAGCACCCAGTCCGGCCGCTCGGCGATCATGGCGTGGATCCGGTTGCGCCCCTGGCGCGGCACCCACCGCGTCGCGTCGATCGCCTTCAGCGCCGTCTCGCGCAGTCCCGTCGTCGTCATCGAGATGAACCACTGTGGCGTGTTGCGGAAGATCAGCGGCGCCTTGGAGCGCCAGGAATGGGGATAGCTGTGCCGGAGCCTGCCGTGGGCCAGCAGCATGTCGCCCTCGCGCAAGGCAGTGAGCAGGCCCGCGTTGCACTCGAAGACGTTCTGGCCGGCGAAGAGCGGCACATGGTCGAAATAGTTGCCGTCGGCGTCGACCGTTTGCGGCACTTCGATGGCGTGGGCGACGGCGATCTCGAAGTCCTCGGCGCCGTGGCCGGGGGCGGTGTGGACGAAACCGGTGCCCTGTTCGGTGGTGACGTGATCGCCGGGAAAGAGCGGCACTTCGAAATCGTAGCCTCGCCCGTGCCAGGGATGCGCCGCCGTGCTCGCCGCAAGCTCTTGTCCGCTCACCGGCCCAACCACGCGGTGGCCGGTGATGCCCACTTCGGCCGCGACCGTTTCGACCAGATCGCGGGCCAGCAACAGCCGCTCGCCGAGGCGGGCGAGGCTGTCGTTGGCGCACGCCATCACCTCGATCAGGTCATACTCGATCGTCGGGCCGAAGCAGATGCAGCGGTTTCCCGGCAGCGTCCAGGGCGTCGTCGTCCAGATCACCACCGAGGCGCCCTCCAGCTCGGGCGCGCCGGCCCGGACCACGGGGAAGCGCACGTGCACCGTGGTCGAGACGTGGTCGTGATACTCGATCTCGGCTTCGGCCAGCGCCGTCTTCTCGACCACCGACCACATCACCGGCTTGGCGCCGCGATAGAGCGAGCCGTCCATCAGGAACTTCATCAACTCACCGGCGATCCGCGCCTCGGCTCGGTGCGTCATCGTGGTGTAGGGATTGTCCCAGTCGCCCTCGACGCCCAGGCGCTTGAATTCCTCCGTCTGCACCTCGATCCAATGGGCGGCGAATTCCCGGCACTCGTTGCGGAACTCGGCGATCGACACCTCGTCCTTGTTGCGGCCCTCGGCCCGGTAGCGCTCCTCGATCCGCCACTCGATCGGCAGGCCGTGACAGTCCCAGCCGGGGACGTAGTTGGCGTCCTTGCCCATCATCTGCTGCGAGCGATTGATGACGTCCTTCAGGATCTTGTTGAGGGCGTGGCCGATATGGATGTTGCCGTTGGCGTAGGGGGGACCGTCGTGAAGAATGAACTTCTCGCGCCCGGCGCTTTCCGCGCGCAGGCGGTCGAACAGGCGCATCTCGGCCCAACGCGCCAGCAGCTCGGGCTCCAGCTTCGGCAGCCCGGCGCGCATCGGGAAGTCGGTCTTGGGCAGCTGCAGGGTGGCTTTATAGTCGGTAGCCATGATCGGCGCTCACTGTGATCGTCTCGATGGTCTCATACCAAACGCCCCGGCGGTCGAGACTCATCTCCAAAGGTATGAGTAATCGTGGGTTTTGCTTCGTTGTCGCGGGTGGCGCCACGTCGTTCGAGGGGTGAGACGCGAGGCGCCCGATCCCGACCCTCAGCCGAGGGCCGGGCCGGTAATTCGCGCGGTGCCGCCGAGTCTGCCGTTCGCTCGCATGGCGCGCCTTGTATCAAGAGCCGGCATCGGTGTCCACGGAAACGCTCTGGGAGTCATCCACGCCGACTTGCGCCCGGTGGCGCAACAGGTGGTCGGCCAGCACGCAAGCCATCATCGCCTCGCCGACCGGCACCGCGCGGATACCGACGCAGGGATCATGCCGCCCGGTGGTGCGGATCATGGTCTCGTTGCCGGCGCGGTCGATGGTGCGGCGCGGGGTCGGGATCGACGAGGTGGGTTTCACCGCGAAGCGGGCGACGACCTCCTGACCGGTGGAGATGCCGGCCAGGATGCCGCCGGCGTTGTTGGTGAGGAAGCGCGGCGCGCCCTCCTCGATGCGCATCTCGTCCGTGTTGGCCTCGCCGGTCAGGCGGGCGGCCTCGAAGCCGGCGCCGATCTCGACCCCTTTGACCGCGTTGATGCTCATCAGCGCCGCCGCCAATTCGGCATCGAGCTTACCGTAGATCGGCGCGCCGAGGCCGACCGGAACGCCGCTCGCGCGGACCTCGATCACCGCGCCGAGGGAGGAGCCGGCCTTGCGCGCCTCGTCGAGATAGTCCTCCCACTCGCCCGCCGCCGTCTTGTCCGGGCAC
Source organism: Alphaproteobacteria bacterium (assembly GCA_965225945.1). Classification (GTDB taxonomy): domain Bacteria; phylum Pseudomonadota; class Alphaproteobacteria; genus JASLMY01. Next base: position 120,509 of record CBDDBZ010000029.1, on the reverse strand, counting down.
CAGAAGTCATTGCGCGAGACCTCGCCCCAGTCCCAGTTGTCGCGATCGATCGCCTTCTCGCCGATCCGGACCAGCGCGCCCCGGATCCGCACCTCGGCCCCGAGCACTAGGCGCGCGATGGCGCCCGCCGCGACGCGGTTCGCCGTCTCCCTGGCCGAGGCGCGGCCGCCGCCGCGATAGTCGCGGATGCCGTACTTGCGATCATAGGTGAAGTCGGAATGACCCGGCCGATAGCTCTCCCGAATCGGTCCGTAGTCCTTGGATCGCGCGTCGACATTGTCGATCTGGAGCGCGATCGGCGTCCCCGTCGTCAGCCCCTCGAAGATGCCGGAGAGGATCTCGACCTTGTCCGGCTCGCGCCGTTGGGTGACGTGACGCGAGGTGCCGGGCCGACGCAGGTCGAGCCATTTCTGGATGTCCGCCTCGGCCAGCGGCAGCAGCGGCGGCGTGCCGTCGACGACGCAGCCGATCGCAGGCCCGTGGCTTTCGCCCCAGGTGGTGACCCGGAACAGGTGACCGTAGGTATTGTGCGACATGTCACTCCGCCGCCGGTTCGCCCGGCGCCCGATGTGCCGGACATCGAACCTCTCTAGACCGTTGCGATGTCCGGCGCGTCCTCCGCCTTCATTCCGATCACGTGATAGCCGCTGTCGACGTGATGCACCTCGCCGGTGACGCCGGTGGCGAGATCGCTCAAGAGATAGAGCGCGGCCCCGCCCACCTCGTCGGTCGTCGTATTGCGCCGGAGCGGCGAGTTGTACTCGTTCCACTTCAGGATATAGCGGAAATCCCCGATGCCCGAGGACGCCAGCGTGCGGATCGGCCCGGCCGAGACGGCGTTGACGCGAATTCCGTCGTTCCCCAGATCGGCGGCCAGATACCTGACGCTCGCCTCCAGCGCCGCCTTGGCGATGCCCATGACGTTGTAGTGTGGCACCACCTTCTCGGCGCCGTAATAGGTGAGCGTCAACAGGCTGCCGCCCGCCGTCATCAACGGCGCGGCGCGGCGCGCCACGGCAGTGAAGGAATAACACGAGATGTCGAGCGACATGGCGAAGTTGTCGGCGGTCGAATCGACATAGCGGCCCTTCAACTGTTCCTTGTCGGAAAAGGCGATGGCGTGAACCACGAAGTCGAGCCCGCCCCATTCGCGCTCGATCGCGCCGAACGCGGCGTCCATGCTGGCGTCATCGGTGACGTCGCAGTCCATGATCAGACTACCGCCGACGGACGCCGCGAGCGGGCGGACCCGCTTGGCCAGCGCTTCCCCCTGATAGCTGAAGGCGAGGCTCGCCCCCGCCTCGGCCGCGCGCCGGGCGATCCCCCAGGCGATCGAGCGATCGTTGGCGACGCCCATGACCAGCCCGCGCTTGCCGGCGAGCAGCTCTCGAGGCTCGCCCATTGCCGTCTCCATCAGCTTGCCGTCACTATTAGCGCTTTAGGTTCAATAACTTGGCACCATCCTACACGAAATGCGCATGAGGTCAATCGGCGCCGTAGCGACGCAGGACCATGGCGTTGATTTCCGCGCCGAGGACGAAGATCACCGCCAGGATATAGAAGAACAACAGGGTAACGATAACGCCGCCGAGGCTGCCGTAGGTCACCGTGTAGTCGCCGAATTGTTCGAGGTAGAGGGAGAAGGCGGTAGCCGCCAGGAGCCAGAGCACCAGGACGGCGAAGGCGCCCGGAAACACGCCGCGACCTCTGAGCCGCCGCGCCGGCAGCAGAAAATAGAGCGCCGAGACGGCAAGCACGATCAACAGCGCGCCGGCCGCGTAGCGGAGCAGAGTCCAGACCGCGCGCAGCCCTTCCGGCAGCTGCAACATCGCCTCCATTTCGGCCCACACGATCGGCCCCACAATCAGGGTCAGCATGGCGACGATGAAACAGCTGGCGGCGACCACGACGAGCAGCACGCTCTCCAGTCGATTGCGCCAGTGCGGCCGGCGACGGGTGACGCCGTAGGCGCGGTCGAGGGCGCCCCGGATTGCCTCCAGGCCGGTCGAGGCGGTCCACAGGCTGAGCAAGATGCCGATCGTCAGCAGCTCTCCGCGAGTGTCTTGCACCACTTCGATGATCGGCACGCTCAGCACATCCGAGACATCCTCGGGAATGCTGTCGAGGAGAAAGACCACGAACTCGATGCCGAGCTCGGTCTGCCCGAAAAAGCCGGCGAGCGCCGTCAGGAAGATCAGGAACGGAAACAGCGACAGCAGGCCGAAAAACGCCAGGTGGCCGGCCACCACGTGACCATCGTTGGCGAGAAAGCGTTGCAGCGCCTCCAGCAGACCGTGGCCGACGGCGGCGACGAGACCTCTCGACTCCCTGGGCGCCGGCTCCTCGTCCATGACCTCGACGGGCGCGCTACTCGAGGCCGGCCTTGCGGCGAACGTCGTAGGCGTGCTCGGCCCGCCAACGCTCGACCAGATCCGTCAATGCGTCGTCCGCCGTCTCGGGAAGCACGATCTCGAGCGTGACGATCTGATCGCCCATGCCGTCCTCCCCGGGGATGCCGCGCCCCTTGAGGCGAAGCTTGCGCCCGGCGCTCGAGCCCTTGGGCACCGTCACGGTGACCGGCCCGTGGATCGTCGGCACGGCGATCCGGGCGCCGAGCATGGCCTCGTAGACGGTGACCGGCAGCTTCAGCCGGATCTCCCCGCCCTCGCGCTCGAAGTGGGGGTGCGGCCGGATCTGGACCTCGACCAGGGCATCGCCCGCGGTCGCGCCGGGGGGACCGGGATCGCCCTGGCCCTTGAGGCGAATGGTCTTGCCCTCCTCGATTCCCGCTGGGATTCGGACGTCCAGGGTCTTGCCGGTCGGCAAGCTGACGCGTCGCGTGGTGCCGAGAGCGGCGTCAAGAAAATCGACCGTGATCTTGAAGGTCCGATCGCCGCCCTGGCGGATCCGGCCGCCGTCGCGCTCGCCGCGGCGCGAAAAGATGTCGGCGAACTCGCGAAAGACATCGTCGGCGCCGCCGCCACCGAAGCGGAACCCGCCGCCGCCGCGCCGGGGGCCGCCCGCATATGCGTAGCGGAAGCGCCTCTTTTCCTGCCCGCCGGCGTCGATTTCACCGCGATCGAAGCGGCCCCGTTGGGCGCCGTCGCCCAGCAGCCCGTAGGCGGCCGAAACCTCCTTGAAGCGCTCCGCCACCTTGGGATCGTTGTCGTTGACGTCGGGATGCAGCTCCTTGGCGAGTCGTCGGTAGGAGCGCTTGATCTCGTCCTCCTCGGCGCCTGTGGCGACGCCCAGGACCTCGTAGGGATCACGCATGATCTCGACAATCCTCCTCGCCCCGGCCCCGCGACGAGACGCCCGGCCCGCCCCAAAGGTGGGATCGTGCCGGCGAGATTGTAAGGCCAAGCGCCTTAACAGGCGACTTACGTCGCGCCCCGCTCCGCCTCCAATCCACGCGGCAATGGTAGCCGCGAGGGTGGGGGAGCGGGGGAGCGGGTGGCCTGGTGATTGGGCGGATGCGGATCATGCTTCAGCGCGTCAGCCGGCCGCGACGCTCACTCAACAATCGCCGGGCCGACCGCCGCTCGGCCTCGCCCATCGCGTCCAACACGGCCCACTGGGCGCGTCGGGCCTTGGGGTGGCCGTTTTCCGCGGCCAGCGCCAACCAGACATAAGCCTCCCCCATATTCTCAGCCCCGGGGGTCTTCGCATGCATCTCGCCGAGGCGATATTGCGCGTCGGCCCCGTCGGAAAGCGCCAGTGGCTCCAGGATTGCCCGCGCGCCCTCGAGATCGCCGCCGTTGAAGACGAGCATCGCCTCGGCCACCTTCTCCCGCTTTTCGCGCCGGCGGGTTTCCGTCGGATCCTCGAGTACCGACGCCTCCAGCCGCGCCACCTCCGCGCGGACGCGATCGGTCTCCGCCGCCCCTTCGCCCGTGGCGCCGGGCGCGGCGTTAGGGGTGCCCGCTTCCTCCGACGCGCCGAGGATGGCCGCCTGCAACAGACCAATCACCGCGCCCTCGGGGTTCTCCGGATCGGGCGCCAAGGGACCCGGCCTGGCCGGTGCATTCGAGGCAGCCGCCGCCGCCGGCCTCGTGCGGACCGGCGCTGGCGCGGCCCGGGTAGGCTCCCCGTCGCGGACATCGGCCTCCTCCGCGAGGCTGCGGGCCGAGACCAGGGGCCGTTCCGCTTCGACCTCGCTCTTCGCGGCCCGGGCCCGGGGTACGGCGTGTCCGGTGGCGCCGCGCGTGGCCTCGTTCGGCCGGTCGGACGGCGGCGATTGCCAGACCAGGTGGCTCAACAGCTCGAGCGCGCCGCGATGTCCCCCCTTGGCCGCCAAGTTGAGCCAGCCGAGAGCGCGACCTTCGTCGGCGGCGACGCCGTTGCCGCGCAGATAGAGGAGCCCCAGATTGTATTGTGCCAGGATATGGCCCTGGCGTGCCGCCAGCTCGAGCCAATAGGCGGCCTCGGTGGCGGCGCGGGCCACGCCCTGCCCTCTGAGCCGCATCATCGCCAGGTTGACCTGTGCGCTGGCGAGGCCGGTGGTGGCCGCGCGCTCGTACCAGTCGGCCGCCTGGGCGAAATCCTGCCCCACGCCATGACCGAAGCGGAAGAGGTGGCCGAGGTTGCGCTGAGCCGCCGGGTCGCCGCTTCGCGCCAGCGGCAGCCAGGCCTCGTAGGCCGCCCGATAGTCGCCCTTGTCATAAGCCCGGACGCCAGCCTGGAAATCGGCCTTGGCGGCGAGAGGCATCGACAGAAGCACCGCGAGGGCAAGGGCGAGGGCGAGGGCGAAGGGGCGAAACGTCATAGCAACCGCATCATACCACGGGCACCTCGAAGGGAGGCGTTCGGAATGTCGCGTGAACGGCCGTTTTGCGCTGGCCCCGGCGAGGGATTAAATTCCGGCTTCGGGAGGATGTGGATCATGACCGTGGCGATGGATGACTCGAGCCCGCGCGGCGCGGCGAACTTCGAGATTCGGCCCCTGTCCGCGGTCGCGGGCGCGGAGGTGATCGGGCTCGATCTCGCGCTGCCCCTCGATGTGGGCACGCGCGCGGCGGTCTACGACGCCTTCGTCCGCCACCACGTGCTCGCGTTCCGCGATCAACGGCTCGACAAGACCCGCCAGGTCGCCTTTTCGGAACAGTTCGGCGCGTTGGAGCGGCACACGATCCGCAATCGCGGCGCCGACCATCCGCTGGTCCACACCGTCACCAACCTCGACGGCGCGGGCCGGCCGAGCGGACGGGTCGCCTCGACCCGCTGGCATACCGACAAGTCCTTCCGGCCCCAGCCCTCGCTCGCCACCATCCTGCACGCGATCCGCCTGCCGCCGGCGGGCGGCGATACCCTCTTCGCCAACATGCATCTCGCCTGGGAGGAGCTGGGCGAGGCGGAACGGGCGGAACTCGGCAAGCTCCGCGTCGTGCACAGTTGGGAGCAATCGCGCCTCAAGTTCGGCGAACGGGCGAGCGAAGCGGAGATCCGCGACGCCCCGGCGAGGGTCCATCCCTTGGTCCGTCGCCACCCGGACACGGACCGCGAATGCCTTTTCATGGGCGAGCACGCCTCCCATTTCGAGGGCCGGCGAATCGCCGAAGGCCGCGCCCGCCTCGCCGAGCTGGAGGCGCATGCGACGGCAAAACGCTTCGTCTTCCGCCACCGCTGGCGGCCGGGCGACGTGGTGATGTGGGACAATCGCTGCCTGTTGCACCGAGCCGACCAAAATTTCGACGCCGCGCGCCACGCCCGGGTCATGCACCGCACCTGCCTGCGGGGCACGGCGCCGGGCTAGCTAGGTCGTTTCCTCGTCGCCAGCGCCGCGGTCCAGGTGATGAGAGGATAATTGAGGATAAAGTGACACAATACTTATCTTCATGAGGTTATGTATTGTGTCCCTTTATCCTGAGGCGCGGAAGCCTTCGGAAATTGCGAGGGCCGAACCGAGCTTCAGTGCGGGACGTCGCCTTCGATCGTCACGCGGTGCATGCGGCGGCGATGGCCCTGGTAGTCGTTCACGGCGTAGTGGTGGGTCGAGCGGTTGTCCCAGACGACGAGGGTGTCGACCTCCCAGCGAACCCGGCAGGTGAACTCCGGGCGTCGGATGTGGTCGGTCAGATAATCGATCAGCGGCGTGCTCTCGGCCTCCGTCATGTCCGCGAATCGGACCGTGTGCGCGGTGTTGAGATAGAGCGACTTGTCGCCGGTCTCTGGATGGGTGCGCACGATCGGATGCACCGCTTCCAGATCGTCGGCCCGCTCGACGTTCTTGGCCTTCATGCGGGTATTGCCCTTGGCCGTATCTTGCCGCCCGCCGGCATGGCGCAAGGCCGCGCTGTTGACGCCCTGGAGGCCGGCGAGCATCGCCTTCATGCCCTCCGACAGCCGCCCGTAGGCGAGCCGGGTGTTGGCGAAGAGGGTATCACCACCGGCCGGCGGTACCTCGCGGGCATAGAGCAGGGTGGCGAGCGGCGGGCGCTCCAGGTAGCTGGTGTCGGAATGCCAGAGGCCGCCGAAATTCTTGGCGTCCGTCTCCACCTTGAGGATCTCGATCACCTCGGGGGCTTCGGCCAGCCCCTCGACAAAGGGGTACTCGTTCGGCGTTCCGAAATGCCGGCCGAAGGCGAGCTGCTGAGGCGGGGTCAGTCGCTGGTCGCGGAAGACGATGACGTGATGGTCGAGGAAGGCCCGGTGGATCTCGGCGGCCGCGCGGTTCGCCAACGGCCTCGAGATATCGACACCCGCGATCTCCGCGCCCAGCGCGCCGGCCAGTGGCTCGACCTCGATGCTCCGGTATTGCATTCCGCTTCCCCGCTTCGATCCCTGGATAACGCGACAATTCTAACACGGGTTCGAAAAAACTGAAAAGCGCGGCCGGCCGTGTTGCCCGAGGGCAATCGAGTAAACGCGATTGCCCTGGGTTCTTGTCGTTCCCTCAGACGCCGGGCGCACCCATTCGGGCGCTTGGCTTCGCTCCCATCAGCTCGCGGGGCCTCAATGGCCCATTGGCGGCGGTTGACGCGGTATCAAGGCCGTGGCCGTCACTTCATGCGATTGTCCTACCTGTTGCCCGGGCCGGCCCGTCATGCCAAGCATGGCCCGAGAGACACATCAGGGTGGGAGGAACGCACCATGAGCGCGGAGGTCATCCGCGTCGGCCTGATCGGGGCCGGCGGCAACACCAGATCCCGGCATATTCCAGGCTTTCGGGAGCAAGCGGGGGTCGAGCTCGTCACCGTCTCCAACCGCACGACCGGCTCGGCGTCCCGCGTGGCGGCGGAGTTCGACATCGCGAACGTCGCCGAGGATTGGATGGCGGTGCTGGAGGACGCGTCGGTCGACGCCGTCTGTATCGGCACCTGGCCCTACATGCACGCGGCCATGACGATCGCCGCGCTGGAGCACGGCAAGCATGTCCTGTGCGAGGCGCGAATGGCGCGCGATTCGGTGGAGGCGCGGGCGATGCTGGCGGCCTCGCGCCGCCACCCGAGGCTGGTGGCGCAGCTCGTGCCGGCGCCGCACACGCTGGCCTTCGATGCCACCATCGCCCAGATGATCGGCGCCGGCGAGATCGGCGAGCTGATCGCGCTGGATGCCCGGATCACCGCCGGCGGCGGCTTTCCCGACCCCGATTCAACCCTTCACTGGCGCCACGACCGCGAGCTCTCCGGCAACAACACCATGAGCATGGGAATCTGGTACGAGGCGATGATGCGCTGGGTCGGCCCGGCAGCCAGCGTCCATGCCGTGGGCCGCGCCGTGGTGGCGCACCGCCGGGACGCGACCGGCCGGCGGGTGGCGATGACCATTCCCGACCATGTCGACGTCATCGGCCGGTTGGCGGCGGGCGGGCAGATGCGCTTCAACGTCTCCACCGTGCTCGGCCACGCGCCCGCCGCCGCCGAGGTCTGGATCTTCGGGTCCATGGGCACGCTCCTGCTGTCGCAGGCCAAGGGCGAGGCGATGGTGCTTGCCGCCGGCGAGCGGGGCGAGGAGGGCCTCCGCCCGGTCAGGGTCGCCGAGGAGAATCGCGGCGCCTGGCGGGTCGAGGAGGAATTCGTCAACGCCGTGCGAGGCCTGGAAGCGGTGAGCCACACCGATTTCGCCACCGGGGTCGCCTATATGGAATTCACCGACGCGGTCGCGCACTCGCTCCAGAGCGGCGAGTCCGTTCATTTACCGCTCTCGGCGACGGCTTGAGCCGGCGCCACCAAATCGCCTCATTTCAGCCCCTTTGGCGCCCGTTTGGTCTCCCAGATTGGACCGAGAGAGGCCGTCCTCTCCGGCCGCCGCCGCCCTCGCCCTTCCCCCCGTCGAGGCGGCGGCGGTCGTCTCCCCCCCGATGCCTGAGGCGGCCTCGCCCTGGGCGGCACCACCTCGCGTGTCGTGCTTTCCCGCGCGGCTTTCTATAGCGGCTCCGTGCCGCTGTCGCCTCCCAGCTTCTTGAGGTCGTCATTGATCGTCAGCCAACTGGCGCGGCAGTCATAGTAGACGTGTGCTTTCACTTCGCGGTCGATGTCACCATGCAGGTTGGCCACGGTGATATCGATGACATTTTCGTGGTTGTCGCCATTGCAAAACATGGAGCTGCCGCAGCGTCCGCAGAAGCTTCGCGTCGTGTGACCCGAGCTTCGGTAATGCACGACGTCTTCCTCGCCCGCCGTGATCCGAAAACCATCTTCGCGGACACCAACCCAGGTCACGAAGCCTGCACCATGGGCGCGCCGACACATCGTGCAGTGGCAATGTCCGGCGAAAAGCGTCGGCAGTTCGAACTCGAACGAGACCGCGCCGCAAAGGCAACTTCCGGTGAGGATAGCGCTGTTCATATGATTGACCTTTCAACGAGCTCTACGCCGGCGTTCGGATGATCGGGCGGGAGCGGCGATGGGTGGCAGGTTCGGCAAACGGTGGCAATGAAACCGAAGTCGACCACGTCGGCGGCGACAATCGCAGCCAGCCTGCGCTGAGCGCTTTCGGACATAAACGAAGTCTAACGAAGCCGATGAGACGCAACAAGTGCGACCGCGGGCGAGCGAGATGAACTCAGAAAAGGAGTCATTCTACTTTATCGGTCGCTGCGGCGGGCCTCTTCGTGGCTCGTGTCGCCAGCGCCAGCGGAGGCGAAAAAATAGAATGACCTTTTTTTAAAATCGGGAAGAGGTCTTGCCGATGGCCTCGGCATCCATAACATTAGAGATCTCTAAACGGAAACTATTGGCTCTTATGTCCTCTCCTCTCTTATGTCCTCCCTGTCAAGCACGAACGCGGCCTTTCACCCGGCTCGTCACCGGGTGCTGGGTATCTGACGCCCGCTTTGGAAGGCAGCGGCGGGACGGCTTTGATCGACGGTCCATCAAGCTCTTATCCGCGGATCGACTACCGCATGTCCCTATGTCCGATGGGGCTGTCCTGACTCTACAGACGGGCATCGGATGCAATCCTGCCCATAGCCAAGGAACGGGAGTTCCCCAAGTGGCCGCCACCGCCGCTGCCCACGCAAGCGGGCGTGTTGGTATTCGCCGCTCGGCGCGCGGCGATTTATGCCATCGGCGGGGGCACCATGCGGGCGATGGCCCAGACGTGCCCCGCCAGCTCCCGGGCCACCGCGGTCAGCACGGTGTTCTGGTGTTTGCCGCGCCCGCGCAGATCGCGCATGCGACGACACAATCGTATCTGCGCCTGCCAGGCCTTGTCGCGGATCGGCTCCGGCAGATGGGCTGAACGGGCGCGGATCGGGCTCGACTGGCGCGCCGGGTGACGATAGGTCCAGGCTGCCTCCACCAGGACACGGCGAACCATGGCGTTGCCCGACTTGGTGATCTTGCCCCGCTTGCGTCGATCACCGCTGGAATATTCCGACGGCACCAAGCCGACGTAGGCCATCAGATGGCCCGCCGTGGGGAAGCGCTGGAAGTCGCCGATCTCCGCCGCGACCATGGCGGCATTCTCCCAATCGAAGCCGCGTAACGCCTGAAGGGCGTCCATGACCGGATACAAGGCCCAGCCGCCAAGGTGTTCCCGCAACTCCAGGCGCGCTCGCGCCAGCATCTCTTCCGCCCGTTCGAGACGGCCAAGCAATTCCGAATAGGTCAGCGCCAGAGCGCCGTGCTCGAACTTCTGATCCACCAGCCAGTTCCGGTGGGTCTTCGTCCAATGCGTCGTACCCGCCCGATACACCCGATCATGCATCAGGCAGAAGCCCAGGATCTGCTGCTTGGCCCGGCGCACGTCGCCCGCCGCCAGGTGGCGCAGGCGCACCAGCGCGCGAACCGCCTCGTGGCTCGCGTCGGGCACCCAGACCGCGGTCAACTGTCCGGCACGCAACAACGAAGCCAGGCTCAGCGCGTCCCGCCGGTCCGTCTTGACCCGGTCACCGGGCCGCTTGGGGATCAGCGAGGGCGCCACCACATCGCAGGTGTGGCCCCAGTCCAAAAGCCGGCGATGCAGGGAATAGCCGAACGGGCCAGCCTCATAGCAGAAGTGAAGACGCGCGCCGTCCCGCGACAGCTTCTTGCAGAGCGAATAGAGCGCCGTCGGTCGGTACACGATGGTGCCGAAATAATGAACCGCCTCTCGCGGATCACCCGGCGCGATCCCGACCGAAATCGTCTCCTTCGAAACATCCAAGCCAACAAAGGTGATATCGTCCGTCATGTCCGTCTCCCATGTATGAGGATAGGCACGCAAACGCGTGCAACCCTCGAAACTACATGCTGAGGCGGACACCTGGTCCCGGCGTCGAAACCTCAACGGACATAGGGTCTACGAATCACCGAATCGACCCTCCCCGACGGGGCGTCTCCCCTAATTCCCGAGATCGGTGGCCGAATATCGGGTTTCGCCGAATCGACATCTGATGTACCCCCGAGACTCACCCTAATATGAGCACCTTCCAACGGGTGGGAAGTGATGCTGTGGACGGCGCCGCACCCGGCATCTAGGTGCCAAAGTGGTAGTCGTCTCGGACCACTTGAAAGAGGAGCCGTCCAGATGAAGGTTGGCACGATCGGATTGGATATAGCGAAGAACGTCTTCCAGGTTCATGGCGTCGACGAGGCCGGCGAGGTCGTTGTTCGCAAGCAGCTGCGCCGCAGCCGGGTGATGTCGTTCTTCGAACACTTGCCGCCGTGCCTGGTGGCGAAGGAGGACTCGACCGGCGGCAAGCACCGGCTCGGGCCGATCTCCAAACAGGGCAACCGCTACCTTCGGTGGCTGCTGGTCACCGGAGCCATGGCGGTGATCCGTCAGGGGATCCGGACCGGCTTCAGGCGACGGCCTTGGTTGGCGAAGCTGGTCGCCAATCGGCCGCTCGAGCTGGCCGCTGTGGCACTGGCGAAGCGGATCGCGCGGATCGCCTGGGTGATCATGTCACGTGGAGAGCGCTACCGGGATCCGGTCGCGCAGGCCGCATAGGAATTCGCGCCCGGCGACCGCCGGCGGCCAGAACAGACGTGCCGCACAAACAGGCCGTACAGATGAGGGCACCCGACCGGCCCTGCATCGACACCGAGAAAACCCTTGCCAAGAAGGCGCCGTCCACAGATGACCCGCTTCGGATGTCGTACATGATACGAAAACTGGGCTTGATCGCGCCGGTGGGAGCGGTAGCGGGTGTATCTGGCGGTTCCAATCATGTTAAGAACTGGACGGACGATCTTGCTGGGCGGTTATTGCGATGGAGACAAGACCATCACCGAAATGATCTTCGTCGACGATGAAATCCGCGACGGCCTGTATCTGCTGAATCTCCAAATGCCCGCTTTCCACACCGACGCGGCCCCTTGCCGGCCGGTGATCTATGCGCTGACATGAACGGCGCAGTCGAGGCGCCCCCTTATAGGAAGGGCCTGGACTTCGCCAGGCAAATGGACCGGCGGGACACGCTCGCTGGTTTCCGCAACCGGTTCCATATCCCGAAGACGGCCGATGGCGATGATGAGATCTATCTCTGCGGCAATTCTCTCGGGCTCCAGCCCAGATCCGCTGCGGACTATGTTGCCGCTGAGCTGGACAGCTGGCGGCGCGTAGGCGTCAAGGGCCATTTCGAGGGAGAGTTCCCTTGGATGCCCTACCATGAATTTCTCACTCCGACCATGGCCGAACTGGTGGGCGGCGAGGAGGGGGAAGTCGTCACCATGAATTCGCTGACCGCCAACCTGCATCTGATGATGGTGAGCTTTTATCGGCCGACCCGAGCGCGCCACGGAATCCTGATCGAGAGCCACGCCTTCCCCTCCGATCACTACGCCGTGGAATCTCAGATCAAGTTCCATGGCTACGACCCGGCGCGGTCAATGCGGCTGCTCACGCCCCGCGACGGTGAAGAGCTGATCCGCGACGAGGACGTTTGCGACATAATCGAAAGGGAAGGCGAGTCGATCGCCCTCATCATGGTGCCGGGCGTGCAGTACTACACCGGCCAGGTTTTCGACATAGCCGAGATCACCCGCCTTGGCCACAAAAATGGTTGCGTGGTCGGCTTCGACCTCGCCCATGCCGCCGGCAATATTCCGTTGCGCCTGCACGATTGGGGTGCGGATTTCGCCGTCTGGTGCACCTACAAATATCTGAATGCCGGACCGGGAGCCGTAGCCGGCTGCTTCGTTCATGCGCGTCACGGCGACGATGCGGACCTGTCCCGTTTCTGCGGTTGGTGGGGACACGACAAGGCGACCCGATTCGAGATGGGACCGCATTTCAAACCCATCGCCGGGGCCGAGGGCTGGCAGCTGTCCAACCCGCCGATCCTGTCACTGGCGGCCATTCGCGCGTCCCTTGAGGTGTTCGCCGATGCCGGGCACATGGCGCCCCTGCGCAAGAAATCGATGGACCTGACGGGATATCTGGATTGGCTATTGACCGAGGAGTTGGGCGAAACGGTCGAGATGATCTCACCACGTGATTCGTACCGGCGGGGTTGCCAGCTCTCCGTTAGGCTGAAGGGCGAAAGCGGTTACGGCAAAAGCATGTTCAAACGTCTCGAGGCGGCCGGCGTTACCGGCGATTGGCGCGAACCCGATGTGATCCGGGTCGCGCCGACGCCGCTCTACAACCGGTTTGAGGACTGCTACCGCTTCGTGGAGATTCTCAAGACGCTCGAACGGGACCGGCCCGGTCGGGCGCCGTGACTGCCGACACCGCGATAACCCTCATCGGCGCCGGCCCGGTCGGCGCGTTGATGAGTACCTATCTCGCCAGACGCGGGTTCGACGTCACCGTCTACGAGCGCCAGCCGGATATGCGGCGGGCGGCGATTTCCGCTGGACGCTCGATCAATTTGGCACTCGCAAATCGGGGCATCAATGCCCTGGAAAAGGTCGGTCTCATGGATGAGTTGAACCGGCGTCTGATCCCCATGCGTGGCCGAATGGTCCACCACGAATCCGGCGAGTTGGACCTGCAACCCTACGGCAACAAACCCGAAGAGGTTATCTACTCCGTCTCCCGCGCGGATCTGAACAAGTCCCTTATCAACGCCGCCGAAGCCAGGGGCGTCTCGATTCATTTCAACCAGCGTTGCGAGGGCCTGGATATCGCCGCCGGGAAACTCGCGCTCGTCGATGAGATCAGCGGCGAGAGGCGCGAAATGTCCGGTGGCGCGATCGTCGGCACCGACGGCGGCGGTTCGGTGGTCCGCGAAGCCATCATCACGGCAACCGGCGGAGAGTTGAGCGAGGACATACTCGATCACGGCTACAAGGAGTTAGTCATCCCACCCGATCCCGGCGGCGGGTTCGCGATGGACAAGAACGCGCTGCATATCTGGCCGCGCGGCGGCTTTATGCTGATCGCCCTGCCCAACCCCGACGGCAGCTTCACGGCCACCCTTTTCTTACCGAATGAAGGCGAAGACGGCTTTGCGGACCTGCAATCCACTGCGGAAGTCGAGACCTTCTTCAACCGGCGTTTCGCCGATACCGTTCCCCTGGTGGCGAACCTGACCAGCAGCTTCTTCGAAAGTCCCACCGGGATGCTCGGCACGATCCGCTGTTTTCCATGGCGCCACCGGGGCAATGCGGTGGTGATGGGGGATGCCGCGCACGCGATCGTGCCGTTTCACGGCCAGGGCATGAACGCTGGGTTCGAGGACTGCGTGGCGTTCGACGCGTGCATTGAGCGCCATGGCAGCAATTGGATCAAGGTCTTTGCCGAATTCGAGGAAAACCGCAAGCCGGACGCCGAAGCCATCGCCGATATGGCGCTGGAGAATTACGTCGAAATGAGGGACTCTGTCCGGGATCCGAAATTCCTGCTCAAGAAAGAGCTGGCTTGGAAATTGGAAGAACGCCACCCGGATATTTTCATACCGCGTTACGTCATGGTCATGTTTCACCTACTGCCCTACGCCGAAGCTTACAGGCGCGGCAAGGTTCAGTCGGCGATATTGGACGAGCTGATCGAGTCCGTGACGTCGGTCGACGATGTCGATTTCCATCAGGCGGAAAATCTCATAAAAAATCTAATGTGATCTCGATACTGCATTAGGCCGGACAATGCTCTGGCACGAGGAGAACAAGATGACGGCCGAACACAAGCAACCAATGAATTACGAACATTACATTTTGCCGCATCTGTTGCCGGATGTTTGCCCCCGGGAACCGCATGACGATTCGCTGCGGGATGATCCGGACGAGCAATTCTTCATTCGGACCCATCAGGCATTCGAAATTTGGTTTGCGCAAATTCTGAGCGAACTGGAATACGCGCGCATGTTGCTCTCCCAGCCGCCGCCTGCCTATGTGCCCGAATCCGATGTTCCCGTGATCGAAGGCCATGTGAGGCGCGCGGCTGCCATCTTCGATTTGATCAACCAGCATCTGCCGCTACTCGAAACGCTGGATACCACCAGCTTCTACAATTTCAGAAAATATCTGTTCGGCGCCAGCGGCACCCAGTCTTTCAGGTTTCGCGAAGTCGAATGGCTGATGGGTCTCCTCGATGGCGGGCTTCTCGATTACGCCGAACAGAAATGCGAACTCGATGCTAAATTCTTGAAGCGGGGTTCAGGGGGAGAACACGCGAAGCCGCGCGAGAGGAGCCCCAACGAGCGTGAATATGACTCACTGACGCAGTATCAAGCGCAGTGGAATTCCCGTAGGAACGCGAAGCGTGAGCAGTTCGACATTCAAGAGTTCGAGGGCATGGACGCGTCGCGCGAAGCACTGCAACGACGGCTGCTCGATATACGTGAGAATGGCACACTACGCGACAAGGCCACCGAATGGCTACAGCGCACAACCTTTCCCTCGTTGCGCGGCGCCCGGCCGCACGCCAAACACAGCGAATTGTTCGCCAAGAAATACCGCGACGCATATGTGGCCGCACATGCCGACGATTCACGCATCCTTGGCGATCTGCAGGGATTGAAGCGGTCGGCGATAAAGCGGCTGAATCGCGAGGCCGGACAGAAGGTCGAATTTTTCCTCAAGGCACCGCACCGCCGTGCGATTGTCTTCGTGGTCCAGTTTGCGAGCCAGCCGTTGCTGGCATGGCCGGCGTCACTGATCGAAGCCTTGCTTGAGCTGGACCAGGCATTCGCCAACTGGCGCGACCGGCACATTGCAATGGTGGCGCGGGTGCTCGGCGGCGGCAGGATCTCCACGCTTGGGAGTGCCGGTTCAGGGCTGCTGTACCTTAGAGGGACCTTGCACAAACGGGTCTTCCCGGAGATCTGGGATGCGCGGTCGTTCATGCTCAGCCATGAAGAAGCCGCGACTATCTTCACCCCACGGCAATTGCGCGCTTTCGGGTTTGTCCACGAAGAGCGATCACGGCGCGACAAAAGCTAATCCGACGCACACTCTTTTTCACAGGACTGACGGCTTTATAAATTGACCCAGCCGTCCGGTGGGGCGCCTTTTCCGGGATGAACCGTACCGCAGTTCTGGCACTTGCGTGCCTCCGAATTGTCGTTGAAATCATTGAAGAGTTTTGGCAACTCAGTGACGATGCCGCTCGGGTCCAGCAATGACAATTCGGCCCGGTGGACGCGCGCGTTGCAATTAAAACAGTACCATTCGAAGGCGTCTTTCATGCCGGGCATGCGGGGCGATTCGACCACAAGGCCAACCGAATCCGGTTGTGGTCGTTGGGGAGCGTGCGGTGTGTGCGGCGGTAACAAAAAACCCCCGCCCTCCCGAATGGGCACGTCGTAAATCTCCCCGTCCTGGGCGATCTTAAGGATCATGTCGCCGCGTATCTGATAGAACCATTCCTCGACAGGATCGTCGTGAAAATCGACGCGCGTATTGGGGCCGCCAACGACCATGACGATCATGTCGCCACCGGCGTGGAGCAGTTTGTTGCCGATCGGCGGTTTTAAATACTGCTGATTGTCATCAACCCATTTTAAGAAATTGAATGGCGTGAATTTGGGATGCGGCGTCATGGCCTCCCCCCTTACTCGGCTGCCATACCGGCTAACGTCAAGCCACAGGATTCGAATGCGCGGCGGGTCACGGCTTTCTCGTCGTCGCTCAACTGCAGCATCGGGCTGCGGACCGGCCCATCGACCTGGCCCAATAATTCCTGCCAGTATTTTAGATGCGCCTGAGGTTTGCCGCCGGGGCGCGAGGACTTCAGAGCTTGGCGGACAGGTTCGAGGCTATCGCGGATGACCCGGGCCTTGTCGACTTCGCCACGCAACGCCAATTCGGTGTATTCGCGCATGCGTCGATCGTGTTTGGTCTGGATGAGATAAGGCGGTGACGAACAAAGATAGAGCCGCCAGCCAAGATCGATAATGTTGTCGAGCCATTCATCTTCTGACCCCGTGCTGACCAGAATTCTATCACCGCCAAATTCGGTAAGCTTGACGTACATGTCGCGCGGAACGCTGTATTTTATGGCGACAATATTCGGCAAATCGGCAATACGATCGCACAATTCGGGATCCATCAAATAGCCGCTGTCGGGATGGCTCCACATAGCGATGCCGATATCAACCCGATCGCTGATATACTTGTAGTATTGATAGATCGTCTCATCCCGGTCGGTAACGAAGTGCAGGACCGGCGCATGAACGACGATGTAGTCGGCGCCGATCTTCTGAGCGTGCTTCGCGAGTTCGATCACCGTGTCCAGGTTTTGGTCGGAGCATGACATGATGGTGGCGCCCGCTTCCTTGGTGGCCGCGACGCCGATTTCAAAGGTCCTTTTCCTCTCCTCAAGAGACATCGAGAAGAACTCGCCCTGTTTTCCGGAAATGAAGACTCCCTCGATTTCGAGGTCGCCAACCCAATGCTCAATATTGTGCCGGAAGCCGCTTTCATTAAGGGTTAGATCGTCCTTGAATGGAGTCAGCGCAGCGGCCCAAATACCCACCATGTTCTGCCGCGCATAGTCCTTGGCGTCATGTTTTCGGTATTTCATATCTGTTGCTCCGTGGTTTCGGCGATATGTCCGGCGCGCCAAACGCTTTCGCTCATGCAGGGTACGTCCAGGTTTTCAAACCCAAGTGGCACCAAGGCTGCAAGTGACGCGTTCATAAGCGTTGGCGATGCGCCGATGGTTGCCGATTGGGCGACGCTCTTCATACCATGGTTATTGGACGGTAATGGGATCCCCATAACATTGAGCGTAATCTCCGGCGTTTGGCTGGCGCGTGGTGCGGCACAGTCCATCAGTGACCCAGTCATCAGTTGGCCATCTTCGTCATAGATCAACCGCTCCATCATCGTTTCCCCAATGTTTGCGCGCCGCCGTCACCGATGTCGGCTTTGTCACCACCTAAGTACTCGAATCTCTTCTGTTGGCTAAGAGTCACAGAATTTTCCACCCCGGCCCGACGAGGAGTCTACCGCCGAAAGCCGACGTTGACAGCCGAATGTCGGGTTTCGCCGAATCGACGTCAGGAGTGCCCCCAAGACCGGGCGATCCATTAGAAGGCGCTAACCGGAGATTGATGACCGCGACCAGGCATACGACATCGACCGAGGCCCCCACCGGAACAACATGGAATTTCACCCCACGCGAGCGCCTGGGAGGGAACGGTCCCCAGGACCGAGGAACGCGTATGGAGAAGGCTTGCGCCGATCCTGGCTGCCGACGTGGTGGGCGACTCGCGGCTGCTGGCCGAGGCTGCCGGGCCGAGAAAGCTGTTTCGGGAAATTCCGTGGCGGAGCGATGATCCGCGGCAAAAGGCGTATTGCCTGTTTGCCGGCATGGGTTCACGATTGCGGTCACGTCGGGGACTAATTCGGGAGCTTCGTGACCATGCTGTTTCGTCAGCTATTCGATCCGCAATCGGGGGCCTACACCTATCTCCTGGCCGACACCGTGGCCCGCGAGGCGGTGCTGATCGATCCGGTCTATGAACAGGCCCGGCGCGACGGCGCGCTGCTGAGTGAACTCGGCCTCGAGCTGCTCTATACGCTCGAGACCCACATCCATGCCGATCACGTCACTGGCGGCTGGCGGCTGCGGAAAGACGCCGGCAGCAGAATTGCGGTGTCGGCGGTCAGCGGTGCGGAGGGGGCCGACCGGGCGCTGGGCGATGGCGACAGAATCGAATTCGGCAACCGTTACCTGACCGTCAGGGCGACGCCCGGCCACACCGCCGGCTGCATCACGTTTGTGCTCGATACCGAAGAGATGGCGTTTACCGGCGATTGCCTATTGATCCGCGGTTGCGGCCGTACCGACTTCCAGGGCGGTGATGCCGGGCAGATGTACCGGTCGGTGCATACCCAGATCTTCACCCTGCCGGCGGATTGCCTGCTCTATCCGGGCCACGACTACCGCGGGCTGACGGTGACCAGCGTGGCGGAGGAGAAGGCCTTCAACCCGCGCCTTGGCGGGCAGCTGAGCCAGAGTGATTTCATCGGCTACATGGACAATCTGGGCCTGGATCATCCGAAGAAGATGGACATCGCGGTGCCGGCAAACCTGAAATGCGGCCGGCCCGAGGATGGCGACATTCCAGAAGACGAACCGGCCTGGGCCATTCTGGCCTACACCTTCGCCGGTATTCCAGAGGTGCAGCCGAATTGGCTGGAAGAACACTTGAGCGTGCCGCAAATCCTGGACGTGCGCGAAGCGGACGAGTTCGACGGGCCTTTGGGCCAGATTCCGGGTGCCAAGCTGATCCCGTTGGGCGATCTCGCCGCGCGGGCGGAGGAACTGGACAAGGAACGGCCGATCGTTACCGTCTGCCGCGCCGGTGGGCGTTCGGCGCAGGCCACGATAATCCTGCGCCGTGCCGGCTTCACCGAGATCGCCAACCTGGCCGGCGGTATGCTGCGCTGGCGCGCCCAGCACTGCCCGGTCGAAGGCGGTCGCGACTAGATGGATTGGGGACGACTACCGATCTTTTGGTCAGCTGCATCGGGCCGACTGGCCCCGATAACGGATGCTGCGTTACGGCGCCTTCAAGTCCGAGTTGAAGATATCGGCGGCGACCATCCACTTGCCCTTGACCATTTTCCAAACGATGACGTACTTGCCAACGTCGCGGATACGGCCGTTTTTGCCGTCAAAGGCCAACTCGTAGGTGCCCCGATCGGAGGCGAGGTCGCCCGATTTGGCGATGTCGAGACGGGACGTCTGGAAAGTTAGCGATACCGCAGGCAGCTTCATGAGGCCCGCCCAGGCGCTGGCTATGGCTTTCGGTCCGGTAATGATCGTTGCGTTCGCCATCATGAAGACGCCGTCGGCGGTATAGAGATTACCGATCCCTTCGGCATCATGGCGTGCCACCATCGCGAGCCATGTTTTGTTGATGGCGGCGATCTTGGCCGCCTCGCTCTCCTGATCGGCCAAGGTAGTGCAGCCGGCGATCAGGCCGACAATCAGCAGAACAGGCAGCAATGCGACGAGCCTGAATTGGTATCTCATTTCATCCCCCTATTTTGACCGGAATTCCCGGGATGGGTGTCGTTTTCGAGCATCAGAGTAGCCATTCGGCTTTCGATGGCAGTCTAGTGTAACCGATATCGCTGACGACGCCAGTCAGACTTGCCGTAGCCCCGACCCCCACACAAATATCGCGCCAGCTATTTAGTGCCTTGGCTACGAATCGCCGAAACGGCCAGCTTGGCGCCACGGGGAGTCTACCCCCGATTCGTGACGTCAAGCACCGAATGTCGGGTTTCGCGCCATCTTCGACGTCGCCCGGCGCGGCGCCCTCGAGCCGGGCCCGAGCCGCCCGAGGCCGCCCAGACGATACCCGGCCTTTGCAGCGTCGTCCGGCAACGATAGTATCGGAGTCGAGATCGAAGCGCGCCCGAGTGGTCGGCGTGGCGACGTCGCGGGAGAGTCAATGTCATGGAAAGCATTTGCGCCTTTTGCCGTTTCTGGCGCTCGGCGAGTACGCTCTCCGGGCAGGACGAGGCAGTGGGCAAGCGCGAGTCCGAGAAGAACGAGGAAGTCCGGCGCTCGAGCGTCGGTCTCTGCTGTCGTTACGCCCCCCGGCCCAGCTCCAATCAGGCCTCCTGGGCGCAGACGCTCGGTCACGATTGGTGTGGCGAGTGGGAGGCCCGGGCCGAGGAACGACGCCAACGCTGACGCGGGCCGCCCCGCTCCCCGCCGGTTCCTCCGGCCGGCCTCAAGCCTTCATCTTCTCGCCCTTCGGGTCGTAGGGCGGGCGGAGATGCGGGCTGGCGGCGAAGCGCTCGCCGGCGATGTCTATCTCGTAGTGGCCGGCGCGGATGAAGTCGGCGTCCATCCCCCGGGGCCCGTGGACATAGGCGAAGGCGACGGCGCGCCCGAGCGCGTGGCCGTGATCGGCCGAGCTGACGTGGCCGACCAGCTCGCCGTCCCGGTAGAGCGGCTCGTCGTGCCAGGCCACCGCGGTCGAATCGTCGAGCGTGAACACCACCATGCGCTTCTCCAGCCCGGCCTCGCGCTGGCGCAAAAGCGCCTCGCGGCCGATGAAGTCGCCGCCGCGCTCGAGCGCCACGGCGAAGCCGAGCCCGGCCTCGAGCGGCGTGTCGTCCGGCGTCAGGTCGTGCCCCCAGGCGCGGTAGCCCTTCTCGGCGCGGAGCGATTCGAGGGCGTAATAGCCGGCATCGCGCAAGCCGAGATCGCCACCCGCCTCGACCAGCGCGTCATAGAGCCCGGCCGCCATCTCGACCGGGCAGTAGAGCTCCCAGCCGAGCTCGCCCACGAAGCTGATCCGCGTCGCCCGGACGATCGCGGGACCGAGCGAGATCATCCGGCTGGAGGCGAAGGGGAAGCCGGCATCGGTGAGGTCGTCGTCGCCGAGGCGCTCGAGCAGGGTCCGCGCCTTCGGCCCCATCACGCTCAACACCGACAGCAGCGAGGTGACGTCGCTCAGCACCGCGTGCCCGTCCTCGGGCAGCCGGCGGCGGATCCAGTCGGCGTCGCGCACCGCCTGGGCGGCGCCGGTGACGATCAAGAAGGCGTCCTCGGCGATCCGCGTCACGGTCAGATCGGACTCGATCCCACCCTTCGGGTTCAGCATCGTGGTGTAGACGATGCGCCCCTCTGGCCGCGCCACGTCGTTGGCGCAGAGCCGCTGCAACGCGGCCTCGGCGTCGCGGCCCTGCAGCAGGAACTTGGCGAAGGAGGTCTGGTCGAAGACCACCACGTCCTCCCGCGCCGCCCGGCATTCGGCGCCCGTCGCCTCGAACCAGTTCTGCCGGCCCCAGGCGTATTGCATCCTGGCTTCCGTGCCCTCGGCGGCGAACCAGTTGGCCCGCTCCCAGCCGAAGCGCGAGCCGAAGCAGGCGCGATTGGCCCGCAGACGGTCGTACAGCGGCGAGCGCCTGAGCCCCCGCGCGCTCTCCGGCTCGAAGCGGGGCCAATGCATGGCGTAATGCATGCCGAGGCTTTCCACCGTGCGTTGGCGCAGGAACGTCGGGTTGGCGTGGAAGGCGCCGTAACGGCGAATATCGACCTCCCAGAGATCCATCGGCGCCATGCCGCCCACGATCCATTCCGCGAGCGCCTTGCCGGCCCCGCCGGCCGACGCGATACCGGCGGAGTTGAAGCCGGCGGCGACGAAATAGTTGGCCACCCCCGGCGCCTCGCCCAAGATAAAGTGGCCGTCGGGGGTGAAACTCTCGGGCCCGTTCATGAACTGGCGGATCTCCGCCGTTTCCAGCACCGGGCAACGCCGGAGCGCGCCCTCCATCAGAGGCTGGAACTGGTCCCAGTCCTCCGCCAGCATTCCGAAGGCGAAGCCCTCCGGCACCCCCTCGCCGCCCCAGGGCTTGCACTCGGCCTCGAAGCCGCCCATCAGAATTCCGCCGACCTCTTCCTTGAAGTAGACCCGGTTGTCGTGATCGCGCATCACCGGGGTATCGGGATCGAGGCCGAGCGGGCGGGTTACGATGTACATGTGCTCGGCGGCATGCAGCGGCACCACGACGCCGGACTTGGCGGCGAGGTCGCGGGCCCATTGCCCGGCGGCGTTGACCACCACCTCGGCCCGGATCCGCCCCTGCGCGGTCTCGACGCCCACCGCCCGGCCCTTCTCCAGCACCACGTCGGTGACGGCGACACCCTCGCGAATGGTGACACCCCTGTTCCTGGCGCCGCGCGCCAGGGCCTGGGTCAGGTCGGCCGGGTTGGCCTTGCCGTCGCCCGGAATCCAGGCCGCGCCGGCGATGTCGTCGGTGCGCATCTCCGGCCAGTATCGGCCGGCCTCCTCGGCCCCGATCACTTCCGTCTCGACGCCGAAGGCGTGCGCCTGGGCGGCGGCGCGCTTCAACTCGATCAGCCGGTCGGGGGTGGTGGCGACGTTGATCGAGCCACACTGCTTCCAGCCGGTGGCCTGACCGGTCTCCGCTTCCAGCGTGGCGTAGAGCCGGGCCGAATATTGGATCAGCTTGGTGAGGTTGACGCTGGGTCTGAGCTGGCCGACCAGGCCGGCTGCGTGCCAGGTGGTGCCGGCGGTGAGCTGGTGCTGCTCCAGCAGCAGGATCTCTTTCCAGCCGAGCTCGGCCAGGTGATAGGCGATCGAACAGCCGACGATGCCACCACCGACGATGACGACGCGGGCGGAATCGGGAAGGGGGGCGGTCATGGGCGCGCTCCTCGGCCGGGACGGGATCGATGCGGCCCGGTGATTTGCTTCAATCCTAGATCTGGTGAATATCGATGGCGCCGTCGATGACGTCCTCCAGCAGGGTGATCTTCTTCTCCGCGATCGCCAGGCGGCCGTCGCGGCGCTTCAAGCGATAGTCGTACCAGCCACCACGCAACTGCTTGCCCCAGCGCATATTGCAGGAGAGCGTCAGCCATTTGGCGGAAACCTCGATTCCGTCGTCCGTGTCGTCGACGATACGGATCGAATCGACCAGGTGGCTGGTGCGCGCCGGCGGGCTCTCGGCATAGGCGTCGCCCGACTCGATCCTGAGCAGCCGCGCCTCCAGCCCCGCCTTGGAGGTAATGTAGATCATGTTGACCTGCAGCTCCGGATCCTCGCCCGTGGTCTCTTCGTCGAGCCACGACGGGACCCAGTAGACGCAGTCGTCGAGATAGAGCTCCAGCCATTCCGCCCAGCGCCGCCGGTCCAAGAGATCGGCCTCCAGGGTGAGCAGCTCCCGGACTTCGGCCAGCGCCGCCTCGGCCGCGCTCATGGGGCGTCCGCGTCCATCAGCTCGACCCAGCGGCGGAAGAAGCCGTGATAGAGGATCTCGTGATCCCAGCTCTCGGCGCTGGCGGCCGGGCGAGCGCCGATCCCGGCGGCGAGCTCGTCCGCGCCCTCGCAAGCTTGGCCGATGCCGCGCTCCATGTCGGTCCAGCGCGCGCCGCTGGCCATGGCGCCGGACTGGCAGTCCTCCAGCGCCGCGAGGTCGTCCGGCGTCGCCATGCCGGTGACCATGAAGAAGTCCTCGAACTTGCGGAGCCGCGCGGCCCGCGCCTCTCGGGCTTCGCCCACCGGCGCTATGCAGTAGACCCGAACCTCGGTTCGGTCCTTGGCGATGGGGCGGAAGACCCGAATGTGGGTCGAGGCCTGATCGAGCAGCAACAGGTTCGGGAACACCATCAAGTTGCGCCCGCGCCGCAGCATCCAGTCGATCTTGGCCTCGGGATGCATCGTTTCCAGCTTCGCCAGCGAGGCGTGGAGGGGCGCGAGCTCGGGCTTGCCGCGCTCGGACCAGACGAGTTTGTGGCCGCCGCCCAGGTCGTAGCAGCCGTTCCGGCCGAGCCCGGCTATCCGCCCGGCGTCGGTGGCGGTCGTGCCCGCCGCGCCGGACAGCTTCTCGCGCTTGGCGATGGCCGCGGCGAAGACCCGGTGCACCGTGGCGACGTGGTAGCCATCGACCCCGTTCTCGGCCTGGAGCTTCCAGTTGCCGCGAATGAGGTAGGTCTGCTGGCCGGCGACCACCTCCATGCCGTCGGGCGACTGTTCGGCCATCAGGTCGATGAAGGGCGCCGCCTGACCCAGATGCTCGATCAGGGGCGGGACGTCGGCATCGAGGCTGGCGAAGACGAAGCCCTTGTAACTATCGACCCGGGGAACGGGGGTCAGCCCGTATCGCGCCTTGGCGTCGCCGTCGGGAAAGCCGCTCTTCTCGTTCTTGATCCGGATGCAGCGGCCCTCGGTGTCGTAGCACCAGCCGTGGAAGCGGCAGGCGAGCGTGGTCGCATTGGCGCGCCGGCGTCTGGTCAGGATCGCGCCGCGATGGGCGCAGGCGTTGAGGAAGGCGCCGATGGCGCCGTCCTTCTGGCGGATGGCGAAGACCGGCTGTCGGCCGATATGGCTGGCGTAGTAGTCGCCGTGCTCGGCGATCTGGCTCTCGTGGCAGAGATAGAGCCAGCTATGCTCGAAGATCCGCTCCAGCTCCGCCTCGAAGACCGCGTCCTCGGTATAGATGGCGCGGTCGATGCGGAACATGCCCTGGCCCGGACGGTCCTCGACGAAGGCCGAGAAGCCGTTGGTCCGCCCGTTTTCAGCCACCATGGGGTTCCTCCTCTCGAATTCAAATTTCGTTCCGGCGAAGCTGATCGAGCACCGCCTCCAGCGGCTCGACGTCGCCGAACTTGGCGTCGATGTCGAACAGGTTCCAGGCGACGGCCCCGGCGATCCGGTCGCCCACCGCCTCACGCACCACGATCGGGCGGAAGCCGTCGGCGATCGCGTCCTCGGCGGTGTTGCGCACGCAGGCCGACGCGGTGACCCCGGTGATCACCACCGTGTCGACGCCCGCCGCCCGGAGCATGCCGGCGAGCGGCGTGCCGTGGAAGGCGCTGGCCCGCTTCTTGGTGATGACGATCTCGCCGTCGGCCGGTCGGATCCGATCGTCGATCGCCACCGCCGGGCTGTCGAGGCGCAGCACCTCGGCCGGGATCTTGTGGTGCCAGAGGCCGGCGTCGCTGACCGCGCCGTCGAACACCTCATAGGCGGTGGTGGTGTAGATCACCGGCAGGCCCTTGGCCCGGAAGGCTCCGAGCAGGGCCTCGTGGGCCGCAATGATCTCTTCCATCCCGGTGCACGAGAAGGCGTGGTCGGGCCGGGTCCAGGCATTCGCCATGTCGATCACCAGCAGTGCCGGCTTTTGGCCCCAGCCGATCCGCCGTTGAAAGCCGCGACCCTGGTAAAGCTCGGAATTGGCGCCGAAGACGGTCTCCAACGCGGCGTCGATTTCCTCCGACGTCGTTGCCCTCCTCGCGTTCCCGGCGCCTCGGGCGGCGGCGGCCTCGGCGCCCTCGGTGAGGTCGTCGTGGCTCGCCACGTCCCGGCCGCTGTCGTCGCCCGTCTCCATGATCCTCCCCGCTTCCCCTGGAGGGTGTCGTGGGCGATGCTATCACAAGGCGGAGATCGAAGGACGAGGGGAGGCGAGGCGATGACCACGAAGGGCGGTGCCCGCGAGGCGTTGGAGAGATCGCTCGATGTGATCGAGCGGGACGGCGAGCGGCTGAACGCCTTCGTCACGGTGGCGCCCGAGGCGGCGCGTGAAGCCGCCGAGGCGGCCGACCGGGCGGCGGCCGAGGGACGCTGGCTCGGCCTGCTGCACGGCATGCCCATGGCGGTGAAGGACTGCATCGAGACCGCGGGTCTCAGAACCACGAGTGGCTCGACCTTCTTCGAGAACCACGTGCCGAACGACGACGCGGCGGTGGTCGCACGCTTGCGCCGGGCCGGCGCGGTGATCGTCGGCAAGGCGATGCTGCACGAGCTCTGCTTCGGTGTCCGCTCGGTCAACCCGGTCTCCGGCCAGTGCCGCAATCCCTGGAACACCGAGCAGGTGCCCGGCGGCTCGAGCGGCGGTTCCGCCGCCGCCTTGGCGGCCGGCATGGTCGAGGGCGCGCTCGGCTCCGATACCGGCGGCTCGGTCCGCCTCCCGGCCTCGATCTGCGGCGTCTCCGGCCTCAGGCCGACCGTCGGTCGGGTGCCGAACCATGGCGCCACGCCGGTGAGCGCGACCTTCGACACCATCGGTCCGATGGCCCGGCGGGTCGAGGACGTGGCCCGGATTCTCGCCGTCATCGCCGGCCCCGACCGACGCGATCCGATCTCGATCGACCAGCCGCTGGAGAACTTCCTGCCCGGCCTGGGCGACGGCATCGCGCGAGTGCGCATGGGCGTGCCCGGGAACTTCTATTTCGACGACCTCGCCGACGACATCGCCGAGCCGGTGATGGCGGCGGTCCGCGAACTGGAGCGCCACGGCGCCGAACTGGTGGAGGTCGACGTGCCCGGAGCCGAGGAGACCCATCTGCACGCTACAGTGATGATCTTCTCCGATGCTTGCGCCTACCACGCCGAGCGGCTGTCCGAGCGGCCCGAGGGTTTCTCCAAGGACGTCTACGACCGCATGACCAACGGGTGGCGCTACAGCGCCGTCGATTATGCTCGCGCGCTCCGGGCCCGCGAGGCCTGGTGCCGGAGCTTGGCCGACCTCTTCGAGCGGGTCGATATTCTGGTCTCGCCGACGACGCCGGCCGACCCGCCCCCGGTGGTGGACGAGCGCACGCTTCTGGAGGCCACGGCCGACGCCACCCGCAACACCTATGCGGGCGGCCTCGGCGCCATACCCGGTCTATCGGTGCCCTGTGGCTTCTCGGCGGCGGGGCTTCCGGTCGGGCTGCAACTGGAAGCGGCCTGGTGGCGCGAGCCGCTGCTGCTGCGCGCCGGCGTCGCCTATCAATCGGCAACCGAGTGGCACCTGGCGCGGCCGGACGGCGCGACGTGAGTTCGAAACGACCGAACGAAGCGTCCGCTTCCCTCGAAAGGCGTCCCGGGTGATACCGTCGGGGGCGGTCGCAAAAACCCGTGGAGAGAATATGATGACGACACATGGCGGCGCCCGCGCGGCGCTTGAACGCGCGCTCGATACCATCGAGGGGGACGGCGGACGGCTGAACGCCTTTGTCACCGTGGCGAGCGAGGCGGCGCGGGAGACGGCCGACGCGGCCGATGCCGCCACCGCCGAGGGGCGCTGGCTCGGCCTTCTGCACGGCATGCCCATGGCGGTGAAGGACTGCATCGAGACCGCGGGTCTCAGAACCACGAGTGGCTCGACCTTCTTCGAGAACCACGTGCCGAACGACGACGCCGCCGTGGTCGCCCGCTTGCGCCGGGCCGGCGCGGTGATCGTCGGCAAGGCGACGCTGCACGAACTCTGCTTCGGTATCCGCTCGGTCAACCCGGTCTCCGGCCAGTGCCGCAATCCCTGGAACACCGATCGGGTGCCCGGCGGCTCCAGCGGCGGCTCCGGGGCGGCGCTGGCGGCCGGCATGGTCGAGGGCGCGCTCGGCTCCGATACCGGCGGCTCGGTCCGGCTCCCGGCCTCGTTTTGCGGCGTCTCGGGCCTCCGGCCCACCGTCGGCCGGGTGCCGAATCACGGCGCGACGCCGCTCAGTCCCACCTACGACACCATCGGACCCATGGCCAGGCGCGTGGAGGACGTCGCGCGGATTTTCGCCGCCATCGCCGGCCCCGACCGGCGTGATCCCATGTCGAGCGACCGGCCGCTCGAAAACTTCCTGCCGAGCCTCGGCGACGGCATATCCGGGATCCGCGTCGGCGTGCCCGGCAACTACTACTTCGACGGCGTTCCCGACGACATCGCCGAAGTGGTGATGGCGGCGCTCCGCGAGTTTGGAGTGTCAAGGCGCGGCATTGGTGGAGGTCGACGTACCCGGCGCCGAAGAGACCCTGAGCCACGCCAGCACGATCGTGTTCTCCGATGCCTGCGCATTCCACGCCGAGCGCCTGGCCGAAAGAGCGGATGGTTTCAGCAAGGACGTCTACGATCGCATGACCACCGGACTGTCGTACAGCGCCGTCGACTATTCCCGCGCGGTCCGCGCCCGCGAGGCTTGGCGGCGGATCCCGCGCGGTCCGCGCCCGCGAGGCTTGGCGGCGGATCCCGCGCGGTCCGCGCCCGCGAGGCTTGGCGGCGGACACTCGCCGGCCTCTTCGAGGATATCGACATCCTGGCCTCGCCGACGGCGCCGGCGGACCCGCCGCCGGTGGTGGACGACCGCTCGCTCCTGGAGGCGACCGGAAGCGCGGCCCGCAACACCTACGCGGGTGCCCACGGCGCCATCCCCGGCCTCTCGGTGCCCTGTGGGTTCTCGGCCGCCGGACTTCCCGTTGGCCTGCAGCTCGAGGCGGCCCGGTGGCGCGAGCCGTTGCTTCTGCGCGCCGGAGTGACCTATCAATCGGAAACCGAGTGGCATCTGGCGCGGCCCGGAGAGAGTGGGGCCGGATAGGGACTGGACGGGCCAGGACAAAGGGGCTTTATCTTAAAGGCGGCTCGACGGGGCGTCTTGGGGAGCGGGGCACATGGAGCGATCCTTCAAGAAAGAGGTCGAGCTGCTGAAGCTCGGCCAGGGCGAGCGCTTCCACGGCGAGGGTATCCTGGCGGTGACCAAGGCGATGCTGCAGTCGGGCGTCGCCTATGTCGGCGGCTATCAGGGCGCGCCGGTCAGCCACATGATGGACGTCCTGGCCGACGCCGGCGACATCCTCGACGACCTGGGCGTCCATACCGAGGTCTGCGCCAACGAGGCCGGCGCCGCCGCCATGCTCGGCGCCTCGATCAATTATCCGCTCCGCGGCGCGGTCACCTGGAAGTCGGTGGTCGGCACCAACGTCGCCTCCGACGCGCTCTCCAACCTCGCCTCGGCCGGGGTCAAGGGTGGCGTCGTCATCGTCATCGGCGAGGATTACGGCGAGGGCGCCAGCATCATCCAGGAGCGAACCCACGCCTTCGCCATGAAGTCGCAGATCTGGCTGCTGGATCCCCGGCCGAGCCTGCCCAAGATGGTGGAGATGGTGGAGCACGGCTTCGAGCTCTCGGAAGCGAGCGCGACGCCGGTGATGCTGGAGCTCCGGATCCGCGCCTGTCACCTCCACGGCAGCTTCGAGACCCGCGACAACCGGCCGCCCACGCACAGCCGAAACAACGCGCTTCCCGGCCCCGACTTCGACTATGCGCGGATCTGCCTGCCGCCGGCGACCTACGCCCAGGAGCGCCACAAGATCGAGACCCGGGCGCCCGCGGCACTGGCCTACGTCAAGGAGCACCGCCTGAACGAGATGTTCCCGGGCGACTTCGACGATATCGGCATCATCGTCCAGGGCGGCCACTATAACGCGGCGCTGCGCGCGCTGGAGCGGGTGGGCCTCGCCGATGCCCACGGGCAAAGCCGGGTGCCGATCTACTGCCTGAACGTCACCTATCCGTTGATCGCGGAGGAATTCCAGGACTTCTGCGCCGACAAGCGGGCGGTCCTGGTGATCGAGGAAGGCCAGCCCGACTACATCGAGCAGGCGACCCACGTCTTCCTGCGCAAGGCCGATCTCGCGACCACGGTGGTCGGCAAGGCGGTGCTGGCGATGGCCGGCGAATACACCGCCGAGGTGGTGCTGGAAGGGCTGACCCGCTTTCTCGAGGCGCACGCGCCGCCAAGCCTCGAGCGAGCCTCGATCAGCGCGCCGCTCGCGGCGGTCCACGACCTGGAGGCGCGCGCGCGCGAGGCGCTCGGCGCTCCGGTGCCGAGCCGCCCGCCCGGTTTCTGCGTCGGCTGTCCCGAGCGGCCGGTGTTTTCGGCGATGAAGATCGTCGAGAAGGCGACCGGACCCTTCCACGTCTCCGCCGACATCGGCTGTCACACCTTCGCGACGCTGCCGCCCTTCAACATCGGCAATACGGTGATGGGCTACGGCTTGGGTCTGGCGAGTTCGACCGGGGTCGCGCCGGCCTTCGGCGACAAGCGGGTGATCTCGATCATGGGCGACGGAGGATTTTGGCACAACGGCCTCACCAGCGGCGTCGCCAACGCCGTCTTCAACCAGGACGACAGCGTCCTGATCATCATGAAGAACGGCTATACCGCGGCGACCGGCGCGCAAGCCATTCCGTCCACCGGCTCCAACGCCAAGCTGCAGCCGATGGACATGGACATCGCCAAGGCCTTGAAGGGGGTCGGCGTGAAGTGGGTGCGCAGCGTCGATACCTACAAGGTCTCGACCATGGTGAAGACGCTGCACAAGGCGCTCACCACGAGGGCTAAGGGGCTCAAGGTGATCATCGCCGACGGCGAGTGCATGCTGGCGGTGCAACGCCGCAAGCGGCCGCTGGAGCGCCGCATGCTGCAAGAGGGCAAACGTCTGGTCCGCACCCGCTACGGCGTCGACGAGGAGGTCTGCACCGGCGATCACGCCTGCATTCGTCTCTCCGGCTGTCCGACCCTCACCATCAAGCCGAGCGACGATCCGCTGAAGCCGCACCCCGTGGCGCATGTCGAGAACGGCTGCGTCGGCTGCGGCGTCTGTGGCGAGGTGGCCCACGCGGCGGCGCTTTGCCCCTCGTTCTATCGGGCGGATATCGTGCGCAATGCCAACCGCTTCGAGCGCTGGGTCGAGCGGCTGAACGACGCCGTGCTCGGCTGGCTGCTCGAACGCCGGGCCGCTGCCAGAACAGCCTAGGTCGAGGCCGGCCGTGACCACCGAGACGCTCCGTCCCGTCACTATTCTGCTGGCCGCGCTCGGCGGCGAGGGCGGTGGCGTGCTGACCAATTGGCTGGTCGCCGCCGCCCGTGGCGCCGGCCTGCCGGTACAGAGCACCTCGATCCCCGGCGTCGCCCAGCGCACCGGAGCCACCACCTATTACCTCGAGATCTTTCCCGAGCCCTGGGAGCTGCTGGCCCGCGCGCCGGTCTTCGCGCTGACGCCCGGGCCGGGCGACATCGATCTGATGGTCGCCTCGGAGGTTCTGGAGGCGGGCCGGGCGATGGAGAACGGCTACGTGTCGCCGGAGCGGACCACGCTGATCGCCTCCACGCACCGGATCTACGCGGTGGCCGAGAAGGCGCGGATGGACGACGGGCGCTACGATGCCGAGGTGGTGCTGAGCACGGCCCGCGCGCTCGCCCGCGAGACGATCCTGCGCGATTTCCGCGCGCTGGCCGAGGCGGCGGGAAGCGTCGTCAACGCCGTGCTGCTGGGCGCCATCGCCGCCTCCGGCCGCCTGCCGTTCGACGAAGCGCACCTGGAGGCGGCGATCCGCGAGGGGGGCGTCGCGGTCGAGGCCAATCTCGGGGGCTTTGCCCGGGGGCGCGAGGCGGCGCTGGCGGTGGTCGACGAGGCGCCACTGATCGAACCCGCGTTTCCGCCGCCGGCGCCCGAGACGCTGGGCGGCGGGGCTGCCGTCGAGGCCTTGCTCGCCGCCGCGCCCGAGGGCTGGCCCGAGGCCGCGCGCGCGATGCGGCGAGCGGGCCTCGAAAAGGTCGTGGACTTCCAGGACCGGGCCTTTGGCGCGCTCTACCTCGCGCGGTTGGACTCGGTGCGCCGCGCGCTTCCGCCGGCGGCCGGCGAGACGGCGGAGGCGGCCGTCCTGGTTTCCCTCGCCCGCGGCCTCGCCAACTGGATGGCCTATGACGACATCATCCGTGTCGCCGAGCTGAAGACCCGGCCCGATCGGTTCGCGCGGATTCGCGAGGAGGCGCAAGCGGGCGCCGACGAACCGCTCCGCGTCACCGACTATTTCCGCCCCGGCGTGGAGGAGTTGGCGGCGGTGCTGCCCTCGTTCCTGGCGCGTCCCTTGCTGGCCTGGGCTCGGCGCGACCCTCGCCGCGCCGATCGGCGCCTCGGCTTGCGGATCCGCGCCACCTCGGTGCCGGGCTACCTGCTGCTGCGTCTGCTCGCCCGGATGCGGGTCTTCCGCCGCCTCGGCCATCGTTTCGGCCAGGAACGAGCGGCGATCGAGCGCTGGCTGGACGCGGTCGGCCGCGCCGCCGGCCTCGATGCGGAGCTCGCCCTCGAAATCGCCGAATGCGCCGCGCTGATCCGCGGCTATGGCGAGACCCACGACCGGGGCCGGGAACGCTTCGAGCGCATTTTCGCCGCCGTGGTGACGCCGGGCTTGGCCTCGGGCGGGAAAATCGCCGAATTGCGGCACCGGGTCCAGGCCGCCCGGCGCGCGGCGAGCGAGGATCCCGAAGGCCGCGCGCTCGACCAATTGATCGAGCCGCGGGCGGCCGAGTAGTCTTGCCCTCGAGGGGGAATGGACGTGAAACGAATTCTGATCGTCGACGACGAGACCGATTTCCGCGAATTCGTCGCCCGGGTGGCCGAAGATCTCGGCTTTGAGGCGACGGCGGTGGGTTCCGGGGCCGAGTTCAAGTCCGTCTACGACCAGGTCGACCCCGATACCGTGATCTTGGACATCGTGATGCCGGAGGAGGACGGAATCGAACTCCTCAACTGGCTCGCCGCCCGTGGCTGTGCCGCCCGCGTGCTGATCGTCAGCGGCTTCAATCCGCATTATCGCGAAATGGCGAAAATGCTCGGCGGCGTGAAGGGACTCGACGTCACCACCCTGGCGAAACCCTTGCGACTCGAGGAGCTGGAGGCGGCGCTCTCCTGAGTCGCGCGCGAACAGGGGGAAGGGACACATGGACTATCGCAAGCTCGGGCGGAGCGGCCTTCGGGTCTCGCCGGTCTGTCTCGGTGTGATGATGTTCGGCGGCCAGACCGACGAGGCGACCAGCGGGCGCATCATCGCCAGCGCCCGGGAGGCCGGCGTCAACTTCATCGACACCGCCGATGCCTACAACCGGGGCGCCTCCGAGGAAATCGTCGGCCGAGCAATCGCGAAGGATCGCGACTGGTGGGTGGTGGCGACCAAGCTCGCCAACCCCATGGGCGAGGGGCCGAACGGCCAGGGCCTCTCGCGAAGCTGGATCATGCGCGCCTGCGAGGCGAGCCTCAGACGCCTCGGCACCGACCGGATCGAGGTTTATTACTGGCACAAGGAAGACCATCTGACGCCGCTCGACGAATCGGTGCGTGCCATGGAGGACCTGGTGCGCCAGGGCAAGATCCGCCATTTCGCCCTCTCCAACCATCGGGTCTGGCGGATGGCGGAAGTCTGCCGGATTTGCGATTCCCTCGGCATCGACCGGCCGGTGGCGAGCCAACCCAACTACAACGCCCTGAACCGCGGCCCCGAGAGCGAGCATCTGCCGGCCTGCGAGAATTTCGGCATGGGCGTCGTGCCGTATAGCCCGCTGGCCCGGGGCGTGCTGACGGCGAAGTACGACCCCGACACGGCGCCACCCGAGGAAAGCCGTGCCGGTCGCGACGACCGACGGATGATGGAGACCGAATGGCGGCCGGAATCGCTCCGCATCGCCCGCACGCTCCGCGACCATGCCGAGAGGCGCGGCATGACGGCGGGCCAGTTCGCCTTTCTCTGGGTGTTGCACAACGCGCTCGTCACCTCGGTCATCGCCGGGCCCCGGACGGAACAACAGTGGGCGGACTATCTGGGCGCGCTCGCGCATCGCTTCGAGCCGGAAGACGAAGCCTTGGTCGATTCCCTGGTGCCGCCGGGACATCCCTCGACGCCCGGCTATAACGATCCCGCCTATCCGCTGGAGGGGCGTCGTCCCCGCGCCGGTTGAGGTCGAGAGGAGGAGTGGAACGCACTATGGTGGCGAACCTGGAGACGACGGTCGAGAGCACCGAGACGGCGATATCGGTGGGCGAGGACTGGGCGGAAATCCGCGACGGCGTGCGCAAGGTCTGCGCAGGCTTTCCGGGCGAATACTGGCGGGAGAAGGACGCGGCTTCGGACTATCCGACCGAGTTCGTCGAGGCGCTGAGCGAGGCCGGCTGGCTCGCCGCCCTGATCCCGGAGGAATACGGTGGCGCCGGCCTGCCGGTTCGCGCGGCCTCGGTGATCCTGGAGACGATTCACCACGCCGGCTGCTCCGCCGCCGCCTGCCACGCGCAGATGTACATCATGGGAACCTTGCTGAGGCACGGCAACAAGGACCAGAAGCGGCGCTACCTGCCGAAGATCGCCTCCGGGGAGTTGCGCCTCCAGGCCTTCGGCGTCTCCGAGCCGACGAGCGGCACCGACACCACCCAGCTCAAGACCCGGGCGGTCCGCGATGGCGACCACTATGTCGTCAACGGCCAGAAGATCTGGACCTCGCGGGCGCTGCAGTCGGACCTGATGCTGCTCTTGGCCCGGACCACGCCGGCCGAGGAGGTGAAACGGCGGACCGATGGTATTTCCGTCTTCCTGGTCGATCTGCGCGAGGCGCGCGGTAGGGGGCTCGAAATCCAGCCGATCCCGACGATGATCAACCACAATACCAACCAGGTCTTCATGGACGACCTGAAAGTCCCGGCCGAGAACCTGATCGGCGAGGAGGGCAAGGGCTTCCGCTATATCCTGGACGGCATGAACGCGGAGCGGGTGCTGGTCGCCTCGGAGGCGCTGGGCGACGGACGCTGGTTCATCGACAAGGCGGTCGCCTATGCCAACGAACGCGTGGTGTTCGGCGCGCCGATCGGCAAGAACCAGGGCGTTCAGTTCCCGATCGCCCGGGCGCACGCGGAACTGGAGGCGGCGGAACTGATGATCCGCAAGGCCGCCGCCCTGTTTGACGACGGTCGCGACTGCGGGGCGGAGGCCAACATGGCCAAGATGCTGGCTTCGGAAGCCGCCTGGCATGCCGGCGATACCTGCATGCAGACCTTCGGCGGTTTCGGCTTCGCCCGCGAATTCGACATCGAGCGCAAGTGGCGCGAAGTGCGGCTGTTTCAGACCGCGCCGATCTCCACCAATCTCATTCTCGGCTATATCGGCCAGCACGTCCTCGGCATGCCGCGCTCCTATTAGAGCATGACCCCCACCATCACAGGCGGCCAGGCCGTGGTCCGATCGCTGCTCGACCACGAGGTCGACACCGTCTTCGGTATTCCGGGCATCCAGCTCGACAATCTGTTCGACGCCTTCCACGAGCGGCGCAACAATCTCCGCGTGATTCACACCCGCCACGAGCAGGGCGCCGCCTTCATGGCCATGGGCTATGCCCAGGCGAGCGGGCGAACCGGGGTCTTCGCCGTGGTCCCGGGGCCGGGCTTGCTCAATAGCCTGACCGCGCTCGCCACCGGCGCCTCGGCCAACCTGCCGATGCTCTGCCTCACCGGGCAGATCCCCTCCTATCAAATCGGCCAGGGCTACGGCATCGCGCATGAGCTCAAGGACCAGATGGCGGTGACGCGGGGGGTGATCGAGTGGACCCGACGGGCCGAGCATCCCGCGGCGGTGCCGGCGCTGCTGGCCGATGCGTTCCAGCACATGCATTCCGGCCGCAAGTCGCCGGCGGTCTTCGAGATGGCGCCCGACATTCTGGGCCAGAAGGCGCCGGTGGAACCGGTGGCCCCGCTGACACCCCATCCAGCACCCGTGCCCGACGCGGAAGCAATCGCCCAGGCCGCCGTGCGCCTGGCGGCGGCGAAACGGCCCTTGATCCTCGTCGGCGGCGGCATCGTCGAGGCGGAAGGACCGCTCACAGGCGTCGCCGAGCGGCTGGGCGCGCCGGTGGTGATGAGCCCCAACGCGCGTGGCAGCTTGCCCGACAGCCACCCCCTCGCCTTCACCATGATGAGCGGGCAGGAGGCCTGGATGCATTGCGACGTCGCCCTCGTCGTCGCCACCCGCTTCACCAATGCCGCGCTCGCCTGGGGCCGCGAGGGCGAGGTGGAGACCATCCGGATCGACATCGATCCGGTGCAGATCACCAAGCCCAGGCGCGCCGGCCTGGCCATCGTCACCTCGGCCGACCTGGGGCTCCGCGCGCTCGACCAGGCGCTCGCCGAAATGCGCCCCGAGGCGCGGGAGATCTGGCCGGAGGCGGCGGCGGCGCGCACGGAGATGGCGGCCAAGCTCGCCGAGCTGGAGCCCCTGGCGGGGCTCGCCGGCGCGCTGCGCCGCGCCTTGCCGGAGGACGGCCTGGTCTTCGCCGACGTCACCCGCTTCACCGTCTTCGCCCGCTTCGCCATGGCGATGCATGAGCCCCGGAGCTTCTTCATGCCGGGCTTCCAGGCGACGCTGGGCTGGTCCTATCCGGCGGCGCTCGGCGCCAAGGTGGCGCGGCCCGAGCGCAAGGTCGTGGCGCTCTGTGGCGACGGCGGCTTCATGTTCACGGTGCAGGAGATGGCGAGCGCCGTGCACCACGACATAGCGGTCACCGCGGTCGTCTTCGACAACAAGGCCTACGGCAACGTCAAGACCATCCAGCGCAACACCTATGGCGGCCGGCACATCGCCGTCGACTTGACCAACCCGGATTTCGTGGCGCTGGCGCGGGCCTTCGGCCTACGCGCCGATCGGGCGGAATCGCCGGAAGCCTTCGAGGCGACGCTCGCGAGCCACCTGGCCGACGATCGTCCGAGCCTGATCGAGGTGCCGATCGGCGAGGCGCCCAACGTCTGGTCCCTGGTCCGCCGTCCCCCGACGGCCGGCGTCACCCGCTGAGGCGCTTTCTTATCGCCGTCTCGTAGATCGCGAGCAACTCCGGCACCACCGCCGTGACGTCGTGGCGCATGGCCTCCTCGCGGCCCCAGACGCCGAGCTCCGCCCGGCGCCCGGAATCGCCGATCAGGCGGGCGAGCTTGTCGCGCAGATCGCCGGCGTCGCCCGGTGCCGCGAGAAAGGCGGCGGCGGGGCCCGTCAGCACGCTCGCGTAGCCGGTATTGCGGGCCGCGACCACCGCCTTGCCGCTCGCCATCGCCTCCACGAGCACGATGCCGAAGCTCTCGCCGCCGACGGCGGGGGAACAGAAAATATCCGCCGTGGCGTACCAGCGCGGCTTGTCTTCTTCCCCGACCCGGCCGACCAGGTCGACGTCGGGCAGCGCATGGGTTTCGACGAAGGCCTCGATCCGGGGGCGATCGTCGCCCGCCCCGGCGACGATCAGCCGGACGTGAGCACCGTCGCGCAGCAGGCGCCGGTAAGCCTCCAGCAGCACGAAGACGCCCTTCCGCTGCTCCAGCCGACCGAGGTACAGCAAGACCACCTTGTCGTCGTCGTAGCCGGGCATCGGGGCGGGCTCGGCCAGGTAGGGGGAATAGTCGATGCAAGGCGGCAGGATCACCGGCTCCCGCCCCGGCAGCGGCACGAGGTGGCGCGCCGGCGATTCGGAGACCGCGATCGCGCGATCGAGCTTGCGCATCAGATAGTGGCTGGCGAGCCGGAAGAATTGCTTCGTCATCCGTCCGCTGAAGCTGTCGGGGGGCGTGTCGTGGAAGGTGGCGACGTTCGCCGTCTTGGACAGGCGCAGGATCTGCAAGCTCAGGAGCGGCGTCCAGATGGTGTGGAAGTGCAGGACGTCGAAAGCTTCGCGCTCGAGCATGCGCCGGAGGGCTGCGAGTTGCTCCCCTCGCGCGATCGAGAGCTCGAAATAGGTCTCGTTGAAGGTGATGCCTCGGGAGGCGCCGAAATGGAGGATTCGCGCGTCGTCGCTTGCCTCTGGCGCCGGGCCTGGGGCGATGATCCGGACCGCGTGGCCGAGCCCGCTCATGTGCGTGGCGCAGTCGAGGATATGCGCCTGCACGCCGCCCGGGCGGTGGATGTCGTAGGGGCAGACGATGGCGATCTTCACCGCGCCCTCACTCGAGGCCGCGCAGGATCTCGACCTGGGTATAGAAAAAGTCCAGGGCGGAATAAGCGAGCAGCCAGATCAGCACCCATTCGAGGCCGCCGAGGAGACCGGCCGCCAGCACCAGCACCGGCAGCAGGGGATCGATGCCGCTGAGCACGGGAAAGGCGAAAGCGGCGAGGCGGGCGAGCGGTCCCGGCGCCGGCCCCTCGAGCGAGACCTCGAGGGGGGCCTCGTAGGGATTGTCGGCCCCCATCGCGTGCTCGACATAGACCCGGGAAAGCCGTGCCGCCAGCGCCAGCAGCGCCGCCGCGAGCCCGAGGCCCGGCCCGCCGCCCAAGGGCCACCAGCCCGCCACCGCGCCCGGCGCCAGCAGCAGGCCGATCGAGAGATACATCGCCGCCCGGTAGACCACGTCGGTGACGAAGTCGGCGTATCGGCCGCGCCGGCTGGTGGTGCCGGTGGCCCGCGCGATGTTGCCGTCGACACAGTCGAGCACCGAGAAGACGAAACCCGCGACGGCCAGCCAGATCGGCCCGAGGCCGAGCGCCACGAACGGCAGTGCCAGCGCCAGCAGGCAGGAGATCGCGGTCACCGTGGTGGCGCCGAGGCCGAGGCGGATCAGCGGCGGCGTCAGCACGAAGGAGAGTGGCCGGTAGAGCAGCACCGCGCCCCATTCGCCGCGTAACTCCTCGGCCGACTTCGAGGCCTTGTAGGCGGCGACGATGTCGGCGAGGCGGGGCGGGTGGGCGCTGGACATGGCTTCGCTCGGACATCGGGCGGGGCCCGGCCTCCGCCTCAGGGCACGATTCGCTCGTGCACCGGGGCGCCGGAGCCGAGGTCCTCGCCATGGAGATCGACGTGGCGAACCTCCGCGAAGGCGCCCTTGCCGTCAAGCGCAACATAGACCAATTGCAGCCGCGCCGGCCGCCCGGCGATG
The DNA here is from genome assembly GCA_965225945.1 of Alphaproteobacteria bacterium. Taxonomy (GTDB): domain Bacteria; phylum Pseudomonadota; class Alphaproteobacteria; genus JASLMY01. Next base: position 81,787 of record CBDDBZ010000029.1, on the reverse strand, counting down.
TCGAGTTCGGCCCGGGGTCGGCCCGTCTGGTCCAGGGCAACGCGGAAGCGCCGGCCCTCCAATGCCGCGACGCGGGCGAGATAGACCCCCTTCCATGTCGGGTCCGGCCGCGAGGTAACGCCGTAGGCGAAATGCCGCTCCAGGAAACTGAGCGCTCGCCGCTCGCCCGAGGTGTTGTAGCGGAGCCAATAGACCTCGACCGGGCGCTCGGGATCGAGGCCACCGTCGACGCCGAGGCGCGCATCGTAGACCACGGTGTTGGCGTTGGAGGAGCGCTGCAGGAAGAACAGCCGTTTGTCGGAAGGCGGCGGCAGGGGATAGTCGGCGTGCGCGCCGGGCGGGCGCATCGGCCCGGCGGCGTCTCCCGCCGTCGCCGGACCGGCGAAAAAGATCGCCACCACCAAGGCGGCGAGGCGCCGTCGCCACGCGCCTCGAGGTTTCATGCCATCTCCTCCGGTCTCGCCGGTCAGCGATCTCCCGTATCGAATTAGCGCCGGATTCGCTCTCGGATTGTCCTGTCACTCGCCGGTAATTCTCTTCAATGCCTCTTCCGCGCGTGACCGGACGATTGGATCCTCCAATGCGTTCTCGAGCGCCGGGACCGCACTCTTCGCCATCGGACCGATCTTGCCCAGCGTCCAAACGGCATCTTTGCGAACGAAGAGGCTCCCGTCTTTCAATGCTTCTATGAGGGCCGGCACCGCATCCTTCGCCAAAGGACCGAACAGCCCGATTTTCCTCGCCGCGTCCCGGCGCTCTGCGACGTTTTCGTTCTTCAGCGAAGCCACGAGAACTTCAATCGTGAGATCCTGAGGTAGCAACGCCAGGTTCACGCCGTCGATAAACTGCTCCCTGAACCTCCTGTGGTCGGCGGCCCACTTGAAGGGTAGGCTGTACAGTATCATTTTTCTCCCCGGTGTCGCGGCAGTCGCGTCCGCCTCCCATTTGCCTAGCCATATGTCTAGCGCTGCCCGAGCCTGTTTTCTCCGACCAAGGCGAGCGTAGGTCGCAGCCAGCGGCGGAGCCAATGCGATTGCCGACGGATTGCGCTCGAGAGCGTTCGCCAGCACGCGCGCAGCCTCTTCCAAGCGGCCCGCGGCAAAATGCGCCACGCCGAGCGCTTTCGAATAATGGCTCGGGTAGCGCGGGTCGAGGCGCATCGCCGTTTCGATGGAGGTAATGCCATCCTCCGGCCTGCCGGTCGTTATAAGAGCCCAGGCCATCGCCAGATGAACTTCAGGATCGTTCGGACCGAGAGCGAGGGCACGCGCGGCGGCAGCCAAACCATCATCGTGCCTGTTGTTCCACAGATAGAATCGCGAAGCGGCCACGTTTGCAAGTGACGTCGGAAATTCCTCGGCTTTTCGTAGATACTCGATCGACCTTATACCAATCGGCATTAATCAGAACTCATGCGCCCATTTACGCCGCCCGATGGACGTGATGTTCCATGGTTGATCGATGAGCTTGTTCCAGGCTTCGCAGCAGGAGGTGATGATCTGCTCGTCGGATTGGAAGACCAAGTTGGACAGCCAGTTGTCGCGCATGAACTGCCAGATGTTTTCGGTCGGATTGAGCTCCGGCGAGCGTGGTGGCAGGGGCAGGAGGGTAACGTTGGCGGGGATCTTCAGCTTGTCCGTGGTGTGCCAACCCGCCTGATCGAGGAGCAGGAGGGCATGCGCGCGCGCGCCTACCCGGGAGGAGATCTCCTCCAGATGCAGCTGCATGGCCTGGGTGTCGCAGTGGGGGAGCACGAGGGCGGCGCCGACGCCGCGTTCGGGACAGATGGCGCCGAAGATATAGGCTGATTTGGTGCGCTGGTCATGCGGTGCGCGGGGCCGGGTTCCGCGCCGCGCCCAGCGCCGAGTGATCTTGTTCTTCTGGCCGACACGGGCTTCGTCCTGCCACCAGATTTCTATCTCGGTGCCGTCGGGCAGGCGCCGGCGGGCTTGTGCCACCAGCTCGGGGAATTTTTTTTAAAATCCTCGATGACGCCTCCTCCTGGGCATGGTGGCGCGGACGCGCCGTCATCTTCGTGAAGCCCATCGCCTTCAATTCCCGGCTCACCGTGGTCTCGTCGAGCGAGATCGCGAACATATCCCGGATCCAGCCCGCCAGATCCTTCAGCCGCCAGCGCACCACGCCGTCGACCGCCGGGTTCGGCCCCGCATCGACGCGTGCCCCCAGCGCCTGGCGTTGTGCATCGTCGAGCTTCGCCACCGCACCGGGCGCCTTGCGATCGATCAAGCCGTCCGGGCCCTCGGCGTTGAAATGCAACACCCAATCTCGGATCACCTGAAGCCCCACGTGGCCGGTCCGTGCCGCATCCGTCCGCCGCCCACCGTCATAGATCACCGCGAGAGCCAAGAGCCGGCGGCTCTGGCCGGCATCCTTGGAAAGCTTCGCCAAGCGACGCAGCTCCGCCGCATCGAAATCCTCTCGTAACCCGATCGCCGCTCCCATGGTGAACCTCCTCAACTCCGAATCACCGGAATTGAGTCAGAAATCATCCACCATGGGAATCCTCAAAGTGAGTCTCCCTCAAGGCCAATTGGTATTAGGCGTGCTTGCGCACAACCCACTCCCAGCAGCTCGCTGTAGCCCCATGTGCAACCGTTCATATAGACCAAAGCGAGGGCACCATAGGCGCGGCCGTAATTTGGGTCGAATTGAACCGCCTTCTCTAAATAGGGTACTGCCTTGACGATATCATCGACAGTTTGCCGGAGATAATGCTCCCAACCGATCTGGAAGGCTTCACGAGCGTCGACATTCGAGGTCTCGATACGACCGACCTCGGCTTGTTCGCTGCCCGTCAGTTTCAGCGCCAATGCGGCAACGATGTTTTCGGTGACCTTGTCCTGCAACGCGAAGACGTTGGCCAAGGTCCCATCGTAGCGCTCCGCCCACAAATGCCCGCCGGTCACGGCGTCGATGAGTTGGGCGTTAATTCGCACCTGGTCGCCGACACGCCGTACGCTCCCCTCCAACACGTAGCGAACGCCGAGCGCCTCGGCGACCTGCCGCACCTTCACGGCTGTGCCCTTGTATACTAACGTCGAATTCCGGGCGATGACGAACAAACCGGACAGCTTGGATAAATCCGTGATCAAGTCTTCGGTTATGCCGTCGACAAAGTATTCCTGCGCCGGGTCGTCGGACATGTTGGTAAAGGGCAGCACGGCGATGGATGGTTTGTCCGGCAAGGGGAAAGCCATATTTTCGACCGATGCCGGCTCTGTCTCAGGCTCCCACAGCCGCCAGACCGTTAGCCCAGCGGCGGCGATGACGACCACCGCCGCCGCGGCCATGGCCAACCCTCGCCAACGTCTCTTGATGCTCAGCTTCGTAACTGCTGTCGCCCCCGCCAACTTTGAAACCCGAACCGGCACCAGCCGGTAGGCGGAGACGGGCTCGGCAATGTTCTTGACTTTCTGCTCGCCCATGTCTTCGAAGCCGAGCGACAGCTTGTGCTTGACCTACTCGAACACGCTGCCCGAGATGTAGACGCCGCCGGCCTCGGCCAGGCCTTCCAGCCGCGCCGCCACATTGACGCCGTCGCCGTACAGATCGCCATCCTTGATCATGACGTCGCCGACATTGACGCCGATGCGAAACATCAATCGTCTTGCCTATCCGGTTATTGACCCACACTTCACTATATGTAGTGTGTCTCCTTGGACTGCAGGCGAAGGGCCGGCGCAGGCGCCCGTTGAGGAGGCGATCATGGCGGGCGAATTCTTGATTGTTCTGATACTCGCCGAACCGGCTTTTCGTCCGCACGTCACGTACTTAACATCGGGGGACGGAACGGTGGCGACCTTGCGCGCGAAAAACGAAGGCTCAACCCACGTATGCCAGACGGGAAGCTGCTGATGAAACGTCATCGTCTGGGCGATTGACGGCACCAGGTCGAAGAAAGCGCGCGCGCTGGCACGAATCGTAGCGAAGCGCGAGGCCGTCCGCGCCTGTTAGTCTCCTGCGCGTTTTGAGTCGCAGGGCGAAGACGAAGCCGACAGCTTGGTGTGGAACCCGTGATCCTCAATCCGTTTACTTCATATGACGTATTGCGCGGGGTCTGCGGCTTGAAAACCAGTTCACAGAGCTATTTGTGAATAATCCGGCACTCGAATCCTACAATTTGCACCACATGAAGCTCTGATTTCCTCGCTGGCGAAGGAAGACGGTTCCATCGGCGGCGTTGCGACCTCCGATTTCAGATAAATTTCAATGAAGTGACGGTCCTTTATGCAACGTGGCGTTTTCGCCAAATCCGCTCAATGATTAGGATTTCGGACACCACCTGCTAAAGGGCGCGCCTAAAAGGCGCTACAATGCCGTCCGAGTCCAAGGCTGCTCGGCCTCTCGCCGCGAGATATCTCCGCTTCGGCCTGCGGACCGAGCTTTCAGCTCAGCTGAAAATGGGTGCGGCACGCTACATATAGCCCTGGGTGTGGAAGTGCCCTGCTAACGGCGGATAGGCGAAGCATCAATCTTCGGTCGTCCGCCAGCTCGGCGTTGCGGCTTGAAATCTCTTCCTGACATGAATTGGCGCAGCGCACCGCCTCGACCGCGCTGGCGAACTCGGCCAGCACGCTGTCGCCGCCCGTGTTGAAGACGCGGCCGTCATGGCGGGCGATCAAATCGTAAAATATATTGCGATACTCGCCGAGGGTCTCGAGCGTCGCTTCTTCGTCCGCGCGCATGAGGCGCGTATACCCCGCGACATCGGCGGCGAGGATCGTGGTCAGCTTGCGCGCGATCTTTTTTTCCGCCAAGTCGTCCTCCTAGACCTAGTGTTCCGATCCTAACAAAAGTTTCCCAAAGGGCTTGCGTTCTGCGATTCTGGGGGAATGACGAAGACATTGGCATGCATCTGGCTGTCTCCCGCGGAGCGGGCGACGCTGGAAGGGTTGGTTTCTGGGCGGAACACGCCGCAGAAGCTGGTTTGGCGGGCACGGATAGTGTTGCTGTCGGCTGACGGGATCGGCACGATGACGATCGTCCGGTTGGTCGGCAAAAGTAAGGTGACGGTGTGGCGCTGGCAGGAGCGCTACCTTGCCAAAGGCATCGCCGGACTGCGCCGCGATGCGACGCGACCGGGACGCAAGCCGCCGCTGAGCGCCGAGGTGATCGAGCGGGTTGTGCATAAGACCTTGCACGAGACGCCGGAGGCGGCGACGCATTGGAGCATCCGCAAGATGGCCCGTGCCGTCGGCCTCAGCTACACCAGCGTGCAGCGGATCTGGAAGGCGCACGGCCTCAAGCCGCACCTGGTGAAGACCTTCAAGCTGTCGAATGACGAGCACTTCGTCGAGAAGGTGCGCGATATCGTCGGTCTCTATCTCGATCCGCCGGACAAGGCGCTGGTTCTCTCGGTCGACGAGAAGAGCCAGATCCAGGCGCTCGACCGCACACAGCCCGGCTTGCCGATCAAGAAGGGCCGAGCCGGCACCATGACGCATGACTACAAGCGCCACGGCACGACGACATTGTTCGCCGCGCTCGACGTCGCCACCGGCAAGGTCATCGGCCACTGCATGAAGCGGCACCGCCATCAGGAATGGCTGAAATTCCTGCGCCGTATCGACGCCGAGACGCCCAAGAAGCTCGACCTGCATCTGATCGCCGACAACTACGCCACCCACAAGCATCCCAAGGTCAAGGCGTGGTTGGCAAAACATCCTCGCTTCCATATGCACTTCACTCCGACATCCGCCTCCTGGCTCAGCCAGGTCGAACGCTTCTTCAGCCTGATCACCAGCGATCAAATCCGTTGCGGCGTGTTCAGGAGCGTCGCCGAACTCGAAACAGCCATTCAGGAATACCTCGAGCACCACAATGCCGATCCAAAACCCTTCGTATGGACCGCTTCCGCCACCGCCATACTCGAAAAAGTCGCTCGTGGGCGACAGGCGTTAGAGTCGGTACACTAGCGCAGCATCGCACAAGACGACCTCGACCGATATTCTCCCGACCACCGCCGCATTGATCGAGCCGGCACCGACGGCGCATGTCCGCCGTGCCTCGCGACGTGCCGGCGGTTCCACGGGGTCGTACGGCACTATAGGAGCACCGAGGCGATTGGCCTTAGAATGCCGGCGCCGAGGCGCCTGGGGAGGATGGCATGGAGCTCAGCCGAGACCGCATTCTGACCACCCACGTCGGGAGCCTGCCCCGGCCGGAGGCGCTCAGAAAATTGCTGGTGGCGCGCGAGGCCGGCGAAGCGGTGGACGACGAGGCCTTCGCCGACCAGGTGAGCGCCGCCGTCGAGCAGGTGGTGCGCCGGCAGGTCGAGATCGGCATCGATGCGGTGAGCGACGGCGAGACAGCCAAGATCAGCTATGCCACCTACGTCAAGGACCGCTATTCGGGGTTCGGCGGCGAAGGCCGGCTGAAGGGCGCCCAGGACCTTCGCGAGTATCGCGACTACGCCCGCTATCTGGTGAAGATCGGCGGCACCATCCCGTCCGCCAGCGGGCCCTGCTGCATCGCCGAGGTGGCGCTGGCGGACCCGGCGGCGCTAGAGCGCGATATCGAACTCTTCACCGCCGCCGTGGCCCGCCACGAGCCGCTCGAGGGCTTCCTCAACGCCGCCTCGCCGGGCGTCGTCACCATATTCCTCGACAACCGCCACTATCCGAGCCACGACGCCTATCTGGAGGCGCTGGCAGGCGTCCTGGCGGCGGAGTATCGCGAGATCGTCGAGGCCGGCTTGGTGCTGCAGATCGACTGCCCCGACCTCGCCATGGGCCGCCATCTGGCGCATGGCGATCTCGACCTCGCGGGCTTTCGCGCCGTCGCCCAGCGCCATGTCGAGGTCCTGAACGCCGCCACCATGGGGCTGCCGGCCGACAAGCTCCGCCTCCATCTCTGCTGGGGCAACTACGAGGGGCCGCATCACCACGACGTGCCGCTCGCCGAGATCATCGACATCGTTTATCGGGCCCGGCCGATGGCCCTCTCGATCGAGGGGGCCAATCCCCGCCACGAGCACGAATGGGCGGTCTTCAAGGACCATCCGCTGCCCGACGACAAGGTGCTGATCCCCGGCGTGGTCGATTCCACCTCCAACTTCATCGAGCACCCGGAGCTGGTGGCGCAGCGCATTTGCCGCTTCGCCGAGGTGGTCGGGCGCGAGCGGGTGATCGCCGGCACTGATTGCGGCTTCGCGACCTTCGCCGGCTATCCGAACGTCTTCCCCGACATCGTCTGGGCCAAGCTTTCGAGCCTGGTCGAGGGCGCGCGGCGGGCGAGCGAAACGCTTTGGTAGAGGCAACGAGGGAGAGGGTCATGGGCAGGCTCGACGGCAAGGTGGCGCTGATCAGCGGCGGCGCGCGCGGCATCGGCGCGGCCACGGCGAGTGCGATGGCGGCGGAGGGCGCCAGCGTCGTCATCACCGACCTCCTGGAGGCGGAGGGCGCGGCGAGCGCGGCGGCGATCGAGGCCGGGGGCGGGCGGGCTCGTTTCGTCCGCCACGACGTCACGGTGGAGGACGAGTGGGCCCAAATCGTCGACGACGTGGTGGCCAGCGAGGGCGGGCTGCACGTCCTCTTCAACAACGCCGGGATTTTCGCCGCGGGCTCCGTCGAGGAGACGACGCTGGAGGAATGGCGGCGGATCCAGGCGGTGAACCTGGAAGGTGTCTTCCTGGGCGCCAAGCACGGGGTCCGGGTGATGAAGGCGTGTTGCCCCGAGGGCGGTCCCTCGGGCTCGATCATCAACACCTCCTCGATCGCCGGCATCGTCGCCTCGCCGCTCAGCGCGGCCTATTCGATGTCGAAGGGGGGGGTGCGGCTGTTCACCAAGTCGCTGGCGATCGAATGCGCCTTCCTCGGCTACAATATCCGGGTGAACTCGGTGCATCCCGGCATCATCGACACCGAGATGATGAAGCAGGTGGCGCACAAGACGATCCGGCTCGGCCGGCACCAGACCTACGAGCAAGCCTGGGAGAGCCTGGTCCAGCGCCAGCCGATCGGCCGCATGGGCACGGTCGAGGATATCGCCCGGGGCGTGGTCTACCTGGCGAGCGACGACTCCGGCCTGATGAACGGCGCCGAGCTGGTGCTCGACGGCGGCATCACGGCGACCTGAGCAGGCCTGCTTGTTCTTCGTTGGCCGGAATCACACCTAGGGATTCAGCGGTAGGAAGCATGTCCACGGAGCGTTCGGACTGATGGCGGAAGACGACGAGGCCTCGACCCTCGGCGGGCGGGTCAGGCGCTATGCGCGGGTCTCGACGGCGGTCGGCGGCCTCGCCGCCAAGCTGGCGGGGGAACGCTTCCTCGGCATCAAGCTCGATCGCGACGAGCATGCGCGCGAGCTGAAAGCGGCCTTGGGCGGACTCAAGGGACCGTTGATGAAGGTGGCGCAGATCATGGCCACCGTGCCCGAGGCACTGCCCCAGGAATACGTGCAGGAGCTGATCCAGCTCCAGTCCAACGCGCCATCGATGGGCTGGCTCTTCGTCCGTCGGCGGATGACGGCGGAACTGGGCGGGGATTGGCAAAAGCGCTTCGACGACTTCGAGCGCGAGGCCCGGGCCGCCGCCTCGCTCGGCCAGGTGCACCGCGCCCGCCTGGACGGTCGCGTGCTGGCCTGCAAGCTGCAGTATCCCGATATGAGCTCGGCGGTGGAGGCGGACCTCAGGCAGTTGAAGCTGATCTTCGCCATTTACCACCGCTACGACCGCACCATCGATACCCGCCAGGTGCACGCGGAGATCGCCGCCCGCCTGCGCGAGGAACTCGACTACGAGCTGGAGGCGCGCCACATGCGCCTCTACATCGACATGCTGAAGCGCGTGGCGGGCGTCCACGTGCCGGAGGTGATGCCCGAGCTTTCGACCCGCCGCCTGCTGACCATGGCCTGGCTCGACGGCGAACGGCTGCTGGCCTTCGAGGAGGCGGCGATGGAGGTCCGCAACGCTATCGCCACCAACATGTTCCACGCCTGGTACGTCCCCTTCTACAACTACGGCGTGATCCACGGCGATCCGCATCTCGGCAACTATTCGGCCCGTCCCGATCACGGCATCAACCTCCTGGACTTCGGCTGTATCCGCATCTTTCAGGCGAAGTTCGTGCGCGGCGTGATCGACCTCTATCACGCGATCAGCAACGACGACCGAGCCCTCGCCGTGCATGCCTACGAGACATGGGGCTTCGGCGATCTCTCCAACGAAGTGATCGACACCCTCAACATGTGGGCGAATTTCGTTTACGCGCCGCTGCTGGAGGATCGCAAACGCCGCATCCAGGAATTCGAGGCTGGCGGCGTCTACGGCCGCGAGGTGGCGGAGAAGGTCCACAAGAAATTGCGGGCGTTGGGTGGTGTCACGCCGCCGGGCGAGTTCGTCTTCATGGACCGAGCGGCGATCGGCCTCGGCGGGGTCTTCATGCACCTGCGCGCCGAGGTCAACTGGCACCGCTTGTTCCACGAGCTGATCGCCGATTTCGACGAGGCCCGCCTCCGCCGCCGCCAGACCCGCATGCTGAAGCGCCACGAGGTGCCGACGCCCTGAGTGTCCGTCTCGAAAGTCCCCGAAGCCGGCCCTCTTCCCCGACTTCACGCTTTCTCAACGATGTTCGGCGATCCTCGCCCGCTTCGATAACGCGGAGGCAGGTGGCCGATGAGCATGACCGGCGAGGCGCTGGAAGGCGTGGCCACGGGGCCGCTCGGCGCCGGGGAATACGATGCGGCCGAGGCCCGGGCCCGGGCCCGAACGGCCAACAGAATCGTCGAATCCTTCCAGCCCGTGACCTTCGCACAGGTCGGCTATCCGGTCAGGGTCGAGGACGAGAGCGAGCTCTGGAAGTTCGTCGACGTGATGCACGAACGCCGCTTCGAGCACAACTTCGTAAATCTGCTGGAAGGGCTGGACGAGGACGAATTCCGCCTCTTTCACGAGGTGAACCGCGCCGTCTCCAGCCTCTCGGAGCGGGCCTTCGGCTGCCGTCTGGTGGCGCGCGGCTCTCTCTTGCGGGCAATCAACGTGCTGCGCCACATCCGCTACATCTATGGCGATGCGCGCCCGCCGATCCTGGAGGTCGGCGCCGGCAGCGGCTATCTCGGCGCGATGCTGATCCTGGAAGGCTATCCCTACGTCTCGACCGACGTGGCTCAAGGCTTCTACCTCTACCAGAGCCTGCTGTTCGAGACCCTGGCGCCCGGCCGGGTACGGGAGCTGGCGCGCGAGGAGACGCCGTTCCACGGCCTGCCGACGCCGGAGTCCGGCGAGGTCGTGCACATCCCCTGGTGGCGGTTTTACGATCCGAGCTTCGCCCTCTCGCGGATGAGCATCGATCTCGTCACCTGCAACCACGCCTTCTGCGAGATGCACCCCCGGAGCCTCTATTACCTGCTGCTGCTGTCGCGCCATCTGATGCAGCGGACCCAGCCGGCCGGCGCCTTCGTCTTCGAGGGCTGGGGCTCCGACGTCAACCTGTCGCTTTGGTATACCAACAGCCGGTTCTATCGCTACGGCTACGCGATGGCCCACAACGATGCCCGGATCACGGTCTTTGCCGACGCTGCCAAGAGTCCCGCCACCGCCGCCTATCCCCGCCTCGACATGACCAACTTCGACAACGTGAGCCAAATCCGCGAGTTCGGCGGCCGAGGTATCGGCGAGATTTGGGACCCGATCGGCTACGGCACCCCGGAGAACCCCTTCTCCCGCGCCGTCCTGGAGGGCCGGCAGACGCACGAGAGGGCCGTCGGCATCGATCGCCTGGCGCTCACCATCGCCGAATTCAGCGGCGAATTTGAATACGAGACCGAGGACGAACGCTTCTGGCCCCAGATCGAGGTCTCTTGAGAGCCGCCGCTCACCCCATCCCCGCCTCGAGACCGGCGAGATGTCGAGCGAACGTCCGGCCGGCGCCGTGATCCCGGCCGGCGAGGGCTTGCAGAACGGCGATCAGGCAATCGTCGCGGAGTCGCTCCAGTTCCTCGATTCCGCGCCCCTCGGCCTGCGCCGCCGTCTGGCTCACCAGCTTCTCGATGAGCTCCGCACTCAGCTCGGGCGCCTCCAGGCGGGTCCAGGGCCGTTCCGGCGCCGGACCGAACTGGGCCAGCATGTGCGCCATGCCGGCCTCGCCGCCGGCGAGATGAAAGGCGAGGCAGGTTCCCATCGCCGACCAGCGGAGGCCCGGGCCGTAGACGATCGCCCTGTCGATCTCGTCGGTCGTGGCGATGCCCTCGTTCACCAGATGCAGCGCCTCGCGCCAGAGCGCCTCTTGCAAGCGGTCGGAGATGTAGCCCTCGATCTCCCTGCGCACCAGGAGCACGTGCATGCCGAGGCCTTCGTAGAAGCGGCGGGCGCGCGCTACGCTCTCGGCCGTGGTCGCCTCGCCGCCGACCAGCTCGACCAATGGCAGCAGATAGACCGGGTTGAAGGGATGGCCGATCAGCACCCGCTCCGGGCCGACGCAGTCCGCCTGCAGGCGGCTCGGCAGCAGCCCGGAGGAAGAGGAGGCGACCAGGGCGCCGGCCGGACAGGCCCGGGTGATCCGGGCCAGCAGCTCAGCCTTCGACGCCTCTCGTTCGGGCGCGCTTTCCTGGATGAAGTCGGCCCCGGCGACGGCGGCCTCGATATCGGTGGTGAAGCGGACCTGGCCTCGCCGTCGCGCTACGCCGGGGGCCAGCGCGTCCCAGGCGCGCCGCGCCCGCGCCAGCATGGCGTCGAGCCGCGCCTCGGCCGCCGGCGAGGTGTCGGCGACCACCACGTCGAGGCCGTTCTCGACCATCCGCCCGGCCCAGCCGGCGCCGATCAGGCCGGCGCCGATCAGCGCGATCTCAGACATCTCGCCCACCTCGGCCGCTCCCGCCATCGCCGAAACTCTCCACCGGGCCGCCCGGCGGCGACCGTAGGTGGGCGCCCGACGCCGGGTCAAACGGTTCTCCCGAAGGCGCACCGGAGTTTGGCGTTGCCTAGCGAAATGATGTTACTATCTATTGAACGCGCGGGGCCCGTGGAGGGCCCGGGGACGGGATTGCAAACGTGAACAATTTCGGTCGAAACATCGCCCTTTGGGTCATCATCGTCCTGTTGCTGCTGGCCTTGGTCAACCTCTTCAACCAGGACAGGTCGGACGGTCCGTCCAGCGACCAGGCCTATAGCGAGTTCCTCGCCGACGTCGAGGCGGGCCAGGTCAACGAAGTGACCATCCAGGGCAACGCGATCAGCGGCAAGTATATGAACGGCAAGTCGTTCTCCACCTACGCGCCGGACGATCCGGATCTGATCAAGAAGCTCCGCGAGCGGGGCGTCAGGATCAACGCCGCCGCGCCCGAGGACGGCACGCCGCCGCTCTTCGCCATCCTGCTCAACTGGTTCCCGATGCTGCTGCTGATCGGCGTCTGGATCTTCTTCATGCGCCAGATGCAGTCGGGTGGCGGCAAGGCCATGGGCTTCGGCAAGTCGAAGGCCCGGCTGCTGACCGAGCGCCAGGGCCGGGTCACCTTCGACGACGTGGCCGGCATCGACGAGGCGAAGGAGGAGTTGGAGGAAATCGTCGAGTTCCTCAAGGACCCACAGAAATTCCAGCGCCTGGGCGGCCGCATCCCCAAGGGCGCGCTGCTGTTGGGTCCCCCCGGCACCGGCAAGACGCTGCTGGCCCGCGCCATCGCCGGCGAGGCCAACGTGCCGTTCTTCACCATCTCCGGCTCCGATTTCGTCGAGATGTTCGTCGGCGTCGGCGCCAGCCGGGTCCGCGACATGTTCGAGCAGGCGAAGAAGAACGCGCCTTGCATCATCTTCATCGACGAGATCGACGCGGTCGGCCGCCATCGGGGCGCCGGGCTCGGCGGCGGCAACGACGAGCGCGAGCAGACCTTGAACCAGCTCCTGGTGGAGATGGACGGCTTCGAGACCAACGAGGGCGTGATCCTGATCGCCGCGACCAACCGGCCCGACGTGCTGGACCCGGCGCTGCTCAGGCCCGGCCGCTTCGACCGCCAGGTGGTGGTGCCCAACCCGGATATCCTGGGCCGGGAGAAAATCCTGTTGATCCACATGCGCAAGGTGCCGCTGGCGCCCGACGTCGATGCCCGCGTGATCGCCCGCGGCACACCCGGCTTCTCCGGCGCCGACCTCGCCAACCTGGTGAACGAGGCGGCCCTGTTGTCGGCCCGCAGAAACAAGCGCGTCGTCACCATGGCCGCGTTCGAGGAGTCCAGGGACAGGGTGATGATGGGCGCGGAACGCCGCTCCATGGTCATGACCGAGGACGAGAAGCAGCTCACCGCCTATCACGAGGCGGGCCATGCGCTGGTCTCGCACTTCGTGCCGGGCAACGATCCGCTGCACAAGGTCACCATCATTCCCCGGGGCCGCGCCCTCGGCGTCACCATGAACCTGCCGGAGCGTGATCGCCTGACCTACAAGAAGACCGAGATCGAGGCGCGGCTCGCCATGTCCTATGGCGGCCGGGTCGCCGAGCAGCTCGTGTTCGGCGAGGAGAACGTCACCACCGGCGGCGGCACCGACATCCAGCAGGCCACCGCCTGGGCCCGCTCGATGGTCACCGAATACGGGATGAGCGACAAACTCGGCCCGCTCCGCTACACCGCGGACGAGGAGGAGATCTTCCTCGGCCATTCCGTGGCCCAGCGCAAGAACATCTCCGGCGCCACCGCCAACCTGATCGATGAGGAAATCCGCCGGATCATCAACAAGGCGGAAGCGACGGCGCGCGAAGTGCTCGAGACGCACATGGACGATCTGCACGCGGTGGCCAAGGCGCTTTTGGAATACGAGACGCTCAGTGGCGAGGAAATGAAGGTGGTCCTGAGAGGCGAATCGATCCATCGCGACGATTTCGACGGCTCTTCGGAGGACGCGCCGCAGGCGACCTCGGTCCCGAGTTCCGGCCACAAGAACGACGGCCGCGAGCAGCCGGGCCCAGGCTCCCTCTCGCCGGAGCCGCAGCCCGAGTCCTGACGCGCGGCCGGCGGCTGCCATGAGCACGGGCTCCGGGGCGCCGAGGCGGCCGTTATTGCGCCCGATCCCGCTCAGCCCCGGCGATGCAGCCGAGCCCAACCATCCGCTCGTCGGCGGCCCGTTGCGCTTTCGCGAGGTCGAGCTGCTCTGGAACGATCGCCGTGAGAGGCCCGACATCCGCCCGCTCGACGCGGCGCTGGACGAGGTTCGAGGCAAGCACGGGAGCCCGGCGGCCGAGACGATCCGGGAGCGCCTGACGAGTGCGCCGGTCCCGCCGCATTGCCTTTTCGCCGGCGACGCACCGCTGATAATGGGCGTCGTCAACGTGACGCCGGACAGCTTTTCCGACGGCGGCCTCCACGCCGACACGTCCTCGGCCGTGGCGCGGGCCCGCCGAGTGATCGAGGCGGGCGCCGACCTCGTCGACATCGGCGGCGAATCCGCCCGTCCCGGCGCCGAGGCGCTGGCGGTCGAGAGCGAGGCCGCGCGCGTGATTCCGGTGATCGAGGCGCTGCGGGGCGTTTCCGCGCCGCTTTCGATCGACACGCGCAACGCTTCCGTGATGGACCAGGCACTCGCCGCCGGTGCCGCCGTCGTCAACGACGTGAGCGGTCTCCGCCACGATCCCGACGCGGTCGGGGTCGTGGCTCGGGCCGAGGCGCCGGTCGTTCTGATGCACAGCCGAGGCACGCCGTCGACGATGCGAGACCATGCGACCTACCACGACGTGGTGGCGGAGATTTACGACGAGTTGGCGGCCTGCATCGAGGCGGCGGTCGCGGGCGGCATCGCTCGGGAGCGGATCGTCGTCGATCCGGGCTTCGGCTTCGCCAAGACGGCGGCGCACAACGTGGCGCTGCTCGCCCGGCTATCCGTCCTGCATGGCCTCGGTCGACCAATCGCGGTCGGCCTTTCCCGCAAGAGTTTCATCGCCCGCGTGAGCCGGGACGAGCCCGCCGACCGCCGCCTCGCGGGCTCGCTCGCCGGGGCGCTCTGGGCACTGGGCCAAGGCGTCCGCGTGTTGCGCGTGCATGACGTGGCCGAAACCCGGCAGGCGCTCGCCGTGTGGCGCGCCATCCAGGGGCCGAGGGCGCGCGTATAAAACTTGATCCCGAAAACCCTCGAATGCTAGTTTTGCGTTGAGAGGCAAACGTTTAGGGGCCGTGGCATTTCATGCAGCGGAAATATTTCGGCACGGACGGAATCCGTGGAACCACGAACAGCTTCCCGATCACCGCCGAGGTGGCGCTCGCCGTCGGCAAGGCGGCGGGTCGCCAGTTCACTCGGGGTGCGCATCGCCATAGGGTGGTGATCGGCAAGGACACCCGGCTCTCCGGCTACATGCTGGAAGCGGCGATGACCTCGGGCTTCGCGGCGGTGGGCATGGACGTGGTCCTGGTCGGACCGATGCCGACGCCGGCGGTGGCGATGCTGACGCGGAGCCTGCGGGCCGATCTCGGCGTGATGCTCTCCGCCTCGCACAATCCCTATCAGGACAACGGCATCAAGCTGTTCGGTCCCGACGGCTACAAGCTCTCCGACGAGATCGAGCTGGAGATCGAGCGGCGGATCGCCGAGGCCGACGAGGCGCCCCGGGTGCCGCCGGAGATGGTCGGCCAGGTTCGCCGCCTCGACGATGCGATGGGGCGCTATATCGAGTTCGTCAAGCGGAGCTTCCCGAGCGGTCGGCGGCTCGACGGGCTGAAGATCGTGGTCGATTGCGCCAACGGCGCCGCCTACAAGGTGGCGCCGACGGTGCTGTGGGAGCTGGAGGCCGAGGTGGTGCCCGTCGCGGTCAGCCCGGACGGGCGCAACATCAACCTGAACAGTGGTTCGACGGATCCGGAGTATCTCCGCGAACAGGTCGTCACCCACGGCGCCGACGTCGGCATCGCGCTCGACGGCGATGCCGACCGGGTCATATTGGTCGACGAGCACGGCCACTTGATCGACGGAGATCAAGTGTTGGCGGCGATCGCCGATAGCTGGCAGGAGGCGGCGCGGCTGCGGGGCGACGGCGTGGTGGCGACGGTGATGTCCAACCTCGGCCTGGAGCGCTATCTGGCGGGCCGGGGGCTGCGCCTGCACCGCACGGCCGTGGGCGATCGCTACGTCGTCGAGTTCTTGCGCCGCCACGACCTCAACGTCGGCGGCGAGAAGTCGGGCCATATCGTGCTGTCGGATTTCGGCACCTCGGGCGATGGGCTGATCGCGGCGTTGCAAATTCTCGCTCTGGTCGTCGCCACCGGCCGACCGGTGAGCGAGGTCTGCCATCGCTTCGAGCTGATGCCGCAAATCTTGAAGAACGTCCGTTACGGCGGCCGCTCGCCGCTGGAGGACGAGAGTGTGCAAGCCGCCGTCGCCAACTGCCAGAAGGCGCTCGGCGCGCGTGGCCGGTTGGTCATCCGCCCGTCCGGTACCGAACCGCTGATCCGGGTCATGGGCGAGGGCGAGAACGCGGACGAGGTCAACCACATCGTCGAGGAGTTGGCCGGCGCGATCGAACGCGCGGCTTCCCTCGGGGCGGCGAGGTGAAGGGACGTGTCCTGATCATCGCCGGATCGGATTCCGGCGGCGGCGCGGGCATTCAGGCGGACATCAAGACGGTTACGGCGCTGGGCGGTTACGCGGCGACGGCGATCACCGCGCTCACCGCGCAGGACACCCGCGACGTCCACGCCATCCACGAGGTGCCGCCCGATTTCGTCCGCCGGCAGATCCAGGTGGTGCTGGCCGACATCGGCGCCGACTGCCTGAAGACCGGCATGCTGCACCGCGTCGAGATCCTGGAGGTGGTGGCGAGCGCGCTGGCCGACGAGGGGCGCGGCGTTCCCTTGGTGATGGATCCGGTGATGGTGGCCAAGGGCGGCGCCCGGCTGTTGAACGAGGACACCATGGACGTGCTGCGCCTGCTGCTGCCGCGCGCCCGAGTGCTGACACCGAACGTTCCCGAGGCGGAGATCCTCGCCGAGACCACGATCCGCGACGAAGACGACATGATCGAAGTGGGCCACGCGCTCCTCGCCCAAGGGCCGGAGGCGGTGCTGATGAAGGGCGGCCACATGGCGGGGCCGCACATCGCCGATCTGCTGGTCGCCCGGGACGGCGTCACGCGCTTCGAGACCACGCGGGTGGAGACCACCAGCACCCACGGCACCGGCTGCACGCTGGCCTCGGCGATCGCCACCGGCATCGCCCAGGGGCTCTCGACGGCGGCCGCGGTCGAGCGTGCGACCAGCTATGTCCACCAGGCGATCCTCGCCGCGCCGGGCCTCGGCGCCGGCCACGGCCCGATCAACCACGCGCACGCCATCGCCGTGCGATGATTCGTCGATCGGTAAACCTAAAAAACAGCATTTGGATTGCCCGAATCGAATTTAAGACATTGATTCATCGAGAACTATTCCAACTGCTCCGCAGTTACATCTGGGTGATCCCGTCCGATTGGGAACTGTACGTATTCTCAAAGGGTTTTCGAGCACAGGGGCACTCCAACTCCCAGATTTAGGATCTCTCAGCTTCGCTCGATGGTTCATTATCGCCATCGCCGATCACCTCGGCGACGGCGCGCAGGATGCCGACATATCCGGTGCAGCGGCACAAATGCCCGCCCAGGACTTCGCGCACATCTGCCTCCGTGGGCGCCGGGTTTCGCTCCAGGAAGTCGTGTAAGCTCATCAAGATACCGGGTGTGCAAAAGCCGCATTGCAGGGCGTGATGACGGCGGAACGCCTGTTGCAGGCGATTCAAACCGGCCTTTCCGTCATTCAGTCCCTCGACCGTATCGATGCGGCGGCCATCGGCCTGATGCGCCAAGGTGAGACACGAGCGCACCGCGACGCCATCGACCCGCACGGTGCAGGCGCCACAGACGCCCTGCTCGCAGCCGACATGAGTTCCGCTCGCCCCCAGCCGTTCGCGCAGGAAATCGGAGAGCAGCATGCGCGGCTCGGCCCATCCGGTGGCCCGCGCCCCATTCAACTCGACGGTGATCGGGTGAGTTTGCGAGCCACTCAGTTTCGCCATGACAGCGCCTCGTCGATCATGCGGCGGCCGAGACGGCGCACCAACTCGCGGCGATAGCGCGCCGTGGCGTGAATGTCGTCGACGGCGTCGAGCTCCCATGCGAGCGCGTTCAGGGCGTCGTCCCAGCCGCCATCGGCCACGGCGGGTAGCTCGCGTACCGTGGGCCGGTCGGCGACGCCGCCGATAGCGACGTGCACGCTCGCGCCCGTCGCCTTGGCGGCCACCGCGACGATGGCCAGATCGCCATGGCGCCGGGTCATTTCGGTAAAGGCGAAGCCCTCGCCCGCTCGACCACGAGGGAAGCGGACGGCAACGACGATTTCATCCGCCCGCCGCGCGGTCGACAACATGCCGGTCTGAAATTCGGCGGCGGGCAGGATGCGTCGGCCTCGGGCCGAGCGCAGGACCACTTCGCCGCCCAAGAGCGCCAGAGCCAAGGGCAGTTCGGAGCTCGGGTCGGCATGGGCGATGGAGCCGCAGACCGTGCCCTTGTTCCGGGTCTGGTAGTGCCCGACATGGGGTAGCACCATGGCGAGCAGCGGAACTTTCTCGGACAGCTCGGGCCAGCGTTGCAGTTCGGCCTGCGTGGTGGCGGCGCCGACCTCGATCATGGCGCCATCCTCGCGGACGTAGGCAAGCGAGGCGAGCCGTGAAATATCGATCAGGATCGCGGGCTCGGCCAGCCGCAAGTTGAGCATGGCGATGAGCGATTGCCCGCCGGCGAGGAGGCGGGCATCCTCGCCGTCTTGGTGCAGCGCATCGAGCGCTTCGGCCAGCGATTCGGCGCGAAGGTAGTCGAAGACCATCGGTTTCACAGGCCGATCCCCAGCCAGCCGAGCAGCCGGCGCCACCAGGGCGGCCCGGTGGCAAGCGGCACGCCCTCGATCTGGGCCGCCAGGCGCTCGAAGAACTGCTTCACCAAAATACGCGAGGCGCCCTCCAGCATGCGCCCGCCCACGGCCGCGACCTTGCCGCTGATCGCAACCTCATAGGCGTAGCCGACCTTGGTTCCCCCCGGCACGGCTTCGAGGCGGACCCGTCCGGATCCGGCCGACGATCCCAACGGGCCGTCCAGCCCACCGGATAGCGTCGCCGCGCGGGGAGCCTCGAGCTCCGACAATTGGATCCGGGCCTCGAAGCGGCCGCGCACCGGCCCGACGCCGAGTGACACGGTGGCCTGGTAAGCATTCTCGCCGACCCGCTCGAGGCGATGGCAGCCGGGAATGGTCGCCGCCAAGGCATCCGGGTCGAGCAGGGCCCGCCAGACGGTTTCGGGTGGCGCCGGGATCACGACCTCGCCCGCGCCGGAGAGCGCTGGCGCCAATTCGGATTGGGCCGCGGCCACGGCCAGCACGGCTCCGGCGGCCCCGGCCGGCGGCGCTGGTTCCTCGCCGTGGATCAATGCGGAAACCTTGGCCGGCGTCAGCGGCAGGGTGACATTCTCGATATCGAGCGCGTCGCAGACCGCGTTGGCCAGGCAGACCGGGGTGGACATGCAATTGCCTTCCGCCAGGCCCTTGGCGCCCAGCGGCGTGAACGGCGAGGGGGTTTCCAGGTGCAGAATCAGCGGCTCCACGACCTCTGCCGCCGAGGGCACGAGATAGTCGGAGAACGTGCCCGACAGGAAGCTGCCATCCTCGCCATAGATGAATTCCTCGTAGAGCGCGGCGCCGAGACCCTGTGCGAACGCGCCCAATATCTGACCTTCGGCGATCAGTGGATTGAGCAGCCTGCCGCAATCATGCATGGTCACATAATGGTCGATCCGAATCTGGGCGGTATCAGGATCGATCTCGATGCCGCAATAGTCGAACACGAAGCCGTAGGTGAGCGAGGGGTTGGTCTGGTCTCGCTCATTCGTGGCCTCGATCTGGGGCGGCGACCATACCCCGGTCTCGCGCAGGGCGTGCTCCAGGCCGTCGGGCAGCGTCGCCGGCGCCCAATGCGTCGCGGCGGCGACGCGAGTGAATTTCAGCGCATTGTCCGGGTTGTCGGCGGCGAAGATCTTGCCACCGCCAAATTCGATTGCCTCGGCGGGCACGTTCAGTAGCGGCGCCGCGATCTGGGCCAGCTTGTCCCGGATCTTGGCGGCCGCGATCTTGGCCGCGTTGGCGGTGCCCGGCGCGAAGCGGCAAGAATAGCTCCCGGCGGCGATCGACCAGGGGTCCTTGTGGGTGTCGAGGTCGAGCGCCGCCGTGATGTCGCCCGGCTCCAGGCCGAGCTCGTCGGCGACGATCTGCGACAACACGGTGGCATGGCCTTGCCCTTGCGGAGTCGTGTCGGCGGTCACCGACACCGCCCCCAGCGGATCGACGTTGACCGTCGCCATCGATACCGCCCCGTTCTTCGGGCCGGCCTCATAGCGTTCCTCCGCGCTCAGAATGGTGCTGAGATAGCCGAGGTTGGACATGCCGGGTTCGACCACCGCGGCATAGCCGATACCGTAGAGCCGGCCCTCCGCGCGGGCCCGCTCGCGGCGCTGCTCGAGCTCCGCCAAGCCGCCTTTCTCGACGGCGATTGCGATGGCGCCGGCATAGTCCCCGGAATCGAACAGCGCACCCGCGGCCGCGCGGTAGGGAAACTTGTCGGCCGCAACCAGATTGCGCCGGATCACCTCCAACGGGTCGAGTTGAAGTTCGACCGCGATGCGCTGCATCAGCCGCTCGAGGGCATAGTAGAGCTGTGGCCCGCCGAACCCCCTGACCAAGCCCGCCGGTGTCTTATTGCTCACCAACACCCGGACGTCGATGGCGAGATTGGGGATGTCGTAAGCGCCGCTCGAGGCGCCATGCATCCGGTAGATCGGTGCCGGCATGGGTGCGCGAAGATAGGCTCCGTAGTCGTCGAGATGGTCGAGGCGCAGGCCAACGACCTTGCCGTCCGCCTCGAGGGCGGCGGAGATGGTGGTCACCCGGTTCGGGCTTGAATTTCCCGCCGTCAGGTGTTCCAGGCGGTCCTCGATCCATTTTACCGGCCGGCCGAGCTTGCGGGCGGCGAGCGCCATCAGCACGATATAGGGAAACACGCTCTGCTTGGTGCCGAAGCTACCGCCCGAATTCGGCGGCGTGCGCAGACGTAGGCCGGTCCCGGTCACGCGCAAGGCGCGCGCCATGACCGGGTGGGTCGTATAGGGCCCCTGAAAGTTCGACATGACGTCGAAGATGCCTTCGCCCGGGTGGTACTCGGCCACCACCGCGAAGCATTCGATGGGAGTCAAGGAATTGCGCGGATACTCGACCGTAAGCCCCACCACCTTGTCGGCATCGCCAAAGGCCCTGTCGGGATCGCCGTATGAAAACCGCCGCGTCGATACGACGTTGCTGCCGATCTGTTCAAACAGCAGCGGCGCGTCGTCGCGAGCCGCCATTTTCGGGTCGATGACGGGCTGCAAGGGCTGGTAGGACACTTTGACGAGATCGGCGGCGTCCTCCGCGAGGTAGCGGTCCCGGGCAACGACCAGCGCCACGGGCTCGCCGACGTAGCGAACCCGGCCCACCGCCAGCGACCACTGGTCCATGGGTTGTTTGACGACGACCAGAAAGGGATCCGACAGCTCGCAGATATCCTCGCCGGTCAAGACAGCGACAACGCCAGGCCGGGCGCGTGCGGCCGCCGTATCGATGTCGCGGATCTCCGCGTGGGCATGGGTCGAGCGCACAATCGCGGCGGACAGCGTGTCGGCCCGGACCGCTAGATCGTCCACGAACCGGCCGCGCCCGGTCAGCAACGCCACGTCCTCAACCCGTTCCAGTGGCTGACCTACGAACTTCGCCATTTTCTGGTGTTTTTCCCGCACTGCCTGGGCTTTTGCCCCGGTTACCTCGGTTATAGCGTAAATCATTGAAAATAATTAGTTTGCAGAACGACGAGACTGAAGTGGATGTATCGCACCCGGTTCCTTGGACACAAGTTTGTCTCATGCGGCGGGCCTGAGTGACATCGCGGTGTGCCACGCCTGACGAGCTTGAGCGGGGCTCAGGTAGCCGTTCTTCTCCACGATCCACTGGGCATTGTACTGTTCGACGAACCCGCGGACGGCGTTCCGCAGCTCCGCGATGTTGCGGTAGATGCGGCCATGGATGATCTGTTCCTTGAGCGTGCGATTGAACCTCTCGGCGACGCCGTTGGTCTGGGGCTGTTCGACGAAGGCGTAGGACGGCTGGATGCCCCAGAACTTGATCTGGTTGGTGAAGTGGTCCGACAGATACTGGGAGCCGTGATCCATCCGCAAGGCCAGCCCCCGCGCCGCACCGGCGGAGGTCGAGGCATACAGCCTCGCAAGCCCCATGGAGATCGGCTGAAGGGCGGCGAAGCGGTCGCCTCGCTTGCACACATGCCAGCCGACGCACTCGGCGTTCCAATGCTCGATGGCGGTGAATATCCAGCCCCAGCCGTCGTCCACCGTGAACACCCGAACGCCGTCCGTGCCCCACATGAGGTTGGGGGCATGGGTGATGATCTCACCGACATGGGGATTTCCGCCACGGCGGCGGCAGCGATGGGGCGAGAGCAGGTTGTTCTCGCGCATCACCCGGAGCACCCGCTTGCGGGAAACACGGATGCCACGACAGACCCGAAGCCGAGCCCAGACCTTGCGGTGTCCCTCGCCCTCCCAGGGGGATGCCTCCAGGTCGGCCTCGATGGCCACCAGCAGAGCCTCGTCCGAGATCGAGGGCTTCGGTCCCCGGCGCTTTGCTGGTGGGCGCTCAGCGGTGGCCTGCTGCCGGGATTTCATGGCGTAGAACGAGGAACGGGCAAAACCCCAGGCCGCACAGACCCGCTGGAGGCCGTAGGCCAAACCCGTGCCGGGAGAGGTGGCGGCACTCATCGCCGCGACCTCCGCCGCCCCAAAGGGCCGGACGTCTCCGTCTTGGCCTCCAGCAGTTCCACCTGCATGATCAACTCCCCGATCCGCTTCATGGCGATGTCCAGTTCCGCCTTTACCGGATCGCCCTTGCGTTCCTTGAGCGAGGCATCGATCCCGGCGATCGCCTTCTCACGCCACTGCTCGAGCCGGAAAATCTCCACGCCCAACTGCCGCGACAAAAGTTCCACCGGCTCGCCACGCAAAAGCCGCAGGGCAACCTCACGCTTGCGCGTCACCGTCCACCGCTGGCCAAGTCCCAGCGGGCCTGCCGGCGAAACCTGGCCCGGGGAAAACGTGGACGAGCCAAGCTCGCCCTCGTTTACCACAGGCCCATCAACAGCAACTTTGTTCTCAAAATTGTCGGTCATGTTCCGGTCCTCCTTGGACACTTCGATTAAACCAATTCTGTGTCCAAGGAAATCGGGTCCGACTCAGAGACTGAAGTGGACACCCCATTTCGGCAATCGTGTCCGGCTTGCGGGAATGGTCGCAGCTCCGGGCCGAGAAAATCGAGGACCCACGCCCCGGCGGCAGAAGTGCCGCGTTCAATCGCGATCGAGAAGCTCTCGCAGGCGCTGGCCCAGTATCTCATCATCGAATGGCTTCTGGATCAGCACCGCGTCGGCATCGGTGCCGCCGTGTCGCTCGAGCGCGTCACCGAGGTAGCCGGACAGGTAGACAAGCTTCAGGTCAGGCTTGCTTCGGCGCGCCTCGGCCGCGATTTTTAGTCCGTTCACGCCCCCAGGCAAGACTACGTCCGACAGCATCATCGGATCGAACGGCTTGGGGATCACCTCCAAGGCGCCCGGCTTCTTGTACAATTCAACCTCCGTCCGCATGGTCTTAGCGGTCATGAATACGATCGGGGTCGACCCGAGTCCAGGCATCGAGCGCAACGCCTCGAGCGTGCTCGGCCCGTCCATGCCGGGCATCATGACGTCGAGCACGACCAGGTCCGGCCCGAAACCGGGCGCGGCATCGAGCGCCGCGGCCCCGCCATCGCAGATTTCGACCGTGAAACCGCCAACCTCCTCCAACGCGATCCCGGCGATCCGCTTTAACCCTGAATAGTTGACCTGTGGAGATCTTAAGCAATTTTTAACGTGATTATTTCATTAACTACAACTGAATAGATGAGATACTTTTCAATCGCAAGAGCGTCAAGCGATACGAGCAGTCCATCCGGCGTTGCGGAAGGGAATGAATAGGCATGGTTGTCGGGAAGGGCTTCCCCGGGCTTAAAGCGCCGGGGATTTGGGGGGTGGCCGGAAAGCTGTGGCTGGCGTTCGGGCTGCTGGTCCTGGTTCTGGCCGTGAGCGGCCTGGTCTCCTACCGCTCCATCCAAC
The DNA here is from genome assembly GCA_965225945.1 of Alphaproteobacteria bacterium. GTDB lineage: Bacteria > Pseudomonadota > Alphaproteobacteria > JASLMY01. The sequence goes on along the minus strand of CBDDBZ010000029.1, from coordinate 57,600 downwards.
AGATCGATCGCGACCTGCGCCGGTTCGTGGCGGTCGAGGAGCCGCTCGAGCGGGCCGCCCTGGAAATGGAGATCAACGCCGGGGAGGGCGCCCGGGCGGTGCTCGATTACGTCCGGGAATTGGCCCCCGAACACATCGAGGCGCGGCGCGATTCGGAGGCCGACTTCGAGCGCTTCTCCCGGGACTTCGAGCGCCTGGCGGAGACCGACGACGAGCGCCGGCTCGGCCGAGAGGTGGCCGGGCTCCATGGGGTGTTCAAGGCGCTGGGCGATGAGATCGTCGGGCTCTCGGACCTGCGGCGCAACGCCCTGGAGACCTTCCGGCGCGATGTCCTGGAGATCGACGAGCTGATCGACGGAAAGCTTCAGAAGGCCCTCGATACGACAGCCCACGAGGGGATGATGAAGCTGCATAGCACGCTCGACATGGAAATCAATATTTTCAAAGCCTTCGCCGCCATCGAGGGCTATGCCGCCCGGCCGGATCCCACCCTTCGCCTCGAGCTCGAGGACGCGGAGGCGGACTTCGAACGCTACGAGACGATCTATCGGGAGACCAGCCTCTCCACCAAGGAAAAAGGCTGGCTCGACCAGATCGACCGGAACTTCGCGGAGGCCGTGATGGCCGGCGAACGGATCATGACGGTCACCGACGGGTTGAACACGCGCCTCGAGGAATTCGAACAGCACCTCGCGAAGATTGACGCCATTTTGGACAACCAGATCCAGCCCTTGATCCATGCCGAGACGGTGGCGGCGGCGGCGGACGCGAAAACCTCGACCGATTTGGCGGCACTCTACCTCATTCTCCTGGGTCTGATGGGCCTATGCGTGGCAATCGCGGCGGCGTGGGTCATATCCCGGGCGATCATCGGGCCTATTCGCGCCTTGGTCAGCGGGGCGGAGATCGTCGGGGGCGGCGATCTGGCTCACAGGATCGAGGCCGCGAGCAGGGACGAGTTCGGCCACCTGGCCCGGGCCTTCAATGCCATGGTGGAGAACCTGGCGCGCGCCCTGCGAAGGATCGAGGATGCGCGCGAACAGCTCGAGGGAAGGGTGGCGGAACGCACCCGGGACCTGACGAGCGAGCTTGCCGCGCGCGCCCGCGCCGAGGAGGCGCTTCGCGAGGCACGCGACTCCCTGGAGCGCCGCGTCCGCGAACGCACCGCCGAGCTTCGCAAGACCAATGCCGAGCTCGAAAAGGAAGTTACCGAGCGCAAGCGCATCGAGACCGAACAGCGCCGCATGGCGGCCGTGGTCAGGGACTCCCACGACGCCATCACAATGCAGGATTTCAGCGGCCAAATCATCGCCTGGAACCGCGGCGCCGAGGCGATGTATGGCTACAGCGAGGCCGAGGCGCTGAAGATGAACGCCAGGGACCTCATGCCCGAGGACAAGCGGGCGGAGGCCGAGGAGATCGCCCTGGCGAACACACGAGGCGAAGATGTCTCGGTCTTCAGGACGCAGCGCCGCGCCAAGGACGGACGGCTCCTCGAAGTATCGCTGACGGTCACCCTCCTCGTCGGCGAGCACGGCAAGCCCGTCGGCCTCGCCACCACCGAACGCGACATCACGGAACGCAAGCGGGCGGAGGATGCGCTTCTGGCTTCGGAGGAGCGGCTTGCGGAGATCCTCGATATCGCGCCGGAGGGCGTCATTACCGTCGATGGAAATGGCCGCATCGAGTTGTTCAACAAGGGGGCCGAAGCCATATTCGGTCACTCCGCCCAGGAGATGATCGGACAAACTCTCGATAGGCTTATTCCTACTAGATTCAGGGATATTCATCACAAGCACCTGGAAGAATTCAAAACAATGTCCCGGGGCCAGCATGTGATGGGCTTGGGGAAGGAGATTCTTGGTCTGCGAAAGGATGGAACCGAGTTTCCGGCGGAAGCGGTGATTTCCAAGCTCGAGTCCGGGGGGCAAACGACCTTCATGGTCATGATGTACGACATCACCGAGCGCAAGCGCGTTGAGCAGCAGTTGACTCAATCGCAGAAGATGGAAGCGATCGGTCAGTTGACCGGCGGCATTGCCCACGATTTCAATAACCTTCTCATGATTATAGACGGTTACGCACGGCGCACGCTGAGCAACATCGGTGATGTGGAGATAGCGGGAAGGTCCCTGGAGGAAGTCCTGGCCGCGACGGAAAAGGCGGCAAACCTCACTAAGCAACTGCTCGGCTTCAGCCGCCGACAGATCATGGACAAACAGGTGTTTCCGGTTGCCGAATCGGTGAGTGAGCTCAAGCGGCTTCTAGAGCAATCCGTCGGGGAACAGCATGAGTTGGAATTCGAGATCTCGGACAAGAAAGTGTGTGTACACACTGACCCGGGAGAGTTGAGTCAAGCCATCCTCAATCTTGCCATCAACGCACGTGATGCCATGCCAGAGGGTGGAAAGATCACGATCGGTGTCCGGGTCATCGGTGGGGATGCGGAATTCATCGAGTCTGACGAAAATACGCCCGAGGAAAGTTTTGTAGAAATTTCCGTAACCGATAAGGGCTGCGGGATCGACGAAAACACGATGGAGCATATCTTCGAGCCGTTCTTTACCACCAAGGAACAGGGGCAAGGAACCGGACTCGGATTATCGATGGCCTACGGTTTTGCGCGACAGTCAGGGGGAAAACTCGAGGTCATCAGTTCCGTTAGCAAAGGAACGACCCTTGCCTATCCGGTTATCACCCACACCCACTATATGTAGTGTGCACCCATTTTCCTGAGTAAAGCTCGGTGCAGGTCGAAGCGGAGATATCTCCGGCGATGCCGAGCAGGGACTCGGACGGCATTGTAGCGCCTTTTAGGCGACACTTTAGCGTGGTGGAAATCCTAATCATTGAGTCGGATTTGGCAAAACGCCACGTTGCATAAAGGACCGTCACTTCATTGAAATTTATCTGAAATCGGAGGTGAACGACACCGATGGAATATTCCAGGAAATCAGAGCTTCATTGAATTGTAGGATTCGAGTGCCGGATTATTCACAAATAGCTCTGTGAGCTGGTTTTCAAGTTCGCTCAATACGTCATATGAAGTAAACGGATTGAGGATCACGTTCTTGCGTGTCGCTTCGTCTTCGCTGCGACTCAAAACGCGCAGGAGACTAACAGGCGCGGACGGGTTCTTCGCAACGATTCGTGCCAGCGCGTCGCTTTCTTCGACTAGTGCCGTCAATCGCTCAGACGATGTCGTTTCATCAGCAGCTTCCCGTCTGGCCGTGGGTTTCTTCGTTTTTCCCTTGGTCGCCACCGTTCCGTCCCCCGATGTTAAGTACGTGACGTGAATTAAACTCCGGTTCGGTTTTCAGAACAATCAAGAATTAGCCGGATCGCCTCCTCAATGCGCCTGCGCCGGCCCTTGCCTGCAGTCCAAGGAGACACACTACATATAGTGGGTGTGGGTGATAACCGGATAGGCAAGGAACGACCGTTTATATCTACTTGCCGGTTGCCAAACGATCACCCACCCTCAAATCAATCCAAGAGCAGATAGAGCATAGAGGTAATGGCGAAACGATCCTTTTGGTTGAGGACGACAATCGGCTGCTGGAGTTGATTTATGATTGGCTCTACGATCTGGGTTACAAGGTTGTTGTGGCTGATAACGGATTTGAGGCCCTTACGGTCGATGAGGCAATGGAAAAACCTGTTGATCTTCTTCTAAGCGACGTGGTGATGCCATCTCTGGGCGGCTTTGAGCTTTACGAGATTCTTAAGGAAAGGCGTTCGGACATGAAGGCAGTTTTCATGTCGGGCTATCCGAAGCGCGGTGCCGGAAAAATCGAAATTCAGGAAAATACACCCTTCCTGCAAAAACCGATAAAACCGGGTCAGCTTGCCCACGCGATCCGAATGGAACTCGATAGGACTAGCGTTAAGATACACGGCTAGCCCGGGGAGTGTCCGAACGATGAAATTTCTCGACGAACCTCTTGAAGATTTAAGAATTTTGCTGGTTGAGGACAATCGTGAGGCGATGAACCTGATAAAGAACATGCTGAAAGATTTGGCATGACCCAAATTTTACCGCCAAGAATGGTATGCTAGCCCTAAACTTCATGGGGTTTGCCGACGGAGATGATTCTGTTGATGTTATTCTGTGTGACTGGAATATGCCGAGATTATCTGGTTTGGAATTGTTGAAACAGATTCGGACCTGCGGTCCAGATCTGCCGTTCCTCATGATCACCGGTAACGCCGATCTGGAGGCGGTTGTGGAAGCCAAGACCTACGGCGTGACCGGGTATATCAGAAAGCCGTTCTCCGCGGACCAACTCCGAAAAAAATTGAACGTGATTTCGCGAATCGTCAGCCATCGACGAAAGTAACATCCGGCCGCCGAATGAAAGCTTTGCCAATGCATCCGCGGAAGTAATCGTTTCGATGTCGGCGGGGGCTCATGAGCGCGACGGCGATGCGGCGCGAGGTCAGGCGAGTTCGCGGCGAAGGAAATTCAACAGGTTGATCACCGCGTATTCGCGGATCCGGTTCCGGTCGCCCGGCAAGCGGACCGACAACGCCTTGGCGCCCTCGGCCGTGGCCAGGCCGAGGATCGCGAGGCCCACCGGCTGGCCCTCCAGTTCGTCGGGGCCGGCGACGCCCGTGGTCGCCAGGCCGACGTCGGCGCCGAGGACGCGGCGGACCCCTTCCGCCATCGCCTTGGCGCAGTCCTCGCTCACCACCGGGCCCTCGGGCACGCCCAGGAGGGCAAACTTGACGTCGCGCGCATAGGCGACGATGGCGCCCCGGAAGACGGCGCTGGCGCCCGGGATGGCGGCGAGGCGGGCGCCGACCAGGCCGCCGGTCATCGATTCCGCGACCCCCAAGGTCATGCCCCGGGCCTTCAGCATGTCGAGGACGACGGATTCCATGCTGGCGTCGTCGAGGGCGAAGACGACGTCGCCCAGGATGGCGCGAACCGTCACCTCCTCCTCGTCGAGGATCCGGCCCGCGGCCGCGTCGTCCTCGGCCTTGGCGGTGATGCGGATCTTCAGGCCCTCGATCCCGCTCGCCTGGAAGGCGAGGGTCGGATTGCCGGTCCGGTCCAGCGCCTCGATTCGGCCGGCCAGCAGTTCGGCGAGGCCGGACTCCGAGTTGCCCCAAGTCTTGAGCACCCGGCTGCGGATCGCCGCGCTGGCCCCGGCGCGGCGCCGCAGGTCGGGCAGCACGGTGCCGGTGAGCATCTCCCGCATCTCATGGGGGACGCCCGGCACGGCATAGATCACCTTCTCGCCCACCGGGCACACCAGGCCCGGCGCGGTGCCCGGCATCTCGGGGATGGGCCAGGCGCCGACGGGACGGTCGGCCTGTTGCAGATTGTTCTCGCTCATCCGCCGGCCGCGGGAGGCGAAAATGTTTCGGATATGGTCCGCCATCGCCGCGTCGCGCTCCAGCGCCACGCCCATGACCTCGGTGATCGCCTCGCGCGTGATGTCGTCCTGGGTCGGGCCCAGGCCACCGCAGACGACGACCGCGTCGCTCCGCTCGAGGGCAAGGCGAATGGTGACGATCATGCGCTCGAGATTGTCGCCGACCGTGGTGTGGTAGTGCGAGTCGATGCCCGCGAGGGCGAATTGCTCGCCCATCCAGCTGGAGTTGGTGTCGACGATCTGGCCGAGCAGCAATTCGGTGCCGACGGCGACGATTTCACAACGCATGTCTCTCTCTCCCGAGGGACTATTCGCGACCCACCCGTTCAGTCCGCGCCGCTCGCGTGCTCGCCCAGGGCCTTGTTGGCGCCGGCGAGCGTTTCCTCGAGGGCGTGGCGCATCGCCTCGACCACCGCCGATGCCGCCTCACCTTGCAGACGGATCTCGACGGCGCGACCGGCGATGCCCGTATCGTCATAGGTCGCCACTTGGACCGCGAGGCCGATGTTGTGAAATCCCTCGACCTGATCAAGCGAGTCGAGGCCGGCGCGCGCGGCGGCTCGCAGATGCGCGAGGTCGAGGGCCAATTCATCGTTCGCCAACGCCATCGGACATTTCCCTTCGGTCCATTTCGTCGATCGACAGCTCGAATTGCCGGCTCAGTCTATCCGACCGGGGTTCGCGAACGCGATCGCCATCGGCTCATCACGATCAAAGGTGCGGCCGGCGGGGAATCATTTTCTTGTGAGCACGCGGCCGGGGAGCGCCCGGGCCGGAGCCTGCGCGCCGCCGACCGGCCCGCGCCGCGCCCGCGCCAGAAGCCAGGCGACGACGCCCAAGTTGAGGAGGTTGAAGGCGATCGCGCCGATCAGCGCGAGGCTATAGTCGCCGGCCAGATCGTGCAGCGCGCCGGCCAGCCAGCCGCCGAGGGCCATCCCCGCCATGGTGGCGAACATCACCGTGCCGAGCCGGCGGCCGACCTCGCCGATCGGGAAATAGCGCTGCACGATCACCGCATAGGATGGCACGATGCCGCCCTGGCCGAGGCCGAACAGCGCCGCCACGACATAGAGCGCCCAGAGCGAGTGCGCCGGCAGGAACAGCGCCAGCGCCAGGGCCTGAAGGACGGAGCCGAGAATCAAGGTCTCGAGGCCACCGATCCGATCGGAGATCCAGCCCGAGATCAAGCGGCTGACGACCCCGCAGCCGAACATGATCGCCAGCATTTCCGCGCCCCGCTGGGCGGCGTGCCCGAGATCGCCGACAAGGGCGACAATATGGACCTGGGGCATCGCCATGGCGACGCAACAGCCGACCCCGGCAAGGCAGAGCGCCGATTGCAGCCTCGCCGGCCGCAGGCCGAGATCGCGCCGAGGATCGCCGCCGAACGCCTGGGCGCCGGGCACCGCCTCGGGTGGCTTCGGCCTCAGCGCCAGGGTCAACGGCAGCATGGAGCAGAAACAGAAGACACCGATTCCCATGTAAGTCTGGCGCCAGCCGACCTCGTCGATGAAGTGCTGGATGATCGGTGGCCAGACCGCGCCCGCCAGATAGTTGCCGCTGATGACCACGGCGACCGCCATGCCGCGGCGCCGGTCGAACCAGTGGGTGATGTCGGCCACCAGCGGGGTGAAGACGGCGGCGTGCCCCAAAAGGCCGATCATCACTCCTTGCAGGAGACAGAGCTGCCAGAGATTTTGCGCGTTGCCGGCGAGCACGAAGCCGAGCGCCAGGACGCCTGAGCCGAATGTCGCCGGGCGCATCACGCCAGAGTGGTCGCCCCAGCGGCCCATGAGGATGCCGCCAAGGCCGAAGCCGAGCATGGTCAGGCCAAAGGGGATCGAAGCCATGGAGCGGGTGACCCCGAACTCCTCGGCCACCGGCTTCAAGATCACCACGACGCCAAACATGGCGACACCGCCGCAGGTCATCAGCGCGAGCGAGGCCAGCGCGCGCAGGCAGGCATATCTCGACTCGACCTGGTGCGCGGTCACCACGTTGCGCATCCTTTCCGCCCCTCGGCCCAAGACCACCCGGAGATGCGGATCGCGCCACGGCACGGTCCGCCCGCGCGCGATCGCCGGGCCACCCGGGACTTACGTCGATTGGTATCATACCAGTGAGCCTATGAACTGATCTCCATGATCCAGGGGTATGCGCAGAGAGATTGGATTCGGTCCTCTTCGTCAAGGAGTTTGTTCCACGCGGCGCAGCAGGCGTCGATGATGGCGTTGGTGTCGTCGAGGACGCGGATCGAGAGGAAGCGGTCTCTGAGGTAGAGCCACAGACGCTCGACGGGATTGAGCTCGGGACAGTAGGGCGGCGGGAAGACCAGAGTGAGGTTCTCCGGGATGTCGAGTGCCCTGGGGTCGTGCCAACCGGCGCCGTCGAGGACGGTCGCGACGTGGACGTCCTCGGGCAGGGTGGCGGCGAAGCGGGCGAGGAACAGGTTCATGAGATCGGCATTGACGGCGGGGAGCACGAGAGTGAAGTCGGCGCCGCTCGCCGGATGCACGACGGTATAGATATAGGCCCATTGGTAGCCGATCTGCCTGGGTCCCCTGGCGCGCTCTCCCCGGCGCCACCAGCGATGGCAGACCCGCCCCTTGTTGCCGACGCGGGCCTCGTCCTGAAACCAGAGTTCGACGCGCTTGCCGGGATGGGCCTCGCGAACCGCCTTCAGGCGCGCGCGAAGCCCCCTTTTTTGAAGCTCTCCTCGGCCTCCGGGTCCTTCTTCGCATGGGCCGGGCGTATCTTCTGGCGCGACAAATCCAGTCGTCGCAGCACCCGGCTCATCGAGGAGGGGTGATAGGTCTTGGCGAACCTCTCTTCCACCCAACGGCAGAGATCGGCGCGGGTCCAGGCCGAGATCCCGTCGCGCTCGGGATCCGGCCCGTCGAGGACGACCGCCTTCAAGGCCGCCTCCTCGTCCGCGTTCAAGCGGAAGGGAGGGCGACCCTTGGGACGATCGAACAGTCCCGCCAGCCCTTCGGCGTTGTAGCGAACGACCGCGTCGTGCAACGCTTGGCGTTCCATCCCGGCCAAGCGCGCCGCCTCGTCCCGGCTCATCCCTTCCAGCGCGTTGGCGATCGCGTAGGCCCGCGCCGCCGCCCGACCCCGGGCCGAGGTGCGGGCCCAGCGCCGAAGCTCATCCGCCGTCATATCATCCCGTATCTTGAGCGCAACCATCTCAACCCCACCATATGTTGTGTGGGAGTGAGGGAATCACAAAATCCGCACCGAGGGAATCCCCCCAAGAGTCACATCATGGGGTCACCGGTATTACATCCCGAAGCCGGACGGCACGGAGCGTCCGCTCAGTATCCTCTGCCTGGAGGACAAGATCGTCCAGCAGGCGGTGGCGTTCATTCTGGAGGCGATCTGGGAGGCGGACTTCTTGGGCTTCTCCTATGGCTTCCGGCCGGGTCGCGGTCCGCACGATGCGTTGGACGCGCTCCATGCCGGGATCTATCGGAAGCGGGTGGGCTGGGTGCTGGACGCGGACATTCAAGGCTTCTTCGATGCCATGAGCCACGACTGGATGCTCCGCTTTCTCCGGTGTCAATCGGCGTTGAACATTGACCCCCTATCGGCGTGCAATGTTGACCGCTTTGGGGATGCACGGCGGAGGTCGTACAGGTAGTCCATAGGAGGGGCCCGCGCGCGGGCCGACGCGCCCACCACGCGGCTGGCGGCGGACCGCGCGTGGGAGGTTCCTGTGGGCCCACCTGGGCGACCGGGCGGCAGGTGGATCGGTTGCCTTTAGGACCGATTCTTGAAGCGCCAGGAGTCGTTTCCGGTCTCGATGATCTCGCAGTGGTGCGTCAGACGATCGAGGAGCGCGGTGGTCATCTTGGCGTCGCCGAAGACGGACGGCCATTCGCCGAAGGTCAGGTTGGTGGTGACGATGATCGAGGTGCGCTCGTAGAGCCGGCTGACGAGGTGGAACAGCAGCTGGCCTCCGGTTTGGGCGAAGGGCAGGTAGCCGAGCTCGTCGAGGATGACGAGGTCGCGCCGGGCCAGCTGATCGGCGAGCCGGCCCTGGCGGCCGGCGCGGGCTTCGGCCTCGAGCCGGTTGACCAGGTCGACGACGTTGAAGAAGCGGCCCCGGGCGCCATCGCGGATGCAGGCCCGCGCGATGGCGACGGCGAGATGGCTCTTGCCGGTGCCGGTGCCGCCGATCAGCACGGCGTTGCGCTGGTTGGCCAGGAAGCCGCCGACCGCCAACTCGCGGACCAGCGGCTCGTTGACCGGGGTGTCGGTGAAGTCGAAGTCGGCCAGCTCCTTGGCCAGCGGCAGCTTGGCGCCACTCATCTGGTACTTGATGGATCGCGCCTGCTTGTCGGCGATCTCGGCCTTCAACAGCTCGCCGATGATTCGCTGCATCGGATGCTGGCGCTTGAGGCCGTCGGCGAGCACCTCGTCGAACGCGTCGCGCATGCCGGCGAGCTTGAGTGCGGCCATCATCTCCAGGACCTCATGGCGCTCCATGGCCGACCCCCCTCAAGCGGTCGTAGCGGGTGCAATCGGCCACCGGCTCAAAGCGAAGACGCAGGTTCGCGGGCGTCGGGATCGGCGCCGTCTCGGACGGCTGGCGCCGACGATTGAGGATGTTGAGCACGACGTCGGCGCTGCACACGCCGCCAGCGAGCGCCTCGGCACAGGCGGCCTCCACCGCCGCCAGCCCATCCGCCAGCACGGCGGTGAGGATCTCGACCATCTGCCTGTCGCCGTCGTCGTGGCCGGCGAGCCGGACGCGCACGCGACCCAGGGCGCCGGGCAGCGCCCAGTCCTTGAACGGCGCGCCGTTACGAAGCGCACCGGGCTTCCTCGCCAGCACGGGCACGTAGTGCCACGGGTCATAGACGGTCTGGTCGCGGCCGAAGCGCCGGGCATGCTCGGCGACGATCTCGCCGTCCTGGCGGATGACGATGCGATCGGCGTAGGCATGGACCTCGACCGGACGGCCGACGGCGCGCGCCGCCACGCTGTACTTGTTGCTGTCGAAGCGCACCAGGCAGGTCTTCGACACCGACGCCGGGACCGCGTGGAAGCCGTCGAACGGCCCGCGATAGCCGACCAGGGACGGACGCTCGTCCTCGAACACCTGCCAGACAGTCCTGTCCTTGAACACCGGGTGGGGATGACGCCGGGCGTAGGCGACGCACTGGTCCAAGAGCCAGGCGTTGAGTTCGTCGTAGGTCTTGAAGCGCAGCCGCGGGGTGAAGAACCGACCGCGGATGATCCCGACCTGGTTCTCGACCTGCCCCTTCTCCCATCCCGCTCCCGGCGTGCATGCTGTCGGTTCAACCAGGTAGTGGCCACACATCTGCACGAAGCGCCGGTTGAACGCGCGCTCCTTGCCGATGAGGACGGTCTGCACCGCCGTCTTCATGTTGTCGTAGATGCCTCGCCGGCAGGCACCCTGGAACAGCCGGAATGCCCGGTCGTGGGCGTCGAACACCATCTCCTGGCTCTCGCGCGGATAAGCGCGGACGAAGAACATTCGGCTGTGGCACAGCCGGACGTGCGCGACCTTGACCTTGGTCGTCACCCCCGCCAGCACCACGTACTCGTGGCTCCAGTCGAACTGATAGGCCTCGCCCGGCGAGAACACCAACGGCACATAGGTCTGCGCCGTCGATGCCGAACGGCGCCACCGCCACGCCTTGGCGTAGCGCCGCACCGCGTCGTAGCCGCCGCCATAGCCCAGACCCTCGAGGGCTTCGGAGATCCGTAGCAGCGTCAGCCGCTCCCGCTTCGACTTGGTCTCGTTGGCCTCCAGCATCCGCTCCAGCTCGGCCGTCCACGGCCCCAGCTTCGGCATCGGCTGGACCCGCCGGTCGTAGGTGAACGCCGTCGCCTGCGAACGGATCACCTTGCGCACCGTGTTGCGCGAGACCTTCACGTCCCGCACGATCTCCTTGATCGGCTTCCCCTTGACGAAATACTCCCGCCGGATCCGCGCTATCGTCTCCACGACCAACATCCCCCACCACCTCGTCCGCCCAAAAACGAGGTGACTTGGACTAGCCAGGCTCAGGGGGTCAAATTTGGACGCCGATCACCCCTCAACAGGGGGCAACTTTGCACGCCGTTCCACACTCCGGCACCGGATCCTGGACAAGCGCATCCTGCGTCTCATCGCGAAGTGGCTGAAGGTGGGCACCACGGATGAGCACCGGGTCACGCGGAGTTGCCGGGGAACGCCACAAGGGGCGGTGATCTCACCGATCCTGGCGAACATCTACCTGCACTACGTGTTCGACCTCTGGGCCCACGCTTGGCGTCGGAAGACGACGTCTGGCGACGTGATCGTCATCCGCTATGCGGACGACATCGTGCTCGGCTTCCAGCATGAGCATGAGGCGCGGCGCTTCCGGCACGAGTTGGAGGAAAGGATGGGCGCGTTCGAGTTGGCGTTGCACCCGGAGAAGACCCGGCTGATCCGCTTCGGCCGTTTCGCGGCCATGGATCGCAAGAAGCGGGGGCAGGGGAAGCCGGAGACCTTCGACTTCCTCGGCTTCACCCACTTCTGCTCGCGGTCCTGGATCACCGGCGCATTCGTTATCGGGCGCAGAACGATCAAGAAACGGATGCGGGCGCAGCTGCTGGCGATCAAGACGGAGTTGCGCCGACGTTGGCACAATCCCGTCGCGGAGACAGGCGCGTGGCTCAACAAGGTGCTCACTGGGCACCTGAACTACTACGCCGTTCCCCTGAATGCCGGCAGCCTCACCTGGTTCTTCTCCCGCTTGATGCACCTGTGGCGGCGCGCGCTTCGGCGCCGCAGTCAACGGGCGTATCTCAACTGGGAGAAGTTCAGCCGTCTCGTCGATCGCTTCTTCCCGCCGATCCGGATCCTACACCCCATGCCCCGTCACCGCTTCGACGGCCAGGGATGGAGGATCGTCACTGGCGGAAGCCAGCGCTCGACCAGCTTGGCAAAGACCTTCCAGGTCGTGCGGTCGTTCTGGCTGCGGCGCCGGAGCGCTTTCAGCCAGAACCGGGCGACCTGATAGCGGAAGGCATTCAGGGCCGGAGCGTTGGTCGGCACGGCGAAGTACGCGAAGTAGCCTCGCACCACCGATGCCAGCCAGCGGCCCTGCTCGGCGATTGGCTGATGCCGTCGCCGGAGGAGTTCGCGCTTGATCTCCCCGAGCTTCGCCCCCATGCGCTTACGCCGCGTCTTGCGTCGCAGTTGGAACCGTCCCTTCCGGTCCTTCGCGCAGATGTGCGTGAAGCCCAGGAAGTCGAACGTCTCCGGCTTGCCGTCGCCTCGGCCCTTCCGACTTTTCGCGGCGTGCCGCCCAAACTCGATGAGCCGGGTTTTCTCCGCGAACAGCGCGAGGCCGAAAGCCCGCAAGCGTTCCTCCAATGCCGCCCGGAAGGCAAGCGCGTCTTCCCGGTACTCGAAGCCCACGACGAAGTCGTCCGCGTAGCGGACGATGACCATGTCGCAGTGGGTATGGCGCCGACGCCATTGGTGCGCCCACAAGTCCAGGACATAGTGCAGGTAGACGTTGGAGAGCAGCGGTGAGAGCACCGCGCCCTGTGGCGTCCCCTGCTCCGGGACCGTGAGTTTGCCATCTTGCATAATGCCGGCTTCTCTATCGCGTCCTCGGTCAAGCCCTTTCTGGTTACGTCATGCCATATTCCTTCTTCACGTCGTTCCGCACTGGCGGATGTTGCCGCACGGGGCTCTTGCTTCTCTTCGAGGTTGGCGCGTGACCACCTCATGATGGGATAAGAGGATGAGGCGGTTCAATCTTTTGCGCGCCCTTGCCGCCGCTCAGCGGCAGGATCTGCAGACATTACGAACTCACCCCACCCGTCGTCCCCGTGAGGGCCTCTCTCTGCCGGAGCAGAACGCGTTGATCTCCTTGTCGGTACAGCCGAAGGTTCAAGCCGCCTTGGCGGCGGTAGGGCCGTTGCTCCAGCGGAACTCGGTGCCGTCGACCCACATGCGGTGCAGAATTACGGCCAGGCGCCTCGCGACGGCGACGATGGCACGGCGCATGCCACGTCGCTGGGCCACTCGCATGCCCCACGCCTTCAGCCAGGACCATTTCCGGCCGTGGGTGAGGAGCGACTGCGCGGCCTCGTACAGCATCGTGCGGAGCATGCTGTCGCCGCACTTGGACACGCGACCATCATAGTCGATCTCGCCGGACTGGAAGCGCTTCGGCGTCAGGCCGACATGCGCGCCGACCGCCCTGGAGTGAACGAAGCGCTGCGGCTGATCAATGGTAGCCCGGTAGGTCAGCGCGACGACCACGCCGACGCCGGGTGCCGTCATGAGCCGTCGGCAGACCGGGTCATGGCGGACCGTGTCGAGCACCATTTTGTGGAGGACCGCGAACTGCCGGCGCATCACTCGCCGGACGGTGAGCAGCGGTTCCACAATAGCGGCCAGCTTCGGAAAGTCTTCGACCAGCTCGCGGATCCGCGCCTCGTACCCGCGGGTGCTGACCATGCCCACCTTGAGACCGAAGTTGCGCAGCGTCCCGCGTAGATCGTTCTCGACGTCGAGCAGTTTTCTCTGGAGCAGCTTGCGGCTGGTCAGCAGCATCCGCTGCTCCTGGGCAACCAGGGTCTTCACATGCACCGGCTTGAACAGCCCGACCCGCATCATCTGGGCGATGCCGCGCGCATCGTTGCGGTCGCTCTTGTTGACCTGCTGCCCCTTGAGCAGTGCTTTCATGTGCCGAGTCTCGACGCAGACAACCGGCAGCCCGGCGGCGGCAAGACCGTTGACCAGCCATTGCGAGAGCGGACCGGCTTCGATCCCGATCCGGCCATAGGCCACGCCGATCGAGGTCAGCAGCGTGACGATGTCGTCCGGCTCGGTCGGTACTTTCCGCTCCAACACCACCTCGCCAACCTCGTCGACGACGCATACCGCCGTCTCCTTCACCGAAACATCCAGACCTACGAAATGTGCCATCGTCATCGCTCCTTCCTCGATGTTCGAGGTCAGGGCGACCCCGATTGAACGATCATGCGTGAAGGGGCTGCCATCATCCTGATATCATCAGCCACAGCCGCCGCGATATACCATCTTTCAGCCACTTGGCCGTAAGGCGGAGGAGACGCCGATCTCCGATCCGGCGCTCTAGGAACCCTCTCAGCCAGTTTTGGTCGGATGAGTCGAAGAAGCCGGATATATCGGCGTCCAGGATCCAGTTCACCTCGCGCTCGGTGATCGCCACCGCGAGCGCGTCCAGCGCGTCGTGCTGGTTGCGCCCCGGACGGAAGCCGTAGCTGAACCCGAGGAAATCTTCCTCGTAAATCTGGTTCAGCACCGTGCTCACGGCCATATGGGCGATCTTGTCCTCCAGGGCCGCGATCCCCAATGCCCGCGCCGAGCCGTCCGACTTCGCGATGAATTGTCGCCGGCTCGGCAGAGCCCGGTAGCCGCCCCGATGGAGCCGCCCATGCAGGTTCGGGAGACGCTGCTCCAGATCCTGGCCGTACTCTTGCCACGTCATGCCGTCCACTCCGGGCGCCGCGTCGCGCTTCAGCGCCAGGTAGGAGGCCCGAAGGAGTTCGACATCGACATGGTGCAGCAGCGCGGTGAACTTTAGTTTCCCATCTCGTCTCGCCGCTTCTCGTACGCGCTCCAGCCCCTGTGACAGGCTTTCCCGACTCCGCGTCCGGCGCCTGCGTTGCTGACCCACGTTCCCCTTGGCTCCGCCCCTTCCCTCCACCGGCTCCGCCGCCTCGCACAAGGCTTTGTTCGTCGGCTTCCCAGGTACTATGGGCGAATCTGACTTCTCTCGAGCGTGCGTCATCGGCTACGGCCCTTCGGGCCTTCCCGATGCGGACCGCGCAAACGCAAGGACGGCCACTCGAGAGATCTCCCGGTTTCCGCTCAGGCGATTTCCATGCGTGCGTGGGCTCTACGACCGCGCAAGGCCCTCCGAGCGCTCGCCAATGCGCGCTCGTCGGTGTGGCCTTCCCCATAGACCCACAGGGTCGGCGCCTCGAATGCGCATTTTTTGCGGCTCAATACCCAGCCCACATGTACCCCTGTCAACGCTTCGCCTCGCCCTCGCGGACCGCAGGCGCATGACTCGGGGCCGGTGTGGATGGCTAACCCTTCACCGTACGGCTCTCTCATCCGCTACTCCTCGCCGGCGATACCGGCGCACGGGTCATTCTACTTCCTGATTACGCACCTTACTCAGCCGGATTGATGTGGTACAAATCGTGAATATTTGGTGGTTTTTCTGGAGGTTCACAATGCACGCAACAAGGTGACTCAGCGAGCCGCGTTTCCGTGAAATGTACGGCACCGAGGAGCAGGCCGCGAGGCCGTTCCGCTGGCGTTGGCCGGAGGGCTTCTCCTGCCCCCGATGCGGTGCCACGCGCCATTGCGAGATCGCCGGGCGAAAACTCTACCAATGCGCCGCCTGCCGTCATCAAGTCTCGCTGACCGCCGGCACGCTCTTCCACGCGACCAAGCTGGCGCTGACCCTGTGGTTTTCGGCGATCTATCACATGACCCAATCGAAGAAGGGGATCTCCTCCATCGAACAATCGGCCGACGGCTCGGCTCACCCAGACCACGGCCTGGAAGATCAAGCAGAAACTGATGCCCATGCTCGCGCGACGCCAAATTGCCGCTCACCGGGCGGGTGGAGATGGACGACGCCTACCTCGGCGGCCGGCGTTCCGGGGCCAAGCGCGGCCGGGGCGCGCCGGGCAAGACGCCATTTATCGCCGCCGAGCCACGGCGGAGGGCCAGCCCGTGCGCATCAAGCTGCGCCGCGTCAAGGGCTTCCGCAAGGCCGAAATCGCCAAGATGGCCAAGCGCGACCTGAGCCCCGGGACGAGCGTCTTCAGCGACGGGCTCAACTGCTTCACCGCGGTCACCGCGCAAGGCTGCGCCCACCATCCGATACCCACCGGCTCCGGACCAGGGGCCGTCGCCGTGCCGGCCTTCAAATGGGTCAACACCACCCTCGGCAATCTCAAGAACACCCTGCGTGGCACCTACCATGCGATCCGGCCCAAACACGTTCCGCGCTACCTGGCGGCGTTCCAATACCGATATAACCGCCGCTACCGGCTCGCCGACATGATCGAGGCCCTCGGACGCGACGCCCTGCGCACGCCCCCCATGCCATATCGGCTCCTCAAATTAGCTGAGGTTGATGCGTAGTCAGGTTCTACTTTATTCGCTGGAGCGGAACAAAAGCAGAATGACCCCTTTTCTCCCGACGGAGGCCGCCGCGGAACTCCTCGCCACGATCCGGCGGCCCGTCGGCGGAACTTCCGAACTCCGCGCCGCCTCGCGGAGGCCGCCGCGGATCGCCGCGCTACCCACGACAGGCCAATGCAAGATGCAAGACCTGACTCCAAACATGTGACCCCAAACATGCCTGGCCCTAAATGACGACGAGACCGGCCCTCCCGGCGGCGCGGGAAACCCTCCGCCGAGAACGCCATTTATGCCCCGAGCCAAGCAAAACCATTCATTTTCGAGCGAAAATGAAGGCTCAATTCGTGAATTGTATGCATTAGTGATAGAGTGCCTGGAACGTCAGGAGGTTGGGTTATGGACGGCAAGGGTTTCCAGGTGTGGCTTTCGGCGGCGCGCGGGCTGACGCGCGCGCAGCGGCGCGAGGCGCTCGCGGTGCTGTCGGGCCGGAGCGAGGGCGAGGCATCGAAGGCCGCGATCGAGCTTGGTGTGGACGAGGCCCGGCGCTGTCCGCACTGCGCGAGCGAAGGGGCGGTTTCGCGCGGTATGGCGCGGGGTCTGCGGCGCTACCAGTGCAAGGGCTGCGGCAGGACCTTCAACGCGCTGAGCGGTACGCCGCTGTCGGGCTTGCACCACAAGGAACGCTGGCTGTCGTTCGGGGCGTCGCTGGCGAAGGGGGAGACGGTGAAGGCGCGGCGGCGCGCTGCGACGTGGCGGTGAGCACGGCGTTCCGCTGGCGTCACCGGTTTCTGGCGGCGGCGCGAAGCGATTCGGAGGTGCTCAAGGGGATCGTGGAAGCGGACGAGACCTACGTCCTGGAGAGCCGGAAGGGCGCGCGCGGGCTGGGGCGCAAGGCACGGCGGCGGGGCGGCAAGCCGAAGCAGCGCGGCCTCTCGCGCGAGCAGGTACCGGTTCTCATGGCGGCGGACCGGAGCGGAACGACGGTCAGCGCGGTGCTGCCCAGGGTCGATGCGGCGGCGCTCACGGCTGCCCTCGACCCGGTGGTCGCGAAGGACGCCCTGCTGGTCTCCGACGGCGGCGCGAGCTGCCCACCGTGCGCCGCCGCGCTCGGGGTGAGCCACGAAGCACTCAACCGCTCGATGGGGGAACGGGTTCGGGGCGATCTGCATGTGCAGACGGTGAACAGCCGCCACAGCCGGTTGAAGGACTTCCTGCGTCCCCGCCGCGGCATCGCCACCCGCTATCTGGACAACTACCTGAGCTGGTTCCACCTCGTCGGCCTCGCCCCCGGCGCCAATGACCGAGCCTGCCTCGCCGCCGCCGTAACAAGGTGACGCATACAATTCACGAATTGAGCCAAAATGAATGCCTCATTAATGCTCATTTCGCCGCCGGAGAGCTCCCTCGACACACTCCATAAGCGAAAAAGACGAACGGGGGCAGGTCGCGATCTTCGGGTCCGCGACCGCCCCCGAGATCTCGTGGCCGGTGGCGCCGGAGGGAGAATAACGCCTTGGAGACCACGACCAGACCGATTCGGAGGGCCGGAGCCGGGGAGCAACCGTTCAGCCTAAATCGGGAGTTGGCCGTGATGCTCGCTCACGTTCCAGGACCTGGTGTAGGAGTTGTGGCTAACTGGCTGGTCGAAGCGAGCGCCCCGAGTCTGGCGTGGGCAAGCCAGTTATTCACGCCGCGCGGCCATCGCGGACCGGGGCGATCCGCCTGTGCTTTCAGCACGACGATTTCACTTCACATCGTCGTAGTACGCCCGCAGCACATCGAGCACTTCGGGCCGGCTGAACTCCTTGGGTATCGGCTCCCCGTTGGCGAACATCTCGCGCAGCCGGGTGCCCGAGATGGCGAGCCGGTCCTCCTCGCCGTGCGGACAGGTGCGGCCCGTCGCCATGCCGTCGCACTTGTAGCAGTGAAACGTGATGTCGATCTTCAGCGGCTGGATTGCAATGCTGCCCGCCTCGATTTGATCGAAGATGTGATGGGCGTCGAGCGGTCCGTAGTAGTCGCCGAGCCCGGCGTGGTCGCGCCCGATCACCAGATGCGAGCAGCCGAAGTTCTGCCGGAATACCGCGTGCAGCAGGGCCTCGCGCGGGCCGGCGTAACGCATTTCGATCGGGTATCCGCCCTGTATCACGGTGCCGGGCACGAAATAGTTCGCGACCAGGGCATCGATCGCCGCGACCCGGACCTCGGCCGGGATGTCGCTCGCCTTGAGCGCGCCGAGGACCTGATGGATCAGCAGCCCGTCGCAAATCTCGACGGCGATCTTGGCCAGGTATTCGTGGCTGCGGTGCATGGGATTGCGGGTCTGGAAGGCGGCGACGGTGGTCCAGCCCAGGTCCCGGAACAGCGCCCGGGTGTCGGCCGGGCGATAATAGAGGCCGGGGTAGGTTTGCGGGTAGTGGCCCTCGTTCAGCGCGGTCACCGGCCCGGCCAGGTTGACCGCGCCCTGCCGCATCACCTTCTCGACCCCGGGGTGCGCTGCGTCGGTGGTGCGGTAGACGTGGGAGCATTCGAACGCCCGGTCTATCGCGTATTTCTCCACCACCTCGAGGGCCCCGAAGATCGCGCCGGCCCCATCGACCAGGGCCACCTCCTCGCCGAGGCCGATGCCGCCGGCGAGGTCGCTCTCGCACGAAAGCGTGATCGGGATCGGCCAGAACAGGCCGTCCGCGGTCTTCATGTCGAGACAACAGCCGCGCCAGTCCGCCTCGCCCATGAATCCGGTGAGCGGCGTATAGGCTCCCATCGCCAGCATCAGCAGGTCCGAGACCTCGCGGCTCGACAGCGGCACTTTCCGCAACCGCTCGGCGCGCTTGCATGCGCCCGCGCGCTCGGCCTCGGGCGCGAGCAGCGGATTGAGCCGGCCGTTTCCGTGTGGCGGTGCGAGCATCGACTTGTCGCCTCTCTCCAAAGGCTGGCGCTTCTCGAAGGCCACGACATCGGGCCTCGCGGCGGCCACCCGGGCGGCCCGCGCCGACGAGCACCGAGCGGGCAGGGCGAGATGAGGGACTCCGTTTAGTCGATAATGTGGTGTACGGGGGCCTTCTCCATTGCCCATTCCCCGGATTGCGGATGGTAGCGAGATAAGGTGAAGCAATGCCAATCGGTGTCATCCAGCCTCGGATGATCGGCCCGATAATAATACCCCGGCCACCGCGTTTCCTCCCTGAACAACGTGTGCTGCGTCACACACTCCGAGGCCAAGACCCGGTGCTGAAGCTCCCACGCCCTCATGAGCTCGTGCAGGCTGTCGGCCCCGATATGGTCGAGGTCTTCCTTCAACATGCCCAGCAACTCCAGCCCGCGGGTGAGCATCGGTTCGTTGGTCAAGTAGTTGGTGCTGGTGCCGCCGACGTATTCGTCCATGATCTTCTCGAGCCGCTGAAGACCATGAAGCGGCAAGAGATAGCTCGGCGAAACGGTCCCGGCGACGATCTCGTTGCGGCCGACCTCGTAGTTCTCCATGGGCTGGTAAACCATCACCTTGAGAGCTTCGTACTCTGTCTCATCGAGCCGAGGCTGGTCGCTACCCAGGTCCTCGACGTACCTGACCGCCGCCTTGCCGGCGATCCGGCCTTCCGTGAAGGATCCCGACGAGAACTTGTGGGCGCTGCCGCCGATGGCGTCGCCGGCGCCGAAGAGTCCCTCGACGGTCATCATCCGGTTGTATCCCCACTGGTAGTCCGAGGGCGCGTAGTCCTCCGGACCGCTCGCCCAGGCGCCTGAACACGTGGCGTGGGAGCCCATGACGTAAGGCTCGGACATGATCAGCTCGGGGTTGGTTTCCTTGGGATCGATGTTCTGCGACGCCCACACGACCGCCTGCCCGATCGTCATGCCGAGGAAGTTCTCCCAGCCGACCGTCTCTTTGTGCGGATCGGCGAAGGCCTCCTTCGTCACCATGCGGATGGGGCCTCTGCCGGCCTTGATCTCCTCCAGAAAGGCGTGGTTCCGCAAGCAGGTCGGCACCGGCTCCTTATCGACGTAATCCCCGACCATTTCCTTGATCGAGTCGTACCAGGTGGCCTCGTAATTATCCCCATACGCGTTTTCGGTGTAAGTCTTGAGATGCAGGAAGTAGGCGCCGACCGGACCATAGCCGTCCTTGAATCTGGTGAGGACGATCCGGTTCTCCATCTGCGTCATCTTGGCGCCGACTTGGATCGGCAGCGCGTAGGCGGAGGCGCTGCTCCACGGGGCGTACCAGGTCCGCCCCATGCCCTCGCCGACCGAGTGGGGCTTGAAGATGTGCGACGCGCCGCCGGCGGAGACGATGACCGCCTTGGCCCGGAATACGTAAAAATTCCCGTCACGGACGCTGAAGCCGACGGCCCCGGCGACCCTGTTGGGCCGCGTCTCATCCATCAGCAGGTGGGTCACCATGATCCGGTTGTAGACCTCGGTGGCGGCCTTGCGGGCGGCCTCGGCGATGATCGGCTTGTAGCTCTCGCCGTGGATCATGATCTGCCATTTGCCCTCGCGCAGGTACCTTCCGGTTTTCTCGTCCTTCATAATGGGAAGGCCCCACTCCTCGAACATGTGCACCGTGGAGTCGACATGGCGCGCGATGTCGTAGCCCAGATCCTCCCGCACGAGACCCATGAGGTCGTTCCGGGCGTAGCGGACATGGTCCTCGGGCTGGTTCTCGTCCCACTGCATGCCCATGTAGCAGTTGATCGCATACAGGCCCTGAGCGACGGCGCCGCTGCGCTCGATGTTCGCCTTCTCGACGACGACAACCTTTAGGTTGCGCCCCCAGTACCTGGATTCATACGCGGCCCCGCAGCCGCCAAAGCCACCGCCGATGACGAGGATATCCGAATCCACGAACACCGTTTTTCTGGATGTGAACAGACCCATACCTGCAATCTTTCCTAGTCTTCCCTGGGAGGCAGCGCGGGCAGCGCCTCGATGTGGAGTGCCTCGGGTTCGTGCGCGAGTTCCTGGGTCTTCAGGGCATCCGGGCTGGGCGCCTCGAAATCGGACGGTGACTTGATCGAACCCCAGGGCGTGGTCCTGATCGGGGAAACGAAGTTCTTCTCGCGCCCGTCCCGGAACTTGATCTTCCAGGAGATGGTTCTCTTCTCCTCCTCCCTGCGCACCCGGACGCTGTGGCCCAGGGGGGCGAAGTCGGCGTAGCCGCGCACGTCTATCGCATGCTGCGGACAGGCCTTCACGCACGAGTAGCACTCCCAGCACATATTGGGCTCGATGTTGTAGGCACGTCGGTAGACGGGGTCGATGTGCATGATGTCGGACGGGCAGATATCCACGCACTCTCCGCAGCCGTCGCAACGCGACATATAAACGAAAGTAGGCATGAGATTACATTTCTCCTCTGGGGCTTTCGGCGGGGGCCGGCAGGTCGCTCGAACCGTTCGCCTCCTCCACCCTTTTCTGGAAGGCCGCCGCGGGCTTGTAGAACATATGAGAGAACTTGGACCACGGAACCGACACGAAGAGCACCGTCGTGGAGAGGAGGTACAGAGCCAGGAACAGGTTTGTCCCCACCGTGTTGCCCGTCGCCTGCACGAACTCCCATACCAGGCCCAGCGTCACGCTCACCAGAAGCGAGACGACGAACAGGTCGGCGCGCACCAGGCGGAACGGTGAATGGCCCTCGTAGGCGACGTCGACCCTGAGGAAGAACCAGAACCAGTAGCCGCCGACGAGGATCATCAGGGCCCCGATGTTCCACAGCGCCGGCAGGATGGCGGGCGCGGGCGTGTCGGGAGTTGGGTACGAGAACACCATGATGACGGTTGTGATGATGTACGCCAGGAAGCCGTAAAACGTCAGGAGGTGCGCGATCCTGCGCCTCACCTTGCAGAACTCGCCGGACGTCAGGACCTCCACCACGGCGGTCCGGATTGCCAAGGACGTCATCTCGCCGCCGCCGAGCTGCCGCGTCGCTTTTCCCTTCGAATTCCGCCACGCGCGGAAGAAATACGTGGCGCTCTTCTTGTGAATCATGTCGAACAGCGTGCCACCCGCAACCATGAGTATCATGACGACGATGTACGTCTGCATGACGGTGGGTGGTATGAACGCCGAAAGCTCGGCGAAGGGATTGCTGGTGAACATTAAATTACCCCAATGTTAGCCAGTTAGAGCACGATACGATGGCATGGCTGCTCCGAAAGCCCCCGCCCCCACCCACCGCATGCGGCCGCCAGATGCTGGTCGCGCCGCCGGCGGGCACATGTAGCAGGTCGTGTAATTGACCTCGTCGGAGAGCGACGGCGAGGTATCGACGGGCGCGGCGGCGCGCGCCCAGCTAGCCGTTGACACCACGTAGCTCGTCCTCCCAGGCCGGGGCGCGCATAACATCGGACTGTAGTCGCGGCCGGCCTCGACCGGCAAGCGGCGCCCGACGGCGCATCCCTCGGTTACTCTTGCAATGCCTCGGACGCGGGCGCGCGGAGCGCCCAGCCGTAAGGCGGCTGCCAGGCGGCTTTCTCGGGGTCGATACCGAGTACGTCGGCGGCATGCAACGGCCAGTTGGGATTCCAGACGGTCGCGCGAACCAGCGCCACCAGGTCGCCGACCCCGCCCGAGAGCGCGTCCTCGGCCGAGACATGGCCCTCGAGGCCACCGCCCACCATGGCCAGGATCCCGGCCTCGCCACGAAGCGCGCGCGCCGTGCCGGCTTGAACGCCGTCCGACAGCACGCCGGTATCATCGGCCAGCGGCGTCGCGCCGGAGGCCAGGTCGACCACGTCGACGCCAGCGCGGCGAAGCCGGTCCGCGAAGGTCACCGTGTCGGCCATTCGCCAGCCGACCCGCGAGCTGTCGACTGGCGCCATTCGGTAGAACAGCGGCCGCTCCTCGGGCCAGGCGGCACGGACACTGCCCACGACATCGAGCGGAAAGCCGATCCGCGTTTCGAGAGTGCCGCCGTACTCGTCGCCCCGCCGGTTGTCCGTCGGCGAGAGGAAGGCATGCAGAATCGAGCCTCGCCCGCCGTGGATCTCCAAGACATCGAAGCCGGCCTCGGCGGCGCGCCGGGTCGCCTGTTCGAAAAGATCGAGCAGTTCGTCCAGCGTCTCGCGGGCGAACTCGTGCGCCAGCGGATCGGCCGGCACCTCGACCACTGTCGAGTCCATGTCCCAAAGGCGGGCGTTGGCGACCAGCGGATCATCACCGTCATCGATCTCGTCCCAGGGCCGGTGATTGAGCATTTCGCCGCCGCGGTAGGCGAGCTGGAGGCCCGCCGCGACACCCTGCTGGTGCAGGAACTCGGTCATCCGGCGGAGCGCGCCCACTTGCTCTTCCTGCCAGATGCCGACCGCGCCCTGGATCATGCGGGCCTGGCGCGAGATCGCCGCCGCCTCGAGGAAGATGAGGGCGGAGCCGCCGCCGGCGAAGCGGCTGAGATGGGCCAAGTGCCAGTCGCCGACCATGCCGGCAACCGCCATATAGGTCGCCATCGGCCCGACGACGATACGATTGGCCAGCGTCAGGCCGCGGATCTCGAGCGGCGCGAACAGAAGTGGATCCTCGGCCATGGCCTACCCTGCGAAAAAGCGCGAACAGCGTATCGGCGAGCCTATCATAACTGTTTGCGTTGTCGCCATGATCGCCGCGCCGAGCGACGGCGGGGCGCGGAGTCGCGGGTGCGTGGGCGGGTGCGCGGGAAAGGCGATCGCGCTCAACCGATCGCCGGAGCCTCCCGGCCTTGAACGACGGTTAATCGGGCTGCCCCGACTTCGGTCTCCGAGCGAAAAGTCGCCTTCGGCGACTTTCGAGCCGGACGCTCAGGGCGTTCGCGGCACCCTGTCGCCCGAGGGCGGAGGGGCCTCGGCAGCATCGTCGCGCTCCTCGATCGCGCGGCCGGCGAGAGACGGCGCCGGCTAGGCGCCAGCGCGATCGCCAGCAGAACCAAGGCACCGGCCACGAGTTGCGCGCTCCCCAGGGTCTCGCCGAAGGCGAGCCAGCCGATCACGAACATGGTCGGAAGCTCGACCGAACCCGTCATCGCCGCTCGTCCGGCGCCGGCTAGCGGCGCCGCGAAGGTATAGAGGAGCTGCGGCAGCGTCGCCGTCAGCCCCGCCATCGCGAGGATCGCCAGCCAACCATCGCCGCTCGAGGGAACCGCCCGGTCGAGGTCGCCTGCGAGCTTTACCGGCAGCAGGCCCATGACCGCCCCCAACATCCCGCAAGCCAGCCGCTCGGGCACGCTCAAGGCCGGCACCAGGGCGCTCAGCACGACGATGATGACGGCGAAGCAGATCGGCGCCGGCAGGCTCATGAGCAGCGGCAACAACGCGTCCGCCGGAACCGCGCCGGGCGAGAGCGCGACCGCGGCCGCCGCCACCACCAGCAGCCCCGCGATCACGCCGCGCCCGGTCATCGGCTGGCCGAGCCACAGCTTTGCCAACACGACGGTGAACAGCGGGTAGGACATGTAGATCACCCCCGCCGTCGCCACCGGCGCCCGCTCGATCGCCCCCGAGGCCCATAGGCCGGCGCCGATAGCTCAGATCGCAGCCATGATCAATGCCGCAGCCATGGCGAGCCTCCGCCGGACGCCGATCGGGCGAGCACCAAGGCGAAGCAGACCGACGCGAGCGCAATCAGGCCGCGGTTCGGGCGCGGTGGCGAGCTTGTGGCGCCGGCGCGGCAGGAAAGGCAGCATGATCAATGCCGACGGCGGAGCAGAGGGCGAAGCTGGCGCGATAGAGCCCGATCGCCTCCGCCGAGACGCCATCGGCCAACAGAATGCGGGCGAACAGCGGCACCAAGGCGAAGCAGACCGACGCGAGCGCAATCGAGGCCGTGGCGGTGGCGATCGGCCGCGCGGTGGCGATGCGGCGAAAGGCGTTCATGGCCAAGATTTAGGGGGCTGGAACAATTGAATCAAATTTGTTATTTTACCGATTATCATGAATTTCTTGCATATATTATAAATGCATCCACGACTCGACGTTCGCCACCTCGCCATGCTCGACGCCATGGACGAGGAGGGCACCGTGGTCCGCGCCGCGGCCCGGCTCGGGCTGACGCAATCGGCCCTCACCCACCGCATCCGCGAAGCGGAGCGGCGCCTCGGCACGCCGCTCTTCCAGCGCGTCGGCCGGCGCCTCAGGATGACGCCGGCGGGCGAGCGCTTGCTCGCTACCGCGCGAGTGGTGCTGGACGAGCTGGCGCGGGCGGAGGACGAGGTCCAGGCGCTCGCCGCCCATGCCCGGCGTCTGGTTCGGCTCGCCCAGGGGACCTACAGCCGCTTCCACTGGCTGCCGGACTTCCTCCGCTTCCTGGGCGCTCATGCGCCCGACCTGGAAGTGGATCTGGTGGCCCACGCCGCCGCCCGCGAGCCGCTGGCGAGCCTGGAGGCGGGGCGCATCGACGTGGCGATGGTGCACGCGCGGGACCCGGCCTCGGCCCGTTTCGAGGCCTTTCGCCTGACCCGCGACCCGCTGGTCGCGATCATGGCGCCCGACCACCCGCTGGCCGCCAAGCCCCATATCGTGGCGCAGGATCTGGCGGAGGAGCACTACATCACCTATTCGATGACGGCGGAGCCCGGCTTCGAGTGGGAGGCCTTGTTCCGCCCCGCCGGCGTGGTGCCGCGCCGGCTTTCCCGGGTCGAGCTGCCCGAGGCGATCATCGACCTGGTCCGGGCGGGCTTCGGCGTCAGCATCCTGAGCGGCTGGGCGGTGGAACCCGAGGTCGCCGACGGCACCCTGGTCTCGCGCCCGGTGACGGCGGAGGGCCTGGCGCTCGACTGGTGGGCGGTGCGGCGGCGGAGCGAGGGGCCGGAAACCCCGGCCGGCCGCCTGATCGAGGCCATGCTCGCCTGGGGCGGGCGGGAAGCGGCGGGCCTCGCCGCCCTCGGCTTCCACGACACCGCGCCCCGGAGCTGACGGCGGGCTATACTCTCAGCCGGACGATACATTCACCGGGAGGGGCGGCGATGCGTTTGGCGGGCAAGGTCGCGGTGGTCACCGGCGGCGGCTCCGGCATCGGGCGGGCGACGACGAACCGCTTCGCGGCCGAAGGCGCGGACGTGCTGGTGGTGGACCTGAACGGCACGGGCGCCGAGGAGACGGCGCGCCTCGGCTCCAACTCGGCCGGGCGGATCGAGGTGATGGTGGCCGACGTCACCGGACCTGAGACTCCGGCGGCGATCATGGCCGCCTGCCGGGAGCGGCTGGGGCGAATCGACATCCTGCTGAACAACGCCGGCGTCGGCGCCGCCAAACCAATCGACGAGACCGAGGACGACGAGCTCGACCGGTTCATCGACGTCAACTTTCGCGCCGCCTTCCGGGTCGCCCGCGAGGCGGTCCGCGAGATGCGCGGGCGCGGCGGGTCGATCGTCCATCTGGCCTCGGTCTTCGGCCAGCGCGGCTTTCCGGGAAGCTCGATCTATTCCGCCACCAAGGCGGCGCTGATCGGCCTGACCCGGAACATGGCCGCCGACTATGGCGCTGAGAATATTCGGGTGAACG
Source organism: Alphaproteobacteria bacterium (assembly GCA_965225945.1). Taxonomy (GTDB): domain Bacteria; phylum Pseudomonadota; class Alphaproteobacteria; genus JASLMY01. The sequence goes on along the minus strand of CBDDBZ010000029.1, from coordinate 30,580 downwards.
CGCTGGCGCCGGGCTTCATCGAGACGCCGCTGACCCAGGGGCGAATCGAGGGCGACCCTTGGTTCCTGGACGGCATGGTCGGCGGCACGCCGATGGGCCGCTACGGCCAGCCGGAGGAGATCGCCGCCGCCGCCCTCTTCCTCTGTTCCGACGAGGCCTCCTTCGTCACCGGTCAGGTGCTGGCGGTCGACGGCGGCTGGAGCACCACCAAGTACCGCCCGCCCGCCGAGGCGTGAGGCCGGCCGCCGGCGTCTTCGACGCTCCGCCGCCGTTCTTTGTCGATGGCCGCTCGCGCGGCCCGCCGGGGCCTCCCGCTCCCGGTCATCTCCCCTGGCCAAACCACCCAGTAGCGGTAGGCCCCGGCGTGCCGACAGAGGCTTGGGCCGGCCGGGCCATGCGACGCGATAGCGTCGCGACAAAGAATCGGGAGCGCGCCGGCTTCGGGGATTTTCGAGCCGGACTCTCAGAGCGTCGAGTTGTCGGCGGCCTTGCCGCCGTCGATGGTGACGATGGTGCCGGAGATGTAGGAGGCGCGGGCGGAGGCGAGGAAGACGATCAGGTCCGCCACCTCCTGCGGCGTGGCGAAGCGCTGCATCGGCCAATTGGCGTAGTATTCGCGCGCCCGCTCGGGATCGCCGAACTCCGCCTCGGCCAACTGACGCATCACCGTCTGAATCCGGTCGGTCTCGACCGGCCCGGGATTGACCGCGAGGACGCGAACGCCGAAGTGGATCGAGCGCCCGCCGATCGCCCGGGTGAAGGCCATCAGGCTGGCGTTGCCGCCGGCGCCGGCGATGTAGTCGTAGTCGACCCGCTCGCCGCCGGTGCCGATGTCGTTGACGATGACACCGTGGCCGCGCTCCCGCATCGCCGCGAGGTAGCGCCGGGTCATGTTGATGTAGCCGAAGACCTTCAGATCCCAGGCCTTGCGCCAGGTCGCCTCGTCGATCTTCTCGATCGGGCCGCCGGGGATGGCGCCGGCGTTGTTCACCAGAATGTCGACGTCCGACGTCGCCTCGAACAATTCGTCGACGTTGCGGCTGACGGAGAGGTCGCGGGCGTGCACGGTGACGCCGACCTGATGGCGGCTGCGGATCTGCTCCGCCGCGCGGTTCAGGTCGGCTTCCGTGCGGGCGACGATGTGGAGCTCCGCCCCCTCGGCCGCGAATGCCTCCGCGCAGGCCCGCCCGATCCCCTTCGATGCGCCCGTGATCAATACCGACTTGCCGGCCAGTTCCAGATCCACCTGGTTCTCCTCCCGTGTTGCCGGCGCATGATGCGCCGCTCGCCGACCGGCGAGCCTATCGCCCCTCCACCAACCCCCGGGGCTTCGAGGAAACCCGTGCCCGCCACCGTCAGTCGCGCAACTTGAAGCGTTGGATCTTGCCGGTCGCGGTCTTCGGCAGGGCCTCGACGAAGTCGATCCAGCGGGGATACTTGTAGGGCGCGATCCGGTCCTTGACGAAGGCCTTGAGCGCCTCGGCCTTCGCCTCCGAGCCCGAGGCAGCGTCCTTCAGCACGACGTAAGCCATGGGCTTGACCAGCCGGTCCGCGTCCTCCCGCCCGACGACGGCGACCTCCAGCACCTCGTCGTCGGCCAGCAGGGCCGATTCCACCTCGAAGGGCGAGACCCAAATCCCGCCCACCTTCAACATGTCGTCGGAGCGGCCGGCGTAGATGTAATAGCCGTCGTGGTCGCGGACGTATTTGTCGCCGGTCCGGGTCCAGGGTCCGTGAAAGGTGTCCAGGCTCTTCTCGCGGTTGTTCCAGTAATAGGGCGAGGCGCTCGGCCCGCCGACCCAGAGCTCGCCGACCTCGCCCGCGCCGACCGCCTGGCCCGCCTCGTCCAGCAGGCGGACCTCATAGCCCGGCACCGGCTTTCCGGTGGTGCCGTAGCGATTGTCGTCAGGTGTATTGGAGAGAAATATATGCAGCATCTCGGTCGAGCCGATGCCGTCCAGGATCGGCGCCCCGAAGCGGGCCTCCCAGGTCTCGCCGATGTGCTTGGGCAAGGCCTCGCCGGCGGAGACGCAGAGCCGAAGCCGCTTCGAGCCCCTGGCGCGATCGAGCGAGGCATCCGCCAGGATCGCGCCATAGAGCGTCGGCACGCCGTGGAAGATGGTCGGCTGGTGGCGCGCCATGATCTCCACCACCGCCTCCGGCGTCGGCCAGCCCGCCGTCACCACCGCCGTCGCCCCGGCGTAGAGCGGCATCGAGAGCGAGTTGCCGAGACCGTAGGCGAAGAACATCTTGGCCGCCGAATAGACCACGTCCTCTGGTCCGATTCCGACGGTGGCGAGGCCGTAGTAGGCGATGGTATGCAACATGGCGGTCTGCAGGTGCGCCGCCCCCTTGGGCCGACCGGTGGAGCCCGAGGAGTAGAGCCAGAAGGCGACGTCGTCCGCCGTCGTCTCGGCCGCGACGAGTTGGTCCGACGCCGACGCCAGCAGGGCCGCCAGATCCTCGTGCCCGTGATCCGCGCCGCCGGCGACCGCCACGTGGCGGAGCCGCGGGAGCCGATCGAGCAGCGGCTCGAAGCGCTCCAACAGAGGCGCGCTCACCACCAGCACCGGGGCCCGGCTGTCGCGCAGCATGTGTTCGTAGTCGTCGCTCGTCAGCATGGTGTTGAGCGGCACCGCGACGAGGCCGGCCTTGATGGCGCCGAAGAAGACGGCGGCGAGGTCGATGCCGTCGGTCATGCACATCACGACGCGTTGCTCGGGCCGCACGTCGAGACCCAGGAGTGCATTGCCGGCGCGGTTCGCGGCCGCCCCGAGCTCGGCGTAGCTATAGCTGCCGGCGTCGTCGATCAGGCAGGTCTTCTCGGCGAGCGCGCCTTGGCCGTGTCGATCGACGATGTCGACAGCGGCGTTATAGGCCCGCTCCACCGTCACTTTCGCTGGCGTGGTGGAAGTGTCGATCCGGCTGAAGCTCGTCATCCGGCGGCTCTCCTCGCGTTTCGTGGCGGCTCGCGACGACACCATTATAGGCGGCTAGGTGGCGCCGAAGGACGGGATTTTGTCGCGCGCGAGCCCGGCGCGGTATGACGCGCCGCGGCCTCGCCGCCCAATCCGGTGTTTGCGAACGCTTTCTGGCCCGGCTCGAGGCGGGGCGCGCCAATGTCTCGATCACGCTGCTGCGCCGGATCGCCGGGCCGGGGGAGCGAGCGGCCTCGAGCGATCTTGAAACGCTCAGCTCGGCACCAGGCCGCCGTCGACGTTGTAGGCCTGGCCGGTGATGTTGCGCGCGGCGGGGGAGGCGAGGAAGACGGCCATGGCGGCGATATCCTCCGGCTCGTTCGCCCGCCCGATCGGAATGTGCCTGGTCGCCGTGGCGCGCACCTCCTCGAGGCTCGCGCCGGTCGCTTCCGCCCGGTCCGACAAGAGCCGTTCCACCATCGGGGTGAGGGTCACGCCGGGACAGATGGCGTTGACGTTGATGTCGTGGCGGCCGAGCTGTTGGGCCGCCGTCTTGGTCATCGAGATGACGGCGCCCTTGCTCGCCGCGTAGGCGGCGTTGGAGGTGGCGATGTAGCCGCGGCCCGCCACCGAGGCGATGTTGATGATGCGCCCGCCGCCGCCCTCGATCATCCGCCGCGCGGCGCCTTGCAGGCAAAAGAAGACGCCCTTGGCGTTCAGCCGGTGCATGCGGTCCCAGTCGGCCTCGGTGATATCCATGATGTAGGCATGCCGGGTGACGCCGGCATTGTTGACGATGATATCGAGCCGGCCGTGCTTCGTTACGACCGCGTCCAGCATGGCCTCGATCTGGGCCACGTCGCCGCAATCGGTGCGCAGCGCCATGGCTTGCGGCCCGACTTGCGTCGCGCGGGCGGCGATGCGTTCCGCCGCCTCGAGGTCGATATCGGCGCAGGCCACCCTCGCCCCCGCCTCCGCCAGCGCCACCGACGTCGCGGCGCCGATGCCGTTGCCGGCGCCGGTCACCAGCGCGATCTTACCTTCCAGCGTCATGCTCGCTCCCTCCCCTCGCCGCCGCGTCCGTCGCCGGCGCGCCGGGAATGCTAGACCATTGTCCGATCCGATAGAACCTCAGATCCTGACCGCTCCTGGCCGCTCCTGGCCGATGATGCGGGATAGCGCCGGGACGGTCGGGCGGGGGCGCGGGAGGGAACGCTGCGCGAAGAGCGGAGCGGCGGACAAATCGGATCGAAGTGGAGACGATGGCCGACATGCGGGCGATCAGCTCTCGATGTCGGCGACCAGGGGGCCGCGATGGCCCTGGCCGACCCGGACGCGCAGCCGTTGGCCCGGCACCAGGTCTTCCATGTCGCGGCGGCGCAGGACCTCGGCGTGGATGAAGATGTCGTCGGTCCCCTCGCCCCGGGTCACGAAGCCGTAACCCTTGGTGCGGTTGAACCACTTCACCTCGACCTCGATGACCTCGCCTTCCGGCTCCACCTCGTCGCGCCGCCCCCGGGCCCGGTGCATCGGCGCGCGGCGTGGCCCGCGCGGGCGGGGTGGGCGCGGCGCCGCGGTGTTTTCATCGACGCTGACCAGGCGAACGGCCTGCAGGCCCTTCTCCCGGCGGACGGTTTCGCAGACCACGGTCGCCCCCTCGCTCAGGCTTTCGCGGCCCGCGTCGTGCAGCACGCTCTTGTGGATCAGAATATCGCCTTCCATCTCGGTGGCGATGAACCCGAAGCCCTTCACGGGATCGAACCATTTGACCCGGCCGGTATGGCTTTCCCCCGCTTCCGGCGGTCCCTCGATCGACGATCCCTCGATGGCCTCGTCATTGTCGCTCATAGCGAGGCACTCGTCTTCTACGACTAATCGATCATCCTAGCATGCTTCCGCATGGCTCACAAATTGACCCCGCTGGTCCTGCTGTCGAAGGCCAGCCGGGCGTCGCGGCGAATCGGTCTGGGCGAGCGACTCTGGCTGTTGACCGGAGGCGGAGCGCCGTCTATAAGCCTGCGGCTCGACCCACCGGGAGAGATCCGTCAACGCCATGCCGAACAGTAGCTCCGCCAAGAAACGTCTGCGCCAGACCGAACGCAAGACCAAGGTCAATCGGTCGCGGTCCAGTCGCATCCGCACTTTCGTGCGCAAGGTGGAAGAGGCTATCGAGAGCGGTGACAGCGACGCCGCCAAGGCCGCGCTCCGAGCCGCCGAGCCCGAACTCATTCGCGGCGCGCACAAGAGCGTGCTCCACCGCAACACCGCGCGGCGCAAGGTATCGCGTCTGTCGAAGCAGATCCGCGCGATGGGGGCGTGAGCACCGTCGACGACGAATCGGCTCCGATATAGCGAGCGGCCGCCCCCGGGCGGCCGATTTGATTCAGCTCCCGACCCGGTGGATCGGCGCATCCGGGCGGCGGCGGCGGGCGGACGGGAGATCACATCCATATCTTGTGGCGCGATCGAGCCGAAGCCACGAACGCGCCACCAATTTTTTTCCGTGTTCTTCATTTGCTCTCGTTGCCACCATCGGCGCTTTCGCATTACTGTCATCCGTCGGTCGCGAAGACTGTCGCATAAATCAATGTAAGTATTCGTCGAAAGTTTCGGCGCACGGGGTCTTTGCATCCCGTGGCGGAGGGGACGTGTATTCTTTGACGGAAAGAAAAAATGCTCGGATCGAAAAAGAAAGAAAACAAAAAAAGCGAACGAACTCGCTGATTTACTTACGCGATGATTCGGCCGCGACACGGATCGGGGCTCGCGATGCCACGCGAGGCGGCCAGGCGGCGATTTACCGAAGAGCGCGAATCTCGGCGACGGCGGGCGGGCCCGCCGGGTCCCGCTGAGCGACGGCGGGGGCCGAGCGATGGAGCGACGCGACGAGGAACGGTGGGAGCGCGTCCGCGCGCGGCTTCGAGCCGAGTTCGGCGACGCCGTCTTCAACAGTTGGCTGAAGTCGTTGCGCCTGCACTCGGTGGATGGCGGCGGGATCGAGTTGGCCGCGCCCACCCGCTTCATGCGTGACTGGGTCGTCTCGCGCTACGCCGAGCGGCTGCGCGCGCTCTGGCAGGCGGAGGAGGCCGGAATCAAGGCCGTCGAGGTCGTCGTCCGCGCCCGACCGGCGAGCGCCGAGGCCGTGGTCGAGAGCCTGGGCGCCACCCCTCTCGAGGCGAGCGAGGCTCGCGACACCCGGCGCGACGAGGCGGAACGCGGCGTCGGCTCGCCCCTCGATCCTCGCTTCCGCTTCGAGAGCTTCGTCGTCGGACGATCGAACGAACTCGCCTACGCGGCCGCGCGCCGGGTCGCCGACAGCGCCGACGTGCAGTTCAACCCGCTCTTCCTCTATGGCGGCGTCGGCCTCGGCAAGACCCATCTGATGCACGCCATCGCCTGGCAAATCCGTCAGCGCGATCCGGCGCGTCGGGTGGTCTACCTGTCGAGCGAGAAGTTCATGTACCAGTTCATCCGGGCGATCCGGGACAAGGATTCGGTCGGCTTCAAGCAGCGCTTCCGCGCGGTCGACGTGCTGATGATCGACGACGTGCAGTTCTTCAGCCGCAAGGACTCGACCCAGGAAGAGTTCTTCCACACCTTCAACGCGCTGGTCGACCAGAACAGCCAGATCGTCATTTCGGCGGACCGCTCGCCCTCGGACCTCGAGGATGTCGAGGAGCGGATTCGCTCCCGCCTCGGCTGGGGCCTGGTGGCCGACATTCACCAGACCGACTACGAACTTCGCCTCGGCATCCTGCAGGCCAAGATGCCTATAACGGGCGGCGGCGCCATAGGCGAGAAGGTCTTGGAGTTCCTGGCCCAGCGGATCACCTCGAACGTTCGGGAGCTGGAGGGTGCGCTCAACCGACTGGCCGCCTATGGCGATCTGGTCGGCCGCCCGGTCACCATGGAACTGGCGCAGGAGGTGCTGCAGGATCTACTCAGGGCCAACGATCGCCGGGTCACCATCGAGGACATCCAGAAGAAGGTCTCGCGGCACTACAATATGCGCCTCGCCGACATGCATTCGGCCCGGCGCGCCCGCAACGTCGCCCGGCCCCGGCAGGTGGCGATGTTCCTCGCCAAGCAGTTGACCACCCGCTCGCTGCCGGAGATCGGCAACAAGTTCGGCGGCCGCGACCACACCACGGTGATGCACGCGGTGAAGCGGATCGAGGAACTTCGGCAGACCGACTCGACCCTCGACGAGGACATCGACCTCCTGCGCCGCATGCTGGAGGGCTGAGTGTCCGACGCGCCGCGCGAGCGACCCGACGGGTTCTTTGTCGCCACGCGTGCGCGCGGCATGGCCCGGCCGGCCCTCGCCGGGTTTTCTCCCCTGGCCAAACCACCCGCTCGGGCCGGCCGGGTCATGCCGCTCCCGCCGGGGCCTCACGCTCCTGGGTGGTTTGGCCAAGGGAGAAGACCGGGAGCGGGAGGCCCGGCGGGCCGCGCGAGCTGCCATCGACAAAGAGCGCCGCGGGTCCTTCAGCGGCCCTGCTCGTTCTGGCCGATATCCGCCATGCTCGCGCCGTCGCCCCAGACCCAGAGCAGCAGCAGCACCGCCAAGCCTTCCAGCCCACTGATGGTGAGCGCCCAGGAGACGCCATAGGCCTCCGCCAGCCAGCCGACGTGGAAGAAGCCGATCGGACCGCTGCCGATGCAGAGCGTCAGCGCCCCCATCACGCGGCTGCGATATTCCGCCGGCGCGCCCAGATAGGTCAGCGTCCCCTGCATCGCCGCGAAGCAGGCGCTGGCGATGCCGATCACCGCGAGCGCCATGGCGGCGGCGAGCAGCGAGTGATAGGGCCCGCCCGCGACATGGGCGAGAACGCCGAGATAGAGCACGCCGGCGATATAGAGCGTCGTGCCGCCCAGATAGATCCGAAAGAAATGGGCCGGGCGCGCCAGCACGGCGACCGCCATCGCGCCGACCAAGGCGCCGAAGCCCTCGAAGCTGGTGATCACGCCGACCATGAAGGGATCGAGACCCAGCCGCTCCTTGCCCAGGATCGGGATCATCGAGGTGAAGGAAAATCCCCACAGGTTGAAGACGATGGTGATCGAGAGAATTCGCCGCAGCCGTCGGTCGCCGAGCACGAAGCGGGCGCCGGCGAGCAGATCGCGGCCGAGCGCCGGCGCCGTCGCGCTGACGAGGGGTGCGGGAAGGCGGGCGACGGCGAGCAGCAGCAGGCAAGACGCATAGACCGTGGTCGAGAGCACGAAGACGCCGGACATGCCGACGAGCTGCAGCAGGACGCCGCCCAAGAGCGGCCCCGCCATGCGCGTCGCGTTGCCGGTGGCGGAATCCAGGCTCATCGCCGCCGACAGCGCGCCGCCCGAGAGATCGCCCAGCAGTCTCCGGCGAATCGGCATGTCGGTGGCCCAAAATAGTCCGCTCAACAGCGAGGCCACCGCGATATAGTGGAACGGCAGGCGGCCGAGATGGGCCAGCACGGCCATGCTGGCCGAGACCGCGACGATCATCGCCAGCGCGCCGCCGAGCAGCAACTTGCGGTCGAGCCGATCGGCGACGGCGCCGACCACCGGGCCCAGAAACGGCAGCGGCAGCATCCAGAGCACCGGGATCATCGCGACCAGCAGCGGCGAGCCGGTGATCTCGTAAGTATAGACGCCGAGGGCGAGGAGCTGCAGCCAGCGGACCATGCCGGTCAGCCCACCGATCGACCAGATGCAGAGGTAGTCCGGATCGCGCAGCAGCGCGCCGATGTCGCTTTTGGGCCGTCTTGCCTTGCTTTCGAGTACCAAGGGGCAACCTCGTTCCGGGCGCGGGAAGCGCCGACGTCACCGCCGTATAGCGCGCCTCGCCTTGATCGGAAATGGCCTTGCTGTTAGCGTCCTGGTCGGGTAGAGGCCGCCGCGCCCCGTCTCGGCTCCCGCCGGCATACCCGCCGGACCCCGTCGAAACTCGATGACCGAATCGCGTTCACGCCCGATCCCGTCCGCCGTCCCGCCGGCCTGAGCGAAGAATTGCGCCGTTGGCACTCAAGGCGACATTGAAGTTCGTGACCGGCGCCGCCCTGGTGGTCGCCGCCGTCGTCCTCGCCTACGAGGTCTTCTACGGGTTCACCCACGTCTACGAAGATAACGCCCGCGTCCAGACCGACCTCACCTATATCTCATCGCAAGTCGACGGCAAGATCGATTCCATTCTGGTCGCCGAAGGCGGCCCGGTGAAGCAGGGGCAGTTGCTGATCCGACTGGTCGACGACGATATCCGGATGAACATCGAGGCGCTTGCCACCGACCTGCAACTGGAGCGCGCGCGGCGTGCCCGGCTGATCTCGGAGCAGACCGCCTTCGAGATCGATCTCGAAAGCCGGCTGGCGACCCAGCGGGAGAAGATCCGCGCCGTAGAGCAGGAGCACAAGTCGCTCGAGGCCCGCCTGAAACTCGCCGAGAAGAACCTGGCCCGAGTCCAGTTTCTCTTCAAGAAGGGCCTGAAGCCCGAGGAGAAACTGAGCCTCGAGCAGGACAAGGTGCTGGTTCTCGGCGGCCAGGAAAGGCTGCTCGCCGCCCGCATCCAGGTCGCGGCGAGGGAGCTGGAACAGCTCGCGGCCAGCGCTAAGCAGATCGACGTCATCGAGGAGAAGATCAAGATCTCCGACATCGAGCAGGCCCGGATCGAGGACGCCATCGCCAAGCAGAAGATCTCGCTCGGCTACCGCCACATCACCAGCCCGATCGACGGCACCATCGGCCGCATCCATAAATTCAAGGGCGAATACGTCGAGGACGGCGTCAACATCCTGATGCTGCACGACCCGAACCTGTTCTGGATCGAGGCCTATATCGACGAGAGCCAGATCCGCCACGTCCGCGCCGGCCAGGCGGTGCTGATCAACCTGGAGGCCTATCCTTTCGAGGATTTCTTCGGCCAGGTCCGCCGCATCGGCTCCATCACCACCGCCCAGATGGGCATCGACGAGGTCGACCAGGGCAGCGTCAGCTTCGGTGGCAGAATCGAACGGGTGCCGGTCCGCATTGCGATCGACAATCCGCCGCCCAATCTCGCCCCCGGCATGCGGGCCAACATCAACGTCCGGATCTACGAGAACATCAAGCTCTGGTGAGGCCGCGCCGCAGGAAGACCAGGCGGGCCGCGCCGTGCGCCCGCTCGTCGGCGATTTGGAAGCCCTCGGGCGCCGCCAGCACCTCCTTGCGGGCACATTCGACGACGACGATCGCCTCGAGGGCGAGCCAGCCGGCACCCTCCAGCGCGCGCAACGCCGGCACGGCGAGTCCGGCGCCATGGGGCGGGTCCAGAAAGGCCAGATCATGGCGCCCGGGCGCCCGGCCGGGCCGGGTCGCGTCGCGGCGTAGGATCGAGACGGCGGGGTCCTCCGGCGCCAGAGCGGCCGCGTTGCGGTGGACGAGATCGAGGGCGCTTGGCTCGGAGTCCAGGAAGGTCACGCCCGCCGCGCCGCGGCTGAGCGCCTCCAGGCCCACGGCGCCGGTCCCGGCGAAGGCATCGAGCATCCGGGCGCCGAGCGGCATCGGCCCCTCCGGCCCCGGATAGGGACCATGGGCGAGCATGTCGAAGAGCGCCTGGCGGGTCCGCTCGGCGGTCGGCCGGATGGCGCGGTCGCCGGGTGCTGCGAGGCGGCGCCCGCCGAGCCTACCGCCGACGATCCGCATCCGTGCCGAGGTCGAAGCGTTCTGCGGCCGGACCCAGCTGGTCGAGCAGCACCCGCCGGCGCACGGCCGCGACCTCGCCCCGGCCCAGTTCGCCGAGCTGGAAGGGTCCGAAGGCGATCCGGATCAATCGCGTCACCGCGAAGCCGAGATGCTCGCAGATGCGCCGCACTTCGCGGTTCCTGCCCTCCTTCAGGGCGATGGCGATCCAGGCGTTGGCGCGCTGGATGCGTTCCAGTCGGGCATCGATGGGGCCGTATCGAGTCCCCTCGATCGTCACCCCTGCGGAGAGCGCGGCCAGCGCCGCTTCGTCGACCGAGCCGTGGACCCGCGCCCGGTAGCGTCGGGTCCAGCCGGTGGCGGGAAGCTCCAGATGACGGGCCAGCGCGCCGTCGTTGGTGAGCAACAGCAAGCCTTCCGAGGCGATGTCGAGCCGGCCGACCGAGATCACCCGGCCGAGGTCGTGCGGTAGGCGTTCGAACACGGTCGGGCGGCCTTCCGGATCGCGGTGCGAGGTCACCAGGCCCGTCGGCTTGTGATAGCGCCACAGGCGGCTCGGCTCGGCCCGGCCCAAGGGCTTGCCGTCGACCATGATCCGGGCCTCGGCGCCGAGGCTGAGCGCCGGGCTCGACAGCACTTGGCCATCGACGGCGACGCGGCCCTGCTCGATCCAGCGCTCGGCTTCCCGGCGCGAGCAGAGCCCGGCGCGGGCGATCCGCTTGGCGATGCGTTCGGTCTCGGCGATCTCGCTCTCCCAATTCAAAGCTCGATTTCGGCCCGTCTATAGCACGGCCCGAGGCCAAACTTGACCGACGTGGCGGAGGGCACCCATGGTGGCGTCATGGGCGAGACGGCGATGGGGGCGGCGCTGGCCGAGGCGCGGGCGGCCATGGCCCGGGACGAGGTCCCGGTGGGCGCGGTGATCGTGGGCCCGGGCGGCGAGATCGTGGCCCGCGCCGGCAATCGGGTGGCGGCGGACCGGGACCCGACGGCACACGCCGAAATGCTGGCGATCCGCGAGGCCTGCGCCCGGCTCGCCAGCGCCCGGCTGGTGGGCTGCGAGCTCCATGTGACGCTGGAGCCCTGCCCGATGTGCGCCCAGGCGATCTCTCTCGCGCGCATCGCGCGACTCTACTGGGGCGCCGACGATCCCAAGGGCGGTGGGGTCCGCCACGGCCCCCGGGTCCTGCATCAACCGACCTGTCACCACCGCCCGGAGCTCTATCCGGGCATCGGCGAGGCTGAAAGCGCCGAGCTGCTGCGCCGCTTCTTCGCCACCAGACGCTGAGGCCTCAGGAAGATCGTCGCGGCCCCGCCGATCCCTTCCCTCGCGAACCCCGGCGCACTAGAGTCCGCGCGCGGCTGGCGCCGGGGGCGGCGAGCCCGCCCCATTCAAGCCTGGAAGCGCGAGGAAGAAGCCGATGGATTTCGAATATTCGGACAAGACCAAGGCTCTGATGGAGCAACTCACCGCCTTCATGGAAGAGCATATCTATCCGAACGAGAAGACTTATTTCGCGCAAATCGACCAGGGCGAGCGTTGGCGGCCGGTCGAACTCGTCGAGGAGTTGAAGCCGAAGGCCCGGGCGGCGGGGCTGTGGAACCTGTTCCTGCCCGAAAGCGAGCACGGCGCCGGCCTCACCAACCTCGAATACGCCCCCTTGTGCGAGATCATGGGGCGCTCGCCGATGGCGCCGGAGGTCTTCAATTGCTCGGCGCCCGACACCGGCAACATGGAGGTGCTGACCCGATATGGCACCGAGGAACAGAAGAAGCAGTGGCTAGCGCCGCTCTTGGCGGGCGAGATCCGCTCCTGCTTCGCGATGACGGAACCGGCGGTGGCTTCCTCGGACGCCACCAACATCGAAAGCTCGATCGTGCGCGACGGCGATGCTTACGTCATCAACGGGACCAAGTGGTTCGCCTCCGGCATCGGCGATCCGCGCTGCAAGATCCTGATCTTCATGGGCAAGACCGACCCCAACCATCCCGACCGATACCGCCAGCAGTCGCAGATCCTGGTGCCGCGCGACACCCCGGGCATCACCATCGACCGGATGTTGACCGTCTTCGGCTACGACGACGCGCCGCACGGCCACGGCGAGGTCAGCTTCGAGAACGTCCGGGTGCCGGCCGCCAACATGCTGTTGGGCGAGGGCCGGGGCTTCGAGATCGCCCAGGGCCGGCTCGGCCCCGGCCGGATCCATCACTGCATGCGCCAGGTCGGCGTCGCCGAGCGGGCGCTGGAGGCGATGTGCAAGCGCACCAAGTCGCGCGTCGCCTTCGGCAAGGCGATCTCGGACCAGACGGTGACCCAGGAGCGGATCGCGCAATCCCGCATCGAGATCGACCAGTCGCGGCTGCTGACGCTGATGGCGGCCTACAAGATGGACACCGTCGGCAACAAGGCGGCCCGCAAGGAGATCGCCATGATCAAGGTGGCGGCGCCGAACACCACGCTGAAGGTGCTCGACTGGGCGATCCAGGCGCATGGCGGCGGCGGCGTCTCTCAGGAATTCATGCTGGCCTTCTGGTGGGCGCACTCGCGCACGCTGCGCCTCGCCGACGGCCCCGACGAGGTCCACCGCAACCAGATCGCCCGCCTCGAGCTGCGCCGCTGGAACTGAGCCCGGGCGGGGCGTCCTAGGCTCGTCGCAGGCACGGGGGGAAGCGCCATGACCTATACCGTTATCGGCCGCTGCGGGACAAGCGGGCGGCTCGGCATCGCCATCGCCACCTATTCCTTGGCCGTCGGCGGCTATTGCCCCTCGATCCGGGCCGGCGTGGGTGCGGTCTCGACCCAGGCCTTCGTCAACCCGGGCCTGGGGCCGCTCGCCCTCCGGCTGATGGCGCTCGGCTACCGGGCCGAGAAGGTCATGGCGGAGCTCGCCGAAAGCGATCCCGAGTTCGACTGGCGCCAGATCGCCCTGATCGATCGCGACGGTGGCGCCGTGGCGCACACCGGGCGGAACACGCGGCCCTGGTCGGGCCACGTGACGGCGGATGGCGTGGTGGCGATGGGGAACGTGCTGGCCGGCGAGGCGGTGGTGACGGCGATCGCGGAGGGCTTCGAGGCGTCGGCGGGCGAGGGGCTGGACGAACGGCTGCTCCGCGCGCTGGAGGCCGGGCGCGACGCCGGCGGACAGCAGGGCGCCGACGGCCACCTGCCGGAACGCTCGGCCGGGCTCCTGGTATATGACCGGCACGAATATGCCCTTCTCGACCTCCGGGTCGACGCGCATGAGGCGGCGGTGGACGAGCTCAGGCGGATCCACGGCGTCTACGCCCCCTATATTCCCTATTACGAACTGCGCCACCGCGCACCGGCGGAGACCCCGGCGCAGGACGTCTGGGCGCGGGAACGGGGGCTCTGAGTGTCGATGTGAAAGGTCGGCGACGGCGGCGTTGCGCGCCGCTCGGGCGTTGACCTTATGTTGGAAGGGAAAATTACGGTGGATATTTGACAAGAGGTATCATATTTGATAACCTGGCCGTATGAAATGGACGGTCACTTTTTATAACGAAAAGGTCGAAAATCAGACATTGGCGCTGCCTGCCGGGATACTGGCAAATCTGCTCCACATCATCGAGCTGGTGGAAGAGTTTGGCCCTTCGATCGGCCGTCCTCACACCGCGCCGTTAGGCAAGGGCTTGTTCGAGATCAGGGCCAAGGGCCCCGAAGGGATCGGCCGATCCCTGTTTTGCACGATCGAGGGGCAGGAACTCGTGATCCTGCACACCTTCATCAAGAAAACGCAGAAGATTGCGAAAAAGCACGTGGAACTGGCGCGCAAACGCATGAAGGAGCTAACGGACAATGACTAATCGACCCACATTCGAGAGCTTCAAGGCCAAAGCTCTCAAAAACCCGGAGGTGAAGGCCGCCTACGATGAAGCCGCCTCGGCCCATGCCATGAAGCGCGATATGATCGCCATGCGCACGGCCGCGGGCAAAACCCAAGCGCAAATGGCCGAACTCATGGGTACCAAAAAAGGCAATATCTCACGGCTCGAAAGCGTGAACAGCGAGATTTCCCCACGGCTGGCAACGGTCGAGAACTATGCGCGGGTGCTCGGCTATCGCGTGAAAGTCGAATTCGAGCCCGCACCGTCGAAACAATAATGAGCGGTGGGGGGGGGGGGGGTGGCAAAGCAAGCAAAAAGCGCCACCGGGCGCCGGCGGAGACCCCGGCGCAGGACGTCTGGGCGCGCGAACAGGGGCTTTGAAGTGTCCGAGCGAAACGTCGGCGATGGCAACTCGTCGACCGGACACCGAGAGAAATGTTTTTCGGGGCGAGGGAGAATGGAAGTACTAAATGAAATCGCGGAGCTTGATGCACGGTATGCCTGGCTGCGGCGTCTCGCGAGGACACAGGCCCATAAGGTCCTGGAAATGTTATACTGTCCCCAATTGTTTTCCCAGCGCATCCGCCAGTACGCGAACACCGTCGGCCGCGAACGCGTGATCGCCGGCACCGACTGCGGCTTCGCGACCTTTGCCGGGCCAAACAACCCGGTCGCGCCGAGCGTCGTCTGGGCGAAACTCCGCACCTTGTCGGAAGGTGCGGCGTTGGCCTCGACCCAACTCTGGAAAAGGGGCGCTTAGCGCCCCGTTTCGGTGGCGCCGAATTGGCCGTCGGAATCCGCCAGGGCGGCGAGCCGGAGAAGGTGAGCGGCACTCACGCGGCGAGGGCCACCAATGTCGGCTATCGGGGGTGCACTCCCCGTCGGGCCGAGGTGGCCGGGACGGCGATTTCTAGCCAACTTTTGAAATTCTATTCTTCTAATATGGTAACTGCCCAGGTAGCTGATTTCGATGAGGCTGCGGATTGGGTCTCTGGGGGCAGATTTTGTGGGTTTGGGGCGCTGACGGCCTAGATTTGGTTTGACAGAGGGTGGTTGATCGATTCTAGGGATTCGATGGATAGGGATGTTCTTGCCTTTTTGTCGAAAGACGAGCTGATCGATGTGGTGCTGGCCTGTGGAACGGCGTGCAAAGTTGACCCCTGTTGAGGGGTGATCGGCGTCCAAATTTGACCCCCTGAGCCTGGCTAGTCCAAGTCACCTCGTTTTTGGGCGGACGAGGTGGTGGGGGATGTTGGTCGTGGAGACGATAGCGCGGATCCGGCGGGAGTATTTCGTCAAGGGGAAGCCGATCAAGGAGATCGTGCGGGACGTGAAGGTCTCGGGCAACACGGTGCGCAAGGTGATCCGTTCGCAGGCGACGGCGTTCACCTACGACCGGCGGGTCCAGCCGATGCCGAAGCTGGGGCCGTGGACGGCCGAGCTGGAGCGGATGCTGGAGGCCAACGAGACCAAGTCGAAGCGGGAGCGGCTGACGCTGCTACGGATCTCCGAAGCCCTCGAGGGTCTGGGCTATGGCGGCGGCTACGACGCGGTGCGGCGCTACGCCAAGGCGTGGCGGTGGCGCCGTTCGGCATCGACGTTCGGCATCGAACGCCGTTGATCAGTCATCCTCTGCTTTCCAAGTGATGTAGGGTTTTTCGGCGCAGACCTATGTGCCGTTGGTGTTCTCGCCGGGCGAGGCCTATCAGTTCGACTGGAGCCACGAGTACGTGGTGCTGGCGGGGGTGACGACCAAGGTCAAGGTCGCGCACGTCCGGCTGTGCCACAGCCGAATGTTCTTCGTCCGCGCTTATCCGCGCGAGAGCCAGGAGATGGTGTTCGACGCCCACGACCGGGCATTCCGGCTGTTCCAGGGTGCCTGCCGGCGAGGCATCTACGACAACATGAAGACGGCGGTGCAGACCGTCCTCATCGGCAAGGAGCGCGCGTTCAACCGGCGCTTCGTGCAGATGTGTGGCCACTACCTGGTCGAACCGACAGCATGCACGCCGGGAGCGGGATGGGAGAAGGGGCAGGTCGAGAACCAGGTCGGGATCATCCGCGGTCGGTTCTTCACCCCGCGGCTGCGCTTCAAGACCTACGACGAACTCAACGCCTGGCTCTTGGACCAGTGCGTCGCCTACGCCCGGCGTCATCCCCCCCCGGTGTTCAAGGACAGGACTGTCTGGCAGGTGTTCGAGGACGAGCGTCCGTCCCTGGTCGGCTATCGCGGGCCGTTCGACGGCTTCCACGCGGTCCCGGCGTCGGTGTCGAAGACCTGCCTGGTGCGCTTCGACAGCAACAAGTACAGCGTGGCGGCGCGCGCCGTCGGCCGTCCGGTCGAGGTCCATGCCTACGCCGATCGCATCGTCATCCGCCAGGACGGCGAGATCGTCGCCGAGCATGCCCGGCGCTTCGGCCGCGACCAGACCGTCTATGACCCGTGGCACTACGTGCCCGTGCTGGCGAGGAAGCCCGGTGCGCTTCGTAACGGCGCGCCGTTCAAGGACTGGGCGCTGCCCGGCGCCCTGGGTCGCGTGCGCGTCCGGCTCGCCGGCCACGACGACGGCGACAGGCAGATGGTCGAGATCCTCACCGCCGTGCTGGCGGATGGGCTGGCGGCGGTGGAGGCCGCCTGTGCCGAGGCGCTCGCTGGCGGCGTGTGCAGCGCCGACGTCGTGCTCAACATCCTCAATCGTCGGCGCCAGCCGTCCGAGACGGCGCCGATCCCGACGCCCGCGAACCTGCGTCTTCGCTTTGAGCCGGTGGCCGATTGCACCCGCTACGACCGCTTGAGGGGGGTCGGCCATGGAGCGCCATGAGGTCCTGGAGATGATGGCCGCACTCAAGCTCGCCGGCATGCGCGACGCGTTCGACGAGGTGCTCGCCGACGGCCTCAAGCGCCAGCATCCGATGCAGCGAATCATCGGCGAGCTGTTGAAGGCCGAGATCGCCGACAAGCAGGCGCGATCCATCAAGTACCAGATGAGTGGCGCCAAGCTGCCGCTGGCCAAGGAGCTGGCCGACTTCGACTTCACCGACACCCCGGTCAACGAGCCGCTGGTCCGCGAGTTGGCGGTCGGCGGCTTCCTGGCCAACCAGCGCAACGCCGTGCTGATCGGCGGCACCGGCACCGGCAAGAGCCATCTCGCCGTCGCCATCGCGCGGGCCTGCATCCGCGATGGCGCCCGGGGCCGCTTCTTCAACGTCGTCGACCTGGTCAACCGGCTCGAGGCCGAAGCCCGCGCCGGCCGCCAGGGCCGGCTCGCCGATCAGCTGGCCCGGCGCGACCTCGTCATCCTCGACGAGCTCGGCTACCTGCCCTTCGCCCAAACCGGAGGCCAGCTGCTGTTCCACCTCGTCAGCCGGCTCTACGAGCGCACCTCGATCATCGTCACCACCAACCTGACCTTCGGCGAATGGCCGTCCGTCTTCGGCGACGCCAAGATGACCACCGCGCTCCTCGATCGTCTGACGCACCACTGCGAGATCATCGAGACCGGAAACGACTCCTGGCGCTTCAAGAATCGGTCCTAAAGGCAACCGATCCACCTGCCGCCCGGTCGCCCAGGTGGGCCCACAGGAACCTCCCACGCGCGGTCCGCCGCCAGCCGCGTGGTGGGCGCGTCGGCCCGCGCGCGGGCCCCTCCTATGGACTACCTGTACGACCTCCGCCGTGCATCCCCAAAGGGGTCAACATTGCACGCCGATAGGGGGTCAATGTTCAACGCCGATTGACAGTCCCGCCAGCCCTTCGGCGTTGTAGCGAACGACCGCGTCGTGCAACGCTTGGCGTTCCATCCCGGCCAAGCGCGCCGCCTCGTCCCGGCTCATCCCTTCCAGCGCGTTGGCGATCGCGTAGGCCCGCGCCGCCGCCCGACCCCGGGCCGAGGTGCGGGCCCAGCGCCGAAGCTCATCCGCCATCATATCATCCCGTATCTTGAGCGCAACCATCTCAACCCCACCATATGTTGTGTGGGAGTGAGGGAATCACAAAATCCGCACCGAGGGAATCCCCCCAAGAGTCACATCATGGGGTCACCGGTATCAGACCACCTCGAAGAGGCCCGCGGCCCCCATGCCGCCGCCGATGCACATCGTGGTGACGACGTGCTTGGCGCCGCGCTTCTTGCCCTCGATCAGCGCGTGGCCGACCATGCGGGCACCGCTCATGCCGAAGGGATGGCCGATCGAGATCGCGCCCCCGTCGACGTTCAGGTTCTCGTTCGGGATGGCGAGCTTGTCGCGGCAGTAGACCACCTGGACGGCGAAAGCCTCGTTCAGTTCCCAGAGGTCGATGTCGTCCATCGAGAGCCCGGTCCGCTCCAGCAGGCGGGGCACGGCGAAGACCGGGCCAATGCCCATCTCGTCCGGCTCGCAACCGGCGACGGCGAGGCCGCGAAAATAGCCGAGCGGCTCGAGCCCTCGGCGCTCCGCCTCGCGCGCCTCCATCACGACGCAGGCCGAGGCCCCGTCGGAAAGTTGGCTGGCGTTGCCGGCGGTGATGTGGCCGTCGGGGCCGGTCACCGGCTCGAGGCCGGCCAGGCCGTCGGCCGACGTGCTGGGCCGATTGCCCTCGTCGCGTTCCAGCACCACCTCCTGCTCCGAACTCTCGCCGCTCTCCTTGTCGAGGATGATCTTGATCGACGGCAGCGGCACGATCTCGTCGTCGAAGGCGCCGCGCTGCTGGCCGGCGGCGGTACGAAGCTGGCTCTGCAGCGCGTACTCGTCCTGCGCTTCACGGCTGATCGAATAGCGGTCGGCGACGGTCTGCGCCGTCGTCAACATGGCATCGTAGAGCGCCGGCTTATGCTCCTCGATCCATTCGTTGCGACCGCGATAGCGGTTCTGATGCTCGTTTTGAACCAGGCTGACGCTCTCCAGTCCACCGGCGACCATGACCGGCACGCCGTCGACGATGACGCGGCTCGCCGCCATGGCGATGGTCTGGAGCCCGGAGGAGCAGAAGCGGTTCACCGTGGTCCCGGCGGTCGTGACGGGAAGACCGGCGCGGATCGCGCATTGGCGCGCGATGTTGCCGCCGGTGGCGCCCTCCGGCCCCGCGCAGCCCATGATGACGTCCTCAACCGTCTCGGGCTCGATGCCGGCGCGCTCGACCGCATGGTGGATCGCATGGCCGCCGAGGTCGGCGCCGTGGGTATTGTTGAAGGCGCCGCGATAGGCCTTGCCGATCGGCGTGCGGGCGGTGGAAACGATGACGGCTTCGCGCATGGGCTGTGATCCCTCCTCGCGGGAGCCGGGGGCTCCCGGTGTTCGATGGCGCCGAATATAGCGGCGGCCGCCGGGCCGCGCCAGCGGCCTGCGTTAACCGAGTCTTAAGACGGCGAGGTGGAATATGGGGCACGGCGACAGCAAGGAGACAGGATCGATGGTGGGACCAGCCCCGAACGCGGAGATGGACAGCCCGCTCGCCGCGCTGTTGCGCGACGGCGAGGCATCCGACGACCTCAGACACCGGATCGTCGAGATGAGCGATGCCTGGAACGTCGCCCGGCTCGATGCGCTGCTCGCCGACTTGGAGGCGTTGGAAGGCGGTTCGGCCATGATCGCGGCGCGTGCGCGGCGGTCGGGCGAAATCGCGACGGCCGCGCTGGTCAATGTCCAGGCGCACATCGGCCGCGAGCGCGTGTGAGCCGACCCGCTTTCGCGGTCCCTGCCCGCGCCGCATCGACCCCTTCAGCAGTCGTCGCAGGTTTCGAGCGGCAATCTCCGCCTGAGCCAGCCCGGGCCAGCACGGCTGCCGTACATCCCCTCTCGGATGTCGGTGACCCGGGTGTAACCCTTCTCGCCCAGTAGTTTGGCCGCGTGGCGCGAACGCGCGCCAGCGGCGCAAATCAAGGCGATCGGCATGGTCTTGTCGCCGCCGGTGATTTCCACGATCCGTTTCAGGAAACCGAGGTTGCCGAGCGGCGAGAGGATTGGTGGCGCGCGCCGCGCCCGCCGGCAGGCCGGTGTCTCGCCATTCCTCGGGCCGGCGAATGTCGACGATCGTCACCTTCGAGGCAAGCTGGCGTTCGCGCGCCAGCGCCGCGGACAGCACCTCCTGCGCCGTCGCCGGTCCGGCGGCAAGCAGCGTCACGGCGACAAAAATGACGGCGGCGAGCCCTAGGGGCATCGCCGCCGCCGAACGACGGATTGTCGCGAAGACATCATGGTGATAGGGGGGCCGCAAAGATGATGTCACTCCCTTTATTCCGTCGCATCGTCTCCGCCGGGCGCGCCACGAGGAGCGAACACCCGGCAACATCTGGACCCAATATTCTCTACCGGCCCCGCGCTGACAAGAGGCGGCGGGGTCAGGCTGCTTCACTTGTGCGTGAAGCCTCGACGGCGCGACGCATGGACCCAGTTTACGTAACGTTAACGCCCTTCCCCGATTATATCTCCAGGGCCCGGGCGGAGCGTGTCGCCACAAGCGTCGATGGACGAGTTAGTTCATGAGTGATGAAACCGCGATATTGACGCCCATCGAGGTCGCTCGGCTGGCCAGCGATCCCTCGCCGGAAAACCGGGCCGCCGTCGCCAGCCGCCTGGCGGATCAGTACGACCAAACCATGGAGGCGCGGGAGAAAAAACTCACCGAGGACATCTTTCGCGTCCTGCTCCGGGACGTGGAAGTCCGGGTTCGCGCCGCGATGGCCGAGAGCCTCAAGCACAATACCGAGGTGCCCCACGATGTCGCGCTCGCGCTCGCGCGTGACGTCGCCGAGGTCGCGACGCCGATCCTCCAGCACTCCGAGGCGCTGCCCGAGGAAGACCTGATCGCGATCATCGGAGAGTCCTCCGTCGCCCATCAGGTGGCCGTGGCCTGGCGCCAGGACGTTTCCGAGCGCGTCGGCGAGGCGCTGGCCGAGACCCAGGAGGAGGATGTCGTCGTCGCGCTGCTGGCCAACGACGACGTGGATCTGAGCGAGCGGGCGCTCGCCACGGTGATCGACACCTTCGGCGACAACGAGCGGATCAACGATCCGATGGTGCGGCGCAAATGGCTGCCGCTCTCGATCTCGGAACGACTGGTATCGCTGGTCTCGGAACGGCTTCAAGCACATCTGGTCACGCAACACGAACTTCCGAGCGACACCGCCTCCGACCTGGTGCGGGAGAGCCGGGAACGCGCGACCATGAGCCTGATCGACGACGACTCGAGCGAACGCGACGTCACCACGCTGGTCGAGCAACTGGCGAGCAACGACCGCCTGACTCCCACTATCGTGCTGCACTCGATTTGCCTCGGCGACCGCGTCTTCTTCGAGGCGGCGATGGCCCGGCTCTGCGGCATTACTCTAGCCAACGCACACACTCTGATCGACGATGGCGGCGACAATGGGTTGCGAGCGGTTTGCGCGCGGGCGGGGCTTCCGAGGGAACTGCAGCCGATCATTCGCGCCGCCGTGGAAGTCGCGCGGGAGACCGACTACGACGGGCGCGGGCGCGACCGGCAGCGTTTCGTCGCCCGCATGGCCGAACGGGTCCTGACCTCCTGCGAGGACACGATCGACGGGCCCGCGCTGGACTATCTGATGAAGCATCTCGACGCGGACACGGTCGCCCCCGGCGCCACGGCCTGAGAGGCGACGATCCGCGAGTTCCCCGCCCGACCCGGCTGTCGGAACCGCGCCACGAGCCCCTGGTCGAGCTTGAACGGATTGGCGATCTTGGAGTCGATCCGCCCCTCGGTCTCGGGTTGCAGTAAGGGCGGTTGTTCTGGACGCGACCGTGGCCAAAGCTGATCACTCGGCAGCAATGGCAGGCTGGTAAACGGTCTCGAGCCGGGACTGGACGGCGGCTACCTGACGCTCGATTTCAGCCCCGTCCCAGCCGAGATGGCCAGAGACGGCCTCCGCGGCACGCCGGATGTCCTCGTCGCGCAATTGGTGGCGATAGCCGAGCCCGGTACGCGAAAACAATATGTCGCCAAGTTCCCGGCCGTGCTCGGTGCTGGCAACGTGCCCGAGATGGGACAGCCGGACACATTCGTCGCCCTCGATCAGCGGCGGCTTCGTCGCCCTCGATCAGCGGCGGCGCGTTGGTATTCCCGGGCAATCGGCGGGGTCTGTAATCGGGACGCTGGGCAGGCCGTGAAGGCGAGATCATGGCTTTGACCGCCATCACCATCTCCCGCCCGGCGGAACGGTGGCTCATCACCGGGCCGGCGGTCATGGCGAGGACATTGGGCAGCCCTTCTTTCCTCAGGTCGTGAATTTCCCGCGACCTCCTACCTTTGGGAAAGGCGGGATCGTAAGTCAAAGGCCGCACCCCGGCCCAGCTATAGACGACATGCCGCTCCTCGAGCGCCAGGCCGGGTAGGACCGCGTTGGTCTCCGCCAGCAGGAATTCGAGCTCCATTCGGTTCACCCGGATGTCGTCGATATCTCCCTCGTAGAGGGTTTCGGTCGGCCCGATATGGTGATTGCCACCTTGGCTCGGCAGGCAGTAGTGCGGCTCGCCGAGGCTGTTCATCGTGGCGATGCCGGAATCGCGGAATTCGCCCGCCAGCCGCACGACGATATGCGCGCCCTTGGTGCCCTGGATCAGGCGTCTCGGCGCCGGCGCCGAAGCTTCCCTCTGGTTTACCTTGTCGATCCAGATCCCGGCCATATTGAGAACCACCGGCGCGGCGACCACCGGCGCGGCTATTGAGAACCACCGGACGGTTGTGCTGGCGCTCGCGTCGGTGAGACCGACCTGCCATCGACCTTGGCTGTCGCGCCGGAAAAGCCGGGCGGTCGTGTAGTTTCTGACGACGGCGCCCATCCGTTCGGCGTCGAGCACCGCGTCGATGCAGAACCGTTCCGGCCAGTCAAACATGTATTCTCGAAAGGTGGCCACGGAATGCAATTGCTCGGGATTGGCAAGCTGGTTCACGAGCGGCAGCACGCGAGCCTCCTCGGCGGGGAGGCGGCAATAGTCCAGTGGCACCGTCTTCGGACCGAGCGCCCCCAGAAGCTTGAAGCCCAGGTCCAAATGCCAGGGCTTGTAGGGCCCAGCTTTGTAGATCGGAAAGCAAAGGGTGAAACGATTCAAGCGGTCCGGGGAATCCGTCGCCAGCTCGGCCCGCGTCCGCATCGCGGCCCGAGCCATGGAGAGTGCGGTGCGGAACCGTGCCGGGTGGAACAGAAAGTCGCGCACAGGGCGTGGCGTTTCGAAATAACGCAGGCCGCAATGCAGCATCCTGGTGGAGCGTGCGGTGGAACCCGACGCGAAGTCGCACCTGTCCACGAGCAGGACGGTGTAGCCTTCCGCCGCCAAATGATGGGCGCTACTCGCCCCGTTTATACCGCCGCCGATCACCACGACGTCAAAATGCCGTCCGTCGAGATCAGCTAAATCGATTGCCATGGTGCATCACTTCTCGCCGGCCAATGCGCGAGACCTAGTGGATAGAATCCACTGGAGACATCACTCGGTGAAGCCGAGCACGTCCATCATCGAATAGCGCCCCGCCGGCTTGCCGTGCGCCCAGAGCGCGGCCCTGACGCCGCCCCGGGCGAAGATCGCCCGATCGCCCGCCTTGTGGGTGAGCTCGATTCGCTCGTTGTCGGCGGCGAAGATCACCGAGTGCTCGCCGGCGACGTTGCCGCCCCGGAGCGCCGCGTAGCCGATGGCGCCTCGGGCCCGGGCCCCGGTGATGCCGTCGCGCCCGCGCTCGGCGACCTCTTCATGGTCCACCTGGCGCCCCTCGGCGGCGGCGATGCCGAGCGCCAGCGCCGTGCCCGAGGGGGCGTCGACCTTGTGGCGGTGGTGCATCTCCACCACCTCGATGTCGAAGTCGGGATCGAGCACGGCGGCGACCTGGCGGGTGAGTTGCAGCAGCAGGTTGACGCCGACGCTGAAGTTGGCGGCGCGGACGATGACCGTGCGCTCGGCGGCGGCGGTGATCAGGGCCTCGCCCTCGGCCTCGATGCCGGTGGTTCCGGCAATCAGCGCGGTTCCCGTCTCGGCGGCGATCGCGGCTGCGCGGAGCGTCGCCTCGGGCGCGGTGAAATCGAGCACCACGTCGGAGGCCTCCATCAGCGCGCCGACGTCGTCGCCGACCTCGAGACCGAGCGCTCCGAGCCCAGCCTGCGCGCCGACGTCCTGGCCGATCACCTGGTGGCCGGCGCGCTCGATGCCGCCGGCGAGGGCCGCGCCCTCGGTTTGCTGGATTTCCCGCAGCAGCGCCTGGCCCATTCGCCCGGCACAGCCGATCACGCCCATCTCGACGTCGCTCATGAGCCCGCCCTCCCCGCATCTGCGCTCAGGCGAGGAGGATAGCGCCAACCACGACGGCGACAAACCTGTCGGCGGCACGGGCCGGCCCGGAGGCCGACTCGAACGTCGCCATTCATGGCAGTTGGTACTAGCGCTCGGACACTCAGTCCTTCAGATCTTCCCACAGGTCGCGGACCTTGGCGAAGAAGCCCACGCTCTCGGGGCTGGTGTCCTCTTCGCGCCCGGCGGCGGCGAACTCGCGCAGCAACTCCTCCTGCCGCTTGGTGAGTTTCGCCGGCGTCTCGACCACGGTCTGAAGGTAGATGTCGCCGTGCGTGTGGCCGTTCAATTGCGGCATCCCCTTGCCGCGCAGGCGGAACTGGCGCCCGGTCTGGGTCCCGGCCGGGATAGTGACCGAAACCCGGCCGCCCTCGAGCGTCGGCACCTCGATCCCCCCGCCGAGCGTGGCGGTCACCATCGGGATCGGCACCCGGCAATAGAGATGCATCGATTCGCGGCGGAAGATGCGGTGCGCGGCGACGCTCAGGAAGATGTAGAGATCGCCCGTCGGTCCGCTTCTGAGGCCGGCCTCGCCCTCGCCGGCGAGGCGAATTCGCGTTCCCTCCTCGACCCCGTGGGGAATGTTGACGGCGAGCGTCCGCTCCTGCTCGACCCGGCCGGCGCCACCGCAGGCCCGGCAGGGGTTTTGGATCACCTGGCCGGCGCCCCGGCAGTTCGGGCAGGTGCGCTCGATCGTGAAGAAACCCTGTTGTGCCCGGACCTTGCCGTGACCGTGGCAGGTCGCGCAGAGAGAGGGCTTGGAGCCGGGCTCGGCACCGTTACCGCTGCAGCTGCCGCAGGCGACGGAGGTCGGCACGCGGATCTGTGTCTTCTTGCCGCGATAGGCCTCCTCCAGCGTGATCTCGAGGTTGTAGCGCATGTCGGCGCCCCGGGTGGCGCCGGAGGAGGAGCGGCGCCGGCCGCCACCGCCCATGAACTCGCCGAAGAGATCGTCGAACACGTCGGCGAAGGTGCCGCCGACATCAAAGCCTCCGGCCGTGCCCCGGCCGGCCTCGAAGGCGGCGTGGCCGAATTGATCGTAGGCGCGGCGCTTCTCGGCGTCGGAGAGGATGCCGTAGGCCTCGCCGAGCTCCTTGAAGCGGAGTTCCGCTTCCGCGTCGCCCGGGTTGCGATCGGGGTGGTATTGCTTGGCCAGGCCACGGAAGGCGCGCTTCAATTCGTCGCCGGCGGCCTCGCGCCCGACACCCAGCACCTCGTAAAAATCTCGACGGGCCATCGATCTCAGGCCTTCCCGCCGGAATCTCGGGCCGCGCCGGCCGCCCGCCTGACCATCACCACGTCTCTCGGACGACTCAGCCGGAGGAGCTCTTCTTCTCGTCGTCCTGGACTTCCTCGAAGTCGGCGTCGACCACGTCGTCGGCCTCGCCGGCGGGCCCGCTCTCGCCCGTGGTCCCGCCCTCCGGCGTCTCGGCCTCGGCCGCCTCCTCTTGGCTGTAGGCGGCCTCGCCGAGCTTCATCGAGGCTTGCATCAGCGACTGGATCTTGGCCTCGATCGCGGCCCGGTCTTCGCCGGCCGAAGCTTCGCGAAGGGCGCTGATCTCCGTCTCGATGGCGGATTTTTCCTCGTCCGTGACCTTGTCGGCCAATTCGCCCAGACTCTTCTCCGTGGCGTGGATCAGGGCTTCCGCCTGGTTGCGCGCCTCGACCAACTGGCGACGCTCCTGATCGGCGTCCCGGTGGGTTTCCGCCTCGCTCACCATGCGGTCGATATCGTCGCCCGAGAGACCGCCCGAGGCCTGGATGCGGATCTGCTGTTCCTTGCCCGTGGCCTTGTCCTTGGCCGAGACATTGACGATGCCGTTGGCGTCGATGTCGAAGGTGACCTCGATCTGCGGCACGCCCCGGGGCGCCGGTGGAATACCGACCAAGTCGAACTGACCGAGCGCCTTGTTGTCCGCGGCCATTTCCCGCTCGCCTTGGAAGACGCGGATGGTGACCGCGCTCTGGCCGTCCTCGGCGGTGGAG
The DNA here is from genome assembly GCA_965225945.1 of Alphaproteobacteria bacterium. Classification (GTDB taxonomy): domain Bacteria; phylum Pseudomonadota; class Alphaproteobacteria; genus JASLMY01. The sequence goes on along the minus strand of CBDDBZ010000029.1, from coordinate 3,902 downwards.
AAGGTCTGGCTCTTCTTGGTCGGGATCGTGGTGTTGCGGTCGATCAGGCGGGTGAAGACGCCACCCAGGGTCTCGATACCCAGCGAGAGCGGGGTCACGTCCAGCAGCAGCACGTCCTTGACGTCGCCCTGCAGCACGCCGGCCTGGATCGCCGCGCCGATCGCTACGACCTCGTCCGGGTTGACGCCCCTATGCGGCTCGCGGCCGAAGAATTTCTTCACCGTCTCGATCACCTTCGGCATCCGGGTCATGCCGCCGACCAGAACCACCTCGTCGATCTCGCCGGCGCTGAGCCCGGCATCCTTCAGTGCCGCCTTGCAAGGCGCCACGGTGCGCTGGACCAAGCCCTCGACCAAGGCCTCCAACTTGGCCCGGGTCAGCTTCATCGCCAGATGCTTCGGCCCGGTCTGATCGGCGGTGATGTAGGGCAGGTTGATCTCGGTCTGGACCGCGCTCGAAAGCTCGATCTTGGCCTTCTCCGCCGCCTCTTTCAGGCGTTGCAGCGCCAGGTGATCCTGGCGCAGGTCCATCCCGTTCTCCTTCTGGAACTCGTCGGCCAGATAGCCGAGCAGCAGCAGGTCGAAGTCCTCGCCGCCGAGGAAGGTGTCGCCGTTGGTCGCCTTCACCTCGAAGACGCCGTCGCCGATCTCCAGGATCGAGAAGTCGAAGGTCCCGCCGCCCAGGTCGTAGACGGCGATGATTTTGCCGTCGCTGGACTTGTCGAGGCCATAGGCCAGCGCCGCCGCCGTCGGCTCGTTGATGATGCGCAGCACCTCGAGGCCGGCGATGCGGCCGGCGTCCTTGGTCGCCTGGCGCTGGGAATCGTTGAAATAGGCGGGCACGGTGATGACCGCCTGGTCGACGGCCTCGCCCAGATGGCTCTCGGCCGTTTCCTTCATTTTCTGCAGCACGAAGGCGGAAATCTGGCTCGGCGCGTATTTCTCGCCCTTGGCCTCGACCCAGGCATCGCCATTGTCGGCCTTGAACAGCGCATAGGGCACCATCGAGGTCATTTCGGTGGTCGTTTTGTCGTCGAATTTGCGCCCGATCAAGCGCTTGATCGCGAACACCGTGTTTTTGGGATTGGTGACGGCCTGGCGTTTCGCCGGCTGCCCGATCAGTCGCTCGCCGTCGTCGGTGAAGGCGACGATCGAGGGCGTGGTGCGCATGCCCTCGGCGTTTTCGATCACCCGCGCGGTGCCGCCGTCCATCATGGCGACGCAGGAGTTCGTCGTGCCGAGGTCGATCCCGATGACTTTACCCATGCTCCATATCCTCCTCTTGGCAGGTTCCGGCGGCCACGTGGCACCGCATGGAACCCCCGTGTATGGCCCTTATCGATACTTTAGGACATCGAACCCGAGCCGATATATGGGGTTGCGGACCCGTTCTCGCAACCGTAGAGGGGCGGATTTCGGCCGTTCGCGCCCTGATTTGGCACCATGGGAGCGCGCCGTGTCCGATTTCGGGTCACTGTAGCCCCCGAAGCGCACCCGCGCCACGAAATGGCCTCCTTCCGCGCGCCATTGCGCCGCCTCGCCCAGGCAGGCTTCGCGCCCTCGCGGATCTTGCTCTGACTTGGCCACCGGCCTCGCTTGACAGCGTGGCCACCGGGCGCCCAGCATCGAGGCGGAACGCGATCAGCGGGGGAGAACGCCATGCCCAAACTCAGACATATTGCCGTTACCGTGCCCGACATGGAGGCGGCGGCCAGCTTTTACGAGAAGACCTTCGGGATGCAACGGGCGCAGGAATCCGAAATCGCCATCCTGCTCACCGACGGCACCGTCAGCTTGGCGATCCTGAAGTTCCAGACCGACGAGCAAGCCGGCGACGCGCGCGGCAAGGACTTCCACGGTCTGCACCACATGGGCTTCGTGGTCGAGGACATCGACACCCAGAGCAAGACGATCGAGCAGAACGGTGGGCGCTACCACATGCGCCTGCCGGACACGCCCGAGGGCGCGAGCGAGATCAAGTTTCATGATCCGAACGGCGTCGTCTTCGACATCGTCACCGAGGACTACGCCACCCGCGCCTGGGGCCTGAAGCTCTGAGCCGCGTGCGACCGCGCGAGGCAACGTCATGATCGAGGAAGTCGTGGACCTCGCCACCATCGAGGGCGCGATGGAGACCTTCATCTGTCGGCCCGAGCGGGGCGGACCCCATCCGGCCGTGTTCTTCTTGATGGACGCGCCGGGGATCCGCGAGGAGCTCTATGAGATGGCGCGCCGCTTGGCCACGGTCGGCTATGTCGTGCTGTTGCCGAACCTCTATTACCGCGCCGGCCGTGACACCAAGTACGGCCCCGACGTGCTGGAAAAGGACAGCGCCGACCACGCCGCGATGCGCGCGGTGCGCACTAAGATGACGATCCCGCCGGTGATGGAGGATTTCGCCGCCATGCTTGGCTACATCGACGGCCGACCGTGGGTGAAGGCGGGCGCCGTCGGTTGCCACGGTTATTGCATGAGCGGGCCCTACGCGCTGGCCGCCGCCGCGCGCTTTCCCGAGCGCGTCGCCGCCGCCGCCTCCTTCTACGGCACCTGGCTGGTCAACGACGCGGAGGAAAGCCCGCACCTGAACCTCGCCACGATCCGGGGCGAGGCCTACATCTCCTGCGCCGAGCACGACGAACTCGCGCCCTCGGACATGGTCGACGAATTAAAGGGCCTGTTCGAGACCGCCGGCACCCAGGGCGAGATCGAGATCCACCCCGGCGTCCACCACGGCTTCGCCTTTCCCGAGCGCTGGTGCTACGACAAGCCCGCCGCCGAGCGTCACTGGGAACGGCTGTTCAATTTGTATGGCCGGCGCCTCTGAGGAGAGACGAGATGAAACTCTACGACACCGAGATTTCCGGCAACTGTTACAAGGTCCGGCTCATGGCCGCCCTGCTGGGCGTGGAGCTGGAACTGGCGCCGATCAATTTGGCGAACGGCGACAACCGCCAGGACGATTATCTCGCCCTCAATCCCCGAGGACAGATCCCGACGCTGGTCGACGGCGGGTCCGTCATTTGGGACAGCCAGGCGATCCTGACCCATCTGACGCGCAATCACGGTGCCGACTGGCTGCCGGAGGCAACGGGCGATCTGGTCCAGGTCATGCAATGGCTGGCGGTGGCGGAAAACGAGTGCCTCTACGGCATGGCGCGGGCCCGCGCGGCGCTCAAGCTCGGCCGACCATGGAACGTGGAACAATCGCAGGCGCTGGGCAAGGCGGGGCTCGAGGTGCTGGACGGGCACCTGGCATCGAACGACTGGCTCGCGGCAGGCCGGCCGACCGTCGCCGACGTCGCCTGCTACCCCTATGTCGCCTTGGCGCCGGAGGGCGAGATTTCGCTCGCACCGTACAAAAACGTCATCGCCTGGATCGCCCGGATACAGGCGTTGCCGGGATATATCGCCATGCCCGGCATCGCGCCGGCCGCCGAACTCGGCTGACCCGACCGATCGATTAGAACGCGTCGAGCGGCAGGCGCGGGTAGACGACGCCGTCGTCGCCGGCACTCGGCAACTTGGTGCCGCGGCGGTGCGCATCTCGACGAAGCTCTCCTCGTCGGTGCCGTCGCGGAGGTGGATGTCGCCCGCCCGCTCCTCCGCGACCGTGGTCTCCCAGGCATGGTCCCGGCCGCCCGGCGCGTAGTCGCGGCAGATGAAGAGCCGCGTCTCGGGTGGTAGCGCGAGGTTGCGGTGGATCGAGCGGACCAAGCCTCGAAGTGTAGCCTCGCCCCGGCACCGCTCGCCAGGGCTTGTCGCCACCGACGGCGAGGCCGACCAAGGGGCCAAACTAGCCCGCGTGGTGGAGGTGGCGGAGACGGTCTGGGGGTGAGGCTCGCCCTCGCCCGCGGCGCTAGTGTGGCGGGCGCGTTCTTTACATCGCCACGCCCGTATGTTCTT
>CBDDBZ010000028.1:0-148103 GCA_965225945.1 Alphaproteobacteria bacterium | reverse complement strand
AGACCTTCAAGCTGTCGAGCGATCCCTTCTTCGTGGAGAAGGTCCGCGACATCGTCGGTCTGTATTTGGCGCCGCCGGATCGTGCCCTGGTTCTCTGTGTCGACGAAAAGAGCCAGATCCAGGCCTTGGACCGTTCCCAGCCCCTCTTGCCGATGCGCCCCGGGCAGGCGGAGCGGCGCAGCCACGACTACAAGCGCCACGGCACGACCTCTCTCTTCGCGGCCCTCGACATCGCCACGGGAGAGATCATCGGCAAATGTTTCCCGCGCCATCGGGCCCGAGAGTTCCGCAAATTCCTCGACCTCGTCGAGGCGAACGTCCCTGGTGATCTCGACATCCACATCGTCATGGACAACTACGGGACCCACAAGACCAAGGCGATCCGCGACTGGTTCGCCAAACGGCCGCGCTGGCAGGCCCATTTCACACCCACCAGCGCCTCCTGGTTCAACCAGGTCGAGCGCTGGTTCGGGCTGCTGACCGACAAGCAGATCAGGCGCGGCGTCCATCGCTCCACCAAGGAGTTGGAGCGCACCATCCTCGACTACATCGACACGACAAACCAGAACCCCAAACCCTTCAAATGGACCAAATCCGCCGATACATCCTCGGCGCCATCCAGCGCTTCTGCCTCCGAACAATCGAAATCGCTGAACAGCAGGCGAAAATCATGCGAACTTCGGAATCGGGACACTAGAGCGCTCCGGGTTTGAAGCGAAGCGCCGCGCCGCGCCCAACCACCCGCGAGGATACCGTTGCCGGGTGATTGGGCGCCCGATTGCGCGTCGGCGGATCAGGCCTCAAGAGGCGAGCGCGCCGCCGTCGATGATCAGCTCCGTGCCCGTGACGTAGGATGAATCGTCCGAGGCCAGGAACAGCACGCCCGCGACCACCTCGTCCACCGTGCCCAAGCGGGCGAGCGGCACGCGGGCCAGGCGATCGGCCAGCATCGTGGTGTTGCCCATGGCGGTGTGCAGCATCTCGGTGTCGATCGGCCCGGGATGCAGGGAATTGCAGCGGATGCCGTCCTTGGCGTGCTGCGCCGCGCAGACCTTGGAGAAGATTCTGACCGCGCCCTTGCTGGCGGCGTAGGCCGGCTCCTGATGGCTCGACTGGCCGATGCCGGCGATCGAGGAGACGTTGATGATGGAGCCGCCGCCGGCCGCGCGCAGAGCCGGAATCGCATGCTTGCAGCCGAGGAAGACGCCGCGCGCGTTCACCGCCATCACCCGGTCCCATTCCTCGACCTCGCGCTCCTCGATGGCGACGCGGGGGATGACGATGGCGGCGTTGTTGACCAATATGTCGAGCTTGCCGAAACGGCTGACGGCGGTCTCGACCGCGGCCCGCCAATCCGCCTCCTCCGTCACGTCCAGATGGACGTAGACGGCGCCGCCGCCGGCCGCCCGGATCTCCGCTTCGACCTTGCGGCCCGCCTGGTCGAGGATGTCGCCGAACACCACGGAGGCGCCTTCCTCGGCGAACCGCCTGGCCTCGCCCGCTCCCTGTCCCCGCGCCCCGCCGCTGATCAGCGCGACCTTGCCGTCCAATTTGCCCATGACGTCGTCCCTCCCGTCGGTGATACCCGGGTGAGCCTAGGTCGCGATCGCGCTTGCCGCAATCGAGGGAGGCGGCGAAGGCGACGAAGGCAACCAGGGGGGCGGCCAGGGGCGCGAGTGGGTGGCGTAGGTCTCCGGCGCGCCGGGCACCCTCGCCGCCGGACATCCCCGGTCCCGCCAGCCACTGGGTCCGCCTCGGAACGGCCGAAGCCGCACGACAGCGGGCGGGAATCAATCAAACTTCGTAACTGCCCAGGTACATGGTGGCCTTTTAGGCGGCGTGGAGACGCTCGATCAGGGTTTCGGGATTTTCCATGAGCGCCTGGATGATGTTCCAGCCCTGTTTTCTGGCGGTCGAGATGAAGCCGCGGACGGTGGCAAAGTCTTCGGCGCCTTTCTGGCTGCGGAAGCCGCCGGAGATTTTCTGCTTGACCTTCATCATGCGCCCGTCCTGCTCGGCCTGATTGTTGGTGAACGGCACGGCGAAATTGATGAGGAAGCGCAGCGCGTCTTCCTTGTGTGTCTGAAGGCGCCGGAGAAGGTTGTGCCCGGTGCGGCGCGGCTTGCTTCCCCGGCGCTTGGCCTTGCTCGATCTGGGCGCAAGAGGAGGTTGTGCCTCGTGAAAGGCGATGCCCTCGGCCGTGATCGCGTCGTAACACCCTCGGAAGCGCTCGACGAGGCCTGGTTTCAGCGCCACGCCCCGCTCCCGGGCGAGATTTACCGCGTGGCAGGCGCGGCGCAATAGTCTCTGCATCTTGCGTGCCCAGCCCTCCTTCTCGATCTCGATCAGGGCTTGCAACTCGCGCAGGTGATGGGCGTTGCACAGCGCGTGCCGTACGCCCTCCATCGTAAAGTACGGCTTCCAGTGGTCATGGACGACGATGCCGCCGACTCCGCCGAGCAGGCTGCCGCGTCGCTCCGAGACCCGATAGAAGGTCAACCGCGCGGTCGAGGCGACGTGCAACCATTGGGTCCGCCCGGCGATCCGCAAGCCGGTCTCGTCCATGTGCTTGACCGGCGCCGATTTCACCAGTTCGCGGATCACATCGACGACGCCTTGGACGGACTCGGCGCTGTTCCCGCCCCTCCGCGCGAGGCTCGCCGGAGACAGTTCCGCCCCGAACAGATCCTTCATCAATTCAGCCAGGCGGTCCTCGGGCAGGAGTTGGTAGTGCGACAGGTAGACCACCATGGCTCCGATCCGAGCGCCGTATTGAACCGGGCCGGTGATGGCGACGGGAAAAGAAGCCCGAGTGTACGTGCCGCAATGCCCGCAACGGCAGCGATGCGCCCGATGCTCCGTGACCACCAGGGGCCGGGGCTCGGGTAGATCGAAAACCTGGCGGGCCCCATGGCCGGTAGCCATATCCGGCGTCAATCCCGAACCACACCACTGGCACGTCTCGGGATAATGGTCGACGGTGGCGTCGGGATCGGCGACTTGGCGCAGGGTCTCGCCCTTGTGGCCCTTTTGCCCGCCCGGCTTGCGGGCCGATTTCTTACGGAGGCTCCTGGTGCGCTTCTTTTGGGGATTATGAATATTACTTGACGCCCTGCGGGAAATCCGCATGATGGACGGATGTTTGGAACCGAGGCATCCCTCCCCATTACGGTCAAAGAGGTGGGGGCGGTCGTGAGGCGCTTCTTATTAATGCTCCGCCTGCATCGGTGTCCGTGTTTCGATCGCACTCTCTTTTGGACGTTCTCATGGAAACTAGCGGATATATTTCGAGTTCTCGAAAGTCCTGACGTCTCTCCTGACGGATTTACGCATAATCACTACTTGGCAAAACGAGACGTGGAACGCATCACAGGAACGTTTAACATTGACTGTCCTGAAATAGACGCCGACACGGTAAGGATTTGGCTTCACTATATGGCGCTGCTGATTGATTCATGTAAAGACGGCAATCTGAAGGTGGCGAGGAATATTATGAGAGATCCCAATCTGAGATTCAGATCAGATGACTAGACCCAACTTCGCCAGCGGCCCAGAGCACGGGCAACAAGACGATGGCCGAATGGAGGGCCGCACAATGACCCGAGGCGTCCCTGTTCTCGACCCGGCGGTGCACCTGAAGGGTGCGACCCCGGAGAAACTGGCGAAGGCGCTCTTTCGCCGAACCGAGCCGCTACCGCCCCGCGTTGGAAAGCCCGTTGCTGGAGACGAGGTCGCGGTAGAGAAGGTTTCGACCGACGAGCCGGGCAACAGTGTCCCGCATTTGGGCAAGAGTGCCTGAGTCGCGGATGTTGTGCTTGCCAGCGAACTCCTGGACGTAACGGTCAAGATGCTTCGGACTGATCTTGTGGAAGGTTCCTTTGTGGGCGCGCTTGAGCATGCTCCAGAAGCTTTCAATACCGTTGGTATGCGCCATGCCGTCAACGTACTCGCCAACGCTGTCTTTGACGGTTTCGTGGTCGAAAGTCAGCCCCTTATAGGAGCCATGATCGTCCGTGTAGACCTTGGCATCGGACGCGGCGTGATCCGCGACGAACCCCTGCAATGTCTGGCCATCTGTGTCGTCAATGTGGAACGGCGTGCAAAGTTGACCCCTGTTGAGGGGTGATCGGCGTCCAAATTTGACCCCCTGAGCCTGGCTAGTCCAAGTCACCTCGTTTTTGGGCGGACGAGGTGGTGGGGGATGTTGGTCGTGGAGACGATAGCGCGGATCCGGCGGGAGTATTTCGTCAAGGGGAAGCCGATCAAGGAGATCGTGCGGGACGTGAAGGTCTCGGGCAACACGGTGCGCAAGGTGATCCGTTCGCAGGCGACGGCGTTCACCTACGACCGGCGGGTCCAGCCGATGCCGAAGCTGGGGCCGTGGACGGCCGAGCTGGAGCGGATGCTGGAGGCCAACGAGACCAAGTCGAAGCGGGAGCGGCTGACGCTGCTACGGATCTCCGAAGCCCTCGAGGGTCTGGGCTATGGCGGCGGCTACGACGCGGTGCGGCGCTACGCCAAGGCGTGGCGGTGGCGCCGTTCGGCATCGACGGCGCAGACCTATGTGCCGTTGGTGTTCTCGCCGGGCGAGGCCTATCAGTTCGACTGGAGCCACGAGTACGTGGTGCTGGCGGGGGTGACGACCAAGGTCAAGGTCGCGCACGTCCGGCTGTGCCACAGCCGAATGTTCTTCGTCCGCGCTTATCCGCGCGAGAGCCAGGAGATGGTGTTCGACGCCCACGACCGGGCATTCCGGCTGTTCCAGGGTGCCTGCCGGCGAGGCATCTACGACAACATGAAGACGGCGGTGCAGACCGTCCTCATCGGCAAGGAGCGCGCGTTCAACCGGCGCTTCGTGCAGATGTGTGGCCACTACCTGGTCGAACCGACAGCATGCACGCCGGGAGCGGGATGGGAGAAGGGGCAGGTCGAGAACCAGGTCGGGATCATCCGCGGTCGGTTCTTCACCCCGCGGCTGCGCTTCAAGACCTACGACGAGCTCAACGCCTGGCTCTTGGACCAGTGCGTCGCCTACGCCCGGCGTCATCCCCACCCGGTGTTCAAGGACAGGACTGTCTGGCAGGTGTTCGAGGACGAGCGTCCGTCCCTGGTCGGCTATCGCGGGCCGTTCGACGGCTTCCACGCGGTCCCGGCGTCGGTGTCGAAGACCTGCCTGGTGCGCTTCGACAGCAACAAGTACAGCGTGGCGGCGCGCGCCGTCGGCCGTCCGGTCGAGGTCCATGCCTACGCCGATCGCATCGTCATCCGCCAGGACGGCGAGATCGTCGCCGAGCATGCCCGGCGCTTCGGCCGCGACCAGACCGTCTATGACCCGTGGCACTACGTGCCCGTGCTGGCGAGGAAGCCCGGTGCGCTTCGTAACGGCGCGCCGTTCAAGGACTGGGCGCTGCCCGGCGCCCTGGGTCGCGTGCGCGTCCGGCTCGCCGGCCACGACGACGGCGACAGGCAGATGGTCGAGATCCTCACCGCCGTGCTGGCGGATGGGCTGGCGGCGGTGGAGGCCGCCTGTGCCGAGGCGCTCGCTGGCGGCGTGTGCAGCGCCGACGTCGTGCTCAACATCCTCAATCGTCGGCGCCAGCCGTCCGAGACGGCGCCGATCCCGACGCCCGCGAACCTGCGTCTTCGCTTTGAGCCGGTGGCCGATTGCACCCGCTACGACCGCTTGAGGGGGGTCGGCCATGGAGCGCCATGAGGTCCTGGAGATGATGGCCGCACTCAAGCTCGCCGGCATGCGCGACGCGTTCGACGAGGTGCTCGCCGACGGCCTCAAGCGCCAGCATCCGATGCAGCGAATCATCGGCGAGCTGTTGAAGGCCGAGATCGCCGACAAGCAGGCGCGATCCATCAAGTACCAGATGAGTGGCGCCAAGCTGCCGCTGGCCAAGGAGCTGGCCGACTTCGACTTCACCGACACCCCGGTCAACGAGCCGCTGGTCCGCGAGTTGGCGGTCGGCGGCTTCCTGGCCAACCAGCGCAACGCCGTGCTGATCGGCGGCACCGGCACCGGCAAGAGCCATCTCGCCGTCGCCATCGCGCGGGCCTGCATCCGCGATGGCGCCCGGGGCCGCTTCTTCAACGTCGTCGACCTGGTCAACCGGCTCGAGGCCGAAGCCCGCGCCGGCCGCCAGGGCCGGCTCGCCGATCAGCTGGCCCGGCGCGACCTCGTCATCCTCGACGAGCTCGGCTACCTGCCCTTCGCCCAAACCGGAGGCCAGCTGCTGTTCCACCTCGTCAGCCGGCTCTACGAGCGCACCTCGATCATCGTCACCACCAACCTGACCTTCGGCGAATGGCCGTCCGTCTTCGGCGACGCCAAGATGACCACCGCGCTCCTCGATCGTCTGACGCACCACTGCGAGATCATCGAGACCGGAAACGACTCCTGGCGCTTCAAGAATCGGTCCTAAAGGCAACCGATCCACCTGCCGCCCGGTCGCCCAGGTGGGCCCACAGGAACCTCCCACGCGCGGTCCGCCGCCAGCCGCGTGGTGGGCGCGTCGGCCCGCGCGCGGGCCCCTCCTATGGACTACCTGTACGACCTCCGCCGTATGGACTACCTGTACGACCTCCGCCGTGCATCCCCAAAGGGGTCAACATTGCACGCCGATAGGGGGTCAATGTTCAACGCCGATTGACAGTCGTCAACGACACGGGCCGTCACTTTGTTGCTGTCGCGGTCTTTCATACCAACAACGGCGGTCTTGCCAACTGCACCACGTCCGGTGCCCGCCAACTCTTTGCGCTTGGCCTTGCTCATGTTCTTGCGCTTGCCGCCAAAGTAAGTTTCGTCTACCTCGACCGGGCCGTCGAAAGGTTCGCCGTTCTCGCCCGCCCACGCTTCACGGATACGGTGCAACATGAACCAAGCTGTAGGCTGGGATACGCCGATATCGCGGGACAGTTTCATGCTGGCGACGCTTTTAAGGCTGGTAAGGCACAAGTAGATGGCGATGGCCCACTTGCGAAGCGGGACGTTGGAGCGGGCAATCGGCGTTCCGGTGCGGACGCTGAAATACGACCGGCAGTCAGAGCACCAATAGGGCATCGGTTTGGCGTTCGGGACTTCGCGCGTCCGAACGCTCCCGCACTTGCCGCAATGCCGCTCGCCGTCACGCCAGATAACGGACTCGAACCATGCCGTCGCGGCAGCCTCATCCGGGAACATGTCCATGAGCTGGACCAGCGTAACGCCTTCGCGATGGGCTTTGCCTGGGGCTTTCTGCGTCATGTCCGTGTCTCCCTTCCAACACCTTGGAATATAGGGAGTCAGTCAGCTAATATCAAGTAGTCTTTATAATCCCCCTTCTTTTTACCCGCCGGTGGCTTGTTCAATCCATCGCTCGACGGTGGCTTGCCGCTGTTCGTGCTGTTCAGGCCAAGCCGGCGCTCGAGTTCACCAAGCCGGAGTTCGAACTCGGCGAGCCGCGACCCTTGGGCCAGCACCACATCGATCAGCTCGTCTTTCGAATCAGAATCGATCAACCACCCTCTGTCAAACGAAATCTAGGCCGTCAGGCAAGAACATCCCTATCCATCGAATCCTTAGAATCGATCAACCACCCTCTGTCAAACGAAATCTAGGCCGTCAGCGCCCCAAACCCACAAAATCTGCCCCAGAGACCCAATCCGCAGCCTCATCGAAATCAGCTACCTGGGCAGTTACCAAACTTCGGAGAGACCCAATCCGCAGCCTCATCGAAATCAGCTACCTGGGCAGTTACCAAACTTCGGAACTGGGGCGCCGGTAAATAATAATTAACCTATTTCCCATAGCGTCTCGTTGGGCTGATCAGGCGACCGCCTCGCGGCCGGGCGTGCCAACGCATGGTGCAGCATGGTGTTCGACGATCAAATCTCGGGAGACTCTTGCAAGGTGAAGTTCCTCGTTTCCAGGTGCGTATGTGCTTTAGGGCCATCAGGTTCTCCGATCATGCGTGCCACCGCGATGGAGGATTGGAACCTCGACCCACTGCCCGACTTCGCGAAGCGGGCGACTCGCCGAGCCAGGCGAGGCTCGTCCTCCGACCATCATGTAGGCACCGGAAGGTGCGCAAACCGAAAGCCAGAGAAGGGGTTATTATGACAAAGCGTTTGGAAGATACATCCTTCAATCGCCGGTCCGTCTTGAAATACATGGCAGGTGCCGCGGCGGCTTGTCCAACCTGCCTGTCGGTCGCCTCGGCGCTGGCATCGGAGAACAAGGCCGGGCACGGCGCCGCCAAGGCCGCGCCCGCCGCCGCCAAGGCGAGCGAGGGCCATGGCGCCGCGAGCTGGACCTATGGCGGTGACACCGGCCCGCGACATTGGGGTGAAATGTCCGCCGGCAACCGGGTCTGTTCCTTGGGGTTCCAGCAATCGCCGATCGACCTGAGAGACGCCACCCCGGCCGATCCGGGCCAAATTCACCTGAACTATAAACCGACCACGTTGCGTGTGGTCAACAACGGTCACACCATCCAGTGCAATACCGATCCGGGCAGCACCATGACCCTGGAGGGTGAACACTTCCGCCTGCTGCATTTCCATTTTCATCATCCGAGCGAACACGCCATGGACGGTCGCCGCTTCGACTTGGAAGCGCATTTCGTTCACATCAATGACGACGGCATGCTCGCGGTGCTGGGCGTCTTCATCGAACCGGGCGGCGAGAACAACCTGCTGGCGCCGATTTGGGCTCACATGCCCCATTCCGCCGGTCCGGAAAAGAAGGTCTCTTCGGTGTCCATCGAACCGGCCCTTCTGCTGACCCTGGACCGTCGCTATTTCCGCTATCTCGGCTCGCTGACCACGCCGCCCTGTTCGGAAAAGGTGATCTGGTCCGTTTTCAGCCAACCCGTCCAGGCATCGACGGCGCAGGTCCAGCAATTTGCTGGACTATTCGATATGAACGCGCGTCCGTTGCAGGGCCTGCATCGCCGATTGCTGCTGAAGAGCAGTTAGGCTCGAAGCCATTCCGATTGGATAGAGACAATGGAACAGACAATGAAGATCGCGACGGATGTGAAGGTCGAGAAGGATACGAAGAAATCCAGTTTCATCAACAACATCAAGGTCAAGACGAAGATCTTGGTCGGCTTTGCGACCGTCCTGGTCGTGCTCGGGCTGGTCGCCGCCATGGGCTACACCAGCTTGGTGACCATCTCCCACGAAGTCGAATTATACGCCCATGAGGTCGAAGAGTCCAAAGCGGCCGCGTCGGTCGAAGCGCATTTCTTCGAGCTGGAGGTCTTCGTGCGTGAATTCGCCGCCACCAGCAACATGGAAGACGCCAAAAAGGCGCGCGAAATCGCCGCCAAGCTGAGGGCGGAAATCGCCAAGGCCCAGGGCCTGTTCAAGAACCCGGAACAGTTGGAGAAACTGGCCGAAATCAGCAAGGATTTCGAAATCTACGTCAAGGACTTCGAAAAAGTCGTCGAGTTGGACGTGGAGTTTGAGAAGCTGATCCATGAGGTCCTCGACCCCACCGGCGAGGCCTTCGTCGACAATATCGACATCATGCTGGAAGAAGTCGTTCAAGAAGGCAACGGCGACGCCGCCATCTATATCGGCGTCGCTCGCGAACATGCCTTGAAGGCGGAAGTCTACGCCAACATCATGATCGGTCGGCGCGACGATTCCTTCACCGAGAAGGTGCATCACGAGTTCAACGAAGTCGAGGCCGCGTTGCTAGCGCTCGGCAAGGCGATCCGTACCGGCGAGGAAAGGAAGTTGCGTGCCCTGCTCGTCGAGGAACTGGCGAGGACCTAGCTTGTGTAGCGTGAGGTCTGGAAATTTGGCTTCGCCCCGCGCCGGGGTATACCCCGGCGCGGGGCGATCCGTCATTTTGGTTATCCATGAAAGCGTCCAAACAAACATGGAGAACCAGTATGCGGAAAGACCAGGATAGCGCTGTCGAGGCTTTGGTGGAACAATTGATCGAAGGCGGTAGCGAGAACATGGCGACGGTCTTCGCCGGCCTTTTCAATCTCGCCATGCGGATCGAGCGGGAGAGGTTCTTGGGCGCCGGCCACTATGAGCGCACGCCCGAGCGGCGGGGATACGCCAACGGCACCAGACCCAAGAAGATCGACACCCCGGCCGGTACGGTGAGGCTCGAGGTTCCCAAGACCGCCGGTCATGAGGCGCCTTTTTACCCCCAAGCCCTGGAGCGCGGACGGCGCTCCTGCCGCGCTGTCATGCTGGCCGTGGCGGAGATGTATATCAAAGGCGTCTCCACCCGTGACGCCGAGGCGGTGATGCGCGAGTTCGGCCTGGAGAGCCTGTCGTCGAGCCAGGTCAGCCGCGCCGCCAAGCTCTTGGATGGGGAGCTGGATGCCTGGCGCAACCGGCCGCTGGGCGAGATCCGCTACCTGCTCCTCGACGCGCGCTATGAGAAAGTCCGAGAGGGTGGCGTGGTGCGCGACGCCGCCGTGCTCTCGGTGATCGGCATCGGCCCCGACCAGCGCCGCCGGGTGCTCGGTGTTTCCTGTGCGCTCTCCGAGGCCGAAGTGCACTGGCGCGCCTTCCTGGAGACCCTGGTTGCCCGTGGCATGCGCGGTGTCGCCTATATCGTTTCCGATGATCATCCAGGCCTCGGCGCCGCGCGCAAGGCCGTCCTCGGCGGCGCCGTCTGGCAGCGCTGTCAGTACCATCTGGCTCAAAACGCCATCCATCACGCCCCCAACCTCGCCATCCGAAAGGCCATCGGCAAGGAGCTGCGCCGGGTCTGGAACGCCGCCGACGGCAAGGCCGCCGAGGCCGAGCTGGGCCATCTGGTGGCGGCCTACCGCGACAGCGCCCCCAAGCTCGCCGATTGGCTGGAGACGGCGATCCCCGAGGGCCTCGCCGTCTTCGCCCTGCCCGAGCGCCACCAAAAGCGCATGCGAACCTCGAACCCCATGGAGCGATCCATCCAGCAGGAGATCAAGCGCCGCACCGTAAAGGTCAGGGTCTTTCCCAACGAGGCCTCGCTCGAACGTCTGGTCACCGCCATCCTCGTCGAAATCGACGAGAAATGGGAAACCACCGAAAAACCCTACATCACTTGGAAAGCAGAGGATGACTGATCAACGGCGTTCCGAATTTCCACACATCAGGTTGCTCAATCGACGACCTACGTCACGACCTTCGAAAAGGTCGTCGAGGATGAGCATGAGATCGCCAAGCTGCTGCATGGCGAAATGGCCGAGGCGGCCGAGGAACTGATCGCGGATGCCGAATGGATCGTCGCGGCGGTGCACGCCGAAACCGCCGAGGTTAAAGCCGAAACCGTGGCCACCATCGAGAATGCCGAGCTGACCATGCTGATCCTGAGTGTCGGCGGCCTGATCCTCGGTATCATCCTGGCCTGGTTCATCGGCAATGGCCTGGCCAAACCGGTGGTTCTCATGACCGCGGCGATGCAGCGTCTGGCCGAGGGTGACTACGAAGTCGAAATCCCAGGCCGCAACCGTGGCGATGAGATCGGCGAGATGTCGGGCGCCGTCCAAGTCTTCAAGGAGAACGCCATCGAACGGGTCCGGCTCGAAGAAGATGCGGCCGAGAATCGGGCCGTGGAGGAGAAGCGCCAAGCCATGCACAGTATGGCCGACGACTTCCAGTCGAAAGTGGGCTCCATCGTGGAGTCGGTTTCCTCCTCCGCGACCGAGATGCAGGGCACGGCCCAATCCATGTCGTCGACGGCGGAAGAGACCAACAGCCAGGCCACCGTCGTCGCGGCGGCTTCCGAGCAGGCCACCGCCAACGTGCAGACGGTGGCCTCGGCGTCGGAGGAGCTGTCGACCTCGATCGAAGAGATCGGGCGCCAAATGGCGTAGTCGAGCGAGATCTCGGGCAAGGCCGTCGAGGAGGGCAACCGCGCCAACGAGACGATACAGGCCTTGGCCCAGGAGGCGGGCAAGATCGGCGACGTCGTCGAGCTCATCAACGACATCGCCAGCCAGACCAACCTCCTCGCGCTCAACGCGACCATCGAGGCGGCCCGGGCCGGCGACGCCGGCAAGGGCTTCGCGGTGGTCGCCTCCGAGGTCAAGAACCTGGCCAGCCAGACCGCCAAGGCGACGGACGAGATCAGCGTGCAGATCACCGGCGTCCAATCCGCCACGCAAGAGGCTGTCGAGTCGATCTCCAACATCGGCCGCATCATCGGCGAGATCAGCGAGATCGCCGGGACCATCGCTTCGGCGGTAGAGGAACAAGGCGCCGCGACGCAGGAGATCAGCCGCAATGTCCAACAGGCCGCGCAAGGCACCAAGGAGGTCTCGTCCAACATCACCGGCGTGAGCCAGGCGGCCGGCGAGACCGGGGCCGCCTCGGCCCAGGTATTGAGTGCTGCGGGCACGCTCTCGGAGCAATCCGAACTTCTCAGAAAGGAGGTGGATACTTTCCTGAATGAAGTTCGGGCCGCGTAGATCGCTCTTAATAATCGTGCGGGTGGGGGATTGGAAGCAGCCTTCCAGTCCCCCATTCGGCGTTGATCGGTGGCCCTCGTCGAGGCCTCGCTCACCGGCCGGTGCCCCCCCGGCGCCCACACCACACCCCGGGACACGACCGAATTCGACGCCCGCGGCTTCACGCCGGCCCGGCGATTTGCTCGAGCCCCGGAGCGTTCCAGAAAAAGTCGTCGACCACTTCGATTTTGCACCCTGCTCGAAATTTTCATAGAATGTCCGCGCTCCGAGTCGCCACGCTCGGCGGCACGGAAGTGTCGAGGCAATGTCCAGCTCGCAAGGGGAGGGCCGGGATGTTGTTGGCGCGACTGGCGAGTCGTCTGGTAAAGGCTGGCACGCTGACTCTAATCGACCACAAGGGGCGGTCCCAGGTCTTCCGGGGGGCGCAAGAGGGGTCTGCGTGCACGCTCCGGTTCCACGACCCGGCGATCGCGCGCCACCTGTTCTTCAATCCGCTCCTCGCCTTCGGCGAGGCCTACATGGACGGCCGCCTCACGATCGAGGACGGCGACATCTACGACGCGCTCGCCTTCATGGGCGAGAGCATGGGCTGGGACGAGCCGGATCACTGGGTCGCCCGGCTGCCGGGGCGGCTGGCGCGTTTCGCCCGGAGTTTGATCCAATATAATCCGGCATCGAAGGCGCGACGCAACGTCGCCCATCATTACGACCTCTCCGGCCGGCTCTACGACCTCTTCCTAGACCACGATCGACAATATTCCTGCGCCTATTTCGTCTCGGACGACGACGAGATCGAGACCGCGCAGGAACAGAAGAAGCGTCATCTCGCGGCCAAGCTGTTGCTCCGCGACGGTCAGCGCGTGCTCGACATCGGCTGTGGTTGGGGCGGCTTGGCCCTCCACCTCGCGCACGCGGCGGAGGTCGAGGTCACGGGCATCACGCTGTCGCGGGAGCAGTTGGCGGTCGCGCGGGAGCGGGCCCGCGCCGAGGGCCTGGCCGCTCGCGTCCGCTTCGAACTGCTCGACTATCGCGAGTTGGAGGGAGAGTTCGATCGAATCGTCTCGGTCGGCATGTTCGAACATGTCGGCGTCCCCCACTATCGGGAGTTCTTCGGCGCCCTCGGCGAGCTCCTGAGCGAGGACGGCATCGCGCTGTTGCACACCATCGGCCGCGCCGACGGGCCGGGCGCCACCAACCCCTGGATCGAGAAATACATCTTCCCAGGCGGCTATTCGCCGGCGCTTTCCGAGATCGTGCCGGTGATCGAGCGGGGCGGCTTCTACATCACCGACGTCGAGGTGCTGCGACTGCACTACGCGCTGACGCTCGAGGCCTGGCGATCCCGCTTCAACGCCAACCGCCACAAGGTCCGCGAGCTCTACGACGAGCGCTTCTGCCGCATGTGGGAGCTGTATCTGGCGGCGAGCGAGGCCGCCTTCCGCTATTCCGGACACGTGAGTTTCCAGATTCAGTTCGCCCGCTCGCTGCAGGCCGTGCCGCTGACCCGCGACTACATCGACAATTTCGAGCGCCGCCACCCGAAGGACCGGGGCGTGGCCGCCTAGCCACGTGATTCGCCCGCCGACGCCGATTCGCCCCACACGCGCCCGCCCGCCGCTCGAAATGGCGACCCGGCGCCCAGGCCGAGACCGGCCTCGCCATATTCCCGCAAGCCGCCGCCGCCGCTGGCGAATTCGGCGTCGTCCCCACTGTTGTCCTCAAATCGCCCCAAGATAATTCGCCGCGCCCTCGGCACACCTCCGAGACCCCGTGATAGGGTCCGCCTCGCATGACGAGCGAGCCCAACATCCCCGCGCCCCTGACCGCCCTTCCCGGCGGCCTGGACGAAGAGACCTACAAGGAACGCCCCCGCAACGTGGAGGCGGAACAGGCGGTGCTGGGCGCGGTCCTGGTCAACAACGAGACGCTCAATCGGATCTCCGAGATCGTCCAGGTGGGGCATTTTCACGAGCCGGCGCATCGGCGGATCTACGAGGCGGCGCTGAAGCTGGTGGATCGCGGCCAATTGGCGACGCCGGTGACGCTCAGGCACTATTTCGAGCAGGACCAGAGCCTGAGCCAGGTCGGCGGCGCGCAGTATCTCGCCCGCCTCGCCGGCGCGGCGGTGTCGCTCTATGACGTCGAACATTATGCCCGCATCGTGCAGGACCTGGCGCTTCGCCGCGAGCTGATCTCAATCGCCGAGGAAATGTTACATGAGGCGAACGAGCCGGACATCGACGATTCCGCCACCGAGCAGATCGAACGGGCCGAACAACAGCTCTTCGATTTGGCGGAGACCGGTCAGATCGATCGAGGTTTCATGAGTTTCTCCGAGGCGGTGCGCGAGGCCGTCGAAATGGCCGATGCCGCCTATAAACGGGATTCGCTCCTGGTCGGCACCGCCACCGGCCTCACCGACCTGGATCAGCGTCTGGGCGGCCTGCATCGCTCCGACCTGTTGATCCTGGCGGCCCGGCCGGCGATGGGAAAGACCGCGCTCGCCACCAACATCGCCTTCCACGCCGCCGACCGTTTTCGCACCAGCCCGGACGCCGGCGGCACCGAACGGGTCGACGACGGCGCCGTGGTCGCCTTCTTCAGCCTGGAGATGTCGGCCGAGCAGTTGGCGACGCGGGTCCTGGGCGAACAGGCCAAGGTGCCCTCGGAGAGGATCCGCCGAGGCGCTCTCGGCCAGGACGATTTCAACCAGGTGGTGGTGGCCTCTCAGCGGATCGCGGAAATTCCGCTCTTTATCGACGACACGCCGGCGCTGACGATTTCGGCCTTGCGCACGCGGGCCAGGCGGCTGAAGCGGACCCGGGGGCTCGGCCTGATCGTGGTCGACTACCTGCAACTCCTGCGCCCCTCGGGCCGCGGCCGCAACGACAACCGGGTGCAGGAGATCTCGGAGATCACCCAGGGCCTGAAGGCGCTGGCCAAGGAGCTGAACGTGCCGGTGCTGGCGATCTCGCAGCTCAGCCGCGCGGTCGAAGCCCGCGAGGACAAGCGCCCGCAACTGTCGGACCTGCGCGAATCGGGCGCGATCGAGCAGGACGCCGACGTCGTGATGTTCCTCTACCGCGAGGAGTATTACCACGAGCGCAAGGAGCCGGAGGCGGACACCCCGGAGCATGCCGAGTGGCGAGAAAAGGGGGAAAAGATCCACGGCGTCGCCGAGCTGATCATCGGCAAGCAGCGGCACGGACCGACCGGCACCATACGCCTGCAGTTCACCCGCGAATACACCAAGTTCAACAACCTGGCGACCACCGGAGCCGACGCTAACGCGGCGTTCTGAAGCGCCGCGCGGGTGGTTCAGTCGGGTCGGACAATAGGCTAGGCTCGCGCTCGCCGCGCTTGGAGGCGTGGCGAGCGCGAGGAGGAGCGACGGCGCGCCATGCCCGAGTTGCCGGAAGTCGAGACGGTGCGCCTGGGGCTCGAGGGCCCGCTGGTCGGTCGCCGCCTCGCCCGGGTCGAGCAGCGTCGCGCCGACCTGCGCTGGCCGCTGCCTTCGAACTTCGCGGCGCGGCTGACCGGGCGGCGGATCGAGCGGCTGGACCGGCGCGGCAAATTCATCCTCGCCCATCTCGACGACGGCCAGGTCTGGCTCATCCACCTCGGCATGTCGGGGCGGTTCCACCTCGACGGCGCCTCGCGCCAGGCCGGGCGCCACGACCACGTCGTCGTCACCACCGAGGACGGCGTCGTCGTGGTCTACGAGGACCACCGCCGCTTCGGCATCATGGACCTGTTTCACGAGGCCGAGCTCGCCGGCCATCGCTTGCTTCGCGAGCTCGGGCCGGAGCCGCTTTCCAACCGGTTCGACGGGCCAACGCTCTCGGCGCGGCTCGCCGGCAAGCGGACCCCGATCAAGGCGGCGCTGCTGGACCAGAAGGTCGTCGCCGGGCTGGGCAACATCTATGTCTCGGAAGCGCTGCACCGGGCCGGGATCTCGCCTCGCCGCCTCGCCTCCGCCGTCGCCGGCCGGCGGGCGGAGCGTCTGGTACCGGCGATCCGCGAGGTGCTCCGGGCGGCCATCGCGGCCGGCGGCTCGAGCTTGCGCGACTATGTCCAGGTTTCGGGCGAGCTGGGCTATTTCCAGCACAGTTGGCAGGTCTACGACCGGGCGGGCGAGGCGTGCCGGACCTGCGGCAAGCCGATCCGCAAAATCGTGCAGTCGGGGCGGGCGAGCTATTTCTGCGGCGGATGCCAGCGATGAGGCCATCGGGCACAAGCCTCGAATTAGGCTCGCCCGCCGGGGCGATCGGCTGGACCCGGTGGGTGGTGGCGGCGGCGCGACGGCTGTTGGTGGCGTCGGTATTGCTGGCATCGCCCGGCGCGCTCGGCGCCGACTATCTCGCCGACCTGCCCGACCTGCCGTTGATGGCTGGCCTGGTGGAACGGGCCGAGGGTCGGCTCGTGTTCGACAAACCCGAGGGCCGTATCGTCGACGTCCGGGCGAGCGGCCGGGTGGCGCCGGACGAGGTCCGCGCCTTCTATGCCCGCGCCCTTCCCGCGCTCGGCTGGCATTACGGCCCGAACGACGTCTGGCGCCGCGAGGGCGAGCGCCTCACCATCACCGTCCGGCGTCGGGGCGCGGTCACCGAAATCCGCTTCTCGCTCGCCCCCGAGGGGCGGTGAGCGCACCCGATCCGTCATTCAGGGAGGAAGCCCACCATGGCCTATGAACACATCCTGGTCGAAACCAAGGGTCCGGTCGGCATCGTCACGCTCAACCGGCCCAAGGCGTTGAACGCCCTCAACGGCCCTTTGATCGACGAGTTGGCCCGCGCCCTCGATGCCCTGGAAGCGGACGACGATATCGGCTGCCTGGTGCTGACGGGGAGCGAGAAGGCCTTCGCCGCCGGCGCCGACATCAAGGAGATGGCGTCACGGGACTACATGGACGTCTACCTCGCCGACTTCATCACCGTGGGCTGGGAGCGGGTGAGCAAGTGCCGCAAGCCGGTGATCGCCGCGGTCGCCGGTTACGCGCTGGGCGGCGGTTGCGAGATCGCCATGATGTGCGATTTCATCATCGCCGCCGATAATGCCCGCTTCGGCCAGCCCGAAATCACCATCGGGACGATCCCCGGTTGCGGCGGTACTCAGCGCCTGGCCAAACTGGTTGGAAAATCGAAGGCGATGGAGATGTGCCTCACGGGCCGGATGATGGACGCGGAGGAGGCGGAGCGTTCCGGCCTGGTTTCCCGAGTGGTGCCGCTCGACCAGTTGATGGAGGAGGTGCTTTCCGTCGCCCACAAGATCGCCAAGCTCTCCCGGCCGGTGGTGATGTTGGCCAAGGAATCGGTCAACCGCGCCTACGAGACGACGCTGGCCGAGGGCGTCCGCTTCGAACGGCGGCTGTTCCACTCCACCTTCGCCATCGAGGACAAATCGGAAGGCATGGCCGCCTTCGTCGAAAAACGCGAACCCCAGTTCCGCAACCGCTAGGAGGCCGAACGGCGCCCGAGTTAGGATAAGGGGACACAATACTTAACTTCGTAAAGTTAAGTATTGTGTCCCCTTATCCTTTTCCTTCTCCGCTCGCTCGCGACGACGAAGCGCGGGTCGGTCAGGCGGCGTCGACCAGGCGGTCGTTGATCGTCAGGCCCTCGGGCCCGGCGCCGACGTGGATGGCCTCGCCGTCCTCCAGCGTCCCCTCCAGGATCAGTTGGGCGAGCGGGTTCTGCAGCCGGCGCTGGATTACCCGCTTCAAGGGCCGGGCGCCATAAACCGGGTCGTAGCCGGTCTCGGCCAGCCAGTGGACCGCCACCTCGTTCAGCGTCAGCGTCATCTTACGGTCCGCCAGCAGATGGCGCAGCCGGTCGATCTGGATCTCGACGATCCGCCCCATGTGGCCGCGGCCTAGGCGGTGGAACAGGATGATCTCATCCAGCCGGTTGAGGAACTCCGGGCGGAAGTGGTCCCGCACCATCGCCATCACCGCCGCCTCGGCCGCCATCGCATCCTCGCCCTGCGGCAGCGCCGCCAGGTGCTCGGCGCCCAGGTTCGAGGTCAGGATGACGATCGTGTTGGAGAAATCGACGGTGCGCCCGTGGCCGTCGGTGAGACGCCCGTCGTCCAGCACTTGCAGCAGGATATTGAAGACGTCGCTATGGGCCTTCTCGATCTCGTCGAAGAGGATCACCTGATAGGGCCGGCGGCGCACCGCCTCGGTAAGCGCGCCGCCTTCCTCGTAGCCGACATAGCCCGGCGGCGCGCCGATCAGGCGGGCGACGGCGTGCTTCTCCATGTATTCCGACATGTCGACGCGGAGCATCGCCTGCTCGTCGTCGAACAGAAACTCGGCCAGCGCCTTCGAGAGCTCGGTCTTGCCGACCCCGGTCGGGCCGAGGAACATGAAGACGCCGATCGGCCGGTTGCCCTCGACCAAGCCGGTGCGGGCGCGACGCACGGCGTTGGCGACGGCCTCGATCGCTTCCCGCTGGCCGACGACGCGGCGGCCGAGCCGGGCTTCCATCTCCAGCAGCTTTTCCCGCTCGCCGGCGAGCATGCGCTCGACCGGAATTCCGGTCCAACGCGAGACCACGGCGGCGATGTCGTCCTCGTCGACCACCTCGCGGAGGAGCCGGCCTACGCCTGTGTCGCCCTGGCCCAAGCGTTTCTCCAGCTCTGGAATGATGCCGTAGGCGAGTTCACCGGCGCGCGCGAGGTCGCCGTTCCGCTGCGCCGACTCGAGCTCCAGCCGCGCGGCCTCCAGCTCGGCCTTGTCCCGCTGCTGGCCGGCGAGCGCGTCCTTCTCCCGCTGCCAGGCGGCGGTCCGCTCGGCGGAGCTCTGCTCCAGCTCGGCGAGTTCGCGCTCCAGGTGCTCGAGCCGATCGCTCGAGGCCTGGTCGTCTTCCTTGCGCAGCGCCTCTCGCTCGATCTTCAGCTGGATGATCCGCCGGTCCAGCTCGTCGATATCCTCGGGCTTGGAATCGACCTCCATCCTGAGCCGGCTCGCCGCCTCGTCCATCAGGTCGATCGCCTTGTCGGGGAGGAAGCGGTCGGTGATATAGCGGTTGGAGAGCGTCGCGGCGGCGACGAGCGCGCCGTCGTGCACGCGGACGCCGTGGTGAACCTCGTACTTCTCCTTGAGGCCGCGGAGGATCGAGATGGTGTCGGCGAGGGTCGGCTCGCCGACGAATACGGGCTGGAAGCGCCGCGCCAGCGCCGCGTCCTTCTCGATGCGCTTGCGATATTCGTCGAGCGTGGTGGCGCCAACGCAGTGCAACTCGCCCCGCGCCAAGGCCGGCTTCAACAGGTTGGAGGCGTCCATCGCCCCCTCCGCCGCGCCGGCCCCCACCAGCGTGTGCAGTTCGTCGATGAACATGACGACCTCGCCGGCCGCCGCCTCGACCTCCGCCAGCACCGCCTTCAGCCGCTCCTCGAACTCGCCGCGATATTTGGCGCCGGCGATGAGGGCGCCGAGGTCGAGCACCATCAGCCGCTTATCGCGCAGGCTTTCGGGCACGTCACCGTTGACGATGCGGTTGGCCAGGCCCTCGACGATCGCGGTCTTGCCGACGCCGGGCTCGCCGATCAGCACGGGGTTGTTCTTGGTCCGCCGCGAGAGCACCTGGATGGTCCGCCGGATCTCCTCGTCACGGCCGATGACCGGGTCGAGCTTGCCGTTTCGCGCCGCTTCGGTCAGGTCGCGGGTGTATTTCTCCAGCGCCTCGTAGGAGTCCTCGGCCCTCGCCGAATGTGCCGCCCGGCCCTTGCGCAGGTCCGCGATCGCCGTTTCCAGCGCCTGCGCGGTGAGGCCGGCGGCCTTCAGCGCCGCCCCACTCGCCGTGCCGTCCGCCAGCGCCAAGGCGAGCAACAGCCCCTCCTGGGTCACGAAGCTGTCGCCGGCCTGCTCGGCCAGCGTCTCGGCCTGGTTGAACAGTCGCGCCAAATCGGGCGTGGTATAAAGCCGCCCCTCGCCCGCGCCCTCGACCTTCGCCAGCTTGGCGAGCGCGGAATCGACCTCCTCGCCCACGACCTCCGGCCTGGCACCGGCGCGACGCAGGAGATTGGCCGCCAGGCCCTCGGAATCGTCGAGCAAGACCCGGAGCAGATGTTCCGGCGTCAATTGTTGATGGTTTGAACGGGTCGCCAGCGCCTGTGCCGCCTGCACGAAGCCGCGCGCGCGCTCGGTATATTTTTCGAACTGCATCCTCTCCTCCCCAGCACGTCCCCGACGTCCGTGATCGGCCCGCCGATGACGCCTTCATGGAAGACGGTCATGGTTAAGATCGAGTGAACCGGAGCCACCCGCGCGGGATCCTCGGGGTGAGCAATCCCGCCTGTCATTTAGATAGGGTCGGCGTCTCGGCGCGCAAGTCGGACGCGCGCGGCAGAGCGTCCGATCCCTCGGAGCACCCGCCGGGGCGATCGCCCGAGAAGCTTCAGCTGGTCACGGGCGTGGCGTCGGAACTGTCGGAGCTGTCGGAGCTGTCGGAGCTCTCGGAGCTGTCGCTATCGGTGGGAGCCACCATGTCCGCCGTCTCACCGTTGCGCTTCGGTATTTTCGACGCCTCGGCCGCTTGCTCGGCGTTCGCTTGGACCTCGGCGGCAATCTCGGCCGGTTTCGCCGCCTTGGCACCGTGCGTGCTCCGCGACGACCGTGCCGGCTGCGCCGGCTGCGCGCTCGCTTCCGGGAAGGCGATGTCGGGCTGTTCACCCCCATCGGACGGCGGCACCGCGGCCGACGCCCGGTTGCCGTTGCCGCCGGTCGGCTCGCCCTCGCCGCCCTGGGGCTGTTGCGCCTGCTGCTGCGCCGTCGCGGCCTGGGCGATGCGAAGGTAATGCTCGGCGTGCTGCAGATAGTTCTCGGTGGCGACACGGTCGCCCGACGCCGAGGCATCGCGCGCGAACGATTGATATTTCTCGCAAATATGGGACGCGGTGCCCCGGATCTTCACCTCCGGACCGTTGCTGTCATAGCTACGGTTCACCTGATTTGAATAGGGACGCCGGCCACCGGACCGGCCGCGCCCACGTTTCGACGTCGGACCTTGTCTCATTCCGCTATCTTATGTTTCGCTGCTGTGTCCAATTACCCTGCGTCATGCCGGTCTGCCAGATGGCATTCGCCATCGGAAGCACATCGCCGTCGGGTATCGAAGTTCGGCATCGCCGCAAGTCTCGTCGATGCCCTCACCAGTCGCCGTGACTCGCACCTTTCGGCAAATCCAGTCCGCGCGACCACCAAACATTCCATCGGGAACATCGGACGACAACCTAGCGCGCGGCGGTCGTCATTCCAAGCGTTTATTCGAACGAGCGATAGATTCTTTCTCCGCCGCGGCAAGAAGGCAACGGTCGATGCCGGCGAGATCGGCGCGGGTCGCCGTCGCCGGCAGGCCGGCCTGGGCGACCAGGCCAGCCACCGCCGGCGCCTGTCCGGCGCCGCATTCGATTGCCGCGAGGCCGCCCGGCGCCAGCAGGCGCGCCAGCCAGGGCGCGATCGCGCGATAGGCGTCGAGGCCGTCGGGGCCGCCGTCGAGGGCCCGGCGCGGATCGTGTCGGGCGACCTCCGGCGCCAGCCCGTCGATCTCCCCGCTGCGGACATAGGGCGGGTTGGCGAGGATGATGTCGAAGCGGGCGTCGAGACCGGCGCCCCAATCGCCCCGGCGAAACTCGGCCCTGGCGGCCAGGCCCAGGGCCTCGGCGTTGGCCCGGGCGCGAACCAGGGCCGCCGGGTCGATATCGATGCCGAGTCCCCGGGCCGCCTCGAGCTCGCTCAGCAGCGCCAGCAGCAGGCAGCCGGAGCCCGTGCCGAGATCGAGGATGTGGAGCGGCGCCTCGCCCTCGACGCGATCCAGCACCGCCTCGATCAAGCTTTCGCTCTCGGGGCGCGGGTCGAGGACGTGGTCGTCGATCTCGAAGTCCAGGCCCCAGAACCAGCGTCGGCGGAGGATGCGAGAGACCGGGCGGCCGGCGGCGCGCCGCTCGATCGCCCGGTCGAAGCGCGCCCGGAGCCCGGACTCCAAACGACTCTCCGCCTCGCGCAACAGGGTCAGACGATCTCCCTCCAGCACCGAGGCGAGCAGCAGCCGCGCGTCCCCGCCGGGGTTCTCGACGCCGGCGGCGGCGAGCCGTCGGGTGCCTTCGCTCAAGGCCGCGCGCACGGTTCCGGCGTCGGTCATCGATAATCAGCCATCGGCCTCGGCCAGGCGCTCGGCCTGATCGTGCGCCACCAGGGCGTCGACGACCTCGTCCACCGCCTCGCCGCTCAGCATGCGGTCGAGCTTGTAGAGCGTCAGGTTGATGCGGTGGTCGGTGATCCGGCCCTGGGGAAAGTTGTAGGTGCGAATCCGCTCGGAGCGGTCGCCGCTGCCGACCTGGCTGCGGCGCTGGGCGGCGCGATCGTCGGCCTGGGCTTGGCGCTCCGCTTCGTAGACCCGCGCGCGGAGGATCTTCATCGCCTTGGCCCGGTTCTTGTGCTGCGACTTCTCGTCCTGGCAGGTGACGACGATGCCGAGCGCCTCGTGGGTGATCCTGACCGCACTGTCGGTGGTGTTGACGTGTTGACCGCCGGCGCCTTGGGCGCGGTAGGTATCGACGCGGAGGTCGTTCTCGTCGATCTCGACGTCGATATCCTCGGCCTCCGGCAAGACGGCGACGGTGGCGGCGCTGGTATGGATGCGGCCCCCCGACTCCGTCTCCGGCACCCGCTGCACCCGGTGCACGCCGGATTCGAACTTGAGCCGCGCGAAGACGCCCTTGCCGGCGATGGCGATCACCGCCTCCTTGATGCCGCCGAGATCGGTCTCGTTCAGGCTCAAGAACTCGACCTTCCAGGACTTCCCCTCGGCGTAACGCTGATACATTCGCATGAGATCACCGGCGAAGAGCGCCGCCTCGTCCCCGCCGGTGCCGGCGCGGATCTCCAGGATGGCGTTCTTCTCGTCGACCGCGTCCCTCGGCAACAGCAGCAGGCGAAGCGCGGTCTCCAATTTCGCCAGACGTTCGACCAGCGTCTGACGCTCGGCCTCCACCAGCGCCCGCATTTCGGTGCCGGCCTCGGGATCGGCCAGCAACTCCTGGAGATCGGCCGCCTCGCGTCTCGTGTCGCGGACGGCACGCGCGCCGTCCGCGACCGGTGACAGTTCGGCGTATTCCTTGGACAGGCGGACGTAGTCCTCGCCGCTCGCGCGCTGGCTCATCAACCGCTCGAGCTCGTCGAGGCGTCCCAGGATCCGCTCGATCTGGCGGTCCTGGATCACGGACCCTCTCCGCAGTCCTCGCGGTAAGGTGCGAGCGCCTGGACCAACCCGTCGAGCGGCACATCCCTCTGTACGCTGCGGTCGAGATCGCGGAGCGTCGCCACGTCCCGGGCCAGCTCGTCCTCGCCCAGGATGACCGCGACCCGCGCGTTCAGCCTGTCGGCCCGCTTCAGCCGGCGCCCGAGGTTGCCGCGATAGCCATGCTCGACATGGAAGCCCTCGCGCCTGAGCTGATGGGCGAGGCGCATCGCCGCCGCCTCCGCTTGGGCGCCGAGCGGCACCAGGGCGATCGGCCGGGGCTCGTCCGGCACCGCCTCCAGCAACATCGCCAGCCGTTCGATCCCGGCGGCCCAGCCGATGCCCGGCGTCGCCGGCCCGCCCAGCATCTCGATCAGGCCGTCGTAGCGACCGCCCGCCAGCACCGCGCCCTGGGCGCCCAGCGCATCGGTCGCGAACTCGAAGGCGGTGTGGGTGTAATAGTCGAGGCCCCGGACCAGGCGCGAATTGAGGGCGAAATCGATACCGAGGGCCGAGAGCCCCTGCTTCACGGCCTCGAAAAACTCTCGCGAATTCGGGTTCAGATAGGCCTCGATTTCCGGCGCTTCGGCCACCAGGGCCTGGTCCTTCGCATCTTTCGAATCGAGGATCCTGAGGGGGTTGCGGGCCAGGCGATCGACGCTGTCCGCCGACAAGGCGTCGCGATGCGCGGAGAAGTATTCGACCAATGCCTCGCGGTAGGCGGCATGGCTCGCCGGATCGCCCAGCGAATTGATCTCCAGCCGGCATTTTCCTGCGATGCCGAGTGCCACGAGGATATCGTGGCCGAGGGCGATTACCTCGATGTCGGCCTGCGGCCCCTCCACCCCCAGGATCTCCGCGTCGATCTGGTGGAACTGGCGCTGCCGGCCCTTCTGCGGCCGCTCGTAGCGGAATACCGGCCCGGCGGCGAAGAATTTCAAGGGCAGGTGCTGGCGCATGCCGCCGGAGATGAAGGCGCGGGCGATCCCAGCGGTGAACTCGGGCCTGAGCGTGATCTCGTCCCCGCTGCGATCGGCGAAGCTGTACATTTGCTTCCTGACCACGTCCGAGCCCTCGCCCAGGGTACGGGCGAAGACCTGGGTGAATTCGAAGATCGGGGTGTCGAGGTCTTCCATGCCGTAGCGATGGGCGAGCGCGCGGGCCGTCCGGATCACATGGGCGTGCCGTCGCGCCGCGTCGCCGAGCAGATCATGGGTGCCGCGTACCGGCTGTAGCGTCGTCACGACTCGGCCCCGAAATTCCTCACTCGGCGGCGGCCGAGGCGAGCGCCTCGGCCGCCTGCTCGGCCGTCTCGAACTCCGCCGCCTTGTCCTCGACCAGGGCGACGATGTGGTCGACCAGCCCTTCGTCCTCGATCTTGTGATCGGCGAGGCCGGCGAGATAGACCATATGGTTGCCGCGACCGCCGCCGGTGAGGCCGACGTCGGTTTCGCGCGCCTCGCCCGGCCCGTTGACCACGCAGCCGATGATCGAGAGGGTCATCGCCGTCTGGATATGGGCCAGCCGCTCTTCCAGGATCTCCACCGTCTTTATCACCGGGAAGGCTTGGCGCGCGCAGGAGGGGCAGGAGATGATGGTGACGCCGCGCCGACGCAGTCCGAGCGACTTCAAGATCTCGTAGCCGGCGTGGATCTCCTCCACCGGTTCGGCCGAGAGCGATACCCGGATGGTATCGCCGATCCCCGACCAGAGCAGCATGCCGAGGCCGACCGAGGACTTGACCGTGCCGCCCCTGAGGCCGCCGGCCTCGGTGACGCCGAGATGCAGCGGGCAGTCGATCGCCTCGGCGAGTTGCTGATAGGCGGCGACGGCGAGAAAGACGTCGGAGGCCTTCACCGAGATTTTGAACTCGTGAAAATCGTTGTCCCGTAGGATGCGGGCGTGGTCGAGGGCGCTTTCGACCATCGCCTCGGGGCAGGGCTCGCCGTATTTCTCCAGCAGGTCTCGTTCCAGGCTGCCGGCGTTGACGCCGATCCGCATCGAGCAGCCGTGATCCTTGGCCGCCTTGATCACCTCGCGCACCCGGTCCTCGGAGCCGATGTTGCCCGGGTTGATGCGCAAGCAAGCGGCTCCGCTCTCGGCCGCTTCGATGGCGCGGCGGTAGTGGAAGTGAATGTCGGCGACGATCGGCACCTCGACCCGGGCGACGATGTCCTTCAACGCCAGCGACGAGGCCTGGTCCGGACAGGAGACGCGGACGATATCGGCGCCTGCTTCCTCCAGGCCGTGGATCTGCGCCACCGTGGCGTCGACGTCATGGGTCAGCGTGTTTGTCATCGACTGCACGGTGATCGGTGCATCGCCACCGACGGCCACGTTCCCGACATGGATTTGCCGGCTCTGCCGGCGATCGATGTCGCGATAGGGTCTGACGCTCATCGTTTGGTTCCGTTCTTCGTCCGGCTGGATATCGTGCCGCTGGATCGGTGTGCGTTCCGGGGCGCCGATTGGTCTCGCCCCGGCGGCGCCCAAGATGTGGCTTTCGCCGGCAAATTTCAAGCCGGGCGGTAGCGGCGCGATTCGCCCGCGCGGCGTAACGCGCTAGTCTGGCCGCGCCACGGTCCCTGGGGGAAGGCGACGAAGGCCCGTCACTTCGACTTCATCGTGGTCTCGCCCGCGCGGGTCAGACCTGGCCCAGCATGGTCTCGGCGCCGGAGGCGTCGGCTTCGCCCGGATTCGATTCGATGTTGACGGTCTTGGCCACGCCGTTTTCCACCAGGATCGAAAAGCGAGTGGCGCGCATGCCCATGCCGCGGCCTGAGAGGTCGAGCGTCAGGCCGAGCTTGGCGGCGTACTCCGCGCTGCCGTCGGCCAGCATCATCACCGCCTCGCCGGCGTTGCGCTCCTTGCCCCAGGCGCCCATCACGAAGGCGTCGTTGACCGACATGCAGGCGATGGTATCGACGCCCTTGGCCTTCAAGGCGGCGGCGTTCTCGATGAAGCCCGGCAAGTGCTTGACCGAGCAGGTGGGCGTGAAGGCGCCGGGCACTCCGAACAGGACCACCGTCTTGCCTCCGAACAGATCGCCGGTTGAGACCGGTTGCGGGCCTCCGTCGGTCATCGTCATGAGCTGCCCCTCGGGCATGGGGTCGCCGGGATTGATCGTCATGGTTTCGTTTCCTTCGCTAGCTGGCGCCGAACCGCCGGTCCGCCTCGGACCTTGGTCGGTTTGATCACGATGGCCTTATAGCGCTCGGGCTCGGGATTGAGAACCACCGGCATGGCGGGCCGGCCGTCAATGCGTGGCGAACAGGAGGGTTTTCTCGCCGGCGCGGGCGCCGTCGACCAGGGTCACGGTCACCGGATGGGCGGCGAGCGTCCCGTCGCTCGCCAGCGCGCGCACCGGCACCGCCACTTCGGCCCGCTCGCCGTCGGTGGCGAGGCGGATCACGGGCGCGCCGAAGCCGAAGGGATAGGGCGCCTCCAGCAAAATTTCCGGCGCCTCCAGCCCGTCTTCGCCGCGAATGGTGAAGCGCAGCACCTGGGCACCTGGCGCGCCGTCGAGCTGGACCTCGGAAAATTCGAAGGGCCCACCCTCCGGCGCCGGCACCCGCGCCAGATAGCGGGCGATGGTCTCCGCGTGGATGCTGGAGCCGCCACCCGCCGCCGGCAGGTCGAGCCGGAGCTCGGCCTCCACCGGAATGCAGATCTCGTGGCAGACCTGATAGAAGACGAGAACCCGGGCCGATAGCCCGAGCGCCGGATCGGCGACGGCGAGCCGGATCGGCAGCACCACCTCGCCACCATAGCCGTAGGTTTCGAGGTCGAAGGCGGTGAAGCGCTCGGGCAGTGGCCAGAGCAATTCGACCCCGGCGACGTTCTCGGAGCCGGTCCAATCGAGCTGCGCCGGCATTCCCGCCTCGCCCGGGCTGCGCCAATAGGTCTTCCAGCCCCGGGCGAGCCGAAACTGCAACCCGAGGTTGAGCCCGCGCTGGCCGTCGACGGCGCTCGCCGCCGCGATCAGGCGCGCCTTGGTCTCGTCGATGCCGACCCAGTCCGACTGCTGCGCCGCCGCGCCGCCGGCGGAGCCGAGCGCGAGCTCCGCCGAGAGGGCGAGCCAGAGGCCCGGAAGACAAAGTCGAGACCGCATTCGCTGCTCCACTCGCATGGCGAAACTCCGCTCATCATATGGGGTCGGGGCCGAGCTCGCGAGGCGGTTGGCGGCTGAACTTGTCGTGAGCGGCCCGCCCGCCTCGACAGCGAAAGCCCGCGGCAAAAAAACGGAAACAGTTCTCCGCGCATTGGTGTAGCATGTCGAGAGCAGAACTTCGCGGGGCGAGATGAGCACCTATCAGACCAAATCCGGTTATCTCGACGGCCAGCTTCTGGTCGCGATGCCGTCGATGGGGGACGAGCGGTTCCAACGCAGCGTCATCTTCATGTGTGCCCATTCGGAGCAGGGCGCGATGGGCCTGATCGTCAATCGGATCGCCGACCAGGTGTCGTTTCGCGACCTGCTGCAGCAGTTGCAGATCGAGGTCCCGTCGTCACACCGCGAGATCAACGTGCATACCGGCGGCCCGGTCGAGACCGGGCGCGGTTTCGTGCTCCACACCACGGACTACAGCCAGGAATCAACGCTTCGGGTGGACGAGGAGTTCGGTCTGACGGCGACGGCGGACATCTTGAAGTCGATCGCTTGCGGCGAAGGGCCGACGCGGAGCATGCTGGCGCTCGGCTACGCCGGCTGGTCGCCCGGACAGCTCGACGCCGAGATCCAGGCCAACGGCTGGCTGCACGTGGCCTCCGACGTCGAGTTGGTGTTCGACGACGATCTCGACGGCAAATGGGCGCGCTCGATCCAGAAGATGGGGATCGATCCCTCCTTTCTCTCGCTCGACGCCGGCCACGCCTGACGACGGTTCGTCGACGTCTTCCGGTGATGCCAAAGGGCAAGATACCAATCGACGTAAGTCCCGGCCGCCCCGCTCTCCCGGTGGGCCGCGCGAGCGGCCTTTGAAAAAGAGTGGCGCGGGAGCGGGCGGTTCGGTTCGGCGGCACAAAGCTTCAGGCCCGTCGGCA
Organism: Alphaproteobacteria bacterium; assembly: GCA_965225945.1. Classification (GTDB taxonomy): domain Bacteria; phylum Pseudomonadota; class Alphaproteobacteria; genus JASLMY01. The sequence goes on along the minus strand of CBDDBZ010000028.1, from coordinate 119,410 downwards.
ATCGAGCGTGCCGGAGGGATGGACCTCGACCCGCCAGCCGGGCGGCACCACCGTTGTCCCCCCCGCCTCCTCGACGATCGCGGGGCCTTCGAAGCTCAGCCCCTCGGCCATGGCGTCGCGGGCGAGTATGGGGCAATCGGCGAAGCCGCCGTCGAACCAGACCGCTCGGCGCTCCAACTCGAGCGCGCCCGTCGCCGCTGTGGCGAGCGCCACCTCGGGCTTTTCCGTCTCGCCGATGGAGACCAGCCGGAGGTTGACGATCTCCGCGTCGTTCTCCTGGTCGGCGAAGCCGAAGGTCGCCTCGTGGCGCTGGTCGAAGGCACGGCGGGTGGGGCCCCAATCGCTCTCGCCCGGTGCCCAGGGGACGGCGAGGGTGAAGGACTGGCCGGCATAGCGCATGTCGAGGCTGAATTGGTGCCCGCGCGCGTCTTCCGCGATGCCGTCGGCGGCGAGGCGAGCCTCGCCGTCCGCCCGCATTTCCGCCGCCACGACCGCCAGGTCCGCCGGCCTCAATTCGGACAGCCGGCCGCCCCAGGGGCGGACGAAGTCGCGGCGCAGATTGGCGAGCAGCTGGCCGAGGGCGGAGAGGTGGCCCGGCAGGCGCGGGATCAGCACCCGGGCGATCGCCAGCTCTCCCGCCACCATCAGCACGTGCATCGGCCCGGCGCCGCCGAAGCCGACGAGCGCGAAGGCGCGGGGATCGAAGCCTCGATGCACCGAGACCTCGCGCACCGCGCCCGCCATCTTGGCGACCGCCAGACGCACCGCCCCGTCGGCGAGGCGGATGGCGGCCGTCCCCTCGCCCTGGGGCTCCAGCCGGCGAAAGGCGGCGAGCGCCGCCTCGCGCGCCAGACGCAGCCCGCCGCTCAAGGCCCGCTCGCTCGGCAGGCGGCCGAGCAACAGATTGGCGTCGGAAATCGTCGCGTCCTCGCCACCCCGGCCATAGCAGGCGGGCCCGGGCACCGCGCCGGCGCTCCGGGGTCCGACCTCCAGCGTGCCGTCGGGGCCCAGGTGGACGATGCTGCCGCCGCCGGCGCCGATGGTGTGGATGTCGAGCGCCGGGATCTGGAGCGGAAAGGCGTCGATCTGGTTGGCGTGGCGGATGCGCGGCGCCCGGCCGTGGATCAGTGCGACATCGGTGCTGGTTCCGCCCATGTCGAAGGTGATGCAATCGTCTAGATCCATCGCCTCGGCGATGCGGAGCGCGCCGACGACGCCGCCGACCGGGCCGGAGAGAAAGGTGCCGACGACGAAGTCCGCCGCCCGCTCGAGTGTCATGGCGCCGCCGTTGGAGCCCATGATGCTGACCGGCGAGCGGATCCCGGCTTCTCGGAGCGCGTCGCGCAAGGCTTTCATATAGCGCCGAAACGTCGGTGTCAGATAGGCGTTGAGCGCGGCGGTCGAGAAGCGCTCGTATTCGCCGCGCTCGCGGACCAGGGCGGCCGAGGTCGAGATCGGCAGGTCCGGCAGCAGTTCGCCCAGGCGCGCCGCCGCCCGACGCTCGTGGCCGTCCTCGACATAGGCGTTCATGAAGCCGATCGCCACCGCCTCGATTCCCTCGGCCCGGAAGTGCTGGGCGATCGCGCCCAGCGCCGCTTCGTCGAGCGGCCTCAGTACCGTGCCGTCGCCGGCGATGCGCTCGGCCACCTCCAGCCGGTGACGGCGCTTGACCACCGGCGGCTCGCGCTGGAAACCGATATCGAAGAGGCCGCCGACCAGCCGTCTGGTGCGACCGATCTCCAGCGTGTCGCGAAAGCCCTCGGTGGTGACGAAGCCGGTCTTGGCGCCCTTGCGCTCCAGCAGCGCGTTGGTGGCGATGGTGGTGCCGTGGACGAAGGCGCCGATCTCCGCCGCCCGGATACCCAGCGCGTCGATCGCCGCCAGCACGCCCTGCCATTGCCGGTCGGGCAGCGAGGGCACCTTGGCCTCGCGGAGCGCGCCGGTCGCAAGATCGTGGCACAGCACGTCGGTGAAGGTGCCGCCGACGTCGATGCCGATCACGTAGCGCGCCTCCATGCCGCCCGATTTCGCCATCGCTCCCGCTTTCCCGCGCGGCCGGGCCCCTCCCGTCCGGGCGGATCTTGCGGAGATTGCCGGCCGGGCGCAAGCGAAGGCGGCGGCGGGGTGAGCGGAAACGACCCACGCTGGCCGGTTTCCAAATCACGAGTTCGTGATATGTTTTGAATTTTCTCTATTAAGGCGTAGTCATACGATATATTATCGACTAATACGGTAGTGATCGATTTTCACGCACGAAGAATATATAATTTCATGCAACCTCTGCGCTATCTTTCTCGGACGTTCGCTCCCCTGCTTGCCATTTCGGTCGGCCTCGTCGTCGCCTTGCTGGCCGGCCCGCTGGCGACGGAAACCCTGCCGGGTCCGCTTCCCGCCCGCGTTCTGGAGGTGATCGACGGTGATAGCCTCGATGTCAGGGCACGCATCTGGCTCGGCCAAGAGGTCCGCATCCGGGTCCGGCTGGCCGGCATCGACACGCCGGAACGGCGCGGCCGTTGCCCCGAGGAACGCGCCGCCGCCGCCGCCGCCAAGCAGCGGCTCGCCGTCCTCGCCGGCACCGGCGAGGTTTGGCTGCTGGACATTCGATACGGCAAATTCGCGGGCCGGGTCCTGGCCCGGGTGCTCGATGCACGGAACCGCGATTTCGCCCGAGAGATGCTCCGAAGTGGCCACGCCCGCGCCTACGACGGCGGCCGCCGTCCCGACTGGTGCGCCCTCCTCGCCGCCGAGAGCGGTGGCTGAGGGGGCGCCGCGGTTTCCTTTACGCCAAAAACTCCCGGACCAATCCCAGGAACGCGTCGAGCTGGTCGTGGTGGACCCAGTGGCCGGCGGCGTCGATGTTGACGGCCTCGGCGGTGTGGAAGCTCTCCAGCCGGCCGTCGAGGTTGGGATCGCCGGCCCAGCTCTCGTTGCCACGGACCAGCAGCGTCGGACATTCGATCCGGCTCCAGAGGTCGCGAATTCGGCCGGGAGAGAGGCCGTGCGGCGCGATCACCCGGGTGTAGTTGTCGAACTTCCAGCTATAGGTGCCGTCCTCGTTCTGGTTGACGCCGTGCATCGTCAGGTGGCGCGCCTGCTCCGGGCTCAGATGTGGGTTCGCCGCCTGCATCCGCTCCCAGGCCTCGCGCAAGCTCGGATAGCGCCGGGGCTGGCGGGCGGAGAATTCGCGCAGTTCGCCGATCCATTGGTCCAGCCGTTCGTCGGTGCTCCGCCCGAGCAGTTCCGCCTCGTGCTCGGGCGGCAGGCCCAGCCCCTCGATCGCCACCAGGCGGCGGACCTTCTTAGGATAGAGCCCGGTAAAGGCGAGGCTGATCATCCCACCCAACGAGTGGGAGACGATGTTGAGCGGCGCCAACCGGGTCTGATGCACCAGTTGCGCGATGTCGTAGACGAAGTCCGCCAGCACGTAGCCGCCGCCGATCATCCACTGCGAATCGCCGTGGCCGCGCAGGTCGGGGGCGATGATGTGGTAGTCGTGGCGCAGCGTCTCGGCGACCCAGTCCCAGTTGCGGCAGTGGTCGCGCCCGCCGTGCACCAATAGGAGCGGCGGCGCCTCGGGATTGCCCCAGTCGACATAGTGGAGGCGCAGGCGTTGCGAATAGTAGATGTGAGAGGTCGGTCCCACCAGTTGTTCGGGCATCTTCGCATCCCTCGGGCTGGCCGTGGCGGCCCCGGGTCCGGGTCGTGTGGCGACGGCCTTCTGGCTTGGGCGGGGCAACTCCCCTACTCTGCGGGCCGGATCGGGTCAAGGGGCGAGCGGCGGGCCCAGGGGCGGCTAATGGCGGCGAGTCGTGGAGGCGGGGCTGGACGGTTCGCGCCGCCGGTCATGGCGTTGCTGCTGGCCTGTTGCGCCACGGCTTTCAAGGACTCGGCGCCGCCGCTGGCCGGTCAAGCGGCCGGGGCGGGCTGGCAAGTGGCGCGGCCGGCCGAGGTGGGACTCGATCCGGCCCGGCTCCGTGGCCTGGCGGCGGCGATCGGCAAGCTCGGCTTCATCCGTGCCTTCCTCGTCGCGCGGAACGGTTGCCTGGTGGCGGAACACTATCGCCAGGACCACGCCCAGGGCGACGCGCAGCCCCTGCATTCGGTCGCCAAGAGCGTGACCTCGGCGATCGTCGGCGCGGCGCTGCGCGACGGCCTGATTGGCGATCTCGACCGACCGGTGGCGGAACTGCTGCCGCCGGAATTGGCGGTGCGCCTGGCGGGCGACCGGCCGCCGATCACGCTTCGCCACCTCTTGACCATGACCTCCGGGCTGGCCAGCACCGAGTTCGACTTCAATCACTTCGAGTGGCGCTCCAGCTCGGATCCGGCGCTGGCGCTCCTCGAGCGCGAACGCGTCTTCCCGGCGGGCAGCCGATATCGCTACGGCACCGGCAACGCCCATCTCCTGGGCGTCGCCGTCGCCACGGCCAGTGGGCGGAGCCTCGCCGAATATGCCCAGACGGCTTTGTTCGGGCCGGCGGGAATCGTCGTGAGCCGTTGGGAGCGGGATGCGACGGGCCGCCATTTCGGCGGGATCGAGATTTCGATGACGCCGCGACATCTGGCCCGTTTCGCCCAGCTCTATGCGCGGGAGGGAATGCTCGGCGGCCGGCGGATCCTGCCCGCCGCTTGGATCGAGGAAAGCGGCCGCGAACGCGCCCGCACACTCCCCGCCGAGGTGCATGGCGGCGAATTCGGTTACGGCTATCTCTGGTGGTTGGACACCGTGGCCGGCCATCGTGTGCTGATCGCCCGGGGCTACGGCGATCAAACGCTCCACGTGGTGCCGGCCCGCGATCTCGTCGTCGTCACCAACGGCGACTGGTTCGCCTTGGACAACGCCATGATGCGCCGCGGCATCGCTCTCAGGGCCATGATCCGAGGTTGGCTGGAGGCGACGTTGCCGAGGCTCACGAGCGGACCGGCCGCTCGCCGCTGCCCGATCTGAGCGGCGATCCACCTCAGCTTCCGAAGCGGGTCTTGGCCTCGCGGCGACGGGCGTGCAGCCGCGCGGGCCCCAGGACCAGCGCCACCAGCCAGGGTGGGACCGTCACGGCGCCGCGCTCAATCCCCGGCGAGCCGCCTCGCCACCTCCGCCGCGAACAGCCGCATCGAGCGTTCCGCGTCCTCGACGCCGATGCGGTGGAAGTTGACCTGGAAGGAGGCGATTTCGAAGCGGCCCACCGCCTCCCGGTAAGCCCGGGCGGCCTTGGCGATGTCGTCGGGATCGCCGACCCAGGCGGCGCCGCTCTCGACCTGGCTCTCGAAGCTCTCCCGGTCGAGGGCGGCGATGATCTCGGCGTAGCCCGGATAATCGGCGGAATTTTTGCCGTCGAGCCAATGGCGGGCGCCGTCCACCAGCCGCTTCAAATAGGCGTTCAGGTTGGGTCGGGCGATCTCGGCGGCACGGTCTCGGTCCTGGTCGCAAAACATGTGGAAGGCCAGCATCACCCGGCCCCGGCCCGGATGGCCGGCCTCGGCCCAGGCCTCGCGGTAGGTTCGGATCAACTCCGCCATCTTGCCGCCGCCCATGGGAATAGCCATCACCCCGTGGCCCTCGCGCCCGGCCCATTCGAAGGAGGCGGGCGTCGCCAACGCCGCGACCCAGAAGGGCGGGCGTGGGGTTTGCGTCGGGCGCGGCAGCGAGGTGATGTCCTCGAAGGCGTGGAAGCGACCCTGGTGGCTCGCGACGTCGTTCTCCAGCAAGAGGCGCACCTGTTCCACGCCTTCGGCGTAGCGCGCCCGGCTTTCGTCCAGCGGCACGCCGAAGGCCTGGAACTCGTGCGGCAGGAAGGCCCGGGCGAAGCCGACCTCGAGTCGGCCGCCGGAGATCGCGTCCAGCATGCCGATCTCGCCGGCGAGCTTCAGCGGATCGTTGAAGGCCGGCAGCACCGCGCCGGTGATCAGCCGTGCTCTCGAGGTCCGCATCGCGGCGGCGGCGAGCAGGACGATCGGGTTCGGGCTATAGCCGCCATAAGGGTGGAAGTAGTGCTCCACCGTGCGCACGCTGGTGAAGCCGAGCCCGTCGGCGAGCGAGACCAGGTGCAGCGACTCGGCCCAATAGTCGGCGGCGGACTTCTCCGCCGGGCCGATGCAGGGGAAGAACTGAAGCCCGAATTCCATCGCCGTCCACGCCCTGCCAAGAACCGGGCACGATTATGCACGCGCCGCCCGGACCGGCAACGGCGGCGGGATAGCGCGCGTCAGGCGCTTTCGAAATCGGGGTGGTGGTCCGAGGCGCGGATGCCCCGGACGTGATAGGTGACGAGCGCGCGCAAGAGGCCGTCGACGGATTCCGCCCGCGCCAGCTTTCCGGCGCCCGCGAGCGAGCTGATCCCCTGGGTGGCCGACCAGAGGACGCGGGCGGAATGGTCGCGTTGACGCTCCTCGCCCAGCGGGAAGAGCGGCGCCAGGGCGGCCGAGACGATGTCGAGCAGGCGCAGGATCCTCTCGTAATACCAGTCCGGCAACTCGCGTCCGTCCGGCAGAATGTGATCGAACACCAGGTTCCAGACCCGGGGTCGCTCGCGGGCGAAGCCGACATAGGCGCGCGCCAAGTCGAGCAGCGCGGTCTCCGGGTCGGCGTCGCGCGGCACCGCCCGCATGACCTCGAACAAGTCGTCGAGAGTTTCCGCGTTGAGCTGGGCCACGACGTCGTCGAGATTCTCGAAGACGTTGTAGAGGGTGCCGGGGGAATAGCCGATCCGCCCGGCGATGGCGCGGGCGGTCAGGCCCTTGAGGCCCTTCGCCTCGGCGATGTCGCGGCTCGCGGCGAGGATCAGGGCCCGCAGCTCGTCGCGTGAATGTTCCCCTCGTGGCGGCATGATTCCTCCTTTGCGCGGCGTCCGGAACATAGCTGAAAAAAAGTTGTTGAACAATGTTAAGTTTTCTGTCACGATCTATCTGAACGTCGTTCATTACGCCTGTTCAGGAAACGAAACGGCGTTCGATCTCCGCGGCGGCGAGATCGCCGTGCCGACGTCGAAGAGGGAGCGGCGAAGCATGCGACGGAGTTTCGACGACATCGCTTCCGGAAATGTCGATTCGGCGGGGCCGCCGAGCATCCAAACAAATGGAGAGTATTCGATATGCGAAAAGTCATCATCATCGTCCTGACCAGCGTTCTCATGTCCGGCTGCGTCGCCCACCGTGCGGGCGAGCGAGCGGAGTCCGGCCCACGGCCTCGGCCAGGCCATGGGCTATCTAATCGCCTCGCCGGTACTGATTCTCGCCGGCCTGTTCGAGGGCATCGCCACCGCGCCCTACTTCATCGACGCGGATCTGCACCGGATGAACGCGGAGATGGAGAAGGCGAAGACCGGGGTAACTCTGGACCGGACCTATCGCCACGCTTATGGCCGAGCTCTGGACACGGTGCCGAAGAGCGGTAGCACCGGCCGCGTCTTCCGCCACATGGAGGCGGCGACCCGGCACTTCCAAGCGGTGCTCCGGGGCTACGGCGTCCAGGACCACGACCGCTACATCCTGACGGCGGTGCGCACCGCCGACCGCGACGGCTACACCCTCTACGGTCTGATCCACCGGCCGGCGGGCCGAATCCGCGTCGCCGACGGAAGCGGACGGGTCCGCGTCCTCACGCCCCGCGACCGCGCCTATTATCGGCCGCACGAGCGGGACGCCGACGGCCGGACGCTCGACGTGGTGGTCGATTGGGCCGGCGTGCCGCGTGCCACCATCAAGAGCCAGAAGGGCCAGGCGATTCTGCTGACGCTGGCGGCCAACTCGGTGCTGATCAACCGCCGGAGCGACGACTACTGGGCGGTCCAGCGGCGCTGGATCGACGGCAACCACGAACGGGTCGTCGCCGATCGGAAGGCGCAACTCGACCGGCGGATGGGACGGTCGAGCTGATCGAGCCGCGAGGACACGATTGGGGCGGCGGCTTTCCTCCCATGCCCACGGGCCGCCCCACTCGGCGGGGCGGACGGGCGAAATGCCCGCCCGTCCCGATTTTTGTTTCCTGTTGACCGGATCGGCCAAGATCCCGTCGGAGATGCCGCCGGCCACCACAAGCCGAGCGCCGATGGCATCGACAGCGCTCGTCGCCTGGTCTCTAATCGCCGCCCCAGGGGCCCCCGAGGGAGCGACGATGCGCGCCACCGTCCTACACCGCCATGGCGGCATGGAGAACCTGACCTACGAGCCGGACTACCGCGAGCCCGAGCTCGAGGCCGGCCACGTGCTGGTCCGGATCAAGGCCTCCTCGCTCAACTACCACGACGTCTTCACCTGCCGCGGCATGCCCGGGATCAAGGTGCCGCTGCCGGTGATCCCGGGGCTCGACATCGCCGGCGAGGTGGCGGCACTGGGCGAGGGCGTCGAGGGCTGGTCGGAGGGAGAAGCGGTGCTGATCAACCCGATCCATCCCGAGCGCGGGCTGATGGGCGAGATGCTGGATGGCGGCCTGGCCGAATACTGCGTCTGTTCAGCGAGCCAGTTGATCCCGATTCCCGACGGCGTGAGCTTCGCCGAGGCGGCAGCGCTTCCCGTCGCTTACGGTACCGCGCATCGCATGATGTTCGAGAACGGCCATGTCAAGGCGGGCGAGAAGGTCCTGGTCCTCGGCGCGAGCGGCGGCGTCGGCACCTGCTGCGTGCTGCTGGCCAAGATGGCCGGGGCAGAGGTGATCGTCGCCGCCAGCAGCGAGGAGAAGCTGGAGCGGCTGAAGGCGCTCGGCGCTGACGATGGCATCAACTACGCGACGAGCGCCTTCGAACGGGAGATCTGGCGGCGCCATGGCAAGCCCCACCGGCGGAGCCGGGAGGGCGGCGTCGACGTGGTCGTCAACTTCACCGGCGGAGAGACCTGGGTACCCTCCTTCAAATCCCTGAGGCGGGGCGGGCGGCTGCTGACCTGTGGCGCCACCGCCGGCTTCGACCCGAAGACCGACATCCGCTACATCTGGAGCTTCGAGTTGAAGGTCCTCGGCTCCAACAGTTGGACGCGGGACGATCTGGAGACCTTGATGGGCCATATCCAGGCGGGCCGCATGGCCCCGGTGATCGACCGGGAACTGCCGCTGGAAGAGGCGGCGAGGGGCGTGAAACTGATGGAGGACCGGGCGATCTTCGGCAAGGTGGTGATCGTGCCATGACCGCGCCGCTCACCGCCGAGGAGATCCAGGCGATGCTCGACGCCTCGCCCTTCATCGCCTTCATGAATCTGAGGGTCACCTCGCTCGACGCGGCGGCGGGCGAGATCACCATGCGGATGCCGCTCCGCCCCGAGTTCGAGCGCAAGGCCGGCACTGGCCAGTTCCACGGCGGGCCGATCGCGGCGCTGATCGACACCGTGGGCGACTATGCGCTGGCCGTTGCCTTGGGCGGCGGGGTGCCGACCATCAACTTCCGCACCGACTACCTCCGCCCCGCCTTCAACACCGACCTGATCGCGACGGCCCGGGTGCGCCGGGCCGGGCGCACGGTGGGCGTGGTCGACGTCGACGTGATGGACGAGAGCGACCGCCTGCTTGCCGTCGGCCGGGCCTGTTATTCGATGCAAGTCGGCTGAGCGCGCGCTGGAAACTTCCAGTTGGCGAGGACGACGGGCGGAGCCGAGGGGGGCGATGATGTTCAATCCGGCCATGATCGTGATCGACGCCTTCGTCGATCGACTGCGCCAGAACTACCACCGAGTCTATGGCCTCCTGGAGCCCGAATATCCCAACATCATCGGCTTCGTCGGCCGCATCGCGCTGGAGAACATCGCCAACTCCGACGCGCCCTATCACGACGTCGACCACACCATCATGGTGACCGAGGTCGGCCAGGAGATCCTGCGCGGCAAGCAGATCATCGAGGGGGGCGTGTCGCCCGGGGACTGGCTGCATTTCGTCATCTCCCTGCTCTGTCACGACATCGGCTACGTCCGGGGTGTCTGTCGCGACGACCGTGACGGCGAATACGTGATCGACGGCGATGGCGCGACGGTGACGCTGGCGCGCGGCGCCACCGACGCGGCGCTGACGCCGCACCACGTCAACCGTTCCGAGATCTTCGTTCGCGAGCGCTTCGGCAAGGTACCACGGATCAACTACAACGCCGTCGTGGCGAACATCGAGCACACCCGCTTTCCCATGCCGGAGGGCGACAGCGCCTCCGGCACCGAGACCTTTCCGGGGCTCCTGCGCGCGGCGGACCTGATCGGTCAGATGGCCGACCTCGACTACTTGAAAAAACTGCCCCTGCTGTTCGCCGAATTCCAGGAGACCGGCGCCAATGCCCGCTTCGGCTACGAGCGCCCGGCCGACCTGAGCGATGCCTATCCCAAGTTCTTCTGGGGCACGGTCCGGCCCTTCCTCGATCCGAGTCTCGGGTATCTGCAGGTCACGCAAGAGGGCAAGTTCTGGATCGCCAATCTCTATGCCCACGTCTTCATCCAGGAACACTCCGGCGCGGTGTAGGCCAACCACGCCGTCGCCTCCCGCTCCAGCGTCGGGCCGTCGGAGTCGCCATGCATGGCGCTTGGTATAAGCTCCCCGGCGAGACACGATCGAGGAGGAGGCAGAGATGGCGATCTATGAAATGCGGACCTATACGCTCTACGTCGGCAAAATGGCCGAGGCGGTGCGGCTCTACGGCGAGCTCGGCTGGCCGGCGCTCGAGGGGGGTGGATTCTCGACCCACCTCGTCGGCTACTTCACCGCCGATGTCGGCACCATCAATCAGTTGGTCCACCTCTGGCGATTCGAGGACGACGCCGATCGCCGGGCCTTTTGGGCCAAGCTGTTCCAGGACCAGGCCTTCATGAACTTCGCGGGCCAGATCCGGCCGCTGGTCATGAGCCAAGAGGTGAAGCTGCTGCTGAACGCGCCCTGGGGGCCGAAGCCCTGAGCCGACACGACGAGGAGGAGACGCACCCATGACCCGTTTTCACCAGCCCGATCTCGGCGCCAATCCGGACGACCCCTTCGCCCGCGACAGCGACGGCAAGCTCGTCAGGCGCGGCTTCTGGCTCGATATGAGCGACCGCTCCTTGGTGCTGGCGATGACCGCCGGAATTGGCGCCGGGCTCTTGGCGGCGGAGAAAGAGGCGCACCTGATCGATCTCGGCCGCGAGCATCTGGTGGAGATCGTCCGCGGATGACGCGCCCTGGACCGGAGCGACGGGCGGGTGCTCCACGTCTATCCGTTTTCCCCGCGCCGGGCGGTTGGAAATACGCCCCTCGAACCACGCCGTCGAAGAGGCCGCCGTCGACCAGAAGCGATCGGCCGGTGATGTAGCCGGCGTGAGGGCGGTGTCTCGGCGAAGGTCATGTCGGTGTGCCCTTGAAGCGATTTCCCAGGCCGCATAGCCTGCGCGCCATCCAGCGGCCAACGGAGGGGCGGCGAACGGTGGGAGGGAGCGTTGCGCGCGGTAATGTGTCGGGAGTTCGGGCCGTTCGAGAACCTGGCGGTTGAGGAGGTGGCGCCACCGGTGATGACGGCCAAGGGCGTCCGCATTCGCCACGCCGCCGCCGGGGTCAGCTTCGCCACCGCCATCGTCGTCGCCGGTCGCTACCAACGCAAGCCGCCACTTCCCTTCGCACCGGGGACCGAAGCCGCGGGGGTGGTCGGCGAGGTTGGCCCCGAGGTCACACGCTTCCGGCCCGGCGATCGGGTGATGGCAGTGCTGCCATGGGGCGGCCATGCGGAAGAGTCGGTGGTCCACGAGGCCACGGTCTATCCCGCCCCCCCGGGTATCGACCTCGCCGAGGCGACCAATTTACCGCTCTCCTACGCCACGGCTTATGCCGCGCTGGTCTGGAAGGCGAAACTCGTGGCGGGCGAGGCGCTGCTGGTACACGGCGCCAGCGGCGCGGTCGGCTTGGCGGTCGTCGAGATCGCCAAATTCCTCGGCGCCCGGGTGATCGCCACCGCCGGCACTGAGGAGAAGCTGGTGCTCGCCCGCGCGCACGGCGCCGACGAGACGCTGATTCTCGGGACTGACTTGGTGGCGCGGATCCGCGCGCTGACCGAGGGGCGGGGCGTCGACGTCGTGATCGACCCGATCGGCGGCGAAGCGAGCCGGCAATCGCTTCGCTGTCTCGCCTTCGACGGCCGAATCCTCACCATCGGCTTCGCTTCGGGCGACGTCTTCGCCTTTCCGAGCAATCATCTTCTGGTGAAGAACGTCAGCGCCATCGGTCTCAACTACGGCATCTACGTCGGTTGGACGCTGGACGGCGACAGGCCCGAAGTCCACGAGACCCGGGTGCGCGAGCTGCAGGGCGATCTGGCCGAATGGTACGCGGCCGGCAAGCTGAGGCCCGTGGTGTCGCACCGCTTTCCGATCGAGAGCTTCCAGGAGGCGGTGGCGACTGTGCAAGGGCGTGAATCGCGCGGTAAGGTCGCGCTTGTCTTCCCCGGCGTCGGCGATTAGAGCCATGGACAAGCGCCTCGACCGCCCCGGACGATACTTCGCTTGGAGAGGCGTGACATGGACACCCTGAGCGGCTTCTGGAACGAAGTGGTGACCGTTTGGCGCGCGGGCGTCGGCGGGGTCGACCTGGGCCACGTGCTGAGCGCGCTCGCCGTCTTCATCTTGTTCTTGTTGCTGCGCCGCTTCCTCGCACGGATCCTGATCGACTTCCTGCGGCGCTTCACCAAGCGGACCCGAACCGAGATCGACGACGCCGTGCTGACGGCGCTGGAGGCGCCGCTGCGCTTCCTCTTCGTCGTGATGGGGATTTATGCGGCGAGCCAGGTGGCGCCCTTTCCCTCCGAGGTCGAGCTCTTTCTCGGCCGCGTCGTCCGCTCGCTGATCGCCTTCACCATCTTCTGGTCGCTCTATCGCCTCGTGGATCCGCTCGCCTATCTGGTCGACCGCCTGACGTTGGTGATGGGAAGCCGGGGCTTGCGCGATTCGCTGCGCGACTTCTTCGCCAAGATCGCCAAGTTCGCCATCGCTTGTCTGGGCGTGGTCGCGGTGCTGGAGGAATGGGACTTCAACGTCGCGGCGCTCTTGGGTGGTCTCGGCCTGGTCGGCATGGCCGTCGCCTTCGGGGCGCAGAACCTGATCTCCAACCTGTTCGCCGGCCTCAACATCTTCCTCGACCACATCTTCGAGCAGGGCGATTGGATCCGCACCCCCGACGTCGAGGGCACGGTGGAGTCGATCGGCTTTCGCACCACCAAGATCCGCCGCTTCGATCAGTCGCTGGTGACGATCCCGAATTCGCTGCTGACCGGCAAGGCGCTGATCAACTTCTCGCGCATGAGCCACCGGCGGATCTGGTGGACCATCGGCCTGGAATACCGCACCAGCATCGACCAGCTTCGCGCCATCGTCGAGGCGATCCGTGCGCATGTCTACGAGGGCGAGGACTTCGAGACCGACCCGGGCCGCGTCACCACGCTGATCAACGTCGATTCCTTTGGCGATTCCAGCGTCGACATCATGCTCTACTGCTTCACCAAGACCAAGGCCTGGGGCGAGTGGATGGGAGTGAAGGAGGCGCTGCTCTACCGCATCAAGCAGATCGTGGAAGAGAACGGCGCCAGCTTCGCCTTTCCCTCGCGTTCGCTCTACCTCGAAACCCTGCCCTTCGGCGTGCCCGAGATCTTCCCCGCCAGCGCCGAGGCGGCGGCTCCGACGGCGGCCCTCGACGCTGGTGCTTGAACCCGGTTCGGCGCAAGAGCATGATCCGCCCGAGGAATGTTCCCATGCTCGAAACTCACGGCCGCTACGATTTCAGCGCCATACCCGAGCGCCCCGACTATGACTGGCCGGACGGCAAGCGTATCGCCGTCTATATCGCCATCAACGTCGAGGCGTTTCGCTATGGCACCGGCAAGGGGGCCGCGATCGCGCCGCCCGATCAGGCGCAAAGCCATTCGATCTATTCCTGGCGCGATTATGGCAACCGGGTCGGCGTCTGGCGCCTCATGGAGATGTTCGACGAGTTGGGTCTGCCGGCCGAGGTCCAGCTCAATACCGCGATCTACGACGAATGCCCGGGCATCGCCGAGGCCTTCCGCGCCCGCGGCGACGAGATCCTGGGCCATGGAATCACCAACTCGGACGAGCAGGGCCCGCTCGACGAGGCGGCGGAACGCGCCCACATCGAAGCGATCACGGCCCGGATCACGGCCGAGGAGGGGGCGCCGCCGGTCGGCTGGATGAGCCCGTGGCTTTCCAACAGCGCGCGGACCCTCGACCTGCTGCAAGAGGCCGGCTACCGCTACACCATGGACTGGACCATGGACGACCAGCCGATCTGGATGAAGACGAGGGGTGGTCGCATCCTCTCGATCCCCTACCCGATCGAGGTCAACGATACCCGCGGCATCGTCTGGTATCGGTACACCTCGGCCGACTTCGCCGACATGATCATCGACCACTTCGACGAGATGCTGGAGCAGTCGGCCCGCCAGCCCCTGGTCTGCCCGCTCTCGCTGCACCCCTTCGTGGTCGGCCGGCCCTATCGGATCCGCCAGCTTCGTCGCGCCTTGCGTCATATCCAGGAACATGGCGAGGAGGTCTGGATCACCCGACCGCGCGAGATCTGCGCCCATATCGAAAGCCTGCCCCCGGGCGTCGTGCCCGGCAACTGAGGAACCCCGATGAGAATCGATTTCTATTTCGATTGCTCCTCCCCCTGGACCTATCTCGGCTTCCATCGGATGGAAGCGCTGGCGAGCGAGCTCGACGTGGCGGTGAACTGGCGGCCGATCCTGGTCGGCGGCGTGTTCAATGCCGTCAACCCGAGCGTGCAGGCCTCGCGTGACCATCCCGTGCCGCCGAAGGCCGCCTACCTGGCCAAGGATCTGGCCGATTGGGCCCGCCACACGGGCCTCGCCATCACCTGGCATCCGACGGTGTTTCCAGTGAACAGCGTCAAGGCCATGCGCGGCTGTGTGACGCTGGCCGAGGAGGGCAAGCTTCCCGCCTTCGCCCGCGCGGTCTTCGAGACCTATTGGGGCGAGGATCGCGACATCTCCCAAGACGACGTCTTGGCCGAGGTGGCGGCTCGCGTCGGCGTCGACGGCGAGGAGCTGTTGGCGGCGACCGCCCGGGACGAGATCAAGGCCGCGCTCCGCGCCAACACGGAGGAGTTGATCCAGCGCGGCGGCTTCGGCTCGCCGACGATCTTCGTCGACGACGAGATGTACTTCGGCAACGACCGCATCCCGCTGGTCCGCGAGGTGATCCTGGCCAGGCGGGCGGCGTGAGCGCGGGGCTGGGGTGGCGCGATCGAGATTTTCTTCCCTGGGCATGAACGATGCCCCCGCTTCGCGCGGGTGGTCCGGCAAGGTCGGTAAGTGCTATAGAAGGAGCGGCGCGTCGAGGCCGGGGCGACACGGAGATCGGATGGCGATGAACGGCGAGGATCAGGCGGAGCGGGACGAGGCCGGCGACGACGAGGCGGGGCCCGACGAGGCTCAGCGCTTGACGCTCTACCGCGAGACCCTGTTGTTGATCGAGCGCATGCACCGGCGTTTCCTCGACGTCCTGAAGGCGGAGCTCGATCGCTCCGGGCGGAGCGACGTCAACAACGTGCAGGCGTTGATCCTCTATAACATCGGTGACGACGAGATCACCATCGGCGAGCTGACCTACCGGGGCTATTACCTCGGCTCCAACGTCTCCTACAACGTGAAGCAGCTCACCCAGAACGGCTATATCGAGCAGGAGCGCTCGCCGCACGATCGGCGCACGGTCCGGGTCAAGCTTTCGGACAAGGGGTTGGCGTTGCGCCAGGACGTCACCGCGCTGTTCGAGCGCCACGTCGAGACCCTGTTCGGTGGCGAGCATATCGGCTACGGCGAAGTGGTCGAGCTCAACACCACGCTCAGGCGGATCGAGCGTTTCTTCTCCGAGCAGGTCCAGTTCCGGATTTGAAGACGGCATGGTGAAGGCGATCGACATCCGGGCGGAGTTCGCGGCAAGACCGGTCCTGGAGGGGCGCACGCCGGCGACCAGCGAGGAAGAGGCCGACGCCGCCTTCGCCACCCTCAGCCCCTATCGGGACGGTGGCATCTTCGCCGGCGGCTTCGTCGGCGACAGCGAGTGGGAGCGGCACCGGAACGGCGACGAGATCGTCCATGTCCTCGACGGGGTGACCTTGATGACGGTGACGCCGCAACCAACCGACCACACCAGGGCCCTGGACCCCCGCGAGGCCGAAGAGCGCGCCCGAGGTTGCTCAATCGACGCTCGGCGCCGGCAGGCCCTCGATCTCGACGTTGACGCAAGCGGGCAGGCCGCTTGCGAGCGCGCGCTCCAGCGCCGGGGCGAGGTCCGCCGGAGCGTCGACGTATTCGCCGTGGCCGCCGAGGCCGCGCACCGCCAGGTCGTAGCGCGTCGCCCTGAGCTCGCAGCCGACGAGGCGCTCGGGCCCGTAGTCGCGGAGTTGGATCTGGTATTCCGCGTTCCAGCGCGCATCGTTGCCGACCACGGCGAGGAAGGGCGCGTCGTGGCGCAAGGCGGTGTCGAATTCGGCCAGATTGAAGCCGATCGTGCCGTCTCCCATCAGCGCCACCACGGTCGCCTCGGGCCGTGCCAACCGAGCGGCGACGGCCTGGGGCAGCGCGCCGCCGATGGCGCCCGCCGGACCGTTGATCAGCCGTGTCGGCGCGGTGATGCAGGCTTGTGCCCATTGCCCGAATTCGCCGCCGTCCGAGATCAGGATCGGCGCGGCGGCCTGATCGAGGCAGGCCTGAACCGCGCGGCCGAGCGCGATCGGCGATATCCGCCCCGCCGCCACCCGTCGTTCAGCCTCGGTGTCGCGCCGGGCGATCGCGGCCACCACCTCGGCGCGCCAGGCCGCGCGAGAATTGCTTTCCTCGATAGGTGATTTCGCCAGGGCGCGCGCCGTCGCCGCCGCATCGCCCCGCTCGCCGAGTTGGAGCCGAGCGCCGAGGGCCGCGCGGGCTTGCTCCAGCGCGTCGGCCTCGGGATCGATCAGCATGACCCGGCAGCCTTCGTCCAGCACCCCCGGCCCGGCGAAACGAAGCGTGAAGTCGATCCGCTTGCCCAGGCTCACCACCAGATCGGCGCGCGCCAGCACGCGCGCGAAGGCGCCGAGCGCCGGATCGCCGAGCCCGCGAGGACTCTCCAGCGCCACCACCGGCGCCGCCAGCGCCGCCGACACCTCGTCGGCCAGGCCGGCCGCGCGAGACCGATTCAACGCTGGCCCGGTCAGGACCAACGGTCGCCGGGCCGCCCGGGCGGCCTCGACGATAGCGCCGAGTGAGGCCGCGTCCGCTTCCCAGACCTCCGGCACGAAGGCCTCGGCCGGCGGCGTGGCCGCGGGCGTCTCGGCGTTCAACAGATCGAACGGCAAGGCCAGATGCACCGGCACCGGCCGGCCCGAGAGGGCCAGCCGAATCGCCCAGGCGACATCCTCGCCGAGCTCCGCCGCGCGGCGCGTCCGCCGGGTGGCCTTCACCAGAGGTGCCGCCGCCGCCGCTTGATCGAGTTCCTGGAAGGCGCCCCGGCCATCCCCCGACAGTGGGGAATCGCCACTCAGCAGAACCACGGCGCTCTCCGAGTGGGTGGCGGAATAGAGCGGCGAGAGGGCGTTGGCGAAACCGGGCCCGGCCGGCACCAGGGCGACACCGACGGAGCCGGTGAGCTGCGACCAGGCGTCCGCCATATGTACCGCCGCCGCCTCGTGGCGGACGTGAACCAGTCGGATGTCGTGCTCCAGACACGCATCGAAGATCGGCATGATCTGATTGCCGGAAAGCGTGAACAGGGTTCGACATCCCGCCTCGGCGAGCGCACGGGCGAGGAGATCGGCGCCTCTCATGGCAATTCCTCCCGAGTATTTGGATTTGTCCCGCCCCGAATCGACATTATCGGTTGCGTCGGCGACGACGCTCTGATCAAATTCTATTCGGGACTCATACAAAGGGAGGATACGAAATGTCCATGTCGAAGTTCCTCAGGACCGCCGTCACGGTGGGTTTGGCCGTCGGTGTCGCGCTCGCCTTCGCCAGCTCGGCCGAGGCGCAGAAGCGTATCAAATGGAAGATGCAGAGCGCCTTCGGCAGCAAGCTGCCGCACATCGGCACCTCGGGCGTGAGGTTTTCGAAGAACGTGCAGCGCTTGTCGCAGGGCCAGCTGAACCTGAAGTTCTTCGAGCCGGGCGCGCTGGTGCCGGCGCTGGAGTGCTTCGACTCGGTCTCCAAGGGCGCGATCGAATCCTGCTGGACGACGCCGGGCTACCACACCGGCAAGTATCCGGCGCTTTCCTTCTTCACCACGGTGCCGTTCGGGCCGCAGATCGGCGAATTCCTGGCCTGGAAATGGTTCGGCGGCGGCAACGATCTGCGCGACGAGATCTACGTGAAGCATGATCTGATCAGCTTCGACAGCTTCGCCATCGGCCCGGAAACCTCGGGCTGGTTCAAGCAGCCGATCACCTCGCTCGACCAGCTCAAGGGCCTGAAGATGCGCTTCTTCGGCCTCGGCGCCAGGGTGATGACCAAGCTCGGCGTGTCGACCCAGCTCTTGGCCGGCGCGGACATCTACCCGGCGCTGGAGCGTGGCGTGATCGACGCCACCGAGTTCTCGATGCCGACCATCGACATCGCCCTCGGCTTCTACCAGATCGCCAAGAACAACTACTATCCGGGCTGGCACCAGCAGGTCTCGGTCAGCGAGTTGCTGATGAACCGGTCGATGTTCAAGGCTCTGGCGGATCATCATCAGGCGATGATCGAGATCGCCCTCGGCGAGAGCGTGATGCACACTTACGCCGAGACCGAGGCCAAGAACTTCGACGCGATGGCGGAGATGAAGTCGAAGTACGGCGTCACCAACCATCGTTGGCCGGACTCGACCCTCGCCAAGATGGAAACCGCCTGGTTCGAGGTCGTCGCGGAAGAGAGCGCGAAGGATCCGCTCTTCAAGAAGGTCGCCGAGAGCTTCTACGGCTTCCGCAAGGGGTACAAGACCTGGGGCGACGCCCAGCGTATGAAGAGCACCTACCTGAAGTAGGTCTTGCCTATCGACCCCGGCGCGCGGTCGGGGTGGGGGACCGGGGTCCGCGATGCGGGCCCCGGTTTCGTTTCGGCGCGATCGATCGAGTCAATCGGCGAGGCGGCGAGCGAGGCGCGCCGCCAGCGCGCCGACGACGCGGCGGCGATACCAAGGCTTGATGGTGGTGGTCCGCATCGGCTGGGCCTGGCCTCGCGCCAGCTCGCGCAGGGCCTCGACCGCCTCACGGTCGAGCGGGCGGCCGGTCAGCGCCTCGGTCCCCGTCACGAGGCGCGGCGAGGGGTTGACCGCGGTCAAGGCCAGCCGCAGCGCCCGGACCTCCGTCCCCGCCATCGCCACCGCGAGTGCTGCGCCGGCCAGGGGAAAGTCGATCGCGCCCCTGATCCGCGCCTTCTCGTAGCCGGAGCGAAGCCCCGCCGCCGGCGGCGGCAGATAGACGGCGACCACCAGATCCGCCGGCGCCAAGGTCAGATGGTCCAGGCCGTCGTCCCGCCAGAGCGTCGCCAGCGGCGCGCGGCGTCGGCCGCTCGGTCCGGCGATCTCCACCTCCGCCTCGTGGACCAGCAGGGCCGGCGCCGTGTCTCCGGAATAAGCGGCGAAACAGAGCGTTCCCTTGGGGGCGACGTGACAGACCTCGCCTCGATGTTTCAGGCAGTAGTCGTTGGCGTCGCGCCACCATTCGGACTGGTTGTAGTAAAGGCAGCGGGTATCCAGGCAGAGGTTGCCGCCGAGCGTGCCGTGCTGGCGATGGGTCGGCCCGGCGACGCCGCCGGCCGCCTCGGCCACCGCCGGATATCGGCTTCGGACACGGGCGTCGTTCGCGATCTCGTCGAGGCTCGCCCCGGCGCCGAGCCGCAGGCCGCCGTCGACCTCGGCGATGCCTGAGAGTTCGTCGACCTCGCCGAGATCGATCATCGCCGAGGGCGCCTCGATCCCCCGCCGGGTGTTGACCACCAGATCGGTGCCACCGGCGAGATAGCGCGCGCCCTCGCCCTCGCCAGCGTGCGCCACCGCCTCCTCGACGCTTCTCGGTCGATGCAGTTCGAACGCCGGCAGATATTCCATGCGTCCTCCCGCTTTCCCACTCGCGCCGGATTCTAGCCCGTTCCGCTCGCTCGCGGTAGCATTTGACCCTCAAACCGGCGGCGCCGGCTTCAGAGGCCCTTGGAGGTGGTGTATTTGCCGGTCGCCTTATATTCGGTGACGGCTTTTTTCAGCAGGTCGTATTCGACACAGCCAAAGGAGCAAGCCTTGTTCAGCACCGCCAGACGCTGTTCCGCCGCCGCGAGGTCGCCCCGCTTCAGATGCAATTCGCCGAGATAGTTGTTGGCGCCCTTGTGCTTGGGATCGATCTTCAGCGCGTTCTGGTAATAGCCGAGCGCTCGATCGGTCTTTCCCGCCCGGGCGTGGCTGTAGCCCAGATAGTTGAAGGCGTCGGCGTTCCTCGGATCGTCCTTCACCGTCTTCAAGAGGAACGGGATGGCCGCCTCGTATTGGCGCGCCGCGATCGCCTGCTTGGCCTTGCGCCAACTGTCGCCCGAGCTCGAGCGGCTGGATTGCGCGCTTCCGCTCTTGCTGCCGCTACCGCCGCCCACGGCCCAGGCGCTCGGCGCCGACAGCAGCGCAAGAGCGACGA
The DNA here is from genome assembly GCA_965225945.1 of Alphaproteobacteria bacterium. GTDB lineage: Bacteria > Pseudomonadota > Alphaproteobacteria > JASLMY01. Next base: position 98,826 of record CBDDBZ010000028.1, on the reverse strand, counting down.
GGGCCGCCCAGATCATCGAAGACAACCATCGCATCTCAACTCTCCTCGCATGGCGGATCTCGAACCATGGCGAACGCACCGATAACCCATGCAGGTGGAATAGTCGATGGGCGAGCGAAGCGCCAACTGGACCCTGACACGATTTGGTTAAGCGGAGGTGCGAGTCAAGGCGTTCCCCGATTCAATTTGGTTGACGGGGCGGCGCATGATTTCCGAGACTGGCCCCATCCCAGATGCCCGAAACGCGGGGAGAGAGACAATGACGGCGAGCGGACCCCTGATCATACGACTGCACGGCAACGACAACGTCGTGGTCGCCAGAGCCGATATCCTGCCGGGCGTCGAGATCGGCGAGGCGAGCGTCGCCACCACGGGCGACGTCGCGGCCGGCCACAAAATCGCCACGGTGCCTATTCCGGCCGGCGAGGTGATCCGCAAATACGACCAGATCATCGGCTTCGCCACCGCCGACATCGCCGCCGGCGAACTCGTCCACACCCACAACGTCGAGGTCCGTGATTTCAAGCGCGATTACCTCTTCTGCCAAGACGTGCGCCCCCTCGACATGGTGGCGGAAGCCGAGCGGGCGACCTTCCAGGGCTACCGCCGCGCGGACGGGCGGGTGGCGACGCGCAACTACATCGGAATTTTGACCTCGGTCAACTGCTCGGCGACGGTGGCGCGTTATATCGCCGACCAGTTCCGGGGCCCGGGCTTGGACGAATTTCCCAATGTCGACGGGGTGGTGGCGCTGACCCACGGCACCGGCTGCGGCATGGCCACGGTGGGCGAGGGCTATGAGGTGCTGCAACGGACGCTCGCCGGCTATTCCCGCCATCCGAATTTCCACGGCGTGATCATCGTCGGCCTCGGCTGCGAGGCGAACCAGATCGGCGCGCTATTGAAGAACACCGGTCTCGAACAGAGCGACACGCTCCACGCCATGACCATTCAGGAGACCGGCGGCACCACCAAGACGGTCCGCGAGGGCGTCGCCCGAGTGCGCGAGATGCTTCTCGAGGCCAACCGCGTCGGCCGCGAGACGCTGCCGGCGAGCGCGCTGATCCTGGGCCTCGAATGCGGCGGCTCGGACGCCTATTCCGGGATCAGCGCCAACCCCTCGCTCGGCGCGGCGGCCGATCTGCTGGTCCGCCACGGTGGCACCGCCTGCCTCGCCGAAACGCCCGAGATCTACGGCGCCGAGCATCTGCTGACGCGGCGCGCGGTCACCGAGGAGGTGGGCCTGAAGCTCGTTGAGAAGATCCGCTGGTGGGAGGACTATACCGAGCGAAACAAGGGCGAGATGAACAACAATCCCTCCCCCGGCAACAAGGCGGGCGGGCTCACCACGATCCTGGAGAAATCGCTCGGCGCCGCCGCCAAGGGCGGCACCACCAACCTGGTCGACGTCTACGCCTATGGCGAGGCGATGACCGCCAAGGGCTTCGTCTTCATGGACACGCCCGGCTACGACCCGGCCTCGGTCACCGGTATGGTCGCGGGCGGGGCCAACGTCGTCTGCTTCACCACCGGACGTGGCTCGGTCTTCGGCTGCAAGCCGGTACCCTCGCTCAAGCTCGCCACCAACACAGCGATGTACCACCGCATGTCAGAGGACATGGACATCAACTGCGGCCTGGTTATCGACGGCGAGGCGAGCGTGCCTGAGATGGGCGAGAAGATCTTCGCCAAGATCCTGGCGACCGCCTCGGGCGCACCGACCAGAAGCGAGGAATTGGGCTTCGGCGACGACGAGTTCGTCCCCTGGACGATTGGCGCGGTGATGTGAGGGCGGGGCACCGCCGCGCGCGGCCCACGGCCTTCCCGCCGCCCCGGGACGGTCGAGGGAAGCGGGGACGGCGTGGCGTTCGATCTGACGGGGCGGGTGGCGCTGGTCACCGGGGCGAGCCGGGGGCTCGGTTGGTCGGCGGCCCAAGCGCTGGCCCGCCACGGCGCCACCGTGGTGCTGAACGCCCGGAGCAGGGCGGCGCTGGAAGCGAAGGCGGACGAACTGACGGCGGCGGGGTCGAGCGCGCAAGCGCGGCCGTTCGACGCCACGGCGAGCGAGACGGCGGGCGAGGCGGTGGCGGCGATCGCCCGCGATCATGGCCGCCTGGACATCCTGATCAACAACGCCGGCATCATTCACCGCCAGGCCCTGCCCGAGCATGGCGACGCGGACTGGCGCCGCGTGATCGAGCTCAACCTCACCGCCCCTTTCGTCTTGGCGCGGGAGGCATCCAAGCCGATGGTGGCGGCGGGATGGGGGCGGATCGTCAACATCGGCTCGGTGTTCGGCTTGATCGCGCGCGCGAACATTCCCGGCTACGTCGCCGCCAAGCATGGCCTCGCCGGCCTCACCAAGGCGCTGGCGGTGGAGCTCGCGCCCCGTGGCGTCACCGTCAACACGCTGGCGCCCGGCTTCTTCGCCACCGAGTTCAACGCCAACCTCAAGGCCGATCCGGAGTTCGACGCCATGGTGTGCGGCCGCACGCCGGTCGGCCGCTGGGGCGCGCCGGAGGAGTTGGGCCACGCCGTCGTCTTCCTGGCCTCGGAGGAAGCCGCCTACGTCACCGGCGCCGTCCTGGCGATCGACGGCGGCATGACGGCGGCCTTCTAGCTGGGCGCGGCTTTGCGGCGGCGGCTCGAATCGTAGAGCCGGGCCAGGCGCTCGGGTGAAACGCCCAGGTGATAGAGCGCGTGCAGCCAGAGCCAGCCGGCGACGATTGCCACCGGACGCCGGCCGGCGAAGCGGCGCGAGGAGGTGGTGAGCGGCGGCTCGGCGATCGATACCGTCGGGCCCAGCCGCTCCAGCCGGCGGGTGAAGTCGTAGTCCTCCATCAGGGCGATCGGGCGGATGCCGCCGAGCGCCTCATGGGCGCGGCGGCGGACGAAGACGCCGGAATCGCCATAGTAGACGCCGCGTGCGCGGATCCAGGCGTAGAAGCCGTCGAGCCAGCGAGAGAAGGCATCCTCGCCGTCGAAATGGAGGCGGAAGTTGCCGCCGACCACCTCGGGCCGGGCTTCCAGCACTTCGACGATTCGACCCGCACCCCCCGGGGGAAAGCCGCAGTCGGCGTGCAGGAACAGCAGTATTTTGCCCCGGGCCGGTGCGCCGCCCGCCGCCAATTGGGGCCCCCGACCCCGGGGTGCCGCGACGACACTGCACCCCGCCGCCCGGGCGATGGCTTTGGATCCGTCCTCGCTGCCGCCGTCGACCACCAGGATCTCGCCGATCTCCGGCTCGGCGCCGAGAATTGGCAGCAGGCAGGCGAGGTTCGCCGCCTCGTTCAGGACCGGGATCACGACGGAGATCATCGGGCGTTATCCTCAATCCTCCCCTGGGCGATGTTGCCTGGGCGATGTTGCCATGCGCCCCCGGCCCCGCCAAGATCCGCGCGGCGGCGAGGGAGCCCGAGCCCATGAACGAGATCCGCATCCAGACCACCCATGCCGGCAGCCTGCCGAGGCCGCCGGCCCTGGTGCAACTCTATGCCCGCCGCGCGCACGGCGAGCCGGTCGACGAAGTCGAACTCGCCCGGGCGGCGGCCGAGGCGACCCGCTGGGTGGTGCCGAAGCAGCTCGAGGCCGGCATCGACCTGGTCAACAACGGCGAACAGACGCGGGAAGCCTTCTTCCTCTATGTCCAGCGGCGGATGAGCGGCTTCGCCCCAGGCGGCGGCCGGCCGCCGCTCGCCGACGTCCAGCGCTATCCCGTCTTCGCCGAGATGCGGGCCAGGCTCACCGGCTCGCTGACGGCGGTCAGCAATTTCGAGCTGCCCCGCGTGGTGGACGAGGTCCGCTATCTCGATGCCGCCCTGATCGAGCAGGAATGCGCCGATTTCGCCACCGTACTGGCCGAGAACGGGCTGGCCGAGGACCGCGGCTTTCTCGCCGCGCCGTCGCCCGGGATCATCGCCGCCGCCATCCGAGACGACCATTACGGCGACGAGGACGCTTATCTCGGCGCGCTGACGAGGGCGCTTCGGACCGAATACAAGGCCGTGGTCGACGCCGGGTTCGCGTTGCAGCTCGACTGCCCCGATCTCGCGCTCGAGCGCCACGTCACCTATGCCGAACGGCCGCTCGCCGAATTCCGGAATTTCGTCGAGCGCGTCATCACTCGCTTGAACGAGGGCTTGGAGGGCATTCCGGCGGAGCGCGTCCGCCTCCACGTCTGCTGGGGCAACTACGAGGGGCCGCACGATCTGGACGTGCCGCTCGCCGATATCTTGCCGATCCTCTACCAGGCGAAGGTGAGCGCCCTGGTCCTGCCCTTCGCCAACCCCCGCCACGCGCACGAGTTCCACGTCTTCGAGGACCTGCCGCTGCCCGACCACATGGGCCTGATCGCGGGCGTGATCGACACCACGACCAACTTCGTCGAGCACCCCGAGGTGGTGGCCGACCGGCTGCAGCGGATCGCGCGCGCAATCGGCGGGCCGGAACGGCTGGGCGCCGCCACCGACTGCGGCTTCGACACCTCCGCCGGCTTCGGCCGGGTGGCCGAGGACGTGGTCTGGGCCAAGCTCGCCGCGATGAGCGCGGGCGCGCGGCTCGCGAGCGAACGGCTGTACCGATCCCGACCGTTTCTGGACAGCCCGGACGGATCATGAAACCCTCGGGCGAGCAAGGGAGGGACGCCATGAGCCAGGCGGCGAGCGAGATTCTGTCCGAGCGGGAAGTCGAGGCCTACCACCGGGACGGCTTCGTGGTCCCGGAATATCGCCTCTCGGAACCGATGCTGGCCAAGCTGCAAGAGTTGACCCTGCATCTGGTGGCCGACAACCCGAGCCTTTGCGACCGCCACATGGTCGGGCCCCACATCCCCGGCAGCGGCGTCGAGGGGATGGTGTCGCGGCCCGGCTGGATCGATATCGCGACCCAGCCCGATATCGTCGAGATGGTGGCCCAGATCATCGGCCCGGACGTGATCCTGTGGGGCAGCGGCATCTTCCACAAGCGAGCGACCACGGGCACGGCGACGCCCTGGCACCAGGATGCGGAACATTCGCCGATCAAGCCGATGGCCACGACCTCGGTCTGGATCTCGGTGTTCGAGAGCACGGTGGAGAACGGCTGCCTCCGCTTCCTGAAGGGCTCCAACAGGGCGCGCCGGATCGCCAAGCACGACGTCGTCGACAGCCCCGATCTCTTCATTTACACCCGGCTCGAGCGAAACGAGGTGGACGAGAGCACCGCCCGCGACGTGGAACTGGAGCCCGGGCAATTGGTGCTGTTCGACGTCTTCACCGCGCATGGCGCCCAGCCCAACACCAGCGGGCAGGTGCGCGCGGGCTACACGCTCCGCTTCATGCCGGCGACGAGTCACTACGATCACGACGCGGCCGTATTGCGCCACTTCAAGGGTTACGGCCACGACACCCGGGCGCTGCTGCTGCTGCGCGGCACCGACAGGTGCGGCAAGAACGACTTCCAACGCGGCCACCCGAAAAGGCAACGCGAACTGGTTTCTTGAAGGACGGTCCCTAGGCCGCGGTCTAGCCCTAGCCCGGTCCCTTGCCCTGGCTGGTCACGCCGGCGGAAAACCGCATATATAGGTCACCGGATCCGTCCGGTGCCTTGACCGCCCCCGAGGAGCCCCTCCCATGTCGGTGCCAAAGTCGGCGAACGCCGAGTCCGCCAACGATCTCGACCTGCTCGGCGATCTGATCGCCCAGGCCCGCCGCGCCGGCGCCGACGCGGCCGACGCGGTGCTGTTCCGCTCGACCTCCCTCGGCGTCAGCCATCGCCTCGGCCAGCCGGAGGATCTCGACCGCTCCGAGGGTCGCGACCTGGGGCTTCGCGCCTTCGTCGGCCGCCGGCCCGCCGTGGTGTCCTCGACCGACCTCTCGCCCGTGACCCTGTCGCGTCTGGCCGAGCGGGTGGTCGCCATGGCCAAGGCGGCGCCGGAGGACGCCTATGCCGGCCTTGCGCCCGAGGATCGCCTGGCCCGCGAGGTGGCCGATCTCGATCTCGACGACGGCGAGGCGCCCTCGGCCGAGACGCTCTATGAGATTGCGGGTACTTGCGAGGCGAGCGCGCTGGCGGTTCCGGGCGTCACCAATTCGGAAGAGGCGGCGGCCGGCTGGTCGCGGAGCCGGGTCGCGCTGGTCACCTCCAGCGGCTTCGCCGGCGCCTATGGCGGCTCCAACCACTCCTTCCACGCCTCGGTGGTCGCCGGCGAGGGCACGGGCATGGAGCGTGACTACGAGTTCACCTCGGCCCGCCACCGGGCCGACCTTGACGACGCGACCGAGGTCGGCCGCCGGGCGGGCGAGATGGCGGTGGCACGCCTGGGCCCCCGCAAGGTCGAGACCGCGCCGGCGCCGGTGGTCTTCGATCCCCGGGTCTCGCGCAGCCTCTTGGGCCACTTCGCCGGGGCGATCTCGGGCCAGGCCGTCGCCCGGGGCACGAGCTTCCTCAAAGACGCGCTCGGGACCACGGTGTTCGCCGAGGGCATCGAGATCGTCGACGATCCGGGCCGCCCGCGCGGCCTCGCCTCCAAACCGTTCGACGGCGAGGGCGTGGCTAACGCAAAGCGGGTGCTGATCGACGCAGGCCGCCTCACCGGTTGGCTGCTGGACAGCGCGTCGGCCCGCCAACTCGGCCTGGAGACCACGGGCAACGCCAGCCGCGGCACGGCCGGACCGCCGTCGCCCGCCGCCAGCAACCTCTACCTGGCCGCCGGATCGGCCTCGCCCGAGGAACTGATCGCGGAAATCGATTCCGGCTTCTACGTCGCCGAGCTGATCGGCTTCGGCGTCAATCCTCTCACCGGCGATTATAGTCGCGGCGCTTCTGGCTTTTGGATCGAGAAGGGTCGGAAGGCCTTTCCGGTGAGCGAGCTGACCATCGCCGGCAACCTCGTGGAGATGTTTCGCCAGATAACGCCGGCGAACGACCTGGTGTTCCGCCATGGCTCCAACGCCCCGACGCTCCGGGTCGACGGCATGACGGTCGCCGGAACGTGAGCGAGCTTGCCGCCGACCATGCGCTGCTGATCGATTGCGTCCGCGACGCCGGTGCGCTGGCGCTCGAATATTTCCAAGGCGAGGTCGAGCACTGGGACAAGGCGCCGGGCGATCCGGTGAGCGAGGCCGACCACGCCGTCGACGAAATGCTGCGCGAGCGCCTGGGCCAAGCGCGCCCGGACTACGGCTGGCTCTCCGAGGAGACGGTGGACACAGCCGCGAGGCTCGACCGCCGGCGCATCTTCGTCGTCGATCCGATCGACGGGACCCGTGCCTTCCTTCGAGGCGAGCCGGAATTCACCGTGTCCGCCGCGCTGGTGGAGGACGGGCGGGCGATCGCGGGCGTCGTCTTCAATCCCGTGACGGAAGAGCTGTTCGAGGCCGCCCGCGGCACCGGCGCCCGCCTCAACACGACGCCGATCCGGGCCAGCGGCCAGGCCGGCTGGTCGGGTGCCCGCGTGATTTCCGGCACCCGGATGTTCGCCCGCGCCGGTTGGGACGGCCCGCCCGAGGGCGCCGAATTCTTCGCCATCAACTCGATCGCCTATCGGATGTCGCTGGTCGCCGCCGGTCGTTACGACGCCTGCGTCTCGCTCGGCGAGAAGAGCGAGTGGGACATCGCCGGCGCCACGGTGATCCTGGACGAAGCGGGCGGGCGGGAGAGCACGGCGCGAGGCGCCGAATTTGGCTTCAACCAGGCCCGGCCGGTGGTCGATTCCGTCGTCGTCGCCGGCCCGGCGATGCACGACATGGTGTGCGACTTCCTTGACACCATCGAACGCCCCCCCGGCGTCCGCTGGTAGCGCACGGACCGCGAGGACGCTCCGTGACCGACGTCGACGGTCCGGTGAATAGCTTCAAACCTGAAGCGCTCTAGTGTCCCGATTCCGAAGTTCGCATGATTTTCGCCTGCTGTTCAGCGATTTCGATTGTTCGGAGGCAGAACCGCTGGATGGCGCCGAGGATGTCATCGGCGGATTTGGTCCATTTGAAGGGTTTGGGGTTCTGGTTTGTCGTGTCGATGTAGTCGAGGATGGTGCGCTCCAACTCCTTGGTGGAGCGATGGACGCCGCGCCTGATCTGCTTGTCGGTCAGCAGCCCGAACCAGCGCTCGACCTGGTTGAGCCAGGAGGCGCTGGTGGGTGTGAAATGGGCCTGCCAGCGCGGCCGTTTGGCGAACCAGTCGCGGATCGCCTTGGTCTTGTGGGTCCCGTAGTTGTCCATGACGATGTGGATGTCGAGATCACCAGGGACGTTCGCCTCGACGAGGTCGAGGAATTTGCGGAACTCTCGGGCCCGATGGCGCGGGAAACATTTGCCGATGATCTCTCCCGTGGCGATGTCGAGGGCCGCGAAGAGAGAGGTCGTGCCGTGGCGCTTGTAGTCGTGGCTGCGCCGCTCCGCCTGCCCGGGGCGCATCGGCAAGAGGGGCTGGGAACGGTCCAAGGCCTGGATCTGGCTCTTTTCGTCGACACAGAGAACCAGGGCACGATCCGGCGGCGCCAAATACAGACCGACGATGTCGCGGACCTTCTCCACGAAGAAGGGATCGCTCGACAGCTTGAAGGTCTCCGAGCGATGCGGCTGCAAGCCGAAGGCCCGCCAGATGCGATGAATGGTCGAGGGCGCGTGGCCGCTCGCCCGCGCCATCGAGCGAAGGCTCCAATGGGTCGCGTCCGGCGGCGTCTCTTCCAGCGTCAGCCGGACCGCTTCCGCGATGGCGTCATCGCCGATTTGACGCGGCGCGCCGGGGCGGGGTTCGTCGTACAGACCGTCGAGGCCCTCCGCCGCATAGCGGCGACGCCACTTGCCCACGGTGTCCGCGCTCGCCTCGAGACGAACGGCGATCTCCTTGTTCTCCAACCCTTCCGCCGCCGCCAAGACGATCCGAGCCCGCCGCGCAAGCCCCTGCGACGTCTTGCAACGACGAGACAGCGCCTCCAATTCGGCGCGCTCGTCATCGCTCAAAGAGATCGTCACCGCCACTCTCGCCATCAATCGCGCCTCCTGAAAACAAATGGCTCAATTCGCGAATTGTATGCATTAGTGATAGAGTGCCTGGAACGTCAGGAGGTTGGGTTATGGACGGCAAGGGTTTCCAGGTGTGGCTTTCGGCGGCGCGCGGGCTGACGCGCGCGCAGCGGCGCGAGGCGCTCGCGGTGCTGTCGGGCCGGAGCGAGGGCGAGGCATCGAAGGCCGCGATCGAGCTTGGTGTGGACGAGGCCCGGCGCTGTCCGCACTGCGTGAGCGAAGGGGCGGTTTCGCGCGGTATGGCGCGGGGTCTGCGGCGCTACCAGTGCAAGGGCTGCGGCAAGACCTTCAACGCGCTGAGCGGTACGCCGCTGTCGGGCTTGCACCACAAGGAACGCTGGCTGTCGTTCGGGGCGTCGCTGGCGAAGGGGGAGACGGTGAAGGCCTCGGCGGCGCGCTGCGACGTGGCGGTGAGCACGGCGTTCCGCTGGCGTCACCGGTTTCTGGCGGCGGCGCGGAGCGATTCGGAGGTGCTCAAGGGGATCGTGGAAGCGGACGAGACCTACGTCCTGGAGAGCCGGAAGGGCGCGCGCGGGCTGGGGCGCAAGGTTGGGTTATGGACGCGGCCTTCGGCGCGCTCGTCATCGCTCAAAGAGATCGTCACCGCCACTCTCGCCATCAATCGCGCCTCCTGAAAACAAATAGAGACATAATCATATCGTCGGCCTCGCCCCCGGCGCCAATTTATCGATCAGGACACTAGTTCATATCAATTTATCGATCAGCGGTGCGCAGCATCGCGTGGCGAAACTTCTTCATCGCCGCCGCCTCGATCTGGCGGATGCGCTCGCGAGAGACGCCGTATTTCACGCTCAAGGTCTCCAGGGTCGGTCGATCTTCCTCGAGGTAACGCTGCGTCAAGATATCGCGCTCACGGGCGCTGAGTCCGGAGAGCGCGCCGGGGATCATCGCCCGCCTGCGCGCCATTTCGTCTTGCTCCAGCGCGTAGGCCTCGGGATTCTGGGTCTCGTCGACCAGCGCGTCCTCGAAGGTGGTAGTGCCGTCGGTGCCGATCGTCGCGCTCAACGACTGGTCGGTGCGCCCGATTCGTCCGTCCATCTGAAGCACGTCGTCGATGGTGACGCCGAGTTGGTCGGCGATCTTCACTGCGACCTCGGGCGTCACCCCGTCCGAGCCGAGGTCGCCATGTTTGGCCTTCAAGGAACGCAGATTGAAGAACAGCTTCTTCTGCGCCGCCGTGGTGCCGACGCGCACGATATGGGCATTGTGCATCACATACTGGCCGATGGCCGCGCGAATCCACCAGGTCGCATAGGTCGAGAAGCGATTGCCCATCTCCGGGTCGAATTTCTCCGCCGCCTGCACCAGGCCGACGGAACCCTCGGCGATCAGATCGGCGAGCGGTAGGCCGTAACCCCGCGAGCCCCGGGCGATCTTGACCACGAGGCGCAAATGGCTGCCGACCAGGCGGTCCAGCGCCTCGCTATCGCGGTGGTCGCGCCAAGCCCGCGCGAGCTCGCGCTCCTCCTCTTTCTCGAGCAGGGGATAGCGGCCGATCCGCCGCATGAACCGATCGACAGTACTGGCTTGCGTCTCCATGTCACCTCGCTTGCGCCCCGGCTTGCATTCCGACGCCTCTTTGCTCGCGCCCCTCCGTCGGCGACCCGGGCTGTGGTCGCGCGGTCTTCTCGACCGCCGCACCCGTCTTCACGCGGGTTTCGATATGCCCCCACTCCAACTCGTGGTTGGAGTGGGGGCATATTTAATATGGTGAACGCAGCGCGAACATTCAAGATGGGCGTGCGACGTATTCACGCGCTAGTGATGCCGCCCGGGTGATCGGCCGGAATAGAAATTACCTTACGTTCCCGCGCCTTAGGCGACCGGATCTTGCGTCAGACGTTGAAGCGGAACAAGATCACGTCGCCGTCCTCGACCACGTAGTCGCCACCCTCCAGGCGCATCTTGCCGGCGTCGCGGGCCGCTTGTTCGCCACCGAACGCCAGCAGCTCGTCGACGGCGAAGGTCTCGGCGGCGATGAAGCCTCGGGCGAAGTCGGTGTGGACGAGCCCGGCCGCCGCCCGCGCCCGGGTCCCCTTGGAAACGGTCCAGGCCCGGGTCTCCTTGGCGCCGGTGGTCAGGAACGTGATCAGACCCAACAGCGCATAGCCGGCGCGGATCAGCCGGTCGAGCCCCGCCTCCTCGAGGCCCAGATCGGCCAGGAAGGCACGGCGCTCCTCGGCCTCTAGTTGCGCGATTTCGGCCTCGATGGCGGCGGAGATGACGATTATTCCCGCCCCCTCGGCCCGGGCGCGCTCGGCGATCGCGGCGACGTGGGGATTGCCCCCGTCCGCTTCCGCCTCGCCCACGTTGGCCACGTAGAGCACCGGCTTCGCCGTCAGCAGGTGCAGCTCGGCGAAGGCCTTGCCGGTCTCCGCGTCGACCTCGAGGAGCCGCGCCGGCTTGCCCTCGCGCAAGCACTCGGCCACGCGCTCCAGCACCGCGACCAAGGGGGCGAGCGAGCGGTCGCCGCCCAGGTATCGCTTTTCGAGCGCCTCGAGCCGACGTTCGACGCTTTCGAGATCGGCCAGCATCAACTCGGTTTCGACGATCTCCGCGTCCGCCACGGGATCGATGCGGGCCTGGACATGGGTGACGTCCTCGTCCTCGAAGGCCCTGAGGACGTGTAGGATGGCGTCGACCTCGCGGATGTGCGCGAGAAACCGATTGCCCAGCCCCTCACCCTTGGCCGCGCCCCGCACCAGGCCGGCGATGTCGACGAAGTTCATCACCGCCGGCACCACGCGAGCCTGCTTGCCGATCCGGGCGAGCGCGTCGAGCCGCGCATCCCTCACCGCGACCTGGCCGATGTTCGGCTCGATCGTACAGAAGGGATAGTTTTCCGCCGCCGCCTGCGCGCTGTTGGTGAGCGCGTTGAAGAGGGTCGATTTGCCGACGTTCGGCAGGCCGACGATGCCGCACTTGAAACCCATGGGAAACGAATCCTTGCCAACCGCGCTGGCGGCGTTTCATCTCGATCATGGACGCGGAAAGCGGGATTGAATACATCTCCGACCACGGTGGCCTCGCGTGCGGGACGCACGGTGGTCTCGCGCGCCGGGCGCGACGGCGAAGACAGGTGGAGGTACACGCCATGGCCGGACCACTCGACGGTTACAGAATCATCGATCTGACGACGATGATCGCGGGACCCATGGCGACCATGCTGCTGGGCGATCAGGGTGCCGACGTCGTCAAGGTCGAGGTTCCCGGCCTGGGCGACCACGTCCGCGCCTACGGCAATCGGGCGGGCGGCCTCTCCGCCAACTTCCACAACAACAACCGCAACAAGCGCTCGATCACCATCGACTTGAAGTCCGAGGCCGGCCGCGAGGTCTTCCTCGGGCTGGCGGAAAGCGCCGACGTCGTGGTGCAGAACTTCCGACCGGGCGTGGTCGAGCGCCTCGGGATTCACGAAGCGGTGGTCCGCGCAGCCAAACCCTCGCTGATCTACGTCTCGATGAGCGGCTTCGGCGAGCACGGGCCCTACGCCGCGAAGCCGGCCTATGATCCGATCGTGCAGGCGGCCTCGGGTCTCGCCTCGGTGCAGGGCGGAGCGGACCATCGGCGCCCGCGCCTGATCCGCACCATCGTGTCGGACAAGGTGACGGCGCTCACCTCGAGCCAGGCGATCACCGCCGCCCTGCTGGCCCGCGCTCGCAGCGGGGAGGGTCAGCACGTCCGCCTGTCCATGCTCGATTCGGTGCTGCAGTTCCTCTGGTCCTCCGACATGGGCGGACAGACTTTCGTCGGGCGCGACGTCGACGCGCAACGGGCGGCGAGCTTTATCGACCTGATCTATCAGACCAGCGACGGCCATATGAGCATCGCGGTGATGACCGACGCGCAGTGGCATGGCCTCACCCGGGCGCTGGAGCGGCCCGAATGGCTGGACGACGCGCGCTTCGCCACCCCCGCCGATCGCGATCTGCACGTCGACGAGCGGCTGAACATGACCCAGGAGGTGCTCGGGACTCGAAGCACGGCCGAATGGCAGGCGCGACTGGAAGCGGAAGGCGTACCCTGTGCCCCGGTGCTGACCCGCAACGAGCTGGTCGAACATCCCCAGGTTAGGGCGGCCGGCAGCTTGGTCGAGTTCGAGCATCCGCTGGCCGGCACCCTCAGACAAGCGCGTCACGCCGCGCGATTCGAAGCCACGCCGGCGGAGATTCGCCGAGGCGCCCCACAACTCGGCGAGCACACCGACGAGCTGCTGGCCGAAATCGGCTACGCCGCCGACCAAATCCGGGCGCTGCGCGAGGCCGGCGTGGTCGGCGATTGAGGGCGGCGGCGCGCCGTAGACCGCGAAGGTGATGCCGAGGCGGCGGAAGATGGTGTCGGCCTGACGCTGCTTGCGCCTGAGTTCGCGCGGGCTCTGCCCTTCGAGCCAAGCCGCGAACTCGACATAGGACGCGCGCGTGGGCCCACCCGCCGTCCCCATCTCGTCGAAGAATCGCGTCTCTTCCATGCCGCTCGAGTGACTCGACCCAGGCCTCTGCTGGGCGGAGCTTGCCACCATCGAGCGGCGAGGGGAACCGAATGGGTCGCACTCTTGCCCGAGGGATCGCGATCCCTATACTGCGCCGCCGCCAGGGAGACGAATCCCGATCGCCAGCAGACGAGGGCGCAAACGATGGGCAGCGAAATCAAGAAGGTCGTGCTCGCCTATTCGGGCGGGCTGGACACCTCGGTAATCCTGAAGTGGCTACAGACCGCCTATGGCGCGGAGGTGGTGACCTTCACCGCCGATCTGGGGCAGGGCGAGGAGTTGGAGCCGGCCCGCGCCAAGGCCGAGATGCTGGGCGTGGGCGAGATCTTCGTCGAGGATCTCAGGGAGGAGTTCGTCCGCGACTTCGTCTTCCCCATGTTTCGCGCCAATGCCCTCTACGAGGGCTGCTATCTGCTCGGCACCTCGATCGCCCGGCCGCTGATCGCCAAGCGGCAGATCGAGATCGCCGCCGCCGTCGGCGCCGACGCCGTGGCCCATGGCGCCACCGGCAAGGGTAACGACCAGGTGCGCTTCGAATTGTCCTACTACGCGCTCAATCCCGACATCCAGGTGATCGCGCCGTGGCGGGAATGGGACCTGACCGGCCGCGCCCGGCTGATCGAGTTCGCCGAACAAAACCAGATTCCGATCGCCACGGATAAGCGCGGCGAGGCGCCGTTCTCGCTCGATGCCAACCTGCTGCACATCTCGGCCGAGGGGAAGGCATTGGAGGACCCCTGGGAGGAGGCGGGAGAGTTCGTCTATTCCCGCACCGTCCGCCCGGAGGATGCGCCGGACGAGCCGACCTACGTCGAGATCGACTTCGTTTCCGGCGATCCCGTAGCCCTCGACGGCGAGGCGTTGTCGCCGGCGGCGCTGTTGACGCGGCTCAACGAGATCGCCGCGGCCAACGCGGTCGGCCGGCTGGACCTGGTGGAGGGACGGTTCGTCGGCATGAAGTCGCGCGGCATCTACGAGACCCCGGGCGGCACGGTGTTGCTCGCCGCGCATCGGGGGATCGAGAGCATCACCCTCGACCGGGGCGCCATGCACCTGAAGGACGAATTGATGCCGCGCTACGCGGAGCTGATCTACAACGGTTTTTGGTTCTCGCCGGAGCGGAATATGCTTCAGGCGGCGATCGACCTGAGCCAGGAACACGTCACCGGCCGGGTTCGGCTCAAGCTTTACAAGGGCTCCGTCGCCGTGGTCGGGCGTTCCTCGCCCAAGAGCCTCTACAGCCTGGAGCACGTCACCTTCGAGGCGGACAGCGTCTACGACCAGCGCGACGCCCAGGGCTTCATCCGCCTGAACGCACTCCGCCTCCGCCTGCTGCATCGCCAGAAGGGCTAGCGGCCGGCGCCGGCTTGGCACCGAAGTGGCGCCGCAGTTGGCCATAATAGAAGGCCGGATAGGTCAATAGCATCGTTGCCAGGGCGTACTCGGTATAGACGTAAAAATACTGACGCAAGCGGCGGTCGCCGAAGATGTCGGTGCCCTTGTTCAGAAACATGAAAAGATAGAAAGCCGCGCCGACGACGATGATCGCGGCAAGGACCGGCTTGATAGCGATGGGCCGACGCCTGCCCGCATCACTCACCCAGATCAGCCGCGCCAGCGAGACCGCCAATAGACCGTCAAAGACGAAGGCGATGACCTGGCTGGGGAAGAAGATGATCGAGAAGACCATATGCGCGTCGTTATTGACGCGGAGCGTCACGATCGCCAGCAGCGCCAGATTGAGGCAGGCAAGGACACCGAAGGCCGCGGCCGCGTGGTTCATTCGCAGGTAGCGCACGCGCGAGGGATGCGCCGGGTCCAGCGTGGCAATCCGCTCCCCACTCATCCGCCAGACCAGCCACCAGGCGACGATGCCGCACAGCGCGACGAAGGTCATGCCCGGCGTGAACAGATAGCTCGCGGGCTCGTAGGCGCTGAACTTCGAGATCGTCGGCACGCGTCGAGAGATATATTCGGGATAGTTCGCGGCGAAGATGAAACGCGTCGCCATGATCACCGGCACGCCGACCAGGCCGATGAGCAGGCTGGAAACGGCGAGACGTTCGGGCGAGGCGAGACGGCGGAACATCGAGGGCACGGGCGGCGGCCAAGTTTCGGGCGTGTGATGGCACGCTCGGCGCGGCGCATCCTAGCAGGAAGCCGACTTCGGGCAAGCCTCGATGGAATGCCTCGATGGAATGCCGCATCTCCTCGGCCCGTGTGGCTTGCGAGGCCCCGGAATCCGTGTTTTCTTGACCTGCGCGAAGGCGGCGCGGCCGACGGAATTTAACGGCGAGGGGCAATGGCCATGGACGTGCTTCACCACTACATCGGCGGTCGGCGCGTCGCCGGCGAGAGCGGCCGTTTCGGCCCGGTCCATAACGCCTCGACCGGCGAGGAGGCGGCCTCGGTGCCGCTCGCCAGCGCCGAGGAGGCGCACGAGGCGGTCCGGGTGGCGAGCGCTGCGCTGGCCGATTGGGCGAACGAGACGCCGGTCAACCGGGCCCGCGTGATGTTCCGCTTCAAGGCGCTGATCGAGCGCGACTTGGACGCGCTCGCCGAGGCGCTCAGCCGCGAGCACGGCAAGGTCACCTCGGACGCCAAGGGCTCGATCGCCCGCGGCATCGAGGTCGTGGAGTTCGCCTGCGGCATCCCGCATCTCGCCAAGGGCGAGTTTTCGGGCGGGGTCGGCCGCGGCATCGACATGTATTCGCTGCGCCAGCCCGTGGGCGTATGCGTCGGCATCACGCCGTTCAACTTCCCGGCCATGGTGCCGCTCTGGATGTTCCCGATCGCGCTCGCCTGCGGCAACAGCTTCATCCTGAAACCCTCGGAGAAGGACCCCTCGGTCCCGCTGATGCTGGCCGAACTGCTCACCGAGGCGGGGCTGCCGGCGGGCGTCTTCAACGTGTTGAACGGCGACAGGCAAGCGGTCGAGACCCTGATCGCCGATTCCCGCGTCGCCGCCGTCAGCTTCGTCGGCTCGACCCCGGTCGCGCAATCGATCTACCGGACCGCCGCCGGATGCGGCAAGCGGGTGCAGGCGATGGGCGGCGCCAAGAACCACCTGATCGTGATGCCCGACGCCGACATGGACCAGACGGTCGACGCGCTCATGGGCGCCGCCTACGGCTCCGCCGGCGAACGCTGCATGGCGGTCTCGGTCGCCGTCGCGGTGGGTGACGCCGGGGACGAATTGATGGACCGCCTGAAGCCCCGCGTCGAAAGCCTGAAGGTCGGACCCTCGCTCGACCCCGAGAGCGAGATGGGACCACTGGTGACGGCTGAGCACCTGGAGAAGGTCAAGGGCTATGTCGATCTCGGCCTCGAGGAAGGCGCCGAGCTCGTGGTCGACGGCCGCGAGATTTCGATCCAGGGCTACGAGAACGGCTTCTTCATGGGCGGCTGCCTGTTCGACCAGGTCCACGACGACATGGCGATTTGGAAGGAGGAGATCTTCGGTCCGGTCCTCTCCGTCGTTCGCGCCGCCGACTTCGAGGAGGCGCTGCGCCTGCCGAGCGAGCACGAATTTGGCAACGGCGTCTCCATCTTCACCCGCGACGGCGACGCGGCGCGCGCCTTCGTCGAGCGGGTCGAGGTCGGCATGGTCGGCGTCAATGTGCCGATCCCGGTGCCGCTCGCCTTCCACGGCTTCGGCGGCTGGAAGGCTTCCGTCTACGGCGCCCTGAACCAGCACGGCCCCGATGGCGTGCGCTTCTATACCCGGACCAAGACCGTGACCACGCGCTGGCCCACCGGCATCCGCGCGGGCGCGGAATTCACCATGCCGACGATTTGCTAGCTGCTCACGTCCAGAGCCGACGGCTAGCGCCATGACGGAGGCGGCGGCGACGGTGATAGGGCGCTATCGCGAGCTGCTGGCGTCCGACGAGTTGTCGCCGGACACGCTACAGGAGCTCGCGGTCGAGAAGCTGCAGCTCATCCATCACCGCCTGCAACGCTACGATCCCCGCCCGGCCGGCTGGCGCGGCCTGTTTCTTGGCCGGCGCGACGATCCGCCGCCCCAGGGGCTTTATCTCCATGGTGGGGTCGGGCGCGGCAAGACCATGTTGATGGACCTGTTCTTCGAAACCGCACCGCTGGAGCGCAAGCGACGGGTCCACTTCCACGCCTTCATGCGGGAGGCGCATGCGCGCATCGACCGTTTCCGCAAACGCGCTTCCGGCGAACGCGAGGGCGACGATCCGATCCCGCCGCTCGCGCGCGAGCTGGCGGCGGAGGCCTGGCTGCTCTGCTTCGACGAGCTGGAAGTGCGCGACATCACCGACGCGATGATCCTGGGCCGGCTCTTTGCCCGGTTGTTCGAACATGGGGTGGTGCTAGTGGCGACCTCGAACCAGGCGCCGGACCAGCTCTATGGCGGCGGCCTCAACCGGCAGCTCTTCCTGCCGGCGATCGAGTTGTTGAAGGAACGCCTCGACGTTCTGCATCTCGACGGCGTGACCGACTACCGACTGCGTCGCCTGACGCGGCACGCGGTCTACCATTCGCCGCTCGACGAGGCCGCGGCGCGGGCGCTCGACCAGGCCTTTCTGGAGCTCACCGACACGAAGCGGGGGGCGCCGGCGAGGCTCGAGGTCATGGGGCGAGCGCTCGAGGTGCCGGAGCAGGCGCGCGGCGTCGCCCGCTTCCACTTCGACGATCT
This sequence comes from Alphaproteobacteria bacterium, assembly GCA_965225945.1. Lineage (GTDB taxonomy): Bacteria > Pseudomonadota > Alphaproteobacteria > JASLMY01. The sequence goes on along the minus strand of CBDDBZ010000028.1, from coordinate 80,645 downwards.
CTGTGCCCGGCCGCTCGGGCCGGTCGATTATCTGGCGCTGTCGGACGCCTTCACCACGTTGGTCGTCGCCGGCATCCCCCGGCTCGGCCCGGAGAAGCGCAACGAGGCCCGCCGCCTGATCTCTCTAATCGACGTGCTTTACGACAACCGGGTCAATCTGGTCTGCTCGGCCGAGACGGCGCCCGAGCAGATCTACCCCGACGGTGACGGCAACATCGCCTTCCATCGGACCTCTTCGCGACTCCAGGAAATGCAGTCACGCGACTACATCGAGACCCCTCGGGGTGCTCCGGCCGGGGCGCTTGCGGGGGCGGAGGAATCGCGCTAGGACGGCGGCCGACTTGGCCGGTCTCGGCCTCGACACTCTCAACGGACGGGGAAGACCTCATGGCTCGCAACAGAATCGCGCTGATCGGCGGCGGCAACATCGGCGGCACGCTCGCCCATCTCGCCGGACTGAAGGAGCTGGGCGACGTCACCATGTTCGATATCGTCGACGGCCTGCCCCAAGGCAAGACGCTCGACATCGCCGAGTCCGCGCCCGTCGAGGATTTCGATTCCGCGATGGGCGGAACCCAGAACTATCGCGACATCCGGGGCGCCGACGTCGTCATCGTCACCGCCGGCATCGCCCGCAAGCCGGGGATGAGCCGCGACGACCTGCTCGCCACCAACATCAAGGTGATGCGCCAGGTGGGTGCCGGCATCGCCAAGCACGCGCCGAACGCCTTCGTCATCTGCATCACCAACCCGCTCGACGCCATGGTCTGGGTGCTGCGCGAGGCGACGGGCCTGCCCGCCCATCGCGTCGTCGGCATGGCCGGCATCCTGGATAGCGCGCGCTTCCGCTATTTCCTGGCGCAGGAGTTCGCCGTCTCGGTGGAGGACGTGACCGCCTTCGTGCTGGGCGGGCACGGCGATACCATGGTGCCGCTGGTCCGCTATTCGACCGTGGCCGGTATCCCGCTCCCGGATCTGATCAAGATGGGCTGGACCACGCAGGCGCGCTTGGCCGAGATCATCCAACGGACCCGCGACGGTGGCGCCGAGATCGTCACGCTGCTGAAGACCGGCTCGGCCTACTATGCGCCCGCCTCCGCGGCGATCCAGATGGCGGAGAGCTATCTGCGCGACAAGAAGCGCCTGCTGCCCTGCGCCGCGTTGCTAGAGGGCCAATACGGCGTCGAGGGGCTCTATGTCGGCGTGCCGGTTGTGCTCGGCGCCGGCGGGGTGGAGCGCATCGTCGAGATCGACCTGAACGCGTCGGAGAAACGGATGTTCGCGAAATCCGTCGCCGCCGTCGAGGATCTGGTCGCCGCCTGCAAGAAGCTCGATCCCGAGCTCGCCAAGCGCCGCCGCACCCCCGCCCGCAAGGGCAAGGCCAAGGCCAAGAAGTAGCGGCTCGCCCCGCGCGGCTGGGCAAAGGGAATGGATAAAGATAGGATAAAGGGACACAATAAAGATGGATAAAGGGAATAGATGGATAAAGCTTGCCTATCCGGTTATCACCCACACCCACTATATGTAGTGTGCACCCATTTTCCTGAGTAAAGCTCGGTGCAGGTCGAAGCGGAGATATCTCCGGCGATGCCGAGCAGGGACTCGGACGGCATTGTAGCGCCTTTTAGGCGACACTTTAGCGTGGTGGAAATCCTAATCATTGAGTCGGATTTGGCAAAACGCCACGTTGCATAAAGGACCGTCACTTCATTGAAATTTATCTGAAATCGGAGGTGAACGACACCGATGGAATATTCCAGGAAATCAGAGCTTCATTGAATTGTAGGATTCGAGTGCCGGATTATTCACAAATAGCTCTGTGAACTGGTTTTCAAGTTCGCTCAATACGCCATATGAAGTAAACGGATTGAGGATCACGTTCTTGCGTGTCGCTTCGTCTTCGCTGCGACTCAAAACGCGCAGGAGACTAACAGGCGCGGACGGGTTCTTCGCAACGATTCGTGCCAGCGCGTCGCTTTCTTCGACTAGTGCCGTCAATCGCTCAGACGATGTCGTTTCATCAGCAGCTTCCCGTCGGGTGTGGGTCTGGTATGGAAAATCTAAGTCATTGATTTAGTGCGTTTTTTGTGTCGAGACGAACGGCCGAAAACGGCTCATGGATAAAGCTTGCCTATCCGGTTATCACCGGCGACACCCACTATATGTAGTGTGGGCACCCGATTTTCCTGAGGTAAAGCTCGGTGCAGGTCCAGAAGCGGAGATGGCGATCTCGCGGCGATGCCGAGCAGGGACTTCGGACGGCATTGTAGCGCCTTTTACCGCGACACTTTAGCAGTGGTGGAAATCCTAATCATTGAGTCGGATTTGGCAACCCCGAGCGCGGCGGCGCACGTTGCATAGCTCGCGACCGTCACTTCATTGAAAGGGCGTCCTATCTGACCACCGGAGTCGAACGACACCGATGAGAATATTCGCAGGAAATGGGCAGACCGCTTCATTGAATTCGTAGGATTCGAGTGCCGCCATTATTCACAAATAGCTCTGTGAGACTGGCTTCTTCAAGTTCCGCCCAATACCGTGCATATGCGCCCCAGTAAACGCGATTGAGGCTCTCCAGGACGTAGGTCTTGCGTGTCGCTTCCACGATCCCGCTGCGCACCTCCGAATCGCTCCGCGCCGCCGCCAGACCGGTAACAGCCAGCGGAACGCCGTGCTCACGCAACGATCGTGCCAGCCCTGCGTCGCTTTCTTCGACTAGTCTCCCCCAATCGCTCAGCGATGCCCCGAACGACAGCCAGCGTTCCTTGTGGTGCAAGCCCGACAGCGGCGTACTTCGCTCAGCCCGTTGGGTCCTGCCGCACCGTTCCGTCCCCCGATGTTAAGTACGTGACGTGAATTAAACTCCGGTTCGGTTTTCAGAACAATCAAGAATTAGCCGGATCGCCTCCTCAATGCGCCTGCGCCGGCCCTTGCCTGCAGTCCAAGGAGACACACTACATATAGTGGGTGTGGGTGATAACCGGATAGGCAAGGGATAAAGCCAAAGAATAGATGGATAAAGAATGGTTATCCGATCCATAAAGAATTTTCCTGAGTACCTGCATGACGTTAGCAGGCACTCTGGAACCTAATGCATAGGATTTGGCAAAACGATTGCATAAAGGACCGTCAAGAATAGATGGATAAAGGGAATAGATGGATAAAGGCTTCATTGAATAGATGGATAAAGGTGAACTGCCTATCCGGTTGAGGATCATCGTCCCACACGGCGCAGGCTATATGTAGTGTGCACCGGATTTTCCTGAGTAAAGCTCGGTGCAGGTCGAAGCGGAGATATCTCCGGCGATGCCGAGCAGGGACTCGGACGGCATTGTAGCGCCTTTTAGGCGACACTTTAGCGTGGTGGAAATCCTAATCATTGAGTCGGATTTGGCAAAACGCCACGTTGCATAAAGGACCGTCACTTCATTGAAATTTATCTGAAATCGGAGGTGAACGACACCGATGGAATATTCCAGGAAATCAGAGCTTCATTGAATTGTAGGATTCGAGTGCCGGATTATTCACAAATAGCTCTGTGAACTGGTTTTCAAGTTCGCTCAATACGTCATATGAAGTAAACGGATTGAGGATCACGTTCTTGCGTGTCGCTTCGTCTTCGCTGCGACTCAAAACGCGCAGGAGACTAACAGGCGCGGACGGGTTCTTCGCAACGATTCGTGCCAGCGCGTCGCTTTCTTCGACTAGTGCCGTCAATCGCTCAGACGATGTCGTTTCATCAGCAGCTTCCCGTCTGGCCGTGGGTTTCTTCGTTTTTCCCTTGGTCGCCACCGTTCCGTCCCCCGATGTTAAGTACGTGACGTGAATTAAACTCCGGTTCGGTTTTCAGAACAATCAAGAATTAGCCGGATCGCCTCCTCAATGCGCCTGCGCCGGCCCTTGCCTGCAGTCCAAGGAGACACACTACATATAGTGGGTGTGGGTGATAACCGGATAGGCAAGGGATAAAGAATAGATGGATAAAGAATAGATGGATAAAGGGACACAATACTTATCCTCTCAAGGATAAGTATTGTGTCCCTTTATCCAGGAGGCGAAGACGTGGGCGGCGCTCAGATCGCCACCGGCAGGCGGGTGATCTGGCGGAAGCGGAGCCGGGGCGAAAGCGTCACGTCGCCGGCGAGATGGGCGTTCGGAAACCTCTGGAAGAGCTTGGAGAAGGCGATCACGCCCTCCATCCGCGCCAACGCGTTGCCGGCGCAGACGTGGACGCCCAGGCCGAAGGAGAGATGGCGGTTCGGCCGGCGCGCGATGTCGAAACCGTCGGGCGCCGGAAATTGCGCCGGATCGCGGTTGGCGCCGCCCAGCATCAGATGGATGATAGTGCCGGCCGGCAGCGCCATGCCCGAGAGTTCGGTCGCGACGGTGGCCCGCCGGTTGTTGATCTGGATCGGCGGCTGATAGCGCAGCACCTCCTCGACGAGGGAGTGGATCAGCGCCGGCTCGGCTTTGAGGCGGGCGATCTCTCCCGGGCGGCGCAGCATTTCGTGGACGCCATGGCTGAGCATGTTGGTCGAGGTCTCGTGCCCGGCGTTGAGGAGAAAGATGCACTGGTGCAGCAGCTCGAGCTCGCTCAGCCGCTCGCCGTCCTCCTCCGCCTCGATAAGCGCGCTCAACACCTCGCCCGAGCGGCCGTCGGTGAGCTTGGCCCGGCGCCGGCGCACCAGCTCGCGGAGATAGGCCTTGAAATCCTCGACCGCCCGGTTGCCGCTCTCGCGTCTTTCCGCCCCCGTCACCGGCTCCAGCGCGCCCAGGATCGCACTCGCCCAATCGCGGATCAGCAGGCGATCCTCGCTCGGCACGCCCAGCATGTCGCAGATCACCTCGACCGGCAGCTTGAAGGTGAAGGCGCCCACCATTTCCAGCTCGCCCGCGTCCGCCAGCCGGTCCAGATAGCCCTCGACGAGGGCGTGGATGCGGGGCTCCAGCGCGGCGAGCGCTCTTCGGGTGAAGGCCGCCTGGAAGAGCTTGCGGATCCGCGTGTGATCGGGCGGATCGCGGAACACCAGACTGGTGGTGTGGTGTTCGTAGAGGGGGGAATTGCCAAATTTCGGCTTGAAGTCGATTTTCTTGTCCGAGCTCCAGACCTCGGTGTCCCGGTAGACCCTGGCCATGTCGTCCCAGCGGGTCACCATGAAGCTGGCGTCGGAGAGCCGGTGCACCGGGCTCCGCTCCCGCAGCACGGCGAAATAGGTATAGGGATCGGCGATGAAATCGGCCGGTGGATCGAGCAGGTCGAAGCTCTCGATATCCGGCCCGTCGCTCGGCCCCATCTCTCGACCCGCCCCTCTAATCCACCAGCGCGCGCTCGAGCACGGTAGCGACGTGCAGCGCCTCGCGACCGGTGCCGTCCAGGATCTGATGGCGGCAGCTCGTGCCCGAGGCGACGATCAGGCTGTCCGGCGCGGCCGCGCGGACCTTGGGCAAGAGGCTCAATTCGCCCATGGCCAGGGAGATCTCGTAGTGCTCCGCTTCATAGCCGAAGGCGCCGGCCATGCCGCAGCAACTCGACGCCACGACTTCGACCTCCAGCTCCGGCACCAGGCGCAGGGCCGCTTGCACCGCCGCAAACGCGCCAAAGGCCTTCTGATGGCAGTGGCCATGCAGCAGGGCGTGCTTGGCCGCGATCGGCCGGAGCCCGGGAGCCTCGCCGCGTTTCGCCGCGCGCGCGAGGTATTCCTCGAACAGCAGGGCCTGGCCGGCCACCGCCTCGGTCTCCGGGCCCGTCAGCAGCACGGCGTATTCGTCGCGCAAGCTCAGCAGGCAGGACGGCTCCAAGCCGACGATGGCGACGCCCGCCTCGGCGAAGGGGTGGAGTGCTCCGACCATGCGCCGGGCTTCCTCGCGGGCTTGCTCCACCAGGCCGGTCGCGAGAAGAGTGCGCCCGCAACAAAGCGGCCGGCCGCCCTCCGGCGCCCGTGCAATGCCGACCCGCCGGCCGCCCTGGGCCAGCACCCGGCGCGCCCCATGGACGATCTCCGGCGCGAAATAACGGTTGAAGGTATCGACGAGGAGCAGGACGTCGGTCGTCTCCGGCCTCGCCCGACCCTCGTCTCGGAAGAAATCGCGCCGCCAGAGAGGCAGGCTGCGCCGGGCCGAGAGGCCGAGCAGCCGTTCGCCCAACCGCGCCAGTGCCGGGATCCGGTTGCGGAGATTGAGCAGCGGCGCCAAGCGGGCCATGAGCGGCGCATGGCGCGGCAGCGCCGCCACCAGTCGATCGCGGGGGCGGAGCGAATGGCGCCGCTGGCGCTGGTGCAGGTATTCGATCTTCATCCGCGCCATGTCGACGCCGGTCGGGCATTCCCGCTTGCAGGCCTTGCAGCCGACGCAGAGCGCCATGGTCTCCGCCATCTCGTCGGAGCGAAGCGCGTCGGGCCCGAGCTGGCCGGAAATCGCCAGGCGCAGCGTGTTGGCGCGGCCCCGGGTCAGGTCCCGCTCGTTCCGCGTCACCCTATAAGAGGGGCACATGACGCCGCCCAGGTCGAGCTTGCGGCAGGCGCCGTTGTTGTTGCACATCTCCACCGCGCCGGCGAAGCCGCCCCAGGCGGACCAGTCGAGCGCGGCCGCGATTCCATCGGCCCGGTAGCCCGGGTGGTAGCGGAACAGCGATCGGTCGTCCATCCGGGGCGCGCGGGTGATCCGGCCCGGGTTCATCAGCCCGTGCGAATCGAAGCGGTCCTTCACAGCCTCGAAGGCGCCGACGATATCGGCGCCGAACATCGCCAAGTGAAATTCCGAGCGGGTGATGCCGTCGCCGTGTTCGCCCGAGTGCGAGCCCTTGTACTCGCGCACCATGGCGAAGGCCTCCTCCGCCACCGCGCGCATTTTGCTGACGTCGGCCGGATCCTTCATGTTGAGCACCGGGCGGACGTGCAGGCAGCCGACCGAGGCATGGGCGTACCAGGTACCCTTGGTGCCGTGCTTCTCGAAGATCCGGGTCAGCCGGTCGGTGTATTCGGCCAGGTCCTCCAGCGGCACGGCGCAGTCCTCGATGAAGGAGACCGGCTTACCGTCCCCCTTCATTGACATCATGATATTGAGGCCGGCCTTGCGCACCTCCCAGACCTCGGCTTGAAAGGCCGGATCGGTGATCCCCACCATGGCGCCCGGGAAGCCGAGATCGCCCATCAGCTCGTCCAGCCGGGCGAGGTCGCGATGCTGCCTCTCCGCGTCCTCGCCGGCGAACTCCACCAGCAGGATCGAGTCCGGCTCGCCCCGGACGAAGCCGTCGACGGTGGCGCGGAAGGCGGGGATGTCGCGGGCGAGATCGATCATCGTGTGGTCCACCAGTTCGACCGCCGACGGGCCCAGCTCGACGATATGGCGGGTGGCGTCCATCGCCTGGCCGAAGTTGGCAAAATGGCAGACTCCCAGGGTCTTGTGGGGCGGGATCGGCGCCAGCGCCAATTCGATTGCTGTGGAGAAGGCCAGCGTGCCTTCCGAACCCACCAGCAGGTGGGCCATGTTGTGGCCGTCCTGGCTCAGCGTGTCGATGTTGTAGCCACCGACCCGGCGCAGCAGCTTGGGCCAGCGGGCCGCCATCTCGTCCCCGACGCCGGCCGCGATTTGGCGCAAACCTTGGACCAGATCGCGATATTCCGGTCGGTTGTCGAGGGCGGCCAGATCGCCCGGCACGGGGCCGAACCGACAGCGCTCGCCCGACGCCAGGATCGCCTCGATGGCGCGCACGTTATGGACCATGTTGCCGTAACGGAGGGAGCGGGCGCCGCTGGAGTTGTTGCCCGTCATGCCGCCGATGGTGGCCCGGCTGGAAGTCGAGACGTCGACGGGAAAGAACAGGCCATGGGATCGCAAGGCGTCGTTCAACTGGTCGAGCACGATCCCCGGCTGGACGGTGGCAGTGCGCGCCTCGGCGTCGAGCGACAGCAACTCGGTCATGTATTTGGAATGGTCGACCACCAGGGCCCGGTTCACCGTCTGGCCGCATTGCGAGGTGCCGCCGCCGCGCGGCAGGATGGCGACGCCGGCCTCGCGCGCCAGCGCCATCGCTACCTCGACGTCGCGGTCGTGCGCGGGCACGACGACACCCACGGGATCGATCTGGTAGATCGAGGCGTCGGTGGCATAGCGGCCTCGGGCGAAGGCGTCGAAGTGCACCTCGCCCTCGATCTCCCGGGCGAGGCGACGGGCGAGGTCGCCGTCCACCATTGCGCGCTCCGTGGCGAGCATCGCCGTGCTGCCTTCCGAGGTTGTTCCGCTTGCCGGCTTTATGGCACAAACACGGTCCTTCCGACAGCCGAGGCCGAGCACGCCATGCCGAGCGGACGACACTTTCTGCAAATTCCCGGGCCGACCAACGTTCCCGATCGGATTCTCCGGGCGATCGACCGGCCGACCATCGATCACCGGGGACCCGAGTTCCGGCGACTGACGGGCGAGGTATTGGAAGGGATCAAGGCGATTTTTCAAACCAGCGGCCCCGTGGTGATCTTTCCCGCCTCCGGCACCGGGGCCTGGGAAGCGGCACTGGTCAACACGCTCTCGGCCAGCGACCGGGTGGTGATGTTCGAGACCGGGCATTTCGCGACGCTGTGGCGCGACCTCGCCGAGCGGCTGGGCCTCGCGCCCGAGTTCCTGGAAGGCGACTGGCGGGGTCCGGTGGACGCGGGCCGCATCGAGGCGCGTCTCGCCGAGGACCGGGCCCACGAGATCAAGGCGGTCTGCGTGGTGCACAACGAGACCTCGACCGGCGTCGCCAGCGACATCGCCGCCGTCCGCCGCGCCATCGACGCAGCGCATCACCCGGCGCTGCTGATGGTCGACACCATTTCCTCCCTCGCCTCGATCGACTACCGCCATGAGGCGTGGGGCGTCGACGTCACCGTCGGGGGATCGCAAAAGGGCTTGATGCTGCCGCCGGGGCTGAGCTTCAACGCGCTCTCCGAGAAGGCGATTGAGGCCTCGAGGCGGGCGGGGCTTCCCCGTGCTTATTGGGACTGGCAGGCCATGCTCGGCGCGAACGCCGGGCTCATGTTCCCCTACACGCCCGCGACCAACCTGCTCTACGGCCTTCGCGAGGCGATCGCCATGCTGCGGGAAGAAGGGCTAGAGCAGGTGTTCCAGCGTCACGACCGGCACGCGGCGGCGACGCGGGCGGCGGTCCAGGCCTGGGGGCTCGAGCTCTTGTGCCGGGACGAGGCGGCCTATTCCTCCTCCCTCACCGCCGTCTTGATGCCGGAGGGCCACGACGCGGATGCCTTCCGCGCCACGGTGCTGGAACGCTTCGACATGTCGCTCGGCAACGGGCTCGGCCGGCTGCAAGGCCGAGTCTTCCGGATTGGACATCTGGGCGATTTCAACGATTTGATGTTGATCGGCACCCTCGGCGGGGTCGAGATGGGGCTCGCCCTCGCGGGCGTGCCCAGGCAGTCGGGCGGCCTCGCCCGCGCGCTTGAACTGTTGGCGGCGGATTGAATGGGCGAGGCGGGGAGAAAGCGGCCATGAGTGAGCGAATTCTCTACCAGCGCGACGGCGCGATCGTCACCCTCACCTTCAACCGGCCGGAGAAGCTGAACGCCTTCGACGACGAAGCGGTCGTGGCGCTGGGCGCGGCGCTCAGGCGCTTCGACGGCGACGCGGAGGCCAACGTCGCGATCCTGCGCGGCGCCGGGCGGGCCTTCTCCACCGGGGCCGACGTAATGGCGCGCCAGCTTCGCTCACGCGAGGAGTTCGCGCGCCTGGGCGGCCCCCAGGGCCATGGCGCACACGCCGGCGAGCTATTTCTGGACGCGGTCAACTGGAAACCGGTGATCGCGGCGCCGCACGGCTATGTCATGGGCCTCGCGGTCGGCATCATGCTCGATAGCGATCTCGTCGTCGCCGAGGCCGGCACCCGCATCCACATCACCGAGACCAGCAGAGGCCTGGGCGGCGCCATGTACTGGGGCCTGACGCAGTTCCGCGGCGCCGCCGCCTTCGGCACCGAGGTGGCGCTCACGGGGCGCTGGTTCACGGCGAAGGAGGCGCACGGGGCCGGCATGATCAACCGCTTGGCGCCGGCGGGCGAGGGCTTGGCGGCGGCGCGCGAGCTGGCCGAGGAAGTGAACCGCAACCCGCCCTTGAGCGTCCGCTCGACGGTCCGGATCCGGCGCGGGCAACTGGCCCGGCTGCGTCGCGAGATCGCCCTGCAGACCGCAGCCGAGAAGCTCTACCTGAGCGAGGATTTCCAGGAGGCGGCCCGCGCCTTCGCCGAGAAACGCGAGCCCGGCCCCTTCAAGGGGCGTTAGCCGGCATTTCGAAGACCGTCATATGGCGCTCAAAGGCCATCATTTGGTGCTCAAAAACCGTCAGCGCGAGCGCAGTTTCGGATCCAGGACGTCGCGGACCGCGTCGCCGAAGAGATTGAAGGCGAACACCGCGAAAGTGATCGCCAGACCCGGGAAGATCGCCGCCCACGGCGCGCTCTCGGCGTATTCCTCGGCCCCGCCCTGCAGCATCAGACCCCAGGCCGACACCGGCTCCTGCACGCCGAGGCCGAGATAGGAGAGCGAGGCCTCGGCCAGGATCGCCTGGCCCACGAACGACGTGAACATGATCAGGAACGGCGCCATGACGTTCGGCGCCATGTGGCGGAGGATGATCCGGGCGTGGCCGTAGCCGAGCGCGCGGGCCGCGTCGACATAGGGGATCTCGCGGATCGAGAGCGCGCTCGAGCGCACCACCCTGGCGCACGAGGGGATCATCGGCAGCATGATCGCGATGATCACGTTCTCCAGCCCCGTGCCCAGGACCGAGACGATGGCGAGCGCCATGATGATCGAGGGGAAGGCCAGGAAGACGTCCATCACGCGCTGGAAAATGAGATCGATGAGGCCGCCGAAATAGGCACTGCCGACGCCCAGCACCAAGCCGATGACGGAGCCGCCGGTGGCGGCGACGAAGCCGATCAGCAGCGCCGTGCGGGAGCCGTAGACGATTCGGGTCCAGATGTCGCGGCCGAAATTGTCGGTGCCGAAGAGGAATTGCCAGCTCGGCGCCTCGAGCATGTGCTCGAACATCGCCTCCTCGGGATCGAAGCTGGTCAGCCACTCGGCGCCGACGGCGAACACCGCCATGATCACGATGAACAACAGGCCGGCGGCACCGAGTGGCTGGCGGCGGAGCAGGCCCCAGGCGCGTCGCCCCAGCGAGGCGCGCTCGGGCAGGGCCTCGATGGTGGTCGCCAGCTCGCCGGTCGTCACGGTCATGATCGGGCCTCTCCTAGGCGTAGCGGATCCTGGGGTCGAGCCAGGCATAGAGAATGTCCACCACCAGATTGGCGAGGACGAAGATCAGGGCCACCAGCATCACCAACTGCTGGGTCATGTTGAAATCCAGGTTCAGCACCGAATCGACGAACAGCTTGCCGAGGCCGTTCAGGTTGAACACCTGCTCGGTGACCACGAGGCCACCCATCAGGAAGGCGAACTCGATGCCGACGATGGTGACCACCGGCAGCAGCGCGTTTTTCAGCGCGTGCTGGTTGATGATCACCTTTTCCAGCAGGCCCTTGGCCCGCGCGGTGCGGACATAGTCCTCGCGCAGCACTTCGAGGAGGCTTGATCGGGTCATGCGGGTCACCACCGCCGAATAGCGGTAGCCCGTGGCGGCGGCCGGCCAGATCAGCTGCGCGAAGTTGCCCATTGGGTCCGCCAGCGGCGAGACGTAGTCGATGGGTGGCATCCAACCGGTGGTGATCAGCAGTCCGAGTATGATCAAAATGCCGAGCCAGAAGGACGGCATGGCGATGCCGGCGATCGAGAAGGTTCGGACCGCATAGTCGATCCAGGTGTTTTGCCTCACCGCCGATATGGTGCCGAGCGGCACCGCGATGATGACCGATAGGATCGTCGCCATGATGGCGATCTGCAGCGAGAGCTGGAAGCGAAGCGAGATCTCCTCCGACACGGCGCGCCCGGTCCACATGGATTTGCCCAGATCGAAGGTGAAATAGCCGGCGATGAAGCGGCCGAACTGTACGGGGATCGGATCCTCGAGGCCGAGATCCACTCGGCATATCTTGACTGACTCGGGATCGACGTAGAGGCCGGTGCCCCCCAGGCGGATCTCGCAAATGTCGCCCGGCACCAGACGCAACACGAAGAACACCAGGACCGCCGCGCCCAACAGCGTCGGGATCATCAACAGGATTCGGTTGACGATGTATTTATACACGTTCGTTCAATCCTTCCCCCGTTCAATCCTTCCCCCGTTCAATCCTTCCCCCGTTCAATCCTTCCCCCGTTCCATCCTTCCCCCGTTCCATCCTTCCCCCGTTCAATCCTTCCCCCGTTCCATCCTTCCCCCGTTCCATCCTTCCCCCGTTCCATCCTTCCCCCGTTCCATCCTTCCCCCGTTCCATCCTTCCCCCGTTCCATCCTTCCCCCGTTCCATCCTTCCCCCGTTCCATCCTTCCCCCGTTCCATCCTTCCCCCGTTCCATCCTTCCCCACCGACACCACCCGCCGCCCGGGGGGGCGGCGGGTGGTGTCGGTCGGCGTAGGCGGCCCGTGCCTTACTTGTCCAGCCAGACGGTGTCCAAATGCTGGTTCAGGTAGTGGCTCGGCGCGATCTTCCAACCCTTCACATAGGAACGGTGCGGGTTGATTTTATACCACCAGAGCACCATTGCCGCGTGGACCTTCTCGTCCAAGGCGCGCTTCTCGAACTGGCGCATGATGACGCGCTGCTTGGCCGGATCGCCTTCCCGGTTCATCTTCGCGAACAATTCGTGGAGCTTCGGATCCTCGCACTCCATGTAGTTGTTCGCTTCGCCGCAAAGCCAAACGGCGACGTCCGCCAGAGGGTTGATCACCGACTGGCAAGTGGCGTGGACACCGACGTCGAAATCGTGCGTCTTGCGGTAAACGTCGTACCACTGACCGGTCGGCACGGCCTTCTGGGTGACCTTGACGCCGATCCGCCGCCACTGATCGATCAACCAGGTGCCGACGAGCTTGTAGGGCTGGTCGACGGCGCGGTTGTGCAGATCGAAGGTCAGGTTCTCCTGGCCCGCTTCCTTCAGCAGACGCTTGGCCTCGGCCCGCGATTTCTCGATATCCGTGCCGTAGCCGACAATCCCCATCAGCTCTTCCTTGGTCGCGGCAAGCGGGCTGCCCGGATAGACGATGCCGCCCACGGACTTCACGATGGCGATCTTGGAGACGAACTTGGAGCCGCTCCAGCGGTCGACGGCCAAGGTCAGCGCCCTGCGCACCCGGACGTCGTCGAACGGCGGCCGCTTGTTGTTGAAGACGAAGGTGCTGGCGCAGTTCCAGTCGCTTTCCTGGACCGTGATCTTGTCGCCGAGCGCCTTGACCAGGTCATCGCGCGCCTTCGGCGGGAAGCCGCGAAACTCGATCGCCGCGCGGTCGCCCCGGATCGCCTGGATGCGGAGCGCCATCTTCGGCGCCGCGATCGCCTTGTAGCCGTCGAGGTAGGGCCGACCCTTGATGTGGAAGTCGTCGTTGCGCACGCCCTCGACGAAGGCGCCGGGCTGATGCTGCTTGAAGCGGAAAGCACCGGTGCCGTTGATATTGGTCTTGTGCCAACTGTAGCCGTGGGTATCCAGGTCCTTCTTCGAATAGACGAAGTTGAACGGCGTCGCGAGCGCCGGGATGAAGGCGCCCGAGGCATACTTCAGCTTGAAGACGACCGTCTCGGCGTCCGGCGTGGTGACCGACTCGACCATGGTGTAGAACGTCTTGCGCGAGCTCGGCACGCCTTTCGGCGGGAAGATGAGCTTGTCGTAGGTCGCCTTGATGTCGGCCGAGGTGAGCGGCGTGCCGTCGTGGAACTTGACGCCCGACTTGATCTTGAAGGTGTACTTCGTACCGCCGTCGGTAGCCTCCGGGACCTTGCCGGCGCAGAGATCGCAGACGAAATCCGTCGCCGACTGCGGATTTAGCGGATTGATCCGGATCAGCAGGCTGTAGAACGGCCTGATCGGATGGATCATGCCGAAGGTGGTCTCCTGATGACCGTCGTAAGAGGGAATCTTACTGGCGACCACGAATTCGAGTATGCCGCCGCGTTTCGGTGTCTGGGCCCAGGCGCCGACGGCGAAGCCGGCTCCCACCGCGAGACCGACGCCGAGCGTCGCTGCTCTCGCCAATGTACGCTTCATGTTTTCGCTCCTTCTCCCTGTTTCGGGACTTGTGTCGTTCCCAAAACGCCCTCGGGCCGGCCCCTGCCGACCATCGGTTTCAAACCTCCGAACACGCTACCCAATGCTCGGGACTCAGTTCCCGGAGTTCCGACAAGCTCATACTGCAACGTTCCACCGCCTTTGGGCAACGGGGATGAAACACGCAGCCGCTCGGCGGGTTGATCGGGCTTGGCACCTCGCCCTTGACGACCTGGTGCTCGCGCTCGGACTCGATCCGGGGATCGGGCACCGGCACGGCGGCCAATAGGGCCTGCGTATAGGGATGCAGCGGGTTGTCGAAGATCTCGTCGGCCGGCGCCAACTCGACGATCTTGCCGAGATACATCACCGCCACCCGGTGGCAGAGATGGCGCACCACGCTCAGATCGTGGGCGATGAAGAGGTAAGTGAGATTGAACTCCTCGCGAAGATCCTCGAGCAGGTTGATCACCTGGGCCTGGATCGAGACGTCGAGAGCGGAGACCGCCTCGTCGCAGATGATGAACTCGGGCCTGAGCGCGAGGGCGCGGGCAATGCCGACGCGTTGGCGCTGGCCGCCGCTCATCTCGTGGGGATAGCGGTCCGCCATCGCCGGATTCAGACCGCAGACATGCAACAGCTCCGCCACCCGCTCGCGCCGCTGCGCCGCGTCGGGCAGGATGGCGTGCACCTTCATCGGCTCGCCGATGATGTCGCCGACCTTCATCCTGGGATTGAGCGAGGAATAGGGATCCTGGAAGATCACCTGGATCCGCTCCCGCATCCGGTTCATTTCCTTGACCGACAGCGCCGCGAGATCCTGGCCGTCGAAGCGGATCTCGCCGCTCGTCGGCTTGTCGAGCCGCAGGATGCAGCGCCCCGTCGTCGACTTGCCGCAGCCGGACTCGCCGACCAGGCCCAGGGTTTCGCCCCGACGCACGTCGAAGCTGATGCCGTCGACCGCCTTGATCTCCGCCACCGTGCGCTGGACGACGAAGCCGGCGGTGACGGGGAAATATTTTTTGAGGCCGCTGACGCTCAGCAGAATGTCGCCGCCCTGGCCGGCGACGTCGGCCGTCTCCCGGAAATCGACATCGACGCTCATGATGCCTCCCTCAGGCTTTGTTCGACCGTGGCGATGTTGAAGCAGGCGGACGAATGCCCCTCGCCCACCGTCTCGAGCGGTGGGATCGCGCCGGCGCACATGGCGGTCGCGAAGGTGCAGCGCGGCCGGAAGGCGCAGCCCCCGTCGAGGTCGGTCAGGTCCGGCGGCTGACCGACGATCGGCACCAGCCGGATGCCGCGGGGCTGGTCCAGCCTGGGGACCGAGCGCAGCAGGCCCAAGGTGTAGGGGTGGCGCGGACGGTGATAGATGTCGATCGCTCTGCCGCTCTCGATCACCTTGCCGGCATACATGACGTTAACCCGCTCGGCATAGCGGGCGACGACGCCGAGGTTGTGCGTGATGACGATCAGCGCGACGCCGAGCCGTTTGGTCAGATCGCGCATCAGCTCCAGGATCTGGGCCTGAATGGTGACGTCGAGGGCGGTCGTCGGCTCGTCGGCGATAATCAGTTTCGGCTCGCAGGCGAGTGCCATGGCGATCATCACCCGTTGGCGCATGCCGCCACTCAGGTGATGGGGATATTGTGCCAGGCGGCGCTCTTCATCGGCGATCCCGACCAGCCGCAGCAGTTCGCGCGCCCGCTCCAGGGCCTCTTCGCGCGACGATTTCAGATGGTGTTCCAACGTCTCCGTCAACTGACGGCCGACCGTGAGCACGGGGTTGAGGCTGGTCATCGGCTCCTGGAACACCATGCCGATGTCGCGCCCGCGCACCGCGCGGATCTCCCGGTCGCTCATCTCCAGGAGGTTCTTGCCCATGAAGTGGATGGAGCCGCTGACGATCTTTCCCGGCGGATCGGGAATCAGCCGCAGGATCGACAGCGCGCTCACCGACTTGCCGCAGCCGGACTCGCCCACTATCGCGACGGTCTCGCCTTTGTCGACGTTGTAGGAAATTCCGTCGACCGCCCGCACCGTACCCTGCGAGGTGAAGAATTGGGTGCGCAGGTCCTCGATTTCCAATAGGTACGCCACGTGCCTCCCCGACCGGAACCGACGTCCGTTTCTCCGTTGCTCGCCCCCCAGGACCGGGCGACCCTACGAGTTGGCCCTTCGGCTTGTCAACGGATCATGACAGCCCTTTCGCCGCCCGCGCGCGCGGGCCCCAGACGGACCAATCCGCCGCCGCGAATTTCCCTCGAAAGCTTGCGTTTCATGGCCTCGGCGAAATCCTCGAAGCTCGCCGTCGTCTCGACGAAGGCGGCCGGACCGCCGACCACGTTTTCGAGGTAATAAAGATCGAGCCCGGGCGCCTCGTTGAGGATCGCGAGGCCGTTCACCGTCAGCCCCAGGGCGAGGGCCGCGTCGCGCGCCGCGTTCGGCGAGAGGCCTCGATTGGCGGGCCCGTCGCCGGAGACGTCGATCACCGCCCGCGCACCCTCGAACCGGTTCGCGGCGAGCAGGCGCGCACCGTGTCGAATCGCATCGCCGATCGCGGTGCCGCCGCTCGAGCGTAGCCGCGGCGCCAGATCGATCTCGTCGGCGAAGGCTTCCGCGCCCGCGCGGTTCGCCACCCGACGCCAGTCGAGGACCAGCCGCACCTCGCCGACGCCCGCCCACATCAGCAGCGCCATCGCCACCCCACGCGGCGCCAGGCTCCCGATCGCCTCGATCACCTCCGGGCCGCGGACGGCGGCCGCGAGGCCCTGCATTTGCAGAATGTATTCGCCCCGATTGATGCTCGGCGAGACGTCGACCGCGAGCAACAGCTCGAGCGCGACCGGCTCGGCTCGGCTTGGCGCCGCCATGAGCATCGACACTGCCGCGATCATCGAGGTGCCCGTCCGGCGCCACCAGACTCGTCGGGCGGCGCCTCGTTGCGTTTCCATGTTGACGCCTCGCGACGGAGAGCGGCAGAATCATTACCTAGTGGATAGAATCCAACATATGGTACCCCTACGACGGTTTCCCGAGTTCGTCCGGAAAGGCGCCCGGTGCGCCGTGATGCTGGCGCATCACAAGCGCCGGGCAACGCGTCCGGCGGGCTCGGGAAGCCGCCCTTCGGGTCCCATATCCTGGCTTCTCGGGGCGTCGGGCACCCTTGACGATGTGCCGGCATCGCCGACGGGCGCCCTCCTGCCGAGAAACCAGGATATGGGATCGTAGGGGTACCATATGTTGGATTCTATCCACCAGGTCGGATCATGCCCTAGAGCCGTATTTGGGCGCAATTATGGCTCCGACGGCAAGCGCCGCGGTCTCGCGACGACGAGAGGAAAAACGATGCGGCAGTTCATATGGGCGCTCCTCCTCGCCGCCTCGTCGACGGGCGCGCTGGCGGCCTCGCCGCAAATCCTGGCTCTGGTGCAAACCTCGATGCCGGTGGCGTTGGTGTGCGCCGGCGAGAGCTGCCGGGCCGAGCTCACGGCGTTTTGCCTACAGCAAGGCCGAGTGGCGCCGCGCCGGGGCACCGCCTACGACCTCGCCGGCGCCGGCCGGGTGACGCTCGTGCTCCGGCGCGGCGACGGCACGGTCCGCCGCCTCGGGGTCGAGGGCCTGGTCACGTTTCGGAGCGCCCGCAGCTTCGCCGCCGTGGCTGTCCGGGTTCCGAGCGCGACCCTGGAACGGGAGGGCGCGCGCGCCGCCTGGATCGAGGTCGGGCCCGAGGTCTCCCTGGTGCCGAGGGGCGAGGACGACATGGACGCGGTCGCGCGGAGCACCGGCGCGCTCCGGGCGATCGGCCGCCGGGTGGTGGAGCAAGGGCCGCGATTCGTCGCCCTCGGCGCCACCAACGCGTTGATCAACGCGATGTCCGCCGGCGGCCTGCCGAAGCGCGCCCAGGCCATCTGGGCTCGTGTCGTCGCGCGGCCCTTCGCCGGGGCGGACGCCCAGGGCCTGGCGCTGGCCCGGGCCGCCTTCGATGATTGCGCCCTTACCATGAGCCACGCGAGCGGCGAGGCCGTGCGGGTCTGTCTTCGCCTGCGCCACGACGCCATGATCGATTCCCTGACACACGAATACTGGGCCGAGATCCACGCCGGAAGCTGAGCCCAGGCGAGAAGGAGCGACGAAAATGTCTATTGCCGCCGTCGAGGGCAACGAAATTCCCTTTTTCGACCAGCCGCGCGACCTGCGCCGGGCGATCCGGGAGGGCGACTTCGAGCATTACACCGTCGGCCAGGTGCCGGGCTATGTGCATACCAACATCTGCATCCTGCCGCTCGACTACGCGTACGAGTTCCAAACCTTCTGTCAGCGCAATCCCCGGCCCTGTCCGCTTCTGGCGATGTCGGCGCCGGGCGATCCGGCGCTGCCGGAGCTGGGCGAGGACATCGACATCCGCACCGACGTGCCGCAATACCGGATTTTTCGCGACGGCCAATTCGTCGAGGACGTGAGCGATATTCGCCAGCTCTGGCGGGACGACATGGTGACCTTCGCGATGGGCTGCTCGCTCTCCTTCGAGGAGGCGCTGATCGAAGGCGGCCTGCCGCTGCGTCATTTCGACAACCGCGAGAACGTGCCGATCTACCTCACCGACATCGACTGCAAGCCGGCGGGACGCTTCGCAGGTAAGCTCGTGGTGTCGATGCGGCCGTTCTCGCCGGCGGATGCGATTCGCGCGATCCAGATCACCACGCGCTTCCCCGGCGTCCACGGCGCGCCGGTGCACATCGGCCGGCCGGATCTGATCGGCATCGACGACGTCAATCAGTCCTGGCAGTGCGGCACGCCCGATATCCGGGACGACGAGATCCCGGTCTTCTGGGCCTGCGGCGTCACGCCGCAATCGGTGGTGGAGCAGGCCAAGCCGCCGATCTGCATCACCCACAAGCCGGCCTGCATGCTGGTGACCGACCTGCGGAACGCCGAACTGGCGGCGCTTTGAGCCTTCCGCCGCCGCTCGAAGGCGCGCGTCCCTCGATAAGCAGGCTGGCCGGCGCGCGTCGCGCGCGGATGTCGAGGGCCGCGCCCAAGTCGCCTTGCACGCCCCGATGGACCATGCTAGATAGCCCGCGCGCCGCCGGAGGGGCGGCGGGTCGGCCATCTCGACGTTGTTTTTTACAAGCGGAACAATAGTTTAGATGTCGACGGCCGGTGGCCGACCGACCAAGGTGGGGGCGATCCGCGGGTGGCCACGGCAACGACTCTGGTATCGGACATCGCCGGACGTTACGCGACGGCGCTGTTCGAGCTTGCGCGTGACCAGGACGGGCTGGACGCGGTCGCGGGCGACGTGGCGACGATCCGCGCCGCGATCGCCGAAAGCGCCGATCTCCGCCGCCTGGTGAGCAACCCGATCTACGACGCCAAGACCCAGAGCACGGCCATGGCCGCTGTTTTGGCCGCGCTCGGCGTCGGCACGCTGGTCGCCAATTTCGTCGGCGTGGTCGCCGGCAACCGCCGGCTCTTCGCGCTCGACGGCATGGCGCTGGGCTTCCAGCGCCTCCTGTCTCGCCACCGGGGGGAGGTGGTGGCCGAGGTCACCAGCGCCTGGCCGCTCGACGAGGGCCAAACGGCCGCCGTCAGGACCGAGCTCACGGCGGCGATGCGGACCGAGGTTTCGGTGGCGGCGCGCGTCGACCCGAACATCCTCGGCGGGCTGATCGTCAAGATCGGCTCGCGGATGATCGATTCCTCCCTCCGCACCAAGCTGCGGAATCTTCGTTTCGCCATGAAAGGGGTTGAGTGATGGAACTCCGCGCCGCCGAAATTTCGGCCATCCTGAAGGAGCAGATCGCCAACTTCGGCACCGAGGCGGAGGTCTCGGAGGTCGGCCAGGTGCTCTCCGTCGGCGACGGCATCGCCCGCGTCCATGGCCTCGACAACGTGCAGGCCGGCGAGATGGTGGAATTCACTGGTGGCATCAAGGGCATGGCGCTCAACCTGGAGAGCGACAACGTCGGCGTGGTGATCTTCGGCGACGACCGCGACATCAAGGAAGGCGAGATCGTCAAGCGGACCGGCGACATCGTCGACGTGCCGGTCGGCAAGGGCCTGCTGGGCCGCGTGGTCGACGCGCTGGGCAATCCGATCGACGGCAAGGGCCCGATCGAGGCGACGGAGCGCCGTTTGGTCGAGGTCAAGGCCCCCGGCATCATCCCGCGCAAGTCGGTGCACGAGCCGATGCAGACCGGCCTCAAGGCGCTGGACGCCCTGGTTCCGATCGGCCGCGGCCAGCGCGAGCTCATCATCGGCGACCGCCAGACCGGCAAGACGGCGGTGATACTCGACACCATCATCAACCAGAAGTCGATCAACCAGGGCGACGACGAAAGCCGCAAGCTCTATTGCATCTACGTCGCCTGCGGGCAGAAGCGCTCCTCGGTGGCGCAGCTCGTGAAGACGCTGCAGGACCATGGCGCGCTCGAATATTCGATCATCGTCGCGGCCACCGCGTCCGAGCCGGCGCCGCTGCAGTTCCTCGCGCCCTACGCCGGCAGCACGATGGGCGAATACTTCCGCGACAACGCCATGCACGCGGTGATCTTCTACGACGACCTGACCAAGCAGGCCGTGGCCTATCGGCAGATGTCGCTGCTGTTGCGCCGCCCGCCGGGCCGCGAGGCCTATCCGGGCGACGTCTTCTATCTCCATTCCCGCTTGTTGGAACGGGCGGCCAAGATGAACGAGGACAACGGCGCCGGCTCGCTCACCGCGCTGCCGGTGATCGAGACCCAGGCGAACGACGTCTCCGCCTATATCCCGACCAACGTGATCTCGATCACCGACGGTCAGATTTTCTTGGAGACCGACCTGTTTTATCGCGGCATTCGCCCGGCCATCAACGTCGGCCTGTCGGTGAGCCGGGTGGGCTCGGCCGCCCAGGTCAAGGCGATGAAACAGGTCTCCGGTCGGATCAAGCTGGAGCTCGCGCAGTATCGCGAGTTGGAGGCCTTCGCCCAGTTCGGCTCCGACCTCGACGCCTCGACGCAGCGGCTGCTGAACCGGGGCGCCCGACTGACGGAGCTGTTGAAACAGGACCAGTACGAGCCGATGGCGGTCGAGGATCAGGTGATCGTCATCTTCGCCGGCGTCCGCGGCTATCTCGACGGCATTGCCGTCGGCGACGTCGGCCGCTTCGAGAACGAGTTCCTGAACGAGGTGAAGGCCAATCACCCGGGTATCGTCGAATCGATCCGCGCCGAGCAGGAGATCGACGACGAGACCGAAAAGCAGCTCGCCGCCGTGGCCGTCGACTTCGTCGCCAAATTCGCCTGAGCCGGCGTGGGACGCGAATAGAGGCGCCGAACCGCCATGGCCAACCTCAAGGACCTGCGCAACCGGATCACCAGCGTCAAGTCGACGCAGAAGATCACCCGCGCGATGCAGATGGTCTCCGCCGCCAAGCTGCGCCGGGCGCAGGAATCGGCGGAGCAGGCGCGACCCTATTCCGAGCGCATGGCGCGTCTGCTGGGCTCCGTCGCCGCCAACCTCGCGAGCCTCGAGGGGGCGCCGCCGCTGATGGTCGGCAGCGGTCGCGACGCGGTGCATCTGGTCGTGGTGATGACAGCGGAGCGCGGCCTCTGTGGTGCCTTCAATTCCCAGGTAACGCGCCGGGCCCGGCGCCTGATCGGCGAGCTCAGGGAGGCGGGCAAGCAGGTCGAGCTGCTGCTGGTCGGCAAGAAGGGCAACGACACCCTGCGTCGCGAGTTCGAGGCGATCATCGTCGACTACATCACGCTCCGGGAGATGCGGACGCCGAGCTACGCGCGCGCCAACGAGATCGCCCAGGGCGTCATCGGCCGCTTCGAGGCCGGCGAGTTCGACGTCTGCACCATCATCTTCAATGCCTTCAAGAGCGTCATCAGCCAGGAGCTGAACGTGCGGCAGTTGATCCCGCTGCTGGCGCCGGAGGGCGCGCGTGACGACGAGAGCGAGGCGGGGGCCCCTGATCTCGGTGGCGCGATCTACGAGTATGAGCCGGAAGAGACCGAGTTGCTGGCCGATCTGTTGCCGCGCAACCTCGCCGTCCAGATCTTCAAGGCGATGCTGGAGAGCGGCGCCGCCGAGCAGGCGGCGCGGATGACGGCGATGGACAACGCGACCCGCAACGCGGGCGATATGATCGACAAGCTCAGTTTGCAATACAACCGAACGCGCCAGGCGATGATCACCAGGGAGTTGATCGAAATCGTCTCCGGCGCGGAAGCCCTCAGTGGATAGAATCCAACATATGGCACCCCTACGACGGTTTCCCGAGCTCGTCCGGAAAGGCGCCCGGTGCGCCGTGATGGGGGCGCATCACAAGCGCCGGGCAACGCCTCCGGCGGGCTCGGGAAGCCGCCCTTCGGGTCCCATATCCTGGCTTCTCCCAAATCCTGGCTTCTCGGGGCGTCGGGCACCCTTGACGATGCCCCGGCATCGCCGGCGGGCGCCCTCCTGGCGAGAAACCAGGATATGGGATCGTTTAGGGGTACCATATGTTGGATTCTATCCACTAGCGGGCGGCAACGAGGCGCGGGAGCGGAAGCATGAGCACCACGACCAACGTCGGCCGAGTGACCCAGATCATCAGCGCGGTCGTCGACGTCCAGTTCGACGACGAGCTGCCGGCGATCCTCTCGGCGCTGCATACCGAGAACCACGGCCGGCGCCTGGTTCTCGAGGTCGCCCAGCATCTGGGCGAGAAAACCGTGCGAACCATCGCCATGGACTCCACCGAGGGCATGGTCCGGGGCCAGGAGGTGGTCGATACCGGCCAGCCGATCACGGTGCCGGTGGGGCCGGAGACGCTGGGCCGGATCATCAACGTCGTCGGCGAGCCGGTGGACGAGCGCGGCCCGCTCGCGGCGACGGAGAGCCGGTCCATCCATCAGGCGGCACCCCCCTTCGTCGAGCAGTCGACCGAGACCGAGGTCCTGGCGACGGGCATCAAGGTCGTCGACCTGTTGGCGCCCTACGCCAAGGGCGGCAAGGTCGGGCTCTTTGGCGGCGCCGGCGTCGGCAAGACCGTGCTGATCATGGAGCTGATCAACAACGTCGCCAAGGCGCACGGCGGCTATTCGGTCTTCGCGGGCGTCGGCGAGCGGACTCGCGAGGGCAACGACCTCTATCACGAGATGATCGAATCGGGCGTCATCCGCTTCGACGAGGAAGGCTCCAAGGCGGCGCTGGTGTTCGGCCAGATGAACGAGCCGCCGGGCGCCCGCGCCCGGGTCGGGCTGACCGGCCTGACGCTCGCCGAATACTTCCGCGACGAGGGCCGGGACATTCTGTTCTTCGTCGACAACATCTTCCGTTTCACCCAGGCGGGCTCCGAGGTCTCGGCGCTCTTGGGCCGCATTCCCTCGGCCGTGGGCTATCAGCCGACGCTGGCGACCGACATGGGCACGCTGCAGGAGCGGATCACCACCACCACCAAGGGATCGATCACCTCCGTGCAGGCGATCTACGTGCCGGCCGACGACCTGACCGACCCGGCGCCGGCGACCTCGTTCGCGCATCTCGACGCGACCACCGTGCTGTCGCGCCAGATTTCCGAATTGGGCATCTATCCCGCCGTCGACCCGCTGGATTCGACCTCGCGCATCCTCGACCCCCGAATTGTCGGCGCGGAGCACTATTCTGTCGCCCGCGAGGTGCAGCGGATCTTGCAGGCCTACAAGTCGCTGCAGGACATCATCGCCATCCTGGGCATGGACGAATTGTCGGAAGAGGACCGGATGACGGTCAGCCGAGCCCGCAAGATGCAGCGCTTCTTGAGCCAGCCCTTCTTCGTCGCCGAGGTCTTCACCGGCACGCCCGGCAAGCTGGTCGCGGTCGAGGACACGATCCGGGGCTTCAAGGAGATCACCGAGGGCAAGCACGACGACCTGCCGGAGCAGGCCTTCTACATGGTCGGCACCATCGAGGAAGCGGTCGAGAAGGCCCAGGAGATGGCGATCGAGGCGGCCTGAGCGCGCGGAAAGCGGAAAGCGGAGGAGGAGGATGGCCGACATGCTGGCCTTCGAGCTGGTCTCGCCGGAACGGCTGCTGCTTGCGGTCGAGGCGGCGATGGTGTCGCTGCCCGGCGCCGAGGGCGACATGGGCATCCTGCCCGGTCACGCGCCGATGATCGCCACCCTCAGACCCGGCGTGATCGAGGTCGGGGGAAGCGAATCCGGCGCCGAGCGGATCTTCGTCGCCGGCGGCGTCCTGGAGGTGGCCCGCGACAAGCTCGTGGTCCTGGCCGACGAGGCGATCCCCGTGGCCGAACTCGACCGCGCGGGCCTGGAACAGCGGATCCAGGACGCCCGCGAGGACATCGAGGACGCCAAGGACGACGAGGCCCGGCTCAAGGCGGAAGCCCGCGCGCGGCACCTGGAAGACCTGCTCGCCGCCATAGGCTGAGCCTTCATTCGGCTCTTCGAATGACGACATTCACCGTCATTGGCAGGCTTATCGCGCCGTCGGATCATGCTCTAGGTGGTGAGCATGATCTTGCCGATGTGGAGGCTCGATTCCATGCGCGCGTGCGCGGCGCTCGCCTCGGCCAGCGGATAGCTCGAGTCCATCACCGGGGCGATCTCGCCCGCCTCGATCAGCGGCCAAACCTTCTCGCGCAACTCGGCCGCGATTTTCCCCTTCTCTTCGACCGTGCGGGGCCTGAGCGTCGAGCCGGTAATGGTCAGTCGCTTCAACATCAACGGCATGAAGTTCATCGAGGCGACCCTGGGGCTCTCGAGGAAGGCGATCTGCACCAGCCGGCCCTCGAGCGCCAGCGCCGAGAGGTTGCGCTGGATGTATTCGCCACCCACCATGTCGAGGATCACATCGACGCCCTTGCCGCCGGTCGCCTGCTTGGCGATCGCCACGAAATCCTCTTCCCGGTAGTTGATCGCGCGCACCGCGCCGAGTTCGGCGCAAACCCGGCATTTCTCGCCCGTGCCGGCGGTCGCCAGCACGCGGGCGCCGAAGGCGTGGGCGAGTTGGATCGCCGTGGTGCCGATCCCGCTGGAGCCGCCATGAATCAGCACCCATTCGCCGGCTTGCAGTCGGCCGCGTTGGAAGACGTTGGTCCACACCGTCATGAAGGTCTCCGGCAGCGCCGCCGCCTGGACCAGGTCCAGGCCTTTCGGCACCGCCAGGCACTGCGCCGCCGGCGCGGGGCAATATTCGGCATAGCCGCCGCCCGCGACCAGGGCGCAGGCGCACTCGCCGATGCGCCAGTCGTCGACGCCCTCGCCGAGCGCGACGATCTCGCCGGCGATCTCCAAGCCCGGGATATCGGTGACGCCCGGCGGGGGTGCGTAGTTGCCCTCGCGCTGGGCGACGTCGGGCCGGTTGACGCCGGCCGCGGCGACCCTGATCAGCACCTCGCCCGGCCCCGCGACCGGCACCGGCCGGGTGGTCGGCTTCAGGACCTCCGGCGCGCCGGGCTTGGTGATCTCGATGGCAGTCATGGTTTCGGGAAGTCGGGTCATCGCTCGGGGGTCCTCGCAGGGGGGTTCAAGGCAATTCGGAAACGCCGGATCGTCTAGTATGTTGGAGCGGGGATGGCAATCCCGCGGAATGGGGCGCGATGATGGACGAGGAAGAGGTACGCCGGCCGCAACTGGAGCGGCCCAACCTGGAAATCATGGGGATCGCGGAGCTCGAGGCCTATATCGCCGACCTCGAGGGCGAGATTGCCCGTGCGCGCGAGATGATCGGCGCCAAGACCTCGCATCGGGGCACGGCCGAATCGTTCTTCAAGAGCTGATGGTGCGACCCGCGCGGGCGTCCGAAATTTCTTCTCGTCGTTAACGGTTGATTAACGATTGCGCCCTATCATCACACTCGATCAGGCCGACGCTATGGTTTGACTGCCACGGTTTGATCACTGGATCTAATCCAGTTTGTTGACGCCTCCCTGTACTTCGAGCCGCGAATCCCCCCTCGCGGCTCGAATTTTTTGTCGTCTCCGGCCCGCGCGCTATCGTGGCGAGGCACGTCGAGACCGCTCCGCATCGAGTTTCCGGGCGCGCTCCATCATGTGACCGGCCGCGGCAACGCGCTCGGCACGGCGCTCGATGCGCGGAAGGGATGGCGCGGGCGTATCGCGACCATGGCGATACCATGCGCCGGATCGCCGACGAGGCGGGGCTGCCCTATTCCTCCGCCGGCAAGATCATCGAGGCCTGGGAAGCCCGAGCCAATTCAACATTCAAGACCTGACCCTGGGCCTCCAAGATCTGACGCCACTCTTCCGTCGGCCTCCAGATTGCTGTCGAGAGCCCAAATGGTTACTCTGATACCGAGAACCGGCTGTCATCTGGGAAATATCGATTAAGAAGATTGCGGGTGCGGCAACGGGGACGGCTCATGGCGAGGGAAGAAGCCAGTCGCGACGAGCTACACGCCAAGGACGTGACGGAACGGCTGCCACGCGACATCATCGATGCTTTGTCGGAAGATCAGTTGGCGAGGCTGCGTCGGGTGATCACCGAAACAAGGCCATGGCGCGATCACCCTGTCGACATACGCGCCAGCTTCCAGCACCTTTTCATTACCCTGGTCGCCGGCCCAAATCGGCGCGATCCCGACCGCCGTGATCAGGACCGAAAGATCCATCCGATCAAGACCATGAAGAACATGGTGTTTCTGGGCGCCGCCGTGGTCGTGATGTATGCCCTCGCCGCCGCCACCGCCCTGGGGGTGGTGGCAGTCGTCTTCGGTGCGCAATTCAAGTTCGACTGACAACCATTCCGGCGGAATTGCGCGGCCGGATACCCATTATGCTAGGCTCAATTCGTGAATTGTATGCGTCACCTTGTTACGGCGGCGGCGAGGCAGGCTCGGTCATTGGCGCCGGGGGCGAGGCCGACGAGGTGGAACCAGCTCAGGTAGTTGTCCAGATAGCGGGTGGCGATGCCGCGGCGGGGACGCAGGAAGTCCTTCAACCGGCTGTGGCGGCTGTTCACCGTCTGCACATGCAGATCGCCCCGAACCCGTTCCCCCATCGAGCGGTTGAGTGCTTCGTGGCTCACCCCGAGCGCGGCGGCGCACGGTGGGTAGCTCGCGCCGCCGTCGGAGACCAGCAGGGCGTTTCGCGACCACCGGGTCGAGGGCAGCCGTGAGCGCCGCC
Source organism: Alphaproteobacteria bacterium (assembly GCA_965225945.1). GTDB lineage: Bacteria > Pseudomonadota > Alphaproteobacteria > JASLMY01. The sequence continues at coordinate 53,386 of CBDDBZ010000028.1, read as the reverse complement.
GCATCGACCCTGGGCAGCACCGCGCTGACCGTCGTTCCGCTCCGGTCCGCCGCCATGAGAACCGGTACCTGCTCGCGCGAGAGGCCGCGCTTCTTCGCCTTGCCGCCCCGCCGCCGTGCCTTGCGCCCCAGCCCGCGCGCGCCCTTCCGGCTCTCCAGGACGTAGGTCTCGTCCGCTTCCACGATCCCCTTGAGCACCTCGAATCGCTCCGCGCCGCCGCCAGAAACCGGTGACGCCAGCGGAACGCCGTGCTCACCGCCACGTCGCAGCGCGCCGCCGAGGCCTGAGCGACGCCCCGAACGACAGCCAGCGTTCCTTGTGGTGCAAGCCCGACAGCGGCGTACCGCTCAGCGCGTTGAAGGTCCTGCCGCAGCCCTTGCACTGGTAGCGCCGCAGACCCCGCGCCATACCGCGCGAAACCGCCCCTTCGCTCACGCAGTGCGGACAGCGCCGGGCCTCGTCCACACCAAGCTCGATCGCGGCCTTCGATGCCTCGCCCTCGCTCCGGCCCGACAGCACCGCGAGCGCCTCGCGCCGCTGCGCGCGCGTCAGCCCGCGCGCCGCCGAAAGCCACACCTGGAAACCCTTGCCGTCCATAACCCAACCTCCTGACGTTCCAGGCACTCTATCACTAATGCATACAATTCACGAATTGAGCCTTATGCTAACCACCCGGCAAGGGGGCGGTCGTCTGGGGAGAAATTCGGCTGAGGGGCGATGGAAGGAAGCGGAATTTACCAGGAGGCGATCTACCTCGACCTCGCCGTTGCGGCGTTCCTGGTGTTGTCGGCGGTCTTGAGCGCCAAGGCCGGCTTGGTCGGGGCGGTGCTCTCGCTCGCTGCTTGGCTCCTCGCCATCGGGCTCTGCGCGCTGATCTTCCCGATCATGGAGCCTTCCGGCGGTCCCGGCTCGCCACCGACCGCGCTCGATGATGTCATTCTCGACGTATCGCTGCTCGTTTCGCTGCTTGCAGCTTTTTTGCTCGCGGCCTATTTCGTCGGGCGTTGGTTCGAGCACGATGACGTCGGTGTCATCAATCGAATCTTCGGCTTTTTCCTGGGCTTGTTGCGCGGCGGCTTCATCCTCTCGGTGGCCTATCTGCTCGCCGGAATTCTGCAGCCGCCGCAGGCCCATCCGAATTGGCTCAGGCAGGCAATGGCGACGCCGTTGATGGCCGAGGGGGCCGACATGCTGGACTGGTTGGCACCGGAGTGGGTGCTCGACATGCGGCTGACCCTGGACAGCCCGTTGATTAAGTGGCTTTTTCCGGCTCTCACTCCCAGATGAGGAATGCGGTGCGGTCGACGCGCCAAGTCCTCGGCCGTGGGCGTCTCGAAATCGACATGCGGCTGACCCTGGAGCGTGCGCGCGAAGAGGCCGAGGCAGGGGCGCGCGAGAGGCATCGCCGGCAGCGCGAAAAACAGCAAAAGCACTAACTTGGCGCCATATTAGGTCAACTGTCCCTGATTCTTGGTGTCATTCTAGGGGTGCATTCCAAGTGAGAATGACCCCCTTCGCGAGACGCGCCCGGCGCTCAGCGAAGGGATCGCCCGGGTCCGACCGCTCGTGGCGAGCCACGCCGGGCCACGCCGGTTCGGCTTCAGGCCATGGCCTCGGGCAAGATATCGAAACGAAGATGCGCGTGGGCCGCGCGTAGCGCTGTCACGACCGCTTCGGCGCTCTCGGCGTGGGCGATGATGAAACCCAGGTAGCGGCCCCCCTCCGGCAGGGTCTCGACCGGATGGCCGAGGGGAATGGTGATCGAGATCTCCGATATCCCCCCCACCCCCTCGGCGGCGGCCAGGCCGTCTATTCGCTTCAGCCGCCCGCTCGCTGGATCGGGATCATCATCACGCCGCCGGCACCCGCTTCCGTCTCGGCACTGACCGAGACGTCGCCCGTGGCGTGGCGCAGGATGACTTCCTCGAGCCGCTGCCCGCCCGGGAAGCGGAGCGAGCGGCCACAATGTCCACCGATCGAGCGGGCGTCGACCTCCAGCACGACCGCGGCATCGCCATCGAGGCGAAGGTCGACATGGACCGGACCGTCGATGAGGCCGATGGCCGCGACAGCGGCTTGGGCGGCCGCGAGGATCACCCCCCGCTGGCCCCCCTCGAGGACGGCCGGGGTGACGTAGATCGTCTCCTCGAAGAAGGGGCCGTCGAGGGCATCGGGCTTGTCGAATATCGCCAGGACATTGAGCCGGCCCCGCGTAATCAGGCCCTCGAGCGCGTATTCGGTGCCGGGGACATAGCCCTCCACCAGCAGGTGATCGCCCGCTCGGCCGGGCGTGTCGGCGTCGTCGCGGGCGATGATGCGGGCAACCCGGGCGACGGCGTCGACGAAAGCGGCGCTATCATCGCAGCGGATCACGCCCCGGCTCATGGCCAGCGTCAGCGGCTTCACGACGCAAGGGTAGGCGATCTCGCCGGCGATTCCCCTCGGGTCGTCATCGAGCGAGATCAGCCGGAAGGCCGGTCCCGGCAGTCCGGCCTCGGCGATTGCGCGGCGAAAGCGGTATTTGTCGCGCGCGCTGGCCACCGCCTCGGGCCTGTTTTGCGCCAGCCCCAGCTCAGCCGCGATCGCGGCGGCCAATTCCGCGCCCGCGTCGTCCACGTTGACGATCGCCTCGAAGGGCGCGTTGCTGGCCATGATCCGAACCCGCGTCACCGCGGCCTCGATATCGCTGAAATCGAGGGCGAGGCCGCGCGCGCCGCGCAGCTCGCTCAGCACCATTTCCTGGTCGGAGCCGACGACGACGTCGATGCCGAGCCGCGTCGCGGCGGCGAGAAAGTCCCCGGCCCGGTAGCTCGCGACCGGAATCAGCAGAAGAATGCGGGACATTTCGCCCGGCGGCGGGGAGGCGGCTACTTTTGCGAGGGCTGGTAATAAGGATTGTCGCCGCCGGCGTGATCGGTGACGTCACGCACCGCCACGATATCCGGCAGGTGTTGGCGAATGGTGGACTCGATCCCCTGCTTCAAGGTCACGTCCGCCATGCCGCAGCCCTGGCAGCCGCCCTCGAGCCGGATGTAGACGATCTCGTCCTTAACGTCGACCAGGGCGATATGGCCACCGTGCGCGGCGACGGCGGGGTTGATCTGCTGGTCGATCAGACGCTGGACCTCGATGCCGGTCGCGGTTCCCAACCCGGGCATGGCGGAGGTATCGCGGTATTCACGCACCGAGGTCACCTCCGGCACGTAGTGGCGCAGCATGTTGCCGATCGGACCGAGCAAGCTCACCGCCGGCCCGCTCACCTCCAGCTCGACCACGCCGTCCTGGAAGCTGGCGAGGCGCACCTCGCCCCCTTGGGCGGAGACGGAGGGTTGCACGCGGGCTTCGATCAACTGCTCCAATTGCGCGATGATCTCGGCGTCGGCCTCCGATGTCGCCGCGACCGGCGGGGTGGGCGCGGCGGCGCCATCGTCGAGCACTGCATCGCCGGCCATGAAATGCGCCATGATGGCCGCCAGCACCTCGGGCTTCAGGTGATGCCATTCCGCCTCGGAGCGCTTTTCGACCACGATGTCGTCAGCCCCGAGCGTCACCGCCCGGACGTCGGCCACCTGGAACAGGCGAAGCGCCAGCGGCGAGGCCTGGGCCTCCTCGGCGGAGGCGAAGGCGACCTCGCGATCACCCAGTACCTCTCGGCCGGGCAGGAAGCGCATCGAATCGGCGCTGGCGGTATCCTCGGTCTGGATGAACATCGACTCTTCCCCGCGGAACTGGTCCCTGGGGAGAAGATATACCGCGCGGCCCGGAGGTCAACGTGAACGATGGCCGCGTGAGCGGATTATTTGGTGGCCTCCATCAAATAGGCGATGACGTTGGCGCGCCGTTCGGCCTTCCTCCAGCCGCCCCAGGGCATTTTGCTCTTGGGAATGAATTTCTTCGGCTTGGTCAGCCACTTGTCCATGGTTTCCTCGTCCCAGACGACGCCGGAGGCCTTGATCGCCTTGGAAAAGCGGCGGAAGCCCTCGACCGTGCCGGCCGTGCGGCCGAAGACGCCGTGGAGACCCGGGCCCTGTTTTTTCTTCTTGAGCTCGGCGGCGCTCACGGTGTGACACTTGGAGCAGATCTTCTTGAAGTCCTTCTCGCCCTTGGCGAGGTCGGCCTCGGCCGCGTAAACGCCGCCGGCGCCGGCGACGAGCAGCGACATCGCCGCGAAGGCGGCGACAAGCATCTGATTTTTCGTCGTTTTCAACATTGTTTTCAACACTGTTTTCAACACTCTAGTCTCCGTCGTTCGCCGCCGCGCGAGCGACGGGCAGAACCTCCACACGGTCAAGCTATCGCGTGTCGAGCTGGGCGTCCAGCCACAAAAGTCGGCATATCCGTCACGCTTCGCGAGGACCCGGCCGGGCGCTTTGCCATGGCGCCCCCATGGCGTCTTCGTCGGGAAGCCGGCAAGATGCGGGTGCGAGGTCGGCGGTGGCGGGTCCGCGCCCCCGGCGCTCGCGGCAAGGGGAGGAAGCATGAAACTCTATGATTGTCAGCCCGCGCCCAATCCGAGGCGGGTGCGCATTTTCATGGCCGAGAAGGAGATGGACATCCCCACCGAGCAGGTCGACCTGCGCGGCGGCGAACAGTTCCAGGACGACTTCAGGGCCAAGAACCCACGCTGCTTGGTTCCCTGGCTGGAACTCGACGACGGGAGCGGCATCGGCGAGGTGGTGGCGATCTGGCGCTATCTCGAGGAACTTCAGCCGGAACCCACGCTGCTGGGCCGGACGCCCGAAGCGGCGGCGCGGATCACAATGTGGGAGTTCATCGTCCAGAACGAGGGAATGAACCCGGCGCTGGAGATCCTGCGGAACAGCAGTCCGAGGTTCGAGGGCCGCGCCCTCGGCGGCGCCTCGAAGGTGGCGCAGATCCCGGAACTGGCGGAACGCGGCAGGGCCCGCCTGGCGAGTTTCCACGAGATGCTGGACGCGGAGTTGGCCAACCGCGCCTTCGTCGCCGGCGATACCTATTCGGCCGCCGACATCACGGCCCTGATCACGGTGGATTTCGCCGAACGTGTCGAGGCCAGTCCACCCGAGGCGCTCGGCAACCTCGGGCGCTGGCACGCCGAGGTGTCCTCGCGGCCGAGCGCCCAGGCCTGATCTCGTCGAACCGACCCCGGCTTCCGCCCGGTGCGAGCATGGGCTAGTCTCCGGTCATGGCGGTCGCCCGGAGGAAACAGACGGGGGAGCGGCGGCCGTCGCCGGCGCAGCTGCGCTACATTTCGCGCGGCCTGGCGCAGGCGGGAGGTAAGCTGCCGCTCTTCGACGAGGAGGGCCAGGAAGTCGATGCGCGCACGGTTCGCGCCTGCATCGCCTTCGGCTGGGCCGAGCCGTGGTTCGCCAACCCGCTGAAGCCCGACTGGCTGGTCTGCAAGCTGACCGACGCGGGTCGCGCCGTGCTGGCGGCGCGGGAACGCGCCTAGCGACCCGGCGCGCGACGCGCGCGAGGGAGCCGGGGAAGCAATGACGGCACTGTTGCTGGCGTCCATCCTATTCGCCGCGCTTCACCTCTGGGTCTCGGGCACGTCGCTTCGTGGCCGGATCGTCGCGCGCATCGGGGAGAAGCCCTACCTCGCCCTCTTCTCGCTGCTGTCGCTGGGGCTGCTCGTGTGGATGTCCCTTGCCTACGCGGCGGCGGACTACGTCGAATTATGGCCGCCGAGCCTCGGGGCGAGGCATGGGGCGGCGCTGATCATGCTGTTCGCCGTCTTGGCTTTGGTCATCGGCGTGACGACGCGCTCTCCGACGTCGGCCGGCGGCGAGCGCCTTCTGGCCGCCGAGCGGCCGGCGTCCGGGGTGCTGACGATCACCCGCCACCCGGTGATGTGGGCGATCGCGCTGTGGGCCGGCGCCCATATCCTGGCCAACGGCGACCTCGCCTCGGTGGTTTTCTTCGCGAGCCTCGGTCTCCTGGCCTTGGCGGGGCCGTCGTTGATCGACGCCAAGCGGGCCCGCCTGGATCCCGACGGCTGGGCCGCCTTCGCGGCGGTGACCTCATGGCTGCCGTTCGCCGCGATACTGCGAGGCCGAACCCGCCTCGATTGGCGCGCCATCGGCTGGTGGCGGCCGCTGCTCGGCCTCGTGCTCTATGGCGCCCTGGTGCTCTGGCTGCACGAATGGATCGCCGGCGTTCCCCTGATGCCGTGAGACGACGAGCGATCGACTACGCCTTCGGCGCGGCGATGATGGCGTAATGCTGGGGCTGGCGATGTCGTGCGAAATCGAAGATCTGCTGCTTGATCTCGGCGCAGCGGTCGAGGTCGCAAGCCGCCGTGATCACCTCGTCCTCCAGGGTCGCGCACATGGCGACGATCTCGCCGGTCGGCGCGATGATCACGCTCTGGCCGATCAGGTCGCAGCCCTCCTCCTTGCCGGCCTTGGCCACGCCCACCACCCAGGTGCCGTTCTGATAGGCGCCCGCCTGCATCGAGAGGTGGTTGTGGAACCACATCAGGTGGTCGTGCTGGGGCACCGGCGGATTGTGCGTGGGCGTGTTGTAGCCGAGCATGACCAGCTCCACGCCGAGGAGGCCCATCACCCGATAGGTCTCCGGCCAGCGGCGATCGTTGCAGATGCACATGCCCAAGGTGCCGTCGAAGGCCTCGAACACCGGAAAGCCGAGGTCGCCCGGCTCGAAATAGGCCTTCTCCAGGTGCTGGAAGGGCCGCCAGGGCTCGTGCTCGCCGTGGCCCGGAAGATGCACCTTGCGATACTTGCCGACGATCTCGCCCCCCGCGTCGACCAGGATCGAGGTGTTGAAACGGCGCATTCCGCCCGCCTCCTCCACCAACTCCGCATAGCCGAGGTAGAAGCCGAGCCCGAGCTCGCGGGCGAGCGCGAACAGCGGCGCCGTCGCCGCGTTCGGCATCGCCGTCTCGTAGAAGGCGTCGAGCTCCGCCTCGTCCTCGATATACCAGCGGGGAAAGAAGGTGGTCAGCGCCAGTTCGGGAAAGACCACCAGATCGGCGCCCTTGCCCTTGGCCTCGCGCATCATGTCGCACATCCGGGCGACGGTGGACTGGCGCGGCTCGTCCCGGGCGATCGGGCCCATCTGCGCGGCGGCGACGGTCAAGCGGCGGGTCATCGGAGCCTCCTCCCTTGTCGGATAAAGCGGGATCATAGCGCCGCCGTTCGATCCTATGGAACCGCTGGCACTGCGCCATCATCGCGAGGCACGCAAGGATAAGGGGACACAATACTTAACTTCGTGAAGTTAAGTATTGTGTCCCCTTATCCTCTTCCGGTATTGTGTCCCCTTATCCTCTTCCGCGGGCCATCGCGGGGCTGAGGTGGCACGCGACCTGGTGTCCGGGCGCCACCAGGCGCATCGCCGGCTCCTCCACCGAGCAGCGCGGCTCGGCCACGGGACAGCGGGTGTGGAAGCGGCAGCCGCTCGGCGGGTTGATCGGAGAGGGAATGTCGCCCTTCAGGATGATCCGCTCGCGCTTGGCACCGGGCTCGGGCGTGGGATTGGCCGACAGCAGCGCCCGGGTGTAGGGATGGTGGGGCTCCTCGAACAGCGAGCGTCGGTCGGTCAGCTCGACGATCTTGCCGAGATACATCACCGCCACCCGGTGGCTGATGTGCTCGACCACCGCCAGGTCGTGGCTGATGAAGAGATAGGCGAGATCCAGCTCGTCCTGCAGGTCCATCAGCAAGTTCAACACCTGGGCCTGCACCGAGACGTCGAGCGCGGAGACCGGCTCGTCGGCGACGATCAGCCCCGGCTCCAGCGCCAGCGCCCGGGCCACGCCGAGACGTTGGCGTTGGCCGCCGGAAAACTCGTGCGGGTATTTCGCCATCTGGTCGGGGCGCAAGCCGACCCGTTGAAACAGCGCCCGGACCCGCCCCTCGATCTCGGGCCGTGGGACTTCGTGGTAATTCAGCAGTGGCTCGGCGACGATACGCCGCGCCGAGAGCCGAGGGTTCAACGAGGCGTAGGGGTCCTGAAAGACCATTTGCATCTGCCGCCGGACCAGCCGCATCCGGGCCGGGCGAGCGCGGGTCACGTCCTCGCCGTTCACGTGGATCTCGCCCGAGGTCGGGTCGATCAGCCGCAGCACCGTCTTGCCGACGGTCGTCTTGCCGGAGCCGCTCTCCCCCACCAGACCCAAAGTCTCGCCCCGGCCGATCTCGAAGGAAACGCCGTCGACCGCCAGCACCGAGCCGACGCGGCGGCGCAGCAGGCCCGCGTAGACCGGAAAATGTTTCTTGAGGTCGCGGACCTCGAGCACCGGTCCGCTCGTGCTCATGCCGCCTCCTCCGCCACCCGCGCCCACTCCCAACAGGCCACCAGGCGGCCGTCGCCCGGCGCATCCAGCCTCGGCGCCTCGGCCCGGCAGCGTTCCTGGACGTGGGGACACCTGGGCGCGAAGGCACAGCCGGGAATCGCGCGCCGGAGCGAGGGCACCACGCCCGGGATCTCGTTCAGACGGCCGCGCTTCCCCGCTCTCGCCAAGTGGGCGAGCTTCGGGATCGAGCCCATGAGGCCGAGCGTGTAGGGATGCAGCGGGCGGGCGAAGAGGTCGGCGACGGACGCCTCCTCCACCTTGCGGCCGGCGTACATCACCACGACCCGCTGCGCCGTCTCCGCCACCACGCCCAGGTCGTGGGTGATGAAGATGATGGCGGCGCCGATCTTCTCCTTCAGTTGCCCCATCAGGTCGAGAATCTGCGCCTGGATGGTGACGTCGAGCGCCGTCGTCGGCTCGTCCGCGATCAGGATCGCCGGGTTGCAGGCGAGCGCCATGGCGATCATCACCCGCTGGCGCATGCCGCCGGACAGCTGATGGGGGTATTCCTCGGCGCGCCGGCGCGGTTCCGAAATCTGTACCAGATCGAGCATCTCGATCGCCTGATCGGCGGCGGCGTGGCGCGAGAGGCCCTGGTGCAGCTCCAGCGATTCGGCGATCTGCCGGCCGGCCGGCATCACCGGATTGAGCGAGGTCATCGGCTCCTGGAAGATCATCGAGATCTGGTTGCCCCGGATCTCCCGCATCCGCTCCTCGCTGGCGAGCAGCAGATCCTCGTCCTGGAACAGGATTCGCCCGCTCTCGATTCTAGCCGGCGGTATCTCCAGCAGGCGCAGGATGGACAACGCGGTGACGCTCTTGCCGCAGCCGGATTCGCCGACGATCGAGAGCGTCTCGCCCCGGCCGACGGAAAGCGAGACCCCGTCGACCGCGCGCACCACGCCGTCGCGGGTGTGAAAATAGGTGCGCAGGTCGTCGATCTCCAGGATCGGGCGTTCCTCGCTCGCCATCGCGCTACATCCGTCGCGCGATCCGGGGATCGAGCGAATCGCGCAAGCCGTCACCCAGGATGTTGACCGCCAACACCGTCACCGCCAGGAAGACGCCGGGGAAGAAGATCATCCAGGGCGCGATCTGAAAATAGGTCCGCCCCTCGGCGATGATGTTGCCCCAGCTCGGGATCTCCGGCGGCGTGCCGGCGCCGAGGAAGGAGAGGATGGCCTCGACCACCACCGCCGAGGCGCAGACATAGGTCGCCTGCACGATCAGCGGCGCCAGCGTGTTGGGCAGAATGTGCTTCACCAGAATCGCCGGCAACCGCGTGCCGACGGAGACCGCCGCCTCGACATAGGGTTGTTCGCGCACCGTCAAGACCACGGCGCGGACCAGGCGGACGACCCGCGGGATTTCGGGAATGGTGATGGCGATGATGACGTTGCTGACACTGGCGCCGGCGAGGCTGATCAGCGCGATCGCCAGCAGCACGCCGGGAATCGCCATCAGCCCGTCCATGATCCGCATCACGATCGCGTCGACCCAGCGGACGTAGCCGGCAAAGAGGCCGATGGTGAGGCCGACGACGGTGCTGATCGCCGCTACCGCGAATCCGACCATCAGCGAGATCTGCCCGCCATAAATGGTCCGGGCAAAGACGTCGCGGCCGAGGAAGTCGGCGCCGAACCAGAAATCCTCGCCCGGCGGCGTGAGCCGCTTTATCGGATTGAGCCGCAGCGGATCGGCGGCGATCAGGGGTGCTGCGACGGCGGCGATCGCCATCACGATCAGCAGGCCGGCGCCGATGACCACCGTCGGATGACGGCGGGTATAGTCCCGACAGCGCCACCAGAGACCCGGCCTCGGCCCCGCCTCCTCGAAATCGGCGTCGCGGAAGGCTTCGATCGGCGCTTCGGTCATCAGTAACGAATCCGGGGATCGAGCAGGGTGTAAGAGAGATCGATCAACAGGTTCACGAGCACGTAGGCGCCCGAGAAGACCAGGATCACCCCCTGGATGATGGGATAGTCGCGCCGCAGCACGGCATCGATGGTGAGCCGGCCGAGGCCCGGAATGTTGAACACGCTCTCGGTCACCACCACGCCGCCGATCAGCAACGCAATGCCGATGCCGATGATGGTGACGATCGGCACCGAGGCGTTTCTGAGCGCGTGGCGGATCAGCAGTGCGGTGGTGTCGAGGCCCTTGGCCTGGGCCGTCCGCATGTAGTCCTCGTTCAGCACCTCCAGCATGCTGGCCCGCGTGATGCGGGCGATCAGCGCCACGTAGATGATGCCCAGCGCCACCGTCGGCAGCGTGATCGAGCGCAGGAACGGCCAGAAACCATCGCCGATCGGTTTGTAGCCCTGCACCGGGAACCAGCCGAGGGTGATCGAGAACAGCCACATCATGGCGTAGCCGATGACGAAGACCGGGACCGAAAAGCCGAGCACGGCGAAGACCATGATCACCCGGTCGGTGAGCGTGCCCGCCTTCCACGCCGCGATCACCCCCATCGGCACCGCCACCAGGATGGCGAAGATGATGGTCGCGATGGCCAGCGCCAAGGTCGGCTCCAAGCGCTGGCCGATCAGCTTCGAGACCGGCAGGTTGGAAAAGATCGAGGTGCCGAGATCGCCCCTGGCCAAATTGCCGACCCAGGTGAAGAACTGGACGTAGATCGGCTGGTTCAGGCCCAGGCGCTCGCGGATCTTTTCGACGTCCTCGGGCCGTGCGTAATCGCCGGCAATCACCTGGGCCGGATCGCCCGGCGTCAGATGCAGCAGCAGAAAGACGAAGATGCCGACGACCGCCATGACCGGGATGGTCGCCAGCAGCCGCCGGGCGATATAGGCATACATTCAATTGTACCGAATGGTCGATTTCGGGGGTGGCGGGCGCCGGAGCCGGCCGAGGCCGCCCCGACGCCCCCCGACGCCCGTTCGCCTCAGCCCGTCTTCTTGGTGATGTTCCAGAAGAACGGCACCGGCGAGATCAGGACACCGTCCAGGCCCTTGCGCCAGGCCACCGGCTGGAACCACTGGCCATAGTTGACGTAGGGCACCAAGTGGTTGAACAGCCGCGCCTGCAGCTTGTCGATGATCGCCTTCTTTTTCACCGGATCGGCTTCGCGAGCGAAATCGTCGCGCAGGTTCTCGGTAACCTCGTCGGTCGGCCAGCCGAACCAAGCCTTCTCGACTCCACCACCGGAGATGCCGATGTTGGCGATCGGCGAGGTGGCGTCGGCTCCCGTGGCGTAGGTGTGGAAGATGTTCCAGCCGCCGTCGGCCGGGCTCTTCTTCTCGGCCCGCCGCGAGGTCAGCGTCGACCAGTCCATCGCCTGCACCTCGACCTCCATGCCGATCTCGCGCAGCACCTGCGCCGTCACCAGCGCGGCGTTGTTCAGCACCGGAATGTCGGTCGACTGCATCAGGATGATCTTCTCGCCCTTGTAGCCGGCCTCGGCCAGGAGCTTCCTGGCCATCGCCTTGTCGTGCGCCTTAAGGGCCTCCGTGCCGACATCCGACTCGTTCGGCGTGCCACAGATGAAGTAGGCCGCGCACACCTTGTAGAGCTTCGGATCGCCGACGATCGCCTGCAGGTATTCCTCTTGGTTCACCGCGTAGAGCAGCGCCTGGCGCGCCTTCGGATGATTGAACGGCGGGTGCAGGTGATTGGGCCGGAGCCAACCCTGGGTGCCGAGCGGATCGATCACCGCCATCTCGATGTTGGGATCCTTCGCCAGCAACGGCACCATGTCGACCGCCGGGGTCTCCCACAGATCGACCTCGCCGTTGATCAGCGCGTTCATCGCCGTCGCCGGATCGGGGATGTAGATCCACTCGACCCGGTCGAAATGCACCACCTTGCCGCCGGCCGCGCCCGAGGCGGGCTCGGCCCGGGGCTTGTAGTCGGTGTTCTTGGCGTAGACCACCTTGGCGCCCGGCACCCACTCGTCCTTGACGAAGCGGAACGGACCCGAGCCGATGACTTCCGGCACCGCCTCGAAGGCGTCTACGTCGGCGTGCACCTTCTTCATCATGAAGGGGGTGTTGGAGCTGATCTTGCCGATCGAAGCGAGCACCAGGCCGTAAGGCTCGTTCAGGGTCAGGGTGAAGGTCTTGTCGTCGACGACCTTCAACTCCTTGGTGAAGTCCATGAGCTTTTGGCCCATGCCGTCGCGCTTGCCCCAACGCTTGATCGAGGCGACGCAGTCTTCCGCCTTCACCGGGTCCCCGTCGTGCCACTTCAGGCCGTCGCGAAGCGTGAAGGTGTAAACCAGGCCGTCGGCGCTGACCGAATGCTCGCCCACCATCTGGGGCTGGATCTTCCCATTCTCGTCCTGCGCAAACAGCGTGTCGTAGACCATGTAGCCGTGATTGCGCGTGATGTAGGCCGTGGTCCAGATCGGATCCAGGTTCTTCAGATCCGCGTGCGGCACGATGCGGAGCACCGATTCCGCCGCCGCCGAGCCGAAGCCCAGCCCCAGCGCCAGCGGTGCCGCCGCCAACGCAGCGATCGCGGTGCGTCGCGTCGCCGTCCAAATTCGTGGCATTTCGCCTCTCCCCTTTAGTCCTTGCTCCCGGCCTTTAGTCCTTGCTCCCGGCCGCCGGCAAATGGCGTCGGAGGTCACCGGAGCATCACGGCGTCGATGTTAGACCCTCCCCCGCCGGTTGGCGAATCGTCTTGACCGCCGGCGCTCGTCGCGCGGTGCTCAGCGTCCCCGATAGACGATCGTCGTCTCCGGCGCCTCGATGTGTTTCAGGAAGATCTCGTCGTCGTCCTCGTAGAGGCGGAGGCTCAAGGCACCCAGGCCGGCGGTGTTGCGAACCTCGCAGCCCTGGATCTCTTGACCGCGCAGGATGAGCGTCTGGTTGCCGACGCCCTGGTCGTGCAGCGTGAGACGCTTGATCGAATTGTCGGAGAGGCGGATGTCACACCAGCCTTCGAAGGTGAGCGGCGGATGGGCCATGCCGATGGTGAGGATCTGGAGCTGCTTGTCGGGGGGTGCATAGGGGTTCACCAGCGCCGGGTCGTCAGCGGGAAGTAGAGCCGCGCCTCCCTCGGGTGGCGGCCGTAGAGCACCTTGGTGTCGTTGCCGGGGCGCGCGGGATTGCTGAACACCACCTGGCCGAGCGGTTCCAGGTTGGGGCGATATTCGTAGCCGTCGACGATATGCACCAGCTCCGTCTCGGGCGAGAGCGGGGCGAAGGAGATCCGCCGGTCCGCGAGCCGGACGATGTGGCGGATCACCCGCGGGATCAACTCGACCGCCCAGCCGGCGTCGGCCGGATCGTGGTGGAAGAGCCTCGCCACCGCCTCGCCTCGCGCCGCCTCGCCGGGGTGCGCCAGCGCCGCCTCGATCCGCGCCGTGAACTCGGCCTGGAGCGGATCCGCCCCCGCCTGAGGTGCCGTGGTGGCGAAGACGGCGGCGATCAGAAGATACCGGACCACGCGCATGCCGGCCCTCCCTGTCGTGCGACCCCACCTGCACTATAGAAGCCGCGAGACCCGCGCGCGGCCCCTCCTCGCTCACATCTTCGCGAGACGTGGTGCTAGCCGAAGTCCTCGGCCAGCGCGGTGAAATCGATGTCGGCGCCGTCGCCGTCGTGGACGACGTAGCGGGCGCGTTGCACCAGACAGTCGCCGAGGGGGAGGTGGCGCGAGCGCGAGCGCCAGGGCTGCGCGGTGACGACGCCCCAGTCGGCGGCGAACCAGTCGGTCTCGGTCCCGGCACCGGGGATCAGCGCCAGACCTGCCCGCGCCCCGGCCCCCAGCGGACCCTCGACCCGGACCCAGCGGGCGGCGCTCGCCTCGGTAATCGCCTCGCCGCCCTCGCGCCCCGCCGCGTCGCGCATGGCGCCGCCCCGGTCGAGCCGCATCGACTCGGCCGCGCGGGCGTTGAAATAGGCATGGCGCGTCGGCCCGAGGGTCAAGGGCCATTGAGCCGGCTGAAACGTCGAGACGACGTCGATCAGGTGATATCGATCGCCCGGGCGAATATCGTGAACCCGGCTCTCGCGCGCCACCAGCCGGCCCTCCGGCGCGCCCCATTCCGGGGGACCGATCCAATCCATCGATTGCGTGATCCGGAAGCGCTCCGCCGCCCCCGATTTCCCTGCCGCCTCCGCCGCCTCCCCCGCCGCCTCCCCCGTCGTCTCCCGGGCCACGATCCGCCCCGGCGCGCGGCCCTGGAAGACGTGATCGACGTAAAAATTGTAACTGTAGATCTCTTGGCCCGCCGCGCCCGCCGGTAGATGGGCCGAGACGTGGTCGGCGGCGATCCAGAGGCCCGAATGGTGCGGGTGGTCGGGCGGCCGCTCCGCCACCACCAGATGGCCGGCCGGACTCGCCACCGGGAACAGGTAGGGGCGGAACGGCCCCTGGGTCAGGCCGAGCAGCACCCGCCCCCGCCAGGTCAGTAGGCGCCGATGGCCGCCCGCGAAGGCACCCCCAGGGAGCGCGATCGCCTCCGCCTCGAAAACGAATTCGCCGCGCAACCGACCGCTCCCGGCCGGCGCGTCAGTCGTCGTCGTTGAAGATCCCCTGGGCGACGCGCCCGGCGTTCACCGCCGTCGGCCAGCCGGCATAGAAGGCGATGTGGGTGATCATGCCCCTGATCTCGTCGTGCGTGACCCCGTTATCCAGCGCGCGCTGCATGTGGCCCTTCAGCTCGTCGGTGCGGTAGAGCGCGGTCAGCACCGCGCAGGTGACCAGGCTGCGGTCGCGCGGGGTCAGCTCCGGCTGCTCCCAAACGTCGCCGAACAGCACCTCGTCGCGCAGCTTGCCGAGTTGGGGGATCAGTTCGTAGACGGGTTTCGTCGTGGCCATGGTGTTTCCTTCTCCGTGGATATGGGCGCGCGAAAAGCGCCCGCCGTCATTCCTCCAGGATCTCGCCGATCCGTTTCGCGTCGACGCGGACCTCGACGCCCGCGCGCTCCTCCTGCAGCAGCATGGCGGTGCGGGAATCGCGCCCCTCCCAGCCGCGGTTCATCGCCTCGGTCATCTCCTGCAGGGTCAAATTGGCCAGCCGCATCGGCACCTCGAACTCGCGGCCGAGATCGACCGCGAGGCCCACGTCCTTGCGCGCCAAGCGAAGCGCGAAATCGGGCGGGTCGAAGCGGCCCTGGAGATACTGCCGGGACATCGCGTCGAAGGTTCGCCGCCGGCCGAGCGCCCCCTGCCTGACCGCGCGCCACAGCCCCTCCGCGTCGACGCCCGCCTTGACCCCCATGGTAAAAGCCTCGGCGAGCGCGGTCTGGATCATGTAACCGCTCAGATTATGCACCAGCTTGGCGACCGAGCCCGCGCCGATGGGGCCGACGTAATACGGCTGATCGCCCATGCTCCTCAGCACCGGGAGGAAGCGCTCGTAGGTCGCCCTGTCGCCGCCGACCCAGATCGCGAGCTGGCCGCTGCGCGCACCCTCGGGCCCGCCGCTCACCGGCGCGTCCAGGACCTCGACCCCCAACTCGGCGAAGGCTCTTGCCAGCGAGCGCATCACCGTCGGTGAGTTGGTCGAGAGATCGAAATAGGCCTGGCCGGCGCTCGCGCCCTCCCTCAGGCCGCCCGCGCCGCTGGCCACCGCCTCCACTTCCGCCGGGCCGGGGAGCGAGGTGAAGACCACGTCGGCCGCCTCGGCCACGGCCGCGGGGCTTTCCGCCCAGGTGGCGCCGGCATTGATATGCGGGCCCGCCGCCTCGTCGCGGAGATCGTGGACGATCAGCTCGTTGCCGCCGCGAAGCGCGTTGAGGGCGATGGGGGCGCCCATGGTGCCGAGGCCGATAAAGCCGACTTTCATCGCTGTCTCCCTTCCCTATTGCGAGGGCGCGACGTCGAGGCGGACGACGATGCCGTCGAGCGCCGGCGCCGGCGCCGGGTAGCGTTGCATCACTTGGGGGTCGTGGCCCGGCACGACGTGCTCGGGCGTCGGCGCCAGGCTGACCAGGCGGCGGAAGCCCTCCAGCATATCGAACATGTCCACATGGGTCAGGAACGGCGTGCCGTCGGTCAGGCTCTCGTAATAATGCGCCGCGTCGGAGGCGAGCATGACGCGGCCCCTGGCCGTCTCCACCATCACCGACTGCATGCCGTGGGTGTGCCCCGGCATGTGATGCAGCGTGATCCCCGGCGCCAGTTCCTCGTCGCCGGCGTGGAACACGACGCGGTCGCCATAGATCATGCGGATCATCTCCAACACGTCGTCGAGGCGGAAGGAATGGCGCAACGCCGTGTGGCTCATCGCCCGGCCGGTGACGTAGGCGAGCTCGCTGTCCTGGACGTGGAAGCGGGCATTGGGGAAGAGCTCCAGGTTGCCGGCGTGGTCGTAGTGCATGTGGGTGATAACGACATCCTCGACCTCGGCCGCCTCGATCCCGAGCAGCGCCAAGCCCTCGGTCGGACAACGAAGGAAGGTACGGCCCCTCCCCTCCCCCTCCTCGCGCCCATAGCCGACATCGACGACGATGGTGCGCTCGGGCGAGCGAAGGGCCCAGACGAAATAGTCCATCGCCTGCGGCGCGTCGTGCGGATCGCCGTGCACGAAGATGGTGCCGCGGTTGCCAACCCGCTCGCCGTATTTGATCGCGTAGGCCTCGTATAGGGGTGTCGACATCGCGTTTCTCCCTCAGCCGCCCTTGAATTCGGATCGCTCGCGGCCCGCGAAGGCGGCGACGCCGGCCTCGTTGTCGTCGGTGGCGTAAGTCTGCATCAGCCCGTCGGTCTCCAGCGCCAGCGCCGTCTCCAGCTCGCCCAAGTTGACCCAGTTGAGCGAGCGCTTGGCGAGCTGGACCGAAAGCGGCGCGTTCCGGGCGATGGCGCGGCAGAGCGCCATGGCGCGCGTCTCCAGCTCTATTGCCGGCACGACCTCTTCCACCAGGCCGATGGCGAGCGCGCGATCGGCCCCGATCCGCTCCCCCGTCAGGATCATCCGCTTGGCCCAGGCGAGGCCGACGGCGCGCGGCAGCAGCAAGCTGGCGGCCCCGGTGACGAAGCGGCCGATTCCGGTCTCGGGAAAGCCGAAGACGGCATCGTCGCCGGCGATCCGCAGGTCGGCGGCGAGCGCGATCTCCACCCCGCCGCCCAAGGCATAACCGTTGACCGCCGCGACGATCGGCACCGGCGCGCGGACCATCTCGCGGGCCAGGTCCTGCTGGTTGCGCTCGATCCGCCGGCGGGTCTGGGCCTGGGTCTCGTCGCGCCACGCGGTCTCGTTCAAGTCGGCGCCGGCCGAGAAGGCACGGCCCGAGGCGCATAGCAGCGCCACGCGGACGCCTGAGTCCGACTTCAGTCGCCCGACCGCCGCCAGCAAGTCGCGCCACATCGCACCATCGAGCGCGTTGAGCTTCTCCGGCCGCTCGAGGCGGATGCGCGCGATCTCCTCGACGACCTCGTAGGATACCCGTTCCGCCATCTCGGCCGTCCCTCCCCCGCGGCTCAGGCGACGACGCCGTCCGCCCTGAGCTCTCGGATCGTATCCTCGTCGTATCGCAGGATCTCGCGCAACACCTGGTCACTGTGCTGGCCCAGAAGTGGCGGCGGCGCCGGTGCCCGGGCGGGCGTGTCGGAGAGCTTTATCGGCGTCCCTAGCAGGCGGAGCCGGCCGGCGGTCGGATGCGCGACCTCGCGCACCATCTCGCTGGCCGCCACCTCCGGACTCTCCAGCGCGGCCGAGATCCGGCGGACCGCGCCCGCCGGCAGGCCGGCCTTGCGCGCCCGCGCCAGCCACTCGTCGAGCGGGCGGGTGGCGAAGATCTCCTCCACGATCCCCACCAGCAGCGCCCGGTTGGCGTTGCGCTCGGCGTTGGTGGCGAAGCGGGGGTCCTCCACCAGCTCCGGCCGCTTGATCATCTCGCGGCAAAACGTGGCGTAGAGCCGGTCGTTGCCGAGAGCGAGATAGAGCGGATCGGTGCTCGTGTGGAAGAGGCCGACCGGCATCGCCGCCGAATGCGCGTTGCCGTGCCGCGCCGGGTCCTCGCCCGAGGTCAGATAGTACTGCCCGGCGTTGCCCAGGAGCGCCACCGAGGCATCGAACAGCGAGACGTCGATATGCTGGCCGCGCCCGGTCCGCCCGCGGGCGATCAGCGCGCTCAGGATCGCCGTGGTGGCGTAGAAGGCCGCGGTGACGTCGATGATCGAGAGGGGATGGCGCATGGGATTGCCGTCGGGCTCGCCGGTGATCGACATCATCCCACTTTCGGCCTGCAGGACGGGATCGAGACCCGGCCGGTCGGCCATCGGCCCCGCTTGGCCGTAGCCGGAGACCGAGCAGTAGACGAGCCCGCGATTGCGTTCCGCCATGGTCTCGTAGTCGAGGCCGAGGCGGGCCATCACGCCGGGCCGGAAGTTCTCGATCAGCACGTCGGCGCGGACGGCCAGCTCGTGGATGATCCGCTTGCCCCGTTGCCTCGCCAGGTCGAGGGCGAGGCTCTGCTTGTTGCGGTTGTAGGCGAGGTAGAAGTGGCTCTCGCCGCCGGTCTCGGGCGGCGACATGGCGCGGCTATCGTCGCCCCGCGTCGGGTGTTCGATCTTGATCACCTCGGCCCCCAAGTCGGCCAACTGCATGGTGCAGAACGGCCCGGCGATGACGCGCGTCAGGTCGAGGATGCGGATGCCGTCGAGCGCGGCGGGGGCTGTGGCGGTCATGGCCGGTCGGCTCCGTCGGGCGGGGACGCGAGGGGGGAGGGAGAACATGCCCGCTCCGCGCGCCCGGGTCCAGGCATGGCGAAACGATCTCCGGTGGGGCCGCCGGGGGCGGATAACCGGGGCAGATAACGGATGACTTGGTCGGGGCCGATGGGTATCTTCGCTTCCCAACGATTCGCGCCTCGACGCCCGGGTTCGCGCGGCTTTTTGTCGCCGCCCGGCGTGGCGAATTTAGAGCCGGAGCCCATGAGCGAAGCCAAGCCCAAACCCGTGGTCCTCTGCATTCTGGACGGGTGGGGCCATCGCGAACAACGCGAGGACAACGCCATCCGCCAGGCATCGACGCCGGTGTTCGATCGGCTCTGGGCCACGGCGCCGCGCGCCCTGCTGCGAACCTCGGGCGACGACGTCGGGCTGCCCCCGGGTCAGATGGGGAATTCCGAGGTCGGCCATCAGAACCTCGGCGCCGGGCGGATCGTGATGCAGGACCTGCCCCGGATCGATGCCGCGCTCGCCGCCGGCGGGCTTGCGGCACTTCCCGCCTTCGAGGCCTTCGTCGCGGCGCTGAAGGCGAGCGGCGGGACTTGCCATTTGCTGGGCCTGCTGTCGTCGGGCGGCGTGCATGCGCACCGGGACCATATCCTGGCGCTGGCCCGGGCGCTCGCGGGCGAGGGCATCGCGGTGCGCATCCACGCCTTCCTCGACGGCCGCGACACCCCGCCGAAGAGCGCCGGCGACGAGATGGCGGCCTTCCTCGATGCTATCGCCGGTCTCGACGACGTCCGGGTGGCTACGCTCACCGGGCGCAATTTCGCCATGGACCGGGACCAGCGCTGGGATCGGGTGGTCCGGGCTTACGGCCTGCTCGTCGCGGGCGAGGGCGGACAGGCGGCCGACGCGACGGCCGCGATTCACCAGGCCCATGCCCGCGCGGAAACGGACGAATTCGTAACGCCGACGGCGATCGGCGACTACGCCGGCATGGCCGACGGCGACGGCCTGGTGATGGCCAACTTCCGGGCCGACCGGGCGCGGGAGATCCTGAACGCGCTCCTGGACCCCGACTTCGACGGCTTCGCGCGCCCGCGCCGCGTCGATTTCGCCGCCGCGCTCGGCATGGTGTCCTATTCCGAGGCGCTGGATCGCCGGCTCGAAACATTGTTCGCGCCGGAACAACCGGGCGACACGCTGCCGGAAATCGTCTCGGCCGCCGGCCTGCGCCAGCTCCGGATCGCCGAGACGGAAAAATACGCCCACGTCACCTTCTTCCTGAACGGCGGCTCCGAGCGGGTGTTCGAAGGCGAGGAGCGGATCCTGATCCCCTCCCCCCGGGTCGCGACCTACGACCTCCAGCCCGAGATGTCGGCGCCGGAGCTGACGGATCGCCTGGTCGGGGCGATCCGGGAGGGCGGCTTCGACCTGGTGGTGGTGAACTACGCCAACCCGGACATGGTCGGCCATACCGGCGATCTCGCTGCTGCGCGCCGGGCGGTGGAAACGGTCGACACCTGCCTCGGCCGGCTCGAGACGGCACTGGTCGAGGTCGGCGGCACGATGCTGGTCACCGCCGATCACGGCAACGTCGAGATGATGCGCGACACCGAAACCGGCCAGGCCCATACCGCGCACACCACCAATCCGGTCCCGCTGCTGCTGGTCAACCCGCCCGGCGCCATCGCGCTCGCCGACGGGCGGCTGGCGGACGTGGCGCCCACCGTGCTCGAACTCTTGAATCTCGAGCCGCCGAAGGTAATGACCGGCCGCTCGCTGATCATGTCGGCCCGCTCGAGCGAACAGGCGGCGGAGACCCGTGTCACGGTGTGAACAGCCGATCACGCGCGCCTTGGGCGCGCTCATCGCCGGAACGGTGCTGCTGGCGTCCGGGACAGTAGCGGCCACGCAGAGCATCGACGGCGGGGCCCGGCGCTCGCTCGAGAGCGTCGAGGGCGCGCTCGAGCGCCACCGCGGCAACGCCCGCGAACTCACCCTGCGGGCGGACCGTCTGAACCGGGAGCTGGAGGCGGTCCGCGCCCGACTGATCGGGCTGATGCCGAGGATCGATGCCTCCCAGGCCTCGATCGAGAAGGCCGACGAGCGGTTGGCGGAACTCGCCGTCGCCACCACCCACAAGCAACAGGCCCTGGAGGGCCGGCGCGAGGAGACTTCGATCACGCTCGCGAGCCTCAGCCGGCTGTCGCGCCGCAGCGCCATCAGTATCCTGGCGAGCGCCGGCTCCCCCGTCGACACCTACCGGGGCGCTCGCCTGATGAGCATGCTGGTCGAGCGCCTGGAGGACGAGGCGCGGGAAATCCGAGCCGATCTCGCCGCGCTCGCCGCGCTTCGCCGGGAGGTCGAAACAGAGGGCCGGCGACGCACCGAGGGCAAACGCGCGCTGCAGGTCCGGCGCCTTGAACTGGAGCGATTGCTGTCGGTCCGCTCGGGGCTGCGAGGCCGGCTCGAGGTCTCGCGCCGGCGGGAGGAGCGCCACGTCGCCCGGCTCGCCGGCGAGGCCAAGACGCTGGTCGAATTGGTGCTGCGATTGAGCCGGCTCGAGGAGCAGCGTCGCCGGGACGCGGCGGAGCGGGCCGCCGCCGAGCGTCGCGCCGTCCTCGACCGGCGGGCCAAAACCACCGCCCGCGCCGGGCGGACCCGCGAACGCCGGCGCGAGACGGCGGCCGAGCGCGCGAAACTCGACCGAACGGCGCGGGAGGCGGAGCGAGCCGGCCGGGACCGGGTCGCGCACGAGCATACGCGCCAACGGGTCATGGCGGCCCGCGAGGTCGAGGCGGCCACGCGGCGGGCGGAACTGGAAGCACGCCGACGAGCGGAACAGGAAGCACGCCGACAGGCGGAGCTGGTAGCGCGCCGATCGATGGATCGGGAGGCACGTCTTCGGGCGGATCGGGAAGCGCGTCGGCGGGCGGACGAGGCAACCCGCCGCGAGGCCAGCGAGCCCGAGAAGACGTTGCGTACCGCCGAACTGCCGCCACCGCTCAGGCTCTTCAGCGAGAGTCGGGGCAAATTGCCATTACCGGCGCGCGGCCGCATTATCGGGCGCTTCGGCGCCGCGACCGGCACCGCTGGGCAGTCGCTGAAGGGAATTCGCCTGCGCACGACGGACCACGCGCCGGTCGTGGCGCCCTATGACGGCAAGGTGGTCTTCGTCGGCGAGTATCGCGACTACGGGCTGCTGTTGATCATCTCTCTCGGCGAGGGCTATCATCTGCTTCTTTCCGGCATGTCGCGGGTTTACGGAGTCGTCGGGCAGCGCGTCCTGGCCGGCGAGCCGGTGGGAGAGATGAGCAAGATTGACGACGCCCCACCGACGCTTTACGTGGAACTCAGACGCGGGGGGAAACCGATCAACCCGTTGCCCTGGATGGCGGCGGCAAAAGGGAAGGTTAGCGGATAATGCGAAACAGCCTGCTCGGTATCGCCCTGGTCGCGGGTTTGCTCCTCGGCGCGGCGCAGCCGCGCGCGCAGGATTCGGAAACCTATCGACAACTCATATTGTTCGGCGACGTGTTCGAGCGGATCCGCTCCGACTATGTCGAAGAGGTCGCCGATCCCGACCTCATCGAGGCCGCGATCAACGGCATGTTGAGCTCGCTCGACCCGCACTCGAGCTATCTCAACGCGAAGAGCTACCGCGACATGCAGGTGCAGACCCGGGGCGAATTCGGCGGCCTCGGCATCGAGGTGACGATGGAGAACGGCCTGGTGAAGGTGGTCTCGCCGATCGACGACACGCCGGCCGCGCGAGCCGGGATTCGCGCCGGTGATCTGGTGACCCATCTCGACGGCGATCCGGTGCTCGGCCTGACCCTCAGCCAAGCGGTCGCGAAAATGCGCGGGCCGGTCAAGTCGGCGATCAAGCTCACCATCGCCAGGAGCGGCGAGGAGAAGAGCTTCGACGTCTCCATCACCCGCGAGATCATCCGCATCCAGTCGGTCCGCTACCGGACCGAGGACGAGATCGGCTACGTCCGCATCATCTCCTTCAACGAGCAGACCGATCGCGGCCTGAAGCGCGCCTTCGCGGACCTGCACGCCGAGCTCGGCGACGAGGCCAAGGGCTACATCCTCGATCTCAGGAACAATCCGGGCGGCTTGCTGGACCAGGCCGTCGCCGTCGCCGACGCCTTCCTCGCCCAGGGGGAGATCGTCTCGACCCGAGGACGGCGCGACGAGGACGTGCAACGCTTCAACGCGCACGAGGGCGATCTCGCCGAGGGCAAACCGGTGATCGTGATGATCAACGGCGGCTCCGCCTCTGCCTCCGAAATCGTCGCCGGCGCGTTACAAGACCATCGCCGCGCGATCATTCTGGGCACCAAGTCCTTCGGCAAGGGCTCGGTGCAGACCATCGTGCCGCTGCAGGGCCACGGCGCCATCCGCATGACCACGGCGCTCTATTACACGCCGGCCGGCCGCTCGATTCAGGCCAAGGGCATCGATCCGGACATCGAGGTCGAGCAGGCCCGCGTCTCCACCGTCGAAGGCTCGAAGCGCCGCAGCGAGGCCGATCTCCGCCGTCGCTTCGACAAGAAGGGCGACGCGAAGGAGGGTGAGGGCGACGCGAAGAGCTCCGAGCGGGACAAGGACGACAAGGGCGAAATGGGCGGCGAAACGGGCGACGCCAAGACGACCCTCAACGCCTCGGAGGAGACGCCCAAGGACTTCCAATTGGCCTACGCGCTCGATCTTCTGCGCGGCATCATGCTCTTGGGCGAGCGCACGGGAAACTGAACCGCGATGACCGCGCGCGGGTCGAGCAGGTCTCGCCCGCAAGGGCGGTTGGCAAACCGCGCGCGGGTCGAGCAGGTCTCGCCCGCAAGGGCGGTTGGCAAAGAGCATGATCCGACCATATGGAAACGTTTGACCGGGATTATTTTGCGCCGTGGCCGCGTTGCGCTTGCGACGGCGATGTGGGGCATCGGTGAGCCAGCGCAACGCGGCCACGGCGCAAAATAATCCCGGCCTTCGGTGGGGCAAATCGGCCTCTGGGGTGCGTTGCGCCGCTTGCCCGATGGCCCGCATCGCGCGGCGCGGCGCGCCTGCCCCAGAGGCCTATTTGCCGCCATCAAACGATTCCATATGATCGGATCATGCTCTAAGGACCGCGCCGGGCGGCGGCGGCGTGAACCGGATCGTGGCGAAACGGACGCTACCCAGGAACCGTTCCAGCATCGCCTCTCCAACACGATCGGGGGGCGCCATGCCCTCCCCCCTCGTGTTGACCGTTGTCGTGCTGGCTCTGGCCATCGGTGGGCTGCTGGGCTGGCTGCAATTCAGCTACGAAGCCCCCGAGACGACTCCGGGCCCACCCGGTGGCGTCGCCGTCGTGGTCGAGGTGGCGCCGGCCGCCAAGACCGAGGCGGAGACCGCGACGAAGCTGCCGCCGGCCGAGACCGCGAGGGCGAGCGAAGCCGCCGTCACGACCAAGCCTGGCGCGCCGGGGCCGGAGGCCGCCGTCACGACCAAGCCTGGCGCGCCGGAGCCGGAGGCCGCCGCCGAACCCGCCACGCCGAGCGCCCGCCCGCCGCCCCGGCGCGGCGCTGGTCGCGCCACGCCCAGCCGTTTCAGGACACGCTCGGCCGGCCGCGCATCGCCATCGTGATCTGGGGCCTGGGCCTGTCGCGGGCCGACACCACGGCGGCGATCGGCCGGCTCCCCGGCGAGGTCACCCTCGCCTTCGCGCCCTATGGGCGCAATCTTCAGGAGTGGGCCGATAAGGCCCGCGCCGCCGGTCACGAGATCGTGCTGCAGGTGCCGATGGAGCCCTATGGCTATCCGAAGAACGATCCGGGCCCGCACACGCTGCTGACCTCGCTCTCCTCGGAGGAAAACGTCGAGCGGTTGGATTGGCTGCTGCGACGTTTCGAGGGCTATGTCGGGATCACCAACCAGTTGGGCGCCCGCTTCACCCGTTCGGCGGAAAACCTGGGACCGGTGCTGCGCGCCGTCAGATCGCGGGACCTGATCTTCCTCGACAGCGGGCGCGGCGGCGACGGGCTCGCCTACGAGGTCGCCGGCGTCCTGGGCCTCGACCGCGTGGTCAACGACCGCTTCATCGACGACAAGGTGAATCGCCAGGCGATCGACGCCGAACTGGCCGCGCTCGAGGCCAAGGCCCGCGAGCGCGGCAGCGCCGTCGGCATCGGCTTTCCCTATCCCCTGACCGTCGAGCGCCTGCTGTTATGGATCGAGAGGCTCGCGGCGCGGGGGATCGTGCTTGCGCCCTTGAGCGCGGTTCACGTCAGCGGCAAGACCGGATGATCAAGCCCTATCTCGAGCGACCCTACCGAGCTTGCGTCGGCATCATGCTGGTGAACGCCCGGGGCTTTATCTTCGCCGGCCGGCGGATCGACCAGATCGCCGAATCGTGGCAGATGCCGCAGGGCGGAATCGACGAGGGCGAGAGCGCGGCCGCGGCGGCGCGGCGCGAACTCCTGGAGGAGACCGGCACGGCGAAGGCCGAGATCCTGGCCGAGAGTCGCGACTGGCGTCCCTACGATCTGCCCGAGGCGCTGGCCGACCGGGTCTGGCACGGGCGTTACCGCGGCCAGACCCAGAAGTGGTTCTGCATGCGCTTCACCGGCGAGGACGGCGACATTCGCGTCGCCCAGGTGGCGACACCGGAGTTCGACGACTGGGCCTGGCTCGACGTGAAGCGCCTGATGGCCGTGATCGTCCCCTTCAAGCGCCCGGTCTACGAGGCGGTGATCGCCGAATTCCGAACCCACCTCGACTGATGACGACACGTCGTTGTCCGCGCCCATGGCGAAGCGCGGAGAACGCAATGCAGTCTGGCGTCTCACGTCCGGATTCGCCTTTAGAAGCCTTACTTGCTACGCTACCAATGACCGCGAATGGTTCGACTGGGGCGTCTCGCGGCGAGAGCCTAGGGAAATAGGGGGGAGAAATGGCCAAAATCGAAGGCGGCTGTCTGTGTGGCAGCGTGCGGTATACTAGCGATGCCGAGCCGGCGGCGGTCATCAATTGCTATTGCGCGACTTGCCGGAAGAACTCCGGCTCGACAAATTCTTTCAACCTGGCCATGCCGGCGGGATCGGCAAAGGTGACCGGCGACACCGCGGCGATCTATATCGATCACTCGGGCGCAAGCGGCAAGCCGTTCAACCGTCACTTCTGCTCGAAATGCGGCTCGCATTTCCTGTCGGACGGTCCGGCCTATGAGGGAATGGAGTTTATAAAGGCGGGCACCCTCGACGATCCGAGCTGGGCCGAGCCGAAGGTGCATATCTGGTGCGAGGAGAAGCTCGACTGGCTCATTCTGCCGGAAGGCTCGACACAGGTTCCGCGAAACCCCGAATAGAGCGAGCGCGCGGGGCGACGGCCCCTTCCCTCTCATCCGCATTCCCTTCGGGCAACATCGGCGAAAGTGTCCATCAGCGGCTTCGTGGACACCATCGAGACGTCCAGTCAAGGATTGCCAGATTCCGAACTCGGAGCAAAATTCACAAGACGTCCCTCACCGGATGGGTACGGTCGAAGTGACCGCATCCCGGCCAGGCGATCGCGGCTTACATTCGCGCAAGCTCCGGGCGGTTTTGGGTAATTCGTCGAGGCGTCTAAGCGACGCTCGAAGCTGCGGGGTGGGTGGTGGTGCAGGGAGGCGGGAGCGAACTCGTCTCTACTGTCGGCGGGCACAGTACACGACTCGTTCATGCTGGCTTTGGCCTGGGCACCTGGACTGGTGGTTTTCCGGGGACGAGGAAACGAATCAGCTCAATGGCTTGACGCCTGTCGATAGGATTGACGAGCTGTCGCCTTATCCACTCGAAACCGTATCGGAAGATGGATTTTGCCATCCTTTTGTGGGTTTTGAGGCGGATCGGCTCGGCCTCGTGGAGCCAATCGCCGACTTTGTGCGCCCAGCAGAAGGTGATGGAAAGGACGGCGGTGAGCTTGGAGATGCGCTCCGGGTCGGTCATGTGGGTGTCTTCGAGGTTGAAGCCACGGGTTTTCAAGGCGGCGAAGAGGGTCTCGATTTGCCAGCGCTGGGCGTAGATGGCCAAGGCCTCCTCGGGCGCGTCGTTGGTCACGACGATCAACAGTTCGCCGGTCTTGAGATGGAGCGCGGCGACGAAGACGGGCCTGGCCTTGGGTTTTCTGGCCTCCGAGAGGCGCCTGGCGTTGGAGAGGATGCGGCTTTCCCCGGGTTTGAGGTCGCGAAACAGCTCCCTCGCCTTGACCATGCGACCACGCGTGTTGGCGATCTTGATGTTGGATCGGATGCGGATGTGAAAGGGGATGGCCTTTTCCTGCAACCATGCCAGCCAGGCGTCGCCGATGAATTCCCGGTCGGCCAGGAGGCTGGCGATCTTGTCGACCCCGAAGAGCCGGAGGACGTGTTCGAGGATCGCGATCCGCTCCTTGGTATTGGAATTGCCCGCCTTGTCGAGCACCCGCCAGCACACGGGAATGGCGATGGCGCGGTTGACGATGCCGATCATCAAGATGTTGACGTCGCGGCGACCCAGCCGCCAGTTGGTCCGGTCCATGGTCAGCCGCCACGGCCCCGCCTGGAGCCCCATCATCGCGACCAGGAACTCGGCGAGGCGATCGTAATCGAAATCGACTTGCTCGAAAAACCGTTGCAGGCGCCGATAGTTGGAGCTGGATCGCGCGCGCCCCGGAAAGTGGCAGGCCAAGTGAGAGAGGTTCACCGTCCGGGCGACGAACACGCCGAAGACCAAGACGCAAAGGCTCTCCAGACGGCTCTTGCGAAAGGCGAAGCCGCATCGTAGCGTCTCACGCAGGGCGTTGATCGGGTTGTCTCGCATGATTTCCCTCTTGACTCGTCGTGGAGTGAATCGGGAATCCTACAACCTTTTCAACGTCCTACGTAAATGCCGTCGTGTACCATGGGTTCTGCGACCAGTAGTCCGGGCACGCTGCCTGATGCGGATGTCAACAAGCTGCTTTTCGTTTCCGACGGTTTTGCGAGCGCTACGTTCGGAGCTGTTGTCACTTCCATCGAGACCGATGGCGATGGCACCGGACCAGAGCAGGAATTCAGCATCGAGGCCGTCGGAATCAATGTCAACTCCACGGCCCTGGCGCTGCTGTCCGAGGTCGAGGGTTCGGGTGGGAGCGCCACCAACATCACGGAAGCCAACGAGTTGACCGCCTTGCTGGGCGACCTCATCACCAGCAGCAGCACGATCACCGGCACGGGCTCGGTCGACATCCTGGTCGGCGGGGCCGGGGCGGAGCAGATCCTTGGCCTGGGCGGCAACGATACGCTGATCGGCGGTGGCGGCAACGACACCCTGGATGGCGCCGGCGGTAACGACACGCTCATCGGCGGCGCCGGCGTCGATACGGCATTCTATCTAAACAATTCCTCCACCTCGGGCCTCATCATCGACCTCGCCACCGGCACGGTGACCGACGACGGACTCGGCAATGCCGAAGTCGCCTTAAACTTCGAGAACGTGGAGGGCACCATCTTCGACGACCAGATCACCGGCAGCGCCGTCGCCAATCGGTTGGACGGCCACGCCGGCGACGACACGATCAGCGGCGGCGCCGGCAACGATACGCTCATCGGCGGCCAAGGTGCCGACCTGATGGACGGCGGCATCGGCAACGACACCTACCAGTACGACGAGATCGCCGACGGGACGCAGATCACCACGAACCAGACACCCTCGGCGAGCGGCCTCGCCCACGACGAGATCAACGACTTCAATACGGTGGAAGACGGTTTCGTATTCGATGAAGCCGCGTTCGGAGACGTGGCCGGCACGCCGCTCGTCGCCCTCGCCTCGGAATACGACGGCACCAACTCCGGTCTGGCGAGCGGCGCCGCCTTCATCATCGACAGCACGCTGCACCTGAGCTTCGACCCCGACGTCAACACTCCTGGCTACACCGTCATCGCGGGGGTGAGTTCCACGGTGTTGCCAAGCGACATCAACCCCTTATAGCCCCGAGGTGCCACGCGCGATGGCCGCCGCGGCCGGCCCTTGGCGGCGGCGCGCGTCAGCCGCTGAGGGCGTAGGTCACCGTGACCGAGGCATTGCAGGTGGAGGCGCCCAAGGCGTCGTCCCGCGCCGTCTTCATGATCACCTCGCCCTCCTCGTAGGGGATCAGCTCCTTGCCCTGCTCGACGGCGATGTCGTTGGCGATCACCCGGAGCGAATGGCGGCAAACGCCCATCAATTCGTCCAAACTCGGCGCGTACTGATAGCGGTTGTGGCTCAGCGTCAAGGTGAAGCCCGAGGACGAGTGCCAAACTTTCCAGGTCGGCTCGCAACCGCCCCTGGGACCCGCCAGTTCACAGACCGGCGCGCAGGCGCCGACGACGCCGCTCAAGCCGAGCGTCAGGATGATCAAGGTCAGAAATCGAGCCATCGGCCCCTCCATCGAACATAATGCAGCCGGAAAAATTTTACCGCCAAACGGACGGCGGCGCCAGTCGTGGGGTCGCTCGTGGCGGGAATTCACCCCTTGTCGTTGCCCGGAGGCAACGCCGCTGTCGGGTTGCCAGTGGATAGAATCCACTAGGGCAAACGAATCCGGGGACGATTGAACCGGTGCGCCATATCCTCTAGCATCGCCCCGAGTTCGGGAGAGCATCGAAACCAAGTGTCGTTCGAGCCCGCGTCGTGGACCCGCATTGACTTGTCCGGGACGATGGGAGATATCGGCAAATCCGGTTCGGCAAGGGAATCGCGGTGCGGCTCGAAGGCGAGAACGATCGATCGGCGGTGGGCAAAGCCCCGCCGGGGCGAGGGGTATCGAGATCCTCGGGCGGAAACCTCGCGTCGCGTACCGTGGGCGGTTGATGTCGGCGGATGCGGGTCGAGGCATCGGGGAACGCAAGGGAGTGACATGAAAGCAATGCAATTCGAGGCGCCGACGACCGTCGAGGAGGCGGTGGCGATCCTCGCCGGCGCGGATGGCGACGCGCGGATCCTGGCGGGCGGCACCGATCTCCTGGCGCAGATGAGCGCCGGCATGGTCAAGCCCGCCCTGGTGGTCGACATCAAGCGGATCGACGAGATGATGACGATCACCGAGGACGGCGGCGGCTTCCGGGTCGGCGCCGCGGTCTCGGGCGCGGTCCTGGGCGAGCACGCCGGCGTCAAGGCGGCCTGGCCCGGCATCGTCGAGGCGGTGGAGCTGATCGGCTCGACCCAGATCCAGGGCCGGGCGTCGGCCGGCGGCAACCTCTGCAACGCCTCGCCGGCGGCCGATGCGGTGCCGGCGCTGGTCGTGGCGGGCGTCACCTGCAACATCGCGGGGCCGAACGGCCGGCGCGAGGTCGCGGTCGCGGAGGTGCCCGTGGCGCCCGGCCGCACCTCGCTCGCGAAGGGCGAGATGGTCGTAAGCTTAAACCTGCCGGCACGCGGCGCGCGGACCGGCGATGCCTACCTCAGGATGATCCCGCGCACCGAGATGGACATCGCCATCGTCGGCGTCGGCGTCTGCCTCACGCTCGACGAGGGCGGCACCTGCACGGCGGCCAGGGTTTCGCTCGGCGCGGTGGCGCCGACGGTGCTGCTGGTCGAGGCTTGCGCCGATGCGTTGATCGGCAGCGATCTGGGCGATGACACCATGGCGAAACTGGATGCGGCCGCACGCGCGGCCTGCAAGCCGATCGACGACAAGCGCGGCACGATCGCGTATCGGACCAAGGTGGCGGGCGTGCTGGCCCGCCGGGCGACGGCGATCGCCCAAGAGCGGGCAAGGAGCAATTGAGCGATGGCGAAACACCATGTAAGCACCACCGTCAACGGGGAACCGATGGAGTTCCTCTGCGAGACGCAACAGACCCTGCTCGACGTGCTGCGCGACGAGCTGCTGCTCACCGGCACCAAGGAAGGCTGCTCCACCGGTGACTGCGGCGCCTGCAGCGTCATGCTGGACGGCCGGCTGGTCTGCTCCTGCCTGGCGCTCGGCGTCGAGGCCGAGGGCCGCACGGTCGAGACCATCGAGGGCATGGCCCTGGGCGAGAAGCTGCACCCGCTGCAGCAGAAGTTCCTCGAGGAGGCGGCGCTGCAGTGTGGCTTCTGCACGCCGGGCTTCTTGGTCGCCGCCAAGGCGCTGTTGGAAACTAACCCGGACCCGACGGAGACCGAGGCGCGCTACTGGCTCGCCGGCAACCTCTGCCGCTGCACCGGGTATGACAAGATCATTCGCGCCGTGATGGACACGGCCGCCGACATGCGGGGAGCCTGACGCCATGGCCGAGCAAGCGAGCAAATACAAAGTCGTCGGCACCCGACCGATCCGCCCCGACGGCATCGGCAAGGTGACGGGGCGCGACCGCTTCGGCGCCGACTTCACCATGCCCGGCATGCTGACCGGCCTGGTGCTCCGCAGCCCGCACGCGCACGCCCGGATCAAGTCGATCGACACCTCAAAGGCGGCGGCGTTGCCCGGCGTCAAGGCGGTGGCGACGGCGGCGGATTTACCGGAGATTTCGCCCGAGGCGGCCTATGTCGGCGAGGGGCCGATGAACTTCCGCGATCTCTCGCGCAATACGCTGGCCCGCGACAAGGTGCTCTATGACGGGCACGCGGTGGCTGGGGTCGCCGCGACCTCGGAGGCGATCGCACAGGCGGCGCTGGAGCTGATCGAGGTCGACTACGAGGTCCTGCCGCACGTCATCGACGTCGAGGCGGCGATGGCCGACGACGCGCCGATCCTGCACGACGACATGTTCACCCAGGGCGTCGATCCGAAGCCGGAGACAGCTTCCAACGTCGCCAAGCGGATCGAGTTCAAGCTCGGCGACATCGACGCGGGCTTCGCCGAGGCCGACGTCGTGGTCGAGGGCCGCTACACCACCAAGCCGGTGCACCAGGGCTATATCGAGCCCCATGCCTGTGTGGTCTCGATGGCGGAGGACGGCCAGATCGAGATCTGGTCGTCGAGCCAGGGCCAGTTCATGGTCCGCGCCTACACGGCCAAGCTACTGGGCATCGACATCGCGCGAATCCGGGCGATGCCGGCGGAGATCGGGGGCGGCTTCGGCGGCAAGACGCTGATCTATCTGGAGCCGGTGGCGGCGGTGTTGAGCCGCAAGTCCGGCTCGCCGGTGAAGATGGTGATGACCCGCCAGGAGGTTTTCCGGGGCAGCGGCCCGGCCGCGGGCGGCGTGATCTACGTCAAGCTCGGCGCCACCTCGGACGGCAAGATCACCGCCGCCGACGTGACGGTGAAGCTGCAGGCGGGCGCCTTCCAGGGCTCGCCCGTGCAGCCGGCCTGCATGACCGCCGTGGCACCCTACGACATCGAGAACGTGACCATCACGGGCTACGACGTCTGCGTGAACCGGCCCAAGGTCGCGGCCTACCGGGCGCCGGGCGCGCCGAATTCGGCCTTCGGCGTCGAGAGCGCGCTGGACGAGCTGGCGGAAAAGCTCGCCATGGATCCGCTCGAGCTCAGGATGAAGAACGCCGCGCGCGAGGGGACGAAGACCGCCTATGGACCGCGCCATCCGGTCATCGGCTATGTCGAATCGTTGCAGGCGGCGATCGATCATCCGCATCTGAAGGCGCCGTTGGGCGAGAACCAGGGCCGGGGCGTCGCGTCGGGCTTCTGGTTCAACATCGGCGGCGAATCCAGTGCCACGGTCCACATCAACGAGGACGGCACCGCCATCGTCGCCACGGGCAATCCGGACATCGGCGGCAGCCGGGCCTCCATGGCGATGATGGCGGCCGAGGTGCTGGGGATCGAGGTCGAACGGGTGCGCCCGGTCGTCGCCGACACCAGCTCGGTCGGCTACTGCTTCCTGACCGGCGGCAGCCGCGTCACTTTCGCCACCGGCATGGCGGTGGTCGATGCCTCTAAGATGGCGGTGGACGAGATGCGCAAACGCGCCGCCAAGATCTGGGACGTCGACCCCGAGGGCGTCATCTGGGAAGACGGCCACGCCAAGCCGGCCAGCTCCAACGTCGGTGATTTCGATTCCCTGTCGCTGGCCGATATCGCCGCCATGTCGGGCAAGACCGGCGGGCCGATCGACACCACCGCCTCGATCAACGCGACCGGCGCCGGCGCCGGCTTCGCCACCCACGTGGTCGACGTCGAGGTCGACGAGGAGACCGGCTACGTCACCATCCTGCGCTATACCGCGACGCAGGACGTCGGCACGGCGATCCACCCGAGCTATGTCGAGGGGCAGATGCAGGGCGGCGTGGTGCAAGGCATCGGCTGGGCCTTGAACGAGGAGTATGTCTACGACGACCAGGGCCGGCTCGACAATCCGAGTTTCCTCGACTATCGCGTCCCGGTGGCCTCCGACCTGCCGATGATCGACACCGTCGTGGTCGAGGTGCCGAACCCGCGCCATCCTTATGGCGTGCGCGGTGTCGGCGAGGTGCCGATCGTGCCGCCGATGGCCGCGGTCGCCAACGCGATCGCCGCCGCCACGGGCAAGCGGCTGCGCGATTTGCCGATGTCGCCGCCCAAGATCGTCGAGGCGCTCGACGGCTAGAGGTTGGACGAAACGGTGGCCAAGGTGGTGCTGACGCGGGAGCTGGGCCGGGCCTTCGCCGACGGCGAGCTCGAGTTCACCATCGATTGCCGGAGCGTGCGTGACCTGATTCGCCAGCTTGACGCACGCTTCCCCGGTATCGGCGAGCAGCTCATGGCGGGGATGTCCGTGGCCATCGACGGCGAGATCCACGAGGACGCCTATCTCGAAAGCCTGGAAGCGGGCTCGGAGGTGTATTTCCTCCCCGCGCTCGGCGGGGGGTAGGGCTCGGCGAGGGTTTCGCCTGGTTCTTCGAGGGGGGCCGGCTCGGGGGGATGCCCGGGCCGGCCTTCTTCGTTGGGGGGGGGTCGAGGGAGCTGGTGCCCAGGGCGACTCGAAATCACCCCGGGGTCGGCTCGCCGGATACGGCACGGCCAGGAATCGGCCCTACATTGCGGCGCAAAGACCAGATGGCTATTCTGACGCCCGCAATCCGCGACCCTCGGAGGAGTGTTCAATGGAAAGTCGGTGGTGTGACGAGGACGCCAATAAGGTCATCTTGGATTACGAGGAAAAAGGTGTAAGCGTCGATATCGCACTTCGTATCTATACATCGCGTCTTCTCGGGAGGGATCCGAAACTCGTGCTTCACGGTGGAGGCAATACTTCGGTAAAAAGCACGATGCGCGACGTGTTGGGCGAGGAGGTAGCGGTTCTCTGTGTCAAGGGCAGCGGCTGGGACCTCGCCGACATCGAGCCGGCGGGTTTGCCTGCCTTGAAGCTGGCGCCCCTGGGGAAGGCCCGGAATCTGGAAGAGCTCTCCGATGAGGATATGGTGAGCTTCATGCGGGGCTGCTTGCTCGATTCGAACTCTCCAAATCCCTCGGTGGAAACGTTGCTCCACGCATTCATTCCTGAAAAATTCGTCGATCATTCACATTCGACCGCGGTTCTGTCCTTGACCAATCAAGCTAACGGCGAGGACATTTGCCGAAAGGTTTTTGGTGACGAAGCGGCTTTGGTTCCCTATGTCATGCCTGGGTTTGAATTGGCAAAAAAGGCAGCCGAGATATATCAATCCAATCCAGGGACCAAGGGGCTGATTCTGTTGAAGCATGGAATCTTCAGTTTTGCTGGTTCGGCTCGCGAATCTTACGAACGAATGATTGATCTGGTATCGATTGCGGAAGACTATTTAGCCGATAACCGCGATACCGCCTTCACACGCGCCGAGCTTCCTCCAAACGTGGCGGAGGTCGCCGATGTCGCGCCGATAATTCGTGGTGCGTTATCGGGGGGCGACGAAACTTCTAGAAATTCGAAGAATAGAGTAATTCTGGAATATCGCTCCAGCGAGACAATCTTGAACTATGTCGACGGCGCGGAGGTGACTCGTTATAGCCAACAAGGTGTCGTAACGCCGGATCATACGATAAGGATAAAAAATATACCACTGATCCTCCCGGCACCCGAAACTGGATCACTCGCGGAATACGGTGATTCCATTAAATCATCCGTGAAAAATTACATCTCCGAATATAATGAATACTTCGAAAAATATAACGGAATACGGGGGCATAAAAAGACAAAGCTCGACCCGATCCCAAAGATCGTTTTGGTGCCTGGAATGGGAATGTTCGGTGGCGGCAAGTCGGCCAAGGATGCTTGCATCGCCGCCGATCTCGAGGAAAACAACATCGAAGTCATCACCGATGCCGAATCGATCGGCAACCATTGTCCCGCCAGTGAAGGCGATATGTTCGATCTGGAATACTGGTCACTGGAGCAAGCCAAGCTCGGCAAATCCACGCCGAAATCCTTGGAGGGTCACATTGTCTTGATCACCGGCGGTGGTGGGGGAATCGGCGCGGCGACGGCGCGAGAATTCGCGGATCGTGGCGCGCATGTGTCGATCGTCGATTATGATATCGATCGAGCGGAGGCGGTCCGAGAGCAGATTGGAAGTGCCGCTCTCTCGATCCGATGCGATGTGACGGACCCCGACAGCGTACGCGAGGCCTTCGATGAGACCTGCACGGGTTTTGGCGGAATCGATATTGTCATATCGAATGCCGGCGCCGCATGGCAAGGCAAAATTGGCGACGTCTCGGAAGCGACGCTACGGATAAGTTTCGAGCTGAATTTCTTTTCGCATCAAACGGTTGCTCAAAACGCCGTCAGAATTTTCAAGCTCCAGAATACGGGTGGTGTTTTATTGTTCAATGCATCGAAACAAGCGGTCAATCCGGGAAAGGGGTTCGGGCCGTATGGCCTGCCGAAGGCGGCCACGCTGTTACTTTCACGGCAGTATGCGCTCGAATATGGTGAACTCGGAATACGCTCGAACGCGGTCAACGCAGATCGGGTCAATACGGGGTTGTTCGCGAACGGTCTTCTGGAGGAACGCGCCGCCGCCCGCGGTATCGGCGTCGAGGAATACCTACAAAGCGACAATCTACTGAAGCGGGAAGTGAAAGTCGACGATGTCGCCAAGGCGTTCGTCGCTCTGGCCTTGGCGGAAGCGACCACCGGCGCCGTGCTGACCGTCGACGGAGGCAATATCGCCGCTGCCCTTCGTTGATCGCGACGGCGCCGGAGGACCGGGGATCGGCTAGATCTGCGAATACCCCGAGCCCTCGCTGTCGACACCCCGGCCGACCGCCTCCTCGATCCAGCCGAACTCCTTCAGGATCTGTTGGCTGTAAGTGACGCGGCCGTTCACGCTCGCCGCCGGCTCGCTCGCCAGCAGCAGGGCGGCCAGCGCCATCAATTCGGGCGGTTCGCCGCGCGGGTCGTCCGGGCCGTC
The DNA here is from genome assembly GCA_965225945.1 of Alphaproteobacteria bacterium. GTDB lineage: Bacteria > Pseudomonadota > Alphaproteobacteria > JASLMY01. Next base: position 17,221 of record CBDDBZ010000028.1, on the reverse strand, counting down.
GACCAAGTGGTGGTATACGGTGCCCGGCGTCAACACCACGCGGCTGGGCGAGACGCAGCTCACCGCGATATCGCCATGCGCCGCGACCTCCTGCGCCAGGCCCTGGGTGAAGCGCTCGAGCGCGGCCTTAGCCGCGCCGTACATCACCCCGCCGCGCACCGTCTGGTCCTCGTAGGGGCCCCGGCCCGGGCCGATCGCCGCGCCCGAGCCGATGTTGACGATGTGGCCGCCCCGGCCCTCGATCATCTCGGGCAGAACCGCCTTGGCGAGGATGAAGGGGCCGTGGAGGTTGACCGCGAAGGCGCGGATCCAGCGCTTGGTCGGATAGTCGACGGTCGGGATGTAATAATTGAGGGCGGCGTTGTTGACCAGGACGTCGATTGGCCCGTAGTGCCTCCGGGCCTGCTCCACCAGGGCGAGACAGGAGGCTTCCTCGGAGACGTCGGCGGAAACCGCCGTCGCCTCGCCGCCCTGGGCGCGGATCGCCTCGACGGTGCGGGTGAGCGAGCTTTCCAGCGGATGGTCGCCGTCCGCGACGGTACGCGCGGCACAGATCACAACTGCCCCCTCGGCGGCGAAGCGCTCGGCGATCGCCTGCCCGATGCCGCGGCTCGCCCCGGTCACCAGCGCGACCTTGCCCCGCAACTTGGCCATCCCTGCCGCTCCCCATCCCCGTTGCCGCGCCGGGCGCCATGATAGCAGACGCCCCGGCCGGTTGGACGGGGCGCGGGCGGTTCGCTAGGCTCTGGCGACGTGCCGGATCGCCATCGACAAACGAGGAACTTCATGGATTTCGGCGTCTTCAATCTGCTGCAGCATCGCGACCGCGCCAAGTCACCGCTCGAGGTGATCGAGGAGGCCTTGGCGCACACGCGGCTCGCCGAGGAGCTGGGCTTTGGCCGGGTCTGGTTCGCCGAGCACCATTTCTCCAACTACAGCCTGTGTCCCTCGCCGTTGATCTTCTGCACCCAGGCCGCGGCCATGACGAGCCGCATCCGGGTCGGCTGCGCGGTGCTGATCCTGCCGCTGCACGCGCCGGCTCGCCTGATCGCGGAGATCGCGCTGGTCGATGCACTCTCCGGCGGGCGGCTCGACGTCGGCGTCGGCAGCGGCTACCAGACCTACGAGTTCGAGCGGCTGGGCGCGGAGATGTCGCGGAACAAGGTCGTCTTCAACGAAATGCTCGACATGATCGACCTCGGCCTGCGGCAGCCGAACTTCAGCTACCGGGGCGAATTTTTCGAACAGTTGCCCACGGCGATCAACGTCCGCCCGGTGCAGTTGCCGCGCCCGCCGATCTGGATCGCCGGCGCCGATCCGAACAGCCACCGGCGCTGCGCGCGGGACGGCTATGTGCCCTTCATCTCCGGCGGAATCGAGAGCCCGGAGCGGATCAAGCGGATGCGCGACCAGGTCGAGCAGTGCTACCGGGACGAAGGCAAGGACCCTGATACGATTCCCTTGGGCGTGCTCCGCTTCGTCTGCGTCGGCGACGACCGCGCCCAAATCGAGCGCTACGTCGACGGGGCGCGATTCCAGAAGCGCATCGCCATGGCGCTCCGCCACCGCCGCGAGACCATGGTGGACGACTACATGGTCGACGAGGTCCCGTTCCCGGAGGAACCGTCGCTCGAAAAGATCGCGGAGAACATCGTCGTCGGAAGCGCCGAAGTGGTGGCCGAACGGCTGTGCCGGGAGATCGAGCTCTACGGCCCGAGTCACATGGCCATCTATTTCGCCGTCGCCGATTTGGCGAGCACGGCGGTGGTGAGCTCGATGGAGCAATTCGCCACTCTGGTCGTGCCGATGATCGAGACCCACTTCGGCAAGCCGCTGGCGGAGATTTGTGACGTCGCGATGCCGGCGCCGAGGGCTCTCATGGCGGCGGAATAGCGCTAATGCCTCGGGAACGAACGACGGAGGGGCGATGAACGTCACCGATCAGATGCGCCGCTCCGCCATCTTTCATGCCGACCTGCCGGCGGCGATCATGGGCGAGCGGCGGTTCAGCTATCGCGAGGCCTGGGCCCGGGGCTGCCGGATGGCGAACGCCCTGATCGGCCTCGGCCTCGGCCCTGGCGAGCGGGTCGCCTCGCTGGAGGACAACGGGCTCGCCTGCGTCGACCTCTTCCTCGGCGCGGCGATCGCCAACGTGGTGCGGGTACCGCTCTACCCCCGGAACGGGCGCGAGGCGCAAATCCACATGATGCGCCACACCAACTGCCGCCTCGCCATCGTCGACGAGAAATACGCGGGCGAGGTCGAGGGCCTGATCGAAGCGCTGCCGGATCTGGGCGGAATCGTCTTCCGCGGCCAGGACTACGAGGCCTGGCTCGCCGGCCACGACGATGGCGACCCCCTGATCCCCGTCGCCCCGGACGATATTTACATCATCCGCCACACCGGCGGCACCACCGGGCCCTCCAAGGGGGTCGCCTATACCCACAAGGCCTGGCTCGCGGCCGGGCGCGATTGGACCTATGCGCTGCCGACCATGGGGCCGGGCGACAAGTTCCTGCACGTGGCGCCGATCAGCCATGCCTCCGGCTATCTCTTCGTGCCGGTATGGCTCGGCGGCGGGGCGGCGGTGCTGATGGACGGTTTCAACGCTGCCGGCACGATCGAGACCTTGGAGCGCGAAGCCATCAAGATGACCTTCCTGGTGCCGACGATGATCAATTTGATCAATACCGTGCTGCTGGCCGAGCGGGAGGCGGGTCGTGCGCCGCGCGACTTCTCCCGCCTCGAGTGCCTGCAGACGGCGGCGGCGGCGATCACCGACAAGACCGCGCTCACCGCCCGCGAACTCATGGGCGACGTGCTCTATCAGCTCTACGGGCAGACCGAGGCGGTGCCGGCGGCGATGATGGGGCCCGGCGAATGGTTCGCCGAGATCGAGGGCTCGGAGCCCTTGCGCGCCTGCGGCCGGGCGCTGCCCTTCGCCGAGATCGAGATTTGGGACGAGTCGAACCGGCGCCTGCCGTTGGGCTCCGAGGGCGAGATCGTGGTCCGCTGCGATGGCCAAATGACCGGTTTCTGGAACAATCCCGAGGCTACGGGCGAACGCATGGTCGACGGCTGGGTGAAGACCGGCGACATCGGCATGCTCGACCAGAACGGCTACCTCTACATGCTGGATCGGTCCAACGACATGATCATCTCGGGCGGCTTCAACATTTATCCGGCCGAGCTGGAGAACGTGATCGTGGACCATCCGGCGGTGATCGAGGCGGCGGTCTTCGGCGTGCCGCACGAAAAATGGGGCGAGACGCCGATGGCGGTCTGCCAGGTGGCGGAAGGCGCGGCCGTGGCGGCGGAAGAGATCATCCGGCTCTGCGCCGATCGCCTGGGCTCCTACAAGAAGCTGGCGGCGGTCGAATTCCAGACCGGGCCGCTGCCGAAGTCGCCGATCGGCAAGATCATGCGGAAAGACCTCCGCGCGCCCTATTGGAAGGGGCGGAAGAGTCGGGTCGGCGGAGTTTGACGACGCGGCCGACCGCGACGTCGACGTCGTTGGCGCAAAGCCGTTGCAGCAGCGCGGCCGGGACTTACGTCGATTCCTATGAGCTGAGCGCCCTGGCCGGGCGAAATCGGCCGGGAGGCCGAGCCTCGCCCGGCAAGGGTTGCCGGGTTGTGCCGTTGGGATCGCGCATCGAGGCATGGAATCAAGCGGTTGCGGCTTGGCACGGGGCTTGCGACCTTACGCGCGATATGGAAATCGCGACCACGGCGGCGCGCCCGCTCAACAACCCGGACTTCGCGCCCAGCGGCGGCGAGGCGAGCACCTCCGCCGCCGAGGCCCCGGTCGACGGCACCCAGTTCTGGGGCGCGGACGGTTTCAGCTTCGCCGACTTCCTCGACATCATCAATCCGCTGCAGCACCTGCCGATCATCGGCCCGATCTATCGCGCGATCACCGGCGACACCATTTCGCCCGCCGCGCGGATCGCCGGCGGGATACTGTTCGGCGGCCCCGTGGGTCTGATCGCGGCGGTCGCCAACCAGGTCGCCGACGAGGCGACGGGACGCGATCTCGGTGAACACGCCATCGCCATGCTCACGGGCGAGGCCGACGGCGAGGCCGAGACCACCGTCGCCGAGGGCGCGCCGCCTCCGGCGGTTCAAGCGGTGGCCCTGGCCGACAATTCGGCGAGGCCCGTCGTCGCTCCGTCACCGGCGGTAGCCGCCCCGCTGGCCACGCCCCCCGCCATCACCCGGGCGCGGCGCGCGCCGACGCCTGTCGCCCGGCCGCCCGCGATCGCCACCGGCGCGATCCCGCGCCTGAGCCCCCGAGCCTTCGACGCCCTGGTCCGCGAGCTCGGCGCCACGCCGGCACCGAGCCGCGCCACGCCCGCCTCGGTTCCCGGCGAATTGCCCACGCTCGCCGGCGCCGGCGGCGAGCGTCGCCGGGCCGCCCTCGAGCTCCATCGCCTGTTGGCCGAGCGCCACGGCGAGCAGGCCAGCCTCGCCCGCCGCGCGAGCGAGGCCCGCGAAAGCCGCCGGCTTACCCACTGAAGTGCCGTCGCTAGAGCAATATCGGAACGGATAGAACCGGTGCGGTTCCATCCGTTGGGATAAAATTTCTCTATTCTTCCAAGTTGGCAGAGCCGCTTTAATCGCCAGTTGGATCGCTGAAAGCGATTTCCTTTTGGACCGATGCCGTTCTAGGCTCGATCCCGTCGAACGAAAGCGGGGTTGGCGGCGATGGACGGGGTGGAACTGATCGTCACGGCCGAGGCCGAGGTCAGCGAGGGCCGGCTGAGTGTCGCCGGCCGGGTCCTCCGGTGCGCCCTCGGCAGAGCCGGTATCTCCACCGAGACGCGGGAGGGTGACGGCGCCACGCCGGTCGGCGTCTTTGCCTTGCGCCGCCTGCTCTACCGCCCCGACCGGCTGATCCGCCCCCGGACCGGGCTAACGATCTCGCCGATCCGCCCCGACGACGGCTGGTGCGATGCGCCGGAGGATCCGGATTACAACCGCCCGGTCCAATTGCCGCACGAGGCCAGCGCCGAGGCAATGTGGCGGCGCGACCGGCTCTACGACCTGGTCGTGGTGCTGGGCCACAACGACGATCCGGTGGTCCCCGGCCACGGCAGCGCGATCTTCCTGCACGTGGCGCGGCCCGACTTCGGCCCCACCGCCGGCTGCGTCGCGCTCGCCTCGGAGGACCTGCTGGAGGTCTTGGCGCTGGTCGGGCCGGACGGCCGGCTGCGCGTGGTGGATCCCTCTGAAACCGCTCAGTAGGCGCCGCGCGGCCCGAAGATCGCGGTGCCGACGCGGACCAACGTGGCGCCGAATTGGATGGCCACGGGATAGTCGGCGCTCATCCCCATCGAGAGCCCCGGGACGGCGTTCCGCCGCGCGATCCCGGCCAACAGCGCGAAGTGCAGCGACGGCTCCTCGTCGAGCGGGGGAAGGCACATCAAGCCCTCGACGATGAGCCCGAATTCGTCGCGGCACTGGGCGATGAAGCCGTCCGCCTCTTCCGGCATGACGCCGGCCTTCTGCGCTTCCGCCCCGGTGTTGACCTGGACGAAGCAGTCGAGGCCGTGCCCCGTCGCCTGGACCGCGTCGGCGACGCGGCGCGCGATCCGGGGCCGGTCGATGGTCTCGATGCAGTCGAACAGCTCGACCGCGCTTCGTGCCTTGTTGCCCTGCAGCGGGCCGACCAGATGCAGCCGCGAGTCCGGCCATTCCGCGCGGAGGTCCGGCCATTTCCGCTCGGCTTCCTGCACCCGGTTCTCGCCGAACAGCCGATGGCCGGCGACGAGGGCGGGGCGAATACGCGCCGGCCCGTGGGTCTTGGTCACGGCGACCAGGCCGATCTCTCCGGCCGCGCGGCCAGCCTCGGTGGCGGCATCGGCGATCTCGGCCCGGACCGTGGCGAGGTTGCCGGCGACGTCGATGGTGTCCTCGGCGGGGTCTGGCGAGGCGGCGGCGCTCATGGCAGGTTCGGCGCTCCAAGGGGGTCGGGACATGGCGACGGTAACAGAGGTGGCGATGGTGCTCAATCGGCGCCACCCGGAGGGCGCGGGGCTACCGGCGGTGATCCTGATGACCGATTGGCGCCGCCTGCCCGATCCGGCCCCGGTGATCGCGGGCCTGCCGCCGGGCGCCATGGTGATCCTGCGCCACCACGACGCCGCGAATCGTGCCGACATGGCGCGGCGCCTCCTCGAGGTCTGCCGCCGGGCCGGTGTCCTGCTGTCGATCGCCGGCGACGCGCGCCTCGCGGCGGCGCTTGGCGCCGACGGGCTGCATCTGCCGGAACACGCGCTTCGCTCCGCGCGCCGGATCCCGGCCGATCCGCGATTGCTGGTGACGGCGGCGGCGCATTCCGCGCCGGCGCTCCGCCGCGCCGCCAGGGCCGGCGCCGAAGCCGCCCTGCTCTCGCCGGTCTTCGCGACGGCGAGCCATCCCGACGCGCCGGTGCTGGGGGGCCACCGTTTCGCCCGGCTGGTCCGCGAGGCAGCGTTGCCGGTCTACGCCTTGGGGGGCATCGATTCTCGGACCGCGCCGCGCCTGCGGCCGACCGGCGCCGTCGGCATCGCCGCCATCGGCGCCCTCGTGGCCGAGGCGAGGAGACCCGCGAAAGGTACGACGAAGGCTCGGCCCGGGTGGCCGATTCGGTGATTCTTAGCCAAGAGCAGAAGTCAGGCCAGTTCGTCAAGGAGCGCCTTCGCCTGCTTCAGGTCGGGCGTGTCGAAGCCCTCGGTGAACCAATTGTAGATCGGGGCAAGCAGGTCGCGGGCCTCACCGTCCTTGTGCTGACCTTGCCAAAACCGAGCGAGCGATACCGCGGTTCTGATTTCCCACCATTTGGCCGCCTGATCTCGCGCAATGGCGAGTGCCGCACTGAATGCAACTTCGGCTTCGCTTTCTCGGGACAATGTGGAATAGATCTCGCCGCGAACACGAATTAATTCCGGCTCAAACCAATGTTCCCCGGTTTCGAAAACGATCTTGATAGCTTCATCGATGGACGCAAGGGCGTCTCTGCACGCCCCAGGTCTCTCAGTAGCTCTACTCGTATCAACAACCAAACCGGCAAGTATATTTTGAATTGGAGACTTGCCATCGTTTCGATACCTTGTTCGACTTCTTCAAGCCCTTTTTGTGGTCGTGCTTGTAGGCCTAAAACCACACCCTGGAACGGCATTGCGGCCGCTCGGAATAGCGGCAGGCCATGTTCATGAGCCAACGGTTGAAGTTCAGCGGTATATCGCTCCAAGGTTTGTCGATCGCGCAACAGCAACGCCGTTATTAACATGTGCATCAAGGTCAAACACATGGTACTTGCATGATCGACTGTTCGGGAACGTGAAACCGTTTCTTGCGCACAACTGTCGGCTCGATCGGGATACCCGACTAGGCATGAGGTCAAAGACAGCCAGCATAGTGCCGCAACGCTAACATCCTGGCCAAAGCTGAAGACCGTTTCGGCATCGCGCGAGGGATCGAACAAGGCCCGAGCCTGTTCGAGATGGTGCAAGGCGGCACTCGGCGACCCGCCGATCACGGACGATGTTCCCATGATGCGGTGACCAACCAGCCGAGGCACGATCTCTTGCTGAGATTTCGCCAGTTCGAGGTAATCGGCACCGAGTTCCTTGGTCCGAGCGATGTGGCCGCGCACATAGAAGTTGCTCCACTGACCGTACAGAGCCGGAAAGATGCGGGATGCCTGTCCGGTTTGCCGGCATAACGCGATGGCACGCGTCGAGGTAGCCGTGGTTTCAGGCGCCGAGTAACCCTTTAGGGCGATGAGCGGGTTGATCAACGCCAGCTGCAGATCGAGTTCACGTTCATCACGTTCAACCCCTTCCGGTAGGCCTTCCAGGTCTACAAGCCCTCGCTTGAGGCTCTCATAAGCTGCGGCGTTGGCGGATGTCCGAGCCGCTCGATGGCTCGCTTCCAGCCAGTTGGCAACAGCCTTTTCGGTCATGCTCGCATTCGAATAGTGGTGGGAAAGTATCTGCGGCTGCGAGTTGGCGAGGTTCGGAAAATCATATTCCAATGCTTTCGCAATGGAACCATGCAGACTTTGCCGACGCGTGCGTAACAGGCTCGCATGTGCCGCGTCCTGTATCAGCGCATGTTTGAAGGTGTAGTTGACCTCCGGCGGCGTGCCGGCGCGGGAGACCAGTTCGGAGTGGATCAGCCGGTCAGGGCGATGTCGAGGTCCTCGGTGGATTTTTCAGCAATCGACACCAGCAATTCGTGGTTGAACTCGCGGCCGATCACGGCACCAATCTGTGCAATTTCCTTGGCTTCGGCGCCGAGCCGGTCGAGACGCGCCAGCAGCGATGCCTGCAATGTGGCCGGGATGTCTGTTTCCGCGACGTCGAGGCCGCCTTCGACCAGCGACTTCGTCAGTTCCTCGATAAAGAGCGGCACCCCATCGGTGCGGGAGACGATGCGCGCGACCACATCATCTGAAACATAACCACCGGCGATCGCACGCACGATTTCAGCGCCTTGGGCCCTGCCAAGGCGATTGAGTTGCAGCGATGTGACATGATTGTGGCCGGTGAACGGTGACTGCCATTCCGGCCGGTGCGTGATGATGAGCAAAACCCGTGCCTGTTGAAGTCGCCCCATGGTCAGCTCCAGCAACTCCTGGCTGGAGGGATCGATCCAATGGGTATCCTCGAACAGGAACAATACAGGGCTGCGCTCCGCCAGCCGTAGAAGCTGGGCGATAATCGCCTCCAGCAGGCGCTCCTTGATCTGCTGCGGCGGTTGATCGAGGGCGCCATAGCGCGCCTCGAAAGGCAACGACAGCAGATTGGCGAACAGCGGCGCATCGGCCTCTATGTCGTCACCCGCTTGGCGCAATAATGTTTCCAGCTTGTCGAGCTTGTCTTCGCCATCGTCGTCCGGTGCGAAGCCGGCCGAACGCTCCAACTGGTGGATCGTCGGGTAGAGCGCGCTGTTGGTGTGGTAGGGCGAACACTGATAGCGAATGCGAATGTGATCCTCTTCCGCCACCTGATCGCGCAAGCCCTGCATCAATCTGGATTTGCCGATGCCCGCCTCGCCGGAGATCAACACCGCCTGGCCTTCGCCGCCTTCCGCCAGCCGCCAACGGTCGACCAGCAGCTGCAACTCCGTTTCGCGACCGACAAACCGCGTCAACGAGGCACCGTGGGCGGCTTCAAAACGGCTTTCCGCCACAACTTCGCCCGCGATGCGCCATGCCTGCACCGCGGCATCGAATCCCTTCAACTCATGGGTGCCAATATCATCCACCGCGAAGGTCTGCCCGACTAGCAGCCTGTCGGACTGAGGTCCGCGAGAAGGGGTGTGGACGGATCGGGATGTGGAGAGGTCATGGGTTCGGGCATCTTTCGTGAGGACATGGCGTCCGGCCGCTTGCTCGCGTGTATCGCGAGGCGAGCATACACTTTAGGCCCTTTCGCGAGGACACGGAGTTGGGCCGCTTGCTCACGCGTATTGCAGGGTGAACATTCTTTTGATGTTCCAAGCCAGGGTCACCAAGTTCCATTCGCCCCTGACCTTGTCCAGGCCGCGTAGCGAGAACTGGCGGAAGCCCATCACCGATTTGATGATGCCGAACACCGGTTCCGGCGTTTGCTTGCGCAGGGCGTAGAGTTGCCGGCCCTCGGGCGAGGCCAGTCGATGGCGCATCGCTTCCAGCGGCGTCGGGTTCTCCGGGGGCGGCGGTGCTCCGGCGAAGCGGTCCTTCCAGGAGAGATGATGGTGCTCCCGAGCGGGCGCGATCAGCGGCGCGATCCCGGCCTCGGCGCAGGCCTTCACGTTGGCCTCGCTGAAGTAGCCGCTGTCCGCCAGCAGGGTCTCGGGCGCGCCCAGCGCCTCGGAGAGCCGCTCGAGCGCTTCCAGCGCCGGCTCGATGTGTTGCTTGTCGTTGGGGGCCTGGACCACATCGTTGGTGACCACCAGCAGGCTGTCGACCGCCACCGTGGCCTGGGCGTTGTAAGACTGTTCGAAGCCACCGCCGGCCACCGGCATGATGCGCGAGTCCGCGTCCGTCAGATTGACTTGGTCCTTCGGCCCGGGCCCGGCCACCGGCGGCTTGGGCGGACGGCCGCCCGGCTTGCGGCCCGTCTTCTCGGCCTTCTCCGCGCGCGCCTAGAGCTTCGCCTCGTACTCGGCCCGCTCCCGCTCATGGCGTTCGCGCGCCCGCGCCTCGATCGCCGCCTTGGCCTCGGCGATGCGGGCCAGACGATCCTCGCGCCGGGCCAGTTCTTCCGGTACCGACATCCCGTCCGGCACATCCGCCGCATCGGCCGCCTCCGCCAGCCTCATCAGTTCCACCACCTCGGCCTTCAACCGGGCTTCGATCTCGCAGGCGTGTTTCCACGACAAGGCACTGTGGCGGCTCGCGTTGGCATGCACCTTGGTGCCGTCCAGCGCCACCGTGCCCAGCTTCAGCAGCCCGGTTTCCCGAGCCAGCAGCAGCACCTCGACGAACAGCCCTTCGATCGAAACGAGAAAGCGCCGCCGGAAGCTGGCGATGGTGTCGTGGTCGGGATGGTCGTTGGCGGCGATGAAGCGGAAGGCCACCGAATCATAGCTCGCGCGCTCCAGCTTGCGGCTCGAAAACACTCCCGTGGCGTAGCCGTAGACCAGAAGCCCCAGCAGCACGCTCGGGTGATAGGACGCCGAGCCCGAGCCGCGATAGGCCTTCACGAACGCCGAGAGGTCCAACTGCTCGATCACCTCGACCACGAAGCGCGCCAGATGCCGCTCGGGAAGCCATTCATCCACCGACGGCGGCAGCAGAAACCCCGTCTCGCGGTCCACCGCTCGGAAGTTGCTCATCACGGCCTCCATCAATCGCGGGCGAATCAATCGATGCCATCGAATCAGATCACACCCCTCGGCTCAAGTCCGACAGGCTGCTAGATTCGAGTGCCGCGGAGCCAGCCTTCGCACCTGGCGGCTTTCGCCGCGAAATCGCCGGTTCCGAACAGGCCCCCCTGTTTCGCGTGGTCGGGGCGCCGCGCCCATTCGAAGACGAATTCGCCCGGCGATCTCAGTCGCGCCACGATTTCCTTGGCCTCGGCGCCGCGAAAACTCAGGCCTTGGGAGGTGTAGTAGGCCTTGCCGATGCGCAAATAGCGTAGCGATCCCGGGGAATTGTCGTGCCCCACGATCACCGTCCAGGCCGCCCTTTGCGCGCCGCTTTCGCGCGCCAGACGGGCGGTCACGTCGGCGCCCAGCGAGACCACCAGGCAGCTTCTGTCACCGCTCGCGGAATCCATGCGCTGCTCGATCGCCCACGACATCGGGATTGCCGCGACCCGGCGCATCGCGCCAAGCCCGCCGAGGCCCGGCGCCGAGGCCGCCAGGATCGCGCCCGCGAGCAGGGTGACAAAGGTCTTCATCGATTGGGTCCCCTCATGCCCGCCAGCATAGCCCGATCGCCGGCCGCGATTGCGCGCCGCCGCCGGCCCGCTTTCGAGGCGAGCGCGATCCTGCTAGGCTCGGCTCGACCCTCGATTCGACTAAGTCCGGCCGCGCGCCATGCCCCTCCCCTTCGAGCACGATATCCAGGACTGTCTACAGGCGGCCATCGGCGAGGGTGGCCTGCCGGAGGGCGAACTCGACGCCTTGGTGAGCCGCGCCCTACCGGCGCTCCGCCGGCTCGCCGAGCGCCCGCCCGCCTGCATCGCCGTCGCTCGGGAAAGCGCCGATCTCGCGGCACTAAGTGCCCTGGCGGCCGAGTGGCGCGGCCGCTTCCGCCGCGTCCTGCTGCTCGGCACCGGCGGCTCCAGCCTGGGCGCCCGGGTCCTCGTCTCGGCGTTGCCGGCGGCGGGCCCCGAGATCGAGTTCCTCGACAACCTGGACCTCAGCCATGCCGAGCGCATCGCCGCGGCCGCCCGGGCCGAGGATCAGGCCTTTCTCGTGGTCTCGAAATCGGGCGGCACGGCGGAGACCCTGGCCCAGGCCTTGCTGGCGGTGGACGCGGTGGCGTCTTGCGGGGAGGCGAATATCGGCGATCGATTCCTCGCCATGAGCCAACCGGGCGATAGCCCGCTGCGCCGTCTCGCCGCCGCCAACGACATCCCCGTCGTCGATCTCGACCCGGCGATCGACGGCCGCTTCTCCGTCCTTTCGCCGGTCGGCCTGCTGCCGGCGCTGATGGCGGGCTTGGACGCGGCGGCGATCCGCGCCGGCGCCGCAGAGGTGCTGGAGGCGACGCTCGCCGCCCCCAGGGGCGCCAGCGGTCCGGCCGGCGCTGCGCCGGCCCTGGGCGCGGCGCTTCAGGTCGGCCTCTCCCACTCGCGCGGGGTCACGCAGAGCGTGCTGCTGGCTTATGGCGACCGGCTCGACGGCTTCGCGCTCTGGTACCGCCAGCTCTGGGCCGAGAGCCTGGGCAAGGACGGCCGGGGCACGACGCCGATCCGCGCCCTCGGCCCGCTCGACCAGCACAGCCAGCTGCAGCTCTATCTCGACGGGCCCTGGGACAAGCTCTTCACGATACTGACCCTGCCGCTCGCCGGCGCCGGGCCCCGGCTCGACGGCGCCCGGGCCAAGGCCTTCGGTATCGAGGACATGGGCGATCATGCCTTGGGCGATCTGCTGGAGGCGATGCAGAACGCCACCGCCGACGCGCTCGCCGCGCGTGGCCGGCCGGTGCGCCGCTTGCGGCTCGCCCGACTCGACGAACGGACGCTGGGCGCGCTCTTTATGCATTTCATGCTGGAGACGCTCATCGCCGCCGATCTCCTGGGGGTCGAGCCGTTCGGTCAGCCGGCGGTGGAGGCCTCGAAGGCGCTTATCGCCGAGCGCCTGGCGGCCATGGCGCCGGCGCGCCGCGCCGGGGGGCGGGCATGAGCATCCGGCGGCTCCCCGAGGCTACCATCAACCGGATCGCCGCCGGCGAGGTGATCGAGCGTCCGGCCAGCGCCTTGAAGGAACTGGTGGAGAACGCGCTCGACGCCGGCGCGCGCCATGTCGAGGCCCTGCTGGTCGACGGCGGCCGGGAGCTGATCCAAGTCGACGACGACGGCGATGGCATGGGACCCGACGAGATGGCGCTGGCGCTCGAGCGCCATGCCACCTCTAAGCTTCCCGACGACGACCTGCTGGACATCCGCTGGCTCGGCTTCCGGGGCGAGGCGCTGCCCGCGATCGCAGGCGTGAGCCGCCTCGCCATCACCAGCCGGCGCCGAGAGGACGCGCACGCTTGGCGCCTGGAGGTCGAGCACGGCACCTTGCGGCCGGGCCGCCCGGCGGCGCATTCCGCCGGCACCCGAATCGAGGTGCGCGAGCTGTTTCGCGCCATTCCGGCCCGCCTCAAGTTCCTCAAGACCGCCCGCACCGAGTTCAACCACGCGACCGACACGGTGCGCCGACTGGCGCTCGCGCGGCCCGACGTCGGCTTCGCGCTGGGTGACGGCGCCCGCTCGCTGGTCAAGCTGCCGCCGGCGCCGGGCGAAGGCGAGGCGCGGCGGCTGGAGCGGATCGCCGGTGTGCTGGGCCGGGGCTTTGCCGACAACGCCATTCCGATTCGGGCCGAGCGGGGCGCGCTCCGGCTCTCCGGTTACGTCGCCCTGCCGACATACAACCGGGCGAACACGCTGCAACAATATCTCTTCGTCAACGGCCGTGCCGTGCGCGACCGCCTGCTGGGGGGCGCCATCCGGGGCGCCTATAGCGACGTGCTGGCGCGCGACCGGCATGCCGCCGTCGTGCTCTATCTCGATCTGCCGGCCGGCGAGGTCGACGTGAACGTGCACCCGGCCAAGGCGGAGGTGCGGTTCCGCGAGGCGGGCGAGGTCCGCGGGCTCATCGTCTCCGCCCTCCGCCACGCGCTGGCCGCGGCGGGCCATCGCTCGGCGAGCACGGTCTCGGAGGCGGCGCTTGCCGCGGTCCGCGCGAGCGCCTCGCTGCCCTGGAACACGGCCCGCCATGGCGGGCGAGTGGCGAGCGGCCTGGCCGAGACGGCGGCCGCCTACCAGGCGCCGCCGTCGGGCGAGGCTTGGCGGCTCGCCGGCACGGCGGCACCCTCGGCAGCTCCCCTCGAGGCCGTGGCCGTGGCCGAGCAAGACCATCCCCTGGGCGCGGCGCGGGCCCAGCTGCATGCGACCTATGTGATCGCCCAGACCCGGGACGGGGTGGTGATCGTCGACCAGCACGCGGCGCACGAGCGCATCGTCATGGAAAAGCTGAAGGCCGAACTCGGCGCCCGCGGCGTCGCCCGCCAGATGCTGCTGCTGCCGGAGGTGGTGGAACTGGACCCGGCGGCGGTCGACCGGCTGGCTGCCCGGGCCGGCGAGCTGGCCGAACTGGGCCTGGTGCTGGAAGCCTTCGGCGAGGGCGCGGTGGTGGTGCGCGAGGTGCCGGCGGCGCTGGGGCGGACCGAGGTCCGGGGCCTGGTCAGGGACCTCGCCGACGAGTTGGCGGAAATCGGCGCCGCGCTGGAACTGAAGGAGCGCCTCGACGATGTCGTAGCGACCATGGCGTGTCACGCCTCGGTCAGGGCCGGGCGGCAGTTGAGTGTCGAGGAGATGAACGCCCTGCTGCGCGACATGGAGCGGACCCCCAACGCCGGCCAGTGCAACCACGGCCGCCCGACCTATATCGAACTGAAGCTCGCCGACATCGAGCGGCTGTTCGGCCGCCGCTAGAGGCCGGCTCGACGATGCGCAAGGCCGCTGTCGAAAGCTTCTTCACGCGGCTCGCGGCCAAGTATCCCGCGCCCCGCAGCGAGCTCGATTTCAAGAACCCCTATACCCTGCTGGTCGCCGTGGTGCTCTCGGCGCAGGCGACGGACGTCGGCGTCAACAAGGCGACGGGACCGCTCTTCGAGGTGGTCTGGACGCCGGAGCAGATGGTCGCGCTGGGCGAGGACGGCCTGCGCGACTACATCCGCACCATCGGCCTCTACAACACCAAGGCCCGGAACGTCATCGCTTTGAGCCGGATCCTGATCGAGGCGCACGGCGGCGAGGTGCCGAGCACGCGGGATGAGCTCGAGAGCTTGCCGGGGGTCGGCCGCAAGACCGCCAGCGTGGTCCTCAACAACGCCTTCGGCGAGCCGACCATCGCCGTCGACACCCATGTCTTCCGGGTCGCCAACCGCACCGGCCTGGCGCCCGCCAAGACCCCGTTCGCCGTGGAGAGCAAGCTAGACGAGGTGGTGCCGGCAGGCTTCAAGCAGCACGCCCATCACTGGCTGATCCTACACGGACGCTACGTCTGCAAGGCGCGCAAGCCCGATTGCCCGGCCTGCGTCGTCGCCGAGCTCTGCCGCTGGGAGGCCAAGACCACGCTGGCCTGAAGCGCCGGCCTCGCGCCCGCGAGGAATCTCGGTTAGCATGGCGCCCTGGCAGAGCAATCGAGGGAGAGATGCGATGGCCTTGGTGGAGGATCTGGAGCTCGGCCGGTCGGCCGAGGATTTCGCCGGCGGCGCCGGCTACACCGACGGCGAATACCGGCCGCTGGCGGAGCTCGCGGTGCCGATCATGGATTTCGGCTTCCTGCGCTCGGACGCCTGCTTCGACACGGCGCACGTCTGGCGCGGCATGGCCTTCCGGCTGGACGACCACATTCGCCGCTTTCGCCAGTCCTGCGAGGCGCTGAAGCTCGATCCGGGACATGACGACGCGGCGATCCGCGAGATCATGGTGACGCTGGCCCGGCTCGACGGGCGGGCCGAGCAGATGGTGCAGGTCGTCTGCACCCGGGGCCAGACCTCGCCGGCGGCGCCGCGCGACCCGAGCCAGAACAAGAACCGCTTCTGGGCCTTCAGCCGGCCCTTGGACACGATCGACAAGAACCTGCCGGAGGGCGCCCGCGGCCTCCACGTGGCGATCAGCGACATCGCGCGGATCCCGCCGGAATCGCTCGATCCCCGGATCAAGACCTTCCACCGGGGCGATCTGACCCGGGCGCTGATGGAGGCGTTGGATGGTGGCGCCGATACCTGCCTGGTGCTCGACATGGCCGGCAACATCACCGAGGGGCCGGGCTTCAACGTCTTCTCCGTCCTGGGCGAGAGGGTGGCCACACCGGAGCTCGGCATGCTGGAGGGGATCACCCGGCGGTCGGTGCTGGAGCTGGCGGGCGAGCTCGGTCTCGCCGCCGAGGCCCGGGTGATCTCGCCCGACGAGCTGCGGGCGGCGGACGAGGTCTTCATCTCCTCCACCGCCGGCGGCGTGATGGCGGTGACCAGAATCGACGACACCATCCTCTCGAACGGCGCGCCGGGGCCGGTGACCACCCGGATCGGCGAGCTCTACTGGGCCAAGAAGACCGACGGCTGGCACGCGACGCCGATTCCCGGGCTGGTCTGAGCGCGCGGGTGCCCGCTCGCGCCGGGCTTCGCCTACGCCGGACGATTTGTTACGCCGCCCCTGCCTAGTCGCGCTGGCGCGTCGCCGTTGCTGGGCATCCGGTGAGCCGACAATGGAAGGGGTACCGGGAAATATCAGGCTAAACCATTGAAGCGACTCGACTATTCATCGATCAGTCACTTTTTCCTAACCTATTGATTCTGCGCGACGAATCGTCTAATCTTGTGGGGCGACAGACTCGGTGAATCTCCTGGCCGTCGCTCTGCCGCTTGAGGCTTCATGTGGCAGGTGCAGTAGAGGGAGCCCTAGGAGTCCCTCGGTCGTGACTAGTCGATTCTTCTGGCGGGGCCAAGCCTCATGGCTCCGTCAGAAGGGCTTTTAGGGGCTGGGCGTATGAGTTCACACTTGGCGGACTGCCTCTTGAACTCAAAGGCATTTAGGCGATGAAATGTTTTCACCCACGTTTCGTTTCTCAATACTGTTGTCTTGATCACCAGTTTGAACCGAGTCCGTAGAAGCGCGCTATCATCGTAGAAGAAGACCAAATCGCCTTTGTCGGCCCTGCATTCCCCGTGCTCTAATGAGCGGCCAATTGCGTAGTAGTGCTGAGGGGTCAAGTTGTGCCGTTCCCAAAGTTTGCGTGCGTAATCGTATTGCAGATGAATTTCCGCAGCCTTGGTTCCCAGATGTGTCACGAGTTCATTCGGCAGGATGCCGACACATATAAAGCGTGGCCCCCGGCCGTTTAGAAATTCGATGAACTGTCGGAATGATATAGTGTGCATGAAGGGCGCCGATATACAATGATTCGATGTGGGGCGCCAACAAGAATTGTAACGATCGTGCTACCTAGTGTCCCGATTCCGAAGTTCGCATGATTTTCGCCTGCTGTTCAGCGGTTTCGATTGTTCGGAGGCAGAACCGCTGGATGG
>CBDDBZ010000027.1:0-161704 GCA_965225945.1 Alphaproteobacteria bacterium | reverse complement strand
CATCGCCGAGTAAAGCTCGGCATAGGTTGGAGCAGAGGTGTCGCCCGCGATGCCGAGCAATGAGCGGAAGGCGTTGAACGGGTAGAACCGCCTGTTGAAGCGGAAGGTGAACTCGTTGAGGTAGGCTTGTAGGTGCTGGTGGCTAACGCCGTGGTGGATACCGATCAGCCACGTCTTCAGGTTGGCGAAAACCAGATGGATGATCGGCAGGTATTGCTCGGCAACCTCTGGATCACCACACTCGGCAACAGCGAAGTGCTCGTAGCCGCGCTTACCGAGGCCAGCATAGCCGCTCCAATCGTCAGTAACGATCAGCGATCCCGGCGCGACGGTGCTCTCGACGAACCCACAGAGCGACTCGGCGCTACGGTCGAGCACGACGGCGAGCCGAACGCGTCCGGCATAGCGTCCGTCTTTCCGGTTGTCGAGCTTGGTGCCCGGCTTTCGATGACGCACTGCGGTGGTCCTGGTTCGTTGCTTGCCTATCCGGTTTACACCCACACCCACTAGGGCTAGAATGGGCGCAAACCGGATATAGGGGAGCGCGCCATGGATGTTCTCGACCGCGCCGATCTCCCATTCCCGCATTCGCTACCCGAGTTCCAGCGACTTTTCCCCGATGATGCGGCCTGCGCCGCCTACCTGGAGAAAGCCCGCTGGGGAGACGGCTTTGCCTGCCCGCACTGCGGCACGGCGGGAGAGCCGTTCCACTTTGAAAACCGCCCTAGCGTCCTGCGCTGCCGCAAGTGCCGCCAGAACACCGGGCTGACGGTGGGAACAGTGATGGAGCGTAGCCACACTCCGCTGAACGTCTGGTTCTGGGCCGCTTATCTGGTCGCCAGTCAGACGCCCGGCATGTCCGCCGTGCAGTTTCAGCGGCAACTTGGTCTTTCGCGCTACGAGACGGCCTTTCAAATTCTCCACAAGCTCCGCTCGGGCATGGTGCGGCCCAACCAAGACAGGATCGGTGGACAGCCCAAGAACCATGTTGAGGTGGACGAAACCTGGGTTGGCGGGCGAACGCGTGGGGAAGGCCGTGGTGTTCACCACAAGGTTCTCGTCTCCTGTGCCATCGAGGTGCGTCATCGAAAGCCGGGCACCAAGCTCGACAACCGGAAAGACGGACGCTATGCCGGACGCGTTCGGCTCGCCGTCGTGCTCGACCGTAGCGCCGAGTCGCTCTGTGGGTTCGTCGAGAGCACCGTCGCGCCGGGATCGCTGATCGTTACTGACGATTGGAGCGGCTATGCTGGCCTCGGTAAGCGCGGCTATGAGCACTTCGCTGTTGCCGAGTGTGGTGATCCAGAGGTTGCCGAGCAATACCTGCCGATCATCCATCTGGTTTTCGCCAACCTGAAGACGTGGCTGATCGGTATCCACCACGGCGTTAGCCACCAGCACCTACAAGCCTACCTCAACGAGTTCACCTTCCGCTTCAACAGGCGGTTCTACCCGTTCAACGCCTTCCGCTCATTGCTCGGCATCGCGGGCGACACCTCTGCTCCAACCTATGCCGAGCTTTACTCGGGAGAGTGGCGGCACCCTACATGTAGCGGTCATGGGCGTTAACCGGATAGGCAAGGACTGATCAACGGCGTTCCGAATTTCCACACATCAGGTTGCTCAATTGCCGTGATCGCCGCCGAGAAGCCCGCCGAACCCGCGCCGATGACGGCGAGGTCATAGTGCCCGTTTGGTTTGTCCGCCACGCGGCGAAGTTGGCTCATGAGCCTTGCTCCGATGCCCGCCCCGTTGCCCGCCATCGTCGATAGACGGCGTAGACGGTCAGCCCGATGAAGAACGCGAGGGAGGGGAGCAGGACGTAGTCCAACCACCCAAGCGCGGCCGAGAGGCCGACGGCAGCGAGCAACACGACCAGGAGCGGGGTGAAGCAGCAGAGCGCGGCGACGACCGTCCCGACGATGCCGACGCCGAGCAGCTTGCGGTTATTCATGACTGGGACCTCCGGTTGCTTCGAGGTCGCGACGCGCCGCTTGCTCTGCCGCGCCAGCCGAGGCGGCTCGTCCACGGTTCCCTCGACGCTTCAATGCGTAGGCGAGGACGGCGGCCAAGATGGCGACCGAGGCCCCAACAAGGACTCCGCTGCCCGAGAGCCAGCCCCAGAACCCAGCTATCATCGAGCCGAGAACCACGGGGCCGAGGATGCACGCCGCACAGAGGGGAGCGACGACGAGAGCGGTGATCACCGCGGCCATGGGCTTGTCGCTCATGGTCGGCTACTCGATGACCGTCGAGGGAAAGCCGGCGCCGGACGTTGCCGCCAGCAACGTCGCGACATCCGTCTCGGTGTCCTCGAAGGTCACGATCGCATCCTTCCGACGGGCCGAAACCTCGATGCCACGAACGCCCTCGACGTCGGAAGCCCTCGACGTCGGAAAGTGTCTCCTTGACCATGTAGGCGCACCCGGCGCACCACATACCGCTGATGCTCAACGTCACGGTTTGCTCGGCGGCGAAAGCAGGCGAGGCACCGAGAAGTGCCAGGCCCATGGTGGTGGCAGCGAGGAATGTTCTCATGTCTTCATCCTTCCTTGCCTATCCGGTTATCACCCACACCCACTATATGTAGTGTGCACCCATTTTCCTGAGTAAAGCTCGGTGCAGGTCGAAGCGGAGATATCTCCGGCGATGCCGAGCAGGGACTCGGACGGCATTGTAGCGCCTTTTAGGCGACACTTTAGCGTGGTGAAAATCCTAATCATTGAGTCGGATTTGGCAAAACGCCACGTTGCATAAAGGACCGTCACTTCATTGAAATTTATCTGAAATCGGAGGTGAACGACACCGATGGAATATTCCAGGAAATCAGAGCTTCATTGAATTGTAGGATTCGAGTGCCGGATTATTCACAAATAGCTCTGTGAACTGGTTTTCAAGTTCGCTCAATACGTCATATGAAGTAAACGGATTGAGGATCACGTTCTTGCGTGTCGCTTCGTCTTCGCTGCGAACTTCAAAACGCGCAGGAGACTAACAGGCGCGGACGGGTTCTTCGCAACGATTCGTGCCAGCGCGTCGCTTTCTTCGACTAGTGCCGTCAATCGCTCAGACGATGTCGTTTCATCAGCAGCTTCCCGTCTGGCCGTGGGTTTCTTCGTTTTTCCCTTGGTCGCCACCGTTCCGTCCCCC
This sequence comes from Alphaproteobacteria bacterium, assembly GCA_965225945.1. Classification (GTDB taxonomy): domain Bacteria; phylum Pseudomonadota; class Alphaproteobacteria; genus JASLMY01. Next base: position 158,554 of record CBDDBZ010000027.1, on the reverse strand, counting down.
GATGTTAAGTACGTGACGTGAATTAAACTCCGGTTCGGTTTTCAGAACAATCAAGAATTAGCCGGATCGCCTCCTCAATGCGCCTGCGCCGGCCCTTGCCTGCAGTCCAAGGAGACACACTACATATAGTGGGTGTGGGTGATAACCGGATAGGCAAGCATCCTTCTTCCCTCAAACGCCAAGCAACCCGGGGCCGATATAGGGAAACGCCGCCGCGGCGATCACCAGCCCGGTCGCGGACCAGAGCGCGACCAAGACCCATCGGCGAGAACCAGGCTGGCCGCAGGATGGGTCATCGTCGCACGCCACATCGGGCTTCCGGTACACCATCCAGTAGCCCGTGGCGAGACAGGCGACGGTCGCCCAGATGAAGATCGGTTGATAGGGCGACAGTGCCGCGAGATTGCCCATCCATGCCCCGCCGAGGCCGAGTCCGAACAGGGCCAACGGAACCAGGCAGCACGAGGAGGCCGCGATCGCGCCGAACACGCCGCCGAGCGCAACGAGCCCGACGGTCACGCGGGACCGATCGAGGGGTGATAACGCTTCTTGGCGTTCCGACATCGAGTTTGCTCCCCATACCTCGAGCTTCCGTGCTAATATCCACCCCGTAGCACCTAGAGGGTCAAGTTCAAGAAATCGTGATGATGTTTCGCATCGGCGAGCTATCGAAGCTGACGGGCGTGCACATCGAGACCATCCGGTATTATGAACGGATCGGTCTCGCCCCCGAGCCGTCACGGAGTGCGAACGGCTATCGCCGCTACGGTGACGATTCCGTGAAGCGGCTGAATTTCGTCCGCCGCGGTCGCGAGTTGGGCTTCACCTTGGCGGATATCCGGGGATTGCTGCGCCTCGTCGACGGTGGCGATGCGACTTGTGACCAAGTGAGAACGATCACGCTGCAACACGTGGAAGACATCGCCGGCAAGCTCGCCGACCTCGGGCGCATGCGGGCGGTGTTGTTGGCCATGGCCGAGGAATGCGAAGGCGGCGACATCCCCGAGTGCCCGATTCTGGAGACGCTTTTCGAAGGCGGAAATCACTAGGCGCGAGTTCGTGGACGGGTCATACCAACCGCCATCAAACGTTCCCATATGGTCGGATCATGCTCTAAGGCCGGATTGCGCTTGATCCGAACCCGGGTGTTCATGTTTTCTCTGATGCCGATTGAACCGTACCGCCCGCCGGGGTGGTTGGTGTCATCGCCGGTGATGGCTTCGTGTCGAGTTTCGAGCGAAGCCGAGGAAGGGAACGGCTCGAATGCGGGTGCTCTTCGCCCATTCCAACTTCCCGGCGCAGTACCGCCACGTGGCGACGGCGCTGGCCGCCGCCGGCCATCAGGTGGTGTTCGCGACGACCAACCCGAGGGGCGAGTTGAAGGGTGTCGCCAAGCGGCTGTTCAAGGCGCATCGGGAGGTGAGGAAGGAGACCCATTCCTACGTCCGGCCGCTGGAATTCGCGGTGTTGAACGGCCAGGCGACCTACCGTCTGGCCAAAACGCTCCGGGCCGAGGGTTTCGTGCCGGACGTGGTCTGCGCCCATTCGGGCTGGGGCGCGGGGCAATTCTTCAAGGACGCCTTTCCCGAGGCGCGGCTGATCGGTCTCTTCGAGTGGTACTATCACGCCTGGGGCTCGGACGCCTCGTTCTTGAAGGACTCAGGCCAAAGCGAGGACGACGTCCTGCGCATCCGGGCCAAGAACGCGCCGATTTTGCTCGATCTCGTCGCCGCCGACCTCCGCCTCTCGCCGACCGAATGGCAGCGCGCGCAGTTCCCGGAGAGCTTCCGCGAGTCGATCCGGGTCCAGCACGAGGGGATCGACACCGCGTATTTCAGCCCCCTCGAGGGCGCGCGGCTAAAACTGCCCAATCTCGATCTCTCCGGCGCCGAGGAGATCATGACCTTCGTCTCCCGAGGGATGGAGCCGTACCGGGGCTTTCCCGAGATGATTCGCGCCACCGCGTTGCTGCAACGCCGGCGGCCCGGGCTCCACGTCGTCGTCGTCGGCGCCGACCGCGTCGCCTATGGCCGCCGCCTCGAGGACGGCCGGACCTACAAACAGAAGATGCTGGAGGAGACGCCGGAACTCGATCTCGACCGGCTACACTTCACTGGCCTGCTGCCCTACGGCCAGTACCGGGAGGTCATCCGGGCATCCTCGCTGCATCTCTACCTGACGGTGCCCTTCGTGCTCTCCTGGTCGATGCTGGAATGCATGGCGACCGGCTGCCTGGTGCTGGGCTCCGACACCGAACCGGTGCGCGAGGTGATTGAGGATGGCGTCAACGGCCTGCTGGTCGATTTCCACGACGTCGAGGCGATCGCCGAAGCCGCGGACGCGGCGTTGTCGGCGCCGGAGGCTTGGACCGCGCTTCGCGCCCGTGCCCGCGAAACCATCGTCGAGCGCTACGACCTCGCCCGCCTGTTGCCGCGTCAGCTCGCCTTGATCGAGGCGGCCGCCAGCGGCCCGTAAGCGCGGGCTCAGTCGCGAGTTTCGCCGCGCCAGACCAGCCAGGCCAGGATGGCGAGCATTATCGCCATGGCGACCGGGATGGCGGTCGCGCCGTAAGGGTTCCAATAAGGCAGGGTGCCCATCGCACCCGTCCACATGCTCCAGATACCCGCGAAAATTCCAGTAGATACAGTCATCTTCACCACCTCGGAATAAGGTTCGTCTCGACCGGCTCGAATGCCCGTACGGCGTGGGCCGGCGGTTCCGGTGGGCGCGTCGGCGCCCCGGTGGCGGTTACGGATTGAGGTTCAGACCAGAGGTCATGACGGTCTCCTTTCGGTGGCTCCGCTGCCTTTCCGAGCTCGATGTCCTCGAGCCGTGGCTTTGCGTCTCGCCGTTTCCGACGGTTTGCCCTTGTCGTCGAGCCGTCCCAATCGGGGAAGGGTCTTCCCCTTGGATCTCCTTTCGGTGGCTCCGCTGCCTTTCCGAGCTCGATGTCCTCGAGCCGGGCGAAGGCCGGTGGCTTTGCGTCTCGCCGTTTCCGACGGTTTGCCCTTGTCGTCGAGCCGTCCCAATCGGGGAAGGGTCTTCCCCTTGGATCGGCGTATCGGACCCGAAGTCACGCAGCAAGTCCAACACGAGACTGATATTGGTATGGAAGGACACCAAGTCTGTGACCGTCGTCACATCACGTTTATATTTTTTTCCCGGCCGCGCCGTCCGTGCCGCCGTCGCCCTCGAGGAACCGTCCGGGCGTGGTGCCGAGGGCGCGACGGAACATGGCGATGAAGGCGCTCGGGCTCTCGTAACCCAGATCGCGGGCGACCGCGTCGACCCGCGCACCCTCGGCCAAGCTGGCCACGGCCGCCATCAACCGGGCCTGTTGACGCCAGGCGCCGAAGCTTGATCCGATCTCGCGCCGCAGCACGCGGGAAAGGGTGCGCTCGCCGACGCCGATCTCGCCCGCCCATTCGCCGGCCGTGCGGCGGTCGCCGGGCTCGGCGAGGATCGCCGCGACCAACGGGGCCAGGCGTTTGTCGCGCGGCAACGGCAGATGAAGCGGCGCCGAGGGCAGGCATTCGAGCTCGTCCAGGATCACCGCGACGAGGCGGCCGTCGGCCCCCGCCTCGTCATAGAGCAGCGGCAGATCCACACAGCGCAGCATCAACTCGCGCAGCAGCGGGGTCACCTGCACCACGCCGCCGCCGGCCGGCACCCGGACCGGGGCGTCGGGTGCCAGGTAGAGCGTCCGCATCTCGACCGCGCCGACGATGGCGATGGCATGGGACGTGTCCGCCGGCATCCAGAGCGCGCGCCCGGGCGGCACCATCCAGGCGCCGGTAGCGGTGGTCACCTTCATCGTGCCCCTGGCGGCGTGGATCAGTTGCGCCCGGGCGTGCCGGTGCGGCTCGATCCGCTCGCCGTCGGCGAGGTCGCGCGCGAGTGCCACCAGCGGGCGGGGCGCCCGGTCGACCTCGGCGCGGGAAAGCTCCCATGGCATCGCGCGCCCTCCCTCGTCGTGTCGGCCTCGATTATGTCGCTATTGGATCGTCACGGGGATAGGCTCATCGGGATCATGACCGATCGTGCGCGAGGGAGCGAGGATGGCATCGAGACGACGCGGCCGCGATCGCAACGAGATGAAGGCCCGCCGCGCGGCCACCGGCTTCCGCCAAGCGCCCCGCGGACAGCTGACCAACACGCTGCCGACGATCGAGATCCTCTCGGCGGATCAGATCGAGGCGATCCACGACACCTCGCTGACAATCCTGGAAGAGATCGGGATCAACTTCCTGCTGGACGAGGCGCGCGAGATCCTGGCCGCCGCCGGCGCCCGGGTCCAAGCGGGGGACCCCCGGGTCCGCCTCGACCGGGGCTTGGTGATGGAGGCGATGGCGAGCGTGCCCGCCGAATTTACGCTGCATGCCCGCAACCCAGAGAACCATCGCCGGATCGGCGGCCGGCACTTCACGATTTCCACGGTCTCCAGCCCGCCCAACGCAACCGACATCGAGAACGGCCGCCGGCAAGGCAATTTCGAGGACTACTGCAATTTCCTCCGCCTGGGCCAGACGCTCAACATCGTCGATTTCGTCGCCGGCTATCCGGTCGAGCCGACCGACATTCCGCCGCCGATCCGCCATCTGAAGGCCGAGCAGGCGCTCGCCACGCTCACCGACAAGGCGCTTTACGGTTATGCGTTGGGTGGTCAGCGGATGCGCGACTCGATCGAGCTGGCGCGGATCGCGCGTGGCCGCACGAACGAGGAGCTGGACCGGGAAACCAGCATCTGGACGGTGGTCAACGCCAATTCACCGCTGCAATACGACCGGCCGATGTTGCGCGGCGTGATGGAGCTGGCCAAGCGCAACCAGGCGGTGGTCTTCACCCCCTTCACGCTGGCCGGCGCGATGGCGCCGGTGACCATCGCGGGCGCGCTCGCGCAGCAGAACGCCGAGGCGCTCGCCGGCATCGCCTTCGCCCAGCTCGTGCGCCCGGGCGCGCCGGTGGTCTATGGCGGCTTCACCTCGAATGTCGACATGAAGTCGGGCGCGCCCGCCTTCGGCACGCCGGAATACGTCAAGGCGGCCTTGGCCGGCGGCCAGCTCGCGCGGCGCTACCGGGTGCCCTATCGCTCCTCCAACGTCAACGCCTCGAACGCCCCCGACGCCCAGGCGGTCTACGAGAGTCAGATGTCGATCTGGGCCTGCTTCTTGGGCGGCTGCAACGTCATGAAGCACGGCCTCGGCTGGCTGGAGGGCGGGCTCTCGGCCTCCTTCGAGAAGGTGATCATCGATGCCGAGATGCTGCAGATGATGGCCGAAGTGATGCGCCCGATCGAGGTCGACGAGGCCACTCTCGGGCTCGACGCGATCCGCGAGGTGGGGCCGGGCGGTCATTTTTTCGGCGCCGCCCAGACGCTGGAACGCTACGAGACCGCCTTTTACGCGCCCTTTCTCTCCGACTGGCGCAACTACGAGAGCTGGAGCGAGGACGGCGCCAAGAGCGCCACCCGCCGGGCGCACGAGATCTACCAGCGGCTGCTGGCCGACTACGAGCCGCCGCCGATGGCGCCCGAGATCGCCGAGGAACTGGACGCCTTCGTCGCGCGCCGCATCGAGGAAGGCGGCGCGATTCCCGAGGATTGAGCGAGGCCCCTCGCGGGCCCGCCGGGGAGGTGTACAATCGAGGCCGAGCGCGGCGAGAGGAGACGACGAGGATGGACACCGAAGCCGAGCTGCTGCCGGTCTCCGTGATCACGGGCTTTCTCGGCAGCGGCAAGACGACGCTGCTGAACCGCCTGATCCAACACCCCGACATGGCGCGCACCGCCGTGGTGATCAACGAGTTCGGTGAAATCGGCATCGACAGCGACCTGGTGGAATCATCCGACGAGGACATCGTCATGATGTCGAGCGGCTGCCTCTGCTGCACCATCCGGGGCGAGTTGGTCGACACCCTTCGCGGCCTCTACGTGAAGCGGGCGCGGAACGAGGTGCCGCCCTTCGAGCGGCTGGTGATCGAGACCACTGGGCTCGCCGATCCGGCGCCGATTCTGCACACCCTGATGGCCGATCCGGTGCTCTCCGGCCGCTTCCGCCTCGATGGCGTGATCACCACGGTGGATGCAGTGAACGGCGCCGCCACCCTCGACAACCACTTCGAAAGCGTCAAGCAGGTGGCGGTCGCCGACCGCATCGTCATGACCAAGTCCGATCTGGCGGAGGCGCCGGCGCTGGCGAGCCTGGGCGCGCGGCTCAGGGCGTTGAACCCGGGCGCGGATCAGCTGCAGGTCCGCCACGGCGACATCGCGCCGGGCCTGTTGTTCGAGGCCGGCCTCTACAACCCCGAGAGCAAGAGCCTCGACGTCCGCCGCTGGCTGCGCGAGGAGGCCTATGGCGACAGCCATGATCACGACCACGAGCACGAGCACCATGACGTCAACCGCCACGACGAGCGGATCCACGCCTTCTGCATGACCATCGACGAGCCGCTGGCGTGGAACAGCGTCGTCACCTGGCTGGAGCTGCTGGCCAACTACCGGGGCGAGGACATGCTGCGGGTCAAGGGCATCTTGAACGTGGCGGAGAGCGAGGCGCCGATCGTCGTGCACGGCGTGCAGCATCTCTTCCACCCGCCGGTGCAGCTCGATTCCTGGCCGAGCGAGGACCGGCGCAGCCGCGTCGTCTTCATCACCCGCGACATGGACGCCGACACGGTCGAGAGCATGCTGAGCGCGCTCTCGGATGCGCGGAACGTGAAGGTGGTGTAGGCGGTTCCCGGTAAAAATAGTCCGAGGAATTTTCCCCGATCGACGAAAGCCTGAACCGTCAACCGACCCCACCGCCACCGCTAGCGCCGCCGCCGCCCGCGTGTTTCGCGACTTGGAACCCGATCAGCGCGATGACGCCACCGATTCCGACCGCGGCGACAGCGCCGATCCAGCCGAACGTCACCTCACCGATCCATGCAAGCGCGATGAATATGACGAGCATCACGACTATTTTGACGATTGTCTTGCTTTTCATTATCCCGTTTCCATCGCCATAGCCTGGTCCGAAATCGCAAAGCCCTCGAGGCGCGTCCCATATTTCGCCCGGATCTTGCCGTCGTCCGTCGAGGTTTGGCCCGCCTTGATGATGTTGAAGCGATTGTCAATTCCCAGCACCGATCCAATTCGCACCCTGAGCGAGCCGACCTTGGTCTTGTGGTCGCGATAGTCCGCATCGCCGGCGAAGCGGTAGATGAACTCCTTCGCGGGCCACTTGTAGCTCTCCAGGCTGTCGCGAATCTTCAGATCCGGATTGGCGATCGACCAGCGTTGAAAGTCCTCGGTCCGGAAGAAATGACGGATGTTGCGAAACGCCGAGCCGTCATCGAGATCGGACAGGCCGCGGAAGGTGATTTCCTGCCATTTCACCGCGAAGTTCCACCACCAGAGCAAGGTGGCGATGTCGCCAACCGGCACCGGGCAGGCGGCGTTCAGGCCCTCGATCTCGTCTCGATGGGCATCAAATGTCGGATCGTGCAAAAATTCGCTCGCGGGCCGGCCTATCCATTCCGGATTCTCCGCCAGCTTGATCGAGCCGAAGATCTGGTCGCCATGTTCACCGGTCACGATCAGCTTCTCGCGCGCCTCTCGGGCGAGGATCGGCCCCACATCGGAGCTGAAGGTCCGGCCCGGCCCCGAACGGAAGGCGTCGGCGGCCTCTCCGGCGATGATGGTGTGGCGCAAGCCGTGGACGTGGGAGGCGAAATATTCCGGATATTCGGCGATCGAGCGCGGGCGCAGAAAAATGTGCAGGCGTTCGCGTTCCGCCGCGCTCGCCTCCATGAGCAAGGCGGACAAGGCCGTCGTGCTGTCGATGCCACCCGACCAGAAGAGCGCGATCTCGCGGTCCTCGTCGAGAATGTCTCGGGCCCGGGCGAGACATACATCGTCGAACGGCGTCGTGAAGCCGCTGGCGTCGGGGATCGGGTCCGCGACTTCCATGCGCAATCCGGGCGAGGGCAGGGTGTGGCTACGGTCGACGGGAAGCCAAAATCCGTGAACGCCGTCGGCCACCGCGTCGATGGCTGTGCGGGCGAGGGCGCAACCGCAGCGCGCGGGAAGGTCCTGGCGCGCATGCAGCAACGCCGTGCCCAGCTCGCCCTCGAAGGGCCGAATGTCCTCGCTCTCCTCCAGATCGTAGATGCGGGCGATCCTGTTGATCGCCCGGGTTCCCGCGTCGCGCCCCAGACGGTGCCAGATATCGTTCAGTTTTCCAGGCGCGAAGCGCCAGTCGCGCCAGGCGGAATAGGCCCGCATCACCACGGCGGTGGCGATGCCCGCATGGACCAAGACCTCGATCTGGCTTCGAGGCGGGAACAGGGCCAGCCCGATCACCGCTGCCACGAGGGCAAGATCGAGCAGCAGCTCGGCCCCGTTCTCGGCCAACCAATAGCCCAGCAAGCGATATTTCATCGCGCGCCTACTCTCTCGCTCAAACGAATCTCCCCCCAGTGTACCGGCCGGCCGGGGGCGAAAGTGAATCACCTATTGCGCCCCATCGGGCGGCGGCGCGCGTCGAGGCGGCCGCGCACCGTCTCGCGGTAGAAGAGGTAGAGCCCGGCGCCGCCGATCAGCGCGATGGCGAACCAGGCGACGAGGTCCGGCCAATCGCCCCAGACCAGGGCGCTCCAGAACACCGCCAAGGGAATCGCGACGTATTCGAAGGGCGCCACCATCGCCGCCTCGCCGGTCCGGTAGGCCTGGCTCACCAGATAGCCGCCGACGGCGCTCAAGGCGCCGATCACGCACATTAGCCCCAAGTCCGCGAGGCTCGGCCAGACCCAGGCGCGGAGCAGAAAGTCGAGATGGGCGTCACCGCTCCCGGCCCAGCGCCCGTCGCCGAAGCTCAGGCCGATGGCGCCGGAGACCACGATGAAGACCAGCTGGATGTAGAAGGCCATGGTGGAGGCCTTCTCCGCCATTCCGAGCTTGCGGGTCATGATCTGCAACGCGGCGTAGGCCAGCGCGGCGGCGAGCGGCAGCAGCGCCGCCCACTGGAAGGCCTCGGCCCCCGGGCGGATCATCACCACCACGCCCGCGAGCCCGACCAGCACCGCGATCCAGCGCCGGGGCCCCACCCGTTCGCCGAGCAGCACGACGGAAAGCGCGGTGATCAGCAGCGGGGCGACGAAGAAGATCGCCGTCGCCTCGCCGAGCGGCAGGCTCACCAGGCTGGTGAAGAAGGCCATGTTGGCGATCACCACCGCGAGACCGCGCAGCAGATGCAGGCCCGGCCGCCGGGTCCGCAAGTTACGGTAGCCACCTTCCAGCGGCACGAACAGCGCCAGCGTCACGACCATGGCGATCCCGCCCCGCGCCAGCGTGATCTGGTGCAGCGGGTAGCTCTCGCTCAACCACTTCACCGCCATGTCCTGGGTGGTGAAGGCGGTGACGGCGCCGATCACGCAGAGGATAGCGATCAGCTTCGCCGAACCCGCGCCGTCGTCGTTCGGGCCGGTCTCGCGAGACACCTGGGTCATGTCGCGTGGTTCCTAGAGCAGCATCCGCCCGAAGGAAATCGCTTTCAGCGATCCAACTGGCGGATAAAGCTTCTCTATCCTCTTGAAGAATAGAGCAATATCCGAACGGACCGAACCGCACTGGTTCGATCCGTTCGGATATTGCTCTAAGGCGCCCGGAAGTGCTGCACCTTCGGGGCGCACCGAACCACACCCGACCCGGACCGACAACCGCCGCGGCGCGGCGGTCCATGCCGTGGTGCGAGTTCCGCGCTCGGCGTTTACGTTTCCTTAATCTTATTATCTGTTAATAGTCTTCGTCCCTATTTATCTGTTAATAGTCTTCGTCCCTATCCGGTTAAGGCAGGCAGCGCTCCCTGCGATTGTATACCGTCGACCAGTTCCCTTTAGGTGATGGTCGGTCGGGTCATGGCGCGGTGCAACACGAAATCGGCAAGGTCGAAGATGCGTTTGCGCCGGTTGAAGCGGTAGTTCCATTCCCGGACGTAGCGCGGCAAATGCTTGGCGCTCACCCCGTGGTAGGTTCCGTTGAGCCACGTCTTCACGTTGGAAAACAGGACATGGACGACCGGCATGAGCTGCTCGGCGTTCTTGCCTTGGCCTTGAACGACGGGCTGGTGGCGATAAGTATCGCCAAGCTTGGCGTAACTCTTGAAAGCGTCGCTGTCGAGGCGGCTTCCCGGCTTCACCGAGGCGCGCACGAAGTCGCCCAACTCACGGGCGGTGGCCTCGGGCAGGATGGCGAGCCGCGCGGCGCCGGCGGCGAAGCCGCTCCCCTTGATGCCCTTGCCCGACCCGACCGGCCACTTCTCGACCGCCATCACCAACAGGCTCTTGTTCGGGTTGGAAAGCCCGCGCCCCCGGCTCTCCGGCTTGCCCCGCCCGCCGTAATAGCTCTCGTCGACCTCGACCAAGCCCTCCAGCGGGAACTCCGGGCGCTCCGTCAGGGCATGGCGCAGCTTGTGGGCCATCAGCCAGGCGGTGTCGTAGCGCAGGCTCAACTCTCGCGACAGAAACAGCGCCGAGACCCCGCGCTTGTCGCGCCCCATCCACCACGCCGCCAGGAACCATTTGCGCAACGGTGTGCGGGTGCGGTGGAAGACCGTGCCCGCGGTCACCGATTCCTGATGGCCGCAACCGGCGCATTCGAAGACCCGCGGCCGCGTCTTCAATTGGTAGTTCCGCCTCTCGCCGCAACGCGCGCAGACGTAGCCTTGCGGCCAGCGCAGCCGAGCCAGCGCCTCGATGCAGTCCGCCTCCGATCCATGGCGTTCGAGGAACTCCAATATCCCGCTCATCGAATAGTCCTCCAAAAGCTCCAGCCGATGCGATCAGCCTACACCTCTATGGAGAACATATCAAGAACATTCGGAGCCCATCCTGCTTTAACCAGATAGGGACGATAGTCTTTAATAAAGGCTCAATTCGTGAATTGTATGCGTCACCTTGTTACGGCGGCGGCGAGGCAGGCTCGGTCATTGGCGCCGGGGGCGAGGCCGACGAGGTGGAACCAGCTCAGGTAGTTGTCCAGATAGCGGGTGGCGATGCCGCGGCGGGGACGCAGGAAGTCCTTCAACCGGCTGTGGCGGCTGTTCACCGTCTGCACATGCAGATCGCCCCGAACCCGTTCCCCCATCGAGCGGTTGAGTGCTTCGTGGCTCACCCCGAGCGCGGCGGCGCACGGTGGGTAGCTCGCGCCGCCGTCGGAGACCAGCAGGGCGTCCTTCGCGACCACCGGGTCGAGGGCAGCCGTGAGCGCCGCCGCATCGACCCTGGGCAGCACCGCGCTGACCGTCGTTCCGCTCCGGTCCGCCGCCATGAGAACCGGTACCTGCTCGCGCGAGAGGCCGCGCTTCTTCGCCTTGCCGCCCCGCCGCCGTGCCTTGCGCCCCAGCCCGCGCGCGCCCTTCCGGCTCTCCAGGACGTAGGTCTCGTCCGCTTCCACGATCCCCTTGAGCACCTCCGAATCGCTCCGCGCCGCCGCCAGAAACCGGTGACGCCAGCGGAACGCCGTGCTCACCGCCACGTCGCAGCGCGCCGCCGAGGCCTTCACCATCTCCCCCTTCGCCAGCGACGCCCCGAACGACAGCCAGCGTTCCTTGTGGTGCAAGCCCGACAGCGGCGTACCGCTCAGCGCGTTGAAGGTCCTGCCGCAGCCCTTGCACTGGTAGCGCCGCAGACCCCGCGCCATACCGCGCGAAACCGCCCCTTCGCTCGCGCAGTGCGGACAGCGCCGGGCCACGTCCACACCAAGCTCGATCGCGGCCTTCGATGCCTCGCCCTCGCTCCGGCCCGACAGCACCGCGAGCGCCTCGCGCCGCTGCGCGCGCGTCAGCCCGCGCGCCGCCGAAAGCCACACCTGGAAACCCTTGCCGTCCATAACCCAACCTCCTGACGTTGCAGGCACTCTATCACTAATGCATACAATTCACGAATTGAGCCAAATTAAAAACTCAGACTGATGAATGACGCAGCCACGGGGGCTTTCGATTCATCGCGGGCGGCTCGCCAACACGACGGAGAGGACGGGGAAAGATGCGGGGACTCCTGATCGAAGACGACGCGACCACCGCCAAGGCTATCGAGCTGATGCTCGAGTGCGAGAGCTACGAGGTCCAGACGACGGAGCTGGGCCAGCGAGCCGTCGAACTCGTCACGCGGCATGCATTCGACATCATCATTCTCGATCTGGGCCTGCCCGACCTCGACGGCCATGAAGTGCTGAAGAGATTGCGCCGCGCCAAGATCGAAACTCCGGTGCTCATTCTCTCCGGACTGTCCGAACCGGGCATCAAGGCGACGGGCCTGCGCCAGGGCGCCGACGACTATTTGACCAAGCCGTTCGATCGACGCGAACTCGTTGCGCGCATCGGCGCCGTCTTGCGGCGCGCGATGCGGCGTCCTTCGTCGATCGTTCGGGTCGGCGCGCTCTCGATCGATCTCGACGCCAAGCTGGTGAAGGCGGCGAATCGAGAGATCCACCTCACGGTCAAGGAATACGAGATTCTGGAACTCCTGGCGACGCGCAAGGGCATGGCGGTGAGCAAGGCGATGTTCCTCGCTCACCTCTATGGCGGCAGGGACGAACCGGAGAGCAAGATCATCGACGTGTTCATCTGCAAGCTGCGCAAGAAACTCGGCGCCGCAGCCGACGGCGCAAGTTACATCGATACGCTGTGGGGCCGCGGCTATGTCCTGAGAGAACCACGGACAATGGAAGCCGCCGCCTAGTGTCCCGATTCCGAAGTTCGCATGATTTTCGCCTGCTGTTCAGCGATTTCGATTGTTCGGAGGCAGAAGCGCTGGATGGCGCCGAGGATGTCATCGGCGGATTTGGTCCATTTGAAGAGTTTGGGGTTCTGGTTTGTCGTGTCGATGTAGTCGAGGATGGTGCGCTCCAGCTCCTTGGTGGAGCGATGGACGCCGCGCCTGATCTGCTTGTCGGTCAGCAGCCCGAACCAGCGCTCGACCTGGTTCAGCCAGGAGGCGCTGGTGGGTGTGAAATGGGCCTGCCAGCGCGGCCGTTTGGCGAACCAGTCGCGGATCGCCTTGGTCTTGTGGGTCCCGTAGTTGTCCATGACGATGTGGATGTCGAGATCACCAGGGACGTTCGCCTCGACGAGGTCGAGGAATTTGCGGAACTCTCGGGCCCGATGGCGCGGGAAACATTTGCCGATGACCTCTCCCGTGGCGATGTCGAGGGCCGCGAAGAGAGAGGTCGTGCCGTGGCGCTTGTAGTCGTGGCTGCGCCGCTCCGCCTGCCCGGGGCGCATCGGCAAGAGGGGCTGGGAACGGTCCAGGGCCTGGATCTGGCTCTTTTCGTCGACACAGAGAACCAGGGCACGATCCGGCGGCGCCAAATACAGACCGACGATGTCGCGGACCTTCTCCACGAAGAAGGGATCGCTCGACAGCTTGAAGGTCTCCGAGCGATGCGGCTGCAAGCCGAAGGCCCGCCAAATGCGATGAATGGTCGAGGGCGCGTGGCCGCTCGCCCGCGCCATCGAGCGAAGGCTCCAATGGGTCGCGTCCGGCGGCGTCTCTTCCAGCGTCAGCCGGACCGCTTCCGCGATGGCGTCATCGCCGATTTGACGCGGCGCGCCGGGGCGGGGTTCGTCGTACAGACCGTCGAGGCCCTCCGCCGCATAGCGGCGACGCCACTTGCCCACGGTGTCCGCGCTCGCCTCGAGACGAACGGCGATCTCCTTGTTCTCCAACCCTTCCGCCGCCGCCAAGACGATCCGAGCCCGCCGCGCAAGCCCCTGCGACGTCTTGCGACGACGAGACAGCGCCTCCAATTCGGCGCGCTCGTCATCGCTCAAAGAGATCGTCACCGCCACTCTCGCCATCAATCGCGCCTCCTGAAAACAAATAGAGACATAATCATATCAATTTATCGATCAGGACACTAGAGCAGCATCCGTTTATCGAGAAGATAGGGCACACCCGTCCGAAGGGCCGCCCGGGTGAGCGGGCCGATGCCGTGATGCGTGCCCTCGGCGGCGACCTCCGTCGCCTCCTCGGGTTCTCGAGGCTCTTCCCTGGCCAAGACTGTCGCTGCCGTCATGGCCGCCATGGTCGCGACCCCGGGGTTCGGAATGGCTTCGAAGCGGTCGCCCATTTTTTACCGTCGGGCAGCGCCGCTTGTGATGGTCGTCATACCCAGGAAGAACAATCCCGCCCATGTCGTTAACCATAACAAGTCGAGGTGCCGACGCGAACGGCACCCGGATTTCAAGGCGAGGGAAACGACATGATCGATCCGCTCGGCCCGCCTTTGGTCAGAGGCGCCTCGAACGCGTCATCCCCGGGCGGCGGGCGTCGCATTGCCGATCGGATTCTAGCCCATTGGCAACGGATCCGCGGGGACGGATCGAGTCCACCCACGCTCGCCGATTTGGCTCTCAGCCGACACCACGGGATCCGGGAAAACTGTTTTCTGTTGCGAATCGACTCTCATGTCAGCCATTCCGTCTTCATTCTATGCGAAGGAAGCATGGCAGCCTCCCTCGTCGTCGATCCGATCGGCCTCACCCTCGGTGCCGTGCTGCCGGAACAGATCGAGCCCCGGATCTCTCGGAGCTGCGAACGCGCCCTCAGAGAAGGCCGGCCCATGTATTGCAATGGTCGCTATTCGCATCGAGACGGCGGTGAGGTGTTTTACCGCTCGATCGTCACGCCGGTCCACTCCGTCCGCCGTTGGGAAGGCGACTATGTCTTCGGGGCCTACGGGCAAAAGACCATGACGCCTGACCCCAGGCGCCAGTGACGCGCACGTAATAAACCCCGGCCCCGAACGCCGCGCCCGGCGCCCTCGGCGCCAGCGCCGGCCTATGCGCGCCCGGCCGGCGGCGCGCAGACCTCGGTGCCCATGTCGGCCGGAACCGAGATCTCGACAACTTCGAAACTATCCGACGTGCGGGTCTCGTTGTGCGGCGTGCCGCCGGGGATGTAAATCGAATCGCCCGCCTCGACGGTCACCTTGCCGTCCTCGAACTCGAGCTCGACCCAGCCGCTCAGCAGGTAGACGAACTGGCCCTCGCAGATATGGAAGTGCCAGCCGGTCGGCTCTGAGAGGCCTTGCGAGGAGGCGGTGACCTGGGCCCGGATCTTGCCGTTGCTCGCCTCGGTGACGCCGAGCTCGCGATAGGTCATGAAGTCGCGCCGGCCCGCCACCATCTTCGGCTTGGACTTCTTCGCGACGACGACGCCGCCCGTGCGCCCGCCTTCGAGGGAATCGTCAGTCTGTGCCGCCTGCATGCTCATCTCGTCCTCCTCCTTCGTCGTTGCGCGACGCGCCGCGGGCGCGCCCCTCCCCGATATACCCTATCCGGGCCATCGGAGGGAAGAACTTCGCCGATTCAGACAGCTCAGGGCGTGCCGCCGTCGACGCGGATTGTGCTGCCGGTGGTGAAGGCGGCGCCGGGACCGGCGAGATAGAGCGCGGCGGCGACGATCTCCTCCGGCGCGCCGCCCCTGGGAATCGCCATCGTGCTTTGGGCACGGCGCTCGAAGGCTTCCATGTCCCAGGCCTTGGAGATGTCGGTCAGGAACGGGCCGGCGACGATGCAGTTGACCCGGACCCCGGGTCCGTATTCCCAGGCGAGCGAGCGGGTCAGCGCGTTGAGGCCGGCCTTGGCCGCGCCGTAAGGCTCGGCCTCGGGCGTCGGGCGGAGCGAGGCGGTGCTGGAGATGTTGATGATGGCGCCGCCCGCGCCCTCGGCCATGCGCGTGGCCACCAGCGCCGAGAGCCGGAACGGCGCCTTGAGGTTGAGCGCCACCACCTTGTCGAAGAGCTCTTCCGAGACCTCGACCAGGCTCGGGTAGAGCGGCGAGAGGCCGGCGTTGTTGATCAGCACGTCGAGGCGCCCAAAACGGTCGTAGGCCGCCTCGACCAGGCCGTCGAGCTCCGCCCAGTGGCCGACATGGCAGCGGTAGCCCATCGCCTCGACGCCGAGCGTCTCGAGCTCGGCGGCGAGCTTTTCGCAAGCCTCCAAATTACGGCTGGCGATGACGAGATTGGCCCCCCGTTCGGCGAAGGCGCGCGCCATCGCCTTGCCCAGGCCCCGGCTCCCGCCGGTGATCAGCACCACCTTGGCGGAAAAATCAAACAACGGATCCACTCGGCTCCTCCCCCTGCGTCGCGCGCCACCTCGGGCGGGCGCGGATCATATTCGGAGGTGGTGGTAACATTTCATCGCTGCGCGGGGCGAGGCCCCGCCGCCAGCCGGAATTGGGAGGCCCGAACGGGCTCGGCGAAAAACAGCCGATGAAGATCGCCGAGATCAAGCGGCACATCGGCGCCGAGGTGGGGGGCCTGGACCTGCGCGGGCCGATCGACGCGGAGATCCGTGGGGCTCGCCACGACGCGCTGGTCGACCATGTGGCCCGGGTGATCCGCGATCAACGGTTCACCGCCGGCGAATTTCAGGCGACGGGCGAGCTCTTCGGCGAGCTTCTGGAAACGGCGATCCGGCCAGAGTTCGTCTACACCCACGAATATCGCCTCGGCGACATGTTGCTGATCGACAACCGCTCGGCGATGCACAAGGCCGGCTTCGACTACGACCGCGGCCAGCATCGGATGCTCTACCGAATTCTGATCCGGGGCGACCAGCCGTATTGAGCTGACCGGTAAAAAATCCCTCGGTTTCATCAGGGTGTGTTTTTTCCCAGATTGATTCGGCCGTGCCAGAGCGCCGGGGCGCGAGTTTGCAAGCTTCTGAGCTTATTCTTGCAATTCAACAAACAAATGAAAATGTGGAGCCGCGCCGACGGCTATCGCGGCAAGCCAATTCGTTTCAACAGCGCCTGGAACCTCGGATCCGAGCGCAGGCCGTCGTATTCTTCGGCGACGTTGAGCCAGACCAGCGAGCGCGAACGCTTCCGATAGGCCTCCTCCAAGCGGGTGAAAGCCGCGTCGAACTCGCCCAAGCCGACGTGAATCGTCGCCATGGTGTAGGGTGAGACGTAGCCCTTCTCGGCCATCGCCTCCAGTTCCGCCAGAACGTCGAGCGCTTCGGCCCGCTTGCCGGCGATCGCGTAGACGTAGCCGAGGTCGGCGATGGGCAACGCATGCCCGCCGCCCAAATCGATCGCGCCTTGGAACGACTCGATGGCCTCGGCGAAGGCGCCCTTTCGGCGATGGTAGTGCCCCAGCCCCCAATGGACGCCCCAGAAATTCGGTGCCAGCTCGCGCGTGGCCTCGAATTGCCGGCGCGCGTCCTCCCGCCGTCCGGCCCGCAGATATTGCCAACCGAGATTGGTGTTCGCTTGCAGCGACAGCGGGTCGAGGGAACGCGCCACCTCCGCCTCGCGAATCGCCGCCTCGGGCCGGCCCATGGCTTCGAGATAGAAACTGTAGAAGATCCGCGCCAGCGGGTAGTTCGGATTGAGCTCGATCGAGCGCTTGAACGACGCCTCGGCGCCCGGCCAGTCCCAGTCGAACTTGAGGCGGATGACGCCCATAAAGGCATGCGGCTCGGCCAGCCTTTGGTCGAGCCGCATCGCTTCCAGCACGGCGTTTCTCGCCACCGGCATGCTCTCGCCGGGCTCGACGATTTCGAAGCCATGGCCGCCCAGCAGACAAAAGCAGGTAGCCAAGCCGGAATAGGCTCGGGCGAATTCGGGTTCGCGCTCGATCGCCATCTTGAAATAGGCGATGCCCTTCTCGAAGCCCTGCTCGGTCATCTGGTTCCGAAAGTACAGGCCCTTCAGATAGGCTTCTTGAGCCTCTGGCGCGACGGACTTCGTCTCATCGGACGCGTCGGTCGATAATCCGGTGACCTTTCCCGAGAGCGAGGCGACGATGCGGCGGGAAACCTCCCCTTGCATCGTGATCACGTCCGACAAATCCCGCTCGTAGCTTTCCGCCCAGAGGTGACGATCGGTCGCGGCCTCGATCAACTGCGCGGTTATCCGCACGCGATTTCTACTTCGCAACACCGATCCCTCCACGATGTGGTCGACCTTCAGTTCGCGCGCGATTTCGGCGATCGGTCGGTTCAGGTTCTTGTACGCCATCACCGACGTCAACGAGATCACATGGAGCTCCTTGCGTTGCGCCAGGCTGGTGATCAGCGCATCGGTCAGGCCGTCGCTCAGGAACTCCTGACCCTCTTCGTTCGATAGATTGCGCAACGGAAGAACGGCAATCGAATACCTGCCGTCTTCCCGAGCGGCCGGTGCCCGTGTCTCGGGTTCACCGCTCAGGAATTCGGGAACGAGGAAGGCCCCGGCGACGGCGACGGCCACGAAGGCCGCCAGCGCGATCCACCGGGCCGGCGACGCCGATGCCTTCGGCCCCGGGGTGATGTCCGCGTCGTTCTCCGGGCTCCTGGGCCTTTCGTCTCGACCGGTTGGGGCGAACGTCGGTACATAGGTCCCGGTGGGAATTGCGATCTCCACGGGGTCGTCGCGACCGGTCGTCGCGTAGTATTTCCGAAGCTTGCCCCGCAAGCGGCTCGCCTCGACGCGCACGATCGAGTTGGTCTGGGGATCAAAGGAGTCGTCGCGATCGAACACGTCCAGGGCGATGGAGTACTCCTTCAGGCCATCGGCCCGGCCGGCCAGGGTCTCCTCGACGACGAATCGAAGGAATGCCTGTTGCCGGCGCGACTGCGCGAACGTCGCGCTCGACAGGATCACCTGCAACTGCGTCCTCACCGCCGCCGGCGACGGCATTCGAGCGGTCTCTTGGTCGTCGAGACGGTCCCGGTTCCGCTGGTTCATTGGCGTCGTCGCATGGCCACGGAGGTTGCGGTCCAGGTCCATGTTCCAGGTCGGTGATTGGATCGAGCCGCCTCTCCATGGTCTCACGATCGAGAGACGCCCGGAACCTGATTGTCAACCTTCAGGGCCTTTGTCGCCCACCCGCCGATCGCGCTAGCGCCACTTGGCGCAGGACGATGGAGCAAGCCGAGGGTCATCCCAGCCGACTTGGCAAAAGTAACGGTTACAAACCGTAACATATTGATAACAATACGTAGTTTCTAACCGAGTGGCTCAAGATCGAACCTCGTGGCGCCGGCTGTTAACGGCGAGAAACTTAAACTCCGGACCAACCCGCGTCACCTTCAACGCACGGCGTCGATTGGGCCCTCGCCGAGGACCGGCGGGCGCAATTTATCGGAGGGGCCATGGTACACGACGGCATTTACGTAGGACGTTGAAAAGGTTGTAGGATTCCCGATTCACTCCACGACGAGTCAAGAGGGAAATCATGCGAGACAACCCGATCAACGCCCTGCGTGAGACGCTACGATGCGGCTTCGCCTTTCGCAAGAGCCGTCTGGAGAGCCTTTGCGTCTTGGTCTTCGGCGTGTTCGTCGCCCGGACGGTGAACCTCTCTCACTTGGCCTGCCACTTTCCGGGGCGCGCGCGATCCAGCTCCAACTATCGGCGCCTGCAACGGTTTTTCGAGCAAGTCGATTTCGATTACGATCGCCTCGCCGAGTTCCTGGTCGCGATGATGGGGCTCCAGGCGGGGCCGTGGCGGCTGACCATGGACCGGACCAACTGGCGGCTGGGTCGCCGCGACGTCAACATCTTGATGATCGGCATCGTCAACCGCGCCATCGCCATTCCCGTGTGCTGGCGGGTGCTCGACAAGGCGGGCAATTCCAATACCAAGGAGCGGATCGCGATCCTCGAACACGTCCTCCGGCTCTTCGGGGTCGACAAGATCGCCAGCCTCCTGGCCGACCGGGAATTCATCGGCGACGCCTGGCTGGCATGGTTGCAGGAAAAGGCCATCCCCTTTCACATCCGCATCCGATCCAACATCAAGATCGCCAACACGCGTGGTCGCATGGTCAAGGCGAGGGAGCTGTTTCGCGACCTCAAACCCGGGGAAAGCCGCATCCTCTCCAACGCCAGGCGCCTCTCGGAGGCCAGAAAACCCAAGGCCAGGCCCGTCTTCGTCGCCGCGCTCCATCTCAAGACCGGCGAAATGTTGATCGTCGTGACCAACGACGCGCCCGAGGAGGCCTTGGCCATCTACGCCCAGCGCTGGCAAAGCGAGACCCTCTTCGCCGCCTTGAAAACCCGTGGCTTCAACCTCGAAGACACCCACATGACCGACCCGGAGCGCATCTCCAAGCTCACCGCCGTCCTTTCCATCACCTTCTGCTGGGCGCACAAAGTCGGCGATTGGCTCCACGAGGCCGAGCCGATCCGCCTCAAAACCCACAAAAGGATGGCAAAATCCATCTTCCGATACGGTTTCGAGTGGATAAGGCGACAGCTCGTCAATCCTATCGACAGGCGTCAAGCCATTGAGCTGATTCGTTTCCTCGTCCCCGGAAAACCACCAGTCCAGGTGCCCAGGCCAAAGCCAACATGAACGAGTCGTGTACTGTGCGGAGGGGCAGTCATGGATATTTACGACAATAAAGTTTCAAGCATTCGAATGCGCGCTGTCGCAATGCGATGGGACAATGAATATTACGTCGTTTTGGTCCTTCTGGTCGCCGCCCTCTTGCTGCTTGGCGACCTCGTAATGGCGCTATCGCCCGCAGCCGCGCACGCCGAAATCGCACGCGATCATGTCCCGCCGATCGCGGGCACCCATTCGCCTTGACGGTCGTCTCTTCGCCGGGGACCGCCGACCGTGACCATGGGAGGGGAGAATCATGGCTATCCACGACACCAAGTCGTCGAACCTACGAACGCGCGGCACCGGAACCCAATGTGACAATGAATATCACCTCGTCCCGTTTATTCTCGTCGGCGTGCTTTGCTTGCTCGTCAATTTCGTCTTGGCGATTGCGCCCGCATCCGCGCAGACCATACCCACGGGCGTCCGGGAGTTCTGTGTCCCGCGCGAAGAGGCCGCACTTCAGCTCGAGGAGAAGTTCGAAGAAAAGGTCATCGGGCGCGGGCTGACGCCGAACGGGCAAGCCATGTTCGAAGTCTTCGTCAGCGAAGCTGGAACGTGGACCGTGCTCGCCTCCGATCCCAATGGGCGAAGCTGTGTGATCGCCGCTGGCGAAGCTTGGCAGCCCATGCCCTCGCTCATGGGAGATCCCGCTGTATCGCACCCGGTTCCTTGGACACAAGTTTGTCTCATGCGGCGGGCCTGAGTGACATCGCGGTGTGCCACGCCTGACGAGCTTGAGCGGGGCTCAGGTAGCCGTTCTTCTCCACGATCCACTGGGCATTGTACTGTTCGACGAACCCGCGGACGGCGTTCCGCAGCTCCGCGATGTTGCGGTAGATGCGGCCATGGATGATCTGTTCCTTGAGCGTGCGATTGAACCTCTCGGCGACGCCGTTGGTCTGGGGCTGTTCGACGAAGGCGTAGGACGGCTGGATGCCCCAGAACTTGATCTGGTTGGTGAAGTGGTCCGACAGATACTGGGAGCCGTGATCCATCCGCAAGGCCAGCCCCCGCGCCGCACCGGCGGAGGTCGAGGCATACAGCCTCGCAAGCCCCATGGAGATCGGCTGAAGGGCGGCGAAGCGGTCGCCTCGCTTGCACACATGCCAGCCGACGCACTCGGCGTTCCAATGCTCGATGGCGGTGAATATCCAGCCCCAGCCGTCGTCCACCGTGAACACCCGAACGCCGTCCGTGCCCCACATGAGGTTGGGGGCATGGGTGATGATCTCACCGACATGGGGATTTCCGCCACGGCGGCGGCAGCGATGGGGCGAGAGCAGGTTGTTCTCGCGCATCACCCGGAGCACCCGCTTGCGGGAAACACGGATGCCACGACAGACCCGAAGCCGAGCCCAGACCTTGCGGTGTCCCTCGCCCTCCCAGGGGGATGCCTCCAGGTCGGCCTCGATGGCCACCAGCAGAGCCTCGTCCGAGATCGAGGGCTTCGGTCCCCGGCGCTTTGCTGGTGGGCGCTCAGCGGTGGCCTGCTGCCGGGATTTCATGGCGTAGAACGAGGAACGGGCAAAACCCCAGGCCGCACAGACCCGCTGGAGGCCGTAGGCCAAACCCGTGCCGGGAGAGGTGGCGGCACTCATCGCCGCGACCTCCGCCGCCCCAAAGGGCCGGACGTCTCCGTCTTGGCCTCCAGCAGTTCCACCTGCATGATCAACTCCCCGATCCGCTTCATGGCGATGTCCAGTTCTGCCTTTACCGGATCGCCCTTGCGTTCCTTGAGCGAGGCATCGATCCCGGCGATCGCCTTCTCACGCCACTGCTCGAGCCGGAAAATCTCCACGCCCAACTGCCGCGACAAAAGTTCCACCGGCTCGCCACGCAAAAGCCGCAGGGCAACCTCACGCTTGCGCGTCACCGTCCACCGCTGGCCAAGTCCCAGCGGGCCTGCCGGCGAAACCTGGCCCGGGGAAAACGTGGACGAGCCAAGCTCGCCCTCGTTTACCACAGGCCCATCAACAGCAACTTTGTTCTCAAAATTGTCGGTCATGTTCCGGTCCTCCTTGGACACTTCGATTAAGCCAATTCTGTGTCCAAGGAAATCGGGTCCGACTCAATGGGAGATCCCGCCTGAGCCGACCGTACATGATCGGCGATGGCGGAGGATCGGCTCTTAATTGTTGATGCCAATATGATCAAACCGGCGAGCGCTTCCGATGAATGACCTCCCGTTCTCGACCACGCCCGACGGTTGCAAGCTCTATCTGAATTTGACCCCGGAGGTCCAACGGACCTGGGAACGTGACATCCCCGGCTACGTAAAGAAATCCGATCGGAATTGGCGGCGGATCGCCAGCAAAGTCCCGGACGCGTCGAGCCGAGCGCGCCCGGACCAAACGGGCGTCGCGCCGAAGCGGCGCCCCCCCCACTCGCGGGACGCTTCCCGCACCCCAACCCTAGGAGATTGAATCCATGTTGAAGAAACTGACGATCGCGGTTCTGGCCCTACTCTCGAGCTGGTCCATCGCGGCTCAAGCGGCCTCCCCCGCCGATCTCGACGATCTGGAGATCGCCCACGTCGCCTATACGGCCGATTTGATCGACATCCGTTATGCCCATCTGGCGCTGGCGATTTCCAAGAGCCCGGCCGTGCACGCCTTCGCCGAGACCATGATCCGCGACCACGGCGTGGTGAACGACCTGGCGCTCGCCCTGCTCGCGAAGCTCGGCGTCGATCCCAAGGACAACTTCTTGAGCCAGCAGCTCAATCGCCAGGCCGACCAGTTAGTGGCGGAGATGAGCCATCTGCACGGCGCCGCCTTCGACCGCCGTTACGCCCAGAACGAGCTCGCCTACCACAAGGCGGTCAACGGCCTCGTCGCGGGCAGCTTCATTCCAAATATCGAGAACGCGGAAGTGAAGGCGCTGTTCGAGCAAGCCTTGGTCATCTTCAAGGCGCACGAGGCGCATGCCGAGAAGATGGTGGCGAGCCTCGAAGGGCAAGGTTCGTGATCGCCACGACCCTGCGCGCGAGGTTGGTGTTGGTGGCGGCGCTCGTCGCCACCACCGCCTTGCCTTGGGCGACGGCGAGCCGGGCGGATGGCGCCCGTGTCGTCACAATCGAGATCCGCGGTTTCAAATTCGTTACCGAAAGCCCCCGCGTTCGCCCCGGTGACGTCGTGCTGTGGCGGAACATGGATATCGTCCCCCACACCGCCGCCGCCAAGGACGGGAGTCGGACCTCGGGCAAGATCGCCGCGAAGGCCGAATGGCAAACCGTCGCCACGGCGGACATGAGCGGGTACTACTACTGCAAGTATCACCCGAGCATGGTCGCCACGCTCGAGGTCGAGTCGAAATGACCAAGTCGCCGCGCTTTGTCGACCTCGACGAAGCGACAGGATGCGGCGCCGGCCGGCGGTCACGTGCTGGCGCGGGAGACGCCGGCGGCACCGCCTCGCCCGTCCGGACCGACGACGCCGGCCGCCTCGGCGAGGAGGCGGGCTTCGAGGCCGTCGCGTCCCGTCGGCTCCAGGGTGGCGCCGGCGCGCGGGCTGGCCGGCTCAGCCGGCTTTCATGGCGACGTGGCCGGCGCCGACGAACTTGCGGATCCGCTCCAGTTCCGCCGCCAGCGCGGCCCGGCGACCCCGGCCGGGGCGCACCCCCGGCTCCCACCAGAGGCCGGTGACGTCGAGGCTGCCGCGACCCCTCCGGTCGTGGCTCATATCGATCCGTCCGACCAGCCGTGTCCCCTCCAGCAGCGGGAAGACGTAATAGCCGTATTGCCGCTTCGCCCTGGGCACGAAGACCTCGATGCGATACTCGAAGCCGAAGATCCGCCTGAGCCGGGCCCGATCGCGGAGCAACGGATCGAAGGGACTGAGGACCCGGAGGCGGGCCGGCGGTTCGGGCGTGGCGGCTAGCCGATCGAACTCATCCGCCCTCATCCAGGCGATCCTGGGCGTGCCGTCGTCGGCCGGCTGGACGCGAACCTCGACCAGATGGCGCTGGCGCCCGCGCCAGGCCTCGACCTCGGGCTTGCGCAAGAGGCCCCAGAAGCCAACGATTTCCGCCGGGCTGGCGAAGCGCAAACGGAGAAGCGCGCTTTCGCAGGCCCACTCGAGGAATTCGCCCTCGTCCACCCGCGCCGCCAAATGCGCCGCCGGGATCACCCGGGCCGGCAGGTCGTAGAGCTTCTGGAAGTTGCGCCGCCCGGCGATCGCCAGGCCGCCGGTGCGCCAGAGGAACTCCAGCGCCGCCTTCTCGTCGTGCCAGTTCCACCAGCCGCCGGTTCGCTTGGCGCCTCGGGTTCCGAAGTCACGCGCCAGCAGCGGGCCCGCCCGGGCGATGCGCTCGCGGACCGCCTCCAGATGGGCTTCGAAGCCGGTCCGCCCATAGCCCCGCCAGCGCCGGGCGAGGCGCTCGCGTTCGCGGCGGAAGTGGTGGCGCCAATAGGGGTAGAGCCGGCTCGGCAGGATCGCCGCGTCGTGGGTCCAGTTCTCGAACAGCGCGCCGTTCCCCTCCAGCAGATGGGCCAGCGCGGTTGCGCGATAGCTCTGGTTGCGGGCGAGCAGGATAATGTGATGGGCCCTGGCGACGGTCGCGATGCTGTCGACCTGGACGAAGCCCATGGCCTCGATCAGCGCCAGCAGGGCGTCATCGTCGAGCGCGCGGCGCGGCGGCCGGGCGAGCCCGCTTCCGGCCAGCAGCAGGCGGCGCGCCGAGGCGTTGTCGAGCAGCGGGGCCGGGCTCACGAGCGAACCTCGCGCGACGCCTCGGGGCGGGCGAGGGGGTTGCGAACCGCCGGGCGGTTCGAGCAAG
This sequence comes from Alphaproteobacteria bacterium, assembly GCA_965225945.1. Classification (GTDB taxonomy): domain Bacteria; phylum Pseudomonadota; class Alphaproteobacteria; genus JASLMY01. The sequence goes on along the minus strand of CBDDBZ010000027.1, from coordinate 133,413 downwards.
CTCGAAATGCTCTCGTCACGCCCCTGGCCGTCCGCGCTCGCCGTGCCGGGGCGCCCGCTCGCCCGGCCCGGTCAGTCCCGCTTGAAGACGCTTTCGAGGGTCGGCTCGGGTTCGCTCGGCTCCGCTTCGGGCGCCGGATCGCTGCCGAACACCGTCGCGGCCACCGGCGCCTTCTCGGGCGGGCGCACCGGCTCGGGGATGGGCGCGGGGGCGGGCTCGGGTTCCGGCAGCGGCGCGGTGGAGGGCATGCCGGCGGCCTCGGCGGCGGCGAACTGGTCGGCCTTGGCCTTGTCGTCGGCCCGCGTCTCCTTGTCGTGCTGGCGCGACAGCCGCTCCTGGCCGGTGCGCACCGCCTCGTCCAGCTCGATCTGGCTACACAGGCCGAGGGTCACGGGGTCCTGCGGCTTGATGTTGGCCATGTTCCAATGGCTGCGTTCGCGGATCGCCTGGATCGTCGGCTTGGTGGTGCCGACCAGCTTGGCGATCTGCGGGTCCATCAGCTCGGTCTGATAGCGGACCAGCCAGGCGATGGCGTTGGGCCGGTCCTGGCGCTTGGAGACGGGCGTGTAGCGCTGTCCCTTGGTCTTGCGCTCGGGCACTTCGACGGTGACCCGCGCCATGGCCAGCCTCGCCATCGGCTCGGCGGCGCAGCGCTCGATCTCCTCGTGGGTGAGCTGGCCGTTGGCGATCGGGTCCAGGCCCTTGATCCCCACGGCCACCTCGCCGTCGGCGATGCCCTGGATCTCCAGCGGATGCAGGGCGCAAAATTCGGCGATCTGCTCGAAGGTGAGGCTGGAGTTGTCGACCAGCCAGACGGCGGTCGCCTTCGGCATCAGCGGACGGGCCATCGCGTCTCTCCCGTGGTTCGGCGAAGGGCGGGCACGACGCCCGGCATTTCCCGCTCTATATAACCTTTCCGCGCCGAAGGCCAATGCTCGCGAGGCAGCCCGCCTCGGGCCCCGGCGAGGGGCATCGAGCGGCCGTAACGCAAGACGAAACCGCCGCGGCCGAGCGTCGCGAGGATCGAGGCGAGGTTATGGCTGAAGCGGTGGAGGCCACCGTCCCCTGGCGGCGCCGGCCCGTCTCGCCTAGGATCCGCCGGCGCCCACGACATGGAGAGGGATATGCGGTTCGGTTGGCTCACCCTCGCGCTTTCGCCCTCGCCCGAGGAGGACGCGATCCGCATCGAGCAGCAGATCGAGCAGGTCCAGCTCGCCGAACGGCTCGGCTTCGCCGACGTCTGGCTGACCGAGCACTACTTCACCGGCGAGAGCGTTTACAACGACGCCGTGCTGTTCGCCTCGGCGCTGGCGATGCGGACGGAGCGGATCCGCATCGGTTTCGCCGTGGTGCAGATGCCCTTCCACCATCCGGTCCGCCTGGCGGTGCAGCTCTCGCTCTTGGACAATCTGTCCAAGGGGCGGATCGACGTCGGCGTCGGCAAGGGCACGATCTACAACGAGTATGAATTCGTCGGCTACGGCTTGCGCAGCGCCGATTCCCGCGCCCGGATGGAGGAGGCGCTGGAGATCCTCGGCCGCATCTGGGTCGAGCGGCCGTTCAGCTTCGAGGGCAATTATTACCGCCTGAGCCTGCCCGAGCTTCGCCCCCGGCCCTGGCAGCAACCGGGACCGCCGTTGTGGCGGAGCGTAATCTCGCCGGCCTCGTTCGAGGCGTGCGGCCGGCTCGGCGTGCCGATTCTGACCGCGCGGCTGCCGCTGGAACACATCGCCAAGCGCTGGGCGCAATACGAGGCGGGGCTGGAGGCGGGCGGCCACGACGCGGCGGCGCGCGCCCGGCTGCGGGCGCAAAACGCGGTCTGGCGCAACGTCTATATCGCCGATTCCGACGCCCAGGCGGAGGACGAGCTGGCCGAGCTGCTCAGGGCCACCCGCGCGCATATGATGCACGTTCGCCAGGCTTACAACCCGGCCGACTTCGAGATCGATCCGGCGATGCTGAACGCCTGGAGCGATCCGGCGGTGGGCGACGAGGTGGCGATCCCCTTCGCGCTGGAAACCGGCTCGATCTTCGGCGCGCCCGAGACGGTGCGGGGCGAGGTGGAGGCGTTGCGCGACGTCGGCGTCCGTCATCTACTATGCCAGACCGGCTTCGGCGCCATGAGCCACGCGCGAAACACGGCGTCGATGCGGCGCTTCGGCGAGGAAGTGATGGCGCGTTTTGCCTGATTGGTGTCTCGCGCTGGTCCACCGGTCCGTGGCGATGATACCCTGATCGCTGGAGTCGAATTCCGGAAGGTGCCGTCATGACGCTCGATTGTGAACTGATCGGCCGCTGGCGTATCGTCGAATCCGACGTCTGGGCGACGGATCATCTCGATCTCGTGCAGCCCGCCTCCATCACCATCCGCGACGACGGCCATGGCGAGATCGCCTTCGGCGCCTTGCAGGCCGGGCTCGACTGCGAATATTCGCCGACCATCGTCAATTTCACCTGGGAAGGCTTCGACGAAATGGACGAGGTCCGGGGAAACGGCTCGGCCGAACTCGGCGAGGACGGTTCTCTGGAGATCGAGTTCCGCTACCAGCGAGGCGACGAAGCGATCCTCACGGCGCGCCGTTGGTGAGGTTTTCGCCCGCCTGCCACCGCGTCCTCGGCCCGCTGCGCGCCGTCACGCCGGCTCCGAGAGAATCGAATCGGCGGTGGAGAAATAGAGGTCGAGGCGGGTGAAGCGGCCGTCCTCGACGCGGAACATCTTGGCGTTGCTCATGGACGTCTCGCGCCCCTCGTCGTCGACCAGGCGGACGTCGAAGACAGCGGCGACGCGCTGCGCCGCCTCGTCCACGGTCCACTCGAAGTTGCCGTGCCACATGGTGGGATAGCGCTGGAAGACGTCGGCGAAAGCGGCGCGGATCTCGCCGTCGCGCCCCTCGAGGCTGATTCCGGCCGGGTAGATGTTCCAGACGCAATCGGGCGCGATGCATGCCAACGTATCGTCCAGCCGCTTCTGGTCCATCACGTTGAAATAACGCTTCTCGATCAGCTCGATCAGTTCCTGTTTGCTCAACATCGGGGCCTCTCGCATCGGGACGGGGAGAGCGGATCGCGCGCGGCTCAGGCGCGGCCAGGCGACGGCGTGGTGAGGCCGAACCTGACGGCGGCGAGCGCTTGGGCGACGGCGGCCTGGCTCGGGTCGATCACCGGCACGCCGGTTTCGTCAGCCAAGCGGGCGCGATAGCGGGCCATGCCGGCGCAGCCCAGGATCACCACGTCGGCGCCATCTTGCCTGACCAGGGCGCGGGCCACCTCGGCCATCCGCCCGGCCACCGCTTCGCCCTCCAGATCGGTGACGCCGACGCCGATCGGCCGCTCGCCGGCGAAGCGCCCGGCTAGCCCCAACTGGCGGATGTAGCGGCGATGGCGGGCGAGGGAGGCCGGCAGGATGGCGATGATGGCGAACCGATCGCCTAGCACCAGCGCTTGGCCAATCGCGCATTCGGAAATCCCCAGCACCGGCTTCGCCGTGGTCTCGCGGGCCGAGTGCAGTCCGGGATCGGAGAAGCAGGCGACGACGAAGGCGTCGGCGGTATTGTCCTCGCGGCGGATCAAATCGCACAGTGGGGCGACCACCGAGTCGACGTGGCGCTGGGTCTCGATTCCAGGCGGACCCTGGGCAAGGGTCAGGCAGTCGATCGCCGGGCCCTCGGCGAACCGCAGCGGCGCCACGGCCTCGTCGATGCCGTCGGTCACCGCCTGGGTGCTGTTCGGATTGACCACGACGATTCGCCCGCCCATGGCGTCCTCCCGTTTCGGTTGACGCCACTATAGCGCCCCCGCGTCCCTAACCACCCGTCTTGACGATCAGGGCGTCGACGACCGTCAGGCCGTTCTCGTGTACGATCACCGGATTGAGGTCGATCTCGGCCACCGTCTCGCGCTGGTCGTCGGCGAATTGCGACACGCGGGCGACGATGTCGATGAGCGCGTCGATGTCGCCCGGCGGCCGTCCGCGCGCGCCCCCGAGCAGGGCCGCGCCCGCCAGGCCCTCGATCATCCGCCTCGCCTCCGCCCGGCCGATCGGCACCGGCAGGCTCGCCGCGTCGGCGAGGATCTCGGTGAAGATGCCGCCCAGGCCGACGGTGACCAAGGGACCGAAGGTCTCGTCCCGGCTGACGCCGACGATCATCTCGACGCCCTCCGGCGCCATCGCCTGTACCAGGATGCCGTCGATCACGGCCTCCGGCGCGGCCTCTCCGGCGCGCGCCATCAGGCTCTCGAAAGCGGCCCGGACCGCCTCGGCGTCGTCGAGCCCGAGCCGCAGCAGCCCGGCATCGCTTCTGTGTGGCAAATCCGGGGATTGTACCTTGAGCGCCACCGGCCCGCCCGCCTCGGCGAAGGCCGCCACGGCGTCCTCGCCCGAATTCACCAATCGCTCGAAGGGCAGCGGCACGCCGTAGCGCGCCAACAGCCGCTTTGCCCGATGCTCCGCCAGCACGCGGCCTTCCCCGGCCAGCGCCCGAGCCACCGCCCGGCGCGCGTCCTCCGGGATCGGCTGGGCGTCGTCCGCTTCGGCCAGGAAGCTCTCGCGGTGGCGCCGATAGGCGACGAACTCGGCCATCGCCCGGCACAGGTTTCCTATGTTGGTGAAGAGCGGGTATCCGGCCCTCGAGAGTATCTCGATCGAGCGCGCGGCGGGCAGCGTATAGGACCAGAAGGCCACCGGCTTCCTCGTCTGCCCCTTCAATTCCCGCAACGCCTCGGCATCGCTCTCGAGCCGCCTCGCCAGGCGCGCCGAGGCGATGGCGATCACCCCGTCGAGCCTGGGCGAGGCGAGCAGGATCTCCAACAGCCCGCCATAGCCGAGCCTTCCCACCGCCTGGGCCGTGGCGTCGACCGGATTGCGCGAGCTGCCATAGGCCGGCAGGTGGACGTCGATCCGCGCCCGGGTCTCGGCGTCGATCTCCGGCACCTCGAGCCCGGCAAGGCTCGCCGCGTCCGCCATCCAGCCGCCGGCACCGCCCGAGCCGGTGAAGATGCCGACCCGCGCGCCCGTCGCCTCGCGGTCCCGCCAGTGGACGAAGGCACCGGCGATGTCGACCGCCTCCTCGATGTCACTGACCTCGATGATGCCAAAGCGTCGAAACATCGCGCGGTAGCCGGCCATGGCGCCGGCCAGCGCGGCGGTGTGCGACATCGCGGCGCGGACGCCGGCCTCGGACCGGCCGATCTTCACCACGATCAGCGGCTTCGCCTCGACCAGCGCGCGCGCCGCGACTCGGGCGAACTTCGCCGCGTCCTTGACGTTCTCGATGAACAGGATGAAGGCCCTCACGTCGCCTTCCTCCAGCATCCACTCGACGAAGTCGAAGGTCTCGAGGCAGGCCTCGTTGCCGGTGCTGATCACATAGCCGACCGGCAGGCGCTTCGGCCGGGCGCGATCGAGGAAGGAAAAACCGATGCCGCCGCTCTGGGCGACGACGCCGATCAGGCCGTCCGTCGCCTCCGGTGGCAGCAGTGTTTCGCCGTCCTCGACCTCCACCGCCGGCGAGAAGGTGGGGCAGAGCTTCGAGCGGGTGTTGGCGAAGCCTTCCGAATTTGGCCCGACGACGACCATGGCGTGGGCTTGTGCGATGGCGCGGATCTCACGCTGCATGTCCGCGCCGGCGCCGCCCACTTCCTCCGCGAAGCCGGAGGTGATGATCTGTACCGCGCGCACGCCCGCTTCGCCGCATTCCGCCAGGGTCTTGGGCACGTGCGGCGCGGGGATGATGATGATGGCCAGGTCGACCGGCCCCGGCACCTCGGCGATGGTTGGATAGGCGCGGAGGCCGAAGACTTCGGCCTCGCCGCGGCTCACCGGATAGATGGCGCCGGCGAAGTCGTGCAGCCGCATCACCTCCATGATCCGGCTGCGCAGGCCCTCGGCCTTTTCCGAGGCGCCGATCACCGCCACGCTCTTGGGCCAGAACAGCGGCCGGAGATCGGGCACGGCCCGGCTCGCCTCCTCCGTCGCCTCCATTCCCGGGCCCCGCCGCTCAGCGGAGGCCGAGGCCCCGGGCGACGATGCCGCGCAGGATCTCCGTCGTGCCGCCTTGAATCGTCAACTTGGGCGCGATGATCTGGTTGCGGATCAGCACCTCCTGGAAGCGGACCCAGGCCAGCGGGTCGGCTTCAGCGAAGGCCGCGAGATCGCGGCAGACGTCGGGCAGCTTCTGCTCCCAGACCGTGCCCAGGTCCTTGACGATCGAGGCTTCCAGCACCGGCTCCTTGCCGGCGTGCAGCATGCCGGCGACGGAGATCGACATCCGCCGCATGGTGAAGAGCTGAGCGACGAGGCGGCCGAGCCCCTCCGCCGCGCGCGGCTCGGGGTCCGTTCCCAGCACGTCGATCAGCTCGAGCAGGACGGAGAAGGTCTCGAGAAACCGCTCCGGGCCCGAGCGCTCGTAGGCGAGCTCGCTGGTCGCCTGCTTCCAGGCCATGTCGACCTCGCCGAGGAGGTGATCGTGCGGGATCACCAGGTCGTCGAAGGTGACCTCGTTGAATTCGTGGTTGCCGTTCGGATGCAGGACGGGGCGCAAGGTGATGCCCGGCAAGCTCAGGTCGACCAGGAACTGGGTCAGGCCATGGCGCCGGTTCTCGGGTGTCGCGGGCGAGGTGCGGAAGAGCCCGATCATATAGTCCGAGCGGTGCGCGTTCGAGGTCCAGAGCTTGCGGCCGTTGATCCGCCAGCCCTCGTTGGTGCGCACCGCCGCGGTCTTCGCGGCGAACAGATCGGAGCCCGAATCCGGCTCGCTCATGCCGATACAGAAGGTCATTTCGCCGGCCGTGATCCGGGGCAGGATGTCCTGCTTGATCGCTTCGTTGGCGTATTTGATCAGCACCAGGCCGCTTTGCCGGTCGGCGGTGAAGTGGGCTCGGGTGGGCGCGCCGGAGACCAGGAATTCCTCGTTGATCACGTAACGCTCCAGGTGGCTTCGGTCCTGTCCGCCGTATTCCTTGGGCCAGGTGATGCCGATCCAGCCCTTGGCGCCGACGCGCTTGGAGAACTCGCGATCGAAGCCCTCGTCGGCGCCGAGCGTGCCCTGGTCGCGTTCCCGGTCCAGGAAATCACGCACCTCGCCCCTGAGCGATTCGGCCTCCGGCGGCAGGCGGATCGGATCGAACTCGATCGAATACGACATCTCTCGGTCCCCTCAGGCGGCGGTGATGGCGGGCCAGAAGCCACGCGACCCGTGGGCGGCGGCGCGGCGGCCGAGCCGCAGCGCCCATTGCGCTTCCTGGCCGAAGTCGTCGCGCCAACTCCACAGCCGTTGGACGAAACGGTGCAGCGGATATTCGGCGGTGAAGCCGATGGCGCCGTGCACCTGATGGGCGATCATCGCGCCCTCGCGGGCCGCCTCGCCGGCGCGGATCTTGGCCGTCGCCGCCTCGATGAAGACGGCCTCGCCGTCGAGGGGCAGGGTCTCCAGCGCGAGCGCCGCCGAGCTCACCGCCGCGACGGCCGCCGCCGTCTCCTCGGCCAGGCGGGCGAGGAGGTGTTGCACCGCCTGGAATTTGCCGATCGGCCGGCCGAAGGCCACCCGTTCCTGGGCGTAGCCGACGGAGATCTCCAGCAACCCCTCGAGCGCGCCGGCCATCTGCGTCGCCCGGACCACCGCGCCCAGGCGACGCATTGCCTCTTCCGTCATTCCCGCCGGCGCGCTCGCCAGCACGGGTAGGCCATCGAAGGCGACGGCGTCCGATGCTTCGCCGGCGATCCCGTCGGCCGCGCGAATTGTGCAATCGGCGGCCGCGACGAGGGCGACCATCGGACCCTCCTCGCCATTCCCGAAGAGCGCCAAATGCTCGGCCTCCCGGGCGAAGGCGACGCCATCGGCCTCGCCGTCGAGTGTGGCGTTAGTTAGCCGCGGCGGCGCGCCCCCCTCGGGCGCGACCAGGGCGATCGCGCCCAGCGGCACCGCCAAACCGGAGGCCGACAGTAGACGCGCGGCCAGCAGCGTTTCGGCGAGCGGGACAGCGACGGCGAAGCGGCCGGCGACGCGCAGGATGGCGAAGCTGTCGGTGACCGAAAGGCCGGCGCCGCCGTCCTCCTCCGGAAGCCAGGCGCGGGTGAGGCCCGCTTCCTCCAGCGCCGACCAGAGCGGCGCCTTCCAGCCGTCGTCGCCGGCGAGGATGATCTCCTGGGGCGCCCCCAGGTCGGTGAAGATCCGAGCCGTGGTGTCGAGGATGATCTCGCGCATCTCGCTCATGGCGGCGGCGCGCTCAGCGGCCCTGGAAGTTGGGGATCCGCCGGGCCGCCATCGCAGCGATGCCCTCGGCGAAATCGTCGGTCTCGCGCAGGCGGTTCTGGATCTCCAGCTCGTGGTCGGTCGCCGCCTCGACCGCGTCGGCCAAGCCCTGGCGCATGGTCGCGCGGGTCTCGGCGACGCCCAAGGGCGAGCAATGGGTGATCTCGCGGGCCAGCTCGATCGCGCATCCGCGCAGCTCGTCTCGGGCGACCAGCATGTCGGCGAGGCCCATTTGGTAGGCCTCCTCGCCCTTGATGCGGCGGCTGGTGTAAAACATCATCGCCGCCTTGGTCGGGCCGATGACGCGCGGCAGCGTCGCCGTCAGGCCGAAGCCCGGATGGAAGCCGAGCCGGGTGAAGTTGGCGGAGAAGCGTGCTTCCGGACAGGCGACGCGGAAGTCGGGCACCAGCGCCAGGCCGAGCCCGCCGCCGACCGAGGCCCCCTGGATCGCGCCCACCACCGGCAGCTTGCAGCGGAACAGCCGCACCGCCTCGATATAGAGATGATCCGGCTGGCGATCGGCCTTGGCCCTATCGCGCGAGCCGTCGCCGAAGTTGGCGCCGGCGCAGAACGCCTTGCCCTCGGCGCAGAGCACGATGGCGCGGCAGTCGTCCCGCTGGTCCAGCGCCTCGAAGGCGTCGGCGAGGCCGCGGATCAGCGCCATGTCGAAGTAGTTGAAGGGCGGCCGCTTGATCTCCACCATCGCGATATTGTCCTCGATTTCGACACCGAGGTCCGCAATTTCGCCCAATACCGCCATCGATTCCTCCCCTTTCATCGCCCGCCGCCGCGTGTGGACCTTGGTAACACGAACGCCATTCGAATGGCCATTCGATCAAGCTCTGGCGCGGGCCAGACGGTCGCGCCCGGCCTGCTTCGCCCGGTAGAGGGCCTGGTCCGCGGCCTTCAGCACCGCCTCCACGTGTCCGCCGTCGGCGCCCCGCTCGGCGAGGCCCATGGAGACGGTGACCGAGAGCCGCGCGCCGTCGGCCTTGCGCCTCGGCCGGCCCGCCTTGGGCGGCTTCGCCGGCCGGCCCTTGCCGCGCGTGCGGAACTCGGCCGCCGCCACCGCCTCGCGGCACCGCTCCAGGAGGCCGACGCAGCTCTCCGCCGAGCGGCCGGGAAAGAGGATCGTGAACTCCTCGCCACCGTAGCGATAGGCCCGCCCACCGCCGCCGACGCCGGCCAACCGGCTCGCCACCAGGCGCAGCACCTGGTCGCCGACGTCGTGGCCGTGCCTGTCGTTGAAGCGCTTGAAGTGGTCGATGTCGACCATCGCCACGGCGTAGCGCCGGCCGGCCTTGGCGAGCGCCGCCTCCAGGGCGCGGCGGCCGGGAAGGCCGGTCAATTCGTCGACGAAGGCCAAGCGATGGCTCTCCTGGACGAGGCCGAGGGCGAGGGCGGCGAGCGCCGTCGTCGCCAGCAGGTCGCGCAGGAGGGGATCGGCAACCGCGTGGAGGGCCCATGCCGTGGCCACCAGGCCCGAGAGCGCGCCCGCATCGAGCGGCGAGCCGCTTCGCCACAGCCGCGCGAGCAATACGATCGAGGCAAGCAGCGCGAGCAATACGATCGAGGCAAGCAGATAGACCAGCAGGGCCGGCTGCGGCAGATGGGTCCACAGGTCGGCCTCGCGCGGCAGCGGGCGGGCGTGGAGCCAGGCGTCGGCCGCCGCCTCGAGCTCGGGCGTGGCGGCCCAGACCAAGCCCGCGACCCCCACGATCTGAAGGATCAGAAATCCCGCCTTGGCGAGACCCCGGGGCGTCAGGATGCCGCGCTCCCGCGCGACGGCGAAGAGCGCGATATCCAGTGGCAGGAGGAGCGCCAGCGCGGGATAGAGGATGCGGCCATGGGCGTCGGCTCCGGGCGCGGCCGGCAGGTTGGCGTCGAGCGCGACGAACGCCGCGGCAACGGCGGCGAGCGTCAGGACGACGTTGAAACGGCCGAGCCAAATGGCGAGCAGCGCGGCGCCAGCGGCGATGGCGAGGGGCAGGAAGGTCGGGATCGCGGGCACGGCGAACAGCTCGCCCGCCGCGCCGAGCGCAACCCCGGCGGCGAGCGCCAGCAAGCCCAGCGAAGGCCAGAGGGCGCGCCAAGCATCGCGTACCGTCGGCCCCATGGTCTTCCGCCGTCGCACCTTTGGTTCACCGAATCGCTACCGATGATACGCTGGCGCGCGGCGCCGGATAAGCCTCGCCATCGCGAGTGATGAGGAGGAACACCATGTTGCTCCCACTCGCCGCGCCGCTGGGGCTCCAGGGCAACGAATCCAGGTTAACGCGGCTCGACCCCGAGCATTGAAGCGAGGTAGTCGACATCCCATCCCGCGAGTTTTCGCCGCAGCTTGAGGCTTTTCTCGTCCTGTTTCTGGCGGACGAGGTTGATGGCGAAGTGTCTGACGACGGCCATGTTTTTGGCTCCATGTCCTTTTCGTAGGCGGGACTGGTCTTCCTTGAAGGTGACGTCGAGCACGAGGGGAGCCGGTTTTCGATGCCCCAGTGGCCGCGCACGGCCCTCGCGGCGGCCTTCGCGCGAAGGGCTGAGGAGGAGATGTAGTATCGGGTGTCGAAGCGGCAGCGGTCCCGCATCTCGACCCTCGAGTGGGCGCTGAGGATCGCGGCCACGCCGGGGGAGCGGAGTTCTCCGCGGATGCGGTGCTCGCCGTCGAGCCGATCGACCTCGCGGGCGACGGTCACGGTCCGCTGCTCGATGCGGCCATGGCCCTTGTCGACATCGCTGAAGCTCTCCAGGGTATCGCCGCGCGCGGTGGCGAAGAGTTCCTCGATCTCGGCCCTCAGCGTCGGCTGGTTGGCCTTGACCGCCAGCAGGTAGTCGGCGCCCGCGTCCCTGATGGCGGTGGCGATGGTGGCGTTGCAGGCGATCGCGTCGATGGAGACGAGGGCGCCCTTCAGGCCGCCGTCGGCGGCGAGCCGCTGGAGCAGCACGGGGATGGCGGTGGTCTCGCTCGACTTGTCCTCCACCGCCTCCTGGCCGAGCACCAGCCGGCCGGTGGTGGCGAAGGCCGAGACCAGATGCAGCGCCGCCTTGCCGGCGCCGCGGTCATGGCTGCGCCTCGAGGTCTTGCCGTCGATGGCGACCAAGTCGGGCCGCTCGGGCCAGGTCTCGCGGACCCAGGCGGTGAAGCAGGCCGAGAACGTCCCGGGATCGATCCGGTTCATCAGCAACGTCAGCCAGCGCCCACCCGGAACCCCGTGGTAATAGGGTAGGAAGCGGCGCAGGAAGGCGAGATGCGCTTCCCCCCAGGCGGCGATGCCCTCGTAGTCGTCGCAATCGGCAACCGTTCCGCAGACCACCAGCAACAGCACTTCCGGCAACGGATGCGCTACCCGCCAGGGCTCTCGCGGGTCCTCGATCTTCCCGAAGTGATCCAGCAGCGCCCGAAGGCGGGACTTCTCACCAAACTCCGATACTTGCAGTTCCATCGCGGTTCCTCCGAATCAGTGGCGATTCAGGGAATCACGATCCGAACAAGCCGTAAATGAGCGTTAACCCGAGTTCAGGGCCCTGGGGACGCACCTTATCGATTGACAGGCCCGGCGGCGGAACCTCTACTCGGTTCCACGCCATAGGAGGAAAGACCCATGAACGTGATGCCGAATTCGATGCAGGCGCGGGACATCGCCTTTCACGTCCACCCCCAGACCAACATGCGTCTCCATCAGAGCGAGGGACCGCTGATCTTGACCAAGGGAGAGGGCGTCTACGTTTGGGACGACGCGGGCCGCAAATACATCGAGGCCATGGCGGGACTCTGGTGCGCCTCGCTCGGCTTCTCCAACCGCCGGCTCGCCGACGTCGCCTACGAGCAAATGAAAACGCTGCCCTATGGCCACACCTTCTATAGCCGGGGCCATCCGACGAGCATCGACTTGGCGGAGAAGCTGGTCGGCCTCGCGCCGGTGCCGATGTCGAAGGTGATGTTCCAGTGCTCGGGCTCGGAGGCGATCGACACCGCGATCAAGACCATCTGGTATTATTTCAACGCCATCGGGAAAGCGGAGAAGAAGAAGATCATCGGCCGGGTGCGCGGCTATCACGGGACCACGGCGGCGGCGGTCAGCCTCTCGGGCCAGCCGCTCATGCATGCCAAGTTCGACCTCCCCTTCGATCGCTTCAAGCACACCGACCACCCGCACTTCTACCGCTTCCACGAGGAGGGCGAGAGCGAGGAAGACTTCGCCACCCGCATGGCGGCGAACCTGGAGCAGCTCATCCTCGACGAGGGGCCGGAGACCTGCGCCGCCTTCTTCGCCGAGCCGGTGCAGGGCGGTGGCGGCGCGCTGACGCCGCCCGCGACCTATTTCGAGAAGATCCAGGCGGTGTTGAAGAAATACGACATCCTCTTCGTCGCCGACGAGGTGATCTGCGGCTTCGGCCGGACGGGCAACTACTGGGGCAGCCAGACCTACGACCTGAAGCCGGATCTGCTGACCTGCGCCAAGGCGCTCTCGGCCTCCTACATGCCGATCTCGGCGCTGCTGATCAATGACGAGATCTTCGAGGCGATCGCCAGCCAGAGCGGCGAGCAGGGCGTCTTCGGCCACGGCTACACCTATTCCGCCCACCCGGTGGCGACGGCGGTGGCGCTGGAGACGCTGAAGATCTACGACGAGATCGACATCGTGGGCCAGGTGAAGCGCGTCAGCCCGCATTTCCTGGCGCGGATGGACGCGCTGGGGGCACATCCGCTGGTCGGTGACGCCAGGGGCGTCGGCCTCGTTTGCGGGATGGAATTGATGCGCGACAAGGCCAAGCGCGAGCCGTTCGACGCGAGCCTCAAGATCGGCGAGCGGGTGCAGAACGTCGCCCAGGAGCACGGCTTGATCACGCGCGGGATGGGGGATCGCATGGCGCTCTGCCCGCCGCTGATCATCACCGAGAGCGAGATCGACGAGATCTTCGACAAGCTGGCCACCGCGCTCGACGAGGTCAACGACGCCCTAACCCGCGAGGGCCAGGCGGCGGCCGAATAAGGCGGCGGTCCGCTCGCCCGACTGTTCAGCTATTCTCGCGCCGAAATTGATCGGCGCGGGGGCGGCATGCGACTTGGGGACAAAATCGCGATCATCACCGCGGCCGGCGGGCCGATGGGCGCGGCGGTGGCGAGCCGCTTCGCCGCTGAGGGTGCCAAGGTCGTCATCAACGATATTTCGGGCGGGCGTCTCGCCGGCTCCGAGCAGGCGATCCGTGCGGCCGGCGGCGACGTGGTGGCATTGCGGGGCGACGTCTGCGAGCGGGACGAGGCGCGAGCGCTTTACGATCTGGCGATAGAGCGAGCTGGCCGGGTCGACCTCCTGGTCAACATCGTCGGCGGCATGAAGGGGGCGTTGGAGCTGCCGCTCGGCGAGATCGACCAGGCGCGGTGGGATTCCACCATGCGGCTCAACATGCATGGCACGCTGGCGCTGACCCAGTTCTGCACCGATCGTATGCGTGCCCAAGGGGTCGGCAGCATCGTCAATATCTCCTCCGTGGTCTACGCCGGCGGTCCGATGCAGGCCGACTATGCCGCCGGCAAGGCGGCGGTGGCGGCCTTCACCCGCTCCGCCGCCCTGGCGCTGGCGCCGGAGATCCGGGTCAACGCCATCATGCCGGGATTGATCCAAACCTCGGTGTTGGAACGCCAGGCGCCCGGTCGGCTCGAGCAATGGATCGAGGCGACGCCCTTGCGCAAACTGGGTCGGCCGGCCGATATCGCCAACGCCGCGCTGTTCCTCTCGTCCGACGAGGCGGGCCACATCACCGGGCAATTCCTCTATGTCTCCGGTGGCCTATGGCCGTCGCTCTGAGTGGGGCTCACGCCTCGGGAACGGCCGGCGCCGGGACGGACGCGGAAGCGGGTCCCCCGAGCTCCGGTCGCTTCATTCCGGAGCCAGGCGCGGGCCGGGAATCGATTCGATGATTCCGAGGCTCGACAGGCTGGACGGTGGTCTATCGCGCAGGGGCGAAGACGTCCAAAGTGCATACTGGTATGGCGATGAACTAAATTCATTGATTATTGTGAATACTAACTTATATACCCCGACTCCCCGCAGACCCGAAAAAGTTCTGGCAATCCGGCTGCGGATCGATTCTTCTCGCGGTCATGATTCGCGGTGGATTTCTGAGCATCGAGGAACGCGCGGCCCTGGAGGCGGTGATGGGGCATCCGAGCGAGACCCACGGGGTGGCGCGCCGCGCGAACGCCGTTCTGCTCTTGGATGACGGCTTGAGCTGCGTCGAGGTGGCGAAGGTGCTCTACCTCGACGACGACACGGTGCGGACGTGGCTGAAGCGCTACCGTGCGGGCGGCCTGGATGAAATGACGCTGTTCGACTGGCATGGCCGGTCGGGCCATCTGAGCCGGGAGCAAGAGGCGGAGCTTTCGGCCCATCTGAGCCAACGGCTTTACCGCGATACCGGCGAGGTGGCGGCCCATATCAAGGCGACCTACGGAGTGATCTACAGCCATTCGGGCTGCATCAAGGTGATGCATCGCCTGGGCTTCGAATACAAGCGCCCGAAAAGCCTGCCGGCTCAGGCCGATGAGGCCGAGCAGGCCGCCTTTATCGAGGCCTATGATAAGTTGCTCAACGGCTTGGCCGCCGACGAGGTGGTCTACTTCACCGATGCGGTGCACCCGGAATTCCAGTCCCGCCCAGTCCATGGCTGGGTCAAGAAGGGCGACAAAGTGGCGTTACGCCGGACCTCGGGGCGCCAGCGCATCAATCTCCACGGCGCGCTCAACCTGGAAAACTTCCACTGCCCCTTGGTCCAGGCCGAGAGGATCAACGCCGCCTCGACGATCGCGCTGTTCGAGATGCTGGAGGCCACCAATCCCGGCAAGTCGCGGATCTATGTCTTCGCCGACAATGCCCGCTATCACCACGCCCGCCTGGTCCGACAATGGCTGGAGAGACCGGGTTGCCGCATCAAGCTCATCTTCCAACCGTCCTACGCTCCCCACCTCAACGCCATCGAGCGATTATGGGGCGTCATGCATCGCGAGGTGACCCACAACAGCTTCTACGCCAGCTTCGCCCTCTTCACCGAAGCCATCGACGATTTCTTCCGCCGACGACTGCCACGAGAGTGGACGACGTGGCGCGACACCATCACCGACAATTTCCGAATCATCTCGCACAAGGATTTTCGGGTTCTGGGGTGAGGCGAGTATATTGTGGTTGAAGGGTAAATTCACACTCAAGGCGAAGGCACCATGAATTCCACGATAGCACGTTTCGAGAACCCATACCGACCGGGCGCTGGGCATCCACCGCCGTTTCTTGCGGGGCGTAGCGAGGCGCGTCGGGAATTTCGAAATTTACTCAACCAGAACGTGATACTCGAAAATATCATTCTCACGGGACTGCGTGGCGTCGGCAAGACTGTTTTGCTGGACGACCTCCGGCCCGAGGCACGACAGGCAGGCTGGTATTGGGTTGGCAGTGAAATTTCGGAGTCCGCGACGATTAGCGAAGCAAACATTGCAACCCGTCTAATGACGGATCTTGCAATAATCTCATCAACCATACAGTACGCTACGATTACCGTACAAGAGATGGGCTTTGGCGCACCCGAAAAAGAGCTGCCTCAGACGATGACATTTCACATGCTTCAGTACGTATTTGATTCGACTCCTGGTCTTATTGAGGACAAACTAAAATCCGTTCTAAAGTTCGTTTGGTTCAATATGAAGGATTCGAATAAGAGAGGTATCATATTTGCTTATGACGAGGCGCAAAACTTATCCGATCAATCCGCGAAGGATCAGTTCCCGCTTTCTATTTTGCTTGATGTTTTCATGTCGCTTCAAAAGCAAGGCGTGCGCTTTATGTTAGTGCTCGCGGGATTGCCGATGTTGTTCCAAAAACTCGTGGATGCGCGCACTTATGCGGAGAGAATGTTCCACACTATCTTTCTGGATCGACTGGATTCCAGCGCTTGCCGGGAAGCGGTGAAGCGACCTCTCGAAGTTACGCATTGCCCCGTAGGGTTCGATGAGCCTTCTATTGAAGAGGTATGCAAAATCTCTGGTGGCTATCCATATTTCATTCAGTTCATTTGCAAGGAAATATTTGATATTTGGGTTGAAAACGAAGAAGCCGAGGTTTTTTTTGAAGACGTAATACGAAAGTTGGATGAAGATTTTTTTGCTGGCCGATGGTCTCGGCCGACTGACCGACAACGGGAGCTTCTGTGCGTTATCGCCAGCCTCGACAACGCGAACGAAGAGTTTACAGTCCAGGAAATTATCAAGTATTCAAGACTATATTTAGATCGACCATTTCGCGGTCCTCATGCCAATCAAATGCTAAGTGCCCTTATGGACCGAGGCCTTGTTTTCAAAAATCGGCACGGAAGATACTCCTTTGCCGTTCCACTCCTTGACAGCTTCATCCGACGTCAGGCTGAGTACGAGGCACTCGTTGATCGAGGGGCGTCGGCCAGCCGAGAATCGGCATGATAATTCTAGAACAATTCTGGGGGCAGGACGTAATTGAGAGAGAGTTGTCCTCTCTGCCTTTACGAAGCCGACCCCGAATGGAGCTCCGCAGGCGCTCTCGAAGATGACGACGCCAACTCATTCGCGCCATGTCCCATTATTTTCAGACACCATGTTCACAAGCGCGGGGCTGGCGGACGGCATCGGCGGCCGATGGCGACAGCCTCACCCCCGGGGCGCCGGGGCGATTCGGAAGCGGGTCGGGCGGTATTCCGGGTCGAGGGCCGCATGGACAGTTCGTAGCATACCCGGAATGCCGGCGTGGCGGGTCATGCGGCCTCCAACCTCGACCATCCAGCCCGGCTCCTCGCCCCGCTCGACCGTCACCCGGATGTCCCCCCGTCGCACGTGAAAGTGGCCCGATTCCGCAGCCTCGACAGTGCCCTCGAGCCGCCAGGCACCGAGCGCGCCTGTCAGCAGACGCCTGACGTCTTCCTGGCTTTGACCTTCGCCCATGCTGCCCCTTATGGTGCCGGCGCCCGCGCCCGCGTGCCCGCGCGCGGCTTTCCGATGGTATCGCCGCCTCGCCCGAGGAGTATAGCCCATGCGCCTGGTCACCACCCTTCCGATGCGCGACTGGCGCGTCGTGGGGCCGGCCGCCCAGCGCGCCGAGGCGGCGGGTTACGACGGCGTGGTCACCAACGAGCTGGCCTACGACCCGTTCCTGCCGCTCCCCATCGCGGCGCTGGCGACGGAGCGGGTGGAGCTCGCCGCCGGCACCGATATCGGCGTGCAGCGCGAATTGGTGCGGGCCCTGAAGCCGATTTCGACGCCCTTCCGGGCCCACGCGGCCTGAAGCCCGAGCACGAGGAGCCGAGCGAGCATGAGCGAGACGAAGCCCATCCTGGCCGTCCTCGGCGGCACCGGCAACCTGGGCGAGGGCCTGGCCATTCGCTGGGCCCGCGCCGGCCACGACGTGATCATCGGCTCCCGCACGGCGGAGAAGGCGGCCGATGCGGTTCGGCGGTTCTCCGACCGGGCGCCGGCGGCCCGTCTCCGGGGCCTGGAGAATCCGGCCGCCGCCGCCGCCGCCGACATCGTGGCGCTGACGGTGCCCTTCGCGCATCAGCAACCGACGCTTCGATCGGTCCGCGACGCGGTGCAGGGCAAGATCCTGATCGACGTGACGGTGCCACTGGTGCCGCCCCGGGTGATGCGGGTGCAACTGCCGCCCGAGGGCTCCGCCGCTCGCGCGGCGCAGAACCTGCTGGGCGAGAACGTCCGCGTGGTTTCCGCCTTCCAGAGCATCGCCGCCGATCATCTCGCCGACCCCGATCACGAGATCGACTGCGACGTCCTGGTGGCCAGCGACGACGCGGACGCGCGCCGAACCGTGCTGGGCCTGGTGGAGGCCGCGGGGCTCAGAGGCTGGCATGTCGGGTCCTTGGACAACGCCGCCGTGGCCGAGGCGTTCACCTCGATCCTGATCTTCCTCAATTCCCGCTATGGCATCGAGGGCGCCGGCATCCGCATCACCGGCACGCCGAGCAAGGATCCGGACGCGGGCAAGGGCTGAGGCGTGGGAGGCGTGGCGATGGACCGGATCGAGCTGTTGCCCCTCGACGGCATCCCGTTGGTCGAGGCGGGCGACGATCTGGCGGCGCTGATCGTCGCGGCGACGTCAAGCGCCGGCCTCGCGTTGGCGGACGGCGACATCGTGGTGGTGGCGCAGAAGATCGTCTCCAAGGCGGAGGGGAGGCTCGCGCGCCTGGACCAGGTGACACCCACCGCCCGCGCCATCGAGCTGGCGAAAGCGGCTGAGAAGGATCCGCGCCTGGTGGAGCTGATCCTCTCGGAATCGAGCGATGTCCTGCGTCACCGCCCGGGCCTGATCATCGTCCGCCATCGCCTCGGCATGGTGCTGGCGAACGCCGGGATCGATGCCTCCAATATCGCCGCCGACGGCGGCAAGGAGCTGGTGTTGCTCTTGCCCCTCGATCCCGACGCCAGCGCCGCGCGGCTTCGCGACGAATTGGGCGCGCGCACCGGCGCCAAGGTCGGGGTCGTGATCTCCGACAGCGTCGGGCGGGCTTGGCGCGTCGGCATCGTCGGTGTCGCGATCGGTGTCGCCGGCTTGCCGGCCGTGGTCGACGAGCGCGGCACGCCCGATCTGTTCGATCGGCCCCTGCTGGTGACTCAGAGCGGGCTCGCCGACGAGGTCGCCTCCGCCGCCTCGCTGCTGCAAGGGCAGGCCGCGCAGGGCCGGCCCGTGGTGTTGGTTCGCGGCCTCGTCTCGCCCGCGCCCGAGGGCCGGGCGGGCGATCTGATCCGGCCGCTCGAGCACGACATGTTCCGATGAGCAATGGCGTCCGGGTTCTGGCCCTCTCCGGCGGGATCGGCGGCGCCAAGCTCGCGCTCG
Organism: Alphaproteobacteria bacterium; assembly: GCA_965225945.1. Taxonomy (GTDB): domain Bacteria; phylum Pseudomonadota; class Alphaproteobacteria; genus JASLMY01. Next base: position 114,302 of record CBDDBZ010000027.1, on the reverse strand, counting down.
GGCTCGCCGGTGCGATGGCGCCCGAGGGGCTGATGATCGTCGCCAATCCGGGCGACGATTTCGAGCATCTGGGCCTCACCATCTGTCCGGACCTCGACACGTTGACCTACACGCTCGCCGGCCTGGCCGATCCCGAGAAGGGCTGGGGAAGGGCCGGCGAGACATGGAGTTTCATGGCCGCCTTGGCGGAGCTCGGCGGTGAGACCTGGTTCCAACTGGGGGACAAGGACTTGGCGCTGCACGTGGAGCGGACCCGGCGCCTGGCGGCCGGGGAGCCTCTGAGCAGAATTGCCCATGACGTTGCTCGCCGCCTCGGGATCGCGGCGCACGTGACGCCCGCCACGGACGATTCCCTTCGCACCATCGTCGAAACAGCGGGGGGACCGATGGCGTTTCAGCGCTATTTCGTCGCCGAGCGATCGGCGCCCACGGTCGTCGGCTTCAGCTTCGAGGGCGCGGATACGGCGCGGCCGGTGGACGCGGTGGTGGAGGCCTTGGAGAGCGATGGCCTCATAGCCATCGTCGTCTGCCCTTCGAACCCCTACATCAGCATCGATCCGATCCTGGCGATCCCCGGAATGCGGGCCCGCTTGATAGCGGCGCCGGCGCCGGTGATCGCGGTCTCGCCGATCGTCGGTGGCAAGGCGATCAAGGGTCCGACCGCCAAGATGATGCGGGAATTGTCGCGGCCCGTCTCGGTCGAGGGCATCGCCGATCACTATGGCGACCTGCTGGACGGGCTGGTGATCGACCGGGCGGACCAGGGCGCCCGGGACCGGCTTCGCGCCCGTGGCCTGAGGGTGGCGGTGGCCGAAACCGTCATGGCGAGCGAGGCCGACAAGGTAGCTCTCGCCGAGGTCGTGCTCTGGCTCGCCTCTCGGGCGCGCGATGGTGTGGATTAAGGTTTGACCCGGTACCCGTTCGTTTCTAGGTTCCACGGGTGGTTTCGGTGGCCCGATGGTCGGGGGAGGCGGCATGTGGGCGGTTGTCCCCGTTAAGGACATGGGCGGCGTGAAACAGCGTCTCGCGCGCGCTCTGGCGCTGGACGAGCGGCGCGAGCTCTATCGCGCGATGCTGCGTGACGTCTTGAGCGCGCTTCGGGCCGCGCGCGGGCTCGCCGGCGTCGTGCTGGTTACCCGCGACGGGGAGGCGGAGGCGTTGGCGCGACACTTCGAGATCCGGGTGATAGGCGAGCCGGAAAATCGCGGCCACAGCGCCGCCGTCGCGCGGGCGGCCAGCGTATTGGCGGCGGAAGGGGCCGAGGGCCTGTTGCAGGTGCCGGGCGACCTGCCCCTCCTGAGCGCGGGGGAGATCGAGACCGTGTTGGCGGCGCACGGCCCGGCGCCCGCCTTCACCATCGTCCCCAGCCGTGACGAATTGGGCTCCAACTGCGTGCTCTGCTCGCCGCCCGAGGTGATGGCGCTTCGCTTCGGCGAGAATAGCTTCCGGCCCCATCTCGCCTCGGCGCGCGCGCGTGGGCTCGATCCCCGGGTGCTGCGTCTTCCCGGCATCGGCCTCGATATCGACACGCCCGAGGATCTGATCGAGCTGGCCCGGCGAGCGGGCGCGACCCGGACTCAGCGCTATCTCGCCGAGAGCGGCATCGTCGAACGGCTGCTCGCGAGCGCGGCTGCGCCGCGCGAGACGGCAGCGGCGGGCGGCGACTGACCATGGGTGATTTGCGCGACCTGGTCGGGCGGGCACGCGAGCCTCTCTCAGGCGATGCGGCCCTGGCGCTCGCCGAGGCGAGGGATACCGACACGCTCTTCCGTGTCGCCCGCGATTGGCGCGACCTGGGCTTCGGCCGCGTCGTCACCTATTCCCGCAAGGTCTTCATTCCCCTGACCCAGCTTTGCCGCGACGTCTGTCACTACTGCACCTTCGCCCATCCACCGAAGCCCGGCCAGCGCGCGTATCTGACGCACGACGAGATCCTGGCGATCGCCCGGGCCGGCGAGGCCGCGGGGTGCCATGAGGCGCTGTTCACCCTCGGCGACAAGCCCGAGCTCCGCTACCGCGTCGCGCGGGAGGAGCTGGCGGCGCTCGGCCACGAGACGACGCTCGACTATCTGGCGGAAGCGGCCCGGCTGGTGCTGGAGGAGACCTCGCTGCTGCCGCACCTCAACCCCGGCATCGTCGACGAGGCGGCGGCGCGGCGCTTGAAGGCGGTTTCGGTCAGCCAGGGGATGATGCTGGAAAGCGCCTCGGCGCGCCTGATGGCCAAGGGCCTGGCGCACCACGGCTCCCCCGACAAGGACCCCGAGGTCCGTCTCGCCGTGATCGAGGCGGCCGGCATCGCCGGCGTGCCCTTCACCAGCGGCATCCTGATCGGCATCGGCGAAACCCGGCGGGAGCGGATCGAGGCCCTGCTGGCACTGCGTGCCGCGCATCGCCGGCACGGGCACATTCAAGAAATCATCATCCAGAATTTTCGCGCCAAGGCAGGCACCCGCATGGCTGGGGCGGCGGAGCCGACGTTGGAGGATCTCGCCTGGACCATCGCCGTCGCGCGCCTGATCCTCGGGCCCCGGATGAGCCTCCAGGCGCCGCCCAATCTCAGCCCCGGCGGCCTCGACCGGCTGTTGGATGCCGGCATCAACGACTGGGGCGGCGTCTCGCCGGTGACGCCGGATCACGTCAATCCCGAGGCGCCCTGGCCGCATCTCGCCGCGCTGGAGCGCGAGACGGCCGCCGCCGACAAGGTCTTGGCGCCCCGATTGGCGATCTATCCGGACTATCTCGACGAGGCCGAACGCTGGCTCGCGCCCGATCTGCGCGGCCGCGTTCTCGCCCTGGCGGATTCCGACGGGCTGGCCCGTGCCGACGACTGGTCGCCGGGCGCCGAATCCGAGCCCGAGCCGCTCGAGGCTCCGGCCCTGGCGCGCCCGAACGACCATCTCGCGGGCCTGCTGCAGCGCGCGCGCGACGGCGAGGATTTGAGCGAGCGGGAGGTCACGCGGCTCTTTCAGGCACGCGGCGCCGAGGTTGGCGAGGTGACCCGGGCCGCCGACGCGCTGCGCCGCGAGGTAAACGGCGACGTCGTCACCTACGTCGTCAATCGCAACATCAACTACACCAACGTTTGCTATTTCCGCTGCCAGTTCTGCGCCTTCTCCAAGGGCAAGCTCTCCGAGAATTTGCGCGGCCGGCCCTACGACCTGTCGTTGGAAGAGATCCAACGCCGCGCCCGCGAGGCCTGGGAGCGTGGGGCGAGCGAAGTCTGCATGCAGGGCGGCATCCACCCCGACTATACCGGCGAGACCTATCTCGAGGTCGTGGCGGCGGTGAAGGCGGTGACGCCCGACATGCACGTGCATGCCTTCACCCCGCTCGAGGTCCGGCAGGGCGCCGAGACCCTCGGTCTGGGCATCGAGGCCTTTCTCGCGCGCCTGAAGGCGGCGGGGTTGGGCACGCTTCCCGGCACGGCGGCGGAGATCCTGGACGACGAGGTTCGTGCGATCATCTGTCCGGACAAGGTCACGACGGATCAGTGGTTGGAGGTAATGCGCCTGGCGCATGGCCTCGGCTATCGCACCACGGCGACGATCATGTACGGCCATGTCGAGCGGCCGGTGCATTGGGCGCGCCATCTTTTGCGCCTGCGTGCCTTGCAAAGGGAGACCGGCGGCTTCACCGAGTTCGTGCCGCTGCCCTTCGTTCACATGGAGGCGCCGATCTACCTGAAGGGTCGCGCGCGCAAGGGGCCGACGTTCCGCGAGGCGGTGTTGATGCACGCCGTCGCCCGCCTGGCGCTGCACCCCCATATCACCAACATCCAGACCTCCTGGGTGAAGATGGGACCGATCGGCGTGGCCGCCTGCCTCGACGCCGGCGCCAACGATCTCGGTGGCACGCTGATGAACGAGAGCATAACGCGGGCGGCCGGCGCCACGTTCGGCCAGGAAATGCCGCCCGAGCGGATGGAGCGCCTGATCGGTGAGTTGGGGCGCGTGGCGGTGCAGCGCACGACCGAGTATGGCCGTCCGCCGGCGACGCGGACGAGAGCCTCCTTCGCCGCGCCGCCGCTCTCGGAGGTCGTGAACACGCCGCTCGTTCGCGGGCGCGTCGCCCGCTACGAACGCATGGCGCGCGCCCAGGAGACCGCCGCCGCCGAGTGAGCTTCGCCGCGACGGAGGTCGGCGCCGGCCGAACTCTTGCCACGAGCGGCTGGGATCAAGCCGTCTCGGCCATGGCCGTTTGATCCCGGATTTCGGCGAACCGGCGCGGCATTCGAGCCCCGCGACATGACAAGGTGACGCCCGATCCGGGCCCTTCGCGGGCGAAAATGACGAGTCGCCGGCAGTATATCTCAAATTCAGAATATGAAGACATCGATCAAAGCATTGAAATGAATTGGCTTTCTTGAGCCGCGTGCGGCCGGTGGGATTTCGTTCTGCAAATTCTTCGATTTTTCTATTTTATATCCAATATACCGTATTTGCAGTACTATTAATAAATGATCGATTTTCTCACCCCAGAGATGCGCGCAATATGGGTTGGCGGAAATGGGATCGTCCGGGCGACACACTGGTAATGGAATTACGCCTGCGGCCTCGCATATCCGGCGAGCGTCGCCGGTTCCGGCAAGCGATGTTGCCGAAGAACGCTCACTGAGCGTGAAAATCGTTCACTATTTCTTTCCATGAGATGTAACGTTCACTTTTTGTGAATTCCGTTCCCATAGCACTAAATTCGTTCACCTACATGGAAAATTCCGCAAAACGCTCCCTCACCCGCGCCAGTGCCTGCATCGCCTCGGACCATCGCAGACAAAGGCTATGCCACGGAACATGCGGTAATTATGATATTAATGTGAACTAATTTAACAGCGTCACGTCGCCAGCGCGCGGTCGAGGTCGCGGATCAGATCCTCGACCGTCTCGATCCCGATCGACAATCGGACCACTTCCGGCCCGGCGCCGGCCGCGACCAGTTGTTCGGGCGACAATTGTCGATGCACCGTCGAGGCCGGGTGCAGGATCAGGCTCTTGGCATCGCCGACGTTGGCGAGGTGGGAAAATAATTCGACGCTCTCGACCAATTTCACACCGGCCTCGAAACCGCCCTGGAGGCCGATGGTGAAGACCGCGCCGGCGCCCTTGGCCATGTATTTTTGCGCCAGCTCATAGTGCGGATCGCTCTCGAGACCGGCATAGGAGATCCTCTCGACGCGGGGATGGGCGGCGAGGAACCGGGCCACCTCCAATGCGTTCCCGCAATGCCGCTCCATCCTGAGCGGCAAGGTCTCGATACCCGTCAGGATCAGAAAGGCGTTGAACGGCGAGAGCGAGGGTCCGAGATCCCTCAGCCCGACGGCGCGACAGGCGATCGCGAAGCCGAAGTCGCCGAAGGTCTCGTGGAAGCGGATGCCGTGATAGCCGGGCGAGGGCTCGGTCAGCGCGGGGTATTTGCCCCCTTCGCCCGCCCAATCGAAGCTGCCGCCGTCGACGATCAGTCCGCCGATGGAGTTGCCGTGGCCGCCGAGGAACTTCGTCAACGAGTGCACCACGATGTCGGCGCCCCATTCGAACGGCCGGCAGAGATAGGGCGTCGCCAGCGTGTTGTCGACGATGAGCGGGACGTGCGCCGCCTTCGCCACCTTGGCGACCGCCTCGATATCGACCACGACGCCGCCCGGGTTGGCCAGGCTCTCGATGAAGATTGCCTTCACCTTCGGCGTCATGGCGCGGGCGAAGTTCTCCGGATCCTCGGCATCGACGAAATGGCAGGTCCATCCCATCCGCTTGAACGAGGTCGAGAACTGAGTGATCGAGCCGCCGTACAATTGGCTGGCGGCCAGGAACTCGTCGCCGCTCGACAGCAGCGTGTGAAAGACGATCAACTGCGCCGCGTGACCGGAGGCCACGGCGAGCCCGGCGGTGCCGCCCTCGAGCGTCGCCACCCGCTCCTCCAGCACCGATACGGTCGGGTTGGTGAGGCGCGAATAGATGTTGCCGAAGGTTTGCAAATTGAACAGCGCGGCGGCCTCGTCGACGTCCTCGAAGACGTAGGAGGCGGTTTGATAGATCGGCGTGACCCGCGCGCCGGTGGTCGGCTCCGGCGCGGCGCCGGCGTGAATTGCCAGGGTTTCGAAACCGTGTTCGCTCATGGGCTAAATGCGCCTGAAGCGCCGGCTGCTGACGACACCGGTGTTGACGCCGAGCCAGCCGATATCGCCGCCGAGACGGCCGTACTCGATCTTCGGGCAGCGATCCATGATCACCGTCATGCCGGCGGCTTCCGCGATTCCAGCGGCGCCGTCGTGGCGCACGCCGAGCTGCATCCAGAGCACCTTGGGCGAAATCGCCTTGGCATCCTCGACGATCCCCGGGACCGCCTCGGAGCCGCGAAAACACTGCACCATGTCCACCTTGACCGGGATCTCGGCCAGGCTGGCATAAGCGAGTTCTCCCAGGATCTCGTTGCCGGCCTCGCGCGGGTTCACGGGGATGATCCGATAGCCCTTCTTCTGCAGGTATTTCATGGCGTAGAAGCTGGGCCGGATCCAATTCGCCGACGCCCCCACCATGGCGATGGTCTTGGTCTGGCGGAGAACCTCGCGGATCAGCGCTTCGGGATACTCCAGTCGTTTCGGTTCCGCCACGTCGGTGGCCTCGCTCGCGCTCATCTCGGCTTCCCTCGTTTCGCTAGGAGGCGTGCCATTCGCGCGCCCGTTTTTCGAGGAAGGCCGCGATGCCTTCCGCCGCGTCCTTGGCCTCCAGGTTTCGCACCAACTTCCGGGGACGTGACCATGCTCATCTCGAAACTCCGTCGCGAGCAGCGCCTTGCCTGTATAGCTCGCGTTCACCCGCGACGCCATAGCGCGGCTGTCGTGGGCATGTCGTCCGCGCGCCTCGAAACCAGGGCGACGGCTTCCAATTCGCGTGGGAACGAAATTTTACCGATCAACGCCATGGCCGGAGCATCGGGTCAGATCGCGCGGTCGTCCAACAGCATCGAGGCGCCCTTCTCCGCGATCATGTTGGTGGGGGCGTAGGTGTTGCCGGAGGGCATGGTGGGCATGACCGAGGCGTCTATCACGCGAAGACCCGCCAGGCCGTGCACGCGCAAGCGCGCGTCGACGACGGCGAGCGGATCGGGGCCCATTCGGCAGGTCCCGATCGGATGATGGAGGCTAGCGCCGGTGGCGCGGGCGAAGTCGAGCCACGCGTCGTCGCATTCGACCTCGTCGCCCGGCAAGACCTCGCTGGCCACATAGTGCGCGAGCGGGGGCGTTCGGGTGATCCGGCGCGCAATTGCGAGGCCCGCCACCAGAACCCGCCGATCGCCTTCCTCCGCCAGATAGTTGGGACGAATGACCGGCGGCTGCGTCGGATCGGCGGAGAGGATCTCGCAGACGCCCTGGCTCTCCGGGCGCAGTTGCAGCGCGCCGCAGGTCATGCCGGGCTCGCGCTCCAACTTGGCCGCGCCGAGACGCGGATCGCCATGGGAGGCAGGCGCGAAGATGAGCTGCAGGTCGGGACGGTCGAGCTCGGCGCGCGAGCGCGCGAAGGCATGGCCCTGACCAGGGCTCATCCACAGGATCCCGCGACGCGCGACGGCGTAGCGCAGGATCTGGCCCAGCAGCGCCGGGCCGCGCGCTAGCTCGTTGACCGTGGCGATCCCCTGGACCCGTGCCTGCACCCGGGCGATGTAGTGGTCGCGGAGATTGTGGCCGACGCCGGCGAGCTCATGCGCCACCTCGACCCCGGCGGCGCGCAGCACGTCGCCCGGCCCGATGCCGGAGAGCTGGAGAAGCTGCGGTGAGTTGATCGCGCCGCCGCAGAGGATCACCTCGCGGCCGGCTCGGGCCTCGATTTCCCGGCCGTGGCGGCAATAGACGACGCCGACGGCTCGGCTGCCGTTCAACACCACCCGTTCGGCGAGCGCGCGGGTGACGAGGCGCAGATTGGGCCGCCGCAACGCCGGCTTCAGATAGGCGTCGGCCGCGCTCCAGCGCCGGCCCTCGCGTATCATCTGCTGATAGAAGCCGGCGCCTTCCTGGCTGCCGGAATTGTAATCCGGGTTGCGCGGCAGGCCGCTCGCCACCGCGGCCTCGACGAAGGCGTGGACCAGCGGATGGGTGTCGCGCTGATCCTGGATTTGCAGCGGACCGTCGTCGCCGCGAGTCGCCGGATCGCCACCTGCCCGTGTCTCCGCCCGCATGAAATGGGGCAGCACGTCCTGGTAGCTCCAGCCCCGATTGCCGAGCCGCGCCCAATGGTCGTAGTCGCCGGGCTGGCCCCGGACATAGAGGTGGCCATTGATGGAGGAGGAACCGCCGAGGGTCTTGCCCTGCGGATAGAACAGGCGGCGGCCGTTCAGTTGCGCCTCGTTCGCCGTTTCATAGCACCAGTTGACGGCGGGATTGCTCAGCGTCCGGGTTACGCCGGCGGGCACGCGGATCCAGAGGTTGCCGTCGTTCCCGCCGGCTTCCAGTACCAGCACGCGGTTCTTGGGGTCGCCCGTGAGGCGGTCGGCGAGGACGCAGCCGGCGGCGCCGGCGCCGACGATGATGTAGTCGTACGCCTCGGCCATCGCCGTCGGCTCGCTCGGCCCTAGGCCTCGCGGGCCCGATCGCGCAGCACGTATTTCTGGATCTTGCCGGTCGGGGTCTTGGGCAGCTCGCCGAAGACGACCGCGCGCGGGCACTTGAAGCGGGCCAGGTTGTCGCGGGCGAAGGCGATGATCTCGTCCTCGCCGGCGCTCTGGCCGGGCTTCAACTCGACGAAGGCGCAGGGGATCTCGCCCCATGTCTCGTCCGGCCGGGCGACCACCGCGACGGCGGCCACGGCGGGGTGCCGGTAGAGCGCGTCCTCGACCTCGATCGAGGAGATGTTCTCGCCGCCCGAAATGATGATGTCCTTGGAGCGGTCCTTCAGCTCGATATAGCCGTCGGTGTGCCAGACGCCGAGATCGCCGGAGTGGAACCAGCCGCCCTCGAAGGCCTCTCGGCTGGCATCCGGGTTCTTCAGGTAGCCCTTCATCACGATGTTGCCGCGCATGAAGACCTCGCCCATCGTCTCGCCGTCGCGCGGGACCGGCTCCAGCGTCTTCGGGTCGGCGACCATCAAGCCGTGTAGCAGGTGATAAGCGACGCCCTGGCGGGCCTTCAGACGGGCCTGGCTCTCGATCTCGCGGTCGCTCCACTCGGGGTGCCATTCGCAGACCACCGAGGGGCCACAGGTCTCGGTCAAGCCGTAGACGTGGGTCACCTCGATCCCCTCGCGCGCCATCCGCGCGAGCACGCTCGCCGGTGGCGGCGCGGCGGCGGTCATCATCGAGACCGCTTGAGAAAAGCCGCTCCGCTCCGCCGCCGGGGCATCGGTGATCATCTGCATCACGATCGGCGCGCCACAGAGGTGGGTCACGCCGTGTTCCGCGAAGGCCCCGAAGATCGAGCCCGCCTCGACGCGGCGCAGGCAGACGTTGGTGCCGGCCAGCATGGCGATGGTCCAGGGGAAGCACCAGCCGTTGCAGTGGAACATCGGCAGGGTCCAGAGGTAGATCGGATGGCGCCCCATGCTCCAGGAAACGGCGTTGCAGACGGCGTTCAGATAGGTGCTTCGGTGGCTGTAGACCACGCCCTTCGGATTGCCCGTGGTGCCCGAGGTGTAGTTGAGCGAGATGGCGTTCCACTCGTCGAGGATCGCGGGCCCCTGGTAATCCGCTTCGCCCTCGGCGATGAAGTCCTCGTACTCGATCTCGCCGAGGGCCTCGCCGCCCGGGCCGAGGGAATCGGCGATGTCGATCACCAGCGGCTTCTTGGTCAGCCCTTCCAGCGCCCGGGCCGCGACCTCGGCGAACTCCGTATCGGTGATCAGCACCTTGGCCTCGCCGTGTTCGAGGATGAAGCGAATCGCGGCGGCGTCGAGCCGGTAATTGATGGTGTTGATCACCGCGCCGGTCATCGGCACGCCGTAATGCGCCTCGTACATCGCCGGCACGTTGGGCGCCAGCAGGGCGACGGTATCGCCGGGCGCGACGCCGCTTTGGGCCAACGCCGAGGCCAGGCGTCGGCAACGGCGCGCCACCTCGGCCCAGCTTCGCCTGAGAGCACCGTGGACGATCGCCGGACGCTCGGGATGGACGGCGGCGGCGCGGTCGAGGAAGCCGAGCGGGCTCAGGGCCTGATAGTTGGCGCGGTTCCTGTCGAGGTCGGTTTCGAAGGCCATGTTCATCGCGATGCGTCCCTAGGCCGGCGTGGCGATCTCGTCGTCTCTAGTCCCATCCTCGAGCCGGGACAAGGCAGCCATCAGATGTCGGCAAGGTCATAGCTGGTGGCGCGGCCGCCTCCGGGGTTCTTTTTGAGCACGCCCCGCCCGATCAAATCGAGAATGTCACGATAGGCCGTATCCTGGGAACATTTGGCGAGTTTTGCCCATTTCGAAGATGTGAGCTTGCCCTCGAACTCGTCAAGCAGCCGGTTGAGAACTTTGACCTGACGCTCGTTCAGCGCTTCGGTGGCGAACCGATTCCAGAAGCGTGCTTTGAACAAAACCGAGGCCAACATGTCCTCCGCGCCGGCAATGGCTCGCATGAGGCAGCCCAGAAACCATTCCTGCCAATCCGTCACATCCATGGTCCCTTTTTGGCTCATTTCGAGCGTCTTGTAATAAGCGTTCCGTTCGATTCTTATTTGCGCCGACATGCTGTAGAAGCGCTGAGCGCTCCGTTCGGAGCGCGCCAGTGCCATGTCGGCAATCGCCCTCGCGATACGGCCATTGCCGTCGTCGAAAGGGTGGAGGGTCACGAACCATAAGTGAGCGAGGCCAGCCTTCAGGACGGGGTCGATGCCGTGTTCGTCATTGAACCAATCCAGAAAAACCGAGACCTCACGGTCCAGCCGGTCTTCGGGGGGTGCGACGTAGTGGACGCGTTCCTTGCCATGAGGGCCGGAAACGACCTGCATGGGACCGCTGCTGTCGTCCCGCCATGCGCCAACTCGGATTTTGGCCATTCCGCTGTACCCGGTCGGGAACAACGAGGCGTGCCAGGCAAATAGTCTCTCACCGCTCAGCGGTTTTTGGTACGCGTGCGTTGCGTCCAGCATCATGTCGACGATGCCTTCCACGTCCCGATCGGCCGGTCTCAGGCCGCCGATGTCCATGCCGAGACGTCGTGCGATGGATGAGCGCACCTGGTCCGGGTCGAGCATTTCACCCTCGATCTCGCTCGACTTCACCACGTCCTGGGTCAGCGTCTCGAGCTGTGCTTCTTCGCGCAGCCGAAAGCCGAGCGCTTCCATTCGGCCCATGAGCCGACCTTGTTCGTGGCGGGCTTCCGCCAGAACCATCCCCATCCCCTCCCGGTCCCAGTGGAACCGAGGCCAGTCTGGCAATTGCCAAATGTACATGTGTTTTTCTCCGCCTTTTATGCGGAGAATTTAGGATGCATTCTCCGCACACGCAAGAACAATCCTTGCCTATCCGGTTATCACCCACACCCACTATATGTAGTGTGCACCCATTTTCCTGAGTAAAGCTCGGTGCAGGTCGAAGCGGAGATATCTCCGGCGATGCCGAGCAGGGACTCGGACGGCATTGTAGCGCCTTTTAGGCGACACTTTAGCGTGGTGGAAATCCTAATCATTGAGTCGGATTTGGCAAAACGCCACGTTGCATAAAGGACCGTCACTTCATTGAAATTTATCTGAAATCGGAGGTGAACGACACCGATGGAATATTCCAGGAAATCAGAGCTTCATTGAATTGTAGGATTCGAGTGCCGGATTATTCACAAATAGCTCTGTGAACTGGTTTTCAAGTTCGCTCAATACGTCATATGAAGTAAACGGATTGAGGATCACGTTCTTGCGTGTCGCTTCGTCTTCGCTGCGACTCAAAACGCGCAGGAGACTAACAGGCGCGGACGGGTTCTTCGCAACGATTCGTGCCAGCGCGTCGCTTTCTTCGACTAGTGCCGTCAATCGCTCAGACGATGTCGTTTCATCAGCAGCTTCCCGTCTGGCCGTGGGTTTCTTCGTTTTTCCCTTGGTCGCCACCGTTCCGTCCCCCGATGTTAAGTACGTGACGTGAATTAAACTCCGGTTCGGTTTTCAGAACAATCAAGAATTAGCCGGATCGCCTCCTCAATGCGCCTGCGCCGGCCCTTGCCTGCAGTCCAAGGAGACACACTACATATAGTGGGTGTGGGTGATAACCGGATAGGCAAGGAACAATCATTGTATGGATTGCGGAGAATGTGAGCGCCAATCTCCGCCTGGCAGCCATCATCCGAGCCGTGACGTGGCCGGCCGAGGGGCCTAAGATCCGTCCGCGACAACGGAGGGAATGGTGAATGGCCCTGAACGCGATCGAGGTCGAACTGCTGCGCAACAACCTGGGCGGCATCTGCGACGAGATGTATGCGGCGCTGATGAAGAGCGCCTACTCCACCAACATCAAGGAACGCCACGACCATTCCACGGTGATCTTCGACGCCGAGGGCCACGTCGTGGCGCAGGGCGACAGCCTGCCGCTGCATCTCGCCTCCATGCTCGGCCTGGCCGAGGTGGTGTTGGAGGTGCACGGTCGCGACGGCTTGCGCCCCGGTGACATGTTCGCCTCCAACGACCCCTTCGTCGGGCGCGGCTCGCATCTGCCGGATGTCGCCATCCTGGCGCCGGTATTCCACCAGGGCGAGCTGGTGCTCTTCGTCTCCAACATCGCCCACCATGCCGACATCGGCGGCATGGCGCCGGGCTCGATGGCCGGCGGCATGACGGAGATCTTCCAGGAGGGACTGCGCATCCCGCCGGTCCGCATCGTGCAAGACGGCGAGATCGTCGACGACATCCTCGCCATGATCCTGCTGAACGTGCGTGTGCCCGAGGAGCGGCGCGGCGACTACATGGCGCAGATCGCCGCCAACCGTCTCGGGCTCCGACGCCTGGACGAGTTCTTCCGCCGCTGGTCGGTGGGCGATGTCGTCGAGGGGGCGGGCAAGATCATCGAGGCCGTGGCCCGGCGCATGCGCGCGGGCATAGCCGAGCTTCCCGACGGCACCTATCACTTCCGCGACTATCTCGACGACGATGGGCTGGCCGCCCGCGACATCCCCATCGAGGTGACGATCACCAAGTTGGACGACGAGATCACCTTCGATTTCGCGGGTTCCGGCCCGCAGGTCCAGGGCAACATGAACAATTCTTACGCCGGGCTCCAGGCCTCGGTGCTCTACGCCCTGAAGGTACTGGTCGACCCCGACGGGCCGACCAATCACGGCATGCTGGAACCGGTCACCATCACCGCGCCGGAGGCGAGCGTCGTCAACGCCGCTTTTCCCGCCGCGACGGCGGCCCGCGCGCAGACCGCGCAGCGTATCGTCGACGCCATCTTCGGCGCGCTGGCCGACGCGCTGCCGGAGCGCATCATCGCCGCCGGCAACGGCGCCAACGGCTGCGCCACCTTCTCCGGCACCGGTGCCGGGGGACGCTACTACGTCTACCTCGAGACGATCGGTGGCGGCGCCGGCGGCCGCGCCTACCGGGACGGCAGCGACGGCATCCAGGTGCACATCACCAATACCTCGAACCTGCCGATCGAGGCGCTGGAGAACGAATATCCCCTGCTGGTCGAGGCGTACGAACTGATCGAGGATTCCGGCGGCGCCGGCGAACAGCGAGGCGGCCTCGGCTTGAGACGGGTCTATCGGGGCATCGATCACGTGCTTACCTTCTCCGGTCAGGCCGAGCGCTCCGTCCATGCGCCGTGGGGCCTGTTCGGTGGCCGCCCGGGGGGCACGGGTCGCATCGAAATCGTGCACGACGACGGACGGCGAGAGCGCTTGGCCAACAAGCCGTCCTCGCTCGAGGTGCCGGACAGCGCCGTCGTCTGGATCGAGACGCCGGGCGCCGGCGGCTATGGCCCCCCCGACGCCCGCCCGGCCGAACGCATTCGGGAGGATCGCGAGAGCGGCAAGTTTTCCGACGAATATCTCGCCCGGGAATACGGCCCCAGTGCCGTCGAGGCTTGACACGGCATGAGCGAGCGCTTCGATGCCGTGGTCGTCGGCGCCGGGATCACCGGCGCCTCCACGGCCTTTCACCTGATGAAGCGGGGTGGCCTCTCCGTCCTTCTGGTGGAGCGCGAGGCGCCGGCGGCGGGCGGGACCGGCAGAAGTGCCGCGATCATCCGCCAGCATTATTCCACGCCCGTGCTGAGCCGCCTGACCAAGGAAAGCATCGAGATCTTCCGCGACATGCCCGAAACCCTGGGCTCCGACGGCGGCTACGTGGCGAGCGGCTGGTGTTTCCTGCTGCCGGCGGAGCTCGCCCGGGCGGCCGAGGCCAACATCGCCATGCAGCGCGAGGTGGGCATCGACACGCGGTTCCTCGGGACGGAAGAGATCGCGAGGTATCTGCCCGAAATCGCCACGGACGGGATCGACCGCGTCGTCTTCGAGGTCGACGGCGGATATGCCGATCCGGTGCGCACGACCGAGGCCCTGGTCGAGGGCTTCCGGGCGGCGGGCGGTACCTACCGGCAAAAACAACCGGTCCGTCGCCTCCTGCGAGAGGGCGGGAAAATCGTCGGCGTCGAGACCGACGACGAGGAAATCCGCTGCGCTACGGTGGTCAACGCCGCCGGCCCTTGGGCCCGCTCGTTGGCGGAAGGCGCGGGCCTCTCGCTGCCGCTTCGCGCGGTGCGGGAACAGGACACGATCTGGGAGCTGCGCGAGGATCGCCCCCACCCCACCTGCGCCGTTTCCAACGCGGTCGACGCGATCTATCTTCGCCCGATGGGAGAGCGGCGCTTCGTCATCGGGCGTGGTTTCCCGAAGGACTACCAGGACGTCGATCCGTGTAATTATAAGATGACCGCGGACGATGATTTCATCCGCGAGGTGCAGTCGCGGACAGAGGCGCGGTTTCCCGCCTTCGCCGGCATGCGGCTGATCGGCGCCTACGCCGCGCTCTACGACGTGACGCCGGACTGGTACCCGTTCTATGGCCCGCGCGAGGAAATCCGGGGCTATGTCGACGGCTCGGGCGGCAGCGGGCACGGCTTCAAGCTCGGGCCCGCGGCCGGGCGCGCGCTCGCCGGCTGGATCCTCGACGGCCGAATCGACGACGACTTCGCGGCCCTCTCGCACGACCGTATCGCGGCGGGACGCCTATTCACCCAGGCCTACGGTGGCAATCGGGGCTGAGGCCCGAGCCGAGAGGGGAGGGATGTCATGGAGCCTCGCGTGGTTATCGATGGCTTGACCTTTCCCGAGGCACCGAGGTGGCGCGAGGGTCGCCTCTGGTTCTCGGATTTTTACTCCCATCGCGTCATCGCCATGACGCCGGACGGCCGGACCGAGACCATCGTCGAGGTCCCGGATCAGCCCTCGGGGCTCGGCTGGCTCCCCGATGGAGACCTCTTGATCGTCGCCATGCTCGATCGACGCGTGCTGCGCCTAGGGCGGGGCGGCCTGGCGACCCATGGCGACCTCTCAGGGCTAGCCGGCGGGCCCTGCAACGACATGGTGGTGGCCCGGGGCGGTCGCGCCTATGTCGGTAATTTCGGCTACGACCGCCACGGCGGCGAAGCGGAGCGGCCGGCCGATCTCGCCCGCGTCGACCCCGACGGCGCGATCGGGATCGCGGCGGAGGGATTGGCGTTCCCCAACGGCTCGGTGATCACGCCCGATGGTGCCACCCTGGTCGTGGCCGAGACGTTTGGCCGCTGCCTCACCGCCTGGGATATCGGCGCCGAAGGCGGACTTTCGAACCAGCGGCTCTGGGCCGATCTCGGCGACAATCACCCCGACGGCATCTGCCTCGACGCCGACGGCGCCATTTGGGTCGCCGATCCTCGCGGCAATGAAACCTTTCGCGTCCGCCAGGGGGGCGAGGTCACGCACCGGATCGATACCGGCGAGCGTGGCTCCTACGCTTGCATGCTGGGGGGCGAGGCGCGCCGCACGCTCTATATCTGCACCAACAGGGCGAGCGGGCCCGCCGCCGCCGAGGCGCGCCAGGGGCGAATCGAGGCGGTCGAGGTCGACGTGGCCGGCGCCGGACTGCCGTAATCGAGGCCTCGAAATCAACTCGGTCGGGGCTTTCATTCTCGCCCGCACCCGGGCATACTCTCGCGCGATGATGCAACAAGGGAAAGGAGGTGATCCAATGTCGAGTGATATGCGTGCCGTGACCCTAGGCTCTGGCACCGTTCGCGGGCAAGGGAGCAACCTCTACCGCGAGCGCTGACGCAGACGATCACGTCACAGGGCCGGCACGGCCCATACACGGAGAGGCGGCCCTCGGGCCGCCTCTCTTATATGAAAAAGTCCTTCACTACGCGTCACGTGTACTTCTTCACATTCTCGAAACAGCGAAAATGCGGCTAAGCTTGGACGATGCTCTAGCCGGGCAGAACGCCGGTCAGGGCTTTTCGGAACATCAGACCGACGTCCTCCTCGCTCACTCTCCTGACCGTTGCCGCCACATCGCCGTAATCCGGGATCGACACCATGACCTCGTCGCCGACGGACAGATGGGCCGCCTCGCCGATGGCGAGTTTGGCGCCCAGCCGAGAGACGTTCAACAAGGTGCACGCCGTCCGCTCCCGAAGCGGGATCAGGGTCGCTTCGATGCCGACCGGCTTCCTCGGTTCCGCGCGGTCTGGGCCGCGCGAGACCAGATAGCGGCCGAGCACCGCTTCCGCCTCGCCATCGTGAAGGAACATCAGGCCCAGCGCGCCGCCCCCCGCATAGCGGACTTCGGCGGGAATCGAGGGGAAATCCTCGAGACCGAGCGCAACCGTCGCGCCGACCGCGGCCTGAGCGGCGGTCCCCGTTTCGATCCGCGCCCCGCCCGGCGAAATGTCGATGACGGTGCATGTCCTCGGCTCGTCCTCGATCCATACGACGGCCTGGATGGGTGAAGTCCTAGACTTGCTGGGAATTTGGTAGGAGGTGCATCCTTCGAGGTGTCGATTCCCACCCGGGCATGGCTGCGCGCCAGCCCAGCACAGGAGGCACCTCCATGACGAAGAGACTACCCGGAAGCGAGCGCACGCGTGAAGCCTTGAACGACCTGATCGAAGGGCGCGCCCGCGTGGTCGACGCGAAGAGTGAATTGGTGCGGTTGGCGACGCGGTTGATCATCGAGGAAGGCTTGGAGGCCGAGGTGCGCGACGCCCTGGGCCGGGACTATTACGAGCACGGTTCCGAGCCTGGCCGAGGTTACCGGAACGGTTCGCGCGAAGGTCATCTGAAGACGGCCGAGGGGCGGATCAGGTATGCGGCGCCGCAGGTCGCCGGGACGGACGAACCGTTCCGTTCGGATCTGCGAGCGCAGCTGAAGGGTCATTCCGAGGGCCTGGAGGATTTAGCCGTGGAGATGCTGGCGCGCGGTCTCTCGGTGCGCGACATCGAAGATGCCTTCAGGGAAGAAAGTGGGCGCTTGCTGCTGTCGCGCACGGCGGTCTCGGAGATGGGGGAGCGGCTCTGGGCGGACTACCTCGGCTTCGCCAAGCGCGACCTTAGCGAGTTCGAGATCGCCTACCTCTTCGTCGACGGCATCGCCGAGCGGCTGCGGGCCGGGCAGAGGCGAGAGCCGGTGCTGGCGGCCTGGGGCTTCACGCTCGAGGGCAAGAAGGTTCTCCTGCATCTGATGGCGGGCTCGAAGGAGGACAACGAGACCGTCTCCGCGTTCTTCCAGGACATGCGCAGCCGAGGCCTGGGCGATCCTCTCCTGATCGCCTCCGACGGCGCGCCTGGCATTATCAAGGCGATCGAGATTTGTTTTCCCAGGAGCGCGCGCCAACGCTGCCTCGCGCACCGGATGAGGAACTTGGCGGCGAAGGTGCCCGAGGATCTCTGGCCGGAGTTCAAGGCCCGCGCCCAAGCGGCCTACCAGGCCCCCTCGCGCGCCATCGCCCGCGATCTGGCCGAGGGCGTGGTGCGTGACTGGGAGCGCGAGCTGCCCTCGGCGGTGGCCTGTTTCCTGGATGATTTCGAGGCCTGCATCGCGCACCTGCGCATGCCGGTCAATCACCGCCGGGCGATCCGCACCACCAACCTGCTGGAGAGATTGTTCGGGGAGGAGCGCCGGCGCTTGAAGATCATCCCCAACGCCTTCGGCGAAAAGGCGGTACTGAAGCTCATGTTCGGTGCCATGAGCCGCGCCGCCGAGCGATGGAAAGCAGTCAAGGTCACCGTCTTCGAGCGGCGCCAGATGGACGCCGTCAGGAAGGAACTCGATCAGGAATACCAAGCCCAGCTGGAACTACCAGAACAGGCCTCGACGGAGGCAACCCCGGAGAAAATTCCCAGCAGAATCCGGACTTGACCCTGGATGTTTACGGCCCACCGGCGCAGACGGCGCGGTACCGGCTCGGCCGGTTGTTCATCAGCGCGGTTCGGAGCGACTTCGCAAGACATGTTTCGGGCCTCAACCGGTTCCCACCAAAAGTGGCGCCGACGCCCCGATGCCACGACGTTCAAGCGTCGGATCGAATTAAGTCTTGAATAGACCTTGCCTATCCGGTTATCACCCACACCCACTATATGTAGTGTGTCTCCTTGGACTGCAGGCAAGGGCCGGCGCAGGCGCATTGAGGAGGCGATCCGGCTAATTCTTGATTGTTCTGAAAACCGAACCGGAGTTTAATTCACGTCACGTACTTAACATCGGGGGACGGAACGGTGGCGACCAAGGGAAAAACGAAGAAACCCACGGCCAGACGGGAAGCTGCTGATGAAACGACATCGTCTGAGCGATTGACGGCACTAGTCGAAGAAAGCGACGCGCTGGCACGAATCGTTGCGAAGAACCCGTCCGCGCCTGTTAGTCTCCTGCGCGTTTTGAGTCGCAGCGAAGACGAAGCGACACGCAAGAACGTGATCCTCAATCCGTTTACTTCATATGACGTATTGAGCGAACTTGAAAACCAGTTCACAGAGCTATTTGTGAATAATCCGGCACTCGAATCCTACAATTCAATGAAGCTCTGATTTCCTGGAATATTCCATCGGTGTCGTTCACCTCCGATTTCAGATAAATTTCAATGAAGTGACGGTCCTTTATGCAACGTGGCGTTTTGCCAAATCCGACTCAATGATTAGGATTTCCACCACGCTAAAGTGTCGCCTGAAAGGCGCTACAATGCCGTCCGAGTCCCTGCTCGGCATCGCCGGAGATATCTCCGCTTCGACCTGCACCGAGCTTTACTCAGGAAAATGGGTGCACACTACATATAGTGGGTGTGGGTGATAACCGGATAGGCAAGGAATAGACCATAAGCCGTTAACCATTCGCATTCAACTCGCCGACTCGTTACTTCAAATTTCAAGTGATTGCGAAGTTCCGCGGCAATTTGATTTAGACTATTAATGTGGCGAGCCGCTCGCGGCCGAGTGGGCCTCTCCGATCGATCGTCGCGACCCTGACCCGCCCATTCCAAATGGCGCGGTAGCATCGAGCGAGCCGTCGGCGACGCGGTTCATATTCGTCACCCGCTACCTGCATCGCGATCATTCGGCGAGCAGCCAGATGCTTTCGGATCTGGCCTTCCATCCGGCGGGCGAGGGACTTCCCAATTTTGTAGTTACCAGCGGTCAGATCCATGACGATCCGGCCCGGCCCCTACCGGCGCGGAGGTTTCCGGCGGGGTCGAGGTTCGTCATGTCGCGACAACTCGCTTCGGCCGTGGAAACCTCCTCGGCGGGGCGATAGACTATTTCTCCTCTTTCGTCTCGCCCGCCGTGGCACCGCGTCGCTTGGCGAGGCCGGGAGACGTCGTGATCGCGAAGACGGATCCACCGTTACGGTCGATCGCGGTGATGTTCGCATGCCGAGGTTCCGTCGTGTTGGTCAACTGGTTGCAGGATCGCTATCGCGAAGTCGCCGTTGCGCTGGCCGGCGCTCCGGAATTGCGCGACAGGCTGGGTCGGAACGCGGCGTCGATGCTCGAACACCGCTTCGCCCGATTGGCGGCGCTCGATGCCTGGCGGGGGCTGCCGCGATCGCTCGCGCCCACGGCCGCGCTCGGTTGATCGGCGATGGGGACCGTTCTGGTCACCGGGGGCGCCGGCTACGTGGGGTCGCACGCCTGCAAGACACTGGCCCGGGCCGGCTATACGCCCGTGACCTATGACAGCCTCGTTCATGGCCATGATTGGGCGGTGAAATGGGGCCCGCTCGAAATCGGCGACATGCTCGATTCGGCGAGACTCGAAGAGGTCATCACCAGATACCGCCCGGAGGCCGTGATGCATTTCGCGGCCTTCGCCAATGTGGCTGATTCGGTTGGCGATCCGGCGAAATACTACCGAAACAACGTCGTCGGAACGCTGAGCTTGCTCGACGCCATGCGCGCGCACGGCGTCGATCGCATGGTGTTTTCGAGCAGCTGTGCGGTTTACGGCGTGCCGGAGAGCGTGCCGATTTCCGAGGCCGCGGCGCTGAACCCGATCAACCCCTACGGCGCTTCCAAGGCGATGATCGAGCGTATCTTGGCGGACTATGGCCTCGCCCATGGGCTGAGCAGCGTGGCGCTGCGTTACTTCAACGCCGCCGGCGCCGACCCGGAGGGAGAGATCGGCGAGGCTCACGATCCCGAGACCCATCTGATCCCACTGGTTCTCGATGCCGCCGCCGGGGATCGCCCCGACATCACTGTTTTCGGCGACGACTACGACACCGCCGACGGCACCTGCATCCGCGACTACATCCACGTCGGCGACCTGGCGGAGGCGCACGTCCTCGCGTTGAAGGAAATAGAAGGTAGGGACGGGCAAATTGTCTTCAATCTCGGTACCGGCGAAGGGGTATCCATCCTGGAGGTGATCGAAACCGCCCGGCGGGTCACGGGACGCGAGATCACGGTCCAACAAGGCGCGCGCCGGCCGGGCGATCCCGACATCCTGTTGGCGGATGCCACCAGGGCTCGAAGCGACTTGGGATGGCGCCCGCGTCACCTGGATATCGCGGACGTCATCGAAACCGCGTGGCGATGGCGCATGAGGCGGGACTGAGGCGCGCGCGGGTTCGGGGACTTTCGAGCCGCCCGCTCAGCGCCAGGCCCAGACCGGTTGGTCGAGCTCGTGCACCCGGGTCGCCCGCCCGTGCACCGCCACCTCGTGGAACTGATGCACCAGCGCCGCCGTCGGCGCATGTACGTCGTCCTCGCCGATGTAGATCTTGATGATCCAGCGCCCGCTCTCCTCGCTGGGGTAGAACTCGGGCGAATCCGGACGGTCGAGTTCGGCCAGCGGGACCAGGTGGATGCTGGCGACCTCGCTCGGGTTGGCCGCGAGCCGGGCGCCGGGTCCGGCCCAGAGCACCACGGGCGTGATCAGATAGCCGGAGCGCGTGGGGTAGTCGTCCAGCACGCCGAGCACCGCCTCGGGCCCGAGGCGGAGGCCGACTTCCTCGTCGAGTTCGCGAAGTGCGGCCGCCTCGACGCTCTCAGCCCCGTCGATCCGCCCGCCCGGAAGGGCCCATTGGCCGGCGTGGGAGGAGAGACCGGCAACCCTGCGGGTCAGCACGAAGGCCGCCTCTTGCCTGTCGTCCTCGGCCTCGACGACGGCCACGGCGACGGCGGCGCGGCGCAGCCCCGTCCCGTCGCGACCCCGCCGCGTGAAGGCCGCGAGATTGCCGGCGATGCGCGCCCTCAGCTCCGGCGCATAGGGGTAAAGCCTCGCGTCCACGCCTCGATGCTCTCCCTGACTGCCCGATATTCCCCGGCGGGCCCATAGTGACGGCTGGCCCGGCTCGCCGCAATCGTGCTCCGGGGCGCTCCGGCCGGCCGGTTGCCCCGCGAGGGCGCGATTTTCGCCACAATCCCCGCCTATCCAGCGGTCGAGCCATTGAGTCGCGGCAGGAAACATGGTTCCTTGCCGCCTCGTCACAGCCCGATCAGGAATACGCCCAGATGTCGATCAAAACCGGCCGAAACCTCTTGCATACGCCCGGCCCCACCAACGTCCCCGACCGCGTGGTCGCCGCCATGATACGCCCGGCGGTGGACCTGTCCGACCCCGACTATCTGGCGATGATCCAGACCTGCTTCGAGGATCTCGCACGAGTCTTCCACACCGACGGCCGGATCTTCATTTACCTTTCGAACGGCCACGGTGCCTGGGAAGCGGCGCTGGTCAACGTGCTCTCGGCCGGCGACAAGGTGCTGGCGCCCGAGGTCGGGCATTTCTCGCGCAACTGGGCGGAGATGGCGAGTGTCTTCGGCGTCGACGTCGACGTGGTCTCCGGCGACTGGCGCAACGCGCTGGACCCGAACGTGATCGAGGATCGCCTGCGCTCCGACTCGGGCCACGAGATCAAGGCCGTCCTGATGGTGCAGACCGACACCGCGACGGCGATCACCAGCGACGTCGCCGCCGTGCGCCGGGCGATCGACGCGGCCGGCCATCCGGCGCTGCTGATGGTGGACGTGGTCGCCTCGCTCGCCGCGGCACCCTTCGACATGGACGCGATGGGCGTCGACGTCGCCGTCGCCGCCTCGCAGAAAGGGCTGATGCAGCCGCCCGGCCTCGGCTTCGTCGCCGCCAGCGAGCGGGCCTGGGAAGCGCACCAGGGCGCGGACCTGCCGCGGCTCTATTGGGATTGGACCCGCCGCTCGGGGCCCGAATATTACCGCAAGTTCTGCGGCACCTCGCCGATCCACCTGCTCTACGGCCTGCGCGAGGCGTTGGACATGCTGTTCGAGGAAGGCTTGGACAATGCCGTGGCGCGCCATGGCCGCCTGGCCGAGGGCGTGCGCAAGGCGATCGAGGTCTGGTCGCGGGCCGGCGCGCTGGAGTTCAACGCGCTTGCGCCGGCCGATCGCTGCGATTCGGTGACCACGATCCGCGTCGCCGAGGCCTACGACGCCGATGTCATCCGCCTCGCCTGCCGGGACGAACTGGACCTTTCGCTCGGTGCCGGCCTGGGCGATCTCGGCGGCCGGGCGTTTCGCATCGGCCATCTCGGCTATCTGAACGAGGCGATGGTCCTGGGCGCGCTCGCCACGGTCGCGACGGCGCTGGCGGTGACCGGCATTCCCCACGAGAGCGGCGGCGTCGACGCGGCGATCCGCCATTTCGCCGAGACCCACAGGACGCTCGTCGCCAAGGCCGCCGAGTAGTGTCATGGAGAAGTTGGGCGAAGGATACGGCCTGATCGAGGGTCCGGTCTGGGATCCGGCGCGGGGGCTGATCTATTCCGACGTCATCCACGGCGGGGTCTACGCGCTGTCGCCGGCGGGCGAGGCCAGCGAAGTCTTCCCGCATCGCCGCGGCATCGGCGGCATGGCGCTCCACGTCGCCGGCGGCATGGTGATCTCCGGGCGGAACGTCGCGGTGAAGCTGTTCGAGGCCGCGGGCACCCGCGTGCTCATGGGCCAAGAGGTGGCGGACGGCATCGTCGGCTTCAACGATCTCGGCACCGACGCCGAGGGGCGGGTCTATGTCGGCTCGCTGGCCCATGCGCCGCTCGAGCGGACCGGCGACGCGGACCTGCCGACGGCGCATCTGCACATGATCGATCTCGACGGCTCCCTCCACACACTTCAGGACGGGATCCAGTTGACCAACGGCATCGCCATCTCACCCGACGGCGGGCGGCTCTATCACGCCGATTCGCCGACCCACGCCGTCTGGGCCTGCGCGCGGGAGAGCGACGGGACCGTCGGCCCGCGCCAGGTCTTCGCTCCTGTCGAGGACGGCATCCCCGATGGTCTCGCGCTGGCCGAGGACGGCTCGCTCTGGGTCGCGGTGGCGCATGGCAGCCGCGTCGACGTGTTCGAGCCCGACGGAAGCCTTCGCCGGCAGATCGAGGTGCCGGTCCCGATGGTGACCAGCGTCTGCTTCGGCGGCGAGAACTTGCGCGATCTCTATGTCGCCACCGGCTGGCGTGGCCTCGATCACGACCGGGCCGGCGCGGTCTTCCGGACCCGCGTCGACGTCCCGGGCCTAGCGGTGCCGCCGGCCCGAGTGCCGGTTCCCGAAGCCGGCTGAGACGCGGCATTGGTCTAGCAAGGAGACATGGCGATGTTTCGCGACGAGCGGGGCCTGGAGATGACGGCCGCGAGCCAGGAGGCGGTCGACGCCTTCGATGCGACGATCGAGGCCTATCTGGCTCAAAGCCGCGATACCGGTCAGTTGCTGAAGCAACTCGGCGATGCCGACGGCGATATGGTGATGGGCCATGTCCTGCGCGGCTATCTGTTTCGCCTGCCGGCACAGGCGCATCTGCTGCAGCGCGCGGAACAGAGTCTGGCCGCCGCGCGGGCGCAAGCCGGCACGGCGACCGCGCGCGAACAGGCCCATGTGAGAGCGCTCGCCGCCTGGTCGCAGGGACACCTGCGGCGAGCCAACGCCATCTGGGAAGAGATCCTGATCGACCATCCCCACGATATCCTGGCCTTCCGCCTGGTGCATTTTCTGCATTTCTACGTCGGCGATTTGGCCCGCATGCGGGATTCCGCGAGCCGGATCATGCCGCGATGGTCGGCCGATGTTCCGGGCTTCGGCTATGTCCTCGGCTGTCATGCCTTCGCGCTCGAGGAGAATGGGCGCTATGGCGAGGCCGAGCCGGCGGGCCGGCGTGCCGTCGCCATCAACGAAGATGATATTTGGGCGGGTCATGCCGTGGTCCATGCGCTGGAAATGACCGGCCGGCGCGAGGACGGCATCCGGTGGGTCGACGAGCACGAGGCGGCTTGGCGCGCGCGTGGCATCTTCGCCCATCACATCTGGTGGCATCGCGCGCTGCACTATCTGGAAACCGAGCGTTACGGCGATGTGCTGGCCGCCTTCGACCGGCAGTTCTGGACCGAGCCCTCGGAGGACAATACCGATATCGGCAATGCCTCCTCCATGCTGATGCGTCTCGCCATGCTCGGCCTCGATGTCGGCAAGCGGTGGGACGGCGTGGCCGAGGTTTGCGCCGGCCGTCTGGACGACCGCCTGAGGGCCTTCAACGACGTGCATTTCATGATGGCGCTGGCCATGGGTGGCCGGACGGTGGAAGCAGAGGCTCTATTGCAATCGATGCGGGACTTCGCGCAAGCCCATGGCGGCGACGGCGACAACACCGTGGCGGCGGTCTACCGCGAGGCGGGCGTGCCCGTGGCCGAGGCGATCCTGGCCTATGCCGAGGGGAACCATGGTCGGGTGGTCGAGCTCATGCGCGAGACCCGCTATCATATGTGGTTCCTCGGTGGAAGCTGGGTGCAGCGCGATTGCTGGGTGCGCATGTTGATCGATTCCGCGATTCGGGACGGCCAGGACCGCTTCGCCCGCGCCCTTCTCGCCGAGCGAGTCGCGGCGCAGCCGACCAGCGGCCCGTCCTGGCGGACCTACGGCGATGTCCTCGGCCGGCTCGGCGCCGAAGCCGAAGCCGCCACCGCGCAGGCGACGGCCCGGAACCTGCTCGCGGCATAGGCGGCACTTGGCGGGAAGGAACTGGGTCTTCCGGTTCCGCGGGAGCTAACTTTCCGGGCGAACCACCGCGACCGCGAGAATGCGATGTCGTGTATCGCACCCGGTTCCTTGGACACAAGTTTGTCTCATGCGGCGGGCCTGAGTGACATCGCGGTGTGCCACGCCTGACGAGCTTGAGCGGGGCTCAGGTAGCCGTTCTTCTCCACGATCCACTGGGCATTGTACTGTTCGACGAACCCGCGGACGGCGTTCCGCAGCTCCGCGATGTTGCGGTAGATGCGGCCATGGATGATCTGTTCCTTGAGCGTGCGATTGAACCTCTCGGCGACGCCGTTGGTCTGGGGCTGTTCGACGAAGGCGTAGGACGGCTGGATGCCCCAGAACTTGATCTGGTTGGTGAAGTGGTCCGACAGATACTGGGAGCCGTGATCCATCCGCAAGGCCAGCCCCCGCGCCGCACCGGCGGAGGTCGAGGCATACAGCCTCGCAAGCCCCATGGAGATCGGCTGAAGGGCGGCGAAGCGGTCGCCTCGCTTGCACACATGCCAGCCGACGCACTCGGCGTTCCAATGCTCGATGGCGGTGAATATCCAGCCCCAGCCGTCGTCCACCGTGAACACCCGAACGCCGTCCGTGCCCCACATGAGGTTGGGGGCATGGGTGATGATCTCACCGACATGGGGATTTCCGCCACGGCGGCGGCAGCGATGGGGCGAGAGCAGGTTGTTCTCGCGCATCACCCGGAGCACCCGCTTGCGGGAAACACGGATGCCACGACAGACCCGAAGCCGAGCCCAGACCTTGCGGTGTCCCTCGCCCTCCCAGGGGGATGCCTCCAGGTCGGCCTCGATGGCCACCAGCAGAGCCTCGTCCGAGATCGAGGGCTTCGGTCCCCGGCGCTTTGCTGGTGGGCGCTCAGCGGTGGCCTGCTGCCGGGATTTCATGGCGTAGAACGAGGAACGGGCAAAACCCCAGGCCGCACAGACCCGCTGGAGGCCGTAGGCCAAACCCGTGCCGGGAGAGGTGGCGGCACTCATCGCCGCGACCTCCGCCGCCCCAAAGGGCCGGACGTCTCCGTCTTGGCCTCCAGCAGTTCCACCTGCATGATCAACTCCCCGATCCGCTTCATGGCGATGTCCAGTTCCGCCTTTACCGGATCGCCCTTGCGTTCCTTGAGCGAGGCATCGATCCCGGCGATCGCCTTCTCACGCCACTGCTCGAGCCGGAAAATCTCCACGCCCAACTGCCGCGACAAAAGTTCCACCGGCTCGCCACGCAAAAGCCGCAGGGCAACCTCACGCTTGCGCGTCACCGTCCACCGCTGGCCAAGTCCCAGCGGGCCTGCCGGCGAAACCTGGCCCGGGGAAAACGTGGACGAGCCAAGCTCGCCCTCGTTTACCACAGGCCCATCAACAGCAACTTTGTTCTCAAAATTGTCGGTCATGTTCCGGTCCTCCTTGGACACTTCGATTAAGCCAATTCTGTGTCCAAGGAAATCGGGTCCGACTCAAGAATGCGATGTCGGACCTTCCGGTAGCCACCGCCTCTAGCCAAGATCTGTCAATCGGGCGCCCAGCCTCAGATACTAATGAGGGCAGCGCTTAGTGGATTCTCAAACCAGTTCGGGTTGAGAATACCTTGCGAATTGTGAATCAAGACCTGAATTGCCTACGACTGCCGAATCTGCTACCGTTTTCGGCCAGCTTGAGGTGCTATCCGGGCAATCCCGGTTCAAAAGCCTTGCTCTCCATGCGAATGCGCCAGCCTTGGATCACTGGGCCGCTCGTTTAGTGTTGCTCGTCGCCCTTCTGGCGGCGGGGCTCTACCTCGGGCTCTTCTGGTTCCTGCGGAACCCCGTACCGTCGCCGGAGTCCCCGGAGGTTTCGCAGAAGGCCGACGCGACCAGGCTGGAAGCGGACGTCCGCTTTTTCGCCGGTCTGACGCCGCCTCGAAACGGACAGAACGCCGAGGGTCTCGATAAGGTCGCGACCTATGTCGGCGAGGCCTTCGCCACGACCGGCTGTGACCTTCGGGAACAGCGCTTCATCCTCGACCATGTGGCCTACAAGAACGTCATCTGCACCTTTGGTCCGGAGACTGCGCCGCGCGTGGTGATCGGCGCGCATTACGATGTCAGCGGCGATGCCAATCCAGGCGCGGACGACAATGCCAGCGGCGTGGCGGGCCTCCTCGAGCTTGCCCGCATGATCGGCAGGGCAAAGCCAAGTCTGACGCATCGGGTCGATCTGGTCGCCTTCACGCTCGAGGAGCCACCCTATTTCCATACGGGAGAGATGGGCAGCTACGTCTACGCCGAGAGCCTGCACGAGGAGGGGGCGGCGCTGAAGCTCATGGTCAGCATCGAGATGATCGGCTTCTTCTCGGACCAGCCCGGATCCCAGAGCTTTCCGCACGTCCTGCTGACCTGGATCTATCCCGACACAGGGAACTTCATCGGCGTCGTCGGTCTCGCCTTCGAACGGTCGGCCGTGGCGCGCGTGAAGGCGCTGATGACGGCGACGACGGAGCTGCCGGTCTATTCGATCAACGCGCCCAGCTTCCTGCCCGGGGTCGACTTCTCGGACCAATGGAGCTTCTGGCAGTTCGGCTATCCAGCCGTGATGGTGACCGATACCGCCTTCTTCCGGAACCCGAATTACCACCGCCCGACGGACAGGCCGGAGACCCTGGACTACCGGCGCATGGCCCTGACCGTGGAGGGGCTCTACCAGGTCGCCGTCGGCTTTTGACCCTCTTGCGTGGAGCCTCCGCCCCTCGGAGGTCGAAACCGGGGGGCGGCCGCCGCGCCCGGGTTTAACGACCCGCTCTTTCAAGCGCCGCGCGGGTTTTTGCCCGGCCAAGCTGGCCCGCGTGGTCACGCCTGCCGGGTCGCGATGAAACCAACCGATCGCAACTTGCTATCAAACCAGCCGCATCGCCTCCTCGATCAGCGCCTCGGCGGCCTCGCCCAGCAGGGTTTCCATCGCCTCGCCCCAAACCGGCTCGGCGCCGATCTCCAGCATCAGCGGCACGGCCAAGGGCGAGACCCGGTCGAGCCGGCGGTGGCGGATGCGCCCCTGGATCCGGCGCAGCATCTCGCCCAACCGGCGGACGTCCAGCAGGCCGCTCGCGGCGTCGGCCCGGGTCGCGCGCAGCAGCACGTGGTCCGGCTGGTAGCGGTTCAAGACGTCGTAGATCAAGTCGGAGGAGAAGGTCACTTGGCGGCCGGATTTTTCCGCCCCCGGGTGGCGGCGCTCGATCAGCCCGGCGATCACGGCGACGTCGCGGAAGCTCCGCTTCATCAGCGCCGATTCCAGCAGCCATTCCTCCAGGTCGTCGCCCAGCATGTCCTCGGCGAAGAGATGGCTGAGACCGTGGGGCGCCTCCAGGCTCCAGACGGCAAGCGCGTATTCGCTGGCGACGAAGCCGAGGGGGCGCAAGCCGGCCCGCTCCATCCGCCGGGTCAGCAGCATGCCGAGGGTCTGATGCGCGAGCCGCCCCTCGAAGGGATAGGCGACGAGATAGTGCTTGCCGGCGCGGGGAAAGCTCTCGACCAGGAGATCGTCGGCCGCCGGCAACTCAGAGCGCCGGCGCTGGAGGCCGAGCCATTCGCGCACCGGCGCCGGCAACTGGCGCTGGCGGGCGGGGTCGGCCAGCATCTCGCGCACCCGGGCGGCGAGGAAGGTCGAGAGCGGGAACTTGCCGCCGTAGTAGGCCGGCACGCTCGCCTCCGCACCTTTCGCCCGGGTGACGATCGCCACCATCTCGCGCAAGCTTTCGAAACGCAGGATCTCGCCCGCGAAGACGAAGGTGTCGCCGGGGCGGAGCTGCTCGACGAACCATTCCTCCACTTCGCCCAGCACGCGGCCGCGCCCGAGGCGGACCTTGATCATCGGCGCACTTACGATGGTGCCGACGTTGAGGCGGTACTGCCGGGCGACCCGAGCGTCAGCGGCGGTGAAACGGCCGGTCTCGTCTTGGGCGAGGCGGTGGTAGCGTTCGTAGCGGCGAAGCGCATAGCCCCCGGTAGCCACGAAATCCAATACCGCGTCGAAGTCGGCGCGGGAGAGCCCGGCATAGGGTGCGGCGCGGCGGACCTCGCCATAAAGCTCGTCGGCCTCGAACGGCGCGGCGCAGGCCAGGCCGAGAATATGTTGTGCCAGCACGTCGAGTCCGCCCGCGCGCATCGGCTCGCCGTCCAGCTCGCCTTCCGCCACCGCGTCCGCGGCGGCGCGACACTCCAGCACCTCGAAGCGGTTGGCCGGCACCAGCAGCGCCCTGGACGGCGTCTCCAGGCGGTGATTGGCGCGCCCAACCCGCTGCGTGAGGCGGCTCAACCCCTTGGGCGCGCCGATCTGGATTACCAAGTCGACGTCGCCCCAGTCGATGCCGAGGTCCAGCGTCGAGGTGCAGACCACGGCGCGGAGCGCACCCCGGATCATCGCCGCCTCGACCTTGCGCCGCCGCTCGACCGCGAGTGAGCCGTGGTGCAGCGCGATCTCGAGATTGTCGTCGTTCAGGCGCCAGAGTTCCTGGAACGCCACCTCGGCCTGGGCCCGGGTGTTGACGAAGACCAGCGTCGTGCCGGCCTCGCGGATCGCCGCGTAGACCTCGGGAAAGGTGAAGCGCGCCATGTGACCGGACCAGGGCACGTGCGCCTCGGAGGCGAGCACGCGGATCTCCGGGCGGGGGCCGGGACCGGCGTCGATCCGCTCGATCGGCTCGCCCAGGCCGAGCCAGCGGGCGAGCGCGTCCGGGTCCGCCACGGTGGCCGAGAGGCCGATGCGCCGCGCGCCGGGCGCCAGACGCGCCAGCCGGGCCAGGCCCAGGGCCAACAACTCTCCCCGCTTGCCGCCGGCCAGCGCGTGCAACTCGTCGATCACCACGTGCTGGAGCCGGCCGAGCAGGGCAGCGCAATCGCGATAGCTGAGGAGCAGCGCCAACTGCTCCGGCGTCGTCAGCAGGATGTCGGGCGGGCGGGCGCGTTGGCGGCGCCGGCGGTTCTGCGGGGTATCGCCGGTGCGGGTCTCGATCCGGACCGCCAGGCCGGCTTCCTCCACCGGCGCTCGCAGGTTGCGCTGGACGTCGACGGCGAGCGCCTTCAACGGCGAGATGTAGAGCGTGGTGAGCTCGGCCGGGCGGTCGGCCGGGGCGTCGGCCAGCCGGACCAGAGCGGCGATGAAGCCGGCCAGGGTCTTGCCCCCTCCGGTCGGCGCCTGCAGCAGGACGTGCCGGCTCCGTGCCACCGCGTCGAGGACTTGCAGTTGGTGCGCGCGCGGCCGTCATCCCCGGCCCCGGAACCAGTCTCGGATCGGGGCCGGTAGGGTCGTATCGCTCCTGGTCGCCGTCGAAAGCGTCATACTAGGCAACGTCCCTATCCGGTTAAGGCAGGCAGCGCTCCCTGCGATTGTATACCGTCGACCAGTTCCCTTTAGGTGATGGTCGGTCGGGTCATGGCGCGGTGCAACACGAAATCGGCAAGGTCGAAGATGCGTTTGCGCCGGTTGAAGCGGTAGTTCCATTCCCGGACGTAGCGCGGCAAATGCTTGGCGCTCACCCCGTGGTAGGTTCCGTTGAGCCACGTCTTCACGTTGGAAAACAGGACATGGACGACCGGCATGAGCTGCTCGGCGTTCTTGCCTTGGCCTTGAACGACGGGCTGGTGGCGATAAGTATCGCCAAGCTTGGCGTAACTCTTGAAAGCGTCGCTGTCGAGGCGGCTTCCCGGCTTCACCGAGGCGCGCACGAAGTCGCCCAACTCACGGGCGGTGGCCTCGGGCAGGATGGCGAGCCGCGCGGCGCCGGCGGCGAAGCCGCTCCCCTTGATGCCCTTGCCCGACCCGACCGGCCACTTCTCGACCGCCATCACCAACAGGCTCTTGTTCGGGTTGGAAAGCCCGCGCCCCCGGCTCTCCGGCTTGCCCCGCCCGCCGTAATAGCTCTCGTCGACCTCGACCAAGCCCTCCAGCGGGAACTCCGGGCGCTCCGTCAGGGCATGGCGCAGCTTGTGGGCCATCAGCCAGGCGGTGTCGTAGCGCAGGCTCAACTCTCGCGACAGAAACAGCGCCGAGACCCCGCGCTTGTCGCGCCCCATCCACCACGCCGCCAGGAACCATTTGCGCAACGGTGTGCGGGTGCGGTGGAAGACCGTGCCCGCGGTCACCGATTCCTGATGGCCGCAACCGGCGCATTCGAAGACCCGCGGCCGCGTCTTCAATTGGTAGTTCCGCCTCTCGCCGCAACGCGCGCAGACGTAGCCTTGCGGCCAGCGCAGCCGAGCCAGCGCCTCGATGCAGTCCGCCTCCGATCCATGGCGTTCGAGGAACTCCAATATCCCGCTCATCGAATAGTCCTCCAAAAGCTCCAGCCGATGCGATCAGCCTACACCTCTATGGAGAACATATCAAGAACATTCGGAGCCCATCCTGCTTTAACCAGATAGGGACGCTAGGCAAAATACCGCCAAGTCCGTCGTCGGCCGTGTACCGCGAGGCTGTGCGTCCATCGCTTCGATGGGATCAGCCTACACATTCGATGCGGACATAACGAGAACATTCAGCCCTTCCCTGGCTTGACGGGAAGGGGACGCAACGGCGATAACATCATGCCGTCGGACGTCCGGATCGTTTGCGCGGGCGGCGCGAATGCGGCGAGAGGGTCGACAGGAGTGCTTCCCGCATGACCAAGGCGGCTGACCGGCGCTGGTTGCGCGCCATATTGAAGCCGGTTCGTCCCGTCTATCGCGAAGTCGCGATCATGTCCTTCTTCGTCAACTGCTTCGCCTTGGCGACGCCGATCTTCGTGCTGCAGGTCTATGACCGCGTCGTCTTCTATGCCGGCCTCAGCACGCTGAAGGGCCTCGTCGTCGGCATGATCATCGTGCTGGCCTTCGATCTGGTCCTGCGCCAATCGCGCGCGCGCATGCTGCAGAAGGCGGCGCTCCACATCGACGCGGTGATCGGCCGCCGGCTGTTCGATAAGCTCGTGACCCTGCCGCTCGCCGAGTTGGAGCGGCGGCCGAGCACCTTCTGGCAGGCGCTGTTCCGCGATCTGGAGGTGGTGCGCAACACGCTCTCCGGCTCTTCCGCGGTGTTGGTGATCGACCTTCCCTTCGCCGCCCTGTTCATATTGCTGGTCTTCATCATCGCCGAGCCGGTGGCCTGGGTGATGGTGGCGGCGCTGCCCATCTTCCTGCTGCTGGCGGTCCGCTCCGGTCAGGTGCTGAATCGCACGAGTGGCGAGGAGCGCCAGGCCGCCTTCGCCCGCGAGCGGTTGATCGGCGAGGTCGTGGCGGGGCGCGCGACGGTAAAGGCACTCGCCCTCGATGACTGGCTGCGGCCCCGGTGGGAGCACCATCACGCCAGTACCATCGAACGATCGCTGCAGCGCGGCAGCCACACCGACAGCTACGTCAACATCGCCGCCGTGACCACCGTCGGCACCACCGTCGCCGTCACCACCTTCGGCGCGATCGCGATCATCGACCAGCAGTTGACCATCGGCTCCCTGATCGCCGCCAATATCCTGATCGGGCGGATCGCCGCTCCCTTCAACCAGCTCGTCTCCTCCTGGCGCGGCTATGCGATCTATCGCCAGGCGATCGAGCGGCTGGGCGAGGTGTTCGCGCTGGCCGGCGACCCGGGCCAGGATCGAGATGGAGCGGCCCCGGGGCGAGCTGACGCTGGAAAACGTCGGCTTTACCTATCCGGGCAGCGAGACGCCGGCACTGGAAGGGCTGCGAGCGCAGATCAAGCCGCCGGGCATGCTGGGCATCGTCGGCGCCAACGGCAGCGGAAAAACCACGCTACTGAAGGTGATGCAGAGTCTCTACCCGCCCGATAAGGGGTGGGTGCTGCTGGACGGCGCCGACATCGCGCAGTTCTCGCGTCCGGAGATCGCCGGTTGGATCGGCTATGTGCCGCAGGAATGCGTGCTGTTCGGCGGCACGATCCGGGACAATTTGATCGCCGGCGCGCCGCAAGCCTCGGACGCCGACGTGCTCCGCGTCTCGGAACTGGTGGGTCTGCACCGCCGCGTCATCGATCTGGCCGAGGGCTATGGCTGCGACGTGGGCGAGGGCGGCATGCGGCTCCCCGGCGGGTTCCGGCAGCGGATCGCGATCGCGCGGGCGCTGCTCAAGGATCCGCCCGTGGTGCTGATGGACGAGCCGTCGAGCAATCTCGACCATCAGGGGGAGCAGGAGTTGACCCAGGCCTTGAGCGCGCTGGCGGGCGATCACATGGTCGTGGTCGTCACCCACAGCCCGAGCCTGCTCGCCGCCTGTCGCATGGTCGTGGTGCTGGATCGCGGGCGCATCGCCCGCGTCGGCGCGCCGCATGAGGTGGTGCCGGAACTGGTGGGAGGAGAGGGCGGCCCCGTCCGCCTGAACACGGGCGCATGAGCGAACTCGACGGCATGGTCCGAAAGCATCCCCTGCCGACCTGGCGCTGGGCCGCCTGGATCGTCATCACTTTGATCGTCTGCGCCGTCGGCTGGGCGCACTTCACCCAGCTGGAGGAAGTGGCGATCGCCGACGGCGAGGTCGTGCCCAGGGGGCAGATCAAGGTCATCCAACACCTCGAGGGCGGCATCGTCGCGGCGATCGAAGTGGCCGATGGCGACAAGGTGACGGTCGGTCAGCCCCTGGTCCGGCTCAACCTGTCGCCCAACCAGATCAACCGGGAGGAATTGCAGGTCCGGCTCGACGGCTTGGTCCTGGCGCGGGCCCGGCTCGATGGCGAGGTCAGCGGCACCGAACCCGAGTTTCCGGCGGAAGAGAGGGCGCGCCGGCCTAATCTGCTGCGGCGTGAGCGTGAGCAGTTCGAATCCGGGCGACGCGAGCAGCAGAGCGCGCTCGCCGTCCTGAAAGAGAGGATTCTTCAGCGCCAGCTCGACATCCGCGAGCTAGGGACCCATCGCCAAGCCGTGACCGTGGATCTCGGCTATTCCCGCGAACGCTTTCAGATGTCGCAAGTGCTTCTGGAGAAGGGCCTGACCTCGCGCATGGAGCACGTCCAGCTCACCCGCGAGGTCGAGGCCTTGGGGAAGAAGCTGGAGGCGCTCGACGCTACCATCCCGAGGGCACGGGCGGCACTCGCCGAGGCGCGTGAGCGGGAGCGCGAGATCGACCGCAAGTTCAAGCGCCAGGCGAGCGACGAAATTCGCGAGGTCGAGGGCGAGATCGCCCGCATCCGCGAGCTGATGATCAAGGCGACGGAGCAGGCCGACCGCACCCAAATCACCAGTCCGATCGATGGCATCGTCAAGAACCTCCGCTATCACACCATCGGCGGCGTGGTGCGGCCGGGCGAGCCGATCATGGAAATCGTGCCGACCCACGAGAAGCTGGTGATCGTGGCGCGCCTCAATCCGATCGATCGCGGCTATGTCGAGGAAGGCCAGCGGGTCGTGGTCAAGGTGACGTCCTACGACTTCGTCCGCTATGGCGGCCTGGAGGGGGTGGTCGCGCATATCGCGGCGGACGCCAATTCCGACGCCAACGGGCAGCCCTATTTTCGCGTCGTCGCCGAAACGGAGAAGGCCTATCTGGGCGAGGAGGAGGGTTCGCTCCCCATCGTCCCGGGCATGCAGGCGAGCATCGACATTCACACCGGAAGCAAGACCGTCATAGAATATCTGTTGAGGCCCGTGCTGAAGCTGAGGCACGAGTCGTTCCGCGAGCGGTGAGACCATGCACGGCGAAATAGCCTCGACACCGGCCGACGTCGCGATGGAGGGCGCGATCCCGGGGCCTTGGCGCGAGCGGATCGAGGCGGCCGGACGCGCGGTCTGGGGCGCCGTCTGGGGCAAGGGCCGAGGGGTGGCGGCGATACTGGTCGTCCTCTTCGTCGCCATCAGAGTTGCCGATCCGGCTCCGATCGAAGTCCTGCGGCACAAGACCTTCGATCTGATGCAACAGATGCTGCCGGCGAACACCAAGCCCCCATTGGTGATGGTCGCCGCGATCGACGAAAAGAGCCTGGCTGAACTCGGTCAATGGCCGTGGTCCCGAAGGACCTTGGCACAATTGATCGTCAAGCTGCGTCGCATGGGCGCGATCGCGATCGGCTTCGACGTCGTGTTCGCCGAACCGGATCGCACCTCGCCGGGCTACCTGGCCGAACGCACGCCCGGGCTCGGAAAGAAGGCGGTCGAAGAGCTGCGCAAATTGCCCTCGAACGACAGCGTCTTTGCCCGGGTCATTTCCCGCCAGCCGGTGGTGTTGGGGCTATTCGCGGAAATCGGCGGCGCTGTCGGGGACGGAGAGAACAAGGTTCTGGAGAAACTGGCCATTGCCACGATCGGGCCGAATCCGCGACCGAAGATCCGCTATATCGGCGAGTTGATCGAGAATCTTCCGGAGCTCGGCAAATCGGCCAAGGGGATCGGCGTGCTGATTCCGGAAGTGGATCACGACAGCATCGTGCGCCGGGTGCCGGCCGTTTATCTGGCGGGCCACGACGCCATCGTGCCCGCGCTCAGCATCGAGATGTTGCGCGTCGCGACCGGCCAATCCGGGATCGCCATCAAGTCCAATGACGCCGGACCGACCTCCGTGGTGCTTCAAGGCGTCCAGATTCCGGTCGACCGAAAGGGCCGGATGTGGCTGAACGCACTGCGCAAAAACGAGAGCCGTTATCTCTCGATCAGCGACATCCTGGCCGATCGGGTGGCGCCTGAAAGCATCGCGGGTCGAATGGTCTTGGTCGGCGCCACGGCCCAGGGCCTCCAGGACATTCGCTCGACGTCCCTGGAGGCGAGTGTCCCCGGAGTCGAGATCCATGCGCATCTGATCGAGAACGCGATCCGCAAGACCCTTCTCGTGCGACCTCAGGTCGCCGTCGCGATCGAGCTGCTGGCGACGACGCTCGTGGGCCTGTTGCTGATCCTGGCCCTCGGCGTCGTGGGCGCGCGCCTGACCTTGGTGGCGTTGTTGACCGTGGCGGGCGGCTTGATCGTCGGCGCGCTCTACCTCCTGCGGAGCGAGTTGCTGTTGCTCGATCCTTCCTATCCCGTGGCCATGGCCATCGTCGTCTACACCTATCTGGTCTATGCCAGCCACGTCTCGGAGGAGAAACAGCGGGTCTTCATCGAGGGTGCGATGGGGCAATATCTGTCGAGGGATCTGGTGAACAAGCTCGCCGACCAGCCGGATCTCCTGAAGCTGGGCGGCGAACACAAGGAGATGACGTTCCTCTTCAGCGACGTGCGCGGCTTCACCTCGATTTCGGAAGAGTTCCGCGACGACCCCGGGGGGCTGGTGAAACTGATCAACAGTTTCCTGACGCCGATGACCGAGACCATTCAGGCTCGCAGCGGCACCGTCGACAAATTCATGGGCGATTGCATCATGGCCTTCTGGAACGCCCCCTTGGTCGATCCGGAGCATGCCCGCCACGCCTGCCAGGCGGCCTTCGGCATGGAGGCCGAACTCGCGGCGCTGAACCAGAAGCTGGTGGCGGAGGTGGCGGCGGCGGGGCGCGAGGCGAAGCCGCTCGACATCGGCATCGGCATCAACACCGGCGAGTGCATCGTCGGCAACATGGGCTCGGACCAGCGTTTCGACTATTCGGTGCTGGGCGATTCGGTGAACCTGGCCTCTCGCTTGGAAGGTCTGTCGAAGACCTATGGCGCGCGGATCATCATCGGCGAGGACACCCGGGCGGTGGTGCCCGAGTTTGCCGCCCTGGAGCTCGACCTGATCGCCGTCAAGGGCCGCAGCGAAGCCACCCGGGTGTTCAGCCTGATGGGCGACAAGGCGATGGCGGAGAGCGAGGCGTTCCGTGCCCTCGCCGCGGCGCAGACCCGCATGCTCACCGCCTATCGGGCGCGGCAATGGGGCCGGGCCCGGCAATGGATCGCCAGTTGCCGCGAGCTCGCGCCCGACCTCGCCATGCTTTACGACCTCTATGACGAGCGCATCGAACTCCACGAGGCGAACCCGCCGGGTGAGGACTGGGACGGCGTCTCCTTTGCCGAGACGAAGTAATTCCAACCGCCCTAACAGGCGACTCCCGTTCCGCATTCCTTCGCGCCGTGGCGAGACCGCGACAGCCAAAAGACTTCGATCAGAGTGTTTCGGGCCACATCCGAGCGCCGTGGTAGATCGACAGGATTTCGATGTGCTCTCGCAGACGATATACGGCGATGTAGGGGGTGCCGCCGATGATCAATTCCCGGGTATCGTCGTTGCGCCCCGGGCGTCCGATACGGGGAAAGAAGCTCAGACCGGACACGGCCTCGACTATTCGACGAACGGTGTTCGTCGCGGCCTGTGGATTGTCTCGAGCGATAAATGCGCCGATGTCTTCAAGGTCCTGAAGTGCGTTTTCCGTCCAGCGGATTGCATCCATCCGGGACGTATTTCCGGATCACCCGGCGCAGGTCCTTGTTATCGGCGAATTTCCCGGCAGCGGCGGCCTTTATGGCGGCGCGTACCTTGGCATCTTGCCATGCCTGTACATCGGCACTCGGCTCCGCAGACGCCACCTCGGTAGCTTCATCGGGAGTCAAAGGTCGATTTGTTGCCTCTGCCATGACCGTATTATGCCGGAAATCAGTGTAATGGCTCAATGACCGTTTACCCCGCCGTGGCTTTGCGGACTTCCACCGAGCGATCCCAGAGGTTGGGGGTGGTCTCGTTGACGTAGCCGGAGACGAAGGGCCGGGTCCGGCCGGTGGCGGCATCGTAGATATGCCGGTTCACCGCGCCGATGTTGGCGCCGTAAACGTGAATGCTGATCGAGGGCGCCTCCGACAGGCCGTTGAAGACCTGATGGATATCGCCGATCCGGGGCGACACGGCCGCGACGTCGCCGGGGTGGAGTCGGCTCTCGGAGGTGATCTCCATATCGGCCTCTCCCGCCGGCACGGCGAAATCGCGGCAGGCCTCCTCGCCCCGCAGCATGCCGATCAGTCCCCAGACCATGTGATCGTGCACCGGCGTGCCCTGGCCGGGACCCCAGACGAAGCTCACCACCGAGAAGCGCTCCAGCGGGTCGCAATGCAACAGATACTGCTGGTAAACGTCGGGATCCGGCGTGGCGAAGGCGTCGGGCAGCCAGTCGTCGCGGGCGACCAAATCGCGCAGCAGCCCGCCCGCCGCTTCCAGCACCCCGGCCTCGTCCTCGACGCGTTCCACCAGTCGCGTCATTTCGCCCACGAAGCCGCGAAGACCACCAATATCGGGCACGCTCGATCTTCCTCCCGCGAATCCAAGTGACTGTGGCACGTAGCGCCCCGCGCGCCAAGATCACCCGAGGGTGGCGGCAGGCGCAAGGCCGTTGAAGCGCCGGGTTCGGCCCATTAACGTGGGCGAGGTAGTTGAAATCGGAGCTGGCGCCGGTGGCCGACGAAATCTCCTATGAAGCCTCGCCCCTCGTCGTTCGCGACGAAATCGTCGCGGCGCACGAACGCGCCTGGGCGCGGCTGGCCGCCCCCGGTACCTGGTGGGATGGAGCCGCGCGCGTGGCGATCGCCGCCGAAGCGCGCCAGGCCCGTGCCTGCGGCCTCTGCCGCCGGCGCAAGGCGGCAGTGTCGCCGACGGCGGAATCGGGCGCGCACGAATGCCTGGGTGATCTGCCGCTCCCCTTGGTGGACGTGATCCATCGGGTATCGACCGACGCGAGCCGTCTTACCCGAGGCTGGTTGGAAGGGATCTTGTCCGAGGGCGTCTCGGACGGCGAATTCGTCGAGACGGTCGGCATCGTCGCGACGCTGATCGCCGTCGACAGTTTCGCCGAGGCGCTCGACCTGCCGCCCCATGCCCTCCCGCAACCGGGCCCCGGCACGCCGTCGCGCGTGCGACCGGCGGGTGCGATGAGCGATCTCGCCTGGGTGCCGACGGTGGCGCCGGAGGCTGTCGGCGAGGCGGAGAGCGAGCTCTATGCAGGTCTCGGCGGGGCCAATATTCACCGCGCGTTGAGCCTGGTGCCGGCGGAGGTCCAGGGCTTCTTCGATCTCGACGCGATCCACTACCTGCCCGACGCGGGCTTGCGCGACTTCGGCCGCGAGTATCGCGATCTGACGCACGCCCAGATCGAGCTGCTGGCGGCCCGCGTCTCGGTGATCAACCAGTGCTTCTACTGAGCCACCAGCCATGCGGTGCTGCTCCGTGCGAGCGGCGAACACGGTGGCGCGGTGCCGGAGCTCGCCAACATCCTGGGCGAGGGTCTGGCGGAGAGCCGGGTGGGTAGTGCCGAGGCGCTGATCGACTTCGCCGACGCCTTCTTCGAGGGCGGTGGTAGGCTGGCCGAGGCGCGGGCGCGGATCGTCGCGGAACTCGGCGCCGAGGCGGCGATCGACGCGGCCGGTGTGGTGGCGATCTTCAACGCGGTGGTGCGGATCGCGGATGCCACCGGAATACCGCTGGAGACCTACAAGGCCGAGCAATCGGTCCAGCTTCGCGACGACCTGGGGATCGACGCCTATCCCTCGGCGAAGCCGACCTGAAGGCTTACCGTTCGAGGGAGAACGAGGATGCGACTGGTTCAATTTCGCGACCCCGAGGGGGCACGCCGCGTCGCCATGGTCGGCGAGGGCGGGCCGGTGGAGATCCTGGGCGGCGTCGAGACGGTCTACGAGCTGGTGGGTTTGGCGTTGGAGAGCGCCGCGCCGCTCACGCAGCTCGTGACCTCCCGCCTCACGGGCGAGAGCGAGCATCTCGACCAGGTGATTTCCGAGGGACGCATTCTGCCGCCGATCGATCATCCCGATCCCGCGCACTGCATCGTCACCGGCACCGGCCTGACGCACCTCGGCAGCGCCGATGCGCGCGATAAGATGCACGCGAGGCTGAGCGAGGCGGAAGAGACGCTCACCGACTCGATGAAGTTGTTCAAGTCGGGGCTGGAAGGCGGCAAGCCCGCGCCGGGGACGAGCGGCGTGCAGCCGGAGTGGTTCTACAAGGGCGACGGCACTTGCGTGGTGGCGCCGGAAGCGGGCTTGGCGCTGCCGTCCTTCGCGCTCGACGGGGGCGACGAGGCCGAGATCGCCGGTCTCTACGTCATCGCGCCGGACGGCACGCCCCGTCGTGTCGGCTATGCCCTCGGCAACGAATTCACCGATCACGTGATGGAGCGGCAAAACTATCTCTACCTGGCGCATTCGAAGCTGCGCCAGTGCGCCTACGGCCCCGAGTTGCTGATCGGCGAGCTGCCGGACGACGTTCGCGGCACGGTCCGGATCCGGCGCGGCAACGAGGTCGTCTGGGAGAAGCCATTTTTCTCGGGCGAGGCGAACATGTCCCACAGCCTCGCGAACCTGGAGCATCACCACTTCAAATACGCCAACTTCCGCCGGCCCGGCGACGTCCATGTGCACTTCTTCGGCGCTTCGGCGATCAGTACGGCGGACGGCGTCGAGACCCGCGTGGGCGACGTCTTCGAGATCGAGGCGGATCTCTTCGGGCGCCCGCTGCGCAATCGCCTCGTCGCGGACGACGACGCGGAGGTCCGCGTCCGCACGCTTTAGAACGCTTCGGCCTCGAAGCCAATTGCCGGGCCGCCCGGGGCTGCGGATCTGAGACCTATCGTATTTCGGATATGCTTTCTGTCGTGGGCCGTATGACCGGCCCGATCACTGACATGAGGGAGGAAACCAGTGAAATCTCGAATCATGCTCGCGGCTGCGAGCCTCATGAGTTTTGCCCTGGCCACGGGCGGTAGCGCGCTCGCGGCGGAATGCAGCGACAAGAACTGGAAGGCCTGCGCCGGCCAGCCCTGGGTCGACGGCAGTGCGATGGCGACGCCGCTCGGCTCCAAATGGTGGCCGAACACGCTCTGGGGCGCGGGCGACGAGGCCGGCTCGACCAACTGGTACACGAAGCCGGCGGTGGTGCTGCGCGCCATGTCGGTGGTCAAGCAGGGCAAGTCCATGAAAATCGGTCACGACTATACCGATGACATGCCGCTCTTCGGCAAGCGCAAGTTCAGCCTGCGAATTCCGGGGACGCCCACGGGCGGTCCGTTCGGCGCCTCCAAGCTGATGTACAACGACGAGTTCCTGGCGACCGAGATCGGCCAGGTCGGGACGCAGTTCGACGGCCTCGGTCATATCGGCGTGGCGATCGGCGGGCCGGGCGACCTCGACAACATGCGCTGGTACAACGGCTTCACCGCGGCCGAGATGGGCAGTGCCTACGGGCTCAGGAAGCTCGGCACCGAGAAGCTGCACCCGATCGTCGCCCGCGCCATCCTGATCGACTTCGCGGGCGCGCGCGGCGTCGAGTCGATGGAAGCGGGCCAGGTCGCGACCATGGCCGACGTCAAGAAGGCCTTGAAGCGCCAAGGCATGGAGAACTTCGAGTTCATGGAGGGCGACGCCATCATCTTCCGCTACGGCTGGGAGAAGTACTGGATCAAGGACAACGCCAAGTTCAACAACGGCGCTCCGGGAATCGGCTTCGACGTGGCGCGCTGGATCGCCGAGGAGGTGAAGGCGGGCGTCACCGGCGGCGATACTTGGCCGGCGACGGATCCGGTGGCGGGCAAGGACACACCCAATGAAGTGGCC
Source organism: Alphaproteobacteria bacterium (assembly GCA_965225945.1). Lineage (GTDB taxonomy): Bacteria > Pseudomonadota > Alphaproteobacteria > JASLMY01. The sequence continues at coordinate 72,413 of CBDDBZ010000027.1, read as the reverse complement.
CCCGGCTGCGTCTTCTGCGTCCACAACCACCTGCAGACCCGCCACGGCATCGTCAATCAGGAGAACCTGAAGCTGAAGGCCCTGGCCGATGCCGGTGTCTACTTGTTCCTCTACGTCTATACGCCGGTGCCGATCGCCGGCGCCACGGGCTCCATCGGGTCGCCGGTGGCGATCTGGTAAGCGGCCGACGCGTCAACTCTTCGTGCGTAGACGGGCGGGTGGGGGCGACCCCGCCCGTCGGTCGTCCGGCCCATGGCCCGATCGGCCGCCTCAGCCGAGCAGCGAGCGGACTTCCTTAAAAAGGGGTCATTGTACTTTATTCGGCGGAACAGACCAAAAAGCAGAATGACCCCTTTTCCTTTTCCCGACTGGCTAGCCTCGGGCGTGACCGGGCGCTCAGGCTGACGGGGAGTCTACCCCCGATAGCCGACGTACCAGGCGCGGCCGGTACCGCGACAAGGCTGACCGGCGAAATTCTACGCCCGCAGGAACAGGATCGCACCGGCAAAGACGCCAAGACCGAGCGCCGCGCCGCCGATGGCCGTCGGGAGGATCAGCCCGGTTCCCCGCCGCCCGTCGTGCCAGCCCCAGATGGCGCCGAGGCCGGCACCGACGACTAGCGGAACGATGCCAAAGGTGACGACCAGGGCCTGCCAGAAAGCGTGATAGTCCATCATGGTGCGTCACCGTACTTGGCGCTGCTAGGATCGTCGACGGATGATTTCACGGGAAATGGAAGCGATGGCATTGGAACTGGGCGAGCTGGTCGCGGGCGCGTACCTGAAGGAGGTGCTGGCCTGTGACGTCGTCGACTACAACGTGCGGCTGCCGACGGACCAGCACGAGTTCGACGTCGTCGGTCTGCACTTCAGCAGCTCGAAGGCGGTCCTCTGCGAGGTGGCAATGGGCGCCGGCTTTGCTGCGTCGATGCGATCGAACTGGACATGCGATAGCGCGGAGGCGCGCTGGCCCGCCGGGCGCTAGAGGATTTGGAAGACGTCGTAGATCGCGTGATCGGGCATGCGGCGGCCGACGCCGACCGCGACGATGCGGTTCAGCCAGTCGTAGGTCGCCGATGCGGTCTCGAAATAGGGCGTGTTGCGGAGATAGTATTCGGACGCATCGACCACCTCGCCGGCGGCGATCCGCGCCATCACCTCAGGCGTGCCATAACGGATGCCGGTGTAGTGGACGTAGATCAGCGCGCCGTCGTCGGTCTCGAGGATGATCCGAACGTTCGGGGTCATCGCACCGTCGGCGCGGAAGGTCTTCTGGTCCATGCCGCCGGCCAGCACCGTGCCCCTGAGCCGGGGGCCCTCGAAGCTGCCGGCGCCCAGCATGTCGATGTGCCGCCCGCCCAGCGGCACCTGGCCGATGTCGTGCAACCGGTCGACGCCGACCTTGATCGACAGCAGGAACACGGATTTCAGCTCGGGCATGGCGAGGCTTCCTCGTGGTGCGGGGGCTACAGCGGATAGACCAGCAGGATGTCCACCCGCTGCGATTCCAACACCACTGTCAACGGCGGAGTCAAAATGCGGGCCTGGGATCAAATCTTGCATCTTGCATTGGCTCGTGCTTCCCATGCCTTGATGATCCTGTTGCCGGAGGAATAGTCCAGGCCCGCCGCGTCGGCAATCCAGCGCATGGTGCAGCCTTGGTCGCGATAGGCCCGCGCCAACCATTCCGCGCGATCGCGCTCGCGCGCGGCGTCGAGAGTATCGGGCGCGGCGCCCGTCAGCGGCACTTCCGAACTCGGCGCCACCTCGCGGAGGCCGCCGCGGAACGCCGCGCCAGCCACGACAGGCCAATGCAAGATGCAAGACCTGACCCCTCAACCTTGCTCAACTGCCTAAAAGGGGTCATTGTACTTTACCTAACTAAAAGGGGTCATTGTACTTTATTCGGCGGAACGGGCCAAAAAGCAGAATGACCCCTTTTCCCTTTTCCCCTGTTCGTGCGTTACGACTATGTCGACGCCGATTCAAACTTTGCCGTCTTCAAATACGATCAGAATGTTTGAGTGCGGGTCTGAGATTTCGATTCTAAACCCAGGATTTCGGGGGACCGAATTTCGGCGATGTTCACCTTGACAAAGCAGTGTGATATAAGTGGCCCGACAGATTGGCGTTCAGGATTTAGCGGATCAAACCGATACGGTGCGCCTCCGCTTCGATAGCCAAGACGATGCGCTCGACTTCGCTAGACGCAGCGTTGAGAAATCCCAAGATTGGTTCGCCCGAAACTCCTTCGACTTCGCCAAATGCTATGGTGAAGGTGAATTGGATATTGTAGTCAACTTTCGTATCGGTGTTGGCGCGAAGAAATATGATCTCATTTTTTCGCCGTCCCACTGGAGAGCAGGAATTTGCTCTTCGCCGGTAGCGCTTATTGTCATACGGTGTATGTCCACATGGCCGGAGCCTTTGCCAACGGGCACCAGCAGCCGATGGAAGCTCTGTCGGCGAATCCGGTTGAGTGCCTAAATTATGTCGTTCCCACTCTTGTACGGTTGGAACGCGCGAAGGAGCGCGAGGATGTCCGCAGGGAGATCTTTGCAATTTCCGCTGAGAGCGTTCTCAAAATCAGCGGAAGTGTCGAAGATGGAAAAATGGACGCGGTCAAGTTGGGTCGCACTGCACGCGACAGCCACCGAGTAGGTGGCTTGGTCGAGTGCCGATCTAAGGCCTTCGATGATGTCATTGGTGAGGTCTGTGAACCCTTCGGGCAGGGGCTTGGTCAACTTGATCTTGTGGAGTTGGTGAGCGCTCTCAGGGTCAGGCTCAACGACACGGGAGTATGGCTGTTTCTTGAAGAAATTCCTTATACGCCTGTCGAGTTTGGCCAAGTCTTTCTTTGCGCGTGCGACTCGACGGTTGGGGCTATAGAATGGGGCCGTCATGGCCAAGTCTCCGAAGAATAGAAAAAGGCGTCATTGTACTTTATTCGTAACTACCCAGGTCTGATTGGCCCGAGCGTTTGTATGTGAGGGATCGTGGGGGTCCGGGCTGGTAGCGGTGCCGGTGTTCTCAGAGGCGCAGTTGGGGGATTAGTTGCATCGGATCGGGATGCACCAGGGTCTGGAGGACGTTCCAGCCTTGCTTTCGGGCGGTGGCGATGACGGCACGCATTCTGGCGAAGTTGTAGGCACCCCTCTCGGAGCGGAAGCCACCGGAGATCTTCTGGCGCAGCTTGGCCATTCGGAGGTCACGTTCGGCCTCATTGTTCGTAAACGGCGTGCGCGGGTCGGTGAGGAATCGCAGGCATCCCTCCTTGTGCTTGCGGAGGCGGAGCGCGAGGTTATGACCGATGCGGCGTTTCTTTCGTCCGCGCTTGCCGGTCCGGAGCGGCGGCTGCGCCTCGTGGAAGGCGATGGCGTGGTCGAGGATGCGGGCCCAGGCCCGCGAGATCCGGGCCACCAGGGAGGCGGGCACGTCGCGGCCGTTCTCACGGGAGAAGCGGGTAGCCCTGTGTGCGCGCTCAAGGAGGCGGTGCATGCTCTTTGCCCAGTCTTCCTTCTCGATGTCGATCAGGGCCTGGAGTTCGCGCAGGTGATGGGCGTTGCAGGCGCCGTGGCGCACGCCCTTGAGGGTGAAGTAGGCGGCGTAATCGTCATGGATGAGGATGCCTTCGAGGTCCTTTTCGACATCGCCGCGTCCCGCGCCGATGCGCAGGACGGTCAGGAATGGGGTGCACAGCACGTGGAGCCAGCGGGTACGGGCGGCGATCCGCAGGCCGGTTTCGTCGAGGTGCTTGACCGGGACCGCTGTGCGGATCACGTCTGCGACATGGGCGAGGAAGGGCTCGAAGCGCCTGGCGATTCGCCGGCCCATGGCGGTGATCGTGGCTGTGGAGATGGACACTGCGAAGAGGTCGCTCATGAGTTCGGCCAAGCGCTTCTCGGGAACGAACTGGGCGTACAGCAGGTAGCTCACCCAGGCGGTGATGCGTGGCCCGTACTGGACCGGGGCGGTCACGCCGTCCGGGAAGACGGCTCCTGTCACGGTGGCGCAGGCGCCGCAGAGGCAGCGATGGGCGCGGTGTTCGGTGACCTCCAGGGGGCGTGGCTCGGGCACATCGAAGACCTGTCGACAGACGGGCGCGCGGTGACGGTCGGCGTCCGACAGCGGTGCGCCGCAGCCCGAACAGGCGGAGGGGTCATGATCCACAACATGGTCCGGGCTCTCGGTCCGCGCCAGCGTCGTTCCCTTGTGGCCCGGCTGGCCGCCGCTTGGCCTGCCGGACTTGCCGCGCTGGCTTCGGGTGCGCCTCTGGGTTCCGCTCTTCTTGCGCAGGCCGTCGCTGGCGGGCGGCTTGCTGCTGGTGGTGCTGTCAAGCGCCGCGCTCCGCTCGAGCTCGGCGATGCGGTCCCGCAGGGTCGCGTTCTCCCGCTCGAGCGCGGCATTCTCCCGGACGAGCGCCGTGGCCAGGCGCAACAGCCCCTGGCCCCATTCCCGGAAGGCCTTGACGACTGTGATTGCGAAGGATGAGGGGTCAAGAAGATCTTGCAGGCACGCGAAGGCCTCGTCATGGGCGGCGAGGTCCTCGTGCCAGCGCGACAGCGTCACGGGTCCTCGGCATCGACGGCCATCATGGCGGCCAGCACCGCGAGGCGTTCGCCCGCCGGCAAGGCCTTGTAACGCCGGCCCCAGTTGGCCGCCTTACGCTTGATGCGCTGGCGGTCGGTGAAGTTCCGGCCTGCGTAGCTCGCCCAATGCACCCGGTCGGGCGCGAAGTTGAACCACACGACCTCGGTCCGCACCTGGGCCTGGGTCGTCACCTGCAGCGCCAGACTGCGCCAGCCCGCCAGCATCTCGTCATAGAGCGCCGAGGGATGGCCCGAGACCATCACCTGGCAGGGCAGATCCTTGAGCAGGTCCAGGAGCGCGACATGGTCGACCTCCTCGTAGTCGAAGCGATAGCGCCGTGCCGAACGGCGGGTCGCGTGCAGATAGGGGGGATCGCTGTAGACCAGCTCCGGGCCCAGAAACGGGAACGAGGCCAAAAAGGCATGGGCACAGCCATGCACCAACTCGACCGGGTAGTCACAGGCAAAGGCCTCGAGCGCCTGCGCATCGCGGTCGATGCCGATCGAGCGCACGCCCGTTGGCTTGCGCTTCATCAGCGCACCGCCCCCCAGGTGGCTCTCGATGTAAACGCTGTGCGGCGGCATCAGCGCAATCAGCGCCTGGCACAGACCGCTCGTCGCCTTCGACCCAAAATATTCCACGCGCCGCTCCCGTCACACGAGAGCGCAACCCATAGACGCCCGATTCTATGGAGTCAAGAGACGATCAACGACGCGGCGGCGGAAACCCGGCCCCGGCGACCACCTACATCATCCTCTCGCGGTCAGGAGCGGGGTACCTGGGTAGTTACCTTTATGAAGGCCTCGGCGCGACGTCGTAACTGCCCAGGTAGCTGATTTCGATGAGGCTGCGGATTGGGTCTCTGGGGGCAGATTTTGTGGGTTTGGGGCGCTGACGGCCTAGTGCGCCGCCGCGCTCGGGGTGAGCCACGAAGCACTTTCGGGTTCGGGGCGATCTGCATGTGCAGACGGTGAACAGCCGCCACAGCCGGTTGGGTTCCTGCGTCCCCGCCGCGGCATCGCCACCCGCTATGGACAACTACCTGAGCTGGTTCCACCTCGTCGGCCTCGCCCCCGGCGCCAATGACCGAGCCTGCCTCGCCGCCGTCGTAACAAGGTGACGCATACAATTCACGAATTGAGCCTACCTTTATTCGTAACTGCCCAGGTAGCTGATTTCGATGAGGCTGCGGATTGGGTCTCTGGGGGCAGATTTTGTGGGTTTGGGGCGCTGACGGCCTAGATTTCGTTTGACAGGATTCTAAGGATTCGATGGATAGGGATGTTCTTGCCTTTTTGTCGAAAGACGAGCTGATCGATGTGGTGCTGGCCCAAGGGTCGCGGCTCGCCGAGTTCGAACTCCGGCTTGGTGAACTCGAGCGCCGGCTTGGCCTGAACAGCACGAACAGCGGCAAGCCACCGTCGAGCGATGGATTGAACAAGCCACCGGCGGGTAAAAAGAAGCGCACCAGGAGCCTCCGTAAGAAATCGGCCCGCAAGCCGGGCGGGCAAAAGGGCCACAAGGGCGAGACCCTGCGCCAAGTCGCCGATCCCGACGCCACCGTCGACCATTATCCCGAGACGTGCCAGTGGTGTGGTTCGGGATTGACGCCGGATATGGCTACCGGCCATGGGGCCCGCCAGGTTTTCGATCTACCCGAGCCCCGGCCCCTGGTGGTCACGGAGCATCGGGCGCATCGCTGCCGTTGCGGGCATTGCGGCACGTACACTCGGGCTTCTTTTCCCGTCGCCATCACCGGCCCGGTTCAATACGGCGCTCGGATCGGAGCCATGGTGGTCTACCTGTCGCACTACCAACTCCTGCCCGAGGACCGCCTGGCTGAATTGATGAAGGATCTGTTCGGGGCGGAACTGTCTCCGGCGAGCCTCGCGCGGAGGGGCGGGAACAGCGCCGAGTCCGTCCAAGGCGTCGTCGATGTGATCCGCGAACTGGTGAAATCGGCGCCGGTCAAGCACATGGACGAGACCGGCTTGCGGATCGCCGGGCGGACCCAATGGTTGCACGTCGCCTCGACCGCGCGGTTGACCTTCTATCGGGTCTCGGAGCGACGCGGCAGCCTGCTCGGCGGAGTCGGCGGCATCGTCGTCCATGACCACTGGAAGCCGTACTTTACGATGGAGGGCGTACGGCACGCGCTGTGCAACGCCCATCACCTGCGCGAGTTGCAAGCCCTGATCGAGATCGAGAAGGAGGGCTGGGCACGCAAGATGCAGAGACTATTGCGCCGCGCCTGCCACGCGGTAAATCTCGCCCGGGAGCGGGGCGTGGCGCTGAAACCAGGCCTCGTCGAGCGCTTCCGAGGGTGTTACGACGCGATCACGGCCGAGGGCATCGCCTTTCACGAGGCACAACCTCCTCTTGCGCCCAGATCGAGCAAGGCCAAGCGCCGGGGAAGCAAGCCGCGCCGCACCGGGCACAACCTTCTCCGGCGCCTTCAGACACACAAGGAAGACGCGCTGCGCTTCCTCATCAATTTCGCCGTGCCGTTCACCAACAATCAGGCCGAGCAGGACGGGCGCATGATGAAGGTCAAGCAGAAAATCTCCGGCGGCTTCCGTAGCCAGAAAGGCGCCGAAGACTTTGCCACCGTCCGCGGCTTCATCTCGACCGCCAGAAAACAGGGCTGGAACATCATCCAGGCGCTCATGGAAAATCCCGAAACCCTGATCGAGCGTCTCCACGCCGCCTAAAAGGCCACCATGTACCTGGGCAGTTACCTTTATTCAGCGGAACGGACCAAAAAGCAGAATGACCCCTTTTCTGACCCCTTTTCCTGGCCCGAGGGGGAAGGGTGATCTCGCTCATAGGGTCGCGGCCCGGACCGCGTCGGGGACATCGAGGCCTTCCCGGCGGGCCCGAGAGGTCGGCAATAACTTGATCGCATCTCCCGCCGCTCTGTCGGCCGCGACAAGATCGAAGCGAGCCTGTAGGTTCATCCAGAACTCGGGATCGATCTCGAACCAGTGGGCCAGTCTGAGCGCCGTGTCGCCCGTGATCGAGCGCTTGGCGTTGATGATCTGGCTCATGCGGTTCGCGGGCACGCCGATTTGTCGGGCCAGCTCCGTGGGTGACACCCCGATTTCGGCCAGCTCGTCTTTCAAGATTTCGCCCGGATGGACGGCACGTTTCAACATTGTCTTCGTCCTTTCCTTCAATGGGTATCCGTTATCTCGACCTGGGAGGGCCCCCGCGCGTCGTCTGGCCATTCGAAACATAGTCTCCATTGCCTGTTGATCCGGATGCCGGATTGCCCCCTGTGGAACGGCGTGCAAAGTTGACCCCTGTTGAGGGGTGATCGGCGTCCAAATTTGACCCCCTGAGCCTGGCTAGTCCAAGTCACCTCGTTTTTGGGCGGACGAGGTGGTGGGGGATGTTGGTCGTGGAGACGATAGCGCGGATCCGGCGGGAGTATTTCGTCAAGGGGAAGCCGATCAAGGAGATCGTGCGGGACGTGAAGGTCTCGGGCAACACGGTGCGCAAGGTGATCCGTTCGCAGGCGACGGCGTTCACCTACGACCGGCGGGTCCAGCCGATGCCGAAGCTGGGGCCGTGGACGGCCGAGCTGGAGCGGATGCTGGAGGCCAACGAGACCAAGTCGAAGCGGGAGCGGCTGACGCTGCTACGGATCTCCGAAGCCCTCGAGGGTCTGGGCTATGGCGGCGGCTACGACGCGGTGCGGCGCTACGCCAAGGCGTGGCGGTGGCGCCGCTCGGCATCGACGGCGCAGACCTATGTGCCGTTGGTGTTCTCGCCGGGCGAGGCCTATCAGTTCGACTGGAGCCACGAGTACGTGGTGCTGGCGGGGGTGACGACCAAGGTCAAGGTCGCGCACGTCCGGCTGTGCCACAGCCGAATGTTCTTCGTCCGCGCTTATCCGCGCGAGAGCCAGGAGATGGTGTTCGACGCCCACGACCGGGCATTCCGGCTGTTCCAGGGTGCCTGCCGGCGAGGCATCTACGACAACATGAAGACGGCGGTGCAGACCGTCCTCATCGGCAAGGAGCGCGCGTTCAACCGGCGCTTCGTGCAGATGTGTGGCCACTACCTGGTCGAACCGACAGCATGCACGCCGGGAGCGGGATGGGAGAAGGGGCAGGTCGAGAACCAGGTCGGGATCATCCGCGGTCGGTTCTTCACCCCGCGGCTGCGCTTCAAGACCTACGACGAGCTCAACGCCTGGCTCTTGGACCAGTGCGTCGCCTACGCCCGGCGTCATCCCCACCCGGTGTTCAAGGACAGGACTGTCTGGCAGGTGTTCGAGGACGAGCGTCCGTCCCTGGTCGGCTATCGCGGGCCGTTCGACGGCTTCCACGCGGTCCCGGCGTCGGTGTCGAAGACCTGCCTGGTGCGCTTCGACAGCTGTTAGCGGTGGTTCCAGGGTGCGCTTATATGGTGCTCTTTTTGAGCGGTCGGTGGCGGTTGGCTGACGGGATGCTTTTGGGCTTGGCTGATTTTGTTTCGCGCTGTGGCTATTCAGTCGAGGGGCCGGTCATCGATCTGGAGCGGTTCGCCGGCGCGGTCGCGCATGAGCATGTCGTTCCAGTCCAGGCCGTCGAGGGCAGGGCGCAGGCGGACGACCCTGCTGTCGTTTCGGATGAGCCGTGCCGCGGCGTCATCGCCCTGGCGGGTGGCGTCGTAGGCGCAGAAGATCCGGCCGGGGTTCCAGGCCTCGATCCATTCGGGGAGGCTTGCGGTGGCGCCGCCGGTTGAGACCACGGCGCATCCCTTGCGCCCGGCCGGGACGAGGTGGAGGGAGAGGACCGACAGGGCGTCGATTGCGTTCTTGGCGAGGATGACGGAGTTCGGCCAGTCGGGTTCCCACGACATCCAGAAGCCGCCGCGCGCGGCGGCGCCGGTCGGCGCGAGGCGGCGTGGCGCCGCGGCAGGGACGATCTCGGCGCCGAGAGCCTCGCCGGCCGCGTTTCGGCGGACGAACACGGCGTTGCCGTGGCGGTCGGCGTAGAGCAAGCCGAGGTCGCGGCACAGGGCGACGAGCACATCCGCGAGGCCGCGCTGCTCGACGAGGTAGCTCTGGATGGCGGGCCAGTGGCGGTCCGGGCACGGCGGCTTCGGGTGGCGATCGGCCGGGAACCGGTCACGGCACGGCAGTTCCGAGAAGAAGCCGAGGGCCTCGGGCACGGTGCACCGGCAGGCATGGATTCGATCGCTCCGCCCCCGCCCTCGCCGCGCAGATGTTCGTAGCTTGCCTATCCGGTTATCACCCACACCCACTATATGTAGTGTGTCTCCTTGGACTGCAGGCAAGGGCCGGCGCAGGCGCATTGAGGAGGCGATCCGGCTAATTCTTGATTGTTCTGAAAACCGAACCGGAGTTTAATTCACGTCACGTACTTAACATCGGGGGACGGAACGGTGGCGACCAAGGGAACGAAGAAACCCACGGCCAGACGGGAAGCTGCTGATGAAACGACATCGTCTGAGCGATTGACGGCACTAGTCGAAGAAAGCGACGCGCTGGCACGAATCGTTGCGAAGAACCCGTCCGCGCCTGTTAGTCTCCTGCGCGTTTTGAGTCCGGGACGCCTCCAGCGCGCGGCATCGGTGGGATTGCGGCGGTAGCCGAAGGCGGCGGACGACGTCTTCGAGGGGATAGCCTCGCAGGGCCTCAGGAAAATCGGCCCGCACCCGCCGGTCCCAGAGGCGGGGACCATCCATGGCTACGCCGGCGGCGGTTCCCCGCGGTCCTGCGCGCCGGCCTTGCCGGCTCGCCGCCGGCGGCGCTCGGCGCTGCGCTGCTTCTGGCGTTCCTCGGCCTCCTTGCGGCGCCAGGACTCGGCGTCGATGGCGATGATCTCGGCGTTGTGGACGAGGCGGTCGACCAGGGCGACGAGGCAGGCGGCGTTGGGGAAGGCCTCACCCCACTCGGCGAAGGGCCGGTTGGTGGTGATTATGGTGGAGTTCTGCTGGCTGCGGCTGGAGACGATGTTGAACAGCAGATCGGCATGGCGGTTGCTGTAGGACAGGTATCCGACCTCGTCGATCACCAGCAGGTGCTGGCGGGCGTAGAAGCGCAGCCTGCGCTGAAGCAGGGTGTCGCTGTCGAGGGCGGCGAGCTCGCCGAGCATGCTGGCCGCGGTGGCGAAGCGCACGGTGTGGCCCTCGAGGACGGCGCGGTGGGCGATATTGGCGGCGATGGTCGACTTGCCGACGCCGTTTGGGCCGACCAGGACGACGTTGGCGGCCTCGTTGAGGAACTCGAGGCTCATGAGATCCTCGACGGCCATGCGGTCGCAGCGGCGCGGCCATGCCCAGTCGAAGTCGGCGAGCGGCTTGAACTGTCCGAGGCGGGCGTCGCCGAGGCGGCGCTTGAGGCTGCGGCTTCGCCGTTCCTCCTCTTCCCAGGCGACCAGCGCAGCGGGCCAGTCATGCCCGGCGACCTCGCCCCAGTGGGCGGCGAGGCCGTGCAGGCCGAGCGCCCGGGCACGGCCCATGAGGGTATCGTTCATTGCTCGCTGTCCTCCTCGGGTTCGCCGGCCAGCCCGTCGTATCCGACGAGGTCGTGATCGCGGACAGTGATGTCGCGCACTCTCGGATCGCCGGGCAGTTCGACGGGGATGGGCGGGGGTTGGTGCCGCAGCTCGCGCCGCCGGGTCAGGCTCAGGCGCACGGCGTTGGGATGGGGAACGTCCCGCTTCAGGGCCTCGTCGATGGCCGCCTCGAGCTCGGCGGCGCCGTAGGCGTCGAGGAGGCGCAACAGGGCGGCGACGGTGGCGCCTATATAGCCGCCGCGCTGGGCGGCCTCGGCGAGCAGGCGCTCGCTGTTGGGCGCGGCCTGGACCAGCCGGTCCTGGCCGCGAAGGCGGCGGGCATGGCTCTTGCGCCTGACCAGCTCGGCGATGTGCTCGGGGTTCTCGATGCGGGCCGCCTTGTCGAAGCTGCGCGGATGGCTGGCGATGACGTCCACACCGTCGAGGATGCGCACCTCGTCGAGCGTCGCGACCACGACGAGGGTGCGCCGCACATGGGTGTGCGGCACGCTGTAATCGTTGAGATCGAAGCGGGCGTAGGGGGTCTTGCCGATGGCGACCTCGACCCGGTCGTGGTCGGGGAAGGGATCGCCGGGCAGCGCGATGAGAGAGCCGCGTTCCCGCTCGAAGGCCTCGCGCACGGTGATCGAGCGGTCTTCGGGCCAGGGGCGGTCGGCGGCGATGCCGTGGCACCAGGCCAGGGCCTGGGCGTTGAGATCGTCGATATCGCGCCACCGGCGGGCGGCGAAGAAGCTGGTCCGGACATAGCGAATCGCCCGCTCCACGCGCCCCTTCTCGTTGCCGCGCGCGACCGCGACGGGCTTGGGCAGGAAGTGGTAGTGGCCGGCGAGGTCGAGGATCCGGGGATTGAACCGGATGGCGGCGCCGCGGCGCTCCAGCACGACGCTCTTCAGGTTGTCGTACCAGAGCTCGCGGGGCACGCCCTGCCACGCCTCGAAGGCTTCGACATGGCCGCGCAGGAAGTTGCTCATCCCGGCGTCGAGGTAGAAGCGCAGGAAGATCCGCCGCGAGTAGCTGAGAACCATCACGAAGCCCATCAGGCGGCGCTCCGCGCGGCCGATCGTCACCTTGCCGAAGTGTCCCCAGTCGACCTGGGCCTGCTCGCCGGGAAGGGTCTTGAGGCGCAGATAGGCCTCGGCCACGGGCCTGGGCCTGAAGTGGCTGAGCAGATGACGGAAGTGGTCGCCGCCGCCCGGATAGCCGCGTTCGCGCACCATCTGGTAGAGCCGGCTGGCGGGCAGCGTCGGCCAGGATGCCAGCGTCTCGGCGATGAACGGCACGTATGGATCGATCATCGACGGCCTGGGCGACCTCGCGTCCCGGGGCTCGCCGGCCGCGGTGAGGAGGCGCTCGACGGTGTAGCGATGCACGCCGAGCTGGCGTGTGATCGTGCCGACCGTCCACTTCTCGACGTGATACAGGCGCAGGATCTCCGCGCGGGTCTCCTTGTCGATGGTCATCTCACCCCCTTTCCCGTCGGGCGCAGCCCCGGATAGACCGCCTGCCCGCAGAACCGGCCGCAGCGATCGCAGCGGAAGACCCTGGCGGGCCGCTCGTGCCCGAAGGGCCGTGTTCCGGGACGCCCTGCCGGCGTCCGCACCACAACAGGACGCCGCCGCGCGGCGGTCAAAGGGTGATGCGTCACTTCCTGCCCGCGGCGCCGATTCACCGGCGTCCGGCGCCGCCGGCGTTCGCGATAGCGCCGCTGGCGCTCAGCATGCTTGTGACGGCCCCGCCGGCTGTTCTGGTAGCGCTGCCCGGCATGGCGCTGCGATCGCCGGCGCACCCGATCGCTGCAGCTCCGTGAACAGTAGATGTTGCCGTGGTCGCAGTGCCGGCAGAGAACCACCTGTTGATGGCACGAGGCGCAGTTGAACAGGCGGGCGGTGTTCTTCATCGCGCAGCCGATGAGAACGGGGTGGACCCACGCCCAAACCCGCACGATACTGCGCATATGGGTCGTGCCTTGCATGGCTCGGGGGGTGCGGTGCCGGTCGTTGCCAGCAAGCAAACGGGGCCGGCGCCGCATCGTTCTCAGCGGCCCGAGTGTACTCCCGCGGCTCCCCTTGTCAGGTCCGCGGAACCGCCGCCGCCAGCCAGCCAAAACAGGAATCGAGACGCCCGCCCGCGGTGGATAAGCAGCCCGCCGCCGCCAGACTCTTGGCGGTCGCCGCGGCGGGCTACTTACCCACCGCTGCGCCGAGCCAACTCCCGCCTGCAAACCACGCAGCTACAGCGCCACGATGCCCGATGTCGCTGAAATCACCATCTAAGCGCGGTTTTTCATCGCCACCGACAGACAGCAACAAGTACAGCGTGGCGGCGCGCGCCGTCGGCCGTCCGGTCGAGGTCCATGCCTACGCCGATCGCATCGTCATCCGCCAGGACGGCGAGATCGTCGCCGAGCATGCCCGGCGCTTCGGCCGCGACCAGACCGTCTATGACCCGTGGCACTACGTGCCCGTGCTGGCGAGGAAGCCCGGTGCGCTTCGTAACGGCGCGCCGTTCAAGGACTGGGCGCTGCCCGGCGCCCTGGGTCGCGTGCGCGTCCGGCTCGCCGGCCACGACGACGGCGACAGGCAGATGGTCGAGATCCTCACCGCCGTGCTGGCGGATGGGCTGGCGGCGGTGGAGGCCGCCTGTGCCGAGGCGCTCGCTGGCGGCGTGTGCAGCGCCGACGTCGTGCTCAACATCCTCAATCGTCGGCGCCAGCCGTCCGAGACGGCGCCGATCCCGACGCCCGCGAACCTGCGTCTTCGCTTTGAGCCGGTGGCCGATTGCACCCGCTACGACCGCTTGAGGGGGGTCGGCCATGGAGCGCCATGAGGTCCTGGAGATGATGGCCGCACTCAAGCTCGCCGGCATGCGCGACGCGTTCGACGAGGTGCTCGCCGACGGCCTCAAGCGCCAGCATCCGATGCAGCGAATCATCGGCGAGCTGTTGAAGGCCGAGATCGCCGACAAGCAGGCGCGATCCATCAAGTACCAGATGAGTGGCGCCAAGCTGCCGCTGGCCAAGGAGCTGGCCGACTTCGACTTCACCGACACCCCGGTCAACGAGCCGCTGGTCCGCGAGTTGGCGGTCGGCGGCTTCCTGGCCAACCAGCGCAACGCCGTGCTGATCGGCGGCACCGGCACCGGCAAGAGCCATCTCGCCGTCGCCATCGCGCGGGCCTGCATCCGCGATGGCGCCCGGGGCCGCTTCTTCAACGTCGTCGACCTGGTCAACCGGCTCGAGGCCGAAGCCCGCGCCGGCCGCCAGGGCCGGCTCGCCGATCAGCTGGCCCGGCGCGACCTCGTCATCCTCGACGAGCTCGGCTACCTGCCCTTCGCCCAAACCGGAGGCCAGCTGCTGTTCCACCTCGTCAGCCGGCTCTACGAGCGCACCTCGATCATCGTCACCACCAACCTGACCTTCGGCGAATGGCCGTCCGTCTTCGGCGACGCCAAGATGACCACCGCGCTCCTCGATCGTCTGACGCACCACTGCGAGATCATCGAGACCGGAAACGACTCCTGGCGCTTCAAGAATCGGTCCTAAAGGCAACCGATCCACCTGCCGCCCGGTCGCCCAGGTGGGCCCACAGGAACCTCCCACGCGCGGTCCGCCGCCAGCCGCGTGGTGGGCGCGTCGGCCCGCGCGCGGGCCCCTCCTATGGACTACCTGTACGACCTCCGCCGTGCATCCCCAAAGGGGTCAACATTGCACGCCGATAGGGGGTCAATGTTCCTTGCCTATCCGGTTATCACCCACACCCACTATATGTAGTGTGTCTCCTTGGACTGCAGGCAAGGGCCGGCGCAGGCGCATTGAGGAGGCGATCCGGCTAATTCTTGATTGTTCTGAAAACCGAACCGGAGTTTAATTCATGTCACGTACTTAACATCGGGGGACGGAACGGTGGCGACCAAGGGAAAAACGAAGAAACCCACGGCCAGACGGGAAGCTGCTGATGAAACGACATCGTCTGAGCGATTGACGGCACTAGTCGAAGAAAGCGACGCGCTGGCACGAATCGTTGCGAACCGCGCCTGGTCTCCTGCGCGTTTTGAGTCGCAGCGAAGACGAAGCGACACGCAAGAACGTTCCTCAATCCGCACGCCGATACAGGCTATTTGTGAATAATCCGGCACTCGTCAATGTTCAACGGAATATTCCGATTGACAGACCCCCCTTTATGCTCGCCGCCGAGAGGCCTCAAAGCGGTTGCCGCGCAGCCCTCGAAGGGTCTCGCCGAGGCCTCAAAGGTTGCCGCGCAGCCCTCGAAGGGTCCCCCGCGTCCAATACGGCCAGCCTTCTTTCGGCCCGCTGTTCGAATCCCCAGGGCAATCGCGTGAAGTGAGGGACACGGCCTTGATACCGCGTCAACCGCCGCGAATGGGCCATTGAGGCCCCGCGAGCCCATGCGAGCAGCGCCCGAGCGCCCGATTGGGCGCGCCCGGCGTCTGAGGGAACAAGAACAATCCAGGGCAATCGCGTTCACGCGATTGCCCTGTTCGAATCCCTGAAAGGCCTTGACGAACTCACCGGCTGCAAACGCTTCTGTTTTTTGTCTCGATAGTCGATAATCATCTGCCACCAGCTTACAAGAATTGATGATGTACGTCAATCGTATTTTTCGCTGACCTGTCGAAGGCGTGGCTTCACCTGGGATTTCGGGCAACGGTTTTCCGTTTCCTCGACGCCGGGTCACGCCAAACGCACCGAGAGCCACGAGCCGCCCTTCATCCCGTGGGCTGTGGGGGCCACCATGCGATGCAGGTCGGACCACGGTCGGAGGGACTCGCCGTCCCGCCGACGACGAGGCTCGAGGCCGGCCCTCGCGGCGCCCTGAGAAACCCTCCGCGTAGGACCTCATTGCGGGCCCCGAGCGAAGCGAAAGCACTCATTTGGACGGAAATGCATTCATTTTCGGGCGATTTTGAGTACGTTTGAGCACACTTTGAGTACGTTTGAGCACACAATGAGTAGGCCATTTCGCCGCCGGAGAGCCCCTCGACACCCTCCGGGAGCGAAGCCGCAGCGCCCTTCGACACACTTCAAAAGCGAAAGAGAAAATCGGAGGCGGGCCGCGACCGTTTTTCGGGTCCGCCACCGCCTCCGAGCTTGTCGTGGCCCCTGGCGCCCTCAGCCGGAGCCGAGCGCTGGAATATCGCCTTCCCGCTGGGCGGCGGCGACGCCGGCGGCGAAGGCCGCCAAGCCACCTTCGGCGATCGCTCAGCGCCGGCCGCCACGGTCGCGGCGGGTCTTGTGGGCGGCGACGTTGGCGATGTCCTGGGCCCGGAGATAGCTCGGCGAGCCGGGCGAGAAGCCCTTGAGCGCGCGCCGTGCCTGACCGCCTGCCTCGCGCCAGCGGTTCAACAGCGCATAGCGCTCGGCCGTCGCCAGGGCGGCGCGGGGCTCCTCGCCGATCATGCCATGGGCGGCCGCGAGCCAGCGCCAGATCGAGGGATCGTCCGGCTCGCGCCGGCGCGCCAGTTCTAGGTTGACGATCGCCGCGCGGGCCGCCGCGGGTTCCTGGGATTCGACCTGTGCCTGGGCCAAGCCGACGCGAAGCAAGGTGCTGTCGGGACGCAACCTGACCGCCTCTTCGTAGGCCGTCATGCCTTCGACCACCCGCCCGGACTCGACCAGGATCTGGCCCTTCAATTCCCAAAAGTATGGATCGTTAGGATGCTCGCGGATCAGCTCGTCGGTGAGCTCGACCGCGCGCTCCGAATTTTTGTGGCGATGGGTCACGATGGCCCGGGCGTAGCGGGCTGGCAGGCTGCTATCGCGCTCGGGATAGCGCCTGAGCGTAATCGCGTAGCTTTCGAGAAAGGCATAGAGCTTCGCCCGCATGCGGGCATGCATCGCCACGTAAGCGGGCCGGTCGAGGCGACCAGTCAGCTTGGAGCGCGAGACGTGGGTGCGGAGCGATTGCGCCCGGTCCTGGCTCAAGGGGTGGCTTCGGACATAGGGATCCTGGCTCGCCGCCACCAGCAGTTCCTGATCGCCCAGTTTCTCGATGAATTGCAACAGGCCGAGGCTCGACTGGCCGGTTTGCTCCAGCAGCTTGATCGCGGCTTGGTCCGCGGCCGCTTCCTGTGTCCGGGTGTAGCGGAGGAAGACGCTTTGCCCGGCGGCGCCGCTGCCGATGATGATCGCGCCGGCGGCGGCCCCGCCACCGGCCGCCGCCGCCACGCCGCCCAGCACGACGGCGATGATCGTGGCGGCCGTCGCGTCGCGCAGCGCCTCGTGCGTGCGGGCCAGGTGGCCACCGGCTATGTGGCCGGTTTCATGCGCGATGATGCCGATCAACTGGTTGGGCGTTTCGGCTCCCAGCAGCAGGCCGGTGTGGAAGAAGATCCGCTGCCCGCCGGCGACGAAGGCGTTGAGAGAGCTGTCTTGCACGATGTGAATGCGGACCTGGGAAGCTTCGAGCCCCGCCGCCTGAAAGATTGGCGTCGCGTAGGCGCGAATGGTAGATTCCACCTCCTCATCACGGATGAGCGACATCTTCCTGGCCTCGGCGGTGCTCGCGATCACGGCCAGAGCGAGTGTCGAAACGATTACGAGACTTCGGAGTGTGATGAGCAAGCGTCCATCTCCAGACCCTTCCCGTCAACATGGGAGCGCCCGTCGGAGAGGTCAATGGATCGTCTTGGGGTTGGCGATCACGATACTGCTCGGCGCGTGTGACAAACGCCCACCGGTGGGAGAGATCGGCGCGGTGGAAGGCTTCATCGGCGGCGTCGCGGCGGAGGAGCCGCATGCGGCGGTGGTGGCCCGGGACGTGCTCTCCGCCGGTGGCACCGCGACGGACGCGGTGATCGCTGCCTTCTTCACCATGACCGTGACCTATCCGGTGGCCGCCGGCATCGGTGGTGGGGGCGCCTGCGTGGTTTACGATTCGGCGGCAAACGAGGCCCAGGGAATCGAGTTCCTGCCGCGCTCGCCCTCGGCGGGCGGCGCAATCGCGGTGCCCGGCGCGGTTCGCGGGCTGGCGGCGCTGCATGCCCGCTACGGCCGCCTCGGCTGGAGCGCCTTGGTGGCGCCGGCGGAACGTATGGCGCGCTTCGGCCACAATGTCTCGCGGGCCTTCGCGCGCAGGCTCCGGGCGGGCGGGCGTCGGGTCTTGCGCGAGGCCGAGCTGCGCGAGCTGTTCGGGACCGATGGGCGGGGCATGATCGGCGAGGGCGATCCCTGGACCCGGGTGGAGCTCGCCAGCGTGCTTAGCCAGATCCGCGTGAAGGGCGCCGGCGACCTGCATGGCGGCGCCGCGGGACGCAGCTTCGTCGAGGGGGCCAGCGCGGCCGGCGGCAAGGTGACGATCGCCGATCTCCGCGCCTACCGCGCCAACTGGCGAGAAACGCGACGGCTCGAGTTCGGCGACGAAATAGGCCACTTCATGGCGGCGGAGCCGGCCGGGCTCGGCGCGCTTCACGATATCGTCGTCTCGCTCCGCCCCGAGGCGGCGCGCGCCTCGCCCGATGCCCGGGTGGCGGCGATCGCCGCCGGATATGGCACTGGGCGCGGCTCCACCCGGCCGGAAGAGCGGCTCCACCCGGCCGGAAGACAGTGGAGAGGCGGCCGTCGTCGCGGGCGATCCCGAGGGCTCGATCGTGGCCTGCGTCTTCACCATGGGCCGGGCGTTCGGCGCCGGCAGGGTGGCCCGGGCGGCGGGCGTCATCCTGGCGCCGACGACGGGCTGGGATGCGGCGCGCCTGACGCCGATGATCGTGGTCAACCATAATATCGCTCAAGGTTATCTGGCGCCGGACGCGGCCGGTCCGGCCGCGTCCGGCGCCGTGGCCCAGGTCGCGCTCGATCTGCTGGAGGCGGTCTCGCCGCTGGACCGGGCGATGGCGGCCTCCCGCGTCATGCGCCATGGCGCCCGGGGCGAGATTTACCAGGAGCCGCGCCAAGGCATTCAGCCGGCGAGCGGCGCCAAGCCGGCCAAGGCGTTGGGCCGGGTACAGGCGATCTGGTGTCCGGGCGGCCTGATACGCTCGGCCGAGACCTGCCGCTTTGCCTCCGACGGGCGGGGTTTCGGCCTCGCCATCGGGGCCGCACTTTGAGGCCGCGCGCGTGAAGCTGGGTAGCCGCGCGACGATCCCGCCCTTCATCGTCATGGACGTGATGAAGGCTGCCGCCGAGCGCGAGCGGCAAGGCGGCGATGTCCTGCACATGGAGGTGGGCCAGCCCTCGACCCCCGCGCCACGGGGGGTGATCGAGGCGGCGAAACGGGCGCTCGACGAGAACGTGCTCGGCTACACGCTCGCGCTCGGCATCGATAGCTTGCGCGCCCGGGTCGCCGAGCATTACCAGGACTATTACGGCCTCAGCCTGCCGGCGGCGCGGGTGGCGATCACCACCGGCTCGTCGGCCGCGTTTCTGCTGAGCTTTATTACCGCCTTCGACGCGGGCGACAAGGTGGCGATCCTCCGGCCCGGATATCCCTGCTACCGCAACATCCTGGGCGCGCTGGGAATAGTGGCCATCGACGTGCCGGTCGGCCCCGAGACCCGCTATCAGCCGACGCTTGCGGCGCTCGAGGCGGCGGGCGGGGCCGGGCTCGATGGCCTGCTGATCGCCAGCCCGGCCAATCCCACCGGCTCGATACTGCATGCGGGCGAGTTGGAGCAAATCCTTCGCTACTGCCGCGAGAATGACATCCGCTACATCTCCGACGAGATCTATCACGGCATCACCTACGGCGGGCCGGCGCCGACGGCGCTTCGCTTCGATTCCGATGCCGTGGTCATCAACAGCTTCTCGAAATACTTCTCGATGACCGGTTGGCGGCTCGGCTGGGCGGTATTGCCGGATGATCTGGTTCGGCCCTTCGAGCGGCTGGCCCAAAACCTCTTCATCTCGGCGCCGTCGCTGGCCCAGCACGCCGCCCTCGCCGCCTTCGATTGCCACGAGGAACTCCAGGCCAACGTCGCGCGCTACGCCGCCAACCGCGAAATTTTGCTGGAGCGCCTGCCTGGAATCGGCTTCGAGAAGCTGGCCCCGGTCGACGGCGCCTTTTACGTCTATGCCGACGTCGGCTGGATCACCAACGACGCGGGGGCCTTCTGCGCCGAGATGCTGCGAGCGACCGGCGTCGCGGCGACGCCGGGCGACGATTTCGATCCCGTCGACGGCGCGCGCCACCTCCGCTTCTCCTTCGCCGGCGCGACCCAGGACATCGCCGAGGCGACCGACCGCCTGGCCCGCTGGCTCGGCTGACGGGGCGAGGGAACCATGCTAGCGTGAGCAAACCCTGTCGCGGTCATCAGGAGGGGGCCATGTCCGAAGCCAAGAAGGGGATGCTCACATTCGGCATTGCCGCCGTGCTGATTGGAATCGTCGGCGGGGTCTTCAGCTACCTCGCGATCGAGGAACGCAACGCCTTCAGGACTCACGGCGTTTCGGTGTACGCCTCCGTGATCGGCACGGGCAAGGAATACGACGAAGGCTGGTCCTACTGGCTCGAGTTCGTCTACTCCGACGGCGCGGGCCAAAAGCACGAGGGCTGGGAAGACGTAAACAAGAATGTGTACCTCGCGGCCACGCCCGGCTCGAGCTTTTCCATCTTCTACCTGCCCCAGGATCCCGGGCAGTTCATGTCCCTCGCGAACGTCGAGAGCCGTCTCTTTGAAGCCCTACTGATCGGCGGCGCGGTGTTCGTGATCATCGGCATCGGCCTGGTCGTGGTCGCGACCTACCTCTGAACGCTCGTCGACGCCGCCGCGCCCGCCCGGCCGAAGACGCGGCTGGCGAAGGAGGGGTAGGGCTCGGCGATCTCCGCGGCGATTCGGCCGCGCACCAATTCGAGCAGCGCCGCGTCGGGCACCGGCGTTTCGGCCACTCGGTCGGGGACCTCGAAGGCGAAGCCGGTGTTGTCCAGGACCTCTTCCAGGTCGTGGCCGGGATGGATCGAGGCCAACCGGAAGCCCTTCCGGGCCTGGTCGAAGTCGAAGACGCAGAGCCCGGTGACCAAGGCCCGGGGGCCGCCGGGGCGGTAGGCGTTGGGCGCGGAAGTGCCGGGGGCGGAGATGAAATCGACCCGCTCCACCAGGGTCCGCCGGCTGTGCTCCTCGCGAAACAGGATCACACGGGGGATCAGGAAATAGAGATAGGCCGAGCCGAAGGAGCCGGACCAGCGAACCGTGGTCCTCGGATAGTCACCGATGCCGACCAGGTTGACGTTCGCCTGGCCGTCGATCTGGCCGCCGGAGAGGAAGAAGGCGTCGATCCGGCCTTGCGCGGCGCAATCGAAGATCTCGACCCCGCCGTCGGTCCAGGATTGCAGGTTCTCGCTATTGTGGATGGAGACCCGCATGTCGCTGCCCGAAAGTGCCCGGGCCAGCAGCGCGGCCGAGCCCGGGATCGGCGAGGCCATGCCGACGGCGACGTGGCGCGAGCCTTCCAGCAGCCGGGCGATCACCGCGATCAGCAGTTCCTCGCGCGAAGTGCCCATCACCCTCGCCCGGCTATTCCGCCGCCGCCCGGGAATTGAGCACATATTCGCCGAGGTATCGGGCGAAGCCGTCCTCGCTTGCCGCCATCTCGGCGTAGAGCGCGACATGCGCGCCGTCGATGGCGTAGCGGCCAGGGAGCGGCATCGGCCAGGCCCCGTTCTCCGCTCGGGCGACGCCCGTGACATAGAGCGTGGAAATGGTGCCCGGCGCCAGCGCCTCGTCTTGCAGGAAGTCGGTATCGCGGATCTCCTCGACCGTGACCAGCGTCTCGCGGGCGGCGTGCGCCATCAGCATCAGTTCGCGTTGGCGGCCAATCCAGACGTTGCCGCGGCCGTCCGCCATGGCGGCGTGGAAGAGGGCGACGTCGGGCCGGATCGCCGGCAGCAGGACGATTCTGTCGTCCTCGGCGAAGGGATTGTCGATCACCTTGTAGTCGGCCCGATGACGCAGCACGTCGGTGCCCAGAAGACCCCTGAGCGGCATGAAGGGGTTGCCCTTCTCCGCCGCCTGCAGGCCGGCGTAGACGGCGGGACAGGTCGAATCCATGAGCAGAAGCGTGCCCGCCTTCACGGCGCGGGCGAAGCATGGCGCTTGGCCCTGCTCGTCGAGCGTGATCCCCGAACTCTCGAGGGTGGCGAGGGCGCCGGCCCCGATCAGCAGGTCGGCGGCCATGCCGCTCGTGGGTACGCCGAGCAGATGCAGGTCCTTGACGCCGCGCCGCAGCAGCGCGCGCACCGCTTCCATCGCGACGCCGTTCGGGTTCTTGACGATCGCCAGCTTGGCACCGTCCTCGATCCGGCCCACCAGGGCCTCGACACTGTCCAGCAAGATCTCAGCCATCGCCCACCGTCCTCGCCGCCCACCGTCCTGGTCACTTTGGGGTTGGACTATAGGGCCGAGCCCGGGGCTTGTCATGAGCGGGCGGCTCGGTCTCCGCCGGCCCCTCCGCGTCCGGCCGCCACGTTTTCGAAGCCGGCGTTTCGCACGGGCTCTGGAAGCGATAGCATGCCCGCGTGTAAGTAACGTTGGCGCCGGTCGGGAGAGTCTCATGCGGGTTTACCTGATGGTCCGGCCTCGCCTCCTGGAGGAATTTCCCGAACAGGCCCGTCGCGCCGAGGCGCTGGGCTACGACGGCATCACCTTGCTCGAGCTGACCGTTCCCCCGACGCTTTCGGCGGTCGCCTCGGCCATGGCCACGAGCCGAATCGATCTGCTCACCGGCATCTTCGTCGCCTTCCCCCGCAGCCCCATGGCGACCGCCTATGACGCCTGGTCGATCCAGTCGCTGTCGAAGGGGCGATTCCAGCTCGGCTTGGGCAGCCAGACGAAATCCCACCTGACCCGGCGGTGGAGCACCGAGGTCGTGCCGCCGGTGCCGCGGATGCGCGAATACGTGCAATCGATGCGCGCCATCTGGGATTGCTGGCAAAACGGCACGCCGCTCGCCTACGAGGGCGAGCACTACCGGTTCTCCCTGATGATCCCCTATTATGATCCGGGCGCAATCGACCATCCCCGCGTTCCGGTCTATCTCGCGGCCATCAACAAGTTCATGTGTCGGCTCACCGGCGAGCTCGCCGACGGTCACCTGCCGGGCGATCCGGTGACCTACAAGTGGTTCTCGGAGGTGATGCTGCCCAACCTGGAGATCGGCGCCGAGCGGGCGGGACGGAGCCTCGCGGAGCTCGACCTCGGCGCCCATGGCTTCGTCGGGTGCGCGAAGACGGAGGTGGGTCTCGATGCGGTGCGGCGGCGGCTTCGCGAGCGGATCGCGCTCTACGCCTCGACGCCGGAATATCGCCCGCTGCTGGCGCTGCACGGCTGGGAGGACAAGTTTTCGAGCTTCATCTCCATGGCCCGCGAGGGCAAATGGGTGGAGATGGGGACTCTGGTCGGCGACGAGATGCTCGATGAATACGCGGTCGTCGGCACGCCCGAGGAGGTCGTGGGCAAATTGCGGGCGCGTTTCGGCGGCGTGGTGCAACGGGTCCAGCTCGACGACGAGTGGTTCGAGGAGCTCAGCCACGACGACATCCGCGCGCTGGTGGACGCGATCAAGCAGATCTGAATTTGGGAGATGGGTTTGCGAATTCGGGCCGTGCCAATTCGGGCGGTAGAGGGGCGCCTCGACGCTTTGCGCATCGAGCAGTCCTACGGGAAAGGCTTCTGGCGCGACGAGGTGGCGGGCGACCTGTTGGCGAAACACGCCGAGGAACGCCCAGAGCGAATCGCGATCGTCGATGGCGAGACGCGCCTCTCCTGGGCCGCGCTCTATCGCCTGAGCCGGCGCCTCGCGCTGCATCTGGCCGAGTTGGGGATCGAGCCGGGCGATGTCGTCGCCCTGCAATTGCCCAACTGGTTCGAGTATGTCGTCTGTTACCACGCCATCCAGCTCGCGGGCGCCGTGGTGGTTCAACTCGGCGCGGACTGGCGCGGCGCCGAGATGGCCCATGGCTTCGCCGTCGCGCCCGCGAAGGCGGCGATCATCCCCTGCGAGTTCCAGGACTTCGACTATCCCGCCTGCCTTCGCGCCCTCGGGCCCGAGCTTCCGGCCTTGGCCCACGTCATCGTCGCGCGCGGCGCGGCGCCGGACGGCTGCCTGTCCTTGGAGGCGATGCTGGCCGAGCGAATCGAAGACCGAATCACGCCCGAAACCTTGGCGGCGTGGCGGCCGGACCCGGACCAGGTCGCCCGCATCGTCTTCACCTCCGGCACCACGGGCGCGGCGAAGGCGATCATGCACACCAACAATACGCTGGCGCACTCAGGGAGGATGGTCGTCCAAGATTTCAAGCTCGACGCCGACGACGTGGCGCTGGCCTATGTGCCGTTCTCCACCAATTTTGGTGTGATCATGGGGCTGCAACTGCCGCTCGCCGCCGGCCTCACCACGGTGCTGATGGACCGTTTCTCCGCCACCCGGGCCCTGGAGCTGATCGAGCGGGAGGCCGTCACCTACCTCGCCGGCACGCCCACGGCCTTCATCGCGCTCACCAACAGCCCGGCGTTGGAGCGCACGCGACGGGACTCGCTTCGCCTGGCGTTGTCCGCGGGCGCGAGCTTCCCGATTGCCTCGATTCGGGAGCTGCGGCGGAAATTCACCCCCGCCTTCATCGATGCCTTCGGCATGAACGAATTCGGCATGGGCTTCTGGTGGTCGCCCGAGGACGACCCGGACGACGTCGCGGGCACGATCGGGCGGACCATAGGGGGGGTGGAGGCGCGCGTCGTCGACGCCGACGGCTCGCCCGTCGCGGCGGGCGAGGTCGGCGAGCTGGTGATCAAGAGCGCGGGCATGTGCGCCGGCTACCTGAATAACGCGGAGGCCAATGCCTCGTCATGGGACGGGGAGGGATGGTTCCGCTCGGGCGATCTCGCGACGGTGGACGAGGCGGGGATCTTTCGCATCGTCGGTCGGGCTAAGGACGTCATCATTCGCGGCGGCGCCAACGTATCGCCGAGGGAGATCGAGGAGATCCTGGTGGCCGAGCCCCGGATCTCCGAGGTCTCGGTGATCGGTCTCCCCGACGCCTATTATGGCGAGGTGGTCTGCGCCTGCGTCATCGCCAAGGCGGGCGAGGGCCTGAGCGAGGACGAGATCCGCGCCTATCTGAAGCCGAGAATCGCGGCCTACAAATTGCCGTCGCGCATCGTGATGGTGAGCGAGTTTCCGCTCAACAGCATGGGTAAGGTCCGCAAGGACGTGCTGAGGGAGTGGGTTCTCGGCTCGACGGACGGCGGGGCTTGAATCTTCCTTACCTATCCGGTTATCACCCACACCCACTATATGTAGTGTGCACCCATTTTCCTGAGTAAAGCTCGGTGCAGGTCGAAGCGGAGATATCTCCGGCGATGCCGAGCAGGGACTCGGACGGCATTGTAGCGCCTTTTAGGCGACACTTTAGCGTGGTGGAAATCCTAATCATTGAGTCGGATTTGGCAAAACGCCACGTTGCATAAAGGACCGTCACTTCATTGAAATTTATCTGAAATCGGAGGTGAACGACACCGATGGAATATTCCAGGAAATCAGAGCTTCATTGAATTGTAGGATTCGAGTGCCGGATTATTCACAAATAGCTCTGTGAACTGGTTTTCAAGTTCGCTCAATACGTCATATGAAGTAAACGGATTGAGGATCACGTTCTTGCGTGTCGCTTCGTCTTCGCTGCGACTCAAAACGCGCAGGAGACTAACAGGCGCGGACGGGTTCTTCGCAACGATTCGTGCCAGCGCGTCGCTTTCTTCGACTAGTGCCGTCAATCGCTCAGACGATGTCGTTTCATCAGCAGCTTCCCGTCTGGCCGTGGGTTTCTTCGTTTTTCCCTTGGTCGCCACCGTTCCGTCCCCCGATGTTAAGTACGTGACGTGAATTAAACTCCGGTTCGGTTTTCAGAACAATCAAGAATTAGCCGGATCGCCTCCTCAATGCGCCTGCGCCGGCCCTTGCCTGCAGTCCAAGGAGACACACTACATATAGTGGGTGTGGGTGATAACCGGATAGGCAAGGAATCTTCGATCCTGTCCTCCAAATCGCCATGGAAAGCCAAATATGGCCAATTTTGATGGTCGGAACCGGTGGTCATCTGGGGAATCTCGTTTTATACTGTGCGTCGGTGCTCGGGGAGCCTTGTGGGCATTCCGTGTTCATGTGGCAAAATCTCGACAGGTGATAGGGGAGAACACCATGAAATCGACCAAGCTCGGATACGCTCTTGCGCTAGCAGGCGTATTGTCGTTCGGCGCGGCGTCCGGCCTGGAAGTTCAGGCTGCGGAGTACAAGCCGAAGGCGGTGGTAAAGGCTTTGTATGAAAGTGCTTTGAGTGGCGTTGATGGCAAGACCGTCATCATAAAACATTTGTAACTGCCCAGGTACATGGTGGCCTTTTAGGCGGCGTGGAGACGCTCGATCAGGGTTTCGGGATTTTCCATGAGCGCCTGGATGATGTTCCGGCCCTGTTTTCTGGCGGTCGAGATGAAGCCGCGGACGGTGGCAAAGTCTTCGGCGCCTTTCTGGCTGCGGAAGCCGCCGGAGATTTTCTGCTTGACCTTCATCATGCGCCCGTCCTGCTCGGCCTGATTGTTGGTGAACGGCACGGCGAAATTGATGAGGAAGCGCAGCGCGTCTTCCTTGTGTGTCTGAAGGCGCCGGAGAAGGTTGTGCCCGGTGCGGCGCGGCTTGCTTCCCCGGCGCTTGGCCTTGCTCGATCTGGGCGCAAGAGGAGGTTGTGCCTCGTGAAAGGCGATGCCCTCGGCCGTGATCGCGTCGTAACACCCTCGGAAGCGCTCGACGAGGCCTGGTTTCAGCGCCACGCCCCGCTCCCGGGCGAGATTTACCGCGTGGCAGGCGCGGCGCAATAGTCTCTGCATCTTGCGTGCCCAGCCCTCCTTCTCGATCTCGATCAGGGCTTGCAACTCGCGCAGGTGATGGGCGTTGCACAGCGCGTGCCGTACGCCCTCCATCGTAAAGTACGGCTTCCAGTGGTCATGGACGACGATGCCGCCGACTCCGCCGAGCAGGCTGCCGCGTCGCTCCGAGACCCGATAGAAGGTCAACCGCGCGGTCGAGGCGACGTGCAACCATTGGGTCCGCCCGGCGATCCGCAAGCCGGTCTCGTCCATGTGCTTGACCGGCGCCGATTTCACCAGTTCGCGGATCACATCGACGACGCCTTGGACGGACTCGGCGCTGTTCCCGCCCCTCCGCGCGAGGCTCGCCGGAGACAGTTCCGCCCCGAACAGATCCTTCATCAATTCAGCCAGGCGGTCCTCGGGCAGGAGTTGGTAGTGCGACAGGTAGACCACCATGGCTCCGATCCGAGCGCCGTATTGAACCGGGCCGGTGATGGCGACGGGAAAAGAAGCCCGAGTGTACGTGCCGCAATGCCCGCAACGGCAGCGATGCGCCCGATGCTCCGTGACCACCAGGGGCCGGGGCTCGGGTAGATCGAAAACCTGGCGGGCCCCATGGCCGGTAGCCATATCCGGCGTCAATCCCGAACCACACCACTGGCACGTCTCGGGATAATGGTCGACGGTGGCGTCGGGATCGGCGACTTGGCGCAGGGTCTCGCCCTTGTGGCCCTTTTGCCCGCCCGGCTTGCGGGCCGATTTCTTACGGAGGCTCCTGGTGCGCTTCTTTTTACCCGCCGGTGGCTTGTTCAATCCATCGCTCGACGGTGGCTTGCCGCTGTTCGTGCTGTTCAGGCCAAGCCGGCGCTCGAGTTCACCAAGCCGGAGTTCGAACTCGGCGAGCCGCGACCCTTGGGCCAGCACCACATCGATCAGCTCGTCTTTCGACAAAAAGGCAAGAACATCCCTATCCATCGAATCCTTAGAATCGACCAACCACCCTATGTCAAACGAAATCTAGGCCGTCAGCGCCCCAAACCCACAAAATCTGCCCCCAGAGACCCAATCCGCAGCCTCATCGAAATCAGCTACCTGGGCAGTTACAAACATTTCACGCTACCCGCGGGATTTGTCGGCGGGAAGCATTTCCATCCCGGTCACGTCTTTGTCTATGTCTTGGAAGGCGAGTTGACGATTGAGTTGGAGAACAAAGTGCTTACGATCCCCGCGGGTGAAATCTATCCGGAGGTCCCGGGCATGGCGATGGTGGCCAAGAACGTAAGTGCGAAAATTTCCACCAAGATCATGGTTTTTCAGGTTGGCGATACGGGCAAGCCCATGATGGTCAAGGCGAAATAATCCAATTGCCCGGTTGCGTCCAATCGAGACACTGTTTCGATCAAGGCCCCGAGAAATTGGGGCCTTTTTCGTTGCGTGGCGGCCATCATCGAAAGCCCCTCGAAGGCACGAACTTCCGCACGTTCCGCAAGGCGGGCGAGGACGGCACGCTGGTCTGCATGCACGCGAAGAACGGTATCGTCATCGACGAGTTGGTCGGAGGCGTCAAAGCGCGGCGAGGGCGTCGCGTAGCGCGGGGAGTGGCACGAGGCACGTAATCTCATCGACGATTCCGCGCGATGCGATAAAAAGATTGATCGCGATCCCCACATCAGTTTAGCGCCGAATTCGTGGTCCGGCTTCCTTTCTGTTACTATCGTCACCGACCGGGAGCAGCCGTCTCTGGTCAATCCCAGCTTAATGGAAGCGGTGGGATGGGAATTTCGTCGCATTGAGAAGGAAGACCGATGCGCACAGAAGCATGGAAGTCGCGTCGTCGGCTATTGGGTGCGGGCGCGGCAGCCGCCGTCGGACTCGGCCTTTCTCGATTCGGCTGGGCGGCGGTATTGGCGCCGACGCCGGGCCAGACCGCGGGGCCCTTCTATCCCAAGGTCAAGCCTCGGGATACGGACAACGACTTGGTCCAGGTCGCTGGTCAACCGCGTCATGCCCAAGGCCAGATCGCGCATATCATGGGACGTGTCCTCGACCTCGATGGCCGACCGGCAAGAGGTATCGAGATCGAGATCTGGCAGTGCGATGCGCTTGGCCGCTATCACCATCCGCGTGAGCCGCGCGCCGGCGCCGACCCCTATTTCCAGGGCTATGGCCGCATGCGGGTCGGGGAAGACGGGGCCTATAGGTTCCGTACCCTGAAGCCGGTGCCTTATCCGGGCCGGACGCCGCACATCCACTTTCGCCTGTCGGGCCCGGGCATGGAGGCCTTCACGACCCAGATGTACCTCCGGGGCGAGCCCCGTAACGACGCGGATTTTCTGTTCGCTCGGCTGCCCGACGCGGCCGCGCGCGAGCTTCTGCTTGTTGGCCTCGAGCCGGCGCCACACGTCGAGCCCGCGGCCCTGGCCGGTACCTTCGACATCGTTCTCGGCATCACGCCTCGAGACGGCTAGGGGGCAGCAGTTATGTGATCGTCGCGCCAAAGCGGGCGAGGGCCTGAGCGAGGACGAGATCCCCGCCTATCTGCGGCCGAGGATCGCGGCTTTCAAATTTCCGTCGCGGATCGTGATGATGAGCGAGTTTTCGCTCGACAGCATGGGCAAGGTCCGCAAGGACGTGCTGCGGGAGCGGGTCCTTCGGGTGGCGGACGCTGGGGGGTGAGTCGACGCGGCGGTTGGATAGGGGGATAAGGGCAGCCCCGCCTCCAGCACCTCCTCGCCGTACCCCGGGCGATGGGCCCGAAGCCACGGGGCCGCTGCGCTCAACACGACGACGCCTCGCCGCGCTTGCGCGCGAGCTCCACCCATTCGCCGTTCAGGATGGCGCCGCCGAACTCCTGAAAGCTGGAATAGACGACGGCGGCGGTGATCGCGGTGGCGATGATCGCCATCGGCAGGTTGGCGCCCCGGTAGCCGCGGATGCAGCGCCAAAGTCCGGCGAAGCAAAACAGCACGGCAATCGGCACGAGGAAGGCGGCCAGGTCCAAACTGAACCAGCTCACCGCCGCGGAGCCGGTCGAGATCACGGCGAAGAGCAGGCCGCGCTTGTCGAATCCCGGTGACGGTTGCGGCGGCGATCCCTCGGGCGTGGTCATGAGTTCCCTGTCAAAAATCTTCCTGATTACGCACTAACCTCAGCCAACTTCAGGAGCCGATATGGCATGGGCGGCGTGCGCAGGGCATCGCGGCCGAGGGCTTCGATCATGTCGGCGAGCCGGTAGCGGCGGTTGTATCGGTACTGGAACGCCGCCAGATAGCGCGGCACATGCTTGGGTCGGATCGCATGGTAGGTACCGCGCAGGGTGTTTTTGAGGTTGCCGAGGGTGGTGTTGACCCATTTGAAGGCGGGCACGGCGACGGCCCCGGGTCCGGAGCCGGTGGGTATCGGATGGTGCGCACAGCCTTACGCGGTGACCGCGGTGAAGCAGCCGAGCCCATCGCTGACAACCGTCGCCAGCGGGCTCAGGTCGCGCTTGGCCATCTTGGCGATCTCGCTCTTGCGGAAGCCCTTGACGCGGCGGAGCTTGATGCGCACGGGCTGGCCCTCCTTCGTGGTCTGGACGGCGGCGACGAACGGCGTCTTGCCCGGCGCGCCTCGGCCGCGCTTGGCCCCGGAACGCCGGCCGCCGAGGTAGGCATCGTCCATCTCCACCCGCCCGGTGAGCGGCAATTTGGCATCGCGCTCGAGCATGGACTGCATCAGTTTCTGCTTGATCTTCCAGGCCGTGGTCTGGGTGACGCCGAGCCGCCGGCCGAGTTCGAGGGAGGAGATCCCTTTCTTCGATTGGGTCATGTGATAGATCGCCGAGAACCACAGGGTCAGCGCCAGCTTGGTCGCGTGGAAGAGCGTGCCGGCGGTCAGCGAAACTTGATGACGGCAGGCGGCGCATTGGTAGAGTTTTCGCCCGGCGATCTCGCAATGGCGCGTGGCGCCACATCGGGGGCAGGAGAAGCCCTCCGGCCAGCGCCAGCGGAACAGGGCCTCGCGACACTGCTCCTCGGTACCGTACAACTCACGAAAACGCGGCTCGCTGAGCCCCTTCTGGAACTGAACCTTGTTGCGTGGCATTGTGAACCTCCAGAAAAACCACCAAATGTTCACGATTTGTACCACATCAATCCGGCTGAGTAAAGTGCGTAATCAGGAAAATCTTTCGCTTCGCTTCACGTGTATTTTTTCACACTCTCGAAACAGCGAAAATAGGGCCTCGGGGTGGCATCATGACGGTCACCGAGGTGCGAAATCCTGCTCGGTGACGTCGAAGCCGTAGAGCCAGAGGTGCGCCTCGCGGTGGCGCTCCAGCCGCTCGGCGATGTCGTCGCGATCGGCGTCGTGGAAGAAGGCGATGTTGGCCCGCGACAGGGCCTGGACCTCGCCCGTTCGCTCGCGCCGAAGGCTTTCGTAGCGGAGCAGGGCGGCCGGCGGATCGGCCTCGCCATGGGCCAGGCAGGCGGCGAGCGTATAGGCGTCCTCCAGCGCCATCACCGCGCCCTGCGCCATGAAGGGCAGCATCGGGTGGCAGGCATCCCCCAGCAGGGTGACGGCGCCGCGTGACCAGGATTGCATCGGCTCGCGGTCAAAGAGGCCCCACCGATAACATCGCCTCGCGGCCCGGATCAGCACCAGCACGTCCTCGTGCCAGCCTTCGAAATCGGCCAGGAAGGTGGCGCCGTCGCCCTCCGCCGACCAGGATTCGGCCTGCCACGCCGCTTGCTCCCTGACGCCGACGCAGTTCACCAGCTCGCCCCGGCGGACGTAATAGTGGACGAAATGGCCGCCAGCGCCGATCCAGTTGGAGGCGACGGGCCGCACATGGCCCGGCGGCAGCGCGGAGGTCGGGATCGTCGCGCGCCAGGCGATGCAGCCGGTGAAGCGCGCGGCCTGAGCCCCGTGGGTCAGCTCGCGGATGGTCGAGTGGATGCCGTCGGCGCCGATCACGACGTCGCCCTCGAAGCTCTCGCCCGCCTCGGTCCGAACCGCGACTCTGGCGCCATGCGCCTCGAAGCCCGAGACCTCGGCGCCGAGCCGGATCGCGCCGGGTGCCGCCGCCCGGACCGCCTCGGCAAGTGCTGTGTGGAGGTCGGCGCGATGCAGGTGATAGTAGGGATGGCCGAAGCGCTCGAGGCTGGCCCGGCCGAGGGGGCGGGTGCTCAGGGTCTCGCCCATCCGCCAATGGCGGACCTCACCGCGTTCCGGCGTGAAGGCGACCGCGTCGAGGCGCGGGCTCAAGCCCAGATGGTGCAGCACAGCCGCGCCGTTGGCGCTGATCTGCACGCCCGCGCCGACCTCGCCGAGCCGAGCCGCTTGCTCCAGCAGCGTGACGCGAAAGCCTTGCCCTGCGAGCGCGAGCGTCGCGGCGAGGCCGCCGATGCCGGCGCCGACGACGATAACCTCGGTGCTTCGGCTGGCCATGCAGGAACTCCGGCGGGCGTGGGGTGCCCAGTATCGCCTCGCGCCATGGCGGCGCGCAAAGGGCGGTGCTAG
The DNA here is from genome assembly GCA_965225945.1 of Alphaproteobacteria bacterium. Classification (GTDB taxonomy): domain Bacteria; phylum Pseudomonadota; class Alphaproteobacteria; genus JASLMY01. The sequence goes on along the minus strand of CBDDBZ010000027.1, from coordinate 39,991 downwards.
CTTCCGCCCGGGCGCGCAAGGAAGAGAGACGGGAATCATGAATGAAATCAATCTCGGCCAATCGGTTCCCCGGCGCGAGGATCCGCGCTTCCTCACCGGGCGGGGGCGCTATAGCGACGACATCGCGCTTCCGGGCGCGCTCTGGAGTGTCGTGTTGCGCTCGCCCCATGCCCACGCGACGATTCTCTCCCTCGACGCCGCCGAGGCGCGCGCCGTGCCGGGCGTCGTCGCCATCTACACCGAGGCGGATCTCGCGGCCGATCGTATCGGCGACTTGCCCTGCAAGGTGACCTTTCGGGTGCCGGCGCCCCTGAACGTGCCGCCGCGCCCGGCCCTGGCGCGGGGCCGGGTGCGCCATGTCGGCGATTCCGTAGCCTTCGTCGTCGCCGAGAGCCGGGCGGCGGCGCTCGACGCGATGGAGCTGATCGAGGTCGACTACGAGGCCCTGCCCGCCGTGGTCGATCCCCAGGACGCCATGGCGGCGGGCGCGGTCGCGCTCTGGCCCGAGGCGCCGGGCAATATTTCGCATCATGTGAACCTGGGTGATTCCGCGGCGACGGAGCGGGCGATCGCCGAGGCGGCGCACGTGGTGGAGGTCGAGATCGACAACCACCGCGTGGTGGCGGCGCCGATCGAGCCCCGGGCGGCCATCGCCGAATACGACGCGGGCAGCGACGTCATGACCCTGACGCTGAGCGGCCAGGGTGTCCACGGCATTCACGGCCAGCTCTGCGAGGATATCTTCGCAATTGCGCCGGAGCGCCTCGTGGTCCGCGCGCCCGACGTCGGCGGCGGCTTCGGGATGAAGAACTTCCTCTACCCGGAATGGGTCCTGGTGCTCTGGGCGGCGCGCCGGCACGGGCGGCCGGTTCGCTGGCTAGCCGAGCGGGGGGAGGAATTTCTCGCCGCCGCGCACGGCCGCGACATCCGAACCCGGGCCCGCCTGGCGCTCGACGCCGAGGGCAATTTCCTCGCCCTGCAGGCCAGCCTCGTCGCCAACATGGGCGCTTATCTCTCCGGCAACGGGCCCGGCATGTCGACCAATTCCGCCTCTACCGCGTTTGGCGGCATTTACGCCATCGCCCATGTCCACATGGAAAGCCGGGGCGTCTTCACCAACACGGCACCGCTGGATGCCTATCGCGGCGCCGGCAAGCCGGAAGCGAACTTCGTGATCGAGCGGCTGATCGACATCGCCGCCCGGCGGCTGGGGCGCGATCCGGTAGAGCTACGGCTGCGGAACGCAATCCGGACCTTTCCCCACCGGAGCGCGCTGGGCTTCGAGATCGATTGCGGCCGCTTCACCCACATGATCGAGGTGGCGGTGGCGGCGGCCGACCGCGCCGGCTTCGAGGCGCGGCGCAAGCGCTCGGCCGAGGCGGGCCGCCTCCGGGGCATGGGGCTAGCGTGTTTTCTGGAGACCTCGCGCGGCGCGCCGGGGGAGGGGGCGGAGATCCGCTTCGCCGCCGACGGCGCTATCGAGCTCAGGGTCGGCACGGAATCGAACGGCCAGGGCCACGAGACCACCTACCCTAGAATCGCGGCCGACCGGCTGGGCCTGCCGGCCGTGCGCTTCTCCTACCTCCAGGGCGATACCTCGCTGATCCGCGAGGGCCATGGCCACGGCGGCGCGCGCTCGATGCACATGGGCGGTACCGCGCTGGTGATGGCGATCGAGCGCGCCTTGGGGAAAGGAAAAGGGGTGGCCGCCCGGCTGCTGCAGGCTGGCGAGGACGAGGTCGACTACGCCGAGGGCGAATTCCGGGTCGCCGGCTCCGATCGCCGGGTCGGGCTCGACGAGGTGGCGAGAGCGGCGCGCGAGTCGCCGGGGGTCGGCGAGGATGGCGCGGTGGGCCTCGACAGCTTCGCCCACAACGACGAGAGCCGCTTCACCTTTCCCAACGGCTGCCACGTCGCGGAGCTGGAGATCGACCCCGAGACCGGTGCGCTCGCCCTCCTGCGCTACCTCGCGGTCGACGATTACGGACGCCTGCTCGATCCCCGCATCACCACCGGCCAAGTGCAGGGCGGGCTCGCCCAAGGCATCGGTCAGGCGCTGTGGGAGGCAATCGCCTACCAGCCCGAGACGGCGCAACTGCTGAGCGCCAGCCTGATGGACTATGTCCTGCCCAGGGCCGCCGACCTGCCGGACCTCGAGGTCCGCTTCGAACCGACGCCGACCGGGATCAATCCCTTGGGCGTCAAGGGCTCGGGCCAGGCGGGGTGCATCGGCGCCTCGCAGACGATCATGAACGCGGTGCTGGACGCGCTCTCAGGCCTCGGTATCGAGCATCTGGACATGCCGGCGACGCCGCAGCGGATCTGGCGCGCCATTCGAGCCGCCGAGCGAAGGTGACGCGGCTCACGGCAGGGTGACGCGGCCGCCGCTCGCGACCAGGGTCTGGCCGGTGGTGAAGCGGCTCGCGTCGGACAGCAGGAAGAAGGCGGCGTCGGCGATCTCCGCTGCCTGGCCCAGGCGCAGCAGCGGCGTCGCCTCGATCATCTCCTCCCGGCGGGTGGGATTCATGGCCTCGATCATGTCGGTCTCGATCAGCCCCGGGGCGACGCTGTTGATGCGGACGTCGGGCGCCAGCAGGCCCGAGATGTTGCGGGTGAAGGCGATGACGGCGGCCTTGGCGGTGGCGTAGGCGACCATATGCGGGCGCGGGCGGAGGCCGGCGATCGAGGAGATGGTGACGATCCGGCCGTAGCGCCTCATCACCATGGCGTCCTTCACCGCCATCACCGGGTGATAGACCCCGTCCAGATTGACCCGCATGACCTCGGCCCAGGTTTCGGCGTCGGGCCCGCCCGGGCCTTCCGAGGGCGAAGCGCCGGCGCTGGTGACTAGCAGGTCGATGGGCCCCAGGCTCGCCGCGACCTCGGCCACCATTGTCCCCACCGCCGCGCGGTCGCCGACGTCGGCGGCGATCGCCAGCGCCCGGCCGCCCCGGGTCTGGATGTCGGCGACCACCGCCTTAGCCGCGTCGTGGTCGCAGCGGTAGTTGACCGCAACGCTAGCGCCGGCCGCCGCCAGCCGCATGGCGCTCGCCCGCCCGATCCCCCGCCCGCCGCCGGTCACCAGCGCGACGCGGTCGCGGAATTCGCCTTGCCCCTCGCTCATGCGCATCCCCACCCTTGGTCTGGCCATGCCGGCCGGCGGCCATCATTCCACGGCCGGACGAGCGCGTGAAATCGCCGCATTCGACATCGCGTCATTCGACTCTGGTGCCGGGGCGAGGCTTTTGTTATAAGCCGCTTCCGCGCGCGCGTGGCCGAACTGATCCCCGGTAGCTCAGTTGGTAGAGCGAGCGGCTGTTAACCGCTTTGTCGCTGGTTCGAGTCCGGCCCGGGGAGCCAATTTCAAGTGAAGGCCTGGGCGCCGACCGCCCGGGCCCTCGTCGATTCCGAGAGCCGCGCGGAGGGCTCCGCCTGGGCCGTAGCGCCGGTCCCCTCGATGCCGCGTTCGAGGATCAGCCGCCGGCCGCCTCGCGGGCCTCGGGCCAGAACGGCCCCATGATGGGGCCGGCGCCGGCGACCGTGGTGCGCCTAAGGACGCGCCGGTAGCGCGCGTAGTCGTACGGAATCGCCCGGTGCAGCAGCGCCCGGTTGTCCCACATCACCAAGTCGTTGGGGCGCCAGCGGTGGAAATAACAAAATTCCGGCCGGCTCACATACTCGACGAGCCAGCGATGCAGGGCCTTGCCCTCCTCGAGGGTCATGCCGCCGATCTCGAGGCTGGTGTTGGAGGTGAAATAGAGCGAGCGCCGGTAGCCGCGGTCCGGGTGCACGCGGATCACCGGATGGGTGACCGGCGGCATGGCGTCCCGCTCTTCCGCCGTCATCGCCGGCATCCTCGGCTCCAGGCGCCGGATGTCGGCGTAGGAATGCACCTGGTGCAGGGGTTCGAGCCGCGCCTTCATGTCTTCGGGCAGCGCCGCGTAAGCCGCCAGCATGTTCGAGAATCCGGTCTCCCCGCCTTCCGCTTCCTCGGGCAGCACTTCGATGCCGTACATGATCGAGGCGAGCGACGGGGTGTAGCGGTAGGAGCTGTCGGTATGCCAGCGCCCGTTGTTGCGCTGGAAGATCACCCGCGGGTCTTCTTCCGGCAGGTGTTCGCCCTCTGCCGACACGTTGGCGACGTTGTAGACCTCGACCTTGCCCTTGGTCTTGTCCTTCTCCGGGAACGTCTCCAGGGCTCCGAACTGGGTCGAGAAGGCGACAAGCTGGTCGTCGTCGAGCCGAGCATCGCGGAAGCACAGCATGTGGTGGTCCTGGAAGGCATCGCGGACGCGGGCCAGTGTCGGGGGATCCAGCCGCCGCGAGACGTCGAGCCCGACGACTTCGGCGCCGAGGACCGGCGAGACGGGCGCGACGGTGAAATCGTCGTGGGCCGATGGCTCGGCGACCGACATGGCGTTTCTCCCCTTTCCGTGCCGGCGACGGGTTGCCGGCGATGGGCCGCTACGAGCCGGCATTTCCCGGATAACCGCCAGGTTCGTGGAGATCATAGCCACGTAGCATCGTCGAAGGAACAGGATTTCCTCCGCGGACGGCCATGCGGTCGCCCGCCCGCCTTCGCCGCCATCCACGCCGGCATGGCGCGCTCGGACGTCGCGCAGCCGAGGCAGGCCGTTACGGTGTCGCCAGCCAGAGTGCCGAGCTATGATGTCTGTCGCCCGCAGCCAAGAAGGACAAAGACGTGTCCGTGAACGACGATCCGCTCGATCCCGAGCAAGACCAGCCGAGCGCGCTGGATGCGCAGACCCACGTCGAGTTCCAGCGCCTTTACGAGGATGCCTCGATCAACATCCGTTTCGCCAAGCAGCACTCGATCAACATCCGTTTCGCCAAGCAGCAGCAGTGGCGCTCGGTACTCTACTTCTCGGCATTCGCCATCGCCGTGACCACCTACAGTCAGTGGACCCGATGGGCGGACGAGAAGCTCTCGTTTTATCTGTTGATCGTGGTCTGGATCTTCAGCCTGCTCTCGATGCTGGTTTTGCTCAGCCTGCAATGGTGGCAGGGCGCCGAGCACAACAAGATCGAGTACATCACTTCTAAGTGGTCGAGCTTCACCGACGCCGCCCGCAGGCGTAAATCGCGACTGGTCAGCGAAATCCAGCGCTACGGCATGCTCGCCGCGATGATCCTCTATCTCGAACTCGTGACCATCGCCGTGACGCGGATCTTTTGGTCCCAGATCTGAACCGCTGGAACCGTTCGCGACGATTCCGGGCTAGTCGGCCGCAACGAGCGCTGGAAGCCGCATTGATGCCCGATTGTGCTATCATTGTAGGCGACGCGATGGGATATCGGAGAATAGCCATGCCGCCCAAGCCACCAGCGCGAAAGCCTCCGGAGCCGCTGCCCAACCGGTTGCCCAACTGGCGGATCAAGCTTCCGCCGAAGGACCGGCCGAAGCCGCCTCCGCTACGCCCCCCACCGCCGCCGGTGGTGGAACCACCGCCGCCCGCCGCCCGCGTCGGAGGGTCGTAGACGTTCTCGGACCAAGGGCACTCGCGCTGGATCACCAGCTCCGCGACATGCCCGGAGGAGGGAAAGATGAAAATGTTGCCTCAAGCTCTGTTTTGGCTCGGCATTGTTTCTATTCCGCTTGCCTGGATCCTTTGGTACTTCGGGCCACAAATAGAACTGGTCAGGCCGGTCCTCGATGGTATTGACGATCCCGCGCTAAGAGCGGTCCTGAAAGAAGCTCATGGAGAGCGGTGGGGAATCTTTGTCGCTCTATGGCCGGTAACTCTTCTGGTATTGAGTCAGGTCGTGGAAAAAAGAGGCCGGGAATAAACCGCCCGACAGCCGGCCGGCCAAGCTATTCAATCTCGTTTGATCGGCGGAACGGCCTGAACGCCGGCCGCCGTTCCCCTCGCGCGCCAGGTTGTGGCGGCTCGACGGTAATGCATGGATATTAGCAAGCCGGAATGTCAACTCTCGGCGATACCCAGGCGTGACGGGGACGCCGTCGGTGGTCGAATTTTTTCGCGCTCGTGTGAGGGCGGCGCTCCGATCGGATGGTTCCGTGATATGCAAGGGGGCAGGGCGGATCGGCGTCGGGGCGGCGCGGGAGGGTCGGGTATGAGCGTGGCGGAAGGATCGGCGGCGGCGGTCGACGGCGGGCGGAAACGGCTCGCGGAGATCATCGCCGCGAAGTCGTTGAGCGTCGGCGGGACGACCGTGCTCGTCTCCGGCCGGGCGAGCACGTTCTATTTCGACATGAAGCCGACGCTGTTCGATCCGGAGGGGGCGAACCTGGTCGCCGAACTGGTTCTCGGCGCCCTCGGCGCGCCGCGCCCGGCTTTCGTCGGCGGCTTGGAAATGGGCGCGGTTCCGGTGGTCGCGGGTGTCTGCGTCAGGAGTTGGGGCGGTGGCGGCCCCGGCATCGCCGGCTTCTTCGTTCGTAAACAGGCGAAGGAGCATGGCACGCGGCGCCTGGTCGAGGGGGTGGCGGTGGAGGCGCTGGCGGGCCGGCGCGCGGTGCTGCTCGACGACGTGACGACGACCGGCGGCTCGGTGTTGCGCGCGGTCGAGGCGGCTCGGGCCGAGGGCGCGATCGTCGACACCGTCGTTACCGTCGTCGACCGAGGGGAGGGCGCGCGGGACAATCTCGCGGCGAGCGGCCTACGCCTCGAGGCGGTGCTGACGGCGGCGGATTTCGCCCTCTCTTCGGCCTGAATTCGACATGCCCGCTCCCCTTCACGGTCCAGTGTTCGTGCCTGGAATCGCCCTGGCGGGACGCTTGGTGCCCCTGGCGTTGGCCGCGCTTTTGGCCGCTTGCGAAGGGAGCGATTTCCTGGAGCATCGCCCCGGCGTTCAACGGGTCGATCGGCCGGCACCGGCGGCGAGCGCGCCCCGGGTGTCGAACGACGTGGCGCCGGCGCGCCAGCCGGTCGCGGTTTCGCCGCTGCCGCCGCCGCGCGCAGCGTCGCGATCGGCTCTGCCGTCGCCGAACCGGCACCCCGCGTCGTCGGCGACGCCGGCCCGGCCGGCCCCGGTAGCGGGCGCGAACACCGCGCCCAGAGCCGGGCTATCACCGCCCGCGCGACCCACTGCGCCGCCACCACCGCCGAGCGGCCCTCGGGTGCTGGCCGGCAACGCCACCAGCGTGGCCGTCGGACCGGTCTCCAGCATCGGCGACAAGCATGCCCGGGAGCGCGCCGGCGAACATTGCCGTGGCTTCGACCGCAGGGCCCTGTTGCCTCGGATGAGCGGCGAGGAGATTGTCCTCTATCAATGCGCCCGATGAAATTCGGCCCTGAATTTCGGCCGTGCGGGAACGGCGATGTCGGTGTAGACTGACGCTTCATCGCCCCGATCGAGGGAGGACGCAGCCATGCCGATCATCCACCTGGACGAGGTGGCGAAGCAGACCTTTCCGGGCGGCGCCACCTATCAGACCCTGGTCGGAGACGCCGAGGGCTCGACGCCCGTCCGCGTCGGCGTGCAGGTCTCCGAGCCCGGCTATTCCACCGGCACCCACTCGCATCCCTATCTCGAGGTGGTGAGCGTGATCGAGGGCGAGGGCGAGGCCTGGGTCGAGGGCCAGGAGGGCGTCATACGAATCGGCCCCGGGACCACGCTGGTGATGCCACCCGGCGTCAAGCACGGCTTCCGCGTGGTGGGCGAGCGGCCGCTCAAGACCTACGGCGTCCACGCCTCGCCACACCGCATCGTCGAGCGCGAAGGCGGGGACGGCTGAGCGGGGCCGGGCGAGGCTCAGCCGAGGTCCAGATCGCCCTCGATCGTCACGTCGAGATCGATGCCATCCACCGTCAGCCGTGCCCGGGCCGCGAGCGGCGCGCCGGGCGCGAGTCCGCCCCCGGCCACCGCCTTGCGGATCGCCATCTCGATCTCCCGCTGCGAGGTCACGCCGACCTTCTTCAAGAATTTGCGGATGCTCATGTTGAGCGTGTCTTCGTCCATCTCGCTGTCCTTTTCAATCGGCTCGGTGGTGCCTGTCTCGCCATGGTGCTCACCCCGCCGTCCGGGTGCGTTCGGGCGGGCGGACCAGCAGCAGCAGGGGCAGCGCCATGGCCGCTGCGATGGTGTAGAGGTAGAAGGCATTAATGTAGCCGATCATCGCCGCTTGCCGCCAGATCTCGCCCGACAGCGCGCTGAGCCCACCGACGCTGTCGATGCTCCAATGCCCGGCTTGGGCGCCATAGCGGAAAAATTCGTTGAAGTTGGAGATCTCTTCGGTGAAGCCGGCGTAGCTGGTCGCCGTGGTCCGCACCACCAGCGCCACCGAGATCGAGATGAAGACGGAGCTGCCGAGGTTGCGCAGCAGATGAAATAGCGCCGAGCCCTCCGCGAGATCTCGGCTCGGCAGGGTCGAGAAAGCGACGATGGTCATCGGCACGTAGATCAGCCCGACCCCGAAACCTTGCAGGGTATTGGTCCAGAAGACGCTTGCCGGCGTCAGGTTGATGTCCAGTCCGGCCATGGCCAGGCCGGCGGCGACATGACAGGTGAAGCCGATGGCGAGCGTGATCCGGGGATTGAAGTTGGTGAGCTGCACCACGACCATGAAGGCGAGCCAGTTGCCGATGCCGCGGGCCGAAAGCAGCAGACCGACGCTGGATTCCGGAAAACCGCGCAGGTTCTGCAACAGGGGCGGAAACAGCACCGTCGGCACCAGGAACAGCATGCCGAAGGCGAAGGCCAACGCCAGACCGAGCACGAAGTTGCGGTCGAGGAAGAGGCGGAGGCTGATGAAGGGGTTGGACGCGGTCAGGCTGTGGACGATGAAGAGGTAGAAGGCGCCGACCGCCAGCAGCGCCTCTCCCACGATCTCCGCCGACTCGAACCAGTCCCGGCTCTGCCCCCGGTCCAGCACCAACTGCAAGGCGCCGATGGCGACGACGAGGGTGAGGAACCCGGTCCAGTCGAGCGGCACCGACTTCGCCCGGCGGCCCTCGGTGATCGAGAGGTAGCAGCCGAGCCAGGCGAGCACACCGAAGGGCGCGATCAGGTAGAAGGCCCAGCGCCAGTCGAGCTCCTCGCCGACATAGCCGCCGAACACCGGTCCGACGAAGGTGCCGGTGACCGAGACTAGGCCCCAGCACATGGTCACCAAGGCGTGCTGGCGGCGGGGAAAGACATCGAGGATGATCGCCTGCGCCATCGGCATCATCGGCGCGCCGAAGGCACCCTGCGCCACCCGGTAGAGGATCAGTTCCCCCAGGCTGGCGGCGGTGCCACACAGGATGGTCGAGACCGTGAAGCCGGCGATGGCGCCCATCATCAGCCGGCGCCTGCCGAGGCGGGCGGCGAGCCAGCCGGTGGTCGGCGTCGCCACCGCCGTCGCGACGATGTTGAAGGTCACGATCCAGGCGATCTGATCCTGCGTCGCCGCGAGGCTGCCCTGGATCTGCGGCAGCACGACGGTGGCGACGGTGAGCGTCATGCCGAAGAGCAACGTGCCGAGCGAGACCGACACCAGGATCATCACCTGATGGAAGCGCGAGAGACCTTCGGCTTCGCTCGCCATGAGTTCCCTGTCAAAAAGTCCTTCGCTTTGCTTCACGTGTACTTTTCAACATTCTCGGGACGGCGAAAACGCGGCCCCGGGACGGCCGGGGAGTCGCCTTATATGGCGGTTGGAATTACCGCTCTACGCGGTCTTCGCCTCTTCGAACTCCAGCTCCTGAATCATCCGCTCGCGCATGGCGAACTTTTGCACCTTGCCGGTCACGGTCATCGGAAATTCGCGCACGAACTTGACGTAGCGCGGGACTTTGAAGTGGGCGATCTGGCCGCGACAGAATTCCTTGATCTCGTCTTCGTCGCTGTTTTCGCCTTCCCGCAGGACGACCCAGGCGCACAATTCCTCGCCGAAGCGGGCATCGGGCACGCCGAACACCTGCACGTCCTGGATCTTGGGGTGGCGGTAGAGATACTCCTCGATCTCGCGCGGATAGACGTTCTCGCCGCCGCGGATCACCATGTCCTTGATGCGCCCGACGACGTTGCAATAGCCGGCGGAATCGATCGTGCCGAGATCTCCGCTATGCATCCAGCGGCCGGCGTCGATGGCTTCGCGCGTGCGTTCCGCCTCGCCCCAATAGCCCAGCATCACGCTATAGCCGCGGGTCAGGATCTCGCCGGTCTCGCCTGGTGCCACGATGCGGCCTTCGGCGTCGACGATCTTGGCCTCGATATGGGGCTGCACGCGACCGACCGTGGAGACGCGGCGTTCGAGGGAATCGTCGGCGGCGCTTTGGAAGCTGACCGGGCTGGTCTCGGTCATGCCGTAGGCGATCGTCACTTCGGCCATGTTCATCTCCTCGACCACGCGCTTCATGACCTCGACCGGGCAGGGCGAGCCGGCCATGATCCCGGTCCTCAGGCTGGCCAGGTCGAAGCGGGCGAACTCGCCATGATCCAGCTCGGCGATGAACATGGTCGGCACGCCATGGAGCGCCGTGCAACGCTCGGCCGCGACCGCCTCCAGGACCTCCAGCGCATCGAAGCCCTCGCCCGGAAAGACCATGGCGGCGCCATGCGTCACGCAGGCCAGGTTGCCGAGCACCATGCCGAAGCAGTGGTAGAGCGGCACCGGAATGCAGAGCCGGTCGGACTCGGTGAAGCCCATGGCCTCGCCGACGAAGAAACCGTTGTTGAGGATGTTGTGGTGGGTCAGGCTCGCGCCCTTGGGGAAGCCGGTGGTACCGCTGGTGAACTGGATGTTGATGGTGTCGTCGAACTGCAATTCGCTGGCCAGCCGCGCCAGCGCCGCGTGCTCGGCCTCGCCGGCGAGACCGGCCAGATCGCCGAAGTTGTACATCCCCGGCGTGGCTGCCTCGCCGAGGCGAATGACACAGCCGAGGCTGGGCAGCTTGTCGGCCCTGAGCCGCCCCGGCTCGGAGCGGTCGAGCTCGGGCGCCAGTTCGCGCAGCATGGCGATATAGTCACTGGTCTTGAAGCGGGGCGAGAGGATCAGGGCCTTGGCGGCGACCTTGTTCAGGGCATACTCCAGCTCGCTCAGCCGGTAGGCCGGGTTGATGTTGACCAAGATCAGGCCGGCCTTGGCGGTGGCGAACTGGCTCACCACCCATTCGGCATTGTTCTGCGACCAGATGGCGATGCGGTCGCCCGGCTCCAGTCCGAGCGCGAGCAGGCCCGCGGCGACGGCGTCGACCTGTTGCTTCAGCTCGGTGTAGCTCCAGCGGATGTTCTGATGGCGCACCACCAGGGCTTGGCGCTCGGGCCAGCGCGCGACCGCGGCATCGAAATTGCGGCCGATGGTCTCGCCGATCAGGGGCACCGAAGAGGCCCCGTGAACGTAGCTTTGGTCGAGTTCCGACATGCCTGCCTCCGCCGCGCCGGCGCCATCATGTCGCCGCTCGGTTCTCGCTGTCAAAGACGCGCGCCACCAGCGCCGCGAGGGTCTCCGCGGCGCGGCGAGCTGGAGGGCGTTTCACACGCGGATCATTTTCTCGGTTGCCACTTTTCGATGCGGTTATTGCCAAAATCGGCGACGAAAACAGTGCCGTCGTCGGCGACCGCCACCGCGGCGGCATAGGTGAACGCACCCGGTCCGCTGCCATGCTCGCCAAAACTCGCGAGAAACGTTCCGTCCGGAGCGAATTTCTGAACCCGGTGATTGTAGAAATCCGCCATGGTACACGACGGCATTTACGTAGGACGTTGAAAAGGTTGTAGGATTCCCGATTCACTCCACGACGAGTCAAGAGGGAAATCATGCGAGACAACCCGATCAACGCCCTGCGTGAGACGCTACGATGCGGCTTCGCCTTTCGCAAGAGCCGTCTGGAGAGCCTTTGCGTCTTGGTCTTCGGCGTGTTCGTCGCCCGGACGGTGAACCTCTCTCACTTGGCCTGCCACTTTCCGGGGCGCGCGCGATCCAGCTCCAACTATCGGCGCCTGCAACGGTTTTTCGAGCAAGTCGATTTCGATTACGATCGCCTCGCCGAGTTCCTGGTCGCGATGATGGGGCTCCAGGCGGGGCCGTGGCGGCTGACCATGGACCGGACCAACTGGCGGCTGGGTCGCCGCGACGTCAACATCTTGATGATCGGCATCGTCAACCGCGCCATCGCCATTCCCGTGTGCTGGCGGGTGCTCGACAAGGCGGGCAATTCCAATACCAAGGAGCGGATCGCGATCCTCGAACACGTCCTCCGGCTCTTCGGGGTCGACAAGATCGCCAGCCTCCTGGCCGACCGGGAATTCATCGGCGACGCCTGGCTGGCATGGTTGCAGGAAAAGGCCATCCCCTTTCACATCCGCATCCGATCCAACATCAAGATCGCCAACACGCGTGGTCGCATGGTCAAGGCGAGGGAGCTGTTTCGCGACCTCAAACCCGGGGAAAGCCGCATCCTCTCCAACGCCAGGCGCCTCTCGGAGGCCAGAAAACCCAAGGCCAGGCCCGTCTTCGTCGCCGCGCTCCATCTCAGGACCGGCCCGTCTCGTCGTGACCAGACGCGCGCCGCGAGGAGGCCATCCATCTCAAGACCGGCGAACTGTTGATCGTCGTGACCAACGACGCGCCCGAGGAGGCCTTGGCCATCTACGCCCAGCGCTGGCAAAGCGAGACCCTCTTCGCCGCCTTGAAAACCCGTGGCTTCAACCTCGAAGACACCCACATGACCGACCCGGAGCGCATCTCCAAGCTCACCGCCGTCCTTTCCATCACCTTCTGCTGGGCGCACAAAGTCGGCGATTGGCTCCACGAGGCCGAGCCGATCCGCCTCAAAACCCACAAAAGGATGGCAAAATCCATCTTCCGATACGGTTTCGAGTGGATAAGGCGACAGCTCGTCAATCCTATCGACAGGCGTCAAGCCATTGAGCTGATTCGTTTCCTCGTCCCCGGAAAACCACCAGTCCAGGTGCCCAGGCCAAAGCCAGCATGAACGAGTCGTGTACTGTGGAAATCCGCAACGAAGACGTTACTGTCCTTGTCCAATGCGATGCTGGTCGTGGTCGCGAACCAGCCGTTGAACGGCCCGAAGATGTTCATGGCGAAAGGGCCGCCCCATTTGTGAAGATAGCGGCCATCCTTTGCAAAGGCCTGGACCCGGTCGTTGTAGCCGTCGGCTACGTACAGGGTGCCGTCTCGGCTCAAGGCCACGTCAGTGGGGTAATTGAACTCTCCCGCCCAGATGCCGACCGATCGCGTCGTGCCCCACTGGCGAATGAAACCGCCGTCGGCGCGAAGCTGCTGAACCCTCTGATTGTAGAAATCCGCGATGAACAGATCACCGTTGTCGCCGACGGCGATGCCACCGGGTGCGTCGAATTCTCCGGGACCCCTCCCAGGACGCCCGATCGTCCGTCTCGGCGTGCCGTCAAGGCCGAAGATCTCGACCCGGTCGTTCCAATAATCGGCAACGTAGATCTCATCCCCAACGATGACCAAATTCATGGGGCGGCCGAGCTGGCCGGGTTCTTCTCCGCGCTCCCCGAATCGTCGTTTGAAGTTGCCATCGAAATCGAACACCTGGATGCGTGCGTTTCGAGCGTCGGCAACAAACACTTCATCGGCGGTGACGGCGATCCCTGTCGGGTCGGAAAATTGACCGGCTTGGCTTCCCTTCTCGCCCCATGCGAACTGAAACGCATACTCGGGCTCCTTGGCCAAGGGCACGAAAGCTAGCCAGCCAACAGCAAGCACAGCCGCAATGGCGACCGCCAGCCCGACGAGGCCTCTTATGATGTTTTTCCGGAGCATCAAAAGTTGAGCCGAAAGCCCGCCCGGACGATATATTCGTTTTCGAGCGCGGTGCCGTTGAGGTCCTGGATGACCGGCAGCTGCACGGCCGCCTCGAGAATCCAGCGTTTGGTGACGTATTGAAGGCCCGGGACGAGAAAAAGCCTCGTGCCCCCGGAGTCGGGATCATTCGCGCCGCCGCTTCGGTTCTTGTCCTGGTGAATGAGGTTGGCTTCCCCGATGGCGTACAGGAACCCGGGAACACCCGCCTCCAGTTTCCTCGGCCAGAGACGGTACTGCAGAGAGCCGTCGAGGCGCGCCACGTCACCGAATTCGAAACCGTTCGCCGCCGTGTTGGCTTTGTAGCTGACCTGTGCGTCGAGCTGGAACTCGAGGGTCTGGTACGTCGCCACGACGCCGCCGAAGGGGTCCCACGAACCTGAGCCCGGCTGAACGGCCGCCGGCAGCCGACCGAAGGCGTCGGTCTCGTCATCCTCGCCGGTCGGCAACTCGAGGCCTGCGAACGGCGCAACGCGGAATGTGCGGCCAGGCGCATCATCGCGGAACAGCGTATATCGGCCGAACAAACTGATGTCCCCAAGGCCATCCGCACCTCGGCTGCGCCGCGTCCCGCCGGTCGTCAGCGAAAGCTCCTTGTCCACGTAGGGTACGACGCCGAACACGGCGAAATCGCCCAAGATCCCGTAGCCTAGGACCGAAACCACCGACCACGCCGTCCGGTCGCGGTCGGCGGCGCTCGGATCATCTCCGGACTGGTTGAGAACGACCTGTTCGCGAAAAACGAATTCGCCTTCGGCGACCGGCAGCGCGGTATTGAAAGTAATCGGCGCGCTCCACGCCGTGGCTGTCCCGCCCAGCAAGGCGATCGCCGTACCGGCCCTCGATGCCCACCGTATCCACGCCTCGAAGGTTTCAACTGGCAAGGTCATGGCTTATTGGTGCCTACTCTTTTGCGCTCGCCTGCACCGGCTCAAAACCGCGCAGCGTAAAGCCGGCGGCTTCGATAGCCCGCCGGGCGGTCGCTTCGTCGAGCGTCGCGCCGTCGGTCATGGTGAGCGTCACCACGCCGCCGCGAATGTCGGTGTCGATGGACTTGACACCTTCAATGCGGCTCAGTTGCTTTTCGATGCCATAGGCACAGAAGGGGCAGGCCAGGCCGTCAACTCGAAGCCTGTAAGTTTGAGTGACAGCGTAGGCGGTGGTTGCGCCAAGCACCGCCAACATCAGGACCAGCCAGGTTCGAACCTTGCCTATCCGGTTATCACCCACACCCACTATATGTAGTGTGTCTCCTTGGACTGCAGGCAAGGGCCGGCGCAGGCGCATTGAGGAGGCGATCCGGCTAATTCTTGATTGTTCTGAAAACCGAACCGGAGTTTAATTCACGTCACGTACTTAACATCGGGGGACGGAACGGTGGCGACCAAGGGAAAAACGAAGAAACCCACGGCCAGACGGGAAGCTGCTGATGAAACGACATCGTCTGAGCGATTGACGGCACTAGTCGAAGAAAGCGACGCGCTGGCACGAATCGTTGCGAAGAACCCGTCCGCGCCTGTTAGTCTCCTGCGCGTTTTGAGTCGCAGCGAAGACGAAGCGACACGCAAGAACGTGATCCTCAATCCGTTTACTTCATATGACGTATTGAGCGAACTTGAAAACCAGTTCACAGAGCTATTTGTGAATAATCCGGCACTCGAATCCTACAATTCAATGAAGCTCTGATTTCCTGGAATATTCCATCGGTGTCGTTCACCTCCGATTTCAGATAAATTTCAATGAAGTGACGGTCCTTTATGCAACGTGGCGTTTTGCCAAATCCGACTCAATGATTAGGATTTCCACCACGCTAAAGTGTCGCCTAAAAGGCGCTACAATGCCGTCCGAGTCCCTGCTCGGCATCGCCGGAGATATCTCCGCTTCGACCTGCACCGAGCTTTACTCAGGAAAATGGGTGCACACTACATATAGTGGGTGTGGGTGATAACCGGATAGGCAAGGTTCGAACCAGTAGCGTTTTCATGTTCAATTCTCGTCGTTTCCCTCGCGCGATTTATTCGGATTGGCGCTTATGAGCGATTCCATGATCGAGCATGTTCTGAGCGCCCCGCCACCTGGACAGGCCGCAATGAGGTCCTCGAGAGCACCACGCATGTCTGCGAGGTGTGCGATCTTGCGATTGACCTCCGCCAGCTTGGCCAAGGCCCGTTCGCGCACATCGGCAGAGTCGGTAGCCGGGTCGGCGCGCAGTGATAGGAGCTCGTCAATCTCGCGAAGCGTAAAACCAATCTTCTGAGCCCGCCGGATGAAGCGGATTCGCTCCACTGCGTCCTGCGGGTAATGGCGAAATCCAGAGCCCACGGGTTTCGGAGGCTGCTCGATCAACCCTCGTCGCTCATAGAAGCGGACCGTCTCCACGCCGACGCCTGCTTCGCGAGCGAGCTTGCCGATGGTCATGCTCGACATAGCCGTCACCTCGTTTCAGCTCACAAGTCCAATGTAGACTCCGTATCATGGTACGGCTGCAAGCCAATAAGCACTCATTCACGAAATTGTCATATTCGAGCTAGCGCCGTCCTCCCGACCAGGTGAGCATTGGCATATTCACAATCACGCCGGGCTCCGCGATCTCGCCCGCCGGGCAGAACTGCGAGACCAGCCCGATGCGATGCGCGCCGTCGCCGCGACCGTTCAGGCCCGCGCGATGCGTCTCCCTTCCAGCAGCGCGAGCGCGGCGTTGACGAGCAGCGCCGAGAGCACGATGGCGCCGCCGAGGAGGCCGAGCGCGCTCGGCGCCTCGGCGATCACCAGCCAGACCCAGAGCGGCCCCAACACCGTCTCGCCGAGGGTCAGCAGGCCGACCTCCGCCGCCGGGATGTAGCGCGGCCCCAGCGTGGTGAGCGCCGTCGCCGGCGCGATCACCGCGAAGCCCATCAGCAGGACCCAGACCATCTGCTGGCCCTCGACCTCGCTCGGATGCGAGAAGGGGAGTGCCGCGAGCGCGAAGAAGAGACCCGAAAGCGCCATCGCCGGGACCAGGTTGATCCGCCGCCGGCTGCGAATGATGGTGAACTTGGCGCCCAGCAGCAGCGCGGCGAGCAGCGCCAGGGCATCGCCCAGGAACGTGCCCTGGCCCAGTCCCTCCCAGACGATCAGCCCGACGCCCGCCATCGCCGTCAGAATCGCGAGCCAGGTGCGGGTCCTGACACCTTCCTTCAGGAAGAGGCGACTCAGGATCGCGGCGAAGAGCGGCGCCGTCGCCAGCATCACCAGGGCGTTCGCGACCTTGGTGTTCTGGATCGCCACCAGGAAGGTGATGGTGTTGACCGCGAAGATCGCCGCCAGCAGCACGCCGGTCCAGCCGATCGCGCGAAAGACCTCGGGCGTGCGGCGGCGGTAGAAGCAGAGCAGCAGGAAACTCACGCCGGCCGCCTGGAACACGCCGCGCCAGACCGCCAGCGTCCAAACGTCCATCTCGGCGAGACGGATCAACAGGGTATCCGGGCTGATCAGCAGAACGCCGAGGGAGGTGATGAGCAATCCCTTGGCATGGTCCGAGGGCGGCGTCATGGCCACCCGGTCCTGCCTTCAGGCGCCATCGCCGTTCCCTCTCGCGCTCGCCATTGCCGCCATGCTCGCGCCCCTCGCCCTGGCGCGCCGACGATAGGCGATGGCGCCAGGCGGCGAAAGCCGCTCGCCATGCTAGGGTCCCGATTCCGAAGTTCGCATGATTTTCGCCTGTTGTTCAGCGGTTTCGATTGTTCGGAGGCAGAAGCGCTGGATGGCGCCGAGGATGTCATCGGCGGATTTGGTCCATTTGAAGGGTTTGGGGTTCTGGTTTGTCGTGTCGATGTAGTCGAGGATGGTGCGCTCCAGCTCCTTGGTGGAGCGATGGACGCCGCGCCTGATCTGCTTGTCGGTCAGCAGCCCGAACCAGCGCTCGACCTGGTTCAGCCAGGAGGCGCTGGTGGGTGTGAAATGGGCCTGCCAGCGCGGCCGTTTGGCGAACCAGTCGCGGATCGCCTTGGTCTTGTGGGTCCCGTAGTTGTCCATGACGATGTGGATGTCGAGATCAGCAGGGACGTTCGCCTCGACGAGGTCGAGGAATTTGCGGAACTCTCGGGCCCGATGGCGCGGGAAACATTTGCCGATGACCTCTCCCGTGGCGATGTCGAGGGCCGCGAAGAGAGAGGTCGTGCCGTGGCGCTTGTAGTCGTGGCTGCGCCGCTCCGCCTGCCCGGGGCGCATCGGCAAGAGGGGCTGGGAACGGTCCAGGGCCTGGATCTGGCTCTTTTCGTCGACACAGAGAACCAGGGCACGATCCGGCGGCGCCAAATACAGACCGACGATGTCGCGGACCTTCTCCACGAAGAAGGGATCGCTCGACAGCTTGAAGGTCTCCGAGCGATGCGGCTGCAAGCCGAAGGCCCGCCAAATGCGATGAATGGTCGAGGGCGCGTGGCCGCTCGCCCGCGCCATCGAGCGAAGGCTCCAATGGGTCGCGTCCGGCGGCGTCTCTTCCAGCGTCAGCCGGACCGCTTCCGCGATGGCGTCATCGCCGATTTGACGCGGCGCGCCGGGGCGGGGTTCGTCGTACAGACCGTCGAGGCCCTCCGCCGCATAGCGGCGACGCCACTTGCCCACGGTGTCCGCGCTCGCCTCGAGACGAACGGCGATCTCCTTGTTCTCCAACCCTTCCGCCGCCGCCAAGACGATCCGAGCCCGCCGCGCAAGCCCCTGCGACGTCTTGCGACGACGAGACAGCGCCTCCAATTCGGCGCGCTCGTCATCGCTCAAAGAGATCGTCACCGCCACTCTCGCCATCAATCGCGCCTCCTGAAAACAAATAGAGACATAATCATATCAATTTATCGATCAGGACACTAGGTTCGGGCGGCTGCGTCGGGGGAGGGGAGCCATGGACCATGGCGAGGTGAGCGGCCGGATCCTGGCCCAGATCGACGACGACCGCGTGCTGCGGCTGGAGCGCGATCTGATCCGCATCCCGAGCACGACCTTCGAGGAAGGCGAGATCGCCGACTATCTGGCCGAGCACATGGCCGACATCGGCCTCGAGGTCGAGATGATGGAGGTGGCGAACCCCAAGGCCGCCGGCGGCTTCACCCGCCAGCCGGTCGGCCGGCTCGGCAACGTCGGCGACGGCAACATCCTGGCCGCCCACGGCGTCGCCAGCCTGCAGTACGGCCCCGGCGACATCCGCAACTACGACGAATGGCCGACGCCGGACGAGCGGGTGCAACTGAAAGACCTGGTCATCGCCGCCAAGGCGATCGCGATTGCGCTCTATCGCGTTTGCGGGTGAGATCCCTGTTAAAAAGACCTTCGCTTCGCTCAGCCAAGGGACTTCTTCACGATCAAGAATTGCACGACGCGGTCGGACGGAACGTCACGGGCGATCGGGTGAACGGTAAAAATTCCGTGCTATCGACGCCCCTCGACGTCACGACAAATTCAACTGGCCCCTCTCGCTGTTCATCCCGCCATCCCCGGGAATCCAAAGATCCTCGAGGAAATAGGCGGAAAACGCGGTCTTCCCCGGCAGCTTCGCCTTCGCGTAGATCGAACCCGCCTGCTGGCGGACGGTGGCCTCGGCGGTGCCGCGCAGGGTCGCCACTTCCTTGTGGCTCAATCCCTTCAGGATCAGTAGCGCGACGTCACGTTCCGCTGCCGTCATGCCCCAGTTCTCGAACTGTTTGTCCATCTCGATCCGAATGCCGTTCAGATGCGTGTGCATCTTGCCGCGCCACTCTTCGCCCTCGGCGCGGGCGATCTCGAGATCCGCGATCAGCGATGCCCTCTCTTCATGCTGCTTGTGCACGCGCTGTAGCAAGAGCGCGACGCCGACGGCGGCGCCGATCGTCAAAAGTAGCGCCACGGCATCGACCAGGAAATCGACCAACGAGACGTCGTCGGTTTCCGTCAATATATCCAGGCCGAGCAGGCTGGCGTAGCAACCCACGCCGACAAGGCCGAGAATCCATCTTATTTTGCGTTCACCGAGATCTTTCACCGTGCTTCCTCTTTCACTCGATTTGGATCACGCATGATGTTTCATGCTAGCAGAACCGACCATGGCGGGGTAGGCGGGTCCCTTTCGCGCCTGCGCGGCGACGAGTGGGGCTTGAGGGCGTCGACGATCGGCTCCAATCGCCCCTGGCCATCACCTTTCGCCGGAGGCAATTGGAGCCGTGAGGAATCGAGGGGGGAAAGCGACTTCAATACCCCGGTCACGGGTCAGTCGGGGCAGCCGCTCTTGGTTTCGTTGATGCAGATGTCACCCACCTCCGTGAACGTCGCGTTGTCCGTCAGGGTGATGGCGCCGACTTCGATCTTGGCCGGCGTATCATCGGGGAGGGAGTCGAGGTAGTCCGCCGGGACCTTGACGCTCGACACGCCTGGCGGGACGCGGACCGTGAACTTGAGGCCCGAGCCGTCGTCGGGTTCGAAAACCACCTCCCAGACGGCAACCGTGACGTCCTCGGGGTGCATCGGTAGAACGCCGTCGGCGACGAGGGCGTCCAAGTCCGAATTGGAGGCACAGTTTCCCAAATCGTCGCCTGGTGCCCACGAAATGACGCCGGTTTTGGAATTGAAGTCCAGGTCCACCGGCGCGGCGGGCAGGTTATGGCTAAACTCGGTTTCCCCTTCGGACATCTCGCCGGCATCCGATTGGCCGAAAAACCGGTAGGTTCCGGGCTCCCAGCGCTCGATGAACTGCTCCAGGGTGACGATCTCCTCGTCCGGGTCAGCCTCGGGATCCACCCAGCAAAGTGGCTCCGCGCTCTCGCCGAAGATCTCGGTGTACTTCTGCTCCACCATGGAGCCCTTGGCCCTGTCCTCGAAGATCTTCTGACCACTGGCGTTTTCGATATGGGTCGCCCTCAGGTCGTCGCCGTCCTTCAGAAAATGAAAGCCGATGTCGCCGTCGGAGGCGTTGATTTCGATGAGGGCTTTGCAGGCCCCGAAGTCGCCGCAGGGCGAGGTCGCGGTGGCGATACCGGTGCCGGCGCCCCAGGCGACGATCGCGAGGCTCGCCAGCAGCACGAAATTCGGCTTGGGATGTTTCCAGTGCATTTTGTCCTACCTCCAGGCGGGTGGACGTTCGCGAGGGGCTCTGTCGCCGAAGCGTCGAGAGGGAGAAGGGTCGGCCCCGTCACGAACGTCTACACCCATGGAATTGCGGGTCCGCACGGGCCCGCTTCGACGCATCGTCACGGGCGCCATGGTGGCCGGCGACCAGGCGAGGTGAAAATCCGCTCTTTGCGATACGCCCGCCCCACATTTGCGGGATGGGCGCGTAGACGAGGCCGGCTCGCCGGCGCTTCGACTCAATTTTCAAAGGGGTCGAAGATTTTTTTCGATGGATAATTATTCAATATTCACAATCTGTTATTGTGAATAATTGATAATGTTCATTAGCTCTGGATCGAGATTGCCCCCGAACAGACCCCTCGGGCTCGAGCGGCGCGCTGACGAAAGATTGATGGCGATCCTCCCGGTCGCGGCCGCTACACTCGCCCCCTCGATCATGCAAGCGGAGGAAGGGACATGCTCGGTCGGCTCTCGAGGACGGTTGTGGCGGCGGGCGTGGCGGTGCTGGCGCTCGGCGGGGTGGCCTTGGCGCAGGGCGCGGCCAAGCGCGCCATCACCCAGATCAGCGGCGATCTCTATCGCTTCCAGAACAACTTCCACTATTCGGTCTTCCTGGTGACGCCGGACGGTGTCATCGTCACCGATCCGATCAACGCCGAGGCCGCGGCCTGGCTGCGCGACCGGATCAAGGAACGGTTCGGCAAGCCCATCCGCTATCTGATCTTGAGCCACGATCACCGCGATCACAGCTCCGGCGGCGAAGTGTTCAAGGCGGCCGGCGCCATCGTCGTCGCCCACGCCCGCGCGAAGGCGACGATCATCGCCGAGTTGCGGCCGACGGCGGTCCCGGACATCACCTTCGAGCGGGCGATGACGATCGAGCTCGGTGGCGCCCGAGTGGAACTGAGCCACCTCGGCCGGAACCATTCCGACAACATGATCGTGATGAACTTCCCGGCCGAGCGCGTGCTGTTCGCGGTCGATTTCATCCCGGTCCAGACGGTCGCCTTCAAGACGCTTTCCGACGGCTATCTGCCGGATTGGATCAGCTCGCTCCGGCGGGTCGAGGGCATGGATTTCGACGTCCTGGCGCCGGGCCACGGCAAGCTCGGCACCATGGCCGACGTCACGCGCTTCCGCGAATACATGGCCGCGCTTTACGACCAGGTCCTGGCGCTGGCGCGCCAAGGCAAGAGCCTCGAGGAGACCAAGGCGGCGATCGACCTGTCGAAATACCAGGACATGGCCCGCTTCGAGGAGTGGGGACCGCTGAACGTCGAGGGCGCCTACGCCCGCATCCAGATGCACCGACGCGGCAACTGACCGCTCGCCGCCGCCCCGAGGGGCGGCGTCCGTGTCGTGGCGATCCCAATGACGATCAGGTCGCGGCTTGGGGGGACCTCGGAGCGGTGCTTGCCGGCGCGCGCTCGGCGACGACGCGATGGCTCACCATCGAATGGTGAAGTTCGTTGATCGTGCTACTGCCGGTCTTGGTGCAGAGGAAGGGAAAGAGGCCATGGAGGGCGCAGGCGCAGGCGCCGAGCGCCATGCGGCCGGAAAACCCGAATGCCATCCCCATGTGCTCGAAATAGCTCTCGCCGACGCTCGCCGGGTGCTCGGAGAAGAGACGCTGAAGCATGACCGGTGTGGAACGGCGTGCAAAGTTGACCCCTGTTGAGGGGTGATCGGCGTCCAAATTTGACCCCCTGAGCCTGGCTAGTCCAAGTCACCTCGTTTTTGGGCGGACGAGGTGGTGGGGGATGTTGGTCGTGGAGACGATAGCGCGGATCCGGCGGGAGTATTTCGTCAAGGGGAAGCCGATCAAGGAGATCGTGCGGGACGTGAAGGTCTCGGGCAACACGGTGCGCAAGGTGATCCGTTCGCAGGCGACGGCGTTCACCTACGACCGGCGGGTCCAGCCGATGCCGAAGCTGGGGCCGTGGACGGCCGAGCTGGAGCGGATGCTGGAGGCCAACGAGACCAAGTCGAAGCGGGAGCGGCTGACGCTGCTACGGATCTCCGAAGCCCTCGAGGGTCTGGGCTATGGCGGCGGCTACGACGCGGTGCGGCGCTACGCCAAGGCGTGGCGGTGGCGCCGTTCGGCATCGACGGCGCAGACCTATGTGCCGTTGGTGTTCTCGCCGGGCGAGGCCTATCAGTTCGACTGGAGCCACGAGTACGTGGTGCTGGCGGGGGTGACGACCAAGGTCAAGGTCGCGCACGTCCGGCTGTGCCACAGCCGAATGTTCTTCGTCCGCGCTTATCCGCGCGAGAGCCAGGAGATGGTGTTCGACGCCCACGACCGGGCATTCCGGCTGTTCCAGGGTGCCTGCCGGCGAGGCATCTACGACAACATGAAGACGGCGGTGCAGACCGTCCTCATCGGCAAGGAGCGCGCGTTCAACCGGCGCTTCGTGCAGATGTGTGGCCACTACCTGGTCGAACCGACAGCATGCACGCCGGGAGCGGGATGGGAGAAGGGGCAGGTCGAGAACCAGGTCGGGATCATCCGCGGTCGGTTCTTCACCCCGCGGCTGCGCTTCAAGACCTACGACGAGCTCAACGCCTGGCTCTTGGACCAGTGCGTCGCCTACGCCCGGCGTCATCCCCACCCGGTGTTCAAGGACAGGACTGTCTGGCAGGTGTTCGAGGACGAGCGTCCGTCCCTGGTCGGCTATCGCGGGCCGTTCGACGGCTTCCACGCGGTCCCGGCGTCGGTGTCGAAGACCTGCCTGGTGCGCTTCGACAGCAACAAGTACAGCGTGGCGGCGCGCGCCGTCGGCCGTCCGGTCGAGGTCCATGCCTACGCCGATCGCATCGTCATCCGCCAGGACGGCGAGATCGTCGCCGAGCATGCCCGGCGCTTCGGCCGCGACCAGACCGTCTATGACCCGTGGCACTACGTGCCCGTGCTGGCGAGGAAGCCCGGTGCGCTTCGTAACGGCGCGCCGTTCAAGGACTGGGCGCTGCCCGGCGCCCTGGGTCGCGTGCGCGTCCGGCTCGCCGGCCACGACGACGGCGACAGGCAGATGGTCGAGATCCTCACCGCCGTGCTGGCGGATGGGCTGGCGGCGGTGGAGGCCGCCTGTGCCGAGGCGCTCGCTGGCGGCGTGTGCAGCGCCGACGTCGTGCTCAACATCCTCAATCGTCGGCGCCAGCCGTCCGAGACGGCGCCGATCCCGACGCCCGCGAACCTGCGTCTTCGCTTTGAGCCGGTGGCCGATTGCACCCGCTACGACCGCTTGAGGGGGGTCGGCCATGGAGCGCCATGAGGTCCTGGAGATGATGGCCGCACTCAAGCTCGCCGGCATGCGCGACGCGTTCGACGAGGTGCTCGCCGACGGCCTCAAGCGCCAGCATCCGATGCAGCGAATCATCGGCGAGCTGTTGAAGGCCGAGATCGCCGACAAGCAGGCGCGATCCATCAAGTACCAGATGAGTGGCGCCAAGCTGCCGCTGGCCAAGGAGCTGGCCGACTTCGACTTCACCGACACCCCGGTCAACGAGCCGCTGGTCCGCGAGTTGGCGGTCGGCGGCTTCCTGGCCAACCAGCGCAACGCCGTGCTGATCGGCGGCACCGGCACCGGCAAGAGCCATCTCGCCGTCGCCATCGCGCGGGCCTGCATCCGCGATGGCGCCCGGGGCCGCTTCTTCAACGTCGTCGACCTGGTCAACCGGCTCGAGGCCGAAGCCCGCGCCGGCCGCCAGGGCCGGCTCGCCGATCAGCTGGCCCGGCGCGACCTCGTCATCCTCGACGAGCTCGGCTACCTGCCCTTCGCCCAAACCGGAGGCCAGCTGCTGTTCCACCTCGTCAGCCGGCTCTACGAGCGCACCTCGATCATCGTCACCACCAACCTGACCTTCGGCGAATGGCCGTCCGTCTTCGGCGACGCCAAGATGACCACCGCGCTCCTCGATCGTCTGACGCACCACTGCGAGATCATCGAGACCGGAAACGACTCCTGGCGCTTCAAGAATCGGTCCTAAAGGCAACCGATCCACCTGCCGCCCGGTCGCCCAGGTGGGCCCACAGGAACCTCCCACGCGCGGTCCGCCGCCAGCCGCGTGGTGGGCGCGTCGGCCCGCGCGCGGGCCCCTCCTATGGACTACCTGTACGACCTCCGCCGTGCATCCCCAAAGGGGTCAACATTGCACGCCGATGGGGGTCAATGTTCAACGCCGATTGACAGACCGGGACCCCCATGGAGTTCTTCGTTGTTCGAATCGAGATGTGGGAATGGAAGTGCAAATTTCTAGAGAAAGAGTATTGCCAATTTGGTGCCGAATCCGTAAAATAGCGAAAAATTACCCGAATAGTCGGCGGATTTGGAGAATATTTTACCAATGGACGTCTTCGACAAGAAGATCCTAGCCCTGTTGCAGGCCGACGCCACCTTGACGGTCGCGGATATCGCCGGACGAATCGGGCTTTCGACGACGCCCTGCTGGCGCCGCGTGCGGGGGCTGGAGGCGCGCGGCTACATCGCCCGGCGCATCGCGCTGCTGGATCCGGATAAGATCAACTGTGGGGTGACGGTCTTCGTCCGGCTCAGGACCCGCCATCACGAGCAGACTTGGCTGGAGCGTTTCGCCGAGGCGATCCGGGACATCGAGGAGGTCGTCGAGGTTCATCGCCTGGCCGGCGACGTCGATTATCTGCTGAAGGTGGTGGTGCCCTCGATCGCCGGCTACGACGCGGTCTACAAGCGGCTGATCGAGGCCATCGACCTCGACGACGTTTCATCCAGCTTCGTCATGGAGACCCTCAAGGCGACGACCGAACTGCCGCTGGGCTATGTCGAATAGTTTCCGGTTGAAAAGTCCTTCGCTTCGCTCGGTTGGCCCCCCCCGGCTCAAACGACGACGTCGTCGATGCCGGGCGCGCCCTCCAGCCGGCCCTCGTCGATATAGCGCGCCTCGCCGACACGCGTGGTTTTGACGGTTTGCCGACGCGCGCCCCGCTGGGCGGTCGTCGCCTCGGCGCGGGCGGCGGCTTCCTCCCTTGCGCCGTCATCGGCCAGCGCGCCGGCCGGGACCCGGCCGTCCATCGCCGGCGGCGCCTCGATCTCCAGCAACGACAGGACCATCGCCATCACGTCGATCAGGCCCACCGGCGCCGCGATCCGCCGGCCGCTCGCGAAACCCGTGCCGTCGGCCGCCAGCACCGCGCGCGCCTCGGTCCGCGACAGCCCGCCATGGAGGCCGCCGCCGTCGGCAATGTCGGCGTTGTCGTGCAGGCAGCGCCCGACCAGGCCGGCCGGTCCGGCCGCCTCGTCGCGGAGCGTGGTGAAGACGATGTCGCCGGCGCGGGCATTGTCGATATGCGCGGCCGCCAGTGCCAGCGTGCCCTCGGGCGCCGCCTCGGCGCCCTTCATCGCCCGGGCGAAGATCAGCTCGATCCAGGGTTGCGCCCAGAGCCAGTCGACCAGCGCCGCCTGGGCCTCGACATCGCGGCAATAGAGAGAGCCGCAGCTCCCCGGTACCAGCACCGCGTCGCCGTCGCCACCGGGGCTCTCGGCCAGTTCGAAGCCCGCCGCCGCCAACCGCGCGGCGACGTCGAGCGCCGGGCCGACGGCGGTGACGTGGCCGTGATCGGACATGGCGATGATCTGCAGGCTATCGTCCCGCCCACTTTCCCGCCGCCAGTCCAGCAGCGCGCCCAGGGCCCGGTCGGCGGCGCGGATGCCGGCGTCGGCCTCGGCGCTGGCCAGGCCGCGATAATGATAGGGCACGTCCGGATCGGAAAACCAGAGGATCGTCACGGTCGGATCCCGTTCCGGCGCCACCGCCTCCCTATAGGCGCGCGCCACCCACTCGATCCGTCCCTCGTTGGGGATGGCGGCGGCCGGCGGCGGGCCGATCCGCGAGGCGAGCCAGGCGAGCGCGTCCGGCGTGGTCGTGTGCTCGGGGCCATGGGCGGAGACGTTGATCTCGCCGCGCCGGGCCGCCGTGTGATGCAGCATCCGGTTGCCGCCGGCCGTGCCGCAGCCGACGACGGCGAGGCTGCCGTCGGACCGGCCCAGAACCTCGCCCAGGCTTTCGCCGTGCAACAACTTGCCGTCGAGGGCGTCGTCGGCCCGCCTCGAGGCCTCGAAGTTCGAGGTGTTGATGAAGCCGCCACCAAGCGTCGGATCGACGAACTTGTTGGCGACGATGCCATGGCCCGAGGGGTGACGACCGGTCACCAGGCTTGCCTGGTTGACCCGGGTCTCGGTCGGGAAGACCGCGCGGCAGTCGGCGAAATCCACGCCGACGCTGCGCACGGAATCGAGATTGGGCATCCGCTCGGCCGTCGCCATGTCGGGGCGCAGCCCGTCGAAGGCGACGATCAGGACGCGGCGATCCTCACGCATGTCGGCTCTCCACCTCCCCCTCGCGCCGGCGCATGAACTGTACCGCGCGCATCGTGGCGACGGTCTCGCCCGCCTGGTTCACCACCCGGTAGCCCAGGGTGACGTGGCCGATATGCGGCTTCGAGCGGGAGACGCGCAATCCCTCGACCGTCACGATCGCGTGGATCGTATCGCCCGGACGGACGGGGAGAAGCCAGCGCAGCTCGTCCACCCCGGGCGACCCCTCGCTCGCCGGGCCGAGCGAGCCGGTCATGGTGAAGAGACGAAAGGCCGTCGCGATGATCTGCCAGCCGCTGGCGATCAGGCCGCCGAATTGGCTCGCCTCGCCGGCTCGGGCGTCGATGTGGATCGGTTGTGGGTCGTAGTGGAAGGCGAAGTCGATCATCTCCGCCTCGCTGAAAGTCTTGGCGGGCGAGTGGATTTCCTCGCCGATGGTGAAATCCTCGTAATACCTGTCGCCCATGTCGCGCCTCCCTCGCCGCGCGCCGTTGATAGCGCGGCACGCGGTCGGGCGCTATCCGAATGTGGCGGCGCAATCGCCCAATGCGCGTCCCCGTCACGACGCCGGCGCGCTTTCGCCCGTGACCGTCAGCCAGTAGTCGGGATCGACGTAGTCTGTCTTGTCCTCGAGGCCCGCCAGCGCCAGGGCCTCGCGGCGCTCGACGCAAGTACCGCAGCGCCCGCAATGGCGCGTCCCGCCCTCGTAACAGCTCCAGGTCTGCTCGAAGGCGACGCCCAGGCGGCCGCCTAGGCCTGCGATCTCGGCCTTGCTCAGCTCGACGAAGGGGGTCTCGAAGGCGATCTCCCACAGCCCGTCGAGGGCCAGGCGCTCCATTTCGGCGAAGGCGCGGGTGAACTCGGGCCGGCAGTCGGGGTAGACGAAGTGGTCGCCCGCATGCACCGCCGCCGCCACCGAAGTCGCCCCCGCGCCGGCCGCGATCGCGAAGGCGATGGTGAACATGATGGGATTACGGTTGGCCACCACCGTGGTCCGCATGCTGTCCTCGGCGTAGTGCCCCTTCGGCACCTCGACGTCGTCGGTCAGCGCCGAGCCGGTCAGGAAACCGCGCAGGTTGGAGATGTCGACCACGTCGTGCGGCACCGCGAGCTCGGCCGCCGCGCGCGCCGCGAAGTCGATCTCGCGGGCGTGGCGCTGGCCATAATCGAAGGTGACGAGGCGGGCGAGCCGGCCCTGGGAACGGACCAGGTGCGCGAGGGTCACGGAGTCCATGCCGCCGGAGCAGACCACGACACAAGCCATCGGCTCGCCCTAGCCGGCGGGCCGGGCGAGGCGGGCGAGCTCGGAGGCGTCGGCCAAGCCGCCGACCGCCCACGCCGCCTCCAGCAACGCCGTCGCGCCGTCCTCGCCCAGCACCGACACGGCCTGGTCCCGGAATTTCCCGCTCAACGCCGCATCGCTCATCGGCCGGGCCAGGCTGCCGATGGCATGCTCGACCCGGCGCTCCCGGCGCCCGCCGTCGGCCGTCTCCACCACCACCAGCGCGCCGTCGCGGGCCACCGTGTCGTCGGGGCCGGCCGCGACCAGGCCACGGACCCGCCGCACGGCGGGATCGGCCACCGCGTCCTCGCTCCCCTCGGCGAGGCCGGCCGCCGCCCGGACCAGCGAGACGGCGGTCCAGTGTTGCAGGCTCACTTGCGCCTCTTGCGCGCCCGGCGGCTCCGGCCGGTCGCAGAGCCGCAGGCAGAGCGGGTCGACGCCCAAGCGCACCGCCGTCACCTTCGAGGCATCGAAGCCGGGCTCGCTCGCGATCTCCAGGCAGGCGTCGATCACCGGATGGATGACGATGCCGCAGGGGTAGGGCTTATAGGCGTTCTCCAGGATCTCCCAGCGTGCTCCCAGCCCCTCCGTCGCGGCCGGGAGGTGGGCCTGGCGGGAGAACAGCTCGGCGAATCCCGACGGCCCCTCGATCGCCCGCGCCGAGGAGGTGAAGCCGCGCGCCGCCAGGAGCCCGGCCCACAGGCCGGCGCGGGCCGCCAGGCCGGGGACGAAGCCGACACACATCGTCGCGTGGGTCTGGCGGATGCCCGAGGCCTGGGAGGCCGCGATGCCAAAGGCCCAGGCCGTCCGCTGGACGTCGAGGCCGAGCAGGCGGGCCACGCCCGCCGCCGCGCCGACGCCGCCGGTGGTGCCGGTCAGGTACCAGCCGAGCTCCGCTTCCGCCGGCGGGGCGACCAGCATCATGGCGAGGCGGCATTCGACCTCGATGCCGAGGGCGAGGGCTTCGAGAAAGTCCTGGCCCGACACCGGGCGTCCCTCCGCCGCCGCCAGCAGGGCGCCGGCGACGGGGCCGGTGGGATGGATCACGGTGGCGAGGTGGGTGTCGTCGAAGGCATTGGCGCTGGAGGCGAGGCCGTTGGCGAAGGCGGCGTCGAGCGCGCCCAGCCGCTCCCGGCGGCCCAGCACCGTCGCCGCGTCGCCGCCGCCGGCGGCCAAGGTCGCGGCGAGCGCGATCTCGGTGGAGGGGTGATGCGTGCCGCCGAGCACACAGCCGAGCCAATTGACCAGCGCGCGCCTGGCCTCGTGGGCGACCGCCTCGGGCAGGCCGGCCTCGGGCCGGATGGCGAAGGCGGCGAGCAGCTTGGTGGTCTCGGGCATCGGCGATTCCTTCGCGGGGTTGGCGGCGGAAGAATAACGACGTCCAGCCGACATCGCCATGGCCCACGCTCGGACCACCTCTGCCTACAACCTGCCGGAGGAGGCGTTGCGCGGCTATCGCTATGTCGCGGGTGCAAACTCGGGCAGGGTATAAACCTCGATCTCTGGTGCCATTCCCGCCAGTAGATGCTGGCCGAGTGTCACCAGCTCGCCGTCATAGAATTTCTCGAAAGTCTCGGAGGCGACGAGCGGCGTGCCCAGCACCTTGCATAGGCCGTCGAGTCGGATCGCCTGGTTCACCGTCGGCCCGATCACGGTGAAGTCGAGGCGGCGGTCCGTGCCGACGTTGCCGTACATCACTTGCCCGACGTGCAGCGAAATGCCGAACCGTAGAGCCTTCTCGGCCGAGCTCGATAAATTGTCCCCGTGCGCGCCACGGTTGAAGGCCTCGCGCGCCGCGCTGATGGCGGCGCGGCACATGTCCACGGCCGGCCGGTGCACGGGATCGACCGGAAAAATGGCCAATACCGCGTCACCGATGAACTTCAAGACTTCGCCGCCGTGATCGACGACGGCGCCCGCGGTGCAGTCGAAATAGTCGTTGATCAACGCCAGGTACTGGTCCGGCGATAGCTCTTCGGCCAATTTCGTCGAATTGCGCAGATCGCAATAGAACAGAACACAGTCTATCATCCCGCAGTCGCCCCGTTCGACCATGCCGTCGAGGATGCGGCTGCCGGAATGCTTTCCGAGATAGGTATCGAGTAGCGCGCGGGCCAACGCGTGCGTCGTCATCAACTTGATGCACAGTGCGAAGGGCAGCATCCAGGCCCGCAAATAGTCGATCTCGAATTCGACGAAGCCGCCGATGCGACGCGTGGAAAGGGACAGAATGATCCCCTCCATGCCCGAGGGCAGATCGGCCCAGAGCACGTCATTGGTGCGGCCATAGGATTCGAAAAACAGCAGATAGTCGGTGACGCCGTCGGAGCGGAGCCTTTCGAAGATCGGAAACTCCGGGTCGACCGGGCCGGCGCCCAGCTCGAAGCGGTGAAAGGCGACACGGTTGGATGCGGCCCAGAAAAAGGGCGAGTTTTGGAACACCTCGGAGGTGACGAGGCGCCGCGGCGCCCTCTGGCTGACCACGGTGTCGTCGCGGGAGTTCCAGACCACGTCCAGGGCACCGAACACCGGGTGCAGCAGAATGCCGCCCAGGCTCACGCGATAGAGCGAAACGCCCGCATCCACCAGGCGGCGGCCGAAACCCTGGACAACCTCGTCGACCTCGGCTTCTTTCACGCCGCTGTCCATCAGCCACTGACCGAGTGAATCGAACATCGGAGATGTCGAAGACGGTTGCCGTAACGTCATCGCAGGGAACACCCTCGGCGCATCCGATGCGGGAAACATCGGTGAGTTTCGGTTTCGGGCCTCAAGCCCAGGCAAAGATTAGTGCCATTCCGTTGCGCGATCCATGGGTGCGGCGGATCGGACGACGGGTTGTCCCACCTTGGCTCGTCTCCCGCCCCGCGCGTGCTCCGAGCACGAAGCCGTGTTCAATTCGGGACACGAAGCGGGCTTCACGCCAAGGCGAGGACAGCGACGGCGACCCGGGGATGCCGTGGTCCGCGCCGCACTCCGAGGGGAGCGAGGCGGCAGGAGGCGATGGCGCGCTTCGAGGCGGTGCGCCAGGGCGCGCGCGGCCGGCAGCGGAGTTTCGACGGCTCCCGGTTAAAAAGTCCTTCGCTTCGGTGTATTTTGTTACCGGTCTCGAAATTGCAAAAATCGCGCACAAGGGTTTTTCATGAGAGAAATCGGGTGAATGATTTGCCAAAAACGATGCGGGCCGTGTGGCTCACCGGGCATGGTGGCCTTGAAAAACTCTTGCTGCGTCGTGACATCCGGGTTCCCCATCCAAACCCTCGAGAGGTTCTCATTCGCGTGGCCGCGGCGGGCGTCGACAACACGGATATAAATACTCGAACGGCTTGGTATTCCAAGCAAGACGGTGCAAGCGAGGATGCAAGCTGGTCTGGTGCGCCCATACACTTTCCACGCATCCAGGGTGCCGACGTTTGCGGGCGGATCGTTGCCGTCGGCAAAGAGATCAGCGCGGATCGGATCGGCGAGCGCGTTTTAATAGAACCGTGCATCCGCGAAGCCGGCGGGCAAGAGTTGGAACGGCCCTGGTATTTCGGTTCCGAATGCGACGGAGGATTTGCCGAATACACCGTGGTTGCATCACGACACCCATATGGAATCGAGAGCAAGCTGAACGACGCCGAACTCGCTTCGTTTCCATGCTCCTATTCCACGGCGGAAAACCTCCTGACACGCTCGAATACAAAAGCCGGCGACAGGCTCCTCGTCATCGGCGCCTCGGGTGGTGTCGGTTCCGCGGCAATTCAATTGGCACGTTCTCGCGGGGCACGGGTCATCGCCGTGACAAGCCCCACGAAGGCAAAAGATCTTCTCCGTCTCGGTGCCGAGCGGACGCTTGCACGAGAGGATAGCGTTGTCGAAATGCTTGGGCGAGATAGCATGGATGTCGTGATTGATTTAGTTGGGGGGGGCACAATGGCCGGAACATCTCGACGCGCTCTGCCCGGGAGGACGCTACGCCGTGGCCGGTGCGATTGGCGGTCCTATCGTCGAACTGGACATCCGGACCCTCTATTTGAAGGATTCGAGGGCAGCCGTGAGCCTGTTCGGTTGTACGGTCTTGGAACCCGAGGTGTTCACAAATCTGATCGAACACATCGAGTGCGGGCGCATATCTCCCCTCGTGGCCAAAACCTTCCCGCTCGAGCGGATCGCGGACGCACAAACCGATTTTATGGCTAAAAAACATACGGGGAAAATCGTGCTCACCCTCGACGAGGGGTTAAGTGCGCTGTCACCGTAATTGGCACCGTAATTGGTAGCGTGAGTGACGACAGCTCGACCACGTGTCGCTGATTGAGCGCCAGCACCCAAGCAAAGTCTCGCGGCTCCAGATCGCGAATTTCCATCGCCGTTCATTCCGCCGCCCGTTCGAAGACCGGCGCCGGGAGCCCCTCGAGCTCCCGGAGCTCGCGGTCCAGGCGGATGCCGGCATGCGCGCGGGGCGGCCGCAGGGGGGCGAGCAGGGAATAGATCACCGGAATCAATACGAGCGTGAAGATGGTGGCGATGCCGAGCCCGCCGAACACCACCCAGCCGATGGCGCCCCGGGCCTCGGCGCCGGGGCCGCTGCCTAATATCAGGGGCAGCGCGCCGAGCACGGTCGACAGCATGGTCATCGTCACCGCTCGCAGGCGGGTGGTGGCGGCGGTCCGGATCGCCTCGCCCACGCTCTTCCCCCGGTCGCGCAGTTGATCGGCGAACTCCACCACCAGGATGCCGTTCTTCGCCATCAGGCCGACCAGCAACACGAGCCCGATCTGGCTGTAGATGTTGAGGCTGGAACCGGTTGCCACCAGGGCGAAGACCGCCGCCGCGAGGCCGAAAGGCACCGTCAGCACGATCACGGCGGCGGAGCAGAAGCTTTCGAACTGCGCCGCCAGCACCAACAGCACCACCAGTACGGCGACCGCGAAGGTAATCGCCACGGCGTAATTGGTGTCCTGGAACTTCGCCGCCTCGCGAATGAAGCGGAGCCCGATGCCTTCCGGCAGCACCTCGTCGGCCAGCGCCTCGATATCCTCGATCGCACTCGCCAGGGAGTAGCCGGGGGCCAAGGGCGCGTCGATCTCGATGGCGCGCTTTTGGCCGGCGCGGTCGAGCTCCGCCGCGACGCCGGTCTCCTCCAGGGTGATGAAGCTGGCGAGCGCCACCAGCTCGCCCGAATTCGAGGCGACGAAGAGGTTGGCGAGATCGCTCGGATCGTCGATCGCGCCGGCCGCCGATTCCAACCTCACCGGCACCGCGCGATCGTCGAGGTTGAGCTCCGCCACCTCGAGCCCATCGACCATGGCGCGCAAGGTTCGGGCGATACGTTCCACCGGCACGCCCAGATCCTCCGCGCGGCGCCGGTCGACCTTGATCGAGAGTTGCGGCTGGGTCTGCTGATATTCGATCTCCGGATCCTCCAGGCCGGGGAGGCGCTGGTGGATCGCCGCCACGAACGCGTCCGCCGCCTGGGCGATCCGCCCATAGTCGGACCCGGTGAGAGTGAATTCGATCCGCCCGCCGGTACGCCAGAGGTTGAGGCTGTTGGGCTGGCGCACCCGAGCGGTGGCGCCGGGGATCGCCTTCAGGGGCCCGCGCAGTTCGGCCGCGATCGCCGCCTGGCTCCGCTCGCGATCCGACCAGGGGCTGAGGGGAGCGGCGATATAGACCCGGTTCAGGTCCCAGCGGCCGACGATCGCCATCACGTTCTCGATCTCGCCGGCTTGGCGCAGCGGCTCCAGCAGAGCCTCGGCCTGGGCCGACTGGCGGTCCATGTAGTCGAGCCCGACTCCGTCCGGCCCCTGCAGGTATATGAACAACGCGCCGCGATCCTCCCTCGGCAGCAACTCCCGCTCTATGGCGGGGAACAGCGTGACGGCGATTGCGGCCGCGATTCCCGCCGTGCCGAGGGTGAGCACGGGGGCGCCGAGGGTGAATTCGAGCAGCCGGCGATAGGCCGCCTCGAGGCCCCGGCCGAGGCTGGCCCGGAGGCCGGCGCCGTCGCTCGTCCCCGGCCCGGGAAGCCGGGAGGCCAGCATGGGGCAGAGCGTCAACGCGACGAAGGAGGAGATCACGACGGCGATCGCCAAGACGAAGCCGAACTCGGTGAAGAGGCGGCCCGCCTGACCTGGCAGGAAGGCGATGGGAACGAACACCGCGACCAGCGTCGCCGTGGTCGCCAACACGGCGAAGAAAACCTGCCGGGTGCCGATCACGGCGGCCGCCAGCGGCTTGCCGCCCTCGGCGCGGCGACGCTGGATGTTCTCCACCACGACGATCGCATCGTCGACGATCATGCCGGTCGCCAGCACCAGGGCCAGCAGCGTCAGGATGTTGATCGAGAAGCCCAAGAGCCAGATCGCCCCCACCGTGCCCACGAGCGCGATCGGGATCGCCACCGCCGGAATCAGCGTCGGCCGGAGCGCGCCCATGAAGAGGTAGATCACCAGCAGCACCACCGGCACGGCGATGGCGAGGGAGACCAGGACCTCCCGGATCGCGCCCCGGATAAAGCGCGCGTCGTCCGAGATCTTGATCAGCTCCGCAGCCTCGAGACGGCGGTTCAGGCGCGCCATCGCGCGTTCCACCGCCGCCGATATCTCGATGGTGTTGGAGCGGGCGCGGCGCTGGATCGAAAGCCCGATCACCCGGCGACCGTTCAAGAGGGTATGACTCTCCGCATCCGCCGGTCCGTAGATCGCCCGCGCCACGTCGGAGAGGCGGATGTCGTCGCGGATCACCAGGCGCTCCACGTCCTCCGGTCGCCACACCGAAGCGTCGGCGCGGACCAGCAGCAGTTGGTCGTCGGACTTGAAGCTGCCCGCCGGCACGTCGAGATCGATGCTCTCCAGCACGTCGGCGACATCGTCTATGGAGAGGCCATGGCGGGCGAGGCGCATGGGATCGACGATGATGCGCAGCACGCGGGCCCGGTCGCCGAACAGGCTGACCGCCGCCACTCCGGGGATCGCCGTCAGCTCCGGCGAGACGTCCTCCTCCGCCAGCCGCGTCAGCGCGTCGTGCGAAAGCCGCTCGCTCACCAACGCGAGGCGGATGATCGGCGCGGCGTCGTGGTCCGCCTTACGGACGATCAGGTCCTCGACCCCCTCCGGCAGGCGCCGCTCGATCGCCGCCACCGCCTCGCGAACGTCGTTGGCGGCGACGTCGAGATCGACGTCGGCCGAGAACTCGGCCCGGATGCGGGCGTTATTTTCCTCGCTCGCGGCGTTGATCGTGGTGACGCCGGCGACCCGGGCCACCGCGCCCTCGATGACGCTGGTGACCTCTGCGTCCATGGTCTCCGGCGAGGCGCCCTCGAAGAAGGCGCGGACGGTGACGACGGGACGGTCGACGTCCGGGAGTTCGCGGACCTCGACACCGAGAAGAGCGCCGAGCCCAGCGACGATGATCAGCAGATTGAGCACGACGATCAGCGTGGGGCGGCGGACCGCGAGCGCCGGTAGATCGCTCGCACGGAAGCTCATGACTTGGTGTCCCGCGTGGCGGGTGGGCCCGGCGCCGCTTCGGGCCGGACGCGGAGCTTCCGGCCGGCACGCAGGCCTTGCACGCCCTCGACGACGATTTCGTCGCCCTCGCGCAACGGGCCGTCGACCAGCACATGGCCCTGGTCGCGCCGGACCAGCTCGACGAAGACCTTCTCGGCCTTGCCGTCGGTGACCCGCCAGAGGTAGGCGCCGTCACGACTCCAGAGCACCGCGACTTCCTTGATCCTCGGGTAGGCCCGGCCGGTGAACTCGAGGCGGACCTCGAAGCTGCTGCCGGGACGGATCCGGCCGTCGGGATTGGCGATCCGCGCCCGGACCTTGAGCGATCGCATGGTCGCGCCGATCCGGCTGTCGGTCGCGGTGATCGTGCCGGCGATCTCGGCCCCGGGCATCGACCAGGGGCGGATGGCGACGCCATCGCCGACGGCGACGCGTCCGGCATAATCCTCCGGCAGGTTGAACTCGACCAGGATCTGGGAGGAATCGTCTATGCTGGCGATGGTGGTGTCCTCGTCGACCCGGTCTCCGACCTCGATCTCGGTCAGGCCGAGGGCGCCGTCGAAGGGCGCGCGCACGACTCGATCGGCCAATTCGGCCTGGGCCTGCTCGAGGCGGATCGCCGCCGCCTCCGCTTCGGCACGCGACGTGTCCAGCCGCGCGCGCGAGGCGTGGCCCGAGGGTGCGAGCCGCTCCATCCGCGCGACGTCGCGCCGCGCCTCCTCGAGCGCGACCTTCGCCAGGCGAACCGACAGACGTTGGTGCTTGGAATCGAGCCGGAGCAAGGGCTGGCCCGCCTTCACCCGCTGTTCGGCGTGGAAGCCGACCGCGACCACCTCGCCCGCGACCTTGGGATGGATGGCGGCGGAGCGGATCGCCCGGCCGGTGCCGATCAGGCGAAGGGTGACGCGATCGAGCGCAAATGCCACGGGTGCCACTACGACGACCCGCGCGGCACCTGCGCGGCGCGGCTCGGCGGCCTCGCCACCGGCCTCGCCCGGCTTGCCGACGAGCCACCACCAGCCCCCCGCCGCGAGCGCGCCGAGCGTGACCAGGATGACGAGTTGCAGGCGCAGGGGCATGTCCTTCGCTCCCCTTCGGGAGCCGTTTTGCTTGCCGGGCGGTATTTTAGCCGAGAATCCTCGCCTCCGCCGACATGCCAAGGCGATCGGGTGAGTTTGAGCGTGACAGCGGGAGAAAGTTCCGAATCTCTATTGGTTCGCTTGATTCGCAAGGAGAATCACGGAGATGGCGCGCGGGTATGCGGAGGCAGACGAGGCATTCGGCCAAGTCGTTGATTTTCTGGAACATTTCGAGGACCTCGGGGACCTGCGCCAAGGCGCAAAGGTGCTCTATCCGCTCAAGACCGATCTGGAATAAGCCAATCCATCTCTTCGCTATCGGCACGGCCCACCCTCATGTCGACCAGTCGTGGGTCTCGGCCAGATCGACGAAAGCCTTGACCGCTGGCGAGAACCGCCGACCGGCCACGGTAACAAGCTCGATCTGCCGCGTGATTTCTGGCTCGGCGAGGAGTCGCATTGGCAGGTCCGGATGTAGGGACAGATGCTCCGGCAGGAACGTGGACCCCATGCCGGAGAGGATCATGCTCTGGACCCAATCTTCGCGCTCACTGGCATAGCGGATATCGAGGGACACTTTCGATTCCGTTATGAGACCACGAATGTGATCAGTATACTCGCAATTGAGCCGTGCGAGATAGGATTCGTTGTCCATATCGCGCAGCGGTACGACGTTTTTGTTCTCGAACTTATGGCCAGGCGGGAAAGCGACAACGTAGCGCTCGCGATAGAGCGGGCGCCTATCGAACCGTTCCGGCAGGCCTTCGGGTAACCCGAATAACGCCACGTCGAGGCTGCCAGCCAACAGGCGATCCACCACTTCGTTCGGAACCACGTCGTGCAGTGTCAGCTCGATGCCGGGGAGGTCGCGCCGAATTTTCGACATCAGCCCAATCAGGCGGCTCGGACCGATCGTACACATCACACCCAGATTGAGTGGCGCCTTTTCCAGGCTTTGGAAATCCTGGGCCGTGGCCAGGGCAGTCATGGTGCTGGCAAGGCTTTGCTCGAGATGGGGCTTCATCATCCGACCGAGGTCGGTCAGGTGTGTGTGGTTGCGCTCGCGCCGGAACAACGGCCCGCCCAGTTCTTCCTCGAGCTTCTTGACGGCTCGCGTCAGGGCCGGTTGGGAGACATGGCAACGCTCGGCGGCTCGGGTGAAGTTCAGCGTCTCGCAAACCGCCAGGAAATAGCGCACCTGATGCATCTCCATGGCCAATGCCTCTACTTCCATAACCTATCGTTATCGAATTTGTGCGTAGCCGGTATTTCACAACTGAAGACCGCGCACTTACTTTCCGATCATGGACAATCACCTTAACGGAGCCTAACAGGGGATGTCCCGGGCTCTGTTGAAAAGTTGAAGTAGGCGTCGTCCGCCTGGAGCCGCTAGGCTCTGGGTGCTGATTCCATCAAGGAGAACGACGCCATGACCAAGACTACACGCAACGACCGTTCCTCGGAACCATCCTGTCGGCTCTTGCCATCGATGCCGGAGGCCTTCGACGATCTGCGCATGAGCGTCGATCGCTTCTGCCTTTTGGCGGGCCTCGAGTCTTTGAACGAGATGATGTCGGCGGACGCGGAAGCCTTGTGCGGTTCGCGCCACGCCCGCTCGGGCGAGCGCAAGGGCCATCGATGGGGCACGACCCGGAGCGAGATCGCCTACCACGGCGGCAAAGTGAAGGTCGAGCGCCCTCGGGTGCGGGACTTCGCGGGTCGGGAGATGAGCCTGCCGAGTTGGGAGCTGCTGTCGGAACCCGAACTCTTGCAAGCCTGGGCGATGAATCTGATGGTGATCAACGTCTCGACCCGCAAGTATGCCCGCGCGGTGCGCCTGCCGGACGATGCGGGCGGCGATCTGCCGGCGGCATCGGGTGACGCAACCTCGAAGTCGGCGGTCTCGCGCCGTTTCGTGGCGTTGACGCGAAGCAAGCTGAAGGCCTGGCTGGCGAGCCCGCTCGACGATCTCGATCTCGTGGTGCTCCAGATCGACGGGCTCCATGTCGGCGATCACCTGATGGTGGCGGCGATCGGCATCGACACCGGCGGCGCGAAGCACGTGCTGGGCCTGGCCGAGGGCGCGACGGAGAACGCGGCCACGGTGCAAGCCATGCTCGACAACCTGATCGAGCGCGGTCTCGATCCCGAACGGCCTCGGCTCTACATCGTCGACGGCGCCAAGGCGCTCTCGAAGGCGATCCGGCGGACCTTCGGGCGGGCGGCGGCCCTCCAGCGCTGCCAGGTGCACAAGGGGCGCAACATCACGGACCGGCTGGACGAGAGCCTCCATGCCGGCGTCAGGAAGGTCTTGCGGCAGGCCTGGCAGCAGGACGACGCGGCCAAGGCCGAACGGCTCTTGCGCAACCTCGCCCGCCGTCTGGAGCATGACGCACCCGGCGTCTCGGGCTCGATCCTGGAGGGCCTGGACGAGATCCTGACCGTGATCCGGCTCGGCCTCCCGCCGCAACTTCGACACTCGCTGGCTTGCACCAACGCCATCGAGAACGCGATCGGCACCGTCCGGACGGTGCAGCGGAACGTCAAGCGCTGGCGCAACGCCGAGATGGCGCTGCGTTGGACCGCCGCCGGCCTCTTGGAGGCGCAAAAGACCTTCCGCCGCCTCAAGGCCTACCGCCAGCTCCCCGTCCTTGACGCCGCCCTGCGGGAGGCGGTGAGAAAGGCCGGAGCAAAGTCCGTCATTGAAGACATCGAGGTGGCCGCGTAGCCTCTCGATCAGACGATGCCTATCTCGCACTTTTCAACATTGGGCGGGACATCGCCGCCTAACACGATGCTGACCATGAAAGCTAACTCCCTCAAGAAAACTGTCATCGCGCTTGGCGCGGCGGTTGCCATGGGCGGCGTCGCCGCCTCTGCCAATCCCGCGGCCGCCGGCCACAACCCTTGCCATCCGGCGGCTGTCTCTTCGCCGTGTCGTGCGGCGAACCCGTGCG
>CBDDBZ010000026.1:0-156770 GCA_965225945.1 Alphaproteobacteria bacterium | reverse complement strand
TCATGGGAGCGATGAAATGTTGTAAGGTACGCTTCCCCTTTCTCGGTACACTTCACGACGATACGTCACCATCGGCGACGATTTCTAGAGCAACGTCTTTTCGTTGATCTGGACGATGGCATCCTGAATTCCGCCGAGTTTGTGGTTGACCTCAACCAAAGTTTCGGCAATTAGCTCAAGCGCCTCGACTTGGCGCATTTCAAAGTTCATGTCTTTGCGCGCTTCGGCGCGCTGTTGAGCTTCTTCTAACCGTTGTTGTCTTGTTCCAGTGGATGTCATCGGTCTGTCTCCGGTAACGTCTTGACATCAATATAGGCCTCGGCCTGTTCATGTAAGATCGAATTTCCGGAATGCAACCGACTTCTTTATTAGGAATTCCCATTTGTGCCTGTTCAAAAAGGGTGCCTCCCCCAGCCCCGAAACAGCCAATGAAATCAACGCCCGAATTACGGTGGAATTACGGTGGGAATTACGGTGACAGTGCACTCAATTGACAAATTTTCCGCGCCGAGGGAGGCTTCGCGCATGGCCCGCCTTGCCCGCATCGTCGTCCCCGGTATCCCGCATCACGTGACCCAACGCGGTAACGGTCGGCAGCAGACGTTCTTCGACGACGAGGATTACCTCTTCTACCGCGGTCTGCTCGGCCGCGAGTGCCGGGCCGCCGAGGTTGAGGTCTGGGCCTGGTGTCTGATGCCCAACCACGTTCATCTGATCCTCGTGCCCGCCGATCCGGACGGGCTGCGACGCGCGCTCGCCCGCGTGCATCGCGCCCCCATGCCGGGCGAATTCTCGCGCGGCTGGAACGTAGCGGCCACTTCTGGCAGGGCCGTTTCGGCGCGGTGGCGATGGATGAGGCGCATCTGGCGGCAGCGGTGCGCTATGTCCTGCTCAATCCCGTGCGGGCCCGGCTGATCGAGCGCGCGCGGGAGGGTCCAGCGTGCATGCGCATCTTTCGGGCCGCGACGACGGCGCCACGACACCCGGTCCCGTCGCTCGACGGTTCCCCGACGTGGCCGCCCTGCTGGCGGGGGGCGAGGGGGACGACGCCGTGCATGACCGGCTACGCCGCGCGGAACGTATCGGGCGCCCCGTCGGCGGCACGACATTTATCGAGACGATCGAAGCCCTCGTCGGCCGTCGCATCACGCCGCGAAAACCTGGCCGGAAACCAAAGTCGAACACCGAGGGAGGGAAATGAGTGCACTGTCACCGTAATCCACCGTCACCGTAATCCACCGTAATCCCTGGTAATCCCTGGTAATCCCTGCACCGTAATCCTCTGTCACCGTAATCCCACCGCGCAAGACGCCAGAAAAGTAGCATGTCCCCTTTTTCTGTCCCCTTTTTCCCGATTAAGGAAGCATAGCGTCCATTCTACGAAGATTGGTTTGACGGGAATGCCAGGCCGCGAGCACTAGTGATGGTCGCTAGTAATGATGCCGCTAGCTCTGGCCTCTCAAGTGTTTTCATAAACTCTTCGAAGTACGCTTTAGCAGAGACAAGGGATATTCCTACTTGTGAGTCGGACCCGATTTCCTTGGACACAGAATTGGC
Organism: Alphaproteobacteria bacterium; assembly: GCA_965225945.1. Classification (GTDB taxonomy): domain Bacteria; phylum Pseudomonadota; class Alphaproteobacteria; genus JASLMY01. The sequence continues at coordinate 155,213 of CBDDBZ010000026.1, read as the reverse complement.
TTAATCGAAGTGTCCAAGGAGGACCGGAACATGACCGACAATTTTGAGAACAAAGTTGCTGTTGATGGGCCTGTGGTAAACGAGGGCGAGCTTGGCTCGTCCACGTTTTCCCCGGGCCAGGTTTCGCCGGCAGGCCCGCTGGGACTTGGCCAGCGGTGGACGGTGACGCGCAAGCGTGAGGTTGCCCTGCGGCTTTTGCGTGGCGAGCCGGTGGAACTTTTGTCGCGGCAGTTGGGCGTGGAGATTTTCCGGCTCGAGCAGTGGCGTGAGAAGGCGATCGCCGGGATCGATGCCTCGCTCAAGGAACGCAAGGGCGATCCGGTAAAGGCGGAACTGGACATCGCCATGAAGCGGATCGGGGAGTTGATCATGCAGGTGGAACTGCTGGAGGCCAAGACGGAGACGTCCGGCCCTTTGGGGCGGCGGAGGTCGCGGCGATGAGTGCCGCCACCTCTCCCGGCACGGGTTTGGCCTACGGCCTCCAGCGGGTCTGTGCGGCCTGGGGTTTTGCCCGTTCCTCGTTCTACGCCATGAAATCCCGGCAGCAGGCCACCGCTGAGCGCCCACCAGCAAAGCGCCGGGGACCGAAGCCCTCGATCTCGGACGAGGCTCTGCTGGTGGCCATCGAGGCCGACCTGGAGGCATCCCCCTGGGAGGGCGAGGGACACCGCAAGGTCTGGGCTCGGCTTCGGGTCTGTCGTGGCATCCGTGTTTCCCGCAAGCGGGTGCTCCGGGTGATGCGCGAGAACAACCTGCTCTCGCCCCATCGCTGCCGCCGCCGTGGCGGAAATCCCCATGTTGGTGAGATCATCACCCATGCCCCCAACCTCATGTGGGGCACGGACGGCGTTCGGGTGTTCACGGTGGACGACGGCTGGGGCTGGATATTCACCGCCATCGAGCATTGGAACGCCGAGTGCGTCGGCTGGCATGTGTGCAAGCGAGGCGACCGCTTCGCCGCCCTTCAGCCGATCTCCATGGGGCTTGCGAGGCTGTATGCCTCGACCTCCGCCGGTGCGGCGCGGGGGCTGGCCTTGCGGATGGATCACGGCTCCCAGTATCTGTCGGACCACTTCACCAACCAGATCAAGTTCTGGGGCATCCAGCCGTCCTACGCCTTCGTCGAACAGCCCCAGACCAACGGCGTCGCCGAGAGGTTCAATCGCACGCTCAAGGAACAGATCATCCATGGCCGCATCTACCGCAACATCGCGGAGCTGCGGAACGCCGTCCGCGGGTTCGTCGAACAGTACAATGCCCAGTGGATCGTGGAGAAGAACGGCTACCTGAGCCCCGCTCAAGCTCGTCAGGCGTGGCACACCGCGATGTCACTCAGGCCCGCCGCATGAGACAAACTTGTGTCCAAGGAACCGGGTGCGATACAGATATTCCTACTTGCTCCGCGCGCCTAATGACATTATCAGGAAACTCCGGTCTATCCTTACCGCCTCTCTGTGATGGAGGAAGATTTCGCCATGAGTTGCCAAATAATATCCCCTTGCATTCAGCCTCAGTATCTTCTTGATATCTAAGGAGATAGTCATTTAGCTGCCTCAAATGTGTCAATGTAATGCTCTTGGTAACTCCTTTTGCTTCCATCAATACTTCATTCCCGTCGTAGTCAAGAATATATTCTTCTTGTCCATATTTGGACGGCGATACGGTTGCGCCGAGCTTCTCTAAGCTGTATTTTACTATCGTTTCTAGCTCGGTTCCAGTGCCATAAAGCAAACGGCGGTAAGATTGGAGTCCGGCGATTTTAGCGTCAATCGCCTTAATTTTTGCTTCCTCCTCGGTTATTTGTAGTTTCGCTTCAGCGAGTTCGGAATTTAAAAGCGACATGCCAGGGGTGTCGAGCGTCTTCGCCCAGTCTTGTTCAACCGATGTGGGAGTGAATCCGACTTCCTCTTTAAGTATTTCTGCCAAGGCCTCTTCGGTGGTAAAAGCTCCGACAAGCGGAAGAAGAACAACAGTGCCGGTTATCTTGTCCGGCTCATCGGGATAATAGTAGGATGTTCCGTCGTAGCCCTGCTGTCTCGATCTTCTATATGTCATCGCAATCTCAAATTTTTCAGCCAGCATCTTATCATATCCGTTTATTATGTATGGTACGATTGGGGTTCTATAACGCACCTGATGTGCTGGGCCGTACGCATCGATGAATTCAGAGCTAAGGCAATCTCCCGGGAGGGTCAGATAATAATCCCAGTTTACCATATTGTTGAGATAAGATTGGTAATCTTCTGCCTTTGGGGAAATGCTTTTCCTGATTCATTAACCATACGGTATTTAATAGGGGACCAAAAGGTATTCGAGATCTGGTGAAGTCCTTGGGATCCAATGGGCACAGAAAAATTCTGGGAGGTTAAGACAATGAGCTTTCCGTCAGAATCTAGGAAACGAAAGAGGGAAATCCTTAACTTCCTTGCGAAACTATCATCAATGGATCTTAGAAACTCTTCTGTAATGTGAGGTACTGAAACTATTGCCACGTCGTAGTCTGGTATGTTGGGGGCTTCTTGTTGTTCCCACGAAACAGAGTCATACGCTGCGAACGATGTACAGCCAAAAATTAGTAGGCGTGCAGGTGACTTGCCGGTTTCACTATTCATCAAACTTTCTCGTCGCTCCCACAGAATCCTCATGAAAGCCGATGGTAGCACAATATCATTCCAAGGTGTAGGGTTGACCTAGGCCAGTTTGGGGGACACCTACTCTTTGGGAATGGAAGTTGCGATGTCAAGTGGAGAAGTGATTTGACAGCAGTTCTAATTATGGGTCCTTTTTCATGTCTAGCTCCGTGACGGGCGGTTTGGTCTGTATTGTAGTGCGGAATCGGGGTCACCCATTAGGACTCCTGTTGCAAGAGCAAAGATCTTCTTTTCCCGCGGGCGGGTTGCCGGCGGGTTGTCTTCATTTATTGTAACTACCCAGGTCTGATTGGCCCGAGCGTTTGTATGTGAGGGATCGTGGGGGTCCGGGCTGGTAGCGGTGCCGGTGTTCTCAGAGGCGCAGTTGGGGGATTAGTTGCATCGGATCGGGATGCACCAGGGTCTGGAGGACGTTCCAGCCTTGCTTTCGGGCGGTGGCGATGACGGCACGCATTCTGGCGAAGTTGTAGGCACCCCTCTCGGAGCGGAAGCCACCGGAGATCTTCTGGCGCAGCTTGGCCATTCGGAGGTCACGTTCGGCCTCATTGTTCGTAAACGGCGTGCGCGGGTCGGTGAGGAATCGCAGGCATCCCTCCTTGTGCTTGCGGAGGCGGAGCGCGAGGTTATGACCGATGCGGCGTTTCTTTCGTCCGCGCTTGCCGGTCCGGAGCGGCGGCTGCGCCTCGTGGAAGGCGATGGCGTGGTCGAGGATGCGGGCCCAGGCCCGCGAGATCCGGGCCACCAGGGAGGCGGGCACGTCGCGGCCGTTCTCACGGGAGAAGCGGGTAGCCCTGTGTGCGCGCTCAAGGAGGCGGTGCATGCTCTTTGCCCAGTCTTCCTTCTCGATGTCGATCAGGGCCTGGAGTTCGCGCAGGTGATGGGCGTTGCAGGCGCCGTGGCGCACGCCCTTGAGGGTGAAGTAGGCGGCGTAATCGTCATGGATGAGGATGCCTTCGAGGTCCTTTTCGACATCGCCGCGTCCCGCGCCGATGCGCAGGACGGTCAGGAATGGGGTGCACAGCACGTGGAGCCAGCGGGTACGGGCGGCGATCCGCAGGCCGGTTTCGTCGAGGTGCTTGACCGGGACCGCTGTGCGGATCACGTCTGCGACATGGGCGAGGAAGGGCTCGAAGCGCCTGGCGATTCGCCGGCCCATGGCGGTGATCGTGGCTGTGGAGATGGACACTGCGAAGAGGTCGCTCATGAGTTCGGCCAAGCGCTTCTCGGGAACGAACTGGGCGTACAGCAGGTAGCTCACCCAGGCGGTGATGCGTGGCCCGTACTGGACCGGGGCGGTCACGCCGTCCGGGAAGACGGCTCCTGTCACGGTGGCGCAGGCGCCGCAGAGGCAGCGATGGGCGCGGTGTTCGGTGACCTCCAGGGGGCGTGGCTCGGGCACATCGAAGACCTGTCGACAGACGGGCGCGCGGTGACGGTCGGCGTCCGACAGCGGTGCGCCGCAGCCCGAACAGGCGGAGGGGTCATGATCCACAACATGGTCCGGGCTCTCGGTCCGCGCCAGCGTCGTTCCCTTGTGGCCCGGCTGGCCGCCGCTTGGCCTGCCGGACTTGCCGCGCTGGCTTCGGGTGCGCCTCTGGGTTCCGCTCTTCTTGCGCAGGCCGTCGCTGGCGGGCGGCTTGCTGCTGGTGGTGCTGTCAAGCGCCGCGCTCCGCTCGAGCTCGGCGATGCGGTCCCGCAGGGTCGCGTTCTCCCGCTCGAGCGCGGCATTCTCCCGGACGAGCGCCGTGGCCAGGCGCAACAGCCCCTGGCCCCATTCCCGGAAGGCCTTGACGACTGTGATTGCGAAGGATGAGGGGTCAAGAAGATCTTGCAGGCACGCGAAGGCCTCGTCATGGGCGGCGAGGTCCTCGTGCCAGCGCGACAGCGTCACGGGTCCTCGGCATCGACGGCCATCATGGCGGCCAGCACCGCGAGGCGTTCGCCCGCCGGCAAGGCCTTGTAACGCCGGCCCCAGTTGGCCGCCTTACGCTTGATGCGCTGGCGGTCGGTGAAGTTCCGGCCTGCGTAGCTCGCCCAATGCACCCGGTCGGGCGCGAAGTTGAACCACACGACCTCGGTCCGCACCTGGGCCTGGGTCGTCACCTGCAGCGCCAGACTGCGCCAGCCCGCCAGCATCTCGTCATAGAGCGCCGAGGGATGGCCCGAGACCATCACCTGGCAGGGCAGATCCTTGAGCAGGTCCAGGAGCGCGACATGGTCGACCTCCTCGTAGTCGAAGCGATAGCGCCGTGCCGAACGGCGGGTCGCGTGCAGATAGGGGGGATCGCTGTAGACCAGCTCCGGGCCCAGAAACGGGAACGAGGCCAAAAAGGCATGGGCACAGCCATGCACCAACTCGACCGGGTAGTCACAGGCAAAGGCCTCGAGCGCCTGCGCATCGCGGTCGATGCCGATCGAGCGCACGCCCGTTGGCTTGCGCTTCATCAGCGCACCGCCCCCCAGGTGGCTCTCGATGTAAACGCTGTGCGGCGGCATCAGCGCAATCAGCGCCTGGCACAGACCGCTCGTCGCCTTCGACCCAAAATATTCCACGCGCCGCTCCCGTCACACGAGAGCGCAACCCATAGACGCCCGATTCTATGGAGTCAAGAGACGATCAACGACGCGGCGGCGGAAACCCGGCCCCGGCGACCACCTACATCATCCTCTCGCGGTCAGGAGCGGGGTACCTGGGTAGTTACCATGTATTTCCGTCCCTCGGCCCGGCGTCGCAGTCGCGGTTTTCGTTCGGTTTGGTGTCGGCGTGTAACGCGCGCACCCCTCACCCATCAGGATCAAGACCGTTCCCCCGCTCGGCGGGCCGCCGCTCGAGGGAGGGTCCCTGGCGCCCCGTGGGGTTTAAAGGGGTCACCCATTAGGTTTTCGGTAGGCTCAATTCGTGAATTGTATGCATTAGTGATAGAGTGCCTGGAACGTCAGGAGGTTGGGTTATGGACGGCAAGGGTTTCCAGGTGTGGCTTTCGGCGGCGCGCGGGCTGACGCGCGCGCAGCGGCGCGAGGCGCTCGCGGTGCTGTCGGGCCGGAGCGAGGGCGAGGCATCGAAGGCCGCGATCGAGCTTGGTGTGGACGAGGCCCGGCGCTGTCCGCACTGCGCGAGCGAAGGGGCGGTTTCGCGCGGTATGGCGCGGGGTCTGCGGCGCTACCAGTGCAAGGGCTGCGGCAGGACCTTCAACGCGCTGAGCGGTACGCCGCTGTCGGGCTTGCACCACAAGGAACGCTGGCTGTCGTTCGGGGCGTCGCTGGCGAAGGGGGAGACGGTGAAGGCCTCGGCGGCGCGCTGCGACGTGGCGGTGAGCACGGCGTTCCGCTGGCGTCACCGGTTTCTGGCGGCGGCGCGGAGCGATTCGGAGGTGCTCAAGGGGATCGTGGAAGCGGACGAGACCTACGTCCTGGAGAGCCGGAAGGGCGCGCGCGGGCTGGGGCGCAAGGCACGGCGGCGGGGCGGCAAGGCGAAGAAGCGCGGCCTCTCGCGCGAGCAGGTACCGGTTCTCATGGCGGCGGACCGGAGCGGAACGACGGTCAGCGCGGTGCTGCCCAGGGTCGATGCGGCGGCGCTCACGGCTGCCCTCGACCCGGTGGTCGCGAAGGACGCCCTGCTGGTCTCCGACGGCGGCGCGAGCTACCCACCGTGCGCCGCCGCGCTCGGGGTGAGCCACGAAGCACTCAACCGCTCGATGGGGGAACGGGTTCGGGGCGATCTGCATGTGCAGACGGTGAACAGCCGCCACAGCCGGTTGAAGGACTTCCTGCGTCCCCGCCGCGGCATCGCCACCCGCTATCTGGACAACTACCTGAGCTGGTTCCACCTCGTCGGCCTCGCCCCCGGCGCCAATGACCGAGCCTGCCTCGCCGCCGCCGTAACAAGGTGACGCATACAATTCACGAATTGAGCCTTTCGGTAACTGCCCAGGTACATGGTGGCCTTTTAGGCGGCGTGGAGACGCTCGATCAGGGTTTCGGGATTTTCCATGAGCGCCTGGATGATGTTCCAGCCCTGTTTTCTGGCGGTCGAGATGAAGCCACGGACGGTGGCAAAGTCTTCGGCGCCTTTCTGGCTGCGGAAGCCGCCGGAGATTTTCTGCTTGACCTTCATCATGCGCCCGTCCTGCTCGGCCTGATTGTTGGTGAACGGCACGGCGAAATTGATGAGGAAGCGCAGCGCGTCTTCCTTGTGTGTCTGAAGGCGCCGGAGAAGGTTGTGCCCGGTGCGGCGCGGCTTGCTTCCCCGGCGCTTGGCCTTGCTCGATCTGGGCGCAAGAGGAGGTTGTGCCTCGTGAAAGGCGATGCCCTCGGCCGTGATCGCGTCGTAACACCCTCGGAAGCGCTCGACGAGGCCTGGTTTCAGCGCCACGCCCCGCTCCCGGGCGAGATTTACCGCGTGGCAGGCGCGGCGCAATAGTCTCTGCATCTTGCGTGCCCAGCCCTCCTTCTCGATCTCGATCAGGGCTTGCAACTCGCGCAGGTGATGGGCGTTGCACAGCGCGTGCCGTACGCCCTCCATCGTAAAGTACGGCTTCCAGTGGTCATGGACGACGATGCCGCCGACTCCGCCGAGCAGGCTGCCGCGTCGCTCCGAGACCCGATAGAAGGTCAACCGCGCGGTCGAGGCGACGTGCAACCATTGGGTCCGCCCGGCGATCCGCAAGCCGGTCTCGTCCATGTGCTTGACCGGCGCCGATTTCACCAGTTCGCGGATCACATCGACGACGCCTTGGACGGACTCGGCGCTGTTCCCGCCCCTCCGCGCGAGGCTCGCCGGAGACAGTTCCGCCCCGAACAGATCCTTCATCAATTCAGCCAGGCGGTCCTCGGGCAGGAGTTGGTAGTGCGACAGGTAGACCACCATGGCTCCGATCCGAGCGCCGTATTGAACCGGGCCGGTGATGGCGACGGGAAAAGAAGCCCGAGTGTACGTGCCGCAATGCCCGCAACGGCAGCGATGCGCCCGATGCTCCGTGACCACCAGGGGCCGGGGCTCGGGTAGATCGAAAACCTGGCGGGCCCCATGGCCGGTAGCCATATCCGGCGTCAATCCCGAACCACACCACTGGCACGTCTCGGGATAATGGTCGACGGTGGCGTCGGGATCGGCGACTTGGCGCAGGGTCTCGCCCTTGTGGCCCTTTTGCCCGCCCGGCTTGCGGGCCGATTTCTTACGGAGGCTCCTGGTGCGCTTCTTTTTACCCGCCGGTGGCTTGTTCAATCCATCGCTCGACGGTGGCTTGCCGCTGTTCGTGCTGTTCAGGCCAAGCCGGCGCTCGAGTTCACCAAGCCGGAGTTCGAACTCGGCGAGCCGCGACCCTTGGGCCAGCACCACATCGATCAGCTCGTCTTTCGACAAAAAGGCAAGAACATCCCTATCCATCGGACGGCATTGTAGCGCCTTTTAGGCGACACTTTAGCGTGGTGGAATCCTTAGAATCGACCAACCACCCTATGTCAAACGAAATCTAGGCCGTCAGCGCCCCAAACCCACAAAATCTGCCCCCAGAGACCCAATCCGCAGCCTCATCGAAATCAGCTACCTGGGCAGTTACGGTTTTCGTTTGCAAGAGTAAACATCTTTCCCGTCCTCCGGCGGCATGCCGGTGGATCACTGTGTTTCCGTTCGTCCCCCACGGTGCGGCGTCGCGTTTTGGTTTTCCTCGAGTTTGATGTCGGCCGATAAGGCACGCACCAGTCACCCACATCAAGGGGTCATCAAGGGGTCAAGTCTTGTATCTTGCCCTCGACCTCCCGATAATCGCGTCATGTCGAGACCGCTCCGCATCGAGTTTTCGGGCGCGTTCTATCATGTGACCAGCCACGGCAACGCGCGCGCCGACATCGTCGACGCCGTTCGGCAAATCTTCGTCGACGCGCTCGCCGCCACGGTCGAGCGGTTCGGCTGGATCCGCCACCGCGCGCGTTTCGCCGGCCCGCCGGATGTGCTATCAAAGGTCCGGCGCGAGCGTAGCTCAATGGCAGAGCAGAAGCTTCCCAAGCTTACGACGGGGGTTCGATCCCCCTCGCCCGCTCCAAGCCATCGGCAGCAGGCAAAATCGATCGACGGCGCGGGCATTTGGTCCGGGCCACGATATTCGCCATAATCCCGACATGGCAGCAGGGGAGGCGTCCGCGGTGTCGGCACTGGAGCAACGGTTCGGCTATTCCGACCATCATCTGGATCTCGTCGAGCGTGACGCGGCGCATGTCCTGGGCTGGCGTCACCAGCCGAGAATCGTCTTCGATCGCGGCGCGGGCGTCCGGCTGATCGACGTCGACGGCAACGCATATTACGACATGAGCTCCGGCATGATGAGCATGGTGCTGGGCCACGCCCACCCCGAATTGGTGGATTGCCTGCGTAGCCAAGCCGAGCTGCTGGCGCACCAAGCCTCCTGGTACACCAACCCCTGGAGCACGGAATACGCCGAGCTGGTGGCCGAGACGCTGCCGGGCGAACTTTCGGTCACCAACTTCGCCGTCACCGGTTCGGAGGCCAACGAGATCGCCATGCGGATGGCGATCGGCGTCACCGGTAAGTTCGAGCTGGTGAGCTTGATGAAGGGTCTGCACGGCGGCACGCTCGCGGTCGAGGCGCTGACCACGGTCGGCGGCGCCCGGCGGGCCAACCTGGCGCCGCTGATGATCCCGGCGGCGCGCAACGCGATCCATGGCCCAAGCTGCTATCGCTGCCCGATCAACCTCGAATATCCCGAGTGCGAGGTCGCCTGCATCGACGCCAGCGCCGAGCAGCTCGAATATTTATCGAACAAGGAGGTCGCGGCGATCATCGCCGAGACCATCCAGGTGCCCGGCGGCATGAACGTGCCGCCGCCCGAATACCTGCCGAAGCTGAAGGCCCTGGCGGAGGAATGGGGTGCCTTCCTGATCCTGGACGAGGCGCAACTGGCGCCGGGCCGCACCGGCAAGATGTGGGCCTTCGAGCATTACGACGTGGTTCCCGACATCGTCACCTTCGGCAAGGGGATGAGCGCCGGCATGGCGGTCACCGGGGCGACCACGACGCCGGAGATCGCGGAGCGCGCCCGCGGCAAGGCGGGCGTGCCGTGGGCCGGCACCTATTCGAGCGATCCGCTGCCGGCGGCGATCGCCTTGAAGCAGCTCCAGATCGTGCTGCGCGACGACCTCACGGGCCGCGCCGCCCGGCTCGGCCTGTTGCTCGAGGAGCGTCTCGACCGCCTCGAGCAGCGCTTCGAATTTATCGGCGACGTGCGCGGCAAGGGGCTCTATCAGATGCTCGATATCGTCGCGGACCGGAAATCCAAGAAGGCCGACTTCGTGATGGCGGAACGAATTCGTTTCAACGCCGTGGCCGAGGGGGTGATCGTCCTGACCTCGCGCAACAACATCCGATTGGTCCCGCCGCTGACCATCACCGAGGACGAGCTCGACGATGTGATCGGCCGGCTGGAACGGGCGATGGTGAAGGCGGAGCGCGGCGAGCCGAGCGAATTGGACCTGATGGCGGACTATGATTCCTCCTCCTCGCTCGCCTACCGGGCCGAGTCGCGCCAAACCGGATCGCCCTGATGTCGCATCGCGTGGGCATCGATATCGGCGGCACCTTCACCGATATCGTGCTGCTGGACGCAGCGGGCGGCGTCTTCGCGGTCAAGGTCCCCTCGACGCCGGACGACTATAGCCGCGGCATCGCCGAGGGCCTGGCCGCGGAGCTGGAGTCGCGCGAGATCGCGCCGGGGAGAATCGACGAGCTGATCCACGGCACCACGGTCGCCACCAACGCGATCCTGGAGCGGCGCGGCGCCCGTACCGGACTTCTGACCACCGAGGGCTTCCGCGACGTGCTGGAGATCCGCCGGCTCAGGATGCCCCGGCTCTACGATCTCCTCTGGACCAAGCCGGCGGCGCTCGCGGCGCGCGCCGACCGGCTGGAAATCGCCGAGCGGGTCGACCACCGGGGCGAAGTCCTGCGCCCGCTCGACGAGGCGGCGGCGGGCGAGGCGATCGACCGCTTGCTCGCGGGCGGGGTCGAGGCGGTGGCGATCTCGCTGATCAACGCTTATGCCAACGGCGCGCACGAGGTGCTGCTGGCCGAGATGGTCCGCGAACGCGCACCCGATCTGCCGCTCTGCATCTCCTCCGAGATCCTGCCGGAGATCAGGGAATACGAGCGGACCAGCACCGCCGTCGTCAACGCCTATATCCTGCCGGTGGTGAGCCGCTATCTGCGCCGCTTGCGCGAGGCGCTCGACGCGCTCGGGATCGCCGCCCCGCTCAAGATCATGCAGTCGAGCGGCGGGGCCATGGGGCTCGAGGCGGCGCGGGCCCGGCCGATCCATATCATCGAGTCCGGGCCCGCCGCCGGCGTCGTCGGCGCGGCGGAGCTGGCGGCCAAGCTCGCCCGGCCGGACGTGCTCACCTTCGACATGGGCGGCACCACGGCCAAGGCGGCGATCATCGAGGGCGGCGCCTACGACCGGGTCGGCGAGCTCGACGTCGGCGCCGGCATCAACGTCGCCTCCCGGATACTGAAGGGCGGTGGCTATCACGTCAGCGTGCCGGCGATCGACATCGCCGAGGTCGGCGCCGGCGGCGGCAGCCTGGTCCGGATCGACGCCGGCGGCTCGCTGACCGTCGGGCCCGAGAGCGCGGGTGCCGTCCCCGGCCCGGTCTGCTACGACCAGGGGGGCGAGACGCCGACGGTGACCGACGCCAACGTCGCCCTCGGCTTCGTCAACCCGGACCGCCTGGTCGGCGGCGAGTTGTTGTTGAACGCCGAGCGCGGACGCGAGGCGATCCGCCAGCAGATCGCCGATCCCCTGGGCACCGGGCTGGACGAGGCCGCCTGGGGCATCCATCAGGTCGCGAACGCGGCGATGGCCCGCGCGCTTCGCGCCGTCTCCTCCGAGCGGGGGCGCGATCCCCGGCGCTTCGCGCTCGCCGCCTTCGGCGGCAGCGGGCCGGTGCACGCGGTGACGCTGGCCCGCTCGCTCGACATCACCGAGATCATCGTGCCACCGGCCGCGGGCGTCTTCAGCGCCCTCGGCCTGCTGTTCCCCGAGACCGAGCACCATCACGTCCGGACCCTGAAGCAGGCGCTGGCCGGCGCCGACGAAGCGGCGCTGGCCGAGGCCTACGGCGCCTTGGAGACGACCGGGCGCGACGCGCTCGAGGGCGAGGGCTTCGGGCCCGAGCGAAGGGAGTTCGAACGCTTCGCCGATCTCTGCTATCGGGGCGAGAACGCGTCCCTGACCGTGCCGGTCGCCGCCGATACGGCGATCGGCGAGGCGATGGCGGAGAGTTTCGCCCAGGAGCACGAGAGAACCTTCGGCTATCGGAGCGACGACGAGGTGGTGGAGCTGGTCAACCTCCGGGTGATCGCCCGGGGGCGGTCCGAGACGCCCCGGGTGCCGGAGGCGCTGGCGATCACGCCCCGAGCGCGCGTCGAGGCGGGCGACGGCGCGCGGCGCCCGGTCTATTTCGGCCCCGAGGTCGGCCGCATCGAGGTGCCCGTCGTCGGGCGCGATTGGATAGGCGCGGCGTGGCGCGAGGGGCCGTTCATCGTCGAGGAATACGACAGCACGACCGTGGTGCCGCCCGGCTGCCGGGTCCGCGCGGTCGATTGGGGCGCGCTTCTGATCGAGGTCGACGCCGAACGACGCGAAGGAGAGTGATGATGGCCGAACAATTCGCCCTGGACGATTCAGGCACCGGACGGACCCGCGATCCCTTCACCCTGGAGGTGGTGAAGAACGCGCTCGCCTCCATCGCCGACGAAATGGCGGCGACGATCCAGCGCACCGCGCGCTCCTTCGTGGTCAAGGAGGCACTGGACTATTCCACCGCGCTGTTCGACGGCGAGGGGCGGCTGATCGCGCAAGGCACTTGCCTGCCGCTCCACATGGGTGCCATGCCCTATGCCATCATCGCGATGCAGCGCCAGTTCGGCGGCGACATGCGGCCGGGCGACATCTACGTCACCAACGATCCCTGGGACGGCAGCACGCACTTGCCGGACGTGGTCTGCGTCAAGCCGATCTTCCTGGACGGCCGAATCGTGGGCTATGCCGCCGCGCTCGCCCATCAGACCGACATCGGCGGCCGGGTCGCGGGCGGCAACGCCAGCGACTCGACCGAGATCTACCAGGAGGGCCTGCGCCTGCCGCCGATCCGGCTCTACGAGGCGGGCGAGCCGTGCGAGACCGTATTCCGCATCATCGAGCGCAACGTGCGGCTGCCGAAGACGGTGATCGGCGACATCCGCTCCGAGATCTCCGCCTGCATGATCGGCGAGCGCCAGCTCCTCGGGCTGATCGAACGCCACGGCGTCGCGGACTTCCAGGCCTATTGCACCGAGCTGCTGGACTATACCGAGCGCTTCACCCGAGCCGAGGTCGCCAAGCTCCCCGACGGCGAATACGTCTTCACCGACTATATCGACGACGACGGGATCGATCCCGACCGGATCACCTTCGCGGTGAAGATCACCATCGCGGGCGAGGAAATGGTGTTGGATTTCACCGGCTCTTCGCCGCAAGTGCGCGGCGCGATCAACTCGGTCTATCCCTTCACCGCGTCGGCCGCCTGGGCCTGCGTCCGCTCGATCATGGATGGCGACATTCCCAACAACGCCGGCTTCTTCCGCCCGATAAAGGTGGTGACGCCGGAGCGTTCGATCGTGAACTGCGCAGCCCCCTCGCCGGTGGCCGCGCGCGGCCTCGCCGGCTTCCGCATCGCCGACACCGTGATGGGGGCACTAGCCCAGATCCGGCCCGAAGTGGTGCCGGCGAGCGGCGGCAATTCCCCCGACGCCGGCGTCAGCCTCGGCGGCTACGACGACGAGGGCAATCCCTTCGTCTATCTGGAATTCCTCGTCGGCTCGTGGGGCGGCGGCCCGTGGCGCGACGGCATGGACGCCTGCACCGGGATCATCGTCAACTACGCCAACACGCCGATCGAGCTGGTGGAGGCCGAGCAGCCGTTGATCGTGGAACGCTACGGCTTCATCGCCGATAGCGGCGGCCCCGGCGCCTGGCGGGGCGGCCTGGCGCTGGAGCGCCATCTCCGCTTCACCGGGCGGGAGGGGATCATCCAGGTCCGCTCCGACCGCAGGAAGATCGCGCCCTACGGCTTGGAGGGCGGCGCCACCGGGGCACCCTCGGACGTCGTCATTGCGCGCGCCGACGGCGAGGTCGAGCAAATGCCGTCCAAGTTCCTCACCACCATCCGCCGCGACGACGTGATCCGCATTCGCCTGGCGAGCGGCGGCGGCCACGGCGATCCGCTATTGCGCTCGCCCGGCGCGGTGCGCGACGACGTCGCCGACGAGAAGATCTCGCCCGCCCACGCCGCGGTTGCCTACGGCGTCGTCGTCGCCGGGAGCCCGCCCGAGGTCGACACGGCGGAGACCGAGGCGCTACGGGCACGGATGCGGGGGTAGGGCGTCGCCCGTGCGCCGCGCTGCCCGCCCATGATCTCCTAGGCTGCTTCGTGCTTGGCGCCGGCGTCTCGGTCGATGGCATGGATCAGAATATGGGTGTCGAGGGTGAGCACCGCCTCAACGGTCATAAAGTTCGTCCCGCGTCACCCGAAGCCCGCCCAAATTCGCGCCCTGTTCCATATGTCGCATCATGCGCTCGTAGGCCGCGCGCCATTCGGGGTCCTTGATCTTGTCGTCGCTCGCGGGGATCAGCCGGGCGACCGTCTTGCCGCGCCGCTAGATGATATAGCCCTCGCCACTGACTTCCATTTCCCGGATCAGCCGGGAGAACCGCTGATTGGCCTCGGTCATCGACACCGTTTTCATGGCCGCGCCACCGCCTCAGATGCGGTCGCTTCTGGGCGCGATGTCGGTGACGAGATCGCGAATCAGCGGCTTGTTGGGGAGCGGCTCCACCGTCATCTCACCCGCCACCAGTCGCGTGGTGCAGGCATAGACCGTCTTGCCGTCGAGCTTGACGATGCATTCCTTGCAGGCGTTGGCGTTGATGCAGGAAAAGCGGACGGCGAGGCTCGGATCCACTTCGGCGCGGATTCGGCGCAAGCCGTCGAGCAGCGATTGTCCCGGCTCGAACGCGACCTCGAAAAGCTCGAAGCCCCGATCGTCCTCGGGCGTGCCGCGCTTGACGCGGAGCCGAGTGACGGCGCTCCCATCCCCGGGCGCGCTCACGCCGCCCGCTCCCGCACCACGGGGTGCTGCTCCAGACGAAGGCCCGCCTCGGTCAAACGCAGGTGCTGGTTCCGGGTCCAGGTCTCGTCCATTTCCGGATGATCCTCGCGCTGGTGCGCGCCCCGGCTCTCGGTCCGGGCCAGGGCCGCGCGGGTGATCGCTTCGGCCGTCAGTAGCATGTTGTCGAGATCAAGTGAATCGAGAAAGGCCGGGTCGAAGGCGCCCACGGCGCGCGGCGGGCCGATGGCGGCCAGTTCCTCGCGCATCGCCTCGATCCGCGCCAGCGCGCCGCCGAGCCCGTCGGCGTCGCGGAACGGCCCGACGTTCCGGTTCATCAGCGCCTGCAATTCCAGGATCCGCGCCGCCGGATTGAACCCGTTGGCAGCCTCGCCGCCACTCTCGTCGGCGTGCGCCCCGAGGGCCGCCCGGAGCGCGCCCATCGCCGATGATCGGCCGTCCTCGCGCGCCCTTTTCGCGGCCGCCGCGCCGGCCCGGGCGCCGAACACCAGGGCCTCGCTCACCGCGTTGCCGGAAAGCCGGTTGGCGCCGCCGGGCCCGCCGACCAACTCTCCCGCCACAAAGAGGCAAGCGACCTCGCTCTCCATGCTCTCGTCCACCACGACACCACCCATGTGGTAATGCGCGATCGGCGAGACCTCGATCGCAGTTTGCGTCAGGTCGATGCCGTTCCCCGCCAAGCGGTCGATCACCGGGCCGAAGGCGGCGCGAAGATCGGCTTCTGGGATATGCTCGAAGCTGAGCCAAGCGCCGCCGTGGGGCGAGCCCCGGCCGGCTTCCACCTCCTTGATGATGGCGTAGGTCGCGAGATCGCGCGCCACCTTGTAGCGCCCGTCCTCGGCGACGCCGTAGCGCGCGGTGAATTCCTCACCCTCCGAATTCAGCAGCCGGCCGCCGAGCTTGTAGCGGAAGGGGTCCCACATGATCGGGTCCATGCCGATCATCCGGGGCGCCAGGTGGCCGATCGGGAAGAACTGCACGAACTCCATGTCGACCAGGGAGGCGCCGGCCTTGAGCGCCAGCGCGAAGCCGTCGCCTCCCATGTTGGCCGACGCGCTGTTGCGCGCGTAGAGCCGGGTGAGACCGCCGGTCGCCAGCACCACCGCGCCGGCGGCAACCGCGACGGCGCGGCCGCTGATGAGATGGTGGGCGACGATGCCGACGGTGCGAGCCCGGTCGACCACGATGTCCCTCGCCACCAAGTCGCTCAGCCGCCGGACGCCCTCGGCGCGGGCGAGCCGTGCTCTCAAGGTGCGCGAGACGGCGGGCCCGGTGTCGAGAAAATCGACATAGACGCAACGTCGCGCGGAGTGGCCCGGCGCCATCGCCTGGGCGATGCCCTCGCCGTCGCGCGCCCAACCGACATGCCACTCGGCCATCTCCAGGATGCGGTCCGGCGCCTCCTCGCAGAGCACGCGGGCCAGCACCTCGTTGTTGAGGCCGCGCCCGGCGGCGAGCGTGTCGGCAAGATGGGCCCGCCAATCGTCGGGCTCGGCATGACCGATGGCCGCGGCGACGGTCATTTGCGCCATCACCGTGGCGCCGCCGCGCCCGATCAGGCTGCGGTCCAGCAACAGCACATCGGCCCCGTCACGGGCCGCGACCAACGCCGCATACATGCCGGCGCCCCCCGAGCCGACGACGACGACATCGGTCTCCAGCGCCACTTCGTCCGTCATTCACCACTCCCGCGCGCGGCAAGGCGGGCCGCGCCGGCGCCATCCTGGCCCCTCCTCGCCCCAGCGGCAAGCGCTGGCGCCTAGCGCTTGAACAGACCTTCGATCGCCTTGCCGAGGCCCTTGACCGTGTCCTCGACCGTCCCTGTCGCGCGCTCGACGGCGCTGCCGCCATCGCCCTGACTGGACGGCGCCGCGACGCCTTTCGCCGCCTGGTCGATCGCGGCGAGGCAAGGGTTCTCGGCGCTTCCGGTATCGCCGCCGACCAGCACCGCCGCGATGCCGGCGGGGCCGAACAGCATCGTCCCGCCGATCGCCTTGCCGAGGGCTAGGCCGCTCTTCACGGGGTCGAGCCCGACCTTGGGATTGGCGAGCGTGCCGATCAGCCGGAACGGCTTGACCAGCTGGCCCAGGCTGAAGGTCGTCCCTTGATCAGCCGCAGACGTCACGTACGGCTTTGACCAGAAGACGAAGCGACACGCAAGAACGTGATCCTCAATCCGTTTACTGGCCCAGGAAGCTGGTGTCGTTCACCTCCGATTTCAGATAAATTTCAATGAAGTGACGGTCCTTTATGCAACGTGGCGTTTTGCCAGGTCGTCCGACCGGTGCCCTCGACGCCCGCGCCGCTCTTCGGTGTCATATCCATGCCGAAGTCGAGGCGCTCGTTGCGGAGATTGACCTTGCCCTCGCCGACGATGGTCGTGCGGTCGGTGTCCAGGACGAGGTCGGTCGCGGTGGCGATGCCGCTTTTGATCTGGAAGCGACTGACGACGCAGTTGATGGTGGTGTAGGGCTCGCTGCTCCCGACGTTGCCGAGCGCGAGGTCGGCGCCGACCACATCGATGAGCTGGTTGTCGATCCGGCCGCGCCCGACGATCATCTCGGTGCGCCCGTTGGCGCGGGCCATGATCTGGGCAACCGACGCGCCCCGCCCCCGGATGCGGATGTCGGCATCCAGTTTGCCGCGGACTTCCTCCTTGATGTCGAGTTCCTTGAACACTTGGCGGAGGTCAACCCGCCGGGCCTTCAGGTTGACCGTCAGCAGCCCCTCGCCACCCGCCTTGGGCGCGAGACGAATGAAGCCCTTGACCGAGCCGCCGCCGACCAGGGCCTGCAGCGGCTTGACCTCTAGATCGCCGTTCCGGAGCGTGATGCGGGCCACCAGATTGCGGAGCGCCAGGTCCCGCACCCGGAGCTGCCCCGCCTCGACGTCGATCTGGCCATCGAGGCCGCGCAGTGTCTTCCAGGGCAGCGGATCGGCGGGGAACACCCGCTTCGCCCGCTTCGCCCGCTTGGACTTGGAGGTATCGGGCAGCAACGGGCGCAGATCGAACCGTCGGGTTTTGAAGCGGGCGTTGAGGCGCGGCGGCGTCGCCGAGGCTCGATAGGTGAGGCTGCCGACCAGCCGGTCCCGGCCTTGGGAGAGGACGATGTCGTTGAGGCGGATTCGCTTGGCATTGGCGACGAGGCGGGCCGAGAAATTGTGACGGACGGGGGCGGGGGCTCGCGCGCCGGGCGCCACCAGGCCCAGGGTCTTCATCAGGTTCACCGGATCGGGGTGGTCGAGCGTCAGGCGAAGGTCGGCGCTCGGTGAGGCATCGAGTCCGCCGACCTTGCCCTTGGCCGTCGCCACGCCACCCGCGACCTCGATGGTGGCGTCGAGGGTGGCCGCCTCGGTCCGTCCCTTGGCGACGAGGTCGAGACGCATCGGCCCGGTGTTCACCGGCGCGGCGATGCCGGCGAGCGCCAACAGGCGTTGCGGCTTCGGCGCGTCGATCTTGGCGCGGACGGCGAGGGGGGCCCCGGCGCGGAGGCCCAGCATGCCATCGATCTCCGCCGTCGCCCCGGCGAGGTTCGCGGTGCCTGTGACCCGAATCGATTCGGCATTGCCGCGCATCTTGCCCCGGGCGCGGACCGCGCCGAGCGCCTGTCCGCCCCGGGGCGGGGAGAGGCCGGCGAAGCGCATCAAGGGAAGCGGGTTGGCGGCGTCGAGCTTGAAGTCGAAGGCATAGCGCGGGCCCGCCTTCTCGCGGGCAAATTCGCCGTCGAGAGCCAACGTGGCGCCGGCGAGGTCGGCGTCGAGCTGGGCCTTCATTGCTATCAGCGTGCCGCTCGCCTTGCCTGAAAGCTTCAAGGCGCCGATCTCGGGCCCTTTGGCCCGGCTCGGGTCGAGCCACCGGGCGAAGGCGCCCGCGGTTTTGGTCTCGAGCCGGTAATCGGCATCAATCCCGGGAGTCGTGGCCAGATCGACGAGGCTGCCCGAGAGCGTGATCCGGGCGCTTCCCGCGTCGGCGATGGTGAGCTTCTTGATGGTCAGCCGGCCCTTGTCCAGGACCGCCGTCACCCGCGCGTCGCGAACCGCCCTGCCCTCGTGGACCAGCTTGCCGAAGGCCAGACCGAGACGGGCGTCGAAGGCAGCGAGCGCCGCCAGCCCGGCGGCCGGATCCTGCTTCGTCTTCCCGGCCGGCGCCTTGCCCTTGGCCGGCAGGTAGTCGTCGACGACCAGGCGATCGAGGTGGAGGCTGGCGACGATCAAGGGCCGGGCACCGAGCTCCACGCTCAAATCACCGGTGATCGTAGTGTCGTCCAGCCGGAGCTTCAGTTTTCGCGCGTGAACGCCGCCGGCGCTGGCCACGAACGTCGTTTTGAGCTTGACGTGGCCGAAGCGTCGCTTGCGCGTCTTCGGCAACTTGACCTCGGCGAGCGTGAGCAGCGGTCGGAGATTGCGGGTTTCGAGGTTTAAATTGCCCGCGACGCGGAGGCTGCCGGCGTCCTCGCCGATCTTGGCGGCGAGCGTGGTCTGGCCCTTGCCGGGAAGTTTGACGCTGGCCTTGTCGACATGGATCGCACCCTTCTCGGCCCGGAGCGCCAGATCGAGCGCGGTGAACTTGCGGCCCCGCCAGCGAAGCGATTTGGCGGTAACGCGGAGCTTGGCCGTGAGGTCGCCCGGCACCAGGCCCGCCGGCGCCTTCGCCGCGCTTGGGGACTTCGGTTCCGGCTCCGCCGGTGGCAGCAGCGCCAACAGCCGCTCTACCTCCACGTCCTCGAACGCCAGGGCGAGCACGTGCGGCGCCCGCCCGTCGTGCGAGAAGGTCGCGCCGGCGTTGAAGGCCAGCGCGCCGAGGGTGGCTTTCAGACCGTCGAGTCGCGTCCGCGAGGCATTGACGTCGAGCCGGGTCGTAAGCGCGAGCGCGCCCGGGTCCGCCGTCGCCCTTCGGCGATAGGCAGCGACCCAGGGTGGCAGCAGGCCCTTGAGGCTCGGATGGGTGAGCCGCAACTCGCCCGCGAGGCCGGGTGTCGCGTCGAGGCCGCCGAGCGCCCCGGTGAAATCGGCCTTGCCGCCGAGCCCGGCGAAGCGCGCCTCGAGTTTCGCCTCCGAGGCCGTGCCCGCCCCCGTCAGGCTGAGCGCCACCGCGCCCACGTCCGCCGGCAATGTGATGCCGAAGCGCTTCGCCGTCAGCGCCGCATCCTCGACGCGAAGCGCCGCCTCGATCGCCACCGGCGCGCCCGCGCTCAAGCCCAACGCGGCCTCGACGGAGGTGGTCACCCCGCCGAGCCGGCCCTTGCTCTCCAGCCGGAGCCCCGCCGCGGTCAGCCCGACCCGGCCCTTCAGCGCGACCGCGCCGATCGCGTCGACCGCGAGGTCGGGTGCCAGCAGCGCCACCAGTTCCCGTCCCTCGGGGGCCGTGAGCTCGTAGTCGAGTGCCACCTCCGGCGCCCGGGCGAGGCCGACGCCGGTGCCCGTGATCGCGAGCGAAGCCCCCGCCACGGCGCCGATCCGAAGCGTCTCCAGCCGCAGCGTGCCGTCGCGCAAACTCGCATCGATCGCGACATCGCTCAGTCTCTGGCCAGCCGCGACCAGCTCTCCCGCCCGCGCCTTGATGGCGGCATCGAAGCCCGCCAGCGGCGCCAGCCCGGCCAGCGCCGCGCCGATCGCCGCGCCGGGCGCCTGGTCGGTGCCTTTCGCCGCCTGCTTCGCGCGCTTCACCGGCGCCGTCGCGGGCGGCAGATAGGCGTCGAGGTCCAAGGAATCGAGCGACAGCTCCAGATCGACCCGGGGCCGGCCGGCGAAGGCCACCTGGAGCCGGCCCTGGAGCGTCGTCTCGTCGAGCCTCGCCACCAGATCCTCGATCGAGATCGAGCCCGCCTCCCCCGCCAGTCGGCCCTTCACCGCGAGCTTGGTGAGCCGTGATTTCGGCAGCTTCGCCGGCGCCACGCCCAGCCACGCCAGCAGCCTTCGGGGCGCCCCGGCGGTCAGCTCGACCGTCCCCTCGAGGCGCGGGCCCGAGGCGCCGGCCACCTGGCGTCCCTGCAGCGCCAGCTGCGTCTCGCCCGGCAGCGCCGCCGCCAACCGGTCGAGCCGGACGGCACCCTGCTCCAGACCGCCCCGCGCCACCAGGCCGGTAATCCGCTCACCGTTCCAGTCCACCCGATCGGCCGCCAAGTCCAGCCGCAGCACCATATCCGCCGGCACGCTCGCCACCCCCGACGCGCCCTCGCCGCTCGGCGCCTTGCCCGCATCCCTCGGGCGCAGCGCGTCCAGGTCGAGCCGGCTGGCCCGTACCTTCAAATCCGCCTCCAACGGGCCCAGCGTCACCGTCGCCTCCGCCGTCAGGGCCGAGGTGCCGAGCTTCAGGTCGATCTCCCGCGCCACGATCCCAGCCCCGCTCGCCTCGATCCGTGCCGCCAGCCTCAGCGGGCTCACCCGCTTCGGGGCCCGGGGTCGGTAGTCGAGCCCGAGCAGGCCGAGGAGCGCCGTCGGCTTCGGGTGATCGAGGCGCACCGTCAGCGCCGCGCGCGGTGCCGTGCCGAGGCCGGCGAGATCGCCCTCGAGGGTCAGCGCGCCGCCCGCCACGGTCAGCTCGCCCGCCACCTTCGCGGCTTCCGCGTTGCCCTTGGCGCTGAGCGAAGCGGTCAGGGGGCCGAGACCGGCCGGCGCCGCGATGCCCGCGAGCCGGAGCGCCGCCCTCGGGTCCCGGGTCTCCAGCCGCAATCGCACGTCCACCGGCGCCGCCGCCAGGCCCACCTCGCCCGCCAGCCTCGCCGTCACGCCGGCCAACACCGCCTCGCCGTCCACCGTGACCGACGAGACGTCGCCCGAGGCCGAGCCCCGCAACTCCAGCGGCCCCAGCCGCTCCCCCGCCGCCGGACGCGAGACATCGAGGAGGTCGAATATCGCTCCCGCCTGGGCCACCTCGATGGAATAGTCGACGGAAAAACGCGGCGTCCCACTCGCCAGATCGGCGACCTCGCCCCGGAAGCTCAGGCGGGCGCCGGCGAGGTCGCGGACCTCTAGCGTCTCCACCCGAATGGCGCCCGCAACCAGGCGGCCCTGGAAGCGGACGCCCTCGATGGTCTGGCCGTGCCGGCGAGCCTGGCCGAGGCTGATGTCGAGTGCCGCGTCGAAGCGGTCCAGCATCGCCAGAAGGTTTTCGCCCGTCGCGGGCATCGAGGTTTGGGCCGGTGCCGAGGAGTCGGTTGCCGCCGCGAGATAGCGGTCGAGGTCGATAACGTCGATCTCCAGGCGCGCCTCCAGGCGGGGACGGCCGGTGAAGACGGCGGCGGCGGTGCCGCGAAACGTGGTCTCGTCGAGCCTCACCACCAGGTCGGCGATGCGCGCCTCCTGGTCGCTCAAGGTCCCCCGGGCGGCGATGGCGAGCTTCGCCACGGCCTCGGGCGGCAGGGCCTCGGCCTCGACGCCGAGCCAGGCGAGGAACGCCCGCGGGGCCGCCGGCGCGCCGTCCAACCGCCAGTCGAGCCGGGGGCGCCCGGCCTCGGCGGCGAGGTCCAGGTCAAAGGCGAGCTTGCCGCCGCCGGGTGGTTCGAACGCGGCGCCGGAGACGCTCAGCCGGCCCTCCGCCAGCTCGACAGCGAGGCGCGTCCGCCCGCTGGTCCGGCCATGCCAGCGGATCGATTCGATACCGAGATCGAGCTTCGCCACCACCTCGCTCGGGAGCGCGAAGGGCGTGGGCGCCGAGGTGGTCTCGGCGGGTATCGCCTCCGTGGCGAGGGCCGCCAGCAGGGTGTCCAGGTCCACGGCGCCGATATCGAGCCGCGCCTCCACGGCGAGCGCCGGGGCAAACGTCACGCGGCCCTCTCCCTTGGCGGCCAGCGTGCCGAGCCGCGCCTCCATCGCCGACACGGCGATCGCGCGGCGGTCCCCCTCCAGCTCGAGTTTCAGGGAATAGGCGCCTTGGAGAAGACCGGCGGGCGGGGCCATGAGAAGGGCGAGGTCGCGCGCGAGGTCGGCTCCCTCCGCCGTGACGTCGAGCCTGAAGCGCGCATCGGCGCGGGCGCCGCTCGCCTCGCCCGCGAGACGCAGGCGCATCTCGCCCTTTTGCAGATCGAGCTCCAGCCGCAGCGGGTGGTCGGCGGCGAGGCGGCTGGTCTCGAGACGAAACTTCAGGGGCTGGTCACGCAGTCGGCCCGCGCCCTCGATCTCGAAGGGACCAGCGGTCAGATCCTCTGCCCGGATCGTCGCCGCGAGGTCCTCGACCTCATGGTCGTGGCCGGCCGTCGCGTCGAGATAGCGAAGGCGGCCGCCCTCGATGGTGAGCAAATCGAGGGAGAGCGCCGGCCCGCCGCCCTCGGGCCCCGGTGCGCCCGGGGATTCCGCTTCGCTCGGCGCGAATTCCCAATTGGCGCGGCCGTCGGCGAGGCGTTCCAGCGTCACCTCGGGCGCCACGACGCGCATCGAGCGGACGGCGATATCGCCGAAGATGAGGGAACCCCAAGCGAGCCGCGCTTCCACCACCTCGATCCTGGCCATCTCGGGCGTGCCGCCCTCGATCCCGGGGAAACGGAGGTCGCGAATGGTGACCTGGGGATGGGGCAGGAGGGAAAATTCGACCCCGCCCTTGATTTGCAACGGGCGGCCCGTCACCGCGAGCGAGGCCGCTTCCACTTCGCCCTCGATCAGTCCGTCCGGCAGCAAATGCGGCGCGAGCACGAGCGCCAGGGCCGCGAGCAGAGTCACGCCGCCGAGGCCGAGGCCACCCCATTTCAAGAAACGCTTCACGCTCGCGCTCCCGCGCCGTCACCAATGATCGCCCCCATCCTATCAATGCCGGCGACAAACGTGGCATGAATTATGCGCGAGTTGGCGGTGGGGAGGGGGTGAGGCATGGACGAGGCGGCGCTCGCGCGGGCCCGCGATCTGGAGTATTGGCGCGGACCGGTCGCGCCGGAACCGTTGGGCGGCGGCCTCTCCAACCGCAATTTCACGGTGCTGGACGCCGGTCGGCGCCATGTGGTGCGGATCGGCGGCGACGTCCCGGCGCACGCCGTGTGGCGCTTCAACGAGGTAACGGTGAGCCGCGCGGCGCATGCCGCCGGCCTCTCGCCCGAGGTCCTGC
The DNA here is from genome assembly GCA_965225945.1 of Alphaproteobacteria bacterium. Classification (GTDB taxonomy): domain Bacteria; phylum Pseudomonadota; class Alphaproteobacteria; genus JASLMY01. The sequence continues at coordinate 131,353 of CBDDBZ010000026.1, read as the reverse complement.
ATCGCGAGCCGGGGGTCTTGGTTCTGGCCTATGTCGCCGGCGCCCGGACCTACCAGGCGGCGGACGTTCGGGCGTCGGCGACGATGGCTCGGATCGTCGACCTGGTTCGGCGCTGTCACCGGGAGCTGCCACGCCATCTCGACGTGCCGGGGCCCTGCTTCTGGGTTTTTCAAGCGATCCGGCGCTACCTGCGTATCCTGAAAGAGGACGGTTGTCGGCTGGCGCACCGGCTCGACGAGTTCGCTCGGCTCAACGAGGCGTTGGCGGCGGCGTTCGGGCCGATGCTGCCGGTGTTCTGCCACAACGACCTGGTGGCGGCGAACCTGCTCGACGACGGCCGGCGGCTTTGGCTGATCGACTGGGAATACGGCGGTTGGAACGACGCCCTCTTCGATCTCGCCAATTTGGCGACCAACAACGAGCTCGACGACGCAGGCGAGAACGAACTCTTGCGGCTCTACCACGGCACGGCGGCGGACCAGCCGATGCGGCGGCGATTCGGGGCGATGAAGGTGGCCTCGCTGTTGCGCGAAGCGCTCTGGAGCGTGGTTTCGGAGACGCGCCTGGCACTCGACGTCGACTATGTCGCCTATAGCGAGGAAAACCTCGAGCGCCTGGCGCGGGAAGCAGCGCGCTACCGCGTGGTCGAGAGCGCGTAGTCCTTACTGGTCGCGCTCGGGGCCAGCCTGGACTATTCTGACGCCTCGACGGGAGGCAATGGACGAACCGACCGCATGACCACGATTGCCGACAACGCGCGAATTCCTCGCCCCGACGCGAGCCCCGACGCGCATGGCTGGCCGAGCATCGCCGACGTCATCAAGGCCGCCGCGCGGACGGTTCGCCGCCGCATGGTCTACGTCGTCCCGACCATCATGCTGCTGGCGGGAATGTGGCTCTACGTCGCCAATCCCCCATTTTTGCAGGCGATGCAGTACAAGGTCTACGATCTCTATCAGCAGACGAAGCCACGTCCCTATATCCCGGTGCCGGTGAAGATCATCGACATCGACGAAGACAGCTTGTTGCGCTTCGGACAATGGCCCTGGCCACGCAGAACGTTGGCCCGGATGTTGACCACCCTGTTCGAAGCGGGAACGCAGGTCGTGGCCTTCGACATCGTCTTCGCGGAGGCGGACCGAACCTCGCCGAGCCAGGTCTTGCCCGTTTGGCTGGGGCAACGAGAGCTGAAGCTCGAGGAGCTTCCGGCCGACTATCGGGAATTCGCTCGCTCGATCCTGGAATCGGTCCCCGACAATGATGCCGTCTTCGTCGACGTGATCAAACAAGTTGGAAAACTTTCCAAACGACATGGCGTCGTCGCCGGATACGCCTTCACCACGGATGGCCCGGATCGCACGCCGATCAAGGGTCGCAAGTTCGGCATCGCGGTGGCCGGCGACGATCCCCGCGGCTTTATCGACGGCTTCAGAACCAGCGCGCCCAACCTGCCGGAGATCGAGCGGGCGGCGAGCGGTCTCGGAAGCTTCAACATGGTGCCGGAGGCGGACAGCATCGTTCGCCGAATTCCGACCATGTTGAGGCTTGGCGAGGATATTTATCCCTCGCTTTCGGCCGAGGCGGTTCGGCTCTATCAAGGCGCCCGAACCTATATCCTGAAGGCGTCGGGCGCCAACAAGGAAGAGAGCTTCGGCGAGAATACCGGTCTCAATCATGTCAAGATCGGGCGGATCGAGGTGCCGGTGGACGAGCGCGGCGGGATCTGAATGCACTACACCGACTACGTGGCGGAGCGATATATCCCCGCCTGGAAAATTTTGGAAGCCGATTTCGACTCCAAGCTCGTCGAGGGGCACATTCTGTTCTTCGGCACCAGCGCCGCCGGCCTCAAGGATCTTCGCTCGACGCCGCTGAACCTGACCTCGCCCGGGGTTGAGATTCACGCGCAGGCGGCGGAACAGATGCTGCTCGGCCACTTCCTGAGGCGCCCGGACTTCGCCTTCGGCGCGGAGCTGGGCTTCATCACGATGCTGGGACTGCTTCTCGTCATGTTCACGCCGCGATTCGGTGCCGCGCTCGGCGCGGCGATCGGTTTCGGCGCGGTGGCATTGGCGGTGGGCGGCTCCTGGATCGCGTATTCGGAATATCTCTGGCTGTTCGATCCGCTCTATCCCTCGATCACCATCGTCGGGGTCTACGGCGCCTCGACCATCGTCGGTTATCTGGACACCGAGGCGGAAAAGCGCGCGGTGCGCGGCGCCTTCCAGCAGTATCTCTCGCCGGCGATGGTGGAGCTGGTGGCCCAGGATCCGAGCAAGCTGGCGCTCGGCGGCGAGATGAAGGAGATGACTTTCCTGTTCTGCGATGTCCGCGATTTCACCTCGATCGCGGAGCGCTTTAAGACCGATCCTCAAGGCCTCACTTGGCTGATCAACCGGTTCCTCACGCCGATGACCGACGCGATCATGGCCCGCGACGGCACCATCGACAAATACATGGGCGACTGCGTCATGGCGTTCTGGAACGCGCCCCTGGATGATTTGAAACACGCGCGTCACGCTTGCGATTCCGCCCTCGCCATGCTCGAGGAACTCCGGAGCTTGAACGCGCAGTTCGTCGAGGAGGCGGGCGAGGACGAAGAGCCGCTGACCCTGAACATCGGCATCGGCCTCAACACCGGCCACTGCGTGGTCGGCAATATGGGCTCTCAACAGCGTTTCGACTATTCGGTGCTGGGCGACGCGGTCAACACGGCTTCCCGCCTCGAGGGTCAGTCGAAGACCTATGGCGTCGGCATCGTCATCGGCGAGGATACCCGCTTGGCGGCGCCGGAATTCGCGACGCTGGAGCTCGACTTGATCGCGGTCAAGGGCAAGATCGAGGCGGTCCGGGTGTTCGCGCTGATGGGCCGAAAGCGAATGCTGGACGATCCGGCCTTCGCCACGCTCACCGAAACGCACGGGCGAATGCTCGCCACCTACCGGGAGCAAGACTGGGCCGCTGCCCGCGCGCTGGCCGGCGAATGCCGAGCCCTCGACGAGAGCCTGGGCCAGCTTTACGACCTCTACGACGAGCGGATCGAATATTACCAGGAAAACCCACCGGGCCCGGACTGGGACGGTGTCTTCGTCGCCACCACCAAATAGTTGATCGCGGGCACCGCCCTCGCGCGATCGTACTTTGCGCCCGGCGGCGTCGTGTTCTAAGCTGTTTCGATGCAGACGACGAGAAACAGTTGGCTCCACTGGCGCTGGCTGCCGCTCGTCCTCTTGCTGCTTCCCGCATCGCCCGGCCTCGCCGCCGAACCGCCCTTCGATCTGGCGCGGACGCTCACATCGATGGTGCGGGTCGAAGCCGAGATCCCCGGGGCGGCGCGGACCGCCAAAGCCCTCGGGCGCAAGCGCTCGGGCCATGGCGTGGTGATCGACGATAACGGCCTGATCCTGACCATCGGCTACCTGATCCTGGAGGCGAGCGCGGTCGCGGTGGTCGATTCGGCCGGCACGCGCGTCGCGGCGGAGATCGTGGCCTATGACGGGGCCACGGGCTTCGGCCTTCTCCAGGCGGAGGGGGCGATCCAGGCGACGGCGATGCGCCTCGGCGATTCGAGCGCGCTCGAAGCCGCCACGCCGGCATTGGCAGTCGGCCACGGCGGCGCGGATGCGGCGAGCGGCGTCTTCGTCGTCTCGCGCCGGGTCTTCGCCGGTTATTGGGAATACCTGCTGGAAAACGCAATCTTCACCGCGCCGCCCTATCGCGATTGGGCCGGCGCCGCCCTGGTGGACGCGGCGGGCCGACTGGTCGGCATCGGCTCGTTGATGGTGGCGAACGCGCGGCCGGGGGCGGAGCCGCTACCCGGCAACATGTTCGTGCCGATCGACCTCCTGAAGCCGATCCTCGCCGACCTGATCACCAAGGATTGGGAGCCGCGCCCGGCGCGGCCCTGGCTCGGCATGTTCACGACCGAGGCGATGGGGCGAATCCTGGTGACGCGGGTGGCGGGCGAGGGGCCGGCGCGCGGCGCCGGCATTCGCGCCGGCGACGTGGTGCTCGGGGTCGACGGCCGGCCGGTCGCCGACATGGCGGACATGTACCGGCGGATCTGGTCGCTGGGGCCGGCGGGAACCGAGATCCCCCTGCTGCTCTGGCGCGGTGGCGAGCCGGTCGAGATCGTCGTGCCCTCGCGCGATCGCCGCCGCTATCTGAAACTGAAGCCGAGCTACTGAGGTTCGACGAGAGCGCGCCGAGGGCTAGCGACAGAGGGCTAGCGGTCGAGTAGACAGGTCGGTCAGGTGGTAGTATCATTGTCGTGTAGCTGTTTTCTCAAATGAGCCAAGGGGAGATTTTCTATGAGTGCAGGAGTTAATAATATTGATTTTTCATCACCGGATGAAGTGCGGCGCCGGGAAAAAACAACTGTGGAAATCGTCGAGGTTGGATCCTTGCCTATCCGGTTATCACCCACACCCACTATATGTAGTGTGTCTCCTTGGACTGCAGGCAAGGGCCGGCGCAGGCGCATTGAGGAGGCGATCCGGCTAATTCTTGATTGTTCTGAAAACCGAACCGGAGTTTAATTCACGTCACGTACTTAACATCGGGGGACGGAACGGTGGCGACCAAGGGAAAAACGAAGAAACCCACGGCCAGACGGGAAGCTGCTGATGAAACGACATCGTCTGAGCGATTGACGGCACTAGTCGAAGAAAGCGACGCGCTGGCACGAATCGTTGCGAAGAACCCGTCCGCGCCTGTTAGTCTCCTGCGCGTTTTGAGTCGCAGCGAAGACGAAGCGACACGCAAGAACGTGATCCTCAATCCGTTTACTTCATATGACGTATTGAGCGAACTTGAAAACCAGTTCACAGAGCTATTTGTGAATAATCCGGCACTCGAATCCTACAATTCAATGAAGCTCTGATTTCCTGGAATATTCCATCGGTGTCGTTCACCTCCGATTTCAGATAAATTTCAATGAAGTGACGGTCCTTTATGCAACGTGGCGTTTTGCCAAATCCGACTCAATGATTAGGATTTCCACCACGCTAAAGTGTCGCCTAAAAGGCGCTACAATGCCGTCCGAGTCCCTGCTCGGCATCGCCGGAGATATCTCCGCTTCGACCTGCACCGAGCTTTACTCAGGAAAATGGGTGCACACTACATATAGTGGGTGTGGGTGATAACCGGATAGGCAAGGTTGGATCTACCAAGGTTGCACGGATGACCGCTCAGCCAGGGTGGGTATGGTCTGAATGTATCGCGCCCGTCGCCGGCACGGACAGCTGTCAGCATCACCATCTCGGAGTGGTGCAATCGGGTCAATTGTTGATTCAACATGAAGATGGAAGCGAAGTCACAGTGAGTCCAGGTGACGTATACGAAGTTAAGCCCGGCCACCAGGCTCAAGTCGTTGGAGATGAACCTTGCGTGATGATCGAATTCGATAGTCAAGCGGCTGATACTTACGCCAAGGACTAACGTCTAGTTCCACTGATTACCAGCACTGGCTAATCCTTCTCCAAAACTAGAGAAATTTCCGAGCGGATGGAACCGCACCGGTTCCATCCGTTCGGAAATGGCTCTGGCGGAGCTGATACCGCTCAGACCGGCAGCACCAGGGCGTTGTCGATGAGGGCGTCGTCGTAGACGCAAATCCGCTTTCCCAACAGCAGGCCGCCGTCGCGCTCGACGAAGCTATCGATATAGCGGCCGACCTGATGGATGGTGGCGGTGGGCTCGTCCGCCAGCACCTGGGTCAGCAAGTAGTTGGCGCCGGCTTCGAATTCCGCGGCCTCGCCCTGGCCCACCCAGACGTTGGTGACGAAATGGCGGAGATAGCGCGGCGCGAACATCGTCGTGTTGAGCAGCGCGAAGGCGCGATCCTTCATCATTGCCCGCCCTTCGCAATAAATCAGGCCGACGGGGAGGTCGGAATCGAAGTTCTCGCGCGCGGTGACGACGTAGAGCGCGTCCTCGGTGAAGAAGGCAGGCCAAGCGCCGAGCTCTCCCTCGTCGAGCACGCGGGCGTAGTCGACGTTGAAGCGCTCGACCGCCGAGAGTCGACGTTCCCTTGGCCTCTCGCTCATGGGCGAGTCTCGCCGGCTTGGCCGATGCCCATGATCTCGCGCCAGCTCTTGTACATCGCGCGGATCGCCGCCTCCGAGATCACGCAATCGGTGCCGCCCGCCTCGATTTCCGGCTCCATCGCCACCACGTGCCCGCCCGGCAGCGAGCGCTTCATGCCGTCCTGCACGAACTTCATCGCCTCGTTGTCCTCCATGCCGAGGAAACCGGCCGGGCCCATCAGGTTGCCTTGGCGCAGGCGGTGACGGCGCATCGCGTCGTCGTCGCCCTGGAAGCCGAACATGGTCCAGTGCATGGCGAACTCGTGCGGGCCGCGCGGCACGATCTGGCGGACGCCGAGCGTGTTCATCTCGCGCTGCACGATCAGGTTCGGCCAGATCGTCCGCATGGTCACCGACCAGGGCGAATCGAACTCCTCGACAAAGTCCATTATTTCCGGCGCCTCGAGCCGGAAATCCGCGTGGAAGGCGCGCATTTCACCCCGCGCCTCGTCGGAGACGTGGCTCACGCCCTCCCGCTTGGCGGAGGCGAGCGCGCCATGTAGACCACTGGGGTCGGTCATTACCGCCGTGCGGTTGCCGGCGACGAAGAGGCCGAAGGTGACCAGGAAGCTGTGCAGCAGGGTCGCGTGATAGGGGTCCTTCAGGTTCTCGTGATAGAGCTTCCAGTTGGCCGGCACGGTGTTGCGATAGTAGCCGAGAAGCTCGAGCGGGCGGCCGTCGAAGGTCGCATCGAACTCGGCCAGCATGGTCTCGCCCAGATACGCTTCCAGCGGGGCCGTGTCCTCGGCGAAGGAGGCGAAGACGACGCCGCCGCGCGTGGTGACGGCCAGCCGGCGGGGGCCGTTGGCGGCGAGGTCGAAGTCCTTCGGCAGGCCGCCCCGGCCGTTCAATCCTCGACGGAAGGGGACGCCGACGAGATTGCCCCCCAGGTCGTAGGTCCATTGGTGATAGGGGCAGATCAGGGTCTTGGCGTTGCCCCCCTGCTCGCGGCAAAATTCGCTCGCCCGGTGGCTGCAGCGGTTGAGGAAGACATTGACCTCGCCCTCGCCGTCGCGGGCCACGACCACCGGAGTCGGGCCGACATGGCTGCGGGCGAAGTCCCCCTCTTGCGGAATCTCCGCCTCCAGCGCGACATAGTTCCAGGTCCGCTCGTGGAAGATCCGCTCGACCTCGCGCTCATAGATCCGGGGGTCGGTATAGACCCAGTCGGGAATCTCCGAGAGGCCGGCCTCCGGCCAGAGGTAGGAATTGGAAAGCGAGCTCATGGCGGCCTCCTGGGCGCGGGATAGGTGCCTAGTATGCCTTCCCAGACGCCCGAGAAGCTATACTCGCCCGACGCCCCTCGGGGCACGATGAAGCCTGCAAGGGAGGGATCGACATGGTGATGGAACCATTGGCCAAGACCGGCAACTATCTCCACATTTACGATTTTCGGGTGAAACCCGGCCACGAGGCGGAATTCGTCCGCCGCTTCGAGGCGTTCGACTATTCCGACGAGAACCCGATGCACAAGTCCGCCGCGCAGGTGAAGGACGGCGTGCTCTGCCGCGACACGGCGGACCCGGGGCGGTTCTACCTGATCGCCGAGTGGTCCGACATCGAGGAGCACGCGCGCATCCGCAAGATCCTGGCGGAGGAATTGCGGCCCGATTTCATCCAGCACATCGAGGCGGGCGGCTTCGTCCCGCGCTACGCCGAAGTCGTCTCCGCCACGCCGGAGGAGATCCTGAAGCGAAGCGGGGCCGAATAGGCGTCGCGCGATCTCGGTGTCTGACCGAAACGGCGCCTTCGAGCGGGTCGCCCACCGGGGCGCCACGGGCGATGAGCGGGATTTCTTTCGCGAGACGGCGCGCCATGCGCCACGGCGTCGGCGGAAGCCGCCTCACTCGCCCCCGCGATAGGGATCGAGCAGGCCGTCGTTGACGCCGAGCCTCGCCCACCGGCCCGCCACCGTCCGTCATTTGACCGATTACGTCGGTCCCCCCAGCACCGGGCGTAATATTAGCGATGGCTACCCAACCACATCACTCGGGCAGCAATTTGGTATCGAAGTAGGGAAGAATTTCCACCACCTTTCCATCGACCACACGGAAACAGTCGACCATCGGTATCGGCGGTATGCCGGGTACATGATAGTCCAACATCACACACGCGAATTCACCTTCGACGATCGTGCGTTGAACGACGATCCGATCGAATTTTGAGAACGCCTGCTCCAGGAAAGGGCGAAAGGATTCTAATCCAACCACCGGCTCGGATTTTACCGGCGGTTTGAAATAAACATTCTCTCCAACCGGCATGAGCGATATGTTCTTGGCGTTAAAGCCGCGAAAATATGCGTCAAGCACGCGGCGAGTTTGAGGCCCCCTATTTTCTTCGTTACTCATGACAGTCGTTCCCTCTTTCCAGTCGAGCGCCCGTCTTGCCCATAGCGGGTGAAAGTCGCCAATTATCGGCGGACGGTCGTTAAAGAACTTGGTGAACCGAATAGGCGCCGCCCCAGGGCCGCTTGTGTCCGGCAGAAACGCAAATGGCACTATTCAGCCAAGCATATTTTTCGGACGCCGTCTCAAAGAAGGGCACGACCCGATGATAATATTCAGAGGCATTAACCTCCTCTCCACGGCTTATCCGTTCGATGACTTCCGCCGGACCATGACGAAACCCACGATAGGTGATGCAGATGGCGTGACCGTCGTCGGTCTCTAAGTTCATCCGACAATCGAGCTGCACAACGCCGTCCGGCCGCAGCAGCAACCAATCATCACCTTCAAGTACGATGCCCTTGAGCCTCGGCCCCTCGAACTCGCCGCCCGTGACCTTGACGATTATCCTCCGGCCCCAAGGCGTGTCACCGATTTCCCGCGTCTCTTCCGCCGGTACTTGGATCGCCATTTGGAAAAGATGCTCGGTGTTGATTTCTATCATTTTCTTCCCCGTGTCCCGACCTGCCCAGTTTAGCATACCTACTGACCATCCGCTTTCGATAGGTCACCGAACTACCGGTGTCGGATGATTGAGAGAGCGCGAAAATACTCGCAAAGCCAAAGAGGGCGAAATTGGCTATCAATCCCCCTCCCGGCCACGCCGGTTCCACGGAGAAACCACCCCCGATGCCAGGCGCCGTGGAACCGCGGGCATCCGTCGACCCGGGCCTAATGCCACGACATGCCATGCGCAACGGCGTCGGCGGAAACCGCCTCACTCAGCCCCCGCGATAGGGCTCGAGCAGGCTGTCGTCGGCGCCGAGCGCCGGCACCGGACCGTCGCCCGAGGGCCGGGTGCCGTCGAGGCGGAGGGGGAGGCCGACCAGGCGGGCGGAGCCCTCGCCACTCGGCCGCAGCAGCTCGCTCGCCTCGGTTTGGGGATGCGCCACCACTTCCGCCAGCCCGTGCACCGGGGAGTTTGGCACGTCGGCCGCATCGAGCGCCTGAGTCCATTCCGCCCGGCCTCGCGTGCGAAGCGCCGCGTTCATCGCCTCGATAAGCGCGTCCTCGTTCTCCAGCCGCGCCGGCGCGGTGGCGAAGCGGGCGTCGTCGGCGAGCTCGGGCCGGCCGATCGCCCGCGCCAGGCGGGCGAACTGCGGGTCCGAGACGACGGCGATCACCAGCAGGCCGTCGGCCGTCGGGAAGTCGCGGTTCGGCACCACGATCGGGCCCTTGAGGCCGGTCCGTTTCGGCACGACGCCGCCCGCCTCGTAGTTGGCGATGGGGATCCCCATCAGGGCCAACGTGGTCTCGAACAGCGCCGCGTCGACCACCGCGCCGACGCCGTCGAGCTCGCGGCGGCGCAGCGCCGAGGTAATGCCGATCACCGCCCACATCGCCGTTCCCATGTCGATCAGGGAGACCCCGACGCGGGCCGGCGCCGCCTCGCTGCCGGTGGTCGCGACGATGCCGCCGAAGGCCTGCATCAGGGGATCGTAGCCGGGCAGGTGGGCGAGCGGCCCCCGGCCGCCGTAGGCGCCGAGGTTGCAATAGACCAGCCTGGGATTGGCCGCTCGCAAGCCCTCGGCGCCGAGGCCCAGCCGGTCGGCGGCGCCGGGCCGCATGTTCTGCAACACCACGTCTGCGTCCTCGAGCGCCAGCCGGCGCACGGCGGCCACGTCGTCGCCGTCGGAAAAGTCGGCGGTGATCGAGGCCTTGCCGCCGTTCAGCCAACGGAACGCCGTCGGCGCGTCACCGAGGCGAGGACCACCGATATTGCGAAACGGATCGCCGCCCTTGCGGCTCTCGATCTTCAGGACTCTCGCGCCGAGGTCCTGGAGGATCTTGGTCGCATAGGGGCCGGCGATCGTCGTGGTGATCTCCACCACGAGGATGCCGTCGAGCGGATGCGATGCCTCCATGGCGCCGCTCCCGGGCGCCGGATCAGACGACCTGGCGGGCGCGGAGCGCCGCCACCGCCGCCTGGTCGTAACCGAGCGCGGCCAGGATCTCGCCCGTGTGCTCGCCGCATTCCGGCGCCGGATTGGCGATCCGGCTTGCCGTTCGGGAGAGCCGGACGCCTTGGCCGACCAGGTCGATCGGCCCGATCGCGGGGGATTCCACCGTCTCGGCGATGCCCAGGTGCTCGACTTGGCGGTCCTCGAAGGTCTGCCGGATATCGTTGATCGGCCCGCAGGGCACGCCGGCGGCGTTCAGCTTGTCGATCCAAGCGGCGCCGGCGTCGGTCCGGGTCACCTCCTCGATCGCCGCGTTCATCTGGCGGCGATTGTTCGAGCGCGCCTCGCGGCTGGCGTAGTCGGGATCCTCGATCCATTCCGGCTTGCCGAGCGCGTGCGCGAAGCGCTCGAAGATCACCTGGCCGGCGGCGGCGATATTGATGGGGCCGTCGGCGGTCTCGAACACGCCGGTCGGGATGCCGGTCGGATGGTCGTTGCCGGCTTGCGGCGCGATCTCCCCGGTCATGGTCCAGCGCGCGGCCTGGAAATCCAGCATGAAGATCTGCGCCTGCAGAAGCGAGCTCTGCACCCACTGCCCCTCGCCCGAGACCTCCCGCTCCAGGAGCGCCACCAGGATGCCGTGCGCCAAGAGCAAGCCGGCGCAGAGATCGGCGATCGGGATGCCGACCCGCATCGGCCCCCCGCCCGGCGCCCCGGTGATCGACATCAGGCCGCCCATGCCTTGGGCGATCTGATCGACGCCGGGCCGTTTCGCGTAGGGCCCGTCCTGGCCGAAGCCGGAGATCGAGCCGTAGACGATGGCAGGGTTCACCGCGCGGCAGGCTTCAAAGTCGATGGCGAGGCGATGCTTGACCTCGGGCCGGTAATTCTCGACCACCACGTCGGCGCCGGCCACCAGCTTCATGAAGACCTCGCGGCCCGCGTCCTGCTTGAGGTTCAGCGTCAGCGAGCGCTTGTTGCGGTGCAGGTTCTGGAAGTCCGGCCCGTGCCGGGGGCCGCCCAGCGCGCCGGCGCCGGTCGAGCTCTCCGGCATCTCGATCTTGATCACGTCGCCACCCCAATCGGCGAGCTGGCGGGCGGCGGTCGGCCCGGCGCGGGCCCGGGTCAGGTCGAGGACGGTGAAACGGGCGAGCGCCTGGGAGGCGCGGGGTCGTTCGGTCATGACGGCATTCCTCGAGCTCGGTTGGCGGCGGGAAGCGAATCGCGGTCGCGAAATCGGCCATCGCACCTGTCCTCGCCGCTCCGCTCTCAGCATAGCCGCTCGGAGGGGTGAGGAGAACCGAGCGGGCGGGGGCGCTATGCTGCGGCCGAATCGTCGAGAGGGTGCCGCATGCCGAGGCTCTTCGTCGCCCTGCCGTTGCCGGCGGAGGTCCGCCTGCGCCTCTCGCTGCTCGCCGGCGGGGTGCCGGGGGCGCGGTGGACACCGCCCGAGAACATGCACCTGACGCTCCGTTTCCTGGGCGAGGTCGACGAGGCGCGCTTCATCGACATCGCCGAGGGGCTGGAGACGATCGAGTCCGAGGCCTTCGAGATCGAATTCGCCGAGGTCGGCCAGTTCGGCGATCGCCGCCGGGCGCGGGTGCTCTGGGTCGGAGTCCGCGCCTCGGCGGAGCTGATGGCGCTGCAGGCATCGATCGAAAACCTGCTCGCCCGCCTCGGCCAACCGCGCGAGGGCCGGCGTTATCATTCCCACGTCACGCTCGCCCGGATGAAGGGGGTGGCGCCGGCCCGCCTCGCGCCCTTCATGGAAGCCCATGGCGGCCTCGCCGTGGCGCCCTTCCGCGCCGATCGCTTCGCGCTGATATCCAGCCACCGCGGCCGCGAGCGCGCCCACTACCGGATCGAGGCGGACTATCCTCTGGCGAACTCCGAGCCGGTGCCGCCGGGAGTCTGACTCGAAAGCCCCGAAGCCGGGACGGGTGGTCACAAACCGCCTTCGATTTGCTCCATGTCGGCGTCCGAGAGGCCGAAATGATGACCGACCTCGTGGATCAGCACATGGCGCACGACATGGCCCAGGCTCGAAGCCCCGTCGCACCAGTAATCCAGGATCGGGCGGCGATAGAGAAAGATCATGTCGATGTCGGCGCTTGCCGACCCGCCATCCCGCCCGCTCATCGTGACGCCGCGATAGAGCCCCATCAACTCGAAGGGATCGGCGATGCCCAAGTCCGCCAGGGTCTCGTCGTCGGCGAACTCCTCGACCCGGATCGGCACCGAGCGGAGCCATCGGCCGAACTCGGCCGGAATCGTCGCCAGCGCGCCCCGCGCCAGCGCCTCGATGTCCGCCAGGCTCGGCGCCAGCTCCCACCGCTCTTTCATGCCTGGAGCTTAATCCCCGCCGCCACCGCCGCCAAGGCCGCCGAAACCGGGCGGTCGGGCAATTCCGCGCGGGCGGGCGACGTTATAAGATCGGCTCGAGCGACAGGGAGGTGGAATATCGAACATGGCGGAAAAACTGAGTGGGGACGCCCGGGCCGAGGCGCTCGGCGGTCTCGACGGCTGGCGCGAAGTGGAGGGGCGCGACGCGATCGTGAAGAGCCTCGTTTTCGCCGACTTCAACGCCGCCTTCGGCTTCATGACCCGGGTGGCGATGCTGGCCGAACGGATGGACCACCATCCCGAGTGGTCCAACGTTTACAACCGGGTGGAAGTCACGCTGACGACCCACGATGCCGGCGGGCTCGGCGAGTTGGATATCCGCATGGCCCGGGCGATCGACGACTACGCCGGGGCTTGAGGCGCCGCGCGCGCTGCCTGGCCCGGCCGGCGCGCTCGGGTGGTTCGGCCCGGGGAGAGGATCGGGGGAGAGCGTCGGTGATGCGGCCAAAAGCCGCCGACGGGTTTCGGATTTCCCTCCGCCGGCCTGTTTCGCCGCTCGCCAATGTTGCTATATTGGCGTCGGGAGGTTGGCGGTGGACGGACCACTCGCCAATCCGGTCAGGTCCGAGAGGAAGCAGCCGTAACGAGACCGGTTCGGGTCGCCTGAGCCAATCTCCCACCTTCGCGCCCCCTGGCGGTGCCTCGCCGGCCGGCGCCTCCCCCGAGGCCCCGACGAGTGCGTCCCTCGGAGGCGCGTCCCTCGGAAGAGCACGCGGGCGCCGATGAACGACACGACTAGGGAAGCGGTAGGCCAGGCGGCGCCCTACCAGGTGCTCGCCCGCAAGTACCGACCCCAGACCTTCGATGCGCTGATCGGTCAAGAGGCGATGGTCCGCACGCTGTCCAACGCGATGGAGCGGGAGCGGATCGCGCATGCCTTCGTGCTGACCGGGGTGCGCGGCGTCGGCAAGACGACAACGGCCCGCCTGATCGCCCGGGCACTCAATTGCATCGGCCCCGATGGCGCGGGCGGGCCGACGATTCGGCCTTGCGGCGTCTGCGAGCCCTGCATCGCCATCGCCGAATCGCGCCATGTCGACGTCCTGGAAATGGACGCGGCCAGCCACACCGGCATCGACAACATCCGCGAGCTGCTGGACGGCGTCCGCTACCTGCCGGCGAGCGCGCGCAACAAGATCTATATCATCGACGAAGTCCACATGCTCTCGCGCCCCGCCTTCAACGCGCTATTGAAGACGCTGGAGGAGCCGCCGCCCGGCGTCGTCTTCATCTTCGCGACGACCGAGGTGCGCAAGATCCCCATCACCGTGCTGTCGCGCTGCCAGCGGTTCGATCTGCGCCGGATCGAGGCCGAGGTGCTGTCGAGCCATCTCGCCGGGATCGCAGGGCAGGAAGGCGCCGAAATCGAGGCGGACGCGCTGGCCCTGCTGGCCCAGGCCGGCGACGGCTCGGTCCGCGACGGCCTCTCGCTGCTCGACCAGGCGATCGCCCACGGCCACGGCCGGGTGACGGCCGATCAGGTGCGCGAGATGCTCGGCCTGGCCGATCGCGGCCGGGTCTTCGAGCTCTTCGAGATCACCATGGCGGGCGACATCGCCGGCGCGCTGGCGGCGCTTCGCGCGCTTTACGATCTCGGCGTCGACCCGCTCGTGGTCTTGCAGGACCTGCTGGAGCTGACCCATCTGCTGACCCGCCTCAAGGTGGTTCCGGGCGCCGAGGCGGCGCCCGGCACGGCGGAGCTGGAGCGGACTCGGGGCCGCGCGCTGGCGGACCAGCTGTCGATGCCGGTGCTGGCGCGGACCTGGCAGATGCTGCTGAAGGGCGTGGGCGAGGTGGGCCAAGCGCCGGTGGCGATTTCGGCGACCGAGATGGTCTTGGTCCGGCTCGCCTACGGCGCCGATCTGCCCTCGCCGGCGGAGCTGATCAAGGAGCTGTCGACGGCGCCCGGCGCGGCGCCCGCGCCAGTGGCTACACCAAGCCCGGCCCCCGGCGCGGCGCCCGTTGCCGCGGCGACACCGAGCCCGGGCGCCGCCGCGCCCGCGTCGAGCGCCGTGGCACCCGCGCGGAAGATGGAATCGGTACCGGCTCCGGCCCCGCCGGCGGCCGCGGCGAGCGAGGTCTCCAGCTTCGAGGAGTTGGTGGCGCTCGCCGCCCAACGGCGGGAGGCGACGTTGGCGGCCTTGCTGCACAACAACGTCCGAGTGGTATCGTTCTCAGACCGCCGTCTGGTCTTCCAGCCGGCGGGCGACGCCGGCGCCAATCTGGCGGCGCGGCTCCGCGAACGGCTCCACGCGCTCACCGGCGCCGAGTGGCGGGTCGAGGCGGTGGTGGAGGGCGAGGCGGAGCCCACGGCGGCGGAACGTGCCAGCGCCGCGCAGGCTGCCCTCGTCGCCGAGGCCGAGGCCCATCCCACCGTCAAGGCGGTGCTGGAGAGCTTTCCCGGCGCGCGCGTCACCAACGTTCGCGATATCGCCGCGGCCCGGGCGGGCGAAGCGCCGACAACCAAAGGGGATGTTTCCGAGGCATGAAGAATCTCGGTCAGATGCTGCGCCAGGCGCAGGAACTCCAGGGCAAGATGGAGGAAATGCAGGCCAAGCTGGCCAAAATCGAGGTCAGCGGCGGCGCCGGCGGCGACATGGTGCGCGTCACCCTCGACGGCAAGGGCGAGATGCGGGCGCTCTCGGTCGATCCGACGCTGCTGGCGCCAGACTCGGCGGAGATGCTGGAGGACCTGGTGCGGGCGGCCCACAACGAGGCCAAGCGCCGGCTCGACGCCAAGCTCGCCGAGGAGATGGGCCGGCTTACCGGCGGCCTGCAACTGCCGCCGGGCATGAAGCTCCCGTTCTGAGCCCCGGGCGATGAGGGGATCGGAGGTCGAAGGATTGATCCAGCTCCTGGCGCGGCTGCCGGGACTCGGTCCGCGTTCGGCGCGCCGCGCGGTGTTGGTGTTGCTGAAGCGCCGCGAGGCCTTGATGCTGCCGCTGGCCGAGGCGCTGGCGGAGGCGGCGCGCCGAATCGACGACTGCGGCCTGTGCGGCAATCTCGACGTCAGCGACCCTTGCGCGGTCTGCGCCGATCCGAGCCGCGACGAGAGCCTCCTCTGCGTGGTGGAGGAGGTCGCGGACCTCTGGGCGTTGGAGCGCGCCGGTGTTTTCCCAGGCCGCTATCACGTGCTTGGCGGCACGCTCTCGGCGCTCGACGGGGTGGGGCCGGAGGAGCTTCGGATCGGCGGCCTGGTCGCCCGGGCGGCGGCGCCGGAGGTGCGCGAGGTGATCCTGGCGACCGGCGCCACGGTCGACGGCCAGACCACGGCGCATTACCTCGCCGATCGGCTCGCGGGCTGCGACGTGGAGGTCTCGCGCCTCGCCCACGGCGTGCCGGTGGGGGGCGAGCTGGACTATCTCGACGACGGCACGCTGGCCACCGCGATGAAGGCCCGGCGTCCGTTCTGAACCGTCTCGGGGCGCGGAGCGGCACAAAACGTCATCGCGAGCGAAGCGTGGCGAATCTCGGCACGACGCCCCCGAGCGGATATTCATGACCGACAGCGTGACCCTTCGCACCGCCTATCGGTTCTTCGTGCCGCTCATCTTCATGACCGAGCTCAACATGATCTCGAAATCGGTCATCAACGCGGCACTGGCCCGCTCGCCCGACCAGAACGCGACGCTCGCCGCCTTTCACGTCGCCTTCACGCTCTATTACGCGCTGGCCAGCAGCACCGAGGCCTGCGCGCTGCTGACGCTCGCCTATCTGAAGACCCGCCGGGCGCTCCGCCGGCTGCTTCCCTTCATGGTCCTGATCACGCTCCCCTCATGGGTGATCGCGCAATTCATCGCCTTCACCAGCCTCGGCGATCTCGTCTTCCGGGGATTCTTCGGCGTCGACGAGGCGGTCGTCGGGCAGGCCAAGACGGCGACCTTCCTGCTGTCGCTGAGCGCGCCGATCCTGATCGTCCGCTCGCTCTCCTTCGGCCTCATCCTGATGCACCGGCGCACCATCTTCATCACCATCGCGAGCTTCGCCCGCCTGGCTTCCCTCGCCGTCTCGCTTGCTCTGCTGCCCCATTTCCTGGAGGGCGCGGCGGTCGGCGCGGCGGCGCTGTTGATCTGCATGGCATGTGAGTCGGCGGTGGCTTTCAGCTTCGCGCGCGGCCTCTTCCAGCGCCTGCCGCTGGGCGAGGAGGGGGAGGGGGAGGCGCCGCCGAGCTTGCCTCGCCAGTGGCGCTTCTCCTGGCCGCTGATGGCGAACGCCTCGGCGGAGATGGGCGTCGTCACCGTGATCAGCATCTTTCTCGGCACGCTGGCGGACCCGAACCTGGCGTTGGCCGCCTTCAACATCGTCTACGGCCTGGTGAGCTTGATCATGAGCCCGATGCGCAATCTGGTGCAGACCGCGCAGACCCTGGTCCGCTCAATCGCCGATCGCCGGGCGTTGAAAACGTTCGCGCTTCACCTGATCGCTTTCTTCGGGCTGATCGGCGCGGTGCTGTTCCACACTCCGCTCGACGACCTGGTGCTGGTCGAGGTGATGGGCTTGCGCCCCGAACTCAGGGACTATTGCGCGCCGGCACTGAAGCTCGGCTTTCTGATGTCGGCGGCCTGGGCCTATTCGGCGCTGTTCCGGGGACTGCTGGCCGGGGTTCGCAGTACCGCCATGATGGCGGCCAGCGGGGCGGCGCGAATCGGCCTGGCGGCGCTGATCTCCGCCACCTTGCTCGTCGTCGTCGCGGCGAACGGCGCCGTCATCGGCCTGATCGCCTGGGTGGCGGGCTATGCGGCCGAGGCCGGGCTGCTGGCCTTTCGCCTGCGCCGTCTGGATCGGCGCGCGGCGCGGGACAAGTCATCGCAAACGCCATGAATGGCGCCTCGCCGGCCGCGCTTTTTTTGGTTCTTCGCGGATTTGCGTGGACCGGAAGGCGCTTGGTTTCGCCCTTACCTCTCATGGTGGAGGAGTCGCCCGGGTCCAGGGCCTCGTCAATGATCTTCGAGCGGGCAAAGCCCGGCGCGCTTCGCGCGTCATTGACAAGTCCCTGGACCCGGGCAAAGTGGTCACCATGAGCACCTACGAGAACTATTCCGAGATATCGAAAAATTACGACAAGACACGCGTGCCCATCGGCGGCGAGATTCTCACCGGCGCGCTGGCACTTTCGGGCCGACCAAGCCCCGAACTCCGGCTGCTCGATGCCGGCTGCGGTACCGGGGCCTATTCGGAGTTGGTCCTGCCGCATGTCGGCCACATCGACGCCATGGACATCAATCCCGAGATGCTCGCGGTGGCACGTAAGAAGCTCGCGGACAGCACCGCCGAGGCTCGCATTGCCTTCCATCATGGCAGTGTCGAGGATATGCCTTTCGAGGCGGCATGCTTCGATGCGGTGATGTTCAACCAGGTGCTTCATCATCTGGAAGCGGGCGAGGACGGCGATTTTGGTGGTCACCTGAGAGCCCTCGGCGAAGCGCACCGTGTGCTTCGTTTCGGCGGTCTCGTCATCGTCAACTGCACCAGCCACGAACAGCTTCGCCACGGTTTCTGGTACCTGCACCTGATTCCGACGGCGCTTGCCGCCCTCCATCACCGTTGCATTTCGGCGGACCGGCTGGAGGCGATGCTGAACGATGCCGGCTTCGCCATGACGGGCCGGTTCGTGCCGTTGGACGGCGTCTTGCAGGGCGCGAGCTATTTCGACGCCGAAGGGCCGTTGAAGCCGGCGTGGCGCGGCGCCGACTCCAGTTGGGCGCTGGCGCCGGAGCAAGAAATTGCCGCGGCCGAAGCCAAGATCCGCGAACTCCGCACCCTGGGCGACCTCCAGCCCTATTTGGCCGAATACGACGCCAAGCGCCGCCAAGTCGGGCAAACGACCTACTTCGTGGCACGCAAGGTGTGAATCTGGGCGTGTTTGCCACCCGCCGCGTTTGAACAGGCTATTTTGTTCCCCGTGAAAACGTCCTTCGCTTCGCGTCGCCTGTGCTTTTCAACCGTTTCGAAACCGCGAAAATGCGGCCCCGGGGCGCGAGCCATCGCGGCCCCGCGTGGCGGTCCCGTGGGTTTGCCTGGGTGTGGGCCCCTGCCTATACTTCGGCGGCGGCGGTTCGGGGGCGGCGATGAGCAACGATAGCGTCGAGGAAGAAGGCGCCGGCCGGCGCACGCGGAGCATCATCATCGCTGCCGGGGGCGCCCTCGCGCTCGCCGTCGTCGCCGGCATCTGGATCGTCTTCGCCTTCATCGAGGGCGAGGCCGAGCGCGACCTGCAGCAATGGCAGATCCGCCTCGCCATCGTCGCCGACAGCCGCGCGCGCGAGGTCTCGCGCTGGCTCGACGAGCAGTTCCTCACCATGGAGAGCCTGGCCGAGAACGCCTCGCTCCAGCTCTATATGACCGAGCTCACGCTGGGCGAGGGCCAGGGCGCGGATGCGCGGGCGGCGCTCGGCTATCTCCGCAACCTGCTGGACGCCACGGCGGCGCGCGACGGCTTCCTGCCGGCGCAGCCGGAGCCGACGGTCAACGCCAACATCGAGCCGACGGGCCAGGCGGGAATCGCGCTGGCCGACGCCGAGGGCAATCTGGTCGCCGCGAGCCAGGCGGCGCCCCCCCTCACCGCGCGGATTCGCCGGGCGATGAACCAGGCGGCGGAGGGCGCGCCGGCCCTGATCGATATTTTCGCGGGCGCCGGCGGCGCGCCCACCATCGGCTTCGTGGCGCCGGTCTACGGTGTCCAGGCGGATGCCGGCGGCAGCGACGGCATCGGCTTCGTCATCGGCGTCCGCCTCGTCGACGAGGAACTCTTCGATCGCCTGAAACAGCCGGGCGAGACGGCGGCGACGGCCGAAAGCTACCTGGTGCGCAAGGTCGAGGCGACGGTCGAATATCTCTCGCCCTTGGCCGACGGCACGGCGCCGTTGAAGCGGCGCCTGGCACTCGACACGGCGGAGCTGGCCGCCGGCTTCGTCATGGAGAAGCCGGGCGGCTTCGCCGAGCGCCGCCGCGACTACAAGACCACGGAAGTGCTGGTCACCGGCCGCTCAATCGCGGAAGCCCCCTGGTTCCTGGTGCGCAAGATCGACCGCGCGGAAGCGCTGGCCGAGACCGACCGGCGGCGTACCACCCTGCTCACCGTCTTCATCCTGGTGATCGTCGGCGTCGCGATCGCCATCGTCGCGGTCTGGCGTCACGGCACCTCGGTCCGCGCCGCCCAGGCGGCCCGACGCTACCGCATCGCCAACGAACGGCTGGAGAATTTCTCCAAGTTCCTTCGCGTGGTGAGTGACGGCCAGCCGACGGCGGTGAGCGCGGTGACCCGGGAGGGGCGCTATTTCTTCGCCAACGAAAAGGCGGCCGAAGGCACCGGGATCACGCATGGCGAGATGCTGGACAAGACCATGGGAAGCGTGATCGGCCCGATCCGCGCCAAGGTCTACCAGGAGATCAACGAGCAGGTGCTGAATACGTCGGAATCGATGAACCGGGTGCACCAGTTCGAGTTCGAGGACGGGACCTGGCGCACGGTGATGAGCGATCACATCCCGCTCCGCGCCGATCGCGACCATCCCGAGGGCGTGCTGATGATCGTCCAGGACCTCACCGACGTGGTGCGGGAGCGCGAACGGCGCGAACACACCATGCGGGCCCTGGTGGGGACCCTGGTGAGCCTGGTGGACCGGCGCGATCCCTATTCCGCCGACCAGTCGCAACGGGTCGCCGAGGTCTCGGCCGCCGTCGCCGACGAGATGGGCGAGCCGGACGACACGCGGCGCACCGTCGACATCGCCGGCAACCTGATGAACCTCGGCAAGATCCTGGTGCCGCCCGAGATCCTGACCAAGACCGGGGCGTTGAGCGAGGAAGAGGCGGAGCAGGTGCGCCAGAGCCTGCTCGGCTGCGCCGACATGGTGGAGGCGGTCGACTTCGACCTGCCGATCGCGCCGACGCTGCGCCATCTGCAGGAGCGCTGGGACGGCGGCGGCTATCCGGACGGGATCGACGGCGAGGCGATCGAGATCGGCGCCCGCCTCATCGCCGTCGCCAACGCCTTCGTCGGGATGGTGAGCCCGAGGGCCTGGCGCGACGCGCTCGGCTTCGACGAAGCGGCGGCCGAGTTCATGGCCGAGAGCGGCCTGCGCTTCGATCCCAGACCGGTGGCGGCGCTGATCAACGTCATCAACAATCGTGGCGGCCGCGAGACCTGGGCCCACTTCAGCCAGGCGCCGGAGGGCGAGGGCGAGGACGCGTAGAATCCTTGCCGAGAGACGAATTTCAAAGAAGGAGTGACCCCATGGCGGCCCCAGGTTATTTCGTCGTGACGCTGGACATTCACGACGCCGAGAAGTTTCAAGCCTACCGCGGCGTCGTCGGTCCGACGGTGGCGAAATATGGCGGCGAAGTGATCGCTCGCGGTAGCCGCCTCGAGTGCGTGGAGGGCGAGGCGCCCAAGTCCGTGAACGTCATCCTCCGCTTCCCGAGCTACGAGGTGGCCAAGGCCTGGTACACTTCCGAGGACTATGCCGGCCCCTTGGCGCTGCGCCTCGCGGCCTCGACCGGCAACGGCTACCTGATCGAGGGCGTCGAGTAGTTTTCGAATCCGAGAGCGTTTTACACTGGGCGTGGGCCTCAGCCCACGATCCGGGCGACGGGCGCGCCACGACCCCGGGCCTATAATGTCGAGGGAGGACGACATGGAGTTCGGATTCGTTTCGATGCCGTCGCATCCGCTCGAAGGCGCGCGCCGATTTAGGCTTGTCGGGCGCCCGAGACGCGTGACAGAATGCTACCGCCTCGGCGATCTGCGAGGCCGCCGGATCGCGCCCCGTCCGGGGCGGCGAAATCGACTAGGCGACGACGAGTAGGGCGACGATGCGAATGAAGCTCGAGGGAAAGCGAGGGACGTACCAAGCACCATGGGTGACGTACTAACGTTCGAGCGGGTGCGTCGTCGGGATTCACCCCGTCCCGGCGGCAGGCCCTTCCAGGGGGAGGCGGGTTTCTTCGACCGCCGCGAACTGCACAAGATCTTACAGCTATATAGCCGCAAGGTGATGGCCGGCGAATGGCGCGACTACGCCATCAGCGGCGACGAGACGGGCGCCGTCTTCGCCGTCTACGGCAATGCCTCGGCGATGCCGATCTTCCGCCTCGCCAAGCGGCCAGGCGCCGGGCGCCGAGACGAGCGTTACCAGATTAGCGTCGGCGAGCGGATGCTCGACGCCATGCCCTCGTTGGAGGCGGCGCTGGCGGTCCTCGAACGACGAAAACCGCAATTGGTAAAACAGCTCTAGCGGTGCCCGGCCGGCTCGGGCGCCGGGGCGGAGGGCTTGCGCGGCGACGCGGATCCTGCGCGCCCGAGGCGTCGTGTTTTTTGGCAATTTTTCCGCTTGATTGTCGAGGCCGATTCCGTCAACTATCGCGCCCTCGTTTGCCCCAGACAACGACCGGCGGCAACCGAACCTGGCCTGTGGGCTCAATCGTCGTTTCGCCACCATGGGGGGTCCGGTGATGACCAAGAGAGCGCTCAACCTCGTTCCGGGCAGCCGCGTCGATCCGGCGACCTCGCACCTCGTTCACAAGGACGGCTTGTGTTACGCCGGTGCCCATCTGCTGATCGATTTCTGGCGGGCGGAGCGGCTGGACGATCTGGCCCATGTCGAGGCGACGCTGAGGCTCTCGGTCGAGGCGATGGGGGCGACCATCGTCAGAATCGAACTGCACCAATTCAGCGAGAACGACGGTGTCTCCGGCGTTGCGGTGTTGGCGGAATCGCATTTGAGCATCCACACCTGGCCCGAGATCGGCTATGCCGCGCTCGATGTCTTCGTCTGCGGCGAGTGCGACCCCTTCAAGGCGATCCCGGTGCTGAAGGCGGGCTTCCGCCCGGCCCAGGTCCAGGTCACGGAGCACAAGCGCGGGCTCATGCCATGATCTGGCACGAGGAGGAGCTGCATGCCTTCGCCAAGGAAGCGCTCCTGATCGACGAGGAACTCCATGGCGGCGAGACCGCCTATCAATCGGTTCGGATCTTTCGCAATGCCGGCCTCGGGGTGGTGATGACGCTCGACGGCGTGGTGCAGACCACCGAGGCCGACGAGTTCATCTACCACGAGATGCTGGTCCACCCGGCGATCAACGCGCTGGGCGGCGCGACCCGCGTGCTGATCATCGGCGGCGGCGACGGCGGCTCGGCCCGCGAGGTGCTGCGCCACGACGTCGAGGCCGTGGTGGTGGTGGAAATCGACGGCGAGGTGGTGGCCCTGGCGCGCGAGCACATGCCCTCGCTCTCGGCCGGCGCCTTCGAGGACCCCCGGCTGGAGCTGGTGATCGGCGACGGGGCGGCCTACGTCGCCGACGGGGGCGAGGCGTTCGACTTGGTCATCGTCGACTCGACCGATCCCCTCGGCGCGAGCGCGGTGCTGTTCGAGGCGCCGTTCCAGGACGCCTGTCGGCGCCGCCTGTCGCCGGGGGGAATCGTGGTGACGCAGAACGGCGTCCCCTTCTTCCAGCGCCGGGAATTCGACCATACGGCACGAATTCGCGCCGGTCTTTTCCGCCATTCGGGCTTCTTCTTCGCCGCCGTGCCGACCTATTTCGGCGGCGACATGGCCTTCGGCTGGGGTTCCGACGACATCGACATGGCCGAGCTGGACATCGAGGCCGTCCGCGACCGTCACGCGGCGAGCGGGATCGAGACCCGCTACTATAATCCCGAGATCCATCGCGCCGCCTTCGCCTGTCCGAGCTATCTTCGCCCCGACGGCCCCGACGGCGGCGCCTTCGCCTGAGAGGCTGATTTGAAAGTCTCCGAGGCCGGCCTCCTCGCCCGGATGTGGACGCCTGCCGAGCGACTCCGGTTCGTCGGGCCGGAACCTTGCCTAGGGCTGCCGTCGGATTACGGGTCGCTCCGGATACCCTCACCGTTCCGCCGGCGGTTCCCCTCACCAGGGTCCATGGGCAACTCTCGCCCTCAAGTCGCCCTGGGGCCGCGGTTTCAGGTCTTTGTCGAACAAAAACAGCAAATCCGCCCGCCGAGCCGCCTCGAAGGTGGATTTGGCCGAATTAATCCTGGAAAAAGGAAACCGAGGCCAGCGCGAACGCCTCGGGCGTCGCCGTGGGGATCGACGACGACGCGCTGTCGGGCTACCGATCGCCGCGAGCGGTATCGCTCAGGCGGCCGGGCCCCTCGCCAACTTCGGCAAGGTTTCCCAGTTCTCGCCGCTGGCCACCATGCAGGTCTTGCCGTTCGGCGCCGTCACCAGGATCGTCCAGGTACCGTTCGAAGAGGTGAGCAGCTCCAGGACACTGCCGTTGTCGATCATGCCGAGCGCCGCCGGAGCTTCCCGGTATCGCTGATCCAAGCGCTCGATGAAGCGGGTTCTTTCGCCACAAATGGTCTGCGCCAGCGTCGGCGTCGCAATCGCGAAGGTCGTGAAGACCGCCGCGATGATACCGAATGTTCGCAACATGACTTCCTCCTTCGTTGCTCAATGACGGAACCAATCCGCCATGGTAAAGATATGAGATTGATAAAGTGTTATGGAAAGTGACCAGGATCACTCACGGCTGCGCGCCAGCCATGCGCCGGGCGCGCGCCAGCCATGCGCTGGACGCGCGCCAGCCATGCGCTGGACGCGGGGCGCTCGGGGTTTATGGCCAAAGGCGTTACTCGGTTGTGAAGCCGGTGCCATCCGGTATAGTTTGTCACCTTGAGACGTGAACAGTCGCGGCGGACGCGAGCCTTCCATGACCGACGGTCAAAGCAGATTGAGCAACCTGATGTGTGGAAATTCGGAACGCCGTTGATCAGTCATCCTCTGCTTTCCAAGTGATGTAGGGTTTTTCGGTGGTTTCCCATTTCTCGTCGATTTCGACGAGGATGGCGGTGACCAGACGTTCGAGCGAGGCCTCGTTGGGAAAGACCCTGACCTTTACGGTGCGGCGCTTGATCTCCTGCTGGATGGATCGCTCCATGGGGTTCGAGGTTCGCATGCGCTTTTGGTGGCGCTCGGGCAGGGCGAAGACGGCGAGGCCCTCGGGGATCGCCGTCTCCAGCCAATCGGCGAGCTTGGGGGCGCTATCGCGGTAGGCCGCCACCAGATGGCCCAGCTCGGCCTCGGCGGCCTTGCCGTCGGCGGCGTTCCAGACCCGGCGCAGCTCCTTGCCGATGGCCTTTCGGATGGCGAGGTTGGGGGCGTGATGGATGGCGTTTTGAGCCAGATGGTACTGACAGCGCTGCCAGACGGCGCCGCCGAGGACGGCCTTGCGCGCGGCGCCGAGGCCTGGATGATCATCGGAAACGATATAGGCGACACCGCGCATGCCACGGGCAACCAGGGTCTCCAGGAAGGCGCGCCAGTGCACTTCGGCCTCGGAGAGCGCACAGGAAACACCGAGCACCCGGCGGCGCTGGTCGGGGCCGATGCCGATCACCGAGAGCACGGCGGCGTCGCGCACCACGCCACCCTCTCGGACTTTCTCATAGCGCGCGTCGAGGAGCAGGTAGCGGATCTCGCCCAGCGGCCGGTTGCGCCAGGCATCCAGCTCCCCATCCAAGAGCTTGGCGGCGCGGCTGACCTGGCTCGACGACAGGCTCTCCAGGCCGAACTCGCGCATCACCGCCTCGGCGTCACGGGTGGAGACGCCTTTGATATACATCTCCGCCACGGCCAGCATGACAGCGCGGCAGGAGCGCCGTCCGCGCTCCAGGGCTTGGGGGTAAAAAGGCGCCTCATGACCGGCGGTCTTGGGAACCTCGAGCCTCACCGTACCGGCCGGGGTGTCGATCTTCTTGGGTCTGGTGCCGTTGGCGTATCCCCGCCGCTCGGGCGTGCGCTCATAGTGGCCGGCGCCCAAGAACCTCTCCCGCTCGATCCGCATGGCGAGATTGAAAAGGCCGGCGAAGACCGTCGCCATGTTCTCGCTACCGCCTTCGATCAATTGTTCCACCAAAGCCTCGACAGCGCTATCCTGGTCTTTCCGCATACTGGTTCTCCATGTTTGTTTGGACGCTTTCATGGATAACCAAAATGACGGATCGCCCCGCGCCGGGGTATACCCCGGCGCGGGGCGAAGCCAAATTTCCAGACCTCACGCCACACAAGCTCAAAGCACGATCGGTAACGTTGTTGCAGCCTCCGGCGCGCGGCTGACGATCGCCGTCGACACGACCGACGGTCGCGACGCGCCGACGATCTCGATCGGCGACATGATGAGGACCGGTCTCGACGGGGCCCGGGTGTTTGCGCTCACCTCCGACATCGAGACGATCATCGGCAACGACGGCCGCGCTCAGATGATGATCCACGCCGAACTTCTGGGTGAAGTGGACGCGAATGGGGTCTTCGAGCGTGGCGTCACGCGGCACCCGGCGATCGGCACACCGATCTACCAGGGCGGAGACGAGGACGTCGCCACGCTCTACGAGGGCGGTGGCGGGGACAGGGCGATGTCCCGCCCAATGTTGAAAAGTGCGAGATAGGCATCGTCTGATCGAGAGGCTACGCGGCCACCTCGATGTCTTCAATGACGGACTTTGCTCCGGCCTTTCTCACCGCCTCCCGCAGGGCGGCGTCAAGGACGGGGAGCTGGCGGTAGGCCTTGAGGCGGCGGAAGGTCTTTTGCGCCTCCAAGAGGCCGGCGGCGGTCCAACGCAGCGCCATCTCGGCGTTGCGCCAGCGCTTGACGTTCCGCTGCACCGTCCGGACGGTGCCGATCGCGTTCTCGATGGCGTTGGTGCAAGCCAGCGAGTGTCGAAGTTGCGGCGGGAGGCCGAGCCGGATCACGGTCAGGATCTCGTCCAGGCCCTCCAGGATCGAGCCCGAGACGCCGGGTGCGTCATGCTCCAGACGGCGGGCGAGGTTGCGCAAGAGCCGTTCGGCCTTGGCCGCGTCGTCCTGCTGCCAGGCCTGCCGCAAGACCTTCCTGACGCCGGCATGGAGGCTCTCGTCCAGCCGGTCCGTGATGTTGCGCCCCTTGTGCACCTGGCAGCGCTGGAGGGCCGCCGCCCGCCCGAAGGTCCGCCGGATCGCCTTCGAGAGCGCCTTGGCGCCGTCGACGATGTAGAGCCGAGGCCGTTCGGGATCGAGACCGCGCTCGATCAGGTTGTCGAGCATGGCTTGCACCGTGGCCGCGTTCTCCGTCGCGCCCTCGGCCAGGCCCAGCACGTGCTTCGCGCCGCCGGTGTCGATGCCGATCGCCGCCACCATCAGGTGATCGCCGACATGGAGCCCGTCGATCTGGAGCACCACGAGATCGAGATCGTCGAGCGGGCTCGCCAGCCAGGCCTTCAGCTTGCTTCGCGTCAACGCCACGAAACGGCGCGAGACCGCCGACTTCGAGGTTGCGTCACCCGATGCCGCCGGCAGATCGCCGCCCGCATCGTCCGGCAGGCGCACCGCGCGGGCATACTTGCGGGTCGAGACGTTGATCACCATCAGATTCATCGCCCAGGCTTGCAAGAGTTCGGGTTCCGACAGCAGCTCCCAACTCGGCAGGCTCATCTCCCGACCCGCGAAGTCCCGCACCCGAGGGCGCTCGACCTTCACTTTGCCGCCGTGGTAGGCGATCTCGCTCCGGGTCGTGCCCCATCGATGGCCCTTGCGCTCGCCCGAGCGGGCGTGGCGCGAACCGCACAAGGCTTCCGCGTCCGCCGACATCATCTCGTTCAAAGACTCGAGGCCCGCCAAAAGGCAGAAGCGATCGACGCTCATGCGCAGATCGTCGAAGGCCTCCGGCATCGATGGCAAGAGCCGACAGGATGGTTCCGAGGAACGGTCGTTGCGTGTAGTCTTGGTCATGGCGTCGTTCTCCTTGATGGAATCAGCACCCAGAGCCTAGCGGCTCCAGGCGGACGACGCCTACTTCAGCTTTTCAACAGAGCCCGGGACATCCCCGGGGACAGAATCCGTATCGGCACGATCGTGCAGAATGCCGAGCTTCCGGCTTACGCCGATATCGACAATCTGCTGTCGCGCCATTTCGCCTTCCTCGGCTCCAGCGGCTCCGGCAAGTCGACGGGTGTTGCCTTGCTGCTGCGCGCGATCCTGGCCAGTCACCAGGGCGGCCACGTCGTGCTGCTCGACCCGCACGCGGAATACGGTGGCGCCCTCGCCGACATCGGCGAGACGGTCGACATCACGGCGCTGCACCTGCCGTGCTGGCTGCTCAACCTGGAGGAAATGGTCGGCATCATGGTGCCGCCCTCCGAGACCTTCGAGCGAGAGATTCAGATTGCCATTCTGAAAGACGTCATCCTGGAGGCGAAGATCAACTATGCCGGGCAGGACAAGGACGTCAGCCACATCACCGTCGACACGCCGGTGCCGTACCGAACCGGTGATCTCTCGCGCCTGATCGATCGCGCCATGACCCGGCCCAATCGGCCGACCGGCGTCTCCCCCTATCTCCGCCTGATCGAGCGGTTGGAACATCTGGAGCGTGATCGCCGCTACAACTTCATGTTCTCGGGCTTCCTGGTGCGCGACGAGTTGCCGGGCCTGATCTCCCGGATCTTGCGTATTCCCGTCGCCGGCAAGCCGCTCACCATTCTCGACCTCTCGGGCGTGCCCACGGAGATCGTCGAGGTGGTGGTCTCGGTGCTCTGCCGGATGGTGTTCGATTTCGTCCTCTGGTCCGATCATGCCCGCACCCCGCCGATCCTGCTGATCTGCGAGGAGGCCCATCGCTACGTTCCCAATCGCCGCGGGGAAGGCTTCGATTCCACCCGCCGGGCGATCTCGCGGATCGCCAAGGAGGGGCGAAAATACGGCGTCAGCCTGGGCCTGGTGAGCCAGCGTCCCTCCGAGCTCGATCCGACCATCCTCTCGCAGTGCGGCACGATCTTCGCCTTCCGGCTGTCGAACGAGATCGATCAGAAATTCGTCGATGCGGCCTTACCGGAAAACGCCCACGGCCTCTCCGCCGAGCTGCCGGCGCTGCGGCGTCAAGAGGCGATCGTCGTCGGCGAGGGCGTGCGGGTGGCCATGCGCGTGCGCTTCGACGACGTCGAGGAGGCACGCCGCCCGCAGGTGACGGCCAGGGTCTTCTCCAGCGCCTGGCAGAACGACGATCTGGATGAGGACTTCGTCGCCGACGCGGTCGAGCGCTGGCGCCAGCAGACCCGCCAGGGCCGGGGTTCCTGAGGTTCCAGTGAATTAGGGTCCCTCGCGGCGCTCAGATCCGGTAGACCCGAGCCGCGGTGTCGTGGAAGAGGGCGGCCTTTTCGCTCGGGCCGTGGCCGGCGACGAGGCGCTTGAAGGAATTCCACACCACGTCGTAGCCGGCGCTCACCTTGTCGACGGGAAAATTGCTCTCGAACATGCAGCGTTTCGGTCCGAAGAGGGCGATCGTCTCCTCGTAATAGGGTCGGGTCGCCTCCATCAGCTCGGTGCTGGAGGGCGGGGATGCGCGGTGGTGCCAGCCATGACCGTTGACCTCCATGGCCAGCCCGCCGAGCTTGGCGACGACATTGGGGCAGGCGGCCAGCTCGCGAATTGCGGCGCGCCAGGCGGCGAAGACCTCGTCGCTTCTGTCGGCGTACGGGCCGACGCCGATCGGCCCGCCGAAGTGGTCGAGGATGATGGTGGTGTCGGGGAAGGCGCGGGCGAGCTCGGTCAATTGCGGGATCTGAGTGTGGTAGCACCAGCCCTCGAAGCTGAGCTGGCGCGGCGCCAGATGGGCGAAGCCGGCGCGGAATTTCGCATCGCCGTAGAGCCCCTCGGGAGGCTCGGTCCGGTGATTGGGAACCTCGGGGTCTCGATGCCAGGTGGCGCCTTGGCGGATGCCGCGGAAGCGCCCGCCCGCGACCTCGATCTGGGCGTCGAGCACGGCGCCCGCGCCGTCCCCCTCGCTCAGGAACACGGTGCCGACGATGGCCGCGGCGACGCGCGTGGTGATCGCCGGATCGGCGTCGGCCACCTCGGCGATGCTGCGGACGAACTCGGTTTCGCCGAGCGGCCGCTCGACCCTCGGCCCGTCGCGGCGAAACTCGGCGCCGCATTCGATGAAGACCGTGGAGACGATTTTGTGGCCGAGAGCCAAGTCGGCGGCGAACTCGGCCAGCAGATAGCGCGGCTCGACGCCGCCCTCGCGCACCGCCCAGAGATGGTGGTGGGGATCGCAGATCGCCAGCTCCGGCTCCAGCGCCTCCTCCCGGCCCAGGGCCAGCCATGCATCGTTGCTCGCCATCGCTCTCGCCCCCCTTTGCGCCCGGCTGTTGGCGATATTAGCGTTAAATCGCCGATGTCCGCGACTAAGGGGATGCGTGTTTGCGCGAAATGCGCTATGGAGACGTTCTGAGCGGTCGCCGATTCGGATTTGCCCGCGCGGGCGTGCCGCAGTAGCTCAGTTGGTAGAGCGCCACATTCGTAATGTGGATGTCGGCGGTTCGAATCCGTCCTGCGGCACCATCCTCCCACAGCTGCCGTTCAGCCTGGATATCGCAAATCCGCAGCTACCTGCCAGGACCATAGAGCACGAGCTTTCGAGTCTCGAAGTCGCAGGTTCGAATCTTGCCGGGCGTGCCACGCTCCTTCGCTTTGCGACAGAACTCCACCTTGCCAAGGTTGAAGTCGTGGGTTCGAATCCCATCGCCCGCTCCAATTTTCCCCTTAATTGCAGTATCTTAAAGGATATAAAGGTAATAGGGGCAGAACCCCGGGCACTCAGGCTGAGGCGGCGCGCTGCCTGATCACTGAGGCGGCGCGCTGCCTGATCAGATCGGGGAGGTAGGCGATAGGCGGGGCATCGGGGACCCCGAGGCGGTCGCCGAGGTAGTCCCAGAAGGAGATGCCCTGTTTGGCGCAGGTCTTCATGAGGCCGAGGAAGGCGTCGCGGGCCTCGCGGCCGGCCTCGGATCGGGTGCCGCCGGAGATCTTGCGGCGGGTCACCTGGCAGCGGATGTCGTTCTCCGAGCCGTTGGTGTTGAGCGGCACCTCGGGGCGCTCGAGCACCAGCAGCAACTCTTCCTTGTTGCCATGGAGCCGGGCGAGCAGGCGATCGAGGGTGGCGAAGCCGGTGCGCCTGGTGAAGATATCGTCGAAGCGCCGGCGAAGCTCGCGTCTTCGTCGCCGGCGCGGGTCTTCGCGGTAGGCCTTGAGGTCCGCGTAGAGCCACCAGATCCGGGTCCGGATCCGTTCTTTCGCTTGCGCCTGCGCCTGAGTGAAACAATCCAGCTTATGGACCAAGCGCTCGGCGTGGACCCAGCAGAGCGCGTGATGGCCGACGTTGAACTGGCCGGCGTCGTCGCTGAGGATGACGCTGTCTTTGAGCAGGCCGTGGTCAGTAAGGGAGCCCCAGAGCGCGCCCTCGGTGGCGATCTTGACCGGATCGGGCTGGACCTCGAGGTCCGTGATCCCCAAGGCCTTCAGGTGGCTCATCCAGATCCTCTCGTCGGCAAAGCGGCGCACCCGGGCCGTTTCCAAACGGGCGACGAGGGGGCCGGCGAGACGGCGTTCGCGCATGTAGGCCAAGGCCGCGTCATTGACCAGGTAGTCTTCGTGACCGGCCCGCAGCAGTTCCAGGAAGTTCCGCCGGCTCTTGGAAAAGCCGGTGGCGAACCAGGCGAAATGGTCGTTGCCGATCTGCGTGCACACGCCGTTGCGCGCCCGATGGCGGGCGCCGGTGTCGTCCACGCTGACCCAGGCCGCGGTCTCCAGGCCGGCGCGCAGAACCGCGCCCGCCTCGCCGGTGAAGCACGCCTGGTCCTCGTTCAGGAGCCGCATCACCTGGCGCTTGGAGATCGCCACCCCGATATCGCTGAGCAAGGCCACCAGACGCGCCACCGTGGTCTGGCCCTGGTGGTAGAGGTCCACCACGAAGCGGCGCAACTCCGACCCGAAGTGGCCCTTCACCCCCGCTGGCAAGGCCGCTATCACCGTCTCTCCCGACGGCGTCACCCAGCGTTGCCGGTGGTAGCGCAGGGTATATGGGCGCACCAAGAGATCTTGGACCACGTAGGGCTCGGTGCCCTTGAAGCGCGAGCCCGGCGGAACCTCGGCCACAAGGATGCGCTCCTCGTCGATACGCAGCCGCGCGTTCTTCTTGCCCCGGCGGGCCTGTTGGCGCCGTTCCTTGGTCTTGCGTCGTTCGGCCGCCTTCTTCTCCATGCCGCTCGGCTTGATCTTGGGCCGCCCCTTGAGCCCTTTCAGCCGCGCGATCTCCTCGCGCAAGGCCGCGTTCTCCACTCGCAGACGCGCGACCTCCTCCAATTGCCGGAGCACCAACCGCTTGAGGTCGTCCAGGCTCAGGGCCTCAATATCCGGGAGCGATTCGGCCATCGCCCCATTGATTCATACTTCGAGTCCGCTGAGAATCCCCCCAGCTCAAAAAATGCCCGGGGTTTTGCCCCTCTTACATATAAAGTTGAATTTCCGATAGAACTCCGGCGTTTCGGGGAGCGAGCGGGGGAGCAGAAGGGCAAATTTCCACCATGCCTATCACCTTGTCGCCAACACCCTCCATTTGTCTGGAGTGACGCCGAATACGGCGGCCGGATCGGCCGTCAATTATCGAAATTCAGCGCTCCGATCACGGTTCACTGCGACGATCTTCATGAGGTAGTTGAGAGAACGTGGCAGTCGATCATGCTTGGTGGCGATCGCCACGTCGACCGCCGCTCCACTTTCAACATGGTCTTTGGGCCCTATCGTCTCGATCAGGGATCTGGCTGAGACCAGGGCTTCGATCGAATTGGGGTCCCTCATAGATCATCAAAGTTTTCGTGACGCTATCGCAGCGACGGCAGAGTCGCGAAGAGGCGCCGAGCGACGTCGTCGACCAGGGAGGCGCGGAGCTCGCCGTCGGCGTGATGGAGGGTGGCGTCGGCGACGGCCAAGGGCACCGCGAGCGGGGACAGGGGGAGGCCGCCGTCGGCGCGGACGGCCGCGTGCCGGGCCCGCCAGAGCGGTGAGTCGTCGACGGCGTCCCGGAGCGTCACTTCGAGCTCCAGACGACGCTCGCTCCAGACGCCTAGATAGAGATCGCCGGCCTCGACGACCCGCCACGACAGCACCGCCGGGCAGCGCGCCACTCGGACGAGGTGGCGGAGATCACCGGCGTCGCCCGGGTCGAGCGCCAGCTCACGGACCAGACGTCGCGCTTCCCCGGCGAGCAGCACCCGAGCCGTCTTGCGCGCGAGATGGCGCTCCAGGGCGGGCTCGATAACGGCCGCGAGGTCGGGGGCGCGGCCGGGCGGCGGCGGCAGCACGACGACGCACTCGGGCGGCGCGTCCAGCAGGCGTCGATCGAGGTGATAGACCACCCTCCGGGCCGGCCAGGCGGCCGGCGACGCGGCGTCGCCCGCTCGATCCTCCCGTACATAGTTCGTGCTGACACAGGCCGACGACAGCGCGGCCAGCGACAGCGTCGTCGCCGCGACCGCCGCCAGGCGGCTGGATGTCAACCGGCGCATGACGGGCCCGCGCCGGCCAGCGACAGCGCGCCCGCGAGCGGTCGCCCATCGACCACGAGCTCGGCGATCTCGACCCGCCCGCCCACGACGCGATAGCGCCCCCGGACCATCCGATGCTCGGCGAGGCGGCCGTCGACCAGGGCGTCGAGGCGGCCGAGCAGGGCCACGTCGACCCGCCGGGGGAACAGGCGCACGGGTCTGGTCCCGCGAAGACCCGGCGCCGAGGCGCGGGCGGCCGCGACCCGTCGCCGCTCCGCCGGCGCCAGGCGTCGCGCGCGAGCTCACGCGGCGGCGGCGAGGGCCGACCGCCTCAGCCCACGTGATCCGCGCCGCTCGGGTCGTTTCACGCAGCGCGCCATCGCCAATTTTCATCTGGGACGTTACGAGGAAGCCGCCGACTGGGCATTCCGTGCCTCGAGAAGCGAAAATCCAAGCGTCTGGACCGACGCGGCTCTCGTCGCCGCTCTGTTTTGAACCGGATGCGAGGCCGAGATGGAGGCGGCGAAGCGGACTCGGAATAGGCGTCGCCATTCATGGCGGTCGCCGTCACTCCCGGGCGAGCGGGCAATAAGGGCGGTCGAGGAGGCGGGCGAGACAGCCGTGGAGCGCGTCCATGCCGTCCATGGCGCGCCCCGAGCGGCCGCTACTTCAGCGCGGTGACGACGATCTCGACCTTGGTCTCGCCGTCGAGCTCGACCCCGACGCAGGCCCGGATCGGCGGGTTCTCGGGGTCGATCCAGGCGCCCCAGACCTCGTTCATCCGGGGCCGAAGCGAAAGCTCGGAGACGTAGATCGTGGCGCTCAGCAGTTTCGACTTGGTCGTGCCGGCTTCGGCCAGCAGCCCATCGATCTTGGCCAGCACGTTCGCCGTCTGCGCCTCGATGGTGCCCGACTTGTCGTCGGCGGTGAGGCCCTGGAGATAGACGGTATCGCCGGCCTCGACGATTCGGCTCATGATCGGGCCGACGTGGTGACGCTTGATGGTCATGGTGGTCTCCTCTTGCTTTCAGTTTGCCGGCGCGTTCGCCGTGGTGGCCGCTCGCGCCTTGGCCAGCGCTTCCTCGCCGCTCATCAGGTCGGCGTATTTCTGTCCCATGTCGAACAGGTTGGCCTCGTGCGGCCCAAGCGCCCGGTCGCCGCAGCAGTCGGCGGCGACGATGGTGCGGTAGGCGTAAGACAGCGAATCGATCACGCTGGCCCGCACGCAGCCCGACGTGGTCGCCCCGGTGACGATCAGGGTGTCGATCGAGCGCGCGGTCAGCCAGGGCTGCAAGGGGGTGGCGAAGAAGGCCGAGGGACCGATCTTGCGCACCACCAATTCGCCCGGCCGGGGCGCCAGTTCCGGCACGATTTGGCTGATCTCGGCCTCCTCCGTCAGCTTCACCAGGTCCGGCACCTTGAGCGCGAAGCTGCCCCCGTCCGAGCCGTCGGCGGCGAACACCGCGCGGGTGTAGGCGATCGGTGTGCCGATCTCGCGCATGCCCTCCAGCAGCGGCTCGGTGGCGGCAACCGCCTCGGCCACGTTGCCGCCGCCGAAGACGTCCGGGTCGGCGAAACCGACCTGAAAGTCGACGATCAGCAACGCCGGCTGGCGCCCGAAGCCGACGCTGTTGCCGAAATTCTGTCGCGCGTAAACGTCGTCGCTCATTTTCGTCGATCTCCTTGTTTCAACCGGCCACGAGGGGCCGCCAGCAGGGCAGCGAAATTTAATCGTCCAACGGCTGGAAGACGATCTCCACCGCCATCTCGGCCTCGATCCGCTCCGGCGCGCAATCGATCAGCGTTCCCGGCAGCAGCGGCCGGCCGGCCACGTCGAGGGCGACGACGACCACGGTGAACGGCACGTGGGATTGGAAGGCGGGGTCGAGCGCGCGGCGGATCACGGTCCAGGTATAGACATGGCGCTGGCCTACCGCCGCTATAGCGAGGACTACGTGCTCCAAGAGGGCTCGAGCCAAGGCCGCTCGCGCCGGCAGGTGGTCAGGGCGGTTCGTGGAGCCTTGGAGGTGGCGCCGGGGTGCCCGGCTGAAGGGGGGGGGGGGGCGGGGCAATGAATGACGGCTTCTGGGTCATGGGCTGGAGTGGGTGATGAACTTCTCCGGCGCGTCGGGGCCCCATTGGCTGGCGAAGCCGATCTCGGCCGGCGTCAGGTTGCCGCCGCTCGCCGCGTTCAGCCGGTCGGTGTCGGCCCAGCGCTCGTGGACCCGACCCCAGGGATCGCACCAATAGTCGAAGATCTGGCTGCCCAGGATGTGCCGGCCGATCCCCCACATGTGCTCGTATTTGCCGAGGCCGGCGATGTATTCGTGATCCTTGAAGACCGCGTCGGCGTCCGGCAGCTCGAACGACAGATGGTTGAGGCCGGCGCGATCGTTGCGGACGCAGAACAGCACGTGGTGGTCGGTAAAGGCCTCGCCCCGGTCGCAGCGGTTGAACGAGCCGACGATGTTCGCCTCCTCAGCCACATAGACGTCGTCGGAGCGGAGGAAGCCGAGCGTGTCGCGGAACCAGCTCGCCGTCGCCACCACCTCGGGCGTCGCCAGCACGCCGTGGCCGATCCGCTTCACCGGCGAGGGCGAGGCCGGCAGTCGCAGCACCTCGCCGGCGCGCCTCAGGGGCTCCGCCCCACTGTTGAGCGCCTGGCGCGCCACCGCGATCGCCGTCGGCGTCTCGATGCCGTGCACCACCTCGATTGCGTAGCCGTTCGGTTCGGTGAGCCGCACCCGGTGGCCGCCGCCGGGCTCCTCGATCGCCTCCACCGCCGAGGCCCCGGGCGCGCGCGCCGCCAGGCGTTCCAGGTCGTCCCTGCTCTGGGCCGAGTAGGCGAAGCCGACGAAGGCGGCTTCGCCTACTCGGTGACGTGGATGTGGTGGCGCGCGTCCGTCCCGCGCATGTAGAGGGCGTCGGCCGTCCGCGCCGCCCGCGTCATGCCGAAATGGACCAGAAATTCCTCCATCAGGTCCAAGTCCGGCGCCCGAAGTCGCCCGTAAGCCAGTTCCGCCACCTTGACGATCGCCATCGCCGCCCCTCCGTTGCTGGTTTCCCGGCAAAGTATAGCCCGCGCCGGCCCGAGGACCGCATTTTCGCGTGCTTGGCCAGCGGCGATGGGTCGAGATGGCGCCGTTTTTCAGCCCTCAGCCAGGAAACCGCCATCATGTCAGCCGAAATCGTCGCCGAACGCGCCCCGGGCGGCATCCTCCGCGCCGCCAGGCCACCAATGTCGGCTATCAGGGGTACAGTCTCCGTCGGGAGAGGATGGCGGATTCGGTCATTGATAGCCAAGAGCTGACATTGGCGATTCCTGCAGAAACCGGACTTTGGCACATTGCGATGCCGGTGGTGGGAGCCGTCCACAGCATCATAAGCGGACTTAAGAACGTGTGTGAGAAATCCGAAATCTTCCAAAATCGGCTGACCGGATAACCGCGAAGTGCGGAAGGCCAGTCACTGCCCGGTCTTTTCCGGCATGCGAGAGACAGTTGTTACGCGGGTTACTCTCTTGCACCGTTCGCCGCTAAGGAACGGCGAAGGAAAGCTTGGGATTGGCTTGAGTATCTCAGAATAGATTCCAAAGCTTGTTCCAAAGGGACTGCTCCTCATTTCCGTGATCGTTGTGTATATCGTTGACCAGAGCGTTGACGAAGAGGACGAGATTTGTCGGAT
This sequence comes from Alphaproteobacteria bacterium, assembly GCA_965225945.1. Taxonomy (GTDB): domain Bacteria; phylum Pseudomonadota; class Alphaproteobacteria; genus JASLMY01. Next base: position 94,500 of record CBDDBZ010000026.1, on the reverse strand, counting down.
TGAACTCAAGACCGTGGAAGTTCGCCCGCCAACGTCCCTCGCGGTCGATTACGTGCGTGACCACCCCATGCACCTGGTAGCTGCCCTCGGTCTTTGTGAACTTGTGGCGGTAACGTTCGGCAAGCTCGCGGGTTGCCGACGGACGGTCGGAGCCACTTGTCAGGAACACCCAGTTCACTGGGTCCAGGCCGTACGCGGGACCATAGGTTCGCAGGACATCGGCCGTATCGTTCTCAGGGTCGGTAGTGATGCTGACGAACTGCACCTGGTCCCGCATCGGCGTCTGATTGACCATCTCCTGGATTTGGGCGATGCGGTCGGCGTGCAGCGGACAGACGTCCGGACAGCTTGTATAGATGAAGTGGAGGACTACGACCTTGTCCTGGAAATTGGCCAGCTGCACTGTGCGCCCGGCGGCATCCCGCAGCGCGAAACCCGGCGCGTCTTTGTCGATCGGCTGGAAGTACTTCTCACGGTCATCTAGTTGGCTTTCGAGCTCCTTCAGCGAATGAGCCCTTGCCGACATGATGATAGCAGTGACCAGCGCGAGGCTCAGGGCGGCAACTGACGATCTCGTCAAGCGCATCGGGATATCCTGCGTTTTGCTGGGCCAGCATCCACTAACACTTGGTCTTGATGAAGGCGCCGATCTCGCTGGGGGCAGAGAAGATGACGAAACCTCGGTCCCCTTTCATACCGGCATTTATGACCACTGGCGTTCCCGGCGGAGGCCCGTCCGGGCTCGCGTCCGTCTTGAAGCGAAGATCGAACTCGGGATACTCGACTGGGGAGCCCTCCTTAGTGATCACTCGATAGATGCCGTCGCAATAGCTGATGCCCTCGACCTGTTGGTCCGGTGGCGCATCCCCCAAGTGCAGCTTGTTTCCTTGCTGGTGGGCGACGGCAGAACCGTTTCCCAAGACGAACATCACCAACACACCTATCACACTGGCTGAGACCGACACCGCCACGCGGGCTTGTGTAGCGTGAGGTCTGGAAATTTGGCTTCGCCCCGCGCCGGGGTATACCCCGGCGCGGGGCGATCCGTCATTTTGGTTATCCATGAAAGCGTCCAAACAAACATGGAGAACCAGTATGCGGAAAGACCAGGATAGCGCTGTCGAGGCTTTGGTGGAACAATTGATCGAAGGCGGTAGCGAGAACATGGCGACGGTCTTCGCCGGCCTTTTCAATCTCGCCATGCGGATCGAGCGGGAGAGGTTCTTGGGCGCCGGCCACTATGAGCGCACGCCCGAGCGGCGGGGATACGCCAACGGCACCAGACCCAAGAAGATCGACACCCCGGCCGGTACGGTGAGGCTCGAGGTTCCCAAGACCGCCGGTCATGAGGCGCCTTTTTACCCCCAAGCCCTGGAGCGCGGACGGCGCTCCTGCCGCGCTGTCATGCTGGCCGTGGCGGAGATGTATATCAAAGGCGTCTCCACCCGTGACGCCGAGGCGGTGATGCGCGAGTTCGGCCTGGAGAGCCTGTCGTCGAGCCAGGTCAGCCGCGCCGCCAAGCTCTTGGATGGGGAGCTGGATGCCTGGCGCAACCGGCCGCTGGGCGAGATCCGCTACCTGCTCCTCGACGCGCGCTATGAGAAAGTCCGAGAGGGTGGCGTGGTGCGCGACGCCGCCGTGCTCTCGGTGATCGGCATCGGCCCCGACCAGCGCCGCCGGGTGCTCGGTGTTTCCTGTGCGCTCTCCGAGGCCGAAGTGCACTGGCGCGCCTTCCTGGAGACCCTGGTTGCCCGTGGCATGCGCGGTGTCGCCTATATCGTTTCCGATGATCATCCAGGCCTCGGCGCCGCGCGCAAGGCCGTCCTCGGCGCCGCCGTCTGGCAGCGCTGTCAGTACCATCTGGCTCAAAACGCCATCCATCACGCCCCCAACCTCGCCATCCGAAAGGCCATCGGCAAGGAGCTGCGCCGGGTCTGGAACGCCGCCGACGGCAAGGCCGCCGAGGCCGAGCTGGGCCATCTGGTGGCGGCCTACCGCGATAGCGCCCCCAAGCTCGCCGATTGGCTGGAGACGGCGATCCCCGAGGGCCTCGCCGTCTTCGCCCTGCCCGAGCGCCACCAAAAGCGCATGCGAACCTCGAACCCCATGGAGCGATCCATCCAGCAGGAGATCAAGCGCCGCACCGTAAAGGTCAGGGTCTTTCCCAACGAGGCCTCGCTCGAACGTCTGGTCACCGCCATCCTCGTCGAAATCGACGAGAAATGGGAAACCACCGAAAAACCCTACATCACTTGGAAAGCAGAGGATGACTGCTTGCCTATCCGGTTATCACCCACACCCACTATATGTAGTGTGTCTCCTTGGACTGCAGGCAAGGGCCGGCGCAGGCGCATTGAGGAGGCGATCCGGCTAATTCTTGATTGTTCTGAAAACCGAACCGGAGTTTAATTCACGTCACGTACTTAACATCGGGGGACGGAACGGTGGCGACCAAGGGAAAAACGAAGAAACCCACGGCCAGACGGGAAGCTGCTGATGAAACGACATCGTCTGAGCGATTGACGGCACTAGTCGAAGAAAGCGACGCGCTGGCACGAATCGTTGCGAAGAACCCGTCCGCGCCTGTTAGTCTCCTGCGCGTTTTGAGTCGCAGCGAAGACGAAGCGACACGCAAGAACGTGATCCTCAATCCGTTTACTTCATATGACGTATTGAGCGAACTTGAAAACCAGTTCACAGAGCTATTTGTGAATAATCCGGCACTCGAATCCTACAATTCAATGAAGCTCTGATTTCCTGGAATATTCCATCGGTGTCGTTCACCTCCGATTTCAGATAAATTTCAATGAAGTGACGGTCCTTTATGCAACGTGGCGTTTTGCCAAATCCGACTCAATGATTAGGATTTCCACCACGCTAAAGTGTCGCCTAAAAGGCGCTACAATGCCGTCCGAGTCCCTGCTCGGCATCGCCGGAGATATCTCCGCTTCGACCTGCACCGAGCTTTACTCAGGAAAATGGGTGCCCACTACATATAGTGGGTGTGGGTGATAACCGGATAGGCAAGGATGACTGATCAACGGCGTTCCGAATTTGCACACATCAGGTTGCTCAATCTGAGTCGGACCCAATTTCCTTGGACACAGAATTGGCTTAATCGAAGTGTCCAAGGAGGACCGGAACATGACCGACAATTTTGAGAACAAAGTTGCTGTTGATGGGCCTGTGGTAAACGAGGGCGAGCTTGGCTCGTCCACGTTTTCCCCGGGCCAGGTTTCGCCGGCAGGCCCGCTGGGACTTGGCCAGCGGTGGACGGTGACGCGCAAGCGTGAGGTTGCCCTGCGGCTTTTGCGTGGCGAGCCGGTGGAACTTTTGTCGCGGCAGTTGGGCGTGGAGATTTTCCGGCTCGAGCAGTGGCGTGAGAAGGCGATCGCCGGGATCGATGCCTCGCTCAAGGAACGCAAGGGCGATCCGGTAAAGGCGGAACTGGACATCGCCATGAAGCGGATCGGGGAGTTGATCATGCAGGTGGAACTGCTGGAGGCCAAGACGGAGACGTCCGGCCCTTTGGGGCGGCGGAGGTCGCGGCGATGAGTGCCGCCACCTCTCCCGGCACGGGTTTGGCCTACGGCCTCCAGCGGGTCTGTGCGGCCTGGGGTTTTGCCCGTTCCTCGTTCTACGCCATGAAATCCCGGCAGCAGGCCACCGCTGAGCGCCCACCAGCAAAGCGCCGGGGACCGAAACCCTCGATCTCGGACGAGGCTCTGCTGGTGGCCATCGAGGCCGACCTGGAGGCATCCCCCTGGGAGGGCGAGGGACACCGCAAGGTCTGGGCTCGGCTTCGGGTCTGTCGTGGCATCCGTGTTTCCCGCAAGCGGGTGCTCCGGGTGATGCGCGAGAACAACCTGCTCTCGCCCCATCGCTGCCGCCGCCGTGGCGGAAATCCCCATGTCGGTGAGATCATCACCCATGCCCCCAACCTCATGTGGGGCACGGACGGCGTTCGGGTGTTCACGGTGGACGACGGCTGGGGCTGGATATTCACCGCCATCGAGCATTGGAACGCCGAGTGCGTCGGCTGGCATGTGTGCAAGCGAGGCGACCGCTTCGCCGCCCTTCAGCCGATCTCCATGGGGCTTGCGAGGCTGTATGCCTCGACCTCCGCCGGTGCGGCGCGGGGGCTGGCCTTGCGGATGGATCACGGCTCCCAGTATCTGTCGGACCACTTCACCAACCAGATCAAGTTCTGGGGCATCCAGCCGTCCTACGCCTTCGTCGAACAGCCCCAGACCAACGGCGTCGCCGAGAGGTTCAATCGCACGCTCAAGGAACAGATCATCCATGGCCGCATCTACCGCAACATCGCGGAGCTGCGGAACGCCGTCCGCGGGTTCGTCGAACAGTACAATGCCCAGTGGATCGTGGAGAAGAACGGCTACCTGAGCCCCGCTCAAGCTCGTCAGGCGTGGCACACCGCGATGTCACTCAGGCCCGCCGCATGAGACAAACTTGTGTCCAAGGAACCGGGTGCGATACACAGGTTGCTCAATCCCACGCGGCCGGTGTTTCGGCCAACTATCTCTCCTTCGAACCCTATGGCTGGACAGCATTCACTTCGAATGAAAGGGCCGCTGCTCGGTCGGTGTCTGCCGCCCCCACGTGTCATGGCAGGCCTCCTTGTCCTGGCTAACCTTCATATAAGGTAGCGTCCCTATCTGGTCAAAGCAGGATGGGCTCCGAATGTTCTTGATATGTTCTCCATAGAGGTGTAGGCTGATCGCATCGGCTGGAGCTTTTGGAGGACTATTCGATGAGCGGGATATTGGAGTTCCTCGAACGCCATGGATCGGAGGCGGACTGCATCGAGGCGCTGGCTCGGCTGCGCTGGCCGCAAGGCTACGTCTGCGCGCGTTGCGGCGAGAGGCGGAACTACCAATTGAAGACGCGGCCGCGGGTCTTCGAATGCGCCGGTTGCGGCCATCAGGAATCGGTGACCGCGGGCACGGTCTTCCACCGCACCCGCACACCGTTGCGCAAATGGTTCCTGGCGGCGTGGTGGATGGGGCGCGACAAGCGCGGGGTCTCGGCGCTGTTTCTGTCGCGAGAGTTGAGCCTGCGCTACGACACCGCCTGGCTGATGGCCCACAAGCTGCGCCATGCCCTGACGGAGCGCCCGGAGTTCCCGCTGGAGGGCTTGGTCGAGGTCGACGAGAGCTATTACGGCGGGCGGGGCAAGCCGGAGAGCCGGGGGCGCGGGCTTTCCAACCCGAACAAGAGCCTGTTGGTGATGGCGGTCGAGAAGTGGCCGGTCGGGTCGGGCAAGGGCATCAAGGGGAGCGGCTTCGCCGCCGGCGCCGCGCGGCTCGCCATCCTGCCCGAGGCCACCGCCCGTGAGTTGGGCGACTTCGTGCGCGCCTCGGTGAAGCCGGGAAGCCGCCTCGACAGCGACGCTTTCAAGAGTTACGCCAAGCTTGGCGATACTTATCGCCACCAGCCCGTCGTTCAAGGCCAAGGCAAGAACGCCGAGCAGCTCATGCCGGTCGTCCATGTCCTGTTTTCCAACGTGAAGACGTGGCTCAACGGAACCTACCACGGGGTGAGCGCCAAGCATTTGCCGCGCTACGTCCGGGAATGGAACTACCGCTTCAACCGGCGCAAACGCATCTTCGACCTTGCCGATTTCGTGTTGCACCGCGCCATGACCCGACCGACCATCACCTACAGGGAACTGGTCGACGGTATACAATCGCAGGGAGCGCTGCCTGCCTTAACCGGATAGGGACGTAAGGTAGATTGATTCGCGAGGTTGCTGCGCGCATCGAGGCGCTCAGCGATCCCGCAAAATACCACTGCGATCGCGCCTTTGCTTGCGCCTGCGCCACTTCGCCTCGACCACGAAGACAAGGACGAACACGATAGCAACCGCTAGCAGAATCAGTGGCCCGAAGCCCCCCACCGAGCCATCGCCACTCGTGCCATGGGCCAACGCTGGCGAGATCAACGTCCCGACCTCTCACAGGCAGTCTGCCGAGATGCTACCGCGAGCGGCGGCGGCCTGGCGAGCCGTTCCAGCCGGTGCGCCTTCATCTGGGCGAGCGTGCCGGGCACGTCCGCCTCCATGAGCCGGCTGTAGCCGACTACATCGGTGGCAAGGATTGCTGTGAGTTTCCGTAGTACTTCGCGTTCGGCCACGGGGGTACTCTCCTAATTCGGTCAGGTTGGCACGAGTTTACGCCCCGGGGTTGATGGAGTCCAAGGGACGGACCATAACGCGCAGGCCGCCGGGTGTCACCGGCGATCTCGCCGCCGCCAGAGACCCTTCTTGGTCGGCTACGAGGACATAGAACGAAACCGCTTTCAGCGGTAGTTCGTGGTGCCGGGCGGTGAGGTCGGTGGCGTAACGGATGGGTCGATCCTGAGTTGAGGTTTGGAGTTCCGAAGCTCACGCAACACGGGAGCAGACCCATGACCGATAGTGACAAGACCATCAGCCCGCTGCGCCAGCGCATGATCGACGACATGGTGCTTCGCGGCTTCAGTGCCAACACGCAGCGCGGCTACATCAGTGCGGTGGCCGGCTTTTCCGACTTTCTCGTGTATCGCACCCGGTTCCTTGGACACAAGTTTGTCTCATGCGGCGGGCCTGAGTGACATCGCGGTGTGCCACGCCTGACGAGCTTGAGCGGGGCTCAGGTAGCCGTTCTTCTCCACGATCCACTGGGCATTGTACTGTTCGACGAACCCGCGGACGGCGTTCCGCAGCTCCGCGATGTTGCGGTAGATGCGGCCATGGATGATCTGTTCCTTGAGCGTGCGATTGAACCTCTCGGCGACGCCGTTGGTCTGGGGCTGTTCGACGAAGGCGTAGGACGGCTGGATGCCCCAGAACTTGATCTGGTTGGTGAAGTGGTCCGACAGATACTGGGAGCCGTGATCCATCCGCAAGGCCAGCCCCCGCGCCGCACCGGCGGAGGTCGAGGCATACAGCCTCGCAAGCCCCATGGAGATCGGCTGAAGGGCGGCGAAGCGGTCGCCTCGCTTGCACACATGCCAGCCGACGCACTCGGCGTTCCAATGCTCGATGGCGGTGAATATCCAGCCCCAGCCGTCGTCCACCGTGAACACCCGAACGCCGTCCGTGCCCCACATGAGGTTGGGGGCATGGGTGATGATCTCACCGACATGGGGATTTCCGCCACGGCGGCGGCAGCGATGGGGCGAGAGCAGGTTGTTCTCGCGCATCACCCGGAGCACCCGCTTGCGGGAAACACGGATGCCACGACAGACCCGAAGCCGAGCCCAGACCTTGCGGTGTCCCTCGCCCTCCCAGGGGGATGCCTCCAGGTCGGCCTCGATGGCCACCAGCAGAGCCTCGTCCGAGATCGAGGGCTTCGGTCCCCGGCGCTTTGCTGGTGGGCGCTCAGCGGTGGCCTGCTGCCGGGATTTCATGGCGTAGAACGAGGAACGGGCAAAACCCCAGGCCGCACAGACCCGCTGGAGGCCGTAGGCCAAACCCGTGCCGGGAGAGGTGGCGGCACTCATCGCCGCGACCTCCGCCGCCCCAAAGGGCCGGACGTCTCCGTCTTGGCCTCCAGCAGTTCCACCTGCATGATCAACTCCCCGATCCGCTTCATGGCGATGTCCAGTTCCGCCTTTACCGGATCGCCCTTGCGTTCCTTGAGCGAGGCATCGATCCCGGCGATCGCCTTCTCACGCCACTGCTCGAGCCGGAAAATCTCCACGCCCAACTGCCGCGACAAAAGTTCCACCGGCTCGCCACGCAAAAGCCGCAGGGCAACCTCACGCTTGCGCGTCACCGTCCACCGCTGGCCAAGTCCCAGCGGGCCTGCCGGCGAAACCTGGCCCGGGGAAAACGTGGACGAGCCAAGCTCGCCCTCGTTTACCACAGGCCCATCAACAGCAACTTTGTTCTCAAAATTGTCGGTCATGTTCCGGTCCTCCTTGGACACTTCGATTAAGCCAATTCTGTGTCCAAGGAAATCGGGTCCGACTCATTCCGACTTTCTCGCACGCTCTCCGGATCGGGCGGAGGCGGAGGATCTCAGGCGCTATCAAGTGCATATGCGCAAAGCAGGCGCATCGGCGACGACGATGAACGCGGCGGTCTCGGCATTGCGGTTCTTCTTCGGCGTCACGCTCGGCCGAGGCGACGCTGAGATCGGCATGACGACGGTGGCAATGCCGCGCAAGCTGCCGGTGATCCTGAGCGTCGAGGAAATGGCGCGGCTTCTCGATGCCGCCCCCGGTCCCAAATACAAGGCGGCCTTTTCGCTGGCCTATGGCGCCGGCCTGCGCGCTTCGGAGGTGGTCCATCTCAAGGTCCCGGACATCGACAGCAACCGCAAGACGCTTCGCATCGAGCAAGGTAAGGGCCGCCGAGATCGCTACGCCATGCTCTCGGATCGCGCCGTCGAGCAGCTCAGGGTCTGGTGGTTGCTTGGCCGCGCCCGCGGCGTGATGCTGCCCGGCGGTTGGCTGTTTCCAGGCCAGAACCCGGTCAACCCGTTGACCACCCGCCAGCTCCGTCGCGCCCTCGATGGCGCCAAGGCGGGGGCGGGGATCGAGAAGCGGATCTCGCTTCACACGCTGCGCCACTGCTTCGCCACCCATCTCCTCGAACAGGGCGTCGACATCCGCGTGATCCAGGTTCTACTGGGGCACAAGAAGCTGGAGACCACGGCTCACTACACCCAGGTCGCCAGCACCACCTTGCGGCGCGCCAAGAGCCCACTGGACCTGCTCGAGCCGCCGACGCCCAAGACCAAGCGCAAGCCGCCGAAGTGAGCCGGCGGCCTCGGTGCCGCGTCCCGCGCTCGAGGTCCAGGACATCTTCCGCGACCACGGGCCCGGCTTCCGTCGGGCCCGGGCCGGTCGTCTGAGCCTCGGCCAACTGAAGGTCATGTCGGCGATCGAGTGTTGCCGCACCGCCGCGCTCGGCGGTCATGTCGCGGCCTGCGAGGACTGCGGGCAGAACCACATCGCCTACAATTCCTGTCGCAACCGCCATTGTCCCAAATGCCAAGGCCAGGTCGCGCGCGAATGGCTGGCGGCGCGAGAGGCCGAACTGCTCTCCGTCCCCTACTACCATCTCGTCTTCACCCTGCCAGCGGCGATCGCCGACATCGCCTATCAGAACAAGTCGGTGATCTACGATATCCTGTTCAAGGCGAGCGCCGAGACCATGCTCACCATCGCCGCCGATCCCAAGCATCTCGGCGCCAAGATCGGCATCACCGCCGTGCTCCACACCTGGGGCTCGGCCATGACCCACCATCCCCACATCCACATGATCGTGCCGGGTGGCGGAATCTCACCTGACGGTAGCAGTTGGATCTCTTGCCGGCCCGGCTTCTTCCTGCCCGTCCGCGTGCTCTCGCGCCTCTTCCGCCGCCTCTTCATCGAGAAGCTCCTCGCCGCCCACGAGGCAGGGCGCCTGAAGTTCTTCACCGACCACACCAGCCTCGCCGAGCCGGCGGCCTTCCGTGTCTTCCTCGCACCGATGCGCAAACAAGAATGGGTCGTCTACGCCAAGCCGCCCTTCGGCGGACCAGAGGCCGTGCTCGCCTATCTCTCCCGCTACACCCACCGTGTCGCCATCTCGAACAGCCGCCTGGTCAGCTGCGACAGCCAAGGCGTCATCTTCAAGTACAAGGACTACCGGCGCAAAGGACGCGAGCGCTACAAGACCTTGCCCCTGGCCGTGCCCGAGTTCATCCGCCGCTTCCTCCTCCATGTCCTGCCCTCGGGCTTTCACCGCATCCGCCATTACGGCCTCTTCGCCAACGGCGGTCGCACCCGCAACATCTCCCTTGCCCGCGAACTGCTTGCCATGCCGGCACCGGAGAGTGAGGCCGACGATGCCGCGAGTGACGATGATACCGAACCGCCGTCCCTCTCAGAGCCCTGCCCGCAGTGCGGCGGCCGTATGATCGTCATCGAGCGCTTCGAGGCCGGCGCCCAACCACGCGCCCCGCCCCGTGCACGGCCCCTGGCCAGGGCCACGGCAGCATGACCGACACCGCTTCGAATAACGCTATTGCCGCCGCTCACCCGCGGCCACGATCCCGCTCGCCGCAACACCATCGAGCGCGCAGGGAACCACCTGCGAGACCCGCCGGCATCGACCCGAAGTCGCCATCAAACCACCCTGCCGGTGTCGTCGCCAATCAGATCCGAGCCATCCAGCAGCGCCGGCCACCCGAGAAAGCTGGCCCGCCGCTCGCAAATCCCCATAGACCGAGCGTGCCGCACCGCCGAGCCTAGTCCTGCCCGCGGTTTCCTCCCTTAAGCGTTGTCCGACACCTGCCGATCCAGTCCGCCGGATGCAACCCCTGCGCCTCGGCAGGTGTCCGACAACGCTTAACACAGGACTCTGTTTGTATCAAATCTGTTTGTACTCTGTTTGTAATCTGTTTGTATCGACTAATATTATGGCAAATCCCGAGGGTGCTCCGGACATCGCGACCACGTCCGGGCGTCGTTCAGCCCGCTCCCTCGGTCCGGGCGCGGCGCAGCACCGGGGTCGCGCCCTCCGGCAGAAGCTTCAGCATCTCCGGGTCCGCCACCTTGGCATCCATGAAGTGCATCGCCAGGCCCCGGCGTGGCCGGTCGGTCCGGTTGTGCAACGAGCGGTGCGGCATCAGGCAGTGATGGATGGCGAGGCCGCCCGCCGGCACCTCCGCCGCCACGGCGCCCGTCTCGTCGAGTTCGGGAATGGCGAAATAGAAACCCTTCTTGACCGAGCTGTCCCAGAGTTGCTGGTGCGCCATCCGCGCACCGTGTCGGCCCGGCAGGTACCACATGCAGCCGTTCGCAATCGTTGCGTCGTCGAGCGCCATCCAGACACTGACGGTGCGCTCGCCCGCGACGTTGAAATAATAGTTGTCCTGGTGCCAGCCGACGGCGCCGCCGGTCGCCGCCGGCTTGTAGAGGCCCTGGTAGTGGATCAGGCGGATATCCGGTCCGATCAGGCATTCCACCAGGTCCAGCAGGCGAGAATCGTTGATCAGCATGCGGAAAATCGGGTGGCGGAGATGCGCCGTGCGAATCTGATAGACCTGGAAATCCTCGTCCCGATCGTCGCCCGACTGCACATTCTCGAGCGCCTGCTCGGCCTGCAGCCGAGCTGCGATCTCCGTGTAGCAGTCGCGGAGGTGCGCGATCTCCTCGGCCTCCAAAAATCCCTTCGAGAGCAGATAGCCCTCTCGCCGGAAATGCTCGAGCTGATCCTGGGCGAGCCGCATGGTCGCTTCTCCCCTCAACGTGCCATCCGCGATGGTAGCGCGCCACCCGCCGGCGCGAAAGCGGCACCATGCCTCGGGCGGCAAGTGTTGATATACTCGCCGAGTTGCGACGAGATCCGGAGGGCGCGATGCGGGTCGAGATCAACTATGGCAAGGGCAAGCTCCCGGTCGAGCTGCCGGAGGGACTGGACGTCACCGTGATCGCCAAGCGCGACATGCCGACGCTCGCCGATTCTCCGCGCGCGATCGAGGCCGCGCTCTCCGAGCCCGTGGGCGCGCCGCCCTTGGAACAGCTCGCCCGAGGTGCCCAAAGCGCCTGCATCCTGATCTGCGACATCACCCGGCCGGTGCCGAACGGGCTCTTCCTGGGGATCCTGATCCGCCGCCTGATCGCCGCCGGCATGCCGGCCGACGCCATCACCGTGCTGGTGGCGACCGGCCTGCATCGGCCGAACGAGGGCGAGGAACTTGCCGAACTGGTTGGCGATCCCTGGGTGCTGAACCAGGTGCGGGTGGAGAACCACTTCGCCACCGACGATTCCGCGCATGTCGATCTCGGCCGCACCTCGGGCCGGGGCACCGTGGTCCGCCTCGACCGCCGGCTGGTGGAGGCCGACCTGAAGATCGCCACCGGCCTGGTGGAGCCGCACTTCATGGCCGGCTATTCCGGCGGCCGCAAGGTGATCGCCCCCGGCGTCGCGCACAGCCAGACCATCACCACCTTCCACGCCGCCCGCTTCATGGAGCACGCCAACGCCGCCAACTGCGTGCTCGACGGCAATCCGCTGCACGAGGAGCAGTTGGAGATCGTGCGCATGCTGGGCGGCGCGCTCGCCCTCAACACCGTGATCACCGAGGATCGCGAGCTCTGCTTCGTCAACTTCGGCGAGATCGTGGAGAGCCACCTCCTGGCGGTGGCGCATGCCCGCGAGCACGCCGAGGTGGAGGTGGCGGAGCGCTTTCCCACCATCCTCACCAGCGCCGCCGGCTATCCGCTCGACAAGACCTACTATCAGACCGTGAAGGCCATGGTGGCGCCGATGGACATCCTCAGCCCCGGCGGCGACCTGATCATCGCGTCGGAGTGCGCCGAGGGCATCGGCTCAGCCCCCTATGTCGAGGCGCAGCGCCGCCTGGTCGCGGGCGGGCCGGAGCGCTTTCTGGAGGAAATCGAGGCCAAAGCCCATGCCGATATCGACGAGTGGCAGACCGAGATGCAGTTGAAGCCGATGCGCATCGGCACCATCCATCTCTATAGCGACGGCCTTGCGGGCGAGGACCGGGAGCTGACCGGCGTGGCCATGACCGAGGACCTGAGCGCCACCATCGCCGCCGCCATCCAGCGGGCCGGCTGCAACCGCCTGGCGGTGATCCCCGAGGGCCCCTACGTGGTGCCGCGCATCGCGGAATAGGGGCGCGACTACGAGCTCGGCGGCATCCGTTGGCGGACGGCGGTCCGCATCGCGGCGACGGCGGCCAATAGCTCGTCCAACTCCCGCAGCAGCACCGGCGCCTCCTCGGCGTCGATATCGCCGTCGTCGGCCAGGAACGCGCCCGCGTGGTTGAAGACGTCGCCCGCCTCCTTGCCGATGCTGGTCAGGTGCGCGAGCCATTCCCTCGCCACGTCCGGGGCCGGCAAGCGCAGCAGCAGGCAATCATGGGCGGCGGCGAGATGGCCGGTCACCGGCATCTCGCCGGCCGCGGCTTCCAGCGCCTCGACCACGTCGAGCGGCATATGCCGCTCGGGGTGCGCGGGGTTGCCATATTCCGAGAGGGTCGACTTGGAAACCCGGCACCGCGCCGCCGCGCGGGCCTCGCCGCCCGAGGCATGCAGCAGCGAGCGGACGGCGGACTTGGCGTCGCCGTAGCTCTCGGGATGGAAGGAGTGGATGCGGCTCTTGGTGGTCATCGGACGGGCCCCCGCCTGGTCCATGGACGGCATAGAACCTGGGCCAATCGCCCGGGGCTGGCAAGCCTGCCGCGCGCATCACCAGCCGAGGCCCCCACCATGGCCGGCATGCATGTCGTTCGGAGCGTCGTGAGCCAAATACGAAGGTGTCGCGGAGATCTCGTTGGAGGGCCCGTCGTGTCGCTCGCATGGTCGATTGTGTACAGGCCCCGACCAGACGAGACGGGTCGGTGCGTCGATCGGCGGAGCGTCGGGATTCAGGGATACCTTCCCCGTCAGGGCGAGGTGACCATTCGGCCCCGTCGCCAGCGCGCATAGATTCTCCTGTCCTTTGCCGCTAAGCTCCCCGCCAGGGAGGATTTCGATGGAGCGTCGTCTCGCCGCCATCATGGCCGCTGACGTGGTCGGCTATTCGCGGCTGATCAGGGCCGATGAGGAAGGCACGATAGCGGCTCTCAAGGCCCTGCGTGCCGATCTCATCGATCCCAAGATCGCTGAGCACCATGGGCGGATCGTCAAACTCATGGGCGACGGTATGCTGGCGGAGTTCGCGAGCGTCGTGGATGCTATTCATGCTGCCGTGGAGACGCAGGTAGCGTTAACCGAACACAATGCGGACCTGCCGGAAAACAAACGGATCGAGTTCCGCGTCGGCATCAATCTGGGCGACGTGGTCATCGACGGTGACGACATCCAGGGCGACGGGGTCAACGTGGCGGCGCGTTTGGAGGGACTGGCGCGGCCGGGCGGCATCTGCGTCTCCGGTAGCGTCCACGAGCAAGTACGCGACCGCGTCGACTTGGCGTTAGAGGACTTGGGCGAGCAAGAGCTCAAGAACATCGATCGCCCGGTGCGGGTGTGGCAATGGCGCCCGGATAGGGGTGCTGTAGCTGGCGACACTGTGCCCCATGAAGAGCCACGCACTCTCCCCGACAAGCCCTCAATAGCGGTGCTGCCGTTCGACAACATGTCGGGCGATCCGGAGCAGGAGTATTTTTCCGATGGACTCACCGAGGACATTATTACCGGCCTCGCGCGCATCAAGTGGCTCTTCGTGATCGCGCGCAACTCGAGCTTCGCCTACAAGGGTGAATCCGTGGACGTGAAGCAGGCCGGGCGTGAGCTGGGCGTGCGCTACATTCTCGAGGGGAGCGTACGCAAGGCGTCAAGTCGCGTGCGCGTCACCGGTCAGCTCATCGAAGCGGAAACTGGCCGGCACGTCTGGGCGGATCGTTACGACCGCACTCTTGACGACGTCTTCGCGATCCAGGACGAGCTCACGATGAGCGTGGTCGCCGCTATCGAGCCGAGCTTGCGCCAGGCGGAGATTGAGCGCGTCAAGCGTAAACGGCCTGACAGTCTCGACGCCTATGACCTCGTGCTCCGCGCCATCCCACACGTCTATCCGGCGATGCCGGACGGGGCCGCGAAGGCGGTGCCGCTTCTTCGAGAGTGCGCTCAACATGGAACCCAATTACGCGCTGGCGCACGGATTTGCCGCCTGGAGCCATGAAATCCTGTTCGCGCGCGGCGGCGCGCGCGAGGAGAACCGCCTCGGGGCGACCCGCCACGCCCATGCGGCGATCGCCCACGGGCGCGACGACGCCATCGCGCTGTCGCTCGGAGGCTTTGCCATCGGCTTGGTCGCGCACGACCGCGAAGCCGCGCGCCAGGCCTTCGAGGCGGCGCTGGCCCTCAGCCCGTCATGCGCGCTTTCCTACAACTTAGGCAGCGTCGTGATGGTCCTTGCCGGTGATGCGGACCGCGGCATCGAATGGGGCGAGCGAGCGCTCCGTTGGAGCCCGTTCGATCCGATGAACTACTCCCCATGGTTCTCGATTACCCTCGGCCATTTTCAGCGCGGCGATTACGAGGCGGCGGCCGAGGCGGCGCACAAGGTTTTCCAGGCAAATCCCTATTGGAGCTCGGCGCACTTTCTGCTGGCGGCAACGCACGCGAAGCTTGGGCGGCTCGACGCGGCTAAGTCCGCCGCCGAGCGCGTCCTTGAGCTGGAGCCGGGCTTTACCATCAGCGGATTGTGCGCCGCATTCGATATTCACGAATTGCTCGCCGTGCCCTTAAGCGAAGCGCTCGGCGTGGTGGGACTACCGCCATAAATTCTCACGGCTGCGGCTTATGTCCGTTTCAGGTCAACGAACGAAACCGCTTTCAGCGGTAGTTCGTGGTGCCGGGCGGTGAGGTCGGTGGCGTAACGGATGGGTCGATCCTGTGTTGAGGTTTGGAGTTCCGAAGCTCACGCAACACGGGAGCAGACCCATGACCGATAGTGACAAGACCATCAGCCCGCTGCGCCAGCGCATGATCGACGACATGGTGCTTCGCGGCTTCAGTGCCAACACGCAGCGCGGCTACATCAGTGCGGTGGCCGGCTTTTCCGACTTTCTCGCACGCTCTCCGGATCGGGCGGAGGCGGAGGATCTCAGGCGCTATCAAGTGCATATGCGCAAAGCAGGCGCATCGGCGACGACGATGAACGCGGCGGTCTCGGCATTGCGGTTCTTCTTCGGCGTCACGCTCGGCCGAGGCGACGCCGAGATCGGCATGACGACGGTGGCAATGCCGCGCAAGCTGCCGGTGATCCTGAGCGTCGAGGAAATGGCGCGGCTTCTCGATGCCGCCCCCGGTCCCAAATACAAGGCGGCCTTTTCGCTGGCCTATGGCGCCGGCCTGCGCGCTTCGGAGGTGGTCCATCTCAAGGTCCCGGACATCGACAGCAACCGCAAGACGCTTCGCATCGAGCAAGGTAAGGGCCGCCGAGATCGCTACGCCATGCTCTCGGATCGCGCCGTCGAGCAGCTCAGGGTCTGGTGGTTGCTTGGCCGCGCCCGCGGCGTGATGCTGCCCGGCGGTTGGCTGTTTCCAGGCCAGAACCCGGTCAACCCGTTGACCACCCGCCAGCTCCGTCGCGCCCTCGATGGCGCCAAGGCGGGGGCGGGGATCGAGAAGCGGATCTCGCTTCACACGCTGCGCCACTGCTTCGCCACCCATCTCCTCGAACAGGGCGTCGACATCCGCGTGATCCAGGTTCTACTGGGGCACAAGAAGCTGGAGACCACGGCTCACTACACCCAGGTCGCCAGCACCACCTTGCGGCGCGCCAAGAGCCCACTGGACCTGCTCGAGCCGCCGACGCCCAAGACCAAGCGCAAGCCGCCGAAGTGAGCCGGCGGCCTCGGTGCCGCGTCCCGCGCTCGAGGTCCAGGACATCTTCCGCGACCACGGGCCCGGCTTCCGTCGGGCCCGGGCCGGTCGTCTGAGCCTCGGCCAACTGAAGGTCATGTCGGCGATCGAGTGTTGCCGCACCGCCGCGCTCGGCGGTCATGTCGCGGCCTGCGAGGACTGCGGGCAGAACCACATCGCCTACAATTCCTGTCGCAACCGCCATTGTCCCAAATGCCAAGGCCAGGTCGCGCGCGAATGGCTGGCGGCGCGAGAGGCCGAACTGCTCTCCGTCCCCTACTACCATCTCGTCTTCACCCTGCCAGCGGCGATCGCCGACATCGCCTATCAGAACAAGTCGGTGATCTACGATATCCTGTTCAAGGCGAGCGCCGAGACCATGCTCACCATCGCCGCCGATCCCAAGCATCTCGGCGCCAAGATCGGCATCACCGCCGTGCTCCACACCTGGGGCTCGGCCATGACCCACCATCCCCACATCCACATGATCGTGCCGGGTGGCGGAATCTCACCTGACGGTAGCAGTTGGATCTCTTGCCGGCCCGGCTTCTTCCTGCCCGTCCGCGTGCTCTCGCGCCTCTTCCGCCGCCTCTTCATCGAGAAGCTCCTCGCCGCCCACGAGGCAGGGCGCCTGAAGTTCTTCACCGACCACACCAGCCTCGCCGAGCCGGCGGCCTTCCGTGTCTTCCTCGCACCGATGCGCAAACAAGAACCTGATTACGCACGTCACTCAGCCGGACCAGGTGTGGTACAAATCATGAACCTTTGGTGGTTTTACAGGAGATTCACGATGCCACGCAACAAGGTTCAGTTCCAGAAGGGGCTCAGCGAGCCGCGTTTCCGTGAAATGTACGGCACCGAGGAGCAGTGCCGCGAGGCCCTGTTCCGCTGGCGTTGGCCGGAGGGCTTCTCCTGCCCCCGATGCGGCGCCACGCGCCATTGCGAGATCGCCGGCCGCAAGCTCTACCAATGCGCCGCCTGCCGTCATCAAGTCTCGCTGACCGCCGGCACGCTCTTCCACGCGACCAAGCTGGCGCTGACCCTGTGGTTTTCGGCGATCTATCACATGACCCAATCGAAGAAGGGGATCTCCTCCATCGAACTCGGCCGCCGGCTCGGCGTCACCCAGACCACGGCCTGGAAGATCAAGCAGAAACTGATGCAATCCATGCTCGAGCGCGATGCCAAATTGCCGCTCACCGGGCGGGTGGAGATGGACGATGCCTACCTCGGCGGCCGGCGTTCCGGGGCCAAGCGCGGCCGAGGCGCGCCGGGCAAGACGCCGTTCGTCGCCGCCGTCCAGACCACGGCGGAGGGCCAGCCCGTGCGCATCAAGCTCCGCCGCGTCAAGGGCTTCCGCAAGAGCGAGATCGCCAAGATGGCCAAGCGCGACCTGAGCCCGCTGGCGACGGTTGTCAGCGATGGGCTCGGCTGCTTCACCGCGGTCACCGCGCAAGGCTGTGCGCACCATCCGATACCCACTGGCTCCGGACCCGGGGCCGTCGCCGTGCCCGCCTTCAAATGGGTCAACACCACCCTCGGCAACCTCAAAAACACCCTGCGCGGTACCTACCATGCGATCCGACCCAAGCATGTGCCGCGCTAACTGGTGGCGTTCCAGTACCGATACAACCGCCGCTACCGGCTCGCCGACATGATCGAAGCCCTCGGCCGCGATGCCCTGCGCACGCCGCCCATGCCATATCGGCTCCTGAAGTTGGCTGAGGTTAGTGCGTAATCAGGAACAAGAATGGGTCGTCTACGCCAAGCCGCCCTTCGGCGGACCAGAGGCCGTGCTCGCCTATCTCTCCCGCTACACCCACCGTGTCGCCATCTCGAACAGCCGCCTGGTCAGCTGCGACAGCCAAGGCGTCATCTTCAAGTACAAGGACTACCGGCGCAAAGGACGCGAGCGCTACAAGACCTTGCCCCTGGCCGTGCCCGAGTTCATCCGCCGCTTCCTCCTCCATGTCCTGCCCTCGGGCTTTCACCGCATCCGCCATTACGGCCTCTTCGCCAACGGCGGTCGCACCCGCAACATCTCCCTTGCCCGCGAACTGCTTGCCATGCCGGCACCGGAGAGTGAGGCCGACGATGCCGCGAGTGACGATGATACCGAACCGCCGTCCCTCTCAGAGCCCTGCCCGCAGTGCGGCGGCCGTATGATCGTCATCGAGCGCTTCGAGGCCGGCGCCCAACCACGCGCCCCGCCCCGTGCACGGCCCCTGGCCAGGGCCACGGCAGCATGACCGACACCGCTTCGAATAACGCTATTGCCGCCGCTCACCCGCGGCCACGATCCCGCTCGCCGCAACACCATCGAGCGCGCAGGGAACCACCTGCGAGACCCGCCGGCATCGACCCGAAGTCGCCATCAAACCACCCTGCCGGTGTCGTCGCCAATCAGATCCGAGCCATCCAGCAGCGCCGGCCACCCGAGAAAGCTGGCCCGCCGCTCGCAAATCCCCATAGACCGAGCGTGCCGCACCGCCGAGCCTAGTCCTGCCCGCGGTTTCCTCCCTTAAGCGTTGTCCGACACCTGCCGATCCAGTCCGCCGGATGCAACCCCTGCGCCTCGGCAGGTGTCCGACAACGCTTAACAATTACCACTTTAGCTTTCCATAATGTTACGGAGAGTCTCGGGGGTAGGCCGGGTGTGAGTTGAACGAATGCCGACACGCGCACGCCGGCTCCCGCTGCACGCGCCCCTCGGCCTAGTCGGGGCCGTCCATGAAGGCATCGAGCGTCGCGAAGGTGGGCGTGCCTTCCAACCAGCCGAAGGTGCCCTCCTCGGCCATCTCGCTCGCCGCCCGCATCACCAGGCCGAGGGCGGCCCGCGCCAGGCCGGAGCCGATGCTGATCCGCTTGGCGCCGGCCGCGGCCAACTCGGCGACCGAGTGGCGGCGAAGCGGCCCCGCCAGGATCACGTTCACCGGCTTCGAGACCGAGGAGGCCACCCGTTTCACCGCCGCCAGGTCCGGCAGGCCCGGCGCATAGAGCACGTCGGCGCCCGCCGCCTCGAAGGCCCTCAGGCGGAGAATGGTATCGTCGAGATCGGGCCGGCCGTGCAGGAAGTTCTCCGCCCGCGCCGTCAACACGAAGTCTCCCGGCGCCTCGGCCAGCGCTTCGGCCGCCGCCGCGACCCGCGCCACCGCCAGATTGAAGCCGTAAATCGGCACCTCCGGGTCCGGCGTCGCGTCCTCCACCGAGGCGCCGGCGAGACCGACTTGCCTAGCCATCAGCATCGTCTCGGCGACGCCTTCGGGCGTGTCGGCGAAGGCGTTTTCCAGATCCGCCGAGACCGGCAGCGACGTCGCCCGGACAATTTGGGCCGCGTGCGCCAGCGCCTCCTCGCGGCTCACCAGCGCCCGGCCGTCGACGCGGCCGAGACTGTAGGCGAGGCCGGCGCTGGTCGTGGCGAGCGCGGAAAAGCCCATGTCCTCCATGATCTTGGTGGTGCCGATATCCCAGGGATTGGGGATCAGGAACGCCCCCTCCGCCTCGTGCAGCGCGCGAAACCGCGCCGCCTTCTCCGCCTGGCTCATGCTCTCGTCTCCCCATCGCCACGCCAACGGAACTATAGCGCATTCGATGGCCTGGTCGGGGTGGACCCTTCCGGCGCGCGCCGGGCGCCGCTATGATCGCCGCGCGTTCGAGAACGCGTTGGTCGGTGAGGGAGAGGGTGATGCTGCACGAGCTCAGGATTTACACGCTGACGCCGGGCGGCGCGCCCAAGTTCGTCGAGCTGGCGAATAACGTGGGCATTCCCATCCGAGGTGACGAATATGGCAAGCTCGAAGGCTTTTGGTCGACGGAGTTCGGCAAGCTCAACCAAGTGGTCCATATCTGGAGCCACGAGAGCCTGGATGCGCGCCAGGAGAACCGCCGCCGCCTGGCCGAGAACAAGGACTGGACCCAGGAGTACGTGCCGAAGGTCTACCCGCTGATCCTGAGGCAGGAAGTCCGCTTTCTCACCCCACAAAAGCCGATCACGCCGCTGGCGACCACCGGCAACATTTACGAATACCGCGCCTACCGGACCGGCGTCGGCAAGGCCAAGGAATGGCTCGGTCATTTCCTGGAGATCCAGCCGGTGCGGGAGAAGTACTCCCAGAACATCGGCATCTGGCAGATGGAAACGCCGGACCCGAACCAGGTCTCCCACCTCTGGGCCTATCCGAACCTCGAGGCCAGGAGCGAGGCGCGGGCCAAGGTCGACGTCGACCCCGAGTGGGGCGAATTCCGCAAGAAGGCCGGCCACTGCCTGGAGGAGATGGACTCGATCATTCTGACGCCGGCGCCCTTCTCGCCGCTCCGCTAGCGCGACGGGACGACGCGGCCCGGCGTCGCACATCATGGGCCAGGGGCGCACACGGGAGAGCAACATGATATTCGATCGGAACCTCACGCGACGCGGCCTCGTCGGCGCTGCCTGGGCGCTGGCGCTTGTCGGCGGGGCGGCGCTGGCGGCGCGCGTTCGGCCCACCACGCCGGCGCAGGGCGCGGGACCCTTCGTTCCCCTCGAATGGTCGGGCGACGTGGACTGGGACCTGGTGAGCGTCGAGGGCCAGCCCCGAGGGGCCTACGGCCAGGTGATGCACGTCCTGGGCCGGGTGCTGGATCAATGGGGCGAGCCGATTTCGGGTGCCGCCTTGCGCATCTGGCAGGCCGACGCGCTCGGCCGCTACCACCATCCGGGCGAACCGCGCGGCAAAGCCGATCGCTATTTTCGCGGCTTCGGCCAGACGGTCACGGACGCCGAGGGGCGCTATCGCTTCCGCACCGTCACGCCCGTGCCCTACCAGGGCCGCGCACCGCATATCCACTTCCGGGTCGAGGGGCCGAGGGTGCGAGCGCTGACGACGCAGATGTACCTCGAGGGAAACCCCCGCAACCGGCGCGACGGCCTGTTCATGGGCGTCGCCGAGCCGGCGCGGCGCGCGTTGCTGAAAGCCGAGGTGGCGCCGGCCGACGATCTGGAGGCCGGCGCGGTGGCGGCGCGCTTCGATCTGGTGCTGGCCTCGAGCGACCGGGCGCTTTGAGGGACAAAGGGAAGGGCCGATGGCCACCGAGCACGAGATCCAGGCGACGCCGGAGAACGTCCATTGGGGGATCTTCGATGCGGCGCTCCCGCCGCGCCTGGAAATCGAGTCGGGCGACCGGGTGACCCTGCACAGCATTTCCGGCGCCCCGGAGGTGACCCCCGACGCGGGCTTCCACGTGCCCGAGGAGCAGCGCCAACTGCACCGGGAGCGGGGCCCGGAGATGCCGGGCCATATCCTGACCGGTCCGATCGCCGTCCGTGGCGCCGAGCCGGGCGAGGTGTTGGAAGTGCGGATCCTCGACGTGCGCCTGCGCACCGACTGGGGCTGGAACGTGGTCCGCCCGCTCTCGGGCGCGCTGCCCGACGAGTTCGCCGAGGAGCGGCTGCTGCACATCCCGCTCGACTCGGCCAGAATGGTCGGCAAGCTGCCCTGGGGCGTCGACCTGCCGCTCCGCCCCTTCTTCGGCGTCATGGGCGTGGCGCCGCCGCCGGCTTGGGGCCGCATCACTTCGATCATCCCGCGCCGCCACGGCGGCAACCTGGACAACAAGGAGCTGATCGCCGGCACCACGCTGTTCCTGCCGGTGCACGTGGCGGGCGCCAATTTCTCCGCCGGGGACGGCCACGCGGTGCAGGGCGACGGCGAGGTCTGCGTTTCCGCGATCGAGACGGCGCTGAGCGGCAGCTTCGAGCTGATCCGCCGCCCCGACCTCGCGTTGGTCCGGCCCCGGGCCGAGACGCCGAGCCACTACATAACCATGGACTTCCACGAGGACCTGGACAGCGCCGCGCGCCAGGCACTACGCGACATGATCGAGCTGATCCAGGAGCGCACCAACCTCTCCCGCGAAGATGCCTATACCCTCTGCAGCCTGGCCGCCGACCTCCGCATCACCCAGATGGTGAACGTCAACAAGGGCGTCCATGTGATGCTGGCCAAGCGCGCGCTGCACGGCCCCGAGGGCGGATAACGATACTGGAAGCGCGCGGGACCGCCCGCGCCTCGTGCCCGAAAGGCAGCTCACGTTACGCGGGCTCGCCGATCTCGGCCCAGCAGGATTACCACCGCCGCCGCCAGTTGGGCCGCGACCAGACACCAGAGCGCCGGGCCGTAGCCGCCGGCGGCATCGTGGAGCCAGCCGACCACGCCGGGCCCGAAGCCGATACCGAGCGCCAGTCCGACGTTGGCGATGGCGTAGACCCGGCCGTAATGGCGGCCGCCGAAGGCCTGGCGCAGCAGCAGCGCCGGCAGCAGGACGATGGCGCCGACCGGAAAGCCGATCACGCCCGCAGCGAGGAAGAGCGCCGCCCCGCTCTCCGCCCGAAGCACGATCACGAAGCCGGCGAGCTGGATCAGGTGGCAGGCCGCCGTCAGCGGCGCCAGGGGAACCCGGTCGGCGAGATATCCGACGATCAGGCGGCCCACACCGGCCGAAATCGCCGTCGCGCTGACCGCGAGCGCGGCGGTCTGCGGGCCGAGGGCGCCGCCCAGCATCGGCACCTGATGGGCCAGGAAGCCGACCTGGGCGAAGAGCGCGAGGGAGCAGGCGACGGCGATCCGCCAGAAGGCTGGCGTGCGAAGCAGAAGCCGGCGGTCCCAGCCGCCGCCCTCCGCCAGGCTCGCCGCCATCCGCCGTCGACGGACCGGTCCCTGGCCCAGGCGGAGAAGCACGCCGGCCAGCGGCAGCATCGTCGCCGCGGTCAGGGCGGCGAGCCCAGCCACCATCCAGGGAAAGCCGTAACGCGCGCTCGCCCAGACCATCAGGGGCGGCAGCACCGCGCCGCCCAGGCTGGCGCCGCTGAGCGCGAGGGCGAGGGCCAGACCGTAGCGCCGCTCGAACCAGTCGGCCAGCACCGCGCTGATCGCCGGCGCCGCCAGCGCCGGATAGCCGCAGGCCATGAGGGGGAAGGCGATGAAGAGCTGCCAGGGCGGGCGAAGCTGACCGAGCGAGGCCACGGCGAGCGCCGTCGCCACCACCCCCAGGACGACGACCAGCGGCGCCCGGCCCCGCTCGATCAAACGGGCATAGGCCATGGTGGCGAGAATGCCGACCAGCCAGCCCAGCGAGATGGCGCTGGAGATCAAGCTCGCCGACCAGCCGTGGCGGGCCTGCAGTTCCGCCATGTAGACGCTGTGACCGTAGAAGGTGATGCCCCAGGCGACGGTGGCCGAATAGAAGGCGATGGCGGTCACCGCGACGTGGCGAGCGCTTCGCTCGCCGGCGGGCGAGGCTGGGCTCAATTCACCCGCCGATCACGATCTCGCCAATAGGGCGCGCGGAGCTCCGTCTTCAGGATCTTGCCGGCGCCGCTCAAGGGTAGCGCTTCGGCGCGGAAAGCAACCGAGCGCGGCACCTTGTAGCCGGCGATGAGGCTCCGGCAATGGGCGACGAGTTCGTCCTCGCTCGCCGCCATGTCCGGCTTCAGGCGGACGATGGCGTGGACCCGCTCGCCCCATTTGTCGTCGGGGATGGCGATGACGGCGCATTCCAGCACGGCGGCATGCTGGTAGAGCGCATTTTCCACCTCGGCCGAAAAGACGTTCTCGCCCCCGGTGATGATCATGTCCTTCAGCCGGTCGACGACGTAGAGGAAGCCATCCTCGTCCATATGGCCGCCGTCGCCGGTATGCAGCCAGCCGTCCCGGAGCGTCTCGGCCGTCAGCTCCGGCTGGCGCCAATAGCCGAGCATCACGTTCGGCCCCCGGGCACAGATCTCGCCGACCACGCCGGGCGCCACCTCGGCCCCGTCCTCGTCCAGGATCCGGACCTCGACCGCGAACGCGGACTGGCCGACGGAGGCGATCTTGCCCGCTTCCGCGCTCGCGCCCGAGTGATATTCGGGCGCCAGCATGGTCAGGATCGGCGCCGCTTCCGTCAGTCCATAGCCTTGCACGAATTCCACCCCCGCCATCACCTCGAGCGCGCGCCGCAGCACCGCCTCCGGCATGGGCGAGGCGCCATAGAGGATCCGGCGCACCGAGCTCAGGTCGTAGGCCGTCACGTCGGGGTGATTGACGATCATGTTCATCATCGTCGGCACGTAGATCGCATGGCTGATCCGGTAACGCGACATCGCCTCGAGCGCGCCTTCGGGCGTGAAGCTCGGCACGAAGCAATGTCGCCCCGCCACCATGGTCATCGCGAAAGTGCCCAAGGCATCCGCCTGGTGGAACATCGGCGCGATATGCAGCCAACTCGACTGGCGCTCGAAGCCCAGGCCGCAAACGACCTGCATCGCGTTCGAGACCAGGTTCCGGTGGCTCAGCATCACGCCCTTGGAGCGACCGGTGGTGCCGCCGGTATAGTACAGGCCGACCAGATCGTCGCCGCCCTTGCCCGCGTCCGGGATCGGCGCGCTGGCCTCGATCAGCGCCTCGTGATGGGTCATGCCGTCCGGCGCCGCGTCGTCGGCGATATAGACCAGGCTCTCGACCGCGGGCACTTGCTCGCGGATGGTGCCCCAGAGGTCGAGGAAGGCGTCGTCGAGGCAGAAGATCCGGGCTTCGGAATCATTCAGCCAATAGGCAACCTCCGGCCCTGCCAGCCGCGAGTTGACCGGCACGAAGACCCCGCCCGCCCAGGCGACGGCGTAGAGCAGCTCGAAATAGCGGGCGGAGTTGAGGCTGAGGATCGCCACCCGGTCGCCGTCCCGGAGGCCGAGCGCGCGGAGGCCGGCGGCGAGCCGCTGGATCCGCTCCGCCACCTCCGCCCACTCGCGCCTGAAGCCCTCGCCCTCGCAGCCGATGCCGCCCGCGTTGGCCTGCACCGCGCGTTTGAGACCTTGCGTCAGTTGCATCTCGGGCCGACCTCAGATCCGCTCGACCAGGCGCCAGGCCTGCTCGGCGCGGAGCCGGCAGACGTCCTTGAACTCGAGCGATTGCGCCGAGGCGGAGATGCCGTCGAGGCCGCGCTTGTAGACACCCTGGACGATTGCCGCGATGCGAAAGATGGCGAAGACCACGTAGAAGGGCCAGTCGTCGATTCCCTCGCGTCCAGTGAGTGCACAATAGCGGCCGACGAATTCCTCTTCCGTCGGCACCCCCGCCGTCTCGAAGTCGAGCTCCAGAAAGTTTCCGGTCCGCCCGGTATCGGCGTGATAGACCATGCAGGTATAGGCGAGGTCGGCCAGCGGATGGCCGAGGGTCGAGAGCTCCCAGTCGAGCACGGCGGCGACGCGTGGCTCGCTCGGGTGGACCAGACAATTGCCAATTCTGTAGTCGCCGTGCACCAGGGTGGTCTCGTCGGTCTCGGGGATCCGGTCCGGCAGCCACGCGATCAGCCGGTCCATCGCCGGAATCGTTTCCGTCTCCGAGGCGCGATACTGCTTGGCCCAGCGGTCGTACTGCCGGCGATAGTAGTTCCCTGGCCGGCCGAATTCAGCGAGGCCAATTCGCTCATGGTCGACGCCGTGGAGCGCGGCCAGGCACTCGACGAAATGCATCAGCAGCGGCATCCGATCCGCCTTCGCCAGGCTCTGGAGGCGCGGGTCGACCAGCAGCCGGCCCGGCACATACGACATCACGAAGAAGGGCGTGCCGAGGATGCTCTCGTCCGCGCAGAGGAGACAGGTCTCGGGCACCGGCACGGGCGTGTCGCGAAGCGCGGTGATGACGCGGTATTCGCGCTCGACCGCGTGAGCCGAGGGCAGCAGCTTTCCCGGCGGCTTCTTTAGCATGACATAGTGCCGTCCGCCCGCCTCCAGGAAATAGGTCGGGTTCGATTGACCACCCTCGAATTGGCGCACGACCTGGGGGCCCCGAAAACCTTCGACGAACGCCCGGAGATAGCCCTCGAGCGCCGCCTCGTCCAGCCGATGCGCCTCGCGCGCGGGTATGATCTCGACGCCCTCGTAGGCGGCCTCGTGCCTCATCCGGCGATCTTCTCGACCTGCCGCCAGGCCGCCTCGGCCATCGGGCGGGCCCGTTTGCCTTCTTCCCAGGCATGCTCGCTGGCCGCGGTGCCGTCCAGCGCGCGGCCCATGATCCCCTGCAGGATCGCGGCGAGGCGGAACATGTTGTAGGCTTGGTACCAGTCGATATCGTCGATCCCGGCCCGCCCCATCCGCCGGCAATAGGCTTGGATGAACTCCGCTTCGCTCGGGATGCCCAGTGCCTCGAGGTCCTGGCCGCCGACGCCCCGGAACAGGTCGCCGCCGAGCCGCCAGCCCAGCAAGAGATAGGTGAAGTCGGCCAAGGGATGGCCGAGGGTCGCCAATTCCCAGTCGAGCACCGCCAGGACGCGCGGCTCGCTGGGATGGAAGATCATGTTGTCGAGGCGAAAATCGCCGTGCACCAGGCAGGTCTCGTCCGCGGCCGCGAGCGTCGCCGGCAGCCATTCGATCAGCCGGTCCATCTCGGGAATGGTCTCGGTCTCGGAGGCCCGATACTGCTTCGACCAGCGGGAGATCTGGCGCTGGATGTAGCTCCCCGGCCGGCCGAAATCGCCCAGGCCGACCGCGTCATAGTCGACTTTGTGCAACGCCGCCATGACCTCGCCCATGGCGTCGTAGATCCGGTATCGCTCGCTTCCGGCGAGGTCGGGCAGCGTCGGATCCCAGAACACCCGGCCGTCGACCCACTCCATGACGTAGAAGGCGGTGCCGACCACCGCTTCGTCGCCCGATTGGACGAAGGTCCTGGGCACCGGGACGGCGGTGTCGCGAAGCGCGGTGATGACGCGGTATTCGCGCTCGACCGCATGGGCCGAGGGCAGCAGCTTGCCCGGTGGCTTGCGGCGCAGCACGTAGTGCCGCCCGCCGGCGGAGAGCCGATAGGTCGGACAGGACTGCCCGCCCCTGAACTGCTCGACTTCGAGCGGGCCGGAGAAGCCCTCGACATTGCCCTCCATGAAGCGTTGCAGGGGCCCCAAGTCGAAGCGGTGCTGCGCGCGCACCGCCATGGTGCCGGCGAAGTTCCGCTGCATCTCGGCGCCGCGATCCACCCCTCGTCCCCCTCGGCTGCGACGCTTCGTGCTCAGGCGGCGGCGGTCTTGGCGGCGATGTTGCGCCGCCCGCTGTTGATCGCGAGGAGGGTGTCGATCCCCTCCGCCGCGATGGCGTCGCCCACCATCTCGTCGCCCTCGCTCTCCAGCTCGGCCATGTCGACCCAGGCGCCGTAGAGCGAGCGGGTGCGTTTGGTGATGATGCCGGCCTTGATCAAGGTCCGCGTCAGCACCCGGAAGACGTTGGAGCCTTCCTTGAGCTCGTTGCGCCGGTCACTGTCGTCGTAAACCTCGCGGATGGTCTCGCGCAATTCCTCCCAGTCGAGGCCGAACTGGCCGTAAACGACCCGCTTCTGGCGGATGTTCACCAAGTTGAAGAGCAGCGCCTCGAAGCATTCCGCCGCCCAGTCCTCGATCTGGTCACGTTCGGCCTGGCTCATTTTCGGCATCGTGCGATCGGCCCAGATCTTGCCGAAACGGTGGTGGAAGGCCTCGTCGGTCATGACCAGCTGTACCAGGCGCTTCAGCACCGGATCGTTGGTATGGGCATGGATGTTGGCGAAGGCACCCATCGCCAGGCCCTCCAGCAGCATCTGCATGCCGACCAGCTTCTTCCAAATGATCGGGGTGGCGACCAGGTCCTCCAGCAGATCACCCAGCACGTCGCCCACGGGCAGCGCCTCGCCCCAGCGATGCTCGATATAGAGCGCGAAGCCGGTGACGTGGCGGGCCTCCTCGCGAGCCTGGTTGGCGGCGTATTCCTGGGCGCCCGCGTCATGCAGCAGGCTGCAGAGCCCGGCCGAAAGCGATAGCGCCCCTTGTTCGCCGTGCAGGATCGCGGAGAGCTGCCAGCGGGTGATCTCGTTGGCGAGGCGGGCCTTCCGGTCTTCCGGCAGGGCCTGGACCAGGGGGCTGCGAAATTCGGGCAGCCGGTGGGCCGGCATTATGTAGTCCCGGTCGATGTCGAACGGCACCGTGAAGTCGACGTATCGCTTGTCCGTCGGGTCCCAGAAGTGATCGTTGGTGGCGGAGATGATGGGGTCGAAGGCCGCCGAGCGGCGATTGTAGCGGTCGACCTCGATCAGGCGGCGAAACTCGCTCGGATCGACGACATCGTAAACCGGATCGTAGATGAGCTGCTCGTTCATGATCTCCGATTCCTGGGCAGACCCCCCGGGTGGGCGATCCTAATGCATTGTCAGACTTGACGGAACCACCCGCTCCCCCACTCAGCGGCGAAACGCCCGGGCACCGATATCGCGGCGGCAGAAGCCGTCGGGCCAGTCGATGACGTCGACCGCCTCGTAGGCCCGCCGCCGGGCCGCCGCCACGTCCGCGCCGAGCGCGGTGACCCCCAGCACCCGACCTCCGTTCGCCACCAGCCGGCCGCCGTCGCGCCGGGTGCCGGCGTGGAACACGGTGACGTCCGGCAGCTCGCCCGCCAGTTCGGTCCGCGCGATCTCGCTTCCCTTGGCATACTCGCCCGGATAGCCCGAGGCGGCCATGACCACGACCAGCGCCACCTCGTCGCGCCAGCGGAGGTCGACGTTGCGAAGTTGACCGTCGGCGCAAGCGATCAACGCCGGCAGCAGATCGGAGCGGAGCCTGGCCATCTGCGCCTGGCATTCCGGATCGCCGAAGCGGCAGTTGTATTCGATCAGATGGGGCCCGGCGTCGTTGATCATCAGCCCGGCGTAGAGCACCCCCTTGTAGGGCCGCCCGCGCGCCGCCATGGCCCGGACCGTAGGTTTGACGATGCGCTCGAGCGTCGCCTCGACCATCGCCTCGGTCATCACCGGGGCCGGCGAATAAGCGCCCATTCCGCCGGTGTTGGGACCCACGTCACCCTCGCCCACGCGTTTGTGGTCCTCGGCAGTGGCGAGCGCCAGCACGCTCTCCCCGTCGGTCAGCGCGAAGAAGCTCGCCTCCTCGCCCTCGAGGAAGTCCTCCACCACGATCTCGGCACCCGCCGCGCCGAAGCGCCCGCCCAGGATTTCTCCGGCCGCCTCGATCGCCGCCTCGACGTCGCCAGCCACGATAGCGCCCTTGCCGGCGGCGAGACCGTCGGCCTTGACCACGATCGGCGCGCCGCGGGCCTGGATGTACGCCGTCGCTGCCTCCAGGTCGGTGAAGCGGCGATATTCGGCGGTGGGAATACCGACCTCGGCGCAGAGATCCTTGGTATATGCCTTGGAGCCTTCCAGCTTCGCCGCCTCGGCGTTGGGTCCGAAAGCCTTGATCCCGGCGGCGTCGAGCCGGTCCACGAGCCCCGCGACCAGCGGCGCCTCCGGCCCGACGACGACGAAGTCGATCTCCTCTGAGCGGCAGAAGCCGAGTATGCCTTCGAAATCCATCGGGTCGATGTCGAGCGGGCGGGCGAGCTCGGCGATTCCGGCGTTGCCGGGGGCACAGAACAGAGTGTCGGTGAGCGGTGAATCGGCAAGCGCCCAGCAGAGCGCGTGCTCCCGCCCTCCGGATCCGATGACGAGAATGTTCATGGCACCCCCCGCGCCCTCGCCCGTCGGCTTCTCGAGGCCGTTTCGGGAGATGTTTCCCCCTGCGCGCCTCTTGTATCATGGCGCCTGAATCGAGGACAGACGGTGAGTGCACTTCCCCCCGATACAGGCGACGATCCGAACGCCAACCTGCCGGAATTTTCGGTCTCCGAGATCTCCTTCCACCTGAAGCGGATCGTCGAGGACGCCTTCCCCTATGTCCGGGTTCGCGGCGAGATCTCCGGCTTCACCGAGGCGCGCTCGGGCCATCTCTACATGGCGTTGAAGGACGACAAGGCGGTGCTGGACGCGGTCTGCTGGCGGGGCACCGTGCGGTCCCTCGGCTGCCGGCCGGAGGACGGGCTGGAGGTCGTCTGCACCGGCAAGCTCACGACCTATCCGGGCCGCTCGCGCTATCAGCTCGTGATCGAGCGGATGGAGCCGGCCGGCATCGGGGCGCTGATGGCGCTCTTGGAGGAACGGCGGCGCAAGCTCGAGGCCGAGGGGCTGTTCGCCGAGGACCGCAAGCGCCCGCTGCCCTTCCTGCCGGAGGTGATCGGCGTCGTCACCTCGCCTACGGGTGCGGTGATCCGCGACATCCTGCATCGCCTGCGCGACCGCTTTCCCCGCCGGGTGCTGATCTGGCCGACCCTGGTGCAGGGCGAGGGCGCGGCGGAACAGATCGCCGCCGCGATCCGGGGCTTCAACGCTTTCGACGGGAGCGGGCCAGCGCCGCGCCCCGACCTGCTGATCGTCGCCCGGGGCGGTGGCAGCATCGAGGATCTCTGGGCCTTCAACGAGGAGGTCGTGGTCCGCGCCGCGGCGGAAAGCGAGATCCCGCTGATCTCCGCCGTCGGCCACGAGACCGACACCACGCTGATCGACCACGCCTCCGATCGCCGCGCGCCGACGCCGAGCGCGGCGGCGGAAATGGCGGTCCCGGTGCGGCGCGATCTGATCGACCACGTGGGCGAGCTGGAGCGGCGCCAGCGAATAGCGCTCAGGCGCCGGTTGGACGAGCATCGCTATCGGATCGAGGGGCTGGCCCGGGGGCTTCGGGGGCCGCGTGAGTTGCTGGCGATCGCCAGCCAGCGTTTCGACGATATCGCCGAACGGCTGCCCCGCGCACTGGCCGCCCTCGCCCGCGATCGCCGCGCGCGCTTGATGGAACTGGCGGCGCTGCTGCGCCCGCGCCTGCTGGCGGCGGAGCTCCGGCGGGGGGCCGAGCGACTGGCCGATCTCGCCGCTCGGGCCCGCCGCGCGGAGCGGGTGCGCCGCGAGCGCATCGCCGAGCGCGTGGCGGGCCTCGGCCAGCGGCTGGAGAACCTGTCCTACCGCAACGTGCTCGCGCGCGGCTACGCGGTGGCGCGCGGCACCGACGGCCGAGCCCTCACCACCGTCGCCGAGGCGACGCCGGGCCGCGCCTTCCGGCTGGAGTTCCACGACGGTGAGGTGCCAGCGACGGTCGACGGCAAGCCTGCCCGGGGCTCACCGACGTCCGGCGGGCGCCGGCGGAAACCCGGCGTCAATCAGGGCGAACTCTTCTGATGCGGCTCGCCGTCCCGTTCCTCGCCCTGCTGCTGGCGTGGCCCGCGGTGGCCGAGGCGCCACGGCTCGAGGGGGACGCCACTCAGGGCGGCATGATGGTGGGCCGGGTTGGGCCCGGCAGCCACGTTCACCTCGACGGCAAGCCCGTCCGCGTCGGGCCCCAGGGCCGCTTCGTCATCGGCTTCGGGCGCGACTTCGGCTCAGCCGCCGTGCTGGTGGTCCGAAGCCCCGGTGGCGGCGAGCATCGCCGGGTCCTGGAGATCGTGCCGCGAAACTATCCCGTGCAGCGGATCGACGGCCTGCCGCCTAATGCCAATCGGCATTAATCAGAACTCATGCGCCCATTTACGCCGCCCGATGGACGTGATGTTCCATGGTTGATCGATGAGCTTGTTCCAGGCTTCGCAGCAGGAGGTGATGATCTGCTCGTCGGATTGGAAGACCAAGTTGGACAGCCAGTTGTCGCGCATGAACTGCCAGATGTTTTCGGTCGGATTGAGCTCCGGCGAGCGTGGTGGCAGGGGCAGGAGGGTAACGTTGGCGGGGATCTTCAGCTTGTCCGTGGTGTGCCAACCCGCCTGATCGAGGAGCAGGAGGGCATGCGCGCGCGCGCCTACCCGGGAGGAGATCTCCTCCTGTTAGCGGTGGTTCCAGGGTGCGCTTATATGGTGCTCTTTTTGAGCGGTCGGTGGCGGTTGGCTGACGGGATGCTTTTGGGCTTGGCTGATTTTGTTTCGCGCTGTGGCTATTCAGTCGAGGGGCCGGTCATCGATCTGGAGCGGTTCGCCGGCGCGGTCGCGCATGAGCATGTCGTTCCAGTCCAGGCCGTCGAGGGCAGGGCGCAGGCGGACGACCCTGCTGTCGTTTCGGATGAGCCGTGCCGCGGCGTCATCGCCCTGGCGGGTGGCGTCGTAGGCGCAGAAGATCCGGCCGGGGTTCCAGGCCTCGATCCATTCGGGGAGGCTTGCGGTGGCGCCGCCGGTTGAGACCACGGCGCATCCCTTGCGCCCGGCCGGGACGAGGTGGAGGGAGAGGACCGACAGGGCGTCGATTGCGTTCTTGGCGAGGATGACGGAGTTCGGCCAGTCGGGTTCCCACGACATCCAGAAGCCGCCGCGCGCGGCGGCGCCGGTCGGCGCGAGGCGGCGTGGCGCCGCGGCAGGGACGATCTCGGCGCCGAGAGCCTCGCCGGCCGCGTTTCGGCGGACGAACACGGCGTTGCCGTGGCGGTCGGCGTAGAGCAAGCCGAGGTCGCGGCACAGGGCGACGAGCACATCCGCGAGGCCGCGCTGCTCGACGAGGTAGCTCTGGATGGCGGGCCAGTGGCGGTCCGGGCACGGCGGCTTCGGGTGGCGATCGGCCGGGAACCGGTCACGGCACGGCAGTTCCGAGAAGAAGCCGAGGGCCTCGGGCACGGTGCACCGGCAGGCATGGATTACCAGGTCGATCGCTCCGCCCCCGCCCTCGCCGCGCAGATGTTCGTAGAACATAAAGCCGTTGATGCTGATGACGGATCCGGGACGCCTCCAGCGCGCGGCATCGGTGGGATCGCGGCGGTAGCCGAGGCGGCGGACGACGTCTTCGAGGGGATAGCCTCGCAGGGCCTCGGCCCGCACCCGCCGGTCCCAGAGGCGGGGACCATCCATGGCTACGCCGGCGGCGGTTCCCCGCGGTCCTGCGCGCCGGCCTTGCCGGCTCGCCGCCGGCGGCGCTCGGCGCTGCGCTGCTTCTGGCGTTCCTCGGCCTCCTTGCGGCGCCAGGACTCGGCGTCGATGGCGATGATCTCGGCGTTGTGGACGAGGCGGTCGACCAGGGCGACGAGGCAGGCGGCGTTGGGGAAGGCCTCACCCCACTCGGCGAAGGGCCGGTTGGTGGTGATTATGGTGGAGTTCTGCTGGCTGCGGCTGGAGACGATGTTGAACAGCAGATCGGCATGGCGGTTGCTGTAGGACAGGTATCCGACCTCGTCGATCACCAGCAGGTGCTGGCGGGCGTAGAAGCGCAGCCTGCGCTGAAGCAGGGTGTCGCTGTCGAGGGCGGCGAGCTCGCCGAGCATGCTGGCCGCGGTGGCGAAGCGCACGGTGTGGCCCTCGAGGACGGCGCGGTGGGCGATATTGGCGGCGATGGTCGACGTGCCGACGCCGTTTGGGCCGACCAGGACGACGTTGGCGGCCTCGTTGAGGAACTCGAGGCTCATGAGATCCTCGACGGCCATGCGGTCGCAGCGGCGCGGCCATGCCCAGTCGAAGTCGGCGAGCGGCTTGAACTGTCCGAGGCGGGCGTCGCCGAGGCGGCGCTTGAGGCTGCGGCTTCGCCGTTCCTCCTCTTCCCAGGCGACCAGCGCAGCGGGCCAGTCATGCCCGGCGACCTCGCCCCAGTGGGCGGCGAGGCCGTGCAGGCCGAGCGCCCGGGCACGGCCCATGAGGGTATCGTTCATTGCTCGCTGTCCTCCTCGGGTTCGCCGGCCAGCCCGTCGTATCCGACGAGGTCGTGATCGCGGACAGTGATGTCGCGCACTCTCGGATCGCCGGGCAGTTCGACGGGGATGGGCGGGGGTTGGTGCCGCAGCTCGCGCCGCCGGGTCAGGCTCAGGCGCACGGCGTTGGGATGGGGAACGTCCCGCTTCAGGGCCTCGTCGATGGCCGCCTCGAGCTCGGCGGCGCCGTAGGCGTCGAGGAGGCGCAACAGGGCGGCGACGGTGGCGCCTATATAGCCGCCGCGCTGGGCGGCCTCGGCGAGCAGGCGCTCGCTGTTGGGCGCGGCCTGGACCAGCCGGTCCTGGCCGCGAAGGCGGCGGGCATGGCTCTTGCGCCTGACCAGCTCGGCGATGTGCTCGGGGTTCTCGATGCGGGCCGCCTTGTCGAAGCTGCGCGGATGGCTGGCGATGACGTCCACACCGTCGAGGATGCGCACCTCGTCGAGCGTCGCGACCACGACGAGGGTGCGCCGCACATGGGTGTGCGGCACGCTGTAATCGTTGAGATCGAAGCGGGCGTAGGGGGTCTTGCCGATGGCGACCTCGACCCGGTCGTGGTCGGGGAAGGGATCGCCGGGCAGCGCGATGAGAGAGCCGCGTTCCCGCTCGAAGGCCTCGCGCACGGTGATCGAGCGGTCTTCGGGCCAGGGGCGGTCGGCGGCGATGCCGTGGCACCAGGCCAGGGCCTGGGCGTTGAGATCGTCGATATCGCGCCACCGGCGGGCGGCGAAGAAGCTGGTCCGGACATAGCGAATCGCCCGCTCCACGCGCCCCTTCTCGTTGCCGCGCGCGACCACGACGGGCTTGGGCAGGAAGTGGTAGTGGCCGGCGAGGTCGAGGATCCGGGGATTGAACCGGATGGCGGCGCCGCGGCGCTCCAGCACGACGCTCTTCAGGTTGTCGTACCAGAGCTCGCGGGGCACGCCCTGCCACGCCTCGAAGGCTTCGACATGGCCGCGCAGGAAGTTGCTCATCCCGGCGTCGAGGTAGAAGCGCAGGAAGATCCGCCGCGAGTAGCTGAGAACCATCACGAAGCCCATCAGGCGGCGCTCCGCGCGGCCGATCGTCACCTTGCCGAAGTGTCCCCAGTCGACCTGGGCCTGCTCGCCGGGAAGGGTCTTGAGGCGCAGATAGGCCTCGGCCACGGGCCTGGGCCTGAAGTGGCTGAGCAGATGACGGAAGTGGTCGCCGCCGCCCGGATAGCCGCGTTCGCGCACCATCTGGTAGAGCCGGCTGGCGGGCAGCGTCGGCCAGGATGCCAGCGTCTCGGCGATGAACGGCACGTATGGATCGATCATCGACGGCCTGGGCGACCTCGCGTCCCGGGGCTCGCCAGCCGCGGTGAGGAGGCGCTCGACGGTGTAGCGATGCACGCCGAGCTGGCGTGTGATCGTGCCGACCGTCCACTTCTCGACGTGATACAGGCGCAGGATCTCCGCGCGGGTCTCCTTGTTGATGGTCATCTCACCCCCTTTCCCGTCGGGCGCAGCCCCGGATAGACCGCCTGCCCGCAGAACCGGCCGCAGCGATCGCAGCGGAAGACCCTGGCGGGCCGCTCGTGCCCGAAGGGCCGTGTTCCGGGACGCCCTGCCGGCGTCCGCGCCACAACAGGACGCCGCCGCGCGGCGGTCAAAGGGTGATGCGTCACTTCCTGCCCGCGGCGCCGATTCACCGGCGTCCGGCGCCGCCGGCGTTCGCGATAGCGCCGCTGGCGCTCAGCATGCTTGTGACGGCCCCGCCGGCTGTTCTGGTAGCGCTGCCCGGCATGGCGCTGCGATCGCCGGCGCACCCGATCGCTGCAGCTCCGTGAACAGTAGATGTTGCCGTGGTCGCAGTGCCGGCAGAGAACCACCTGTTGATGGCACGAGGCGCAGTTGAACAGGCGGGCGGTGTTCTTCATCGCGCAGCCGATGAGAACGGGGTGGACCCACGCCCAAACCCGCACGATACTGCGCATATGGGTCGTGCCTTGCATGGCTCGGGGGGTGCGGTGCCGGTCGTTGCCAGCAAGCAAACGGGGCCGGCGCCGCGTCGTTCTCAGCGGCCCGAGTGTACTCCCGCGGCTCCCCTTGTCAGGTCCGCGGAACCGCCGCCGCCAGCCAGCCAAAACAGGAATCGAGACGCCCGCCCGCGGTGGATAAGCAGCCCGCCGCCGCCAGACTCTTGGCGGTCGCTGCGGCGAGCTACTTACCCACCGCTGCGCCGAGCCAACTCCCGCCTGCAAACCACGCAGCTACAGCGCCACGATGCCCGATGTCGCTGAAATCACCATCTAAGCGCGGTTTTTCATCGCCACCGACACCTCCAGATGCAGCTGCATGGCCTGGGTGTCGCAGTGGGGGAGCACGAGGGCGGCGCCGACGCCGCGTTTGGGACAGATGGCGCCGAAGATATAGGCTGATTTGGTGCGCTGGTCATGCGGTGCGCGGGGCCGGGTTCCGCGCCGCGCCCAGCGCCGAGTGATCTTGTTCTTCTGGCCGACACGGGCTTCGTCCTGCCACCAGATTTCTATCTCGGTGCCGGCGGGCAGGCGCCGGCGGGCTTGCGCCACCAGCTCGGGGAATTTTTTTTAAAATCCTCGATGACGCCCTCCTCCTGGGCATGGTGGCGCGGATGCGCCGTCATCTTCGTGAAGCCCATCGCCTTCAATTCCCGGCTCACCGTGGTCTCGTCGAGCGAGATCGCGAACATATCCCGGATCCAGCCCGCCAGATCCTTCAGCCGCCAGCGCACCACGCCGTCGACCGCCGGGTTCGGCCCCGCATCGACGCGTGCCCCCAGCGCCTGGCGTTGTGCATCGTCGAGCTTCGCCACCGCACCGGGCGCCTTGCGATCGATCAAGCCGTCCGGGCCCTCGGCGTTGAAATGCAACACCCAATCTCGGATCACCTGAAGCCCCACGTGGCCGGTCCGTGCCGCATCCGTCCGCCGCCCACCGTCATAGATCACCGCGAGAGCCAAGAGCCGGCGGCTCTGGCCGGCATCCTTGGAAAGCTTCGCCAAGCGACGCAGCTCCGCCGCATCGAAATCCTCTCGTAACCCGATCGCCGCTCCCATAGTGAACCTCCTCAACTCCGAATCACCGGAATTGAGTCAGAAATCATCCACCATGGGAATCCTCAAAGTGAGTCTCCCTCAAGGCCAATTGGTATAAGATGGTGACGCCCGACGCCAAGGTGCTGAAACGGATTCGCCGCGAAGCCAAGGCGATCGGAAAGATACGCCGGCTCGACACGGCCGAGACCTGGTTCGCCGACGGTTTCGTCTGGCCGGTCCGGGGCCCGATCAGCGGCGTCTTCGGCAGCCAGCGAATTCTGAACGGCGAGCCGCGCTGCCCCCACTACGGCGTCGATATCGCGGCCCCCCGGGGCACGCCGGTGACGGCGCCGGCGCCCGGCCGCGTCGCGCTGGCGGAAGCCGACCTCTACTTCACCGGCGGCACGGTGATGCTGGATCACGGTCACGGCGTGAGCTCGGTGTTCTCGCATCTGGATCGGGTGAGCGTGACGGTCGGACAGGTGCTGCGCCGGGGCGAGGCGCTCGGCACCGTCGGCGCAAGCGGCCGCGCCACCGGCCCGCACCTCGACTGGCGGGTCAATTGGTTCGCCGAACGGCTGGACCCGGCGCTGCTCGTCGGACCTATGGAAAAATGATCAGCCGGTGGGAGGCTGGGTCTCGTCCTCGTCGGCCGTGACCGCCTCGGAGTCGGACGCGGCCTCGCCGTCGTCGGCCGTGACCGCCTCGGAGTCGGACGCGGCCTCGCCCTTATCCTCGCCGGCCTCGTCTTCCGAGTCCATCGGGCTCGACGCGGCGAAGAGGGCTTCGGCCTCTTCCTCCAACTCGCCGTCCTCCCGGTCGGGGTCGTCGAAGAAGATCCCGGCCTCCTGCCGCTCCGCCTCCTCGAGGCTGCGGGCGACGTTGGCCTCGATCGTGATCGAGACTTCGGGGTGCAACATGACGCGCACGGCATGGAGGCCCAGCGTCTTGATCGGCCGGTCGAGTACGACTTGCCGTCGCTCGACGCCGAAACCGCCCTCGATCAGACCCTCGGCGACATCACGGGCGCTGACCGAGCCATAGAGCTGACCCATGTCGCTCGCCTGGCGAACCAGCACGATCTTGGCCCCGTCCATGCGGATGGCGACGCTTTCCGCATCCCCGCGCTGCGCCAGATTACTGGCCTCCAACTCGACCCGCTGATTATCGAAGCGTTCGATATTGGCCTTGGTGGCGCGAAGCGCACGCCCCCTGGGCAGCAAGAAATTGCGGGCATAGCCGTTCTTGACCGTGACGATTTCGCCCATCTGCCCGAGTTTCTCGATCCGCTCCAGCAGAATGATCTCCATGGTTCTTTCTCCTAGGGTACGCGAGGGCCGAAACGCGCACGCAACCCGATCAGTTGCTCCGCCAAACCGACGGCAACCAAGCCCAAGACCACCGGAAAGGCGATCATCGTCATCACGGTCAACATCACGTAAAAGCCGACCAGCCCGAAGGGGACGCTCGGTCGACCACGATAGAAGGCATGCACCACCGCGAGGCCGAGGAGGAAATACGCGAGGCCGAGTATGAAAGCAAGCGTCAGGCCCAGAATTCGGAACGACTCGACGAAGCTCGCGGCGAGCATGGCGGCGAGCAATACCCCGGCGAGCCATTTCGGCAGCTCCAACTCGTCCATCCGGGGCGACGGCCTGAAATTTCGCCCCGTTCGGACCAGGATGCGCTGCGCCAGGCCACCATTGACCACCACGAGCAGCATCATGTGCGTCGCCACCATGCCGGGAACGTAGCGCGCGTTCGCCTCGATCGCCGCGTCCATCTCGGCGTCGGCCGGCACCCGCATCGCCGTCATCACCTGGCGGAGCGCGCTCTCGATCGCGGGCCCGAGACCGTCGCCGGTAAATTGGAAGAACGCCCACACCGCGAGGAAGTAAGTGGCTGTCATGGCGGCGAGCCAGAGCAACAATCGGCCGGGCGGATACCACTCGACACCGCCCGCCTCGGTCGTGCGCGAGAGCAGGGCGTGACGGGTGATGAGGACCACCGGCACGGCATGCATGAAGAGAAAAACGACGCCGAGATAGGGCGAGCCCAGAACGGCGCAGGCGAACGCCCCGCCGAGCCCGGCGACCAGCACCGGGGTCAGACCGAGGCCGAGGCCGGTCAGGAACAGGGGTAGTTGCGCGAAGGGCGAAATGACGAGCGCCAGGGTCAGCGATTGGCCGGATCCGGCGACGATGAGCGCGCTCACCAGCCCCGCCGCGATCGACAAGGGCAGCCAAGCGATCATCCCTGTGCCTCCCGTCCGGGTGGCGCCGCGCCGCGCTCCGGCCCGCTACTGTCCGACGAAGGGAATGAGGGCGAGCTGGCGAGCCCGCTTGATGGCCCGCGCCAGCTCCCGCTGCCGCTTGGCGGACACGGCGGTGATGCGGCTGGGCACGATCTTACCCCGCTCCGAGATGAAGCGCTGTAGCATCTTCACGTCCTTGTAGTCGATCGTCTGGGCGTTGGGGCCACTGAAGGGACAGGTCTTGCGCCGGCGATGAAACGGCCGGCGCAGCGGCATCTGGCTGATTTTGAGGTCTTGCGCCATCGTCTTTCTCCCGTCCCGCGCCTAGGACCGAGCGGCGCCGTCGCGGCGCGCCCCCCGGTCTCGATCGCCCCGGTCTCGATCGCCGCGGTCGCGATCGCCGCGGTCTCGATCGCCGCGGTCACGGTCGCCGCGGTTGCGATCGCGCCGGGCACCGTCGCGCGCGGCGCGAGTCTGCATCATGACCGAGGGCGTCTCGTCGACCGCCTCGATTCGGACGGTGAGGTAGCGGATGATGTCCTCGTTGATCCGCAGGTTGCGCTCGAACTCGGCGACGGCCTCGGCCGGCGCGTCGAGTTGCATCAGGACGTAATGCCCCTTGCGGTTCTTCTTGATCCGATAGGCGAGGTTGCGCAAGCCCCAATATTCGCTCTTGGCGATGGTGCCACCGTTCTCGGTGATAATCGCCTTCAGGGCCTCGGACAACCCTTCCACCTGCTGCGCGGAAATGTCCTGGCGCGCGATCAGCACGCTTTCGTAACTTGGCATGCGCTCTCGATCTCCTGGTGTCGCATGGCCCTCGGATCGGCTCGATTGGAACGCCAAAAGACGCCGCAGGTACCGGCTGGCGACGGCGAGGCGTCTCAGGGCGCGCACTTATACATGATTGCCCCGAGGGTGCAAGTCATTGTCCGCGGCGTCCGCGGCCCGTGCGGCCTCAACGCGGCGGAGCGTGGGGGCCGGCGAGGAGCAGCATGTTGAGGGGATGCAGAATGTCGTAGACGCCCTGGAACAGCGCGTCCGCCGCGCGTTCCGAGAGACGGCTGTTGGTCGCGCGGAGTCGTTCCAGGATCTCGCCGCCGTTCCGCCGGCCATCCATCAGGGCGATGATTCTGTCGGCCCCGCCGGGCAGCTCGAAGCGAGCCTCGATACCGTCCAGATCGACCTTCAGACGCGGCGATTTGGCGAGCGAGCGCGCGACCGCCTGGAGATCGTGCTCGCGCGCGATCGGCGTCAGGGACCGATCCCGGGGATCGGCGTGCCCGCCCGCCCGGTTCGCCGCCTTGACGACATAGAACACGTGGGTCTTGAGATTGCCCGCCAACTCCTCGCCGAGCGCCGCCCGCTCGATCGGATCGAGCGTGTCGAGGCGGGCCCTGAGCGCCGCGTCGCGGAGATAGAGCCCGGGGTCGTAGCCGGCGGCGGGCACGAAGCCCGTGATCCTGAGTTCCGCCCGGGCCGACAGGGCGGCGATTTCCGGCACCGTGTAGGCCCGATCCTGGGCGTGCAGCAGCAGGTCCGCGAGACCGGCGTCGCCGCCCGCCAGATGGTCCGCGAGCCCAACGTTGCGCCGGAACCAGTTGGTTTCGGGCAAGGCGTTCAGCACCGCGCGGGCGAGGTCGAGGCGGCGCGAGAGATCGGCCGTGCCCGCGAGCCGCCGGAGCGCCCGTTGCAGCGGATAGACGCCGGTTCGCCCGAACGCGCCATAGAGCATCAGCCCCATGCCGCCGTCGTCGGCCAATGACTGGGTCAGCGCCAGCAGCCCTTCCGCCGGATCGGCCAAGTGGTGCAGCACGCCGCAGCAATCGATGTAGTCGAAACGCCCGAGTTCGAGCATGTCGATGGCGAGAAGGGAGCCCAAGTGGAAGCCGATGTTGTCGAGGCCGCGCGCCTCGGCGCGGGCACGGGCGATCTCCAGCGCCGGCCGGGAGATGTCGAGGTAGACCACCTCGCCCTCGCCCCGATCGCTGAGATGCTGGGCCAGCATGATGGCGCCGTCGCCGGTGCCGCCACCGGCGACCAGCGCGCGGATCGGCCCGGCGCGGCGACCGGCGTAGACGTAATGCTCGATCTCCAGAAGGTGGCTGGGCGAGCCGGTTATCAGCCGCCCGGCCTCGTCGCCCGGATCGCGTTCCGGATAGGGCAGCGCCTCGTATTGCCGGCGAACCGCCCCCGCCGCGCCGTCTCGCTCGTCCTCAGTCAACGATCTTCAGCACCGCCTTGCCGATCACCTTGCGCTCCAGCAGCGCATAAAGCGCGTCGGAGGCCTGGGCGAGCGGGAAGGTATGGGAGATATGCGGCTTGATCGCGCCCTCGCGCCACCATTGGAAAATCCGCTCGAAGTTCGCCGCGTTGCCCTCGGGATCGCGCTCGATGTAGCTGCCCCAGAAGACCCCGACGAGGGAACAGCCCTTGAGCAGCACCAGGTTCGCCGGCGCCGAGGCGATTCGTCCCGACGCGAAACCGATCACCAGCAGACGGCCACCCCAGTTGATGCAGCGCAGCGACTGGTCGAACACGTCGCCGCCGACCGGATCGCAGATCACGTCGGCGCCCTTGCCATCGGTCAAATCCTTGACCGCGTCGCGGAATTCGTTCTCGACGTAGTTGATCACCTCGTCGGCGCCGTGGCTTTTCGCGGCGCGAAGTTTCTCCTCCGTGCCGGCGGTGGCGATCACGCGGGCGCCCATAGCCTTGCCGACCTCGACCATGGAGAGGCCGACCCCGCCCGCCGCGCCGTGCACCAACAGGGTCTCGCCGGCCTGGAGCCGCCCGCGCTCGATCAGTGCGTGCGCGGCGGTCCCATAGGTGAGCGACATCGAGGCCGCGGTGAGGAAATCCAACTCGTCCGGAATCCGCATCACCCGCTCGGCGCCGGCCACCACCTCCTCGGCAAAGGCGCCATAGGTCATGCCGGCCATCACCCGGTCGCCGGGGGCCACGTCGGTCACTGCTGCGCCGACCTCCAGCACCTCGCCGGCCACCTCGCCACCGGGCGAGAAGGGAAACTCGGGCTTATATTGATATTTCCCCTCGATGATCAGGGTGTCGGGAAAATTCACTCCGGCCGCATGGACGCGAAGGCGCACCTCGCCGGGGCCGGGCGTGGGCGAGGCCACCGCCTCCAGCACCAGGCTTTCCGGCGGTCCGAACTGCTTGCAGAGAACGGCCTTCATGCCACCTTCCTCGACCCTGATCCCCTGATGGGGCCGCGCAGGGGCCGCTCGCGTACGGTTTTTACACGATCGCTCAGCACGCTGTCGCCCCCTGGAAGTGACACCAACGGCCACGAATGGCGACTCCCCGGCTCGACCCGGAACCCTTTCGACGGTACAGGGAGCGGGCCGGTGATGGCGCCAAAAGTCACCGCTGGCGACTTTTCGATCGGACACTCATAGCAGGTCGTGGGCGCGGCGATAGAGGTTCATCAGCATACCGGCCGTCGCGCCCCAGATGTAGAAATCGCCGTAGGGCATGGCGAAATAGCGTCGCTCGCGCCCGTTCTGCATGCGGCTGTGACGCTTGTGATTGGCCGGATCGAAGATGAACTCGAGCGGCACCTCGAAGGCCTCCGCCACCTCGAAGCTGTCGAGCTTCAAGGTGAAGCCGGGCTGGACGAAGCCGACCACCGGCGTGATGTGGAAGCCGGTGCCGGTCTCGTAGCCGTCGAGGTAGCCGGCGACCTCGACACGGTCGCGCCGCAGTCCGATCTCCTCCTCGGTTTCGCGCAGCGCGGTGTCGACGGGGCCACGGTCGTGCGCCTCGACGCGGCCGCCGGGAAAGCTCACTTGCCCCGCGTGATGCTTCAGATGATCGGTGCGCCGGGTCAGCAACACGGTGAGGCCGCTCGCGTGTTCGACCAGCGGGACTAAAACCGCCGCCGGACTGAGCACGCAGTCGTCGTCGCGCCATTGCCCCTCGTCGCGATCGAGGTCGAAGTCGCCGACCGGCGGCGCATGCGATGTCGCGTGCGCGAGGATGCAGCTTTCGATCAGCCGCCGTGCCGTGGGGGCGGACGACACCGCTTAGAGATCCTCCAGTTCCGCCATCGGCGCCAGGGGGAAGAAGGCGCCGGCGCTCCAGACGCCGAGGTGGGCCTCGCCCGCTACCTCCGCCTCGACGCCGAGCTCGACCAGATCGTAGAACACTGGCCTCGCGATCAAGGCGTCCAGCCCGTCGCGCACCCGGACGTAAGGCGCGGGCTCGTCGCTTGCCCCCGCCCGCTCGAGGCGGATCGGATGCGCGGGTCCCGCCATCACCTGGTCGTCGACGTTGGTGCGGAAGACCAGCACCTGCGCCTCGCCCGCGCCGTGGGTCGTCATCTCCACCGCGACGAAGGGCGCGTCGTCCACCTGGATCGCCAGCTTCTCGGCCGGCGTCACCAAATAATGCACGCCGTCGGCGTCGCGCCTGAGGATGGTCGAGAACAGCCGCACCATGCGTCGCCGCGTGATCGGCCGGCCTTCGTGGTACCAAGTGCCGTCGCGGCTGATTCGCATCTCGATTTCGCCACAATTGTCGGGATTCCATAGATGCACGGGCGGCAGACGGCCGCCCTCCAGGGC
The DNA here is from genome assembly GCA_965225945.1 of Alphaproteobacteria bacterium. Taxonomy (GTDB): domain Bacteria; phylum Pseudomonadota; class Alphaproteobacteria; genus JASLMY01. The sequence continues at coordinate 50,784 of CBDDBZ010000026.1, read as the reverse complement.
GCGGGCGATGGCTGCCGGATCCGGTGCCTCGGACTTGTTCGGTGCCTTGGATTGATTGGACTGGGCGGTCACGAAAGGGTTCCCGAGAAGCTCATGATTCCTGGCCACCGGCTCGCACAGACGTTACCTTCAATGCACGCGCGCCTCGCGCGCCCCGGAGAAATATAGACTATTATCGCGCCCATGCAGCCCATGCCCCCCCACAACGAAGATCTTTCGGCCGAAATCTCGGCCGTCGGCAAGCGTCTCGCGGAGGTCCGCGCCGCTATCGGCCGGGTTATCTTCGGCCAGGAGGAGGTGATCGAGCAGACCCTGATCACCATCCTCGCCGGTGGCCACGCGCTGCTGATCGGCGTGCCCGGCCTGGCCAAGACCCTGCTGGTCGAAACCCTCGGCGTGGTCCTCGGCCTCGACGAGAAACGGGTGCAGTTCACCCCCGATCTGATGCCGGCCGATATTCTCGGCTCCGAGGTGATGGAGGAGAGCGAAAGTGGCCGCCGTGGCTTCCGTTTCATCGCGGGGCCGGTGTTCTGCCAGCTCTTGATGGCGGACGAGATCAACCGGGCGAGCCCGCGCACCCAGTCGGCCCTGCTGCAGGCGATGCAGGAGCACGAGGTCTCGATCGCCGGTGCCAGCCATCCGCTGCCCTCGCCCTTCCACGTCGTGGCGACGCAGAATCCGCTGGAGCAGGAGGGTACATACCCCCTGCCCGAGGCGCAGCTCGACCGTTTCCTGATGCAGATCGACGTCGACTATCCCGATTACGAGGCCGAGCGGCGGATGCTGATCGAGACCACCGGGGTCGAGGCAGCGCGGGCCGTGCCGGTGCTGACGGCCGACGAGCTGATCGCCGCGCAGCGCTTGGTGCGGCGCATCCCGGTCGGCGAGAGCGTGGTCGAGGCTATTCTGAGCCTGGTCCGCTCCGGCCGGCCCGAGGCCGGCGCCGACGCGGAGACGGGCGCGCAACTCGACTGGGGCCCAGGGCCGAGGGCCAGCCAGGCGCTGATGCTGGCGGTTCGCGCCCGGGCGCTGATGGACGGCCGCTTCGCGCCCTCGATCGACGACGTCGTGGCCCTGACGCCGCCGATTCTACGCCACCGCATGGCGCTCAGCTTCGTCGCCCGGGCCGAGGGCGTCAGGTTGGTGGACGTCGTCTCGCGCCTCGCCGCCCCGTACGGGTGACGCGGGCCAGATGGCGGACCGCGCGGCGGCTTCGAGGACGAGCCTGCGGCAACGGGCGGAGCAACTCGCCCAGCCGCTTCCCCCGCTTCTGGTCGCGGCGTATCGGGTGGCCAACACGGTGGCCCAGGGCGTGCACGGCCGACGCCGCGTCGGCGCCGGCGAGAGCTTCTGGCAGTTCCGCCGCTATCAGCCGGGCGATGCGGCGCAACAGATCGACTGGCGCCAATCCGCCAAGAGCCAAAAGATCTTCGTCCGCGAGCACGAGTGGGAGGCGGCGCAGAGCGTATGGCTGTGGCGCGACGCCTCGCCCTCGATGGACTATCGCTCAAGCCGAGGCCCGACGGTCAAGCGGGAGCGGGCCGACCTGCTGCTGCTGGCGCTGGCGGCGCTGCTGATCCGCGGCGGCGAGCGGGTGGCGCTCCTGGGCGGCGGGGAACGACCGAGGACCGGCCGACTCGCGCTCGGCCGGCTCGCCGCCCGCATCGTCGCCGAGGCCGAGGACGCCGCCGCCTCGCTCGAGAGTTTGCCGGCGCGCGAGCGCCTGCCGGGGCATGCGCAATTGGTGCTGATCGGTGATCTGCTCTCGCCCTTGGACGAGCTGGAGGCCCTGATCAAGAACTATGCCGGTGCCGGCGTCTTCGGCCATCTGTTGCAGATCGTCGATCCCGCCGAGGAGGATCTGCCGTTTAACGGCCGAATTCGCTTCGACGGGCCCGAGGCCGAGGGCGGCCTCACCGTCGGCCGGGTCGAGGCGCTGCGTCCCGACTATCTCGAGCTGTTGGCGGACCGGCGGCGACGTTTGACCTCGCTGGTGCATCGGATCGGCTGGACGATCGCCCGCCATCGCACCGACCGGCCGCCGGAGATGGCGCTGCTGGCGTTGTACCAGGCGATCTCGGGCGCTTTCGGAAGGCTTTCGTCGTGACCTTCGGGCCGCTCGCCTTCCTCGACCCTTGGATGCTGCTGGCGCTGTTGGCCTTGCCGGCGATCTTGTGGCTGCTCCGAGTGACGCCGCCGACCCCCCGGCGGCAGACCTTCCCGCCCGTCCGCCTGCTGATGATGCTGACGCCGACCGAGGAGACGCCGGCGGCGACACCTCTCTGGCTGCTGCTGCTGCGCCTGCTGCTGGCGGCGCTGGTGATCCTGGCGTTGGCCCGTCCGACGCTCGATCCGGGTGGCGAATTCAAGACCGAGGGGCCGCTCCTGTTGGTGGTGGACGACGGCTGGGCGGCGGCGGACGGTTGGGCGCGCCGGGTCGAGGCGATGGACGAGCTGCTGACCCGCGCCGCCCGCGAGCGCAAGCCGGTGATGATCCTGCCGACCGCGCCGGCGGCGACGGAGAGCGCCGAGGGGCCGCCGAATATGATCTCGGCGACGGAGGCCCGGGCCCGCGTCCGCGCGCTCGGACCTAAGCCCTGGGACGTCGACCGGGCGCTCGCGCGCGAACGCCTGCGGGCGCTGCCGGCGGACCAGACGAGGGACGTCGTCTGGCTCGCCGACGGGCTAGACGACGGGCACGCGGCGCGACTGGCGGAACGGTTGGGGGCGCTCGGCGAGCTTCTCGTCATGGCGCCCGACGTCGTCGACGCCAAGGTCCTCGGCGTCCCGGACTCGGTCGCGGGTGGCTTCGCCCTGGTCGTTCGGCGCCTGGCCAACCAGGCGCCGGAGACGACGCGGGTCTTGGCGCTGGGCGAGGACGGTCGCGTGCTGGGCGCGGTGGAAGCGGCCTTCACCCCGGGCGCGGAAGTGACCGAAACGCTGCTCAGGCTGCCGAACGAGGTGCGAAACCGCGTGGCGCGCCTGGCGATCGAGGGCGAGGACTCGGCCGCCGCCGTGCTGTTGCTCGACGAGCGCTGGCGTCGTCGCCCGGTGGGGATCCACTCCGGCGCCGACGCGCGCGAACGCTCGCAGCCGCTGCTCTCCAACAGCTATTATCTCGGCCGCGCAATGGCGCCCTTCGCCGAGCTCGGCGAAGGCGCGCTGGCGGAGCTGCTGGAGCGCCCCCTCGCCATGATCGTGCTGGCCGACGTCGGCAGCTTGAGCCCCGGCGAGGCCGACCGCGTCGGCCGCTGGGTCGAGGCGGGCGGCATGCTGGTCCGCTTCGCTGGACCTCGTCTCGCGCAAAACGCCGACGACCTGCTGCCGGTCAGACTCAGGGGCGGCGGTCGCGCGCTCGGCGGCGCGCTGACCTGGACCCGGCCGGCCCGCCTCGCTCCCTTCCATGACACGAGCCCATTCCATGGCCTCGCGATCCCCGACGACGTCCGGGTAAATCGCCAGGTGCTGGCCGAGCTTTCGCTGGAGCTCGACGGCAAGACCTGGGCCTGGCTCACGGACGGCACGCCCCTGGTGACCGCCGAGCGGCGGGGTGAGGGGTGGTTGGTCCTGTTCCACACGACGGCCAACACGAGCTGGTCGAATCTGCCGATCTCCGGCCTCTTCGTCGAGATGATGCGCCGCCTGCTGGGGCTCTCTCGCGGCGTCGCCGGCGAGGAAGGCAGCCGGCTGTTACCACCGCTCGCCAGCCTGGACGGCCAGGGCCACCTCGGCGGTCCGGCGGCGACAGCCGTCGCGATCCCCGCCGACCGGATCGACGGCACGCCGGTCGGCCCGCGCCATCCGCCGGGCTTCTACGGCACCGAGGAGAGCCGCCGGGCGTTGAACCTGGTTCGGGCCGGGGAGGCGCTCCGGCCCTTGCCGCCAGCGCCGGCGGGCGCGCTCGCGAGCGGTTACGAGACGACGGCGGAAACCGACCTCAAGCCCTGGCTGCTGCTGCTGGCGCTGGCGCTGGGTCTGATCGACGTGGTGGCGGCCCTGGCGCTTCGCGGTGTGTTGCCGCGCTTGACCGGCGCCCGCGCCGCTAGCCTCGCGGCCCTGGCGATCCTGGCCCTGGCGGCGACGGCCGCGCCGCGAGCGACGCTCGCCCAGTCCGACTCCCCCTCCGAGCCGGATCGGAGGGCGATCGAGGCGACCTCCGAAACCCGGCTCGCCCATGTCCTCACCGGCAACGACGAGATCGATTCGCTGGCCCATGCGGGCCTGGTCGGCCTGTCGGAGGTGTTGCGGCTCAGGACCTCGATCGAGGCGGCCGAACCTCTCTCGGTCGATCTGGAAGTGGACGAGCTCGCGTTCTTTTCGCTCCTCTACTGGCCGATCACGCCGGACCAGGAGGCGATCTCGGACCGGGCGGCCATGCGGCTCAACGCCTTCATGAAGACCGGCGGCACGATCCTGTTCGACACCCGCGACGCGCAGTTGGCGCTGCCCGCCCTCGGGCGGCGCGGCGGCGGCACCGGCGGACCGCTGCGCCGACTGCTGCGTCGGCTCGACGTGCCGCCGTTGGTTCCGGTACCGCAGGAGCACGTGCTGACCAAGGCGTTCTATCTGATGCAGGGCTTCCCCGGTCGCTATGCGGGCGGCCGGCTCTGGGTCGAGCTGCCGCCGGGTGGCGTCAACGACGGCGTCGCCTCGGTGATCATCGGCGGCAACGACTGGGCGGCCGCCTGGGCGGTCGACGGCCAGGGCCGCCATCTCGCCGCCGTCGTTCCCGGCGGCGCACGCCAGCGGGAACTCGCCTATCGCTTCGGCGTCAACCTGGTGATGTACACCCTGACCGGCAACTACAAGGCCGATCAGGTCCACGTCCCGGCGATTCTGGAGCGTCTGGGGCAATGAACGCGGGTGGTGGGGCGCGATGACGAGCGGCGTCACCAGCATCGAGTTCGCGCCGCTCCTGGCTTGGCCCTGGCTCGCGGCGCTCGGGGCAATCGGCGCGGCGCTGCTGAGCTTCGCCTTCCTCCGCCGCCTTCCGGGCGTGCCGCTTCGGGGGCTGGCGCTCCTCGCCGGGCTGCTGGCGCTGGCCAACCCGAGCCTCCTGGATGAGGCGCGCGAAGCGCTTGCCGACGTTGCCATCGTGGTGGTCGACGATTCGCCGAGCCAGGGGATCGGCGAGCGCGCGAGCCGGGCCGAGACGGCCGTCGCCCAGATCGAGGAGCGGCTCGACCGGATGGAGGATCTGGAGCATCGCGTCGTCGCCACCTCCACCACCAGGGCCGATCTCGGCGAGGGGACGCGGCTCTTGCGGGCGATCGAGCGGGCGCTGGCCGACGTGCCGAAGGATCGCGTCGCCGGCGTCGTGGTGATCTCCGACGGGCAGACCCACGAACCCGAGGAGCGCTTGGCGAGCTTCGATCCGGGCGGCCCGGTCCACCTTCTGTTGACCGGCGACAGGCACGAGCGCGACCGCCGCCTGGTGATCGAGGAGGCGCCGCGCTACGGCCTGGTCGACGCCGGTCTCCACCTCAACTTCCGCGTCGAGGATCAGGGTGGCGACAGCGAATTGCCGGCCACTGTCGTGATCCGCGTCGACGGTGGCGAGCCGCGATCACGCCGGGTGCCGGTCGGAGTCACGCAGGTCCTGCCCTTCACCTTGAGCCACAGCGGCGAGACCCTGATCGAGATCGAGGTGGCGACGGTCGCGGACGAGCTCTCCGAGCGCAACAATCGCACCGTGGTCTCGATCAGCGGGGTCCGGGATCGGTTGCGGGTGCTGCTGGTCTCGGGCGAGCCGCACGCGGGCGAGCGGACCTGGCGCAATATCTTGAAGTCCGATCCCTCGGTCGATCTGGTGCATTTCACCATCCTGCGGCCGCCCGAGAAGCAGGACGGCACGCCGATCCGCGAGCTGTCGCTGATCAGCTTCCCGACGCGGGAGCTGTTTCAGACCAAGCTTTCCGAGTTCGACCTGATCATCTTCGACCGTTACCGCCGGCGGGGCGTGTTGCCGGACATCTATCTCAAGAACGTCGCCGATTACGTCGCCGAGGGTGGCGCGATCCTGGTCGCCGCCGGGCCGGCTTTCGCCACGCCCTTGAGCCTGCACCGAACCTCGCTGCAAACCGTGCTGCCGAGCCAGCCGACCGGGCGCCTGCTGACCGAGGGCTTCCGCCCCCGCCTCAGCGCCGTGGGCCAGCGCCATCCGGTGACCGCCGACCTCGCCGGCGCCGAGGGCGAGACGCCGAGTTGGGGACGCTGGTTCCGCATGGTCGACGTCGAGGTCGAGACCGGCCAGGTGTTGATGCAGGGCATCGCCGAGCGGCCGCTGCTGATCCTCGACCGGGTCGGCGAGGGCCGCGTGGCGCAATTGCTCTCCGATCACGTCTGGCTCTGGGCCCGAGGTTTCGAGGGTGGCGGGCCGCAGGCCGAACTGCTGCGCCGCGTCGCCCATTGGCTGATGAAGGAGCCCGACCTGGAGGAGGAGGATCTCAGCGCCCGGGTCGCCGCCGGCCGGATGACCGTCCACCGCCGCAGCCTGAGCGAAGCCCCGGTCGAGATCACGGTCACCACCCCCTCGGGCGTCAGCCGGCGGATCACGCTCACGCCAGCGGCCGACGGCCGGGCGCGGGCGGCGATCGACGTCGACGAGCCGGGGCTCTACCGCTTGTCGGACGGCCAACGCGCCCAAATCGTCGCGGTCGGCGACCTCAACCCGCGGGAATACGCCGACCTGCGCGCGACCTCGGCGCCCCTGGAACCGGTGATCCGGCGCGGCGGCGGCGGTGTCGCCTGGCTGGTCGACGGCCTGCCCTCGTTCCGCCGCGTGGCGGCGGGGCGGGACGCATCCGGCCGCGGCTGGATGGGCCTCAGGGCCAACGGCGAATATCGCGTCACCGGGGTCGACCAGATCCCGCTGATGCCGGCGCTCGTCGTCCTGGCCCTGGTGCTGGGCCTGACGGCGATGGCCTGGTATCGCGAAGGTCGTTGAGGCCCGATCACCTATTCCGCGGCGACGATCTTGTCACGGGTGACGTGCTCGGTGTTGCTGCCCTCGATCCGGAGCAGCTTGGTCGGACCGTCCCGGTAGGGCGCGTGGATGTCACCGACGTCGTAGAAATGAACGTCGCCCGGCTTCATGTGATAGGTCCGGGTGACGACCGCCTGGCCCGGTTCGTCGCCGTTCGGCGGGATCTTCAACTCCCAGTCGGTCATCTTGGTCTCGCCCTCGGCCTGCCCGTAGATCGCCCAGGTGGGGCCGTGATCGTGCGGGAAGCCTTGCCTCGCGCCGTCGTGGGCGTGGCGGCAGATGCAGAACCCCAGCTCCGCGTCCTCGTGGATGATTTCCCGCTCCTTGCGGGCATTGGAGCCGAGTTGCGCCGCCTGGAAGGCATCGTCGCGAAGCGCCTTTTCGACGTAGCCCTTGATTTTCTCGCGGCCGGCGAGGCCCGGATCGGCCTGCAGCGCGGCGCGGCAGTCGGCGGCGAGTTGCTCTAGCGTATAGGCCATGCTCGTATCGATCCTCCCGTCATCGTGGTTCCTCGAATCCGCATCGAGACTATCAAGTCGACCATCTGCCTCGCAAGCGGGGATCGGCGGTCGGGCGAGCCCGATTTGCGGCGATCGCGACGGCCGGGCAAGATGGCCTCGGCGGCGACGGCTGGAATTCGTCGGGGGACCAGGGCATGAGCGGCAGTGGCGGCTTCAAGGCGGCCCACGCGACGGGGGACGACTGGGAGGCGGTGACCCGCGCCTGTCTCGACACCCTGTTGCCGCTCCCCGAAGGCGCCAACATCGGCTTCCTCTATCTCACCGACCTGATGGTCGATGGCCTCGCCGATATTCTCGAGCTGTTGCGAGCCGGGACCGGGATCGAGTCCTGGGTCGGCAGCACTGGGATCGGCGTCTGCGCCAGCGGCGTCGAATATTTCGACCAACCGGCGCTGGTGGTGATGGTCGGCGCCTTGCCCGCCGGCGGTTTCGCCGTCTTCGATTCTCGGCGTGACGACCTTGGCCACTTCGTCGAGCGGAACCGGGGCTGGCTCGCCCGCTTCCCCGGAAACTTCGGGGTGGTTCACGCCGATCCGCGCGAACCGCGCTTGGCCGAGCTGCTCGCGAGCCTCGGCGAGGCGAGCTCCAGTTTCCTGGTGGGGGGCCTCACCTCCTCGCGCGCCGCGCACGGCCAGGTCGCGGACGAGGTGACGGAGGGCGGTCTCTCCGGCCTGCTAATCTCCGGCGGCGTCGCGGTCGCCACCGGGCTGACGCAAGGCTGCACGCCGATCGGCCCGCCGCGCGAGGTGACGGAGGCCGAGGGAAACATTCTGGTCCGCCTCGACGGCCGTCCGGCGCTGGAGGTCTTCAAGGAGGATATCGGCGAGCTGCTGGCCCGCGATCCACGCCGCGTCGCCGGCTACATCTTCGCGGCGGTGCCGGTCCGGGGCAGCGATTGGGGCGACTACATGGTGCGCAACCTGACCGGCATCGATCCGGAGCGCCAGCTCGTCGCCATCGCCGAGGTGGTCGAGCCCGGCGATCAGGTGATGTTCTGCCGGCGCGATCGGGCCGCCGCCGAGGAGGATCTGGGGCGCATGCTGGACAAGCTGAAGGCCCGGCTCGACGGCCCGCCTCGGGGCGCGCTCTACCACACCTGCCTCGCCCGGGGGCCGAACCTCTTCGGGACCGAAAACGAGGAGCTGGGGGCGATCCGCGAGGCGCTGGGCGAGGTGCCGCTGGTCGGCTTCTTCGGCAACGGCGAGGTCTCGCACAATCGACTCTATGCCTATACCGGCGTGCTTTCCCTCTTCACGTGAGGTCGGTCGACCATGCTAAGGTGCGCCGCGCTCGGGACCACGCGGTCGTGAGTATACGAGCGGAGGTTTCGAGTGTGACGGGCCGGGCTTCGCCACCGCCATTCGAGGTGATCGCGCCGACCCGACGGCCGGTGCCGTCGTCTATGCCTCGCCCCACAGCGGTGATCACTACCCCAGGCCGTTCGTCGCCGCCTCCTCGCTCGATCCGCTGACCTTGCGGCGAAGCGAGGACGCCTTCGTCGATCGTCTGTTCGCCGCCGCGCCGGCGCATGGCGCGCCGCTCATCCGCGCGCGTTACGCCCGGGTCTACCTCGACGTCAATCGCGAGCCCTACGAGCTCGACCCGACGATGTACGACGAGCCCCTGCCGGCGCACGCCAACACCACCAGCTTGCGTGTCGCCGGCGGTCTCGGCACCATCGCCCGGGTCGTTGCCGAGGGGGCGGAGGTCTATCGTGGCAAGCTGGCGCTGGCGGAGATCGAGGCGCGGTTGGACACGATCTATCGCCCCTACCACCAGGCGCTCGGCGCGCTTCTGACCGAGACGCGGGCGGCGTTCGGCCATGCGGTGCTGATCGACTGCCATTCCATGCCCTCGATCGGTGGGCCGAACGACAGCGACGGCGGCCGGCGCCGATCCGACATCGTGCTCGGCGATCGCTTCGGGACCACGGCGAATTCGGAGCTGGTGGAATGGGCCCGCCAGGCGTTCCGCGAGGCGGGCTTCGTGGTCGCCCGCAACAACCCTTATGCCGGCGGCTTCACCACGCACCATTACGGCCGCCCGGCGGACGGCTTCCACGCGCTTCAGGTCGAGATCAACCGCGCCCTCTACATGAACGAGGCGGCGATCACGCCGAACGACGATTTCGACCGGGTGGCGGCGGGGCTCGCCCAGGTCGTCGCCCGCCTCGCCGAATACCGCCTGGAAAGGCCACTCGCCGCCGAATAGAGCCTCGCTCGACGGCTGGCACGGAAGCTGCATCGGAGAGGGCATGCCTACCCGGTCCCGCATTCGGCTCCCGCGCATCATCGCCCTCGCGCTCGTCCTTTTGCCGCTCGGCCCGGCGCTCGGTGCAACCGCGCCGGGCGCCGTGTCTTCGGGCCCCGAGGCACCCGAACTCTGCCGTCTGGCGAGCCAGCGAGTGGAGCGGGCGGAGCGCATTCCGGCGGGCTCGCTGAGGGCCATCGGGCGGGTCGAATCGGGCCGCTGGGTGAAGGCGGTGGGGGCAAGCGTTGCCTGGCCCTGGACGGTTTATGCCGAGGGCAGGGGGCGCTATCTGCCGAGCAAGCTGGCGGCGATCCGCGAGGTCGAGAGGCTCCGCGCGCGCGGCATCGCCAACATCGACGTCGGCTGCATGCAGGTGAACCTCGGCTATCACCCCGACGCCTTCGAGCGCCTGGAGCGTGCCTTCGATCCCGCCACCAACACCGCCTATGCCGGCCGCTTCCTCGCCGCCCTGAAGCGCGAGACGCGGACCTGGAGCAAGGCCATCTCGCGCTATCATTCCCGCACGCCGCGCTTCGCCGTGCCTTACGCGGCCAAGGTTCGCGCCATGTGGAACCGGGTGCGGCGCGAGGCGGCCGAGGAACGCCGTCAAGCCGGGCAACACAAGTGGCGCGTCCGCCTTCAGGCGCGAGCCGCCGCCGTCCGCGCCAACCGCCGCGCCCTCTGGCGGATCAGGCGCTAGGGCGGGGTCTTGGCCGGCGGGGGGCGCCGGGAGTGAGGCGGACCGGTTGGCGCTTGCGGCCCCACTGGCCGGGGGCGCCGTCGAAGACCCCGGCGAGCGCGGTCCCGCAGCTCGTGCAACACCCGCCCGCGTCGAGCCGCCATTCGGAGAGCTGGTACCAGTCCCGCCCGATCACCACCTGGCCGCAGCCGTGGCAATAGGTGCTGTCGCCAGCCTTGTCGTGGACGTTGCCGACATAGACGTGGCGGAGGCCGTTGGCCAGGCCGATCTCGCGGGCGCGGCGGAGCGTCTCCGGCGGCGTCCGGGGCTTGTCGCGCATCTTGTAGTCGGGATGGAAGGCGGTGAAGTGGACGGGAATGTCGGGGCCCAGGCTTTCGGCGATCCAGCCGGTCATGGCATCGAACTCCTCGTCGCCGTCGTTCTCGCCCGGGATCACCAAGGTGGTGATTCGACCCAGACGCTGGTCTCGTGGGCCAGGTAGACCAGGGTCTCCAGCACCGGCGCCAGGTGCGCACCCGTTATCTTGTGATAGAAGCGCTCGGTGAAGGCCTTGAGGTCGACATTGGCCGCGTCCATGTGGGCGAAGAACTCGACTCGGGGTTCGGCCTCGATATAGCCGGCGGTGACGGCGACGCTGCGGATGCCCGCCTCGCGGCAGGCGATCGCCACATCGACCGCGTATTCGAGGAAGATCACCGGATCGTTGTAGGTGAAGGCGATCGAGCGGCAGCCGAGCCGCTTGGCGGCGCGGGCCAGCATCTCGGGGCTCGCCGCGTCGGCCAGCGTGTCGACCTGGCGCGATTTCGAGATGTCCCAGTTCTGACAGAATTTGCAGGCGAGATTGCAGCCGGCCGTGCCGAAGGAGAGGACCGGCGTTCCGGGGAGAAAATGGTTGAGCGGTTTCTTCTCGATCGGGTCGACGCAGAAACCGCTGGAGCGCCCGTAAGTGGTCAGCACGATACCGTCGGCATCCGCCGCGCGGACGAAGCAGAGGCCGCGCTGTCCCTCGCGCAGCCGGCATTTCCGGGGGCAGATATCGCACTGCTGGCGGCCGTCGGCGAGACGATGGAAATAGCGCCCGCGATGCGCCCCCTCGAAGGCTGACATCTCCGGCACTTCGTTTCCGGGCGAGTGGTTCCGATCCATGGTAAAATCATACGCTCAACGGAGGACGAAGGCGATGGCGACGCCCGCGTTGTCGAGACCGCCGGCGGTGGCCGGCATGTTCTATCCGGGAACGGCCGGAGAACTCGCCCGGATGGTCGACGGCTTGCTCGAGACGGCGCGGGCCGAGATCTCGGGCAGCGCGCCGGTGCCCAAGGCGATCATCGCGCCGCATGCGGGCTACGTCTATTCCGGCGCCACGGCGGCCCGCGCCCACGCGCGCTTTGCCCCGATCGCGGACGACGTCGAACGCGTCGTCCTGCTGGGGCCGGCGCACCGGGTCGCTTTCGACGGCCTGGCGGTGCCGAGCGTCGCCGCCTTCGAAGGCCCGCTCGGCCCCGTGCCCCTCGACCGCGCGGCGATCGAGGGGCTGAAGACGCTTCCCGGCGTCGTCGAGCTGGACGAGGCGCACCGCCAGGAGCATTCGCTCGAGGTCCATCTGCCGTTTCTGCGGCGCGTGCTGGGTGATGGCTTTCGCCTGGTGCCGATCGTCGTCGGCAAGGCGGACGCGGAGACGGTGGCGGCGGTCCTGGAACAACTGTGGGGCGAGGCCGAGACGGTGATCGTCGTCAGCTCGGACCTCAGCCACTACCTCGACGACACCAGCGCCCGGACCCGGGACGCGGCGACCCGGACGGCGATCGAGACTCTGCGCTTCGAGCGGATTTCCGCCGGCGATGCCTGCGGCGCGGGGCCGATCCACGGCCTCTTGCGCCTGGCCCAACTCAGGGACCTGCGCGCCACCACGATCGAGCTTTGCAACTCCGGCGATACGGCGGGCCCGAAGGATCGGGTCGTCGGCTATGGCGCCTGGGCGCTGACGGAGGCGGCGGCGACCCGGCTGACGGAGGAAGGCCGCGCGATGCTGCTCGCCTGCGCCGCCCGCTCGATCCGCAACGGCCTGGTGCGCGGCCGCCCCTCCAAGGTCCGCCTCGCCACCTTCGGCCCGGAACTGGAGGCAGAGCGGGCGAGTTTCATCACCCTGACCGTCGGCGATCGGCTCCGGGGCTGTATCGGCTCGGTCCAGCCGCGCGCGCCGCTGGTTCGAGACGTGGTGGAAAACGCCTTCAAGTCGGCCTTCGAGGATCCGCGCTTCAAGAAGCTCGGCAGCCGAGAGTTCGGGCGGCTGACGCTTTCCATATCGATCCTGGGCGCGCCGGGGCGGATGCGCTTTGGCGACCAGGCGGACCTGTTGGGCCAGCTTCGCCCCGGCGTCGACGGGCTGATCCTGGAGTCGGCCAAGCGGCGCGGCGTGTTCCTGCCCCAGGTCTGGGAGCAATGCGCCGACGCGGCCGAATTCCTCGCCAAGTTGAAAGTGAAGGCGGGCCTGGCGAAGGATTATTGGGCGGAAGACGTCGTGGTCCACCGCTACACCACCGAGACCTTCAAGCGCCCGGTGAGCGAACTGGCGATCTGACACCAACCTTCGTCCCGTATCGCCACCATGGCGCCCGTCTCCACCTCGGATATCGCACCGTCCCTAGCGAGCGCGCGAGGGGGGAAAAGCGCGCGAGCAGCGCGAGGGCGGATTCGCCGCGCGATCTTCCGGTTGTCCCGGCGCCAGGGAATGCCATACTTCGGGATAGGTGATTATGGAAAAACTTGCCCCGAGGGGCGAGAAGGGGGTTGGAACGATGGAAGAGCTGTTTATGGACCCTTCGGGATGGACGATCTTCGTGGTCGTCGCCGTGCCGATGGCGATCATTCTGCTGTTGACCAGCGTCAAGCGGATCCCACAGGGCTTCGAGCACACGGTCGAGCGCTTCGGCCGTTACACCCGGACGCTGACGCCGGGTCTGCATTTCATCGTGCCGTTCGTCGACGGGATCGGTGCCAAGATGAACATGATGGAGCAGGTACTGGACGTGCCGACGCAGGAGGTCATCACCAAGGACAACGCCATGGTCGCGGTCGACGGCGTGGTATTTTTTCAAATCCTCGACGCGCCAAAGGCGGCCTACGAGGTGCGCCAGTTGGAGATCGCCTCGCTGAACCTGACGATGACCAACATAAGGACGGTGATGGGCTCGATGGACCTCGACGAGTTGCTCTCCAAACGCGACGAGATCAATGCCCGACTGCTGACCGTGGTCGACGAGGCGACGACGCCTTGGGGCGTCAAGGTGACGCGGATCGAGATCAAGGATATCTCCCCGCCGCGCGACCTGGTCGACGCCATGGCCCGCCAGATGAAGGCCGAGCGCGAAAAGCGCGCCGCGATCCTGGACGCGGAGGGCGAGCGGCAGGCCGAAATTCTGCGGGCCGAGGGCGAGAAGCAAGCGGCGATCCTGGCCGCCGAGGGCCGGCGCGAGTCCGCCTTCCGCGACGCCGAGGCGCGCGAGCGCGAGGCCGAGGCCGAGGCCCGCGCGACCACTATGGTTTCCGAGGCGATCGCCGGCGGCGAGGTGCAGGCGATCAACTACTTCGTCGCGCAGAAATACATCGATGCGCTCGGCGCCTTCGCCAACTCACCCAACCAGAAGATCCTCTTCCTGCCGCTGGAAGCCGCGAGCGTGATCGGCGCGATCGGTGGCATCACCGAGATCGCCAAGCAGGCGTTCGGCGACGGCGGCGGCGGTGGTGACGGGGCGGAGCGGCCCCGCGCGCCCCGTCCGTCGCGACCGAGCGATGGCGGTTCCGTGACGGCGAGGCGAGGTTCGGTGCCGGAGAGCCAGAGCTGGGTTTCGCCGAGCGCAGACGCCGATTGAGGGCCGTCGCATGGAACCGCTCGCCGTATTTCTCGCCGGCTTCGGCCACTGGCATTGGTGGGTCCTGGGCGTGGTCCTGCTGGGGGCGGAGATGCTCGCCCCCGGCGTCTTCCTGCTGTGGATGGGGATCGCCGCGGGCGCCACCGGGGTGGTCGTGCTGGTGGCGCCGGAGATGGATTGGCGCTACCAGTTCCTGCTCTTCGCCGTGCTGGCGGTGGCGAGCGTGATCGCCGCCCGGATCTACCTCAAGCGCCGTCCGATCGAGACCGACCGGCCGGGACTCAATCGCCGGGGCCAGCAGTATGTGGGCCGCACCTTCACCCTGGCGGAGGCGATGGAGAACGGCCGGGGACGGCTCCATGTCGACGACACGATGTGGCGCGTCATCGGACCCGACATCCCGGCCGGGCGACAGGTCGAGGTGGTCGGCGTCGACGGCGTCCTGCTTCGGGTGGCCCCGGCTAGGGAAGGCGAGGAGGCGTCGTCGCCGTCGAGCGACTAGTGGCGCCGGGCCATTCGAGTCTATTCGATCACGCTTTCGACATCGATCGCGCGGGGGGGCGGATTTCCCCTGGACGCGGACCGACGCGACCACCATATTGGCGCGCATCCGCTGGTGGGGTGATTCGCGATTCCGGCGGCTTGGTTCCAATCTTGGAAGTGATCCCAATTTCGGAAGTGATTGATGCCGGTACCCATTCGCCAGCAGGCGCGCGTCGGCGCCTACATCCTCAAGCAACGCCTGATCCGGCGGGAACGTTATCCCCTGGTGCTGATGCTGGAGCCGTTGTTCCGTTGTAATCTCGCTTGTCCGGGATGCGGCAAGATCGACTATCCCGACAGTATTCTGAATCGTCGCTTGAGCGCGGACGAATGCGTCCACGCGGCCAGGGAATGCGGCGCCCCCATCGTCTCCATCGCCGGCGGCGAGCCGCTGCTGCATCGCGAGATCGGCGAGGTCGTCCGGCGCCTGATCGACGACAAGCGGTTCATCTATCTCTGCACCAACGCGCTGCTGCTGGAAAAGAAGCTCGATTTGTTCCAGCCCTCGCCCTATCTCACCTTCTCGATCCATCTGGACGGCCAGCGCGAGGAGCACGACCGGGCGGTGGATCTGGAGGGCGTCTTCGATCGTGCCGTCGCCGCCATCGGCAAGGTTCGCGAGCGGGGCTTCAGGGTCAACGTCAACACCACCCTCTTCGACGGCGCCGAGCCGGCCAAGGTCGCCGAGTTCCTCGACTTCGCGACCGCGCTCGGCGTCGAGGGCGTGACCATCTCGCCCGGCTATTCCTACGAGCGCGCGCCCGATCAGGAGCACTTCCTCAAGCGCCGGGGCGCCAAGGAGTTGTTCCGCGAAGTCTTCCGCCTCGGCAAGGGCAAGAAATGGCGCTTCAGCCAGTCCAGCCTGTTCCTCGATTTCCTCGCCGGAAACCAGTCCTATCGCTGCACGCCGTGGGGCAATCCGACCCGCAACGTCTTCGGTTGGCAGCGTCCCTGCTATCTCTTGAACGAGGGCTATGTGGGAACCTTCCGCGAACTCATGGAAGAGACCGAATGGGACCGTTACGGGACCGGCAACTACGAGAAATGCGCCGACTGCATGGTCCATTGCGGCTACGAGGCGACGGCGGTGAACGATACCGTCCGCCACCCCTTGAAGGCGGCCAGAATTGCGCTCTTCGGGATCGACACCGAGGGCCCGATGGCGCCGGAAATTCCACTCGAGGCGCAGCGCCCGGCGGAATACCCCTTCGAGGCCGTGATCGCCGAGGCGCTGGTCAAGTCAGTCGAGCGGCAGCAGCCCCGGACCGATTCGTCCAACGCGGCCTAGAGTCGCGTCGGCCCGTCGGGTATCGCCCACGAGATGCAACAGATCGACGATTTCCCACGGCCGGCGGGCGAGCGCGGCGAGCATCGGGCCTGCGCTCGTGGCACCCGTGGCCGTCGCCCCCGCCGTCGCCGCGCGAGGCAACGCGCGGCCCGAGGGATCTAGCACCACCCTGAGCACGGCGAACCGCAGACCGCGCGCCGCAGCGACCCGCGCCACCCGACCGCTCTCCTGGTCGACCGTCCAGGCGCCCGTGCGGGCGAAGAGCGCACGTTTGTCCTCGGGCGTGGCGACGATTTGCCCGCTTTCGGCGATTCCGCCGCCGTGGGCGGGAATGCCGCAGCTGCGGGTTCGGCGAAGCAGCAGAACTTGCCAATCGGGATCGGTCTGGAAACGCCTGCCATCGGCGGTCGCGACCGCCTCGGCGACGATCAGGTCGCCGGACCGCGCCTCGGGCGCTAGAGCGCCCGCGTAGCCGGCGCTGACCAGCACCTCGGCGCCGGCCGCGACCAAGCTTTCGGCCGCCACGCTCGCGGCCGCGCCGAAGGCGGTCCGCATCAACAGCTCGTGACCGGGGCCGAGATCGAGATGTCGGAGGCGCGTCGCCTCCCGCGCGAGGCCGGTGACCAGCCCCAGCCGCATCTAGATTAGGTGCCGTAGCGGCGGGTCTCGGCGCGGGCGCGCATCAGGTTTTGATAACGCGACAGCGCCCAGAGCGGGAAATAGGCGCTGTAGCCGTGGTAGCGCAGGTAGAAGACCCGCGGGAAGCCGGTGCCGGTATAGAGGCTCTCCACCCACTTGCCGCCACTGCGTTCGGCGCCCAGCAAATAGTCGACGCCGCGACGCACCGCCGTGCTTCCGGCCTCGCCCGCCGCCATCAGGCCCAGCAACGCCCAAGCCGTCTGTGACGGCGTGCTGGTCTTCATCAGGTGACGCTGGCCGGGCGAATAGGTGGCGCAGTCCTCGCCCCAGCCGCCGTCCTCCTTCTGGCGCTGAAGCAGCCAGCGAACGGCGCGCCGGATATGCGAGGCGCGCATGTCCTCGCCCAGCGCCTCGAAGGCCGAGAGCACCGACCAGGTGCCGTAGACGTGGTTGACGCCCCAGCGCCCGAACCAGGAGCCGTCCCGCTCCTGCTCGCGCATCAGGTAGTCGATGCCGCGCCGAACCGTCGGATGGCGGCGGTCGTAGCCGAGCTGTCCCAGCATCTGCACGCAACGCGCGGTGACGTCGGCGGTCGGCGGATCCAGCAGCGCGCCGTGATCGGCGAAGGGAATGAGTTCCAGGAAGCGGAAGGTGTTGTCGACGTCGAAGGCGCCCCAGCCGCCGTTCTTGGACTGCATGCCGATAATCCACTCGGTCGCCCGGGACACGGCGTCGGCGTAGCGGGGATCGCCCGTCCGGTCCATGGCCATGACGATGACGGCGGTGTCGTCGACGTCGGGATAGTAGTCGTTCCAGTATTCGAAGGCCCAGCCGCCCGGACGGACGCCGGCTCGCTTCGTCGCCCAATCGCCCTCGACGTCGAGGATCTGGCGCCCCAGCATCCACTCGAAGGCCCGGGCGACGCGAGCGTCTTCCGCCGGCACGCCGGCTTCCAGCAGCGCGTGCAGTGCCAGCGTGGTGTCCCAGATCGGCGACAGGCAGGGCTGGCAATAGCCCTTGTCGCCCTGCACCGTCAGCAGCTTGTCGACCGACCGCTTGGCGGTCACCAAGTCGGGGTGATCCTTGTCGTAGCCCAGCGCGTCCAGCGCCATCACGGCGTTGGCCATGGCCGGGAAGATGCCGCCCAAGCCGTCCTCGCCGTTGAGCCGGGGGGTAATGAACTCGATCGCCCGTTGGATCGCCTTCTGGCGGCTGCCCTTGGGAAAGAAGGGCTCGAACATGCGGACCGCCTTGTCGGCGGCGAGGACCAGGTCGCCGACCCGATCCCCGGTGGGATTGCTGTTGTAACGCGCGACCGCCTCGGGCGGGGTGCGGAACAGCTCGCGCACATTCACGCCGCGCGGATTTCGCGCCCTGGGCTTCAGCGCCATGATGATCAGCAAGGGCACGATCACGGTGCGCGACCAGTAGGAGACCTTGGAGAGGTGGAAGGGGAACCACCTCGGCAGCAGCATGATCTCGATCGGCATGAAAGGCACCGCGCGCCACGGCACCTGACCGAAGAGTGCCAGGCTGAAGCGGGTGAATACGTTGGACGCCTCCGCCCCGCCATGCGCCAGGATCGCCTCGCGGGCACGGCGCATGTGGGGCGCGTCGGGCTGATCACCCACCAGCTTCAGCGCGAAATAGACCTTTACCGTCGCCGAGAGGTCGAAGGCGCCGTCCTCGAACAGTGGCCAGCCGCCGTGGTCGGCCTGCGCCGCCCGCAGGTAATTGGCGATCTTGCCCTCGAGTTCGAGATCGACTTCGTCGAGATAATGCTTGAGGAAAATGTACTCCGAGGGGATCGTCGAATTGGCCTCGAGTTCGAAGATCCAGTGACCATCGGCCTTTTGCACGTCGAGCAGCGACTCGGCCGCCTCGCCGATTTGGCGTTCAATCTCCGCCCCCCCGTCCGTCGATTCGGAGGTCAACACACTTTTTTCCAACTTCATCGCACCCGGATACAGTCTGTTTCAACCCTGAGCCAGCCACCTGTCGAGCATTGTCATGGCGGCCCCTGCATACTATGTCACGCGACCGGGCTCAATAGCCGGTGACGGTTGTGTTTCGAACTCGTGACCGGTAGTGGCCCGGGTGTCACGCCGGAGGGCGCGGCCCGCCATCACGCCACGAGGCGGCGAAGCAGTATCCAAATCCTCACCAGGCCGCCGACGCGAACCGGTTCGTCCAGCCGCTCCCAGCCTCGCGCCTCCAGACGCGCGAGGAGCAGCGCGTAGACGTCGCGCATGATCAGCGCCGCCCGCAAGGCCCGGCGGTCTGAGCGCGCGAGATGACGGTCGGCCTCGGCGAAACGCTCCCGGGCCCGCGCCGCGAGGCGCGCGCAGACCTCCGCCAAGCCGTTCTGCTCCAGCATGGCGCCGGGTCCCCGCTCGACATCGATGCCCGCCTCGCCCAGCCATTCGCGCGGCAGGTAGATGCGATCCTCGCCGGCATCCTCGACCACGTCGCGCAGGATGTTGGTGAGCTGCAAGGCCTCGCCGAGAGCCACGGCGAAGGCCTCCGCATCCCGCCCCCGGGCGCCGAAAATTCGGATCAGCAGCATGCCGACCGCGCCGGCGACGCCTCGGCAGTAGCGCTCCAGATCGTTCAAACCCGGCGCCGACATCTCGCCCCGCGCGTCGGTCTCGACGGCGTCGATCAACCGCAGGAACTCATCGCGCGGCAGATCGTGGGCGACGACCGCGGCGGCGAGCGCCCGGCCGATCGGCGTCGTCGGCGCCCCCCGGTAGACGGCGGCGATCTCCTCCCGCCAGGCTTCCAGCCGCGCGAGTTTGTCCGCCACCTCCGCCGTCTCGTCGGCGATGTCGTCTACTTCCCGGCAATAGGCGTAGATGGCGTAGACCGCCTCGCGGCGCTCGCGCTCCAGCGATCGCATGGCCCAGAAGAAGGAGGAGCCGGCGCGGCGAACCACCTCGTGGACATGGGCCCGCGCCTCCTGGGCGAGCGGAATTGCGCCCGCCCCGCCCGCCACGGCGCCGCCGATCCCGCTAATTGACTCCGGTGCCCGCACTTAGCACCCCCGAGGTCGATCGAATTCGCTGCTGGTTAGCGGCTGGAGAGCCGGCTTGCAAGTCCCGAGGAGAGATCACTTCCGCGTCGCGCCGGCGCCGACGCGCTCCTTCCAGACGCCACCGCGCCCCCGATGGTGGCGCCAGGCCGAGTCCAGGGTCATGAACGCGTAGAGAAGACCCGCCAGCGGTAACAGGGTGGCGAGCGGCCACGGCTCGCCGTAGAGCCCCAGCGTCGGTCGAAAGGCCACCGCCATCGCCGCCCAAGCCGCGAGACCGAGACCGAGCGCCAGCAAGTCGCCGTGCCAGGGCGTGGCGAAGACCGCCAGGGGGCCGGCGAGGTAGACGAGGGCCATGCCGGCGAGCGTGGCCACCAGCAGCGCCGGAGAATATTGCAGTTGCGTGTAAGCGGAGCGGGCCACCATGCGCCAGACGCCCGCCACGCCCTCGTAGGGGCGCAGCGAGCGAGTCTCCGTCGCGAGGCCGAGCCAGAGGCGGCCACCGGCGTCCCGGATCGCCCCGGCGAGCGCGCAGTCGTCGATCAGAGCGCCGCGGATCGCCTCCAGGCCGCCGGCCCGGCGGAGTGTTTCCCGCGCCACCAACATGCAACCTCCGGCCGCCGCCGCGCGGCGCCCGCGTCGGACCCACGCGAAGGGGTAGAGCTTCTGGAAGAAGAAAACGAAGGCCGGGATCAACAAGCGTTGCCAAGTGCCCTCGCGCGCCAGCAGCACCATCAATGAAACGAGATGCAGCCCATCGTGTTCCGCCTTCGCCACCAGGCGGCGCAAGCCGTCCGGCGGGTGGTGGATGTCGGCATCGGTGAACAGCAGGTAGCCCGCCTCGTCGCCCCCCGACCGCAGCGAGGCGACGCCGCTCGCCATCGCCCAGACCTTGCCGACCCAACCGTCGGGCCGGGGCGCCGCCCTGACGATCGCGAGCCGATCCTCGGCCCCCAGCCGGCGCGCGGTATCGCGGGCGATCGTCGCGGTGGCATCGCGGCTCTCGTCGTCGACCAGCACGACGCGGAAGCAACCCGGATAGTCCTGCCCGAGGAGCGATGCGATCGCCTGGCCGATCGAGGCCGCCTCGTCGCGTGCCGGCACCACGGCCACCACCGCCGGCCATGCCTCGGGCGCCGGCGCGCCGTCCAGCCGTTCCCCACGGCGCCAGAAGCCGCCGCGGAAGAACAGCAGATAAAGCCAGATCGCGAGACATAGCCCCGCCGCGATGGTCCAAGGCGTCGGCATGCGCGTCCCCGACGAGGTGGCGAATCCCCACGAATCTAGACCATGTTGCGCTCCCGCGAAATCGCCGGCACACCCGTGTCGAGCGCGTGGCGCCGAGCGGGCATTCTCGATAGAGTCGCGTTTCTCGGGAGACGGGAGATGGATGATACTTACGATGTGGTGATCGTCGGCGGCGGGGCCATGGGCAGCGCCACGGCCTTCTTCCTGGCCACCTCGGACGCATTCGACGGCAAGGTGTTGGTGGTCGAGCGGGATTCGACGTACGACACGGCGGCGACACCGCGATCGCTCGGCGGCATCCGCCAACAGTTCTCGACCGAGGAGAACATCGCCATGTCGATGTTCGGCGCCGAGTTCGCGCGCCGGGCGGCGGAGACTCTGGCGGTCGAGGGGCAGAGCGCCGACGTCAGCTTTCGAGAGCAGGGCTATCTTTTCACCGCGACGCCCGAGGGCGCCTCGATGCTCCGCGCCAACTACGAAATGCAGCGGGGCGTCGGTGCCGAGGTGACCTATCTCGAGCCGGATGCCCTCGCCTCGCGGTTCCGCTGGATAAATGTGGTGGGGTTGGCGGGTGCCGTCTTCGGCCACGCCAACGAGGGCTGGATCGACCCCAACACCCTGCTACAGGGCTTCAGGCGCAAGGCCCGCGCGCTCGGCGTCACCTATCTCGAGGACGAGGTCGTCGGCTTCGATCGCGATGGCGGGCGTCTCGCCGGAGTCAGGCTGGCGGGGGCGAGCGCGATCGGCGCAGGTACCGTCGTCATCGCCTCGGGATCGCGCAGCGGCGGGCTCGCCGCCACGCTCGGGATCGATCTGCCGGTCTGGCCGCGCAAGCGCTACGTCTACGTCTTCGACTGTAAGGTTGATCTGCTGTCGGCCCCGCTCACCATCGATCCGACCGGCGTCACCTTCCGGCCCGAGGGCGGGCAATACGTCGCCACGATGTCGCCGCCCGAGGATCAGGATCCGAACAGCGATCCCGAGGACATGGAGGTCGACTACACGACCTTCGAGGAGGTGATCTGGCCCAAGCTGGCGGAGCGCGTGCCGGCCTTCGAGGCGATCAAGCTGACCGGCGCGTGGGCCGGTCACTACGACTTCAACACTTTCGACCAGAACGCCATCCTGGGTTCCCATCCGGAGTTGGGCAATCTGCTGTTCTGCACCGGCTTCAGCGGCCATGGGCTGCAGCAATCGCCGGCGGCCGGGCGGGCCACGGCCGAGTTGATCACCCACGGCGGCTATCGAACGATCGATCTCACGCGGTTCGGCTTCGAGCGCATCGCCCAGGCCCGGCCGATCGTCGAAGCCAACATCTGGTAGGCCGGGCGGTCGGCGGAATGCGTGACGAACGAGTCGCCATCGTCGGCGCCGGCCCGGCCGGACTGCGTGCGGCCGAGGTCCTGGTCGGCGTCGGAATTCGGCCGGTGCTGATCGATATCGGCGCGGACATCGGGGGGCGGGAGCGCCGTCTGGGCGCGGCGGGGCGGGTCCGTTTCGGCGATCGCTCGGCGGCCTTGCGGCGCACCTTCGCGGCGCTGGCGGAGAAGCTCGAATTCCGCCCCGGGGTGCTGGCGACCACGGTCCACGACGGCGGCTTGCGAATCGTCCAGGGCGAGACGGAGGAGACGATTCCGTTCGACGCCCTGATTGTGGCGACCGGCGCGCACGAATTGCTGCTGCCCTTTCCCGGCTGGTCACGCGACGGCGTGGTCACCATCAGCGCGGCACTCGCCGCCCTCTCCCGGGCCCGGCCGATCGGCCGGCGGGTGATCTTCCTCGGCACCGGTCCGGCGCTCTACCGGGTCGCCGCGCGTCACGCCATGGCGGGCGTGGAGGTGGCCGCCGTGCTCGACACCGGGGACGTGGGCGCCGGTCTCGCCGCGCTGCCGGGCCTGGCCACCGAATGGATGGTGCTGGCGGACCTGCTGGCCGATCTCGCGGCGCTCAAGTCACGGCGCGTCTCGATCCAGCGTGGGGTCCGGCCGCTCGCGGTGGTGGGCGAGGGCGCTATCGAGGCCTTGCACTGTCGGGACGCGCGCGGCGTGGAGTTCGCAATTCCCGGCGACGCCGTCGTCGTCGGCTTCGGCTGGCGAGCCGACGATCGGATGTCGGAACTGGCCGGTGCCGGCTTCGCCTTCGAGGCGGAACGTGGCGGGTGGCGCGTCGAGGTGGAGGACACGGGGAGGATCGAGGTCGACTCGGTCTATCTCGCCGGCGCGGCACGCGGGCACGGCGAAACTATCCTCGCCGAAGCGAGCGGGACGGTCGCCGCTTTCGCGGCCCTGATCGATCTCGGCTATCCCGTCACCGTCGGGACGCTGCGCTTCTGGATGACCCGGATCGAAACCCGCAACACTTTCCATAGCGCGCTTCGACGGGCCTTTCCCGAACCCCTCGACCTGCCGCTCGGCGTGCCGGACAATACGCTCGTTTGCCCCTGCCGCGAGGTCGGCGCCGGAACGCTGCGATCGCTCGCGGGCGAGGGGGTGGGGACGCTCGAGGAGGTGCGCTCGGCTTGTGGTCTGGGCGCCGGCGAATGCGGCGCGGTTTACTGCGCCGCCGGCGCGGGCGCGATCTTGGCGTCGGTGCTGGACGTCGGGCCCGAGGCCGTCGGGCGTCTCGCCGCGGTGACGCCACTCACGCGCGAGAACATCGAGGGCGGCTGAACGTTATCGGTTCCGCCAGGGGAATCCGCGAATGCGGATCATGCGTCACCCCTCGAGGGGCGGTCGCCGGTCCTTCCAAGGCGTCGCCTGCTCGTAGGCGTGGGCGACGCGATAGACCATGGCTTCGTCGAACGGCTTGCCGACGATCTGCATCGAGAGCGGCAGACCGCTCTCGGTAAATCCCGTCGGCAGCACCAGGGCCGGGCTGCCGGTGACGTTGAAGGGCGGACGGGCCTGGCGCGAATAGGTCCGGGCCATCTCCTCGGCGTCCTCGATTCCGCCCGGCGCATGCATGGAGGAGGCGGTGACGACGACATCGAAATTCGCCATCAGCTCGCGGAACTCGTCGGCCAGGCACTTGCGGGTGCGGACCGCCTGCACGTAGTCGACGGCGCGGATGAAGGCGCCGGGCGCCAGCCGCTCGCGGGTCAGCGCGCCATAGTCCTCCGGCCGCGCCGTAAGCCAACTTTCGTGCACCGCGTAGGCCTCGCAGAGCAGGATGGTCCGGTTGCAGGCGGCGTAGTCGGCCAGCGGGCGGGTCCGGACTTCCTCGACCCGGGCGCCGAGCCCCTCCAGAACGCCGAGCGCAGTCTCGATGGCCTCGGCCATCTCCGGGTCGGCGACCATGTCCTCGGTATAAAAATGCCGGATCACCCCGACCCGCAGCCCCTCGACGCCGTCCTCGAGGCCGGCGGTGAAGTCGGGGACGGCGGCCCGCGCGCTGCCGGGATCGAGGGCGTCGTGGCCGGCGAGCAGGTTCAGCATCAGCGCGTTGTCGCGGACGTCGCGGGTCAACGGGCCGACGTGATCGAGGGCGAAGGAAAGCGGGATCACGCCGCGTCGGCTGACCCGGCCGTAGGTCGCCTTCATGCCGACGAGGGCGCAACACGACGCGGGGTTGCGCACCGAGCCGCCGGTGTCGCTGCCGAGCGCGGCGGGAACGAAGCCCGCCGCCACCGCCGCGCCCGAGCCGCTGGAAGAGCCTCCCGGCATCGCCTCGCGGTTCCAGGGATTGCGCGCCGGCGGCCAGGGGAGATCGAAGCAGGGCCCGCCAATCGCGAACTCGTGGGTCGAGAGCTTGCCCAGCAGATTGCCGCCCGCCGCCTTCAAGCGGCGCGTGACCTCCGCGTCCGCGCGAGCGACGTTGCCCTCCAGGATCTTGGAATGCGCCGTCGTCGGCAGGCCTTCCGCGTCGATGATGTCCTTCAGCGCGAAGGGCACGCCGTGAAGGGCCCCGAGCGGCCGAGCGGCGGCGAGATCCGCCTCCGCCGCCCGGGCGCGAGCAAGCGCCGCGCGAGCGTCGAGCTTTAGGAATGCGTCGAGCTTGTGGTCGTGCGCCTCGATCCGGTGGATCAACGCGGTGACGTAGTCGACCGGCGAGAGCTCTTTGGCGGCGATCCGGCGCGCCGCCTCGGCGAGGCTCATGTAGGCGAGTTCCGTGCTCATGGCCTCACGCCTCCTCGCCGGCGCGGTAGGCGTGCGCCGGCTCGTCGGCGACGTCCTCGGGTCGTGACGTGCCGGCGGTGATCCCCTGGGCATAGCGCCACGCACGGCGCAGCGCCTCGGCATCGAGCGCGTGAAAGCGCTCGAGTCCCAGATTGCGAGCCAGTTCGGCGAACTCCGCGTCGCTCATCCCGTCGGTCGTCATCTCCATGCCTCCTCCAGCCGCCCAATGCAAACTCTTCATCCATCACCCGCGCGGGCAAGCCATGGATGGAATCTCGACAATGGTTTAGGCTGGTCGCGATCGCAATTCGGACGAAGGGGAGTAGCACGAGTTGAACAGCCAGAACACGGATTTGGCCTTCCTGTCGGCGAGCGAGCTCGCGGCCGAGATGGGGGCCGGCCGGCTGTCGCCGGTAGCGGTGATGGATCGCTTCCTCGACCGCATCCAGCGTTACGACGAGAAGCTCCACGCCTTCGTCACGGTTTACGCGGACGAGGCGCGGGAAGCGGCGGACGCCGCCGGGAAGGCGATCCGAACCGGCCATGCGGTCGGACCCTTCCACGGCGTGCCGATCGCGCTGAAGGACATCATCGATCTCGAGGGGCGCATCACCACCGGCGGCTCCAAGGTCTGGGAGCATCGCGTCTCGGCCACCACGGCGAGCCTCGCGCGGCGCCTGATCCAGGCCGGCATGATCGTCATCGGCAAGACCCACACGGTCGAATTCGCGATGGGCGGCTGGGGCACCAACGAGCACATGGGCACGGCCTGGAACCCCTGGGACCTGGCGACTCACCGTGCGCCCGGCGGCTCCAGCGCGGGCTCCGGCGTTTCGGTCGCCGCCGGCATGGCGCCCTGGGCGATCGGCACCGACACCGGTGGCTCGGTGCGCCTGCCGTCCTCCTGGTGCGGCCTCGCCGGCTTGAAGGCGACGATCGGGCGGATCAGCACGCATGGGGTGCTGCCGCTCAGCACCACGCTCGACACGCCGGGCCCGATGTGCCGCACGGTCGAGGACGCGGCCCGGCTCTACCAGGTGCTGGCGGGGCCCGATCCGCTCGATCCCAAGACCATGCTTCACCCCATCGAGGATCCGATGCCATCGCTCCGACGCGGCGTCGTCGGCCTCAGGCTCGCGGCGATGCATGGCTCCGAGCGCGAGAAGGTGGCGGCCGATATTCTGGCCGCCTATGACGAGTCCCTGGCGCTGCTGTCGCGTCTCGGCGCCGAGCTGGTCGAGGTGGCGATGCCCAAGAGCTTCGACGATCTGGGCGCGGTGACCGGTCGGATCATCGGCTCGGAAGGTTACTATTTCGTCGGCGATCTGGTCGACGACATGGACCTGCCGCTCGATCCCGCCGTTCGCCCGCGAATCTGGCTCGGCAAGGACGTCTCGGCCCGCGACTACCAGCGAGCCCTGGCCGAGCAACAGGCCCTCGTGGCCGAGTTCCGGGCGGCGCTCGAGGGCTTCGATGGCTGGCTCAGCCCGACCACTGCGACCTCGGCGCCCCCGCTCGACGAGATCGACCAAAACGCCACGCCCGCCGTCTTCACCCGGGCCGCCAACCTCCTGGAGATGTGCGCCGCGACGGTGCCGAACGGTTTTACCGCCGATGGCCTGCCGAGCGCGCTGCAGATCGCCTGCGCCGGCTTGGACGAGGCGACGGCGCTGCGCATCGCCTGGGCGCACGAGGACGCGACGAAATGGACCGGCCGGGTGCCGCCGGGCCTGGAGGCATAGGGCTGCGACGCAAACGGAAAATTGCTTCCCCTTGGTGTCTTGCGCAGCCCTATATCCTTGAAGGCGGCGGGCGCCGATGGTGACAGGGCCGAGGGCGCCGGCGGGCCGGCGGGTCTATGCCGTCGGCGACATCCACGGATGCGCCGGCTTGCTGGACCGGCTGCACGAGATGATCCTGGCCGACGCGGCGACAGCGGCGGCGGGACACAAGGTCATCGTCTATCTGGGCGACTATGTCGATCGTGGCCCCGACAGCCGAGGGGTGATCTCGCGTCTGTCGGCCTCGCCCCTGCCGGGCTTCGAGACGATCCACCTGCTGGGCAATCACGAAGCCATGATGCGCGACTTCGTGGAGCGGGGAGAGAACGGAGATCTGTGGTCCCATAACGGTGGCGACGCCACGCTGGAGAGCTACGATCTGCCCGCCGCCGTGGCGACCGCATTCGGCGGCGCCGCGCGGTGCCGTGGCGCCATGCCCGAGACGCACCTCGACTTCCTCGCCGGCCTCCGCCTCCATCACCGGGAGGGCGACTACCTGTTCGTCCATGCCGGCATCCTGCCCGGCGTGCCGCTGGAACGGCAGCGGGAAGAGGATCTCACCTGGATTCGCGAGCCGTTCCTGAACAGCGAGGAGGATCACGGCGCCATCGTGGTCCACGGCCATACGCCCAGACACGAGGTGGAGGTCCGGGCGAACCGGATCGGCATCGACACCGGTGCCTTCGCCACCGGCGTCCTCACCTGCCTCGTTCTGGAGGACGACCGGCGCGCCTTCCTGCGGACGGACTCCTGGCGATGAGCGAGGGCGCGCTCGCCCGGCCGGCCCGTTTCGCCGGCATCGTGCCCTTCGTGTTCCTGCAGCTCGTGGGCCTCGTCGCTGTCGTCGTCTTCCCCGCCCTCGTCCTCTGGCTCCCCGGCGTGGTCTACGATTAGCAGGGGTCTCCGCCCTCGCCGAGATAAGCCCGATGAAGCCGCTCGCCCAGCCCGGTCAGGATCTCGTAGGCGATGGTGTCGCCGGCCGCCGCCAGCTCGTCCAGCGTCACGGTTTCGCCGATCATTTCCACCGGCGCGCCGAAACGAAGCGCCGATTCCGGCGCCTCGGTCACGTCGAGCGTGATCAGATCCATCGAGATCCGTCCCACGACTGGCACCCGTTGCCCCTGGATCGCGGCCTCCGCCCGGTTGCCGAGGGCGCGGAGGTAACCGTCGCCATAGCCCATCGCGACGGTGGCGATCCGCCGCCGGCCCGGCGCCCGCCAGGTCAGGCCGTAGCCAACGCCCTCGCCCGTGTCAATTTCCCGAGCGTTAAGAATTTTAGCTTGTAAATTAACCACTTGGCGCATCGGATTGGGTTGATTCGGAGTCGGATTGACGCCGTGGAGCGCGACCCCCACGCGGACCATGTCGAGGTGAAATTCAGGCCCCAGGAAGATGCCGGAGGAGGCGGCGAGGCTCGCCGGCGCCGCCGGCAGAAGGCGGCGCGCCGCCTCGAAGGCGATCCGCTGCTCGCCATTGGAGGCGGCATCGGGAAGCTCGCCGGAGGCGAGATGGCTCGACACCTGGCGGAGCTCGAGGCCGCGCAAGCGGGCCGGCGTCTCGGCCAGTATTTCGACCTCGGCCGGGGCCAGTCCCAGCCGGCTGAGTCCGCTGTCGAGATGCAGCGCCGCCGGGCCGCCGCCGCTATTGCGCCAGGCGTCGACCTGGGCCAGCGAATTCAGCACCGGAATCAGCCGGGCATCGCGAAAGGCCGGCTCGGTTCCCGGCATCGGCCCGTGCAGGACCTGGATCTCGACCTCGGGCAGGAGCGCGCGGAGCGCCACTCCTTCCCTCAGATGGGCGACGAAAAAGTGCCGGCAGCCGGCGCCATGGAGCGCCGGCGCCACCCGTCGGACGCCCAGGCCGTAGGCGTTCGCCTTCACCACGGCGGCGCAGACGGCCCCGCCCGCCTCCCTGTCGAGGCGGCGATAGTTCTCGGCGATCGCTTCCAGGTCGACCGTCAATACGGCGCCGGCGGCGGCTTCGTCCATTACGGAACCGTCCTCGTTCAAAGCGCGGCGTAGTGCTCGATTCGATCCTTCCAGGCGAGCACGTCCTCCGGCCCGCTTATCGCGGTCGCCAGGCCCGCCATGTCGGTGACCGGCACCAGCACCCGGCTCACCCCGATTTCGGCCAGGCGCCCCAGCTCGTCCAAATCCTCCGGCAGGCTGGTGGTGATCTCCAGCCGGGCGGGATCGCGGCCATGCGCGTCGGCTTCCGCCCGCGCCAGCGCCACCAGTTCCGCCGGCGCGCCGCGGGCCGGGAAGAAGCCGTCGCCGAGGCGGCCGGCGCGCCTGGCGGCGAGCTTGGAATGGCCGCCGACGATGATCGGCACCGTGCCGTTCACCGGTCGGGGGAGGCAGTGCGCGCCTTCGAATTGCAAGAACTCGCCCTCGTGGGTCGGTGCTTCGCCGGTCCACAGCTCGCGCATCGCGGCGACGTATTCGTCGGTCCGCCGGCCCCGATCCTCGAACGGCACGCCCAGGGCCTCGAACTCCTCGCGCAGCCAGCCGACGCCGATGCCGAGCAGCATCCGCCCGCCAGAGAGATGGTCGAGCGAGGCGACCTGCTTCGCCGTCACCACGGGATTGTGTTGCGGCAGGATCAAGATCCCCGTGGCGAGCTTGATGCGGCTCGTGCGCGAGGCGACGTAGGCGAGCCAGATCAACGGATCGGGCAGGGCAAAGTCGCACCTGCCGCCGGCCATCTTGCCGTCGGGCGAATAGGGATAGATCGATTCGTAGCCGGCCGGCACCACCGTGTGCTCGACCGTCCAGGCGGATTCGAAGCCGGCCTCCTCGCCGGCCTCGATCAGCTCGATCGCCTTGGCCGGATCGACGTAACGACCGGTGTTGCAGTATCTCAGTCCGAACTTCATCGCCGCTTCCCTCGCCGGTCGGCGCCCGCCCTCCGGCGCCCGGGATGTTCAATAACGGCTGGCGGCGACCTCGTCGAGGCGCCGCGCGATGTCCGCCGCCGAAGGCTGCGCCGTTTGCGCGCCCGCCCGCTCGCAGCACAGCGCGGCGGCGGCGCTGGCGCGCCGAAGTGCCGCCGCCATCGCCTCGCCGGCATCGAGGCCGGCCGCCAACACGCCGACGAAGGTATCGCCAGCGGCCGTGGTATCGACCACCGAAGCCGGCACCGCCGGCACCACCGTCTGGCCGGCCTGGGAGAGATGACGGGCGCCTCGTTCGCCGAGGGTCAGCACGACGTCGAGGCCCCGGCTTCGCGCCAAGTGGCCAAGGGCGGCGAGGAGCGCGGCCTCCGAGGCCGTATCGAGACCGGTGGCCACGGCGGCCTCACCCTCGTTCACCACCAGGATGTCGATGTGGGCAAGCGCGGAAGCGGGCAATGGCGCCGCCGGCGCCAAGTTGAGCAGCACCCGCGTTCCCGCCGCCTTGGCGCGCCCGGCGAGGCGCCAATTCTCCGCCGTCGGCACCTCCATCTGCAGCAGCAGAATCGTCTCGGGGCCGAGCAACGCGTCCCCCACGTCGTCCGCCCGAGCCTCGCCATTGGCGCCGGAGGCAACGACGATTCGGTTCTCGCCGTCGCCCGCGACCCAGATCGTGGCTAGCCCCGTGGGCTGATCGGCGCGGCCGACGCCCGAGGTGTCGACCCCCGCCGCCTCGGGCCCGGCGAGTGCCAGGGCCGCCAGCGCATCCGTGCCCACCCGGCCGACCAGGCGGGTGGGCGCGCCGGCGCGGGCGGCGGCGGCGGCTTGGTTAGCGCCCTTGCCGCCGGGCGAGAGCGTCGACGTCGCCCCGATCACCGTCTCGCCGGCCGCCGGCGGACGCTCGCTCGCCATCGCGATGTCGAGGTTGATCGAACCGAAGACCAGGATCATCGGCCTTAGCCCCTGGCCAGGCGCCCCAGCCGTTCGGTCAGGAGGTCGAAGAAGGCAGCGGCGTCCATATCGGTGATCACGGTGGCGTTGGGGGCCACGCCGGCCAGATGACGGGCGCTCGCCCGCGCCACCGTCTGGCCGAGGGCCAGGGGTGAGGCGCATTCGACCTCGACCCGCGCCTCGACGCCGCTGAACAGTTCCGGCGCCAGCAGGTAGGCGACGGCGCAAGGGTCGTGCAGCGCCGGGTCGCCGTCGCCATAGCCCTCCAACATGTCCGCCACGGCCGGCCCGAGCGGCGCACGAAGCGCCCGGAGCGCCGCCCGCCTGACCTGGTCGGCCACCGCCCGCCGGGTGACGTCCAGGCCCAGCATGACCAGCGGCGCGCCGGCGTCGAAGACGATATGGGCGGCATGGGGATCGACGTGGATGTTGAACTCGGCCGCCGGGGTGGTGTTGCCGGGGACGAAGGCAGCACCACCCATCAAGACGATACGGGCGATCCGGGGCACGATCTCCGGCGCCTTGACGATCGCCAGCGCGATGTTGGTGAGGGGACCGATCGCAGAGAGCGTGATCGCGCCCGCCGGCGCTGCCAGAAGGCTCTCGACGATGACGTCGACCGCGTGGCCCGGCGCCGGCGGTGCCGATGGCGGCGGCAGGCCGGCCCCACCCAAACCGTCGCCACCGTGCGCCGAGGCCGCGTCGGGGCCGGCCCGAGCCATCAGCGGGCGGGCACAGCCGGCATGGACGGGAACCTCGACGCGCCCCGCCAGCTCCAAGACGCGCCGCGCGTTGGCCACCGTCTTCTCCAGCGCCACGTTGCCCGCGACGCAGGTGATCGCCACGAGCTCGAGCTCGGGCGCGGCCAGCGCCAGCAGGATGGCCAGCGCATCGTCGACGCCGGGATCGCAGTCGAGGATGATCCGATGCATCGCCATGGCCGGCCCTCTCCAGCGGTGAAATCGGCTCCCTGGCGGCCCTCGGTTTCGGGTTCCAGGTGCCGCGCGCTCAGCCTATGGTGCGAGGGATCGACGACGAACTCCAGGGGGAATTCCGGGAGGAGGGGCGATGAAGAGTCATGTCCGGGTGGCGGTGATCGGCGGCGGCGTCGTCGGTTGCAGCGTGCTCTATCATCTGACCAAGTTCGGCTGGAAGGACATCGTGCTGATCGAGCGTTCGGAGCTCACCTCCGGCTCCACCTGGCACGCCGCCGGCGGCTTTCACACGCTGAACGCCGACACCAACATGGCCGCGCTGCAGGGCTACACCATCCGGCTCTACAAAGAACTGGAGGAGATCAGCGGTCAGTCCTGCGGCCTGCATCACGTCGGCGGCCTGACGCTGGCGACGAGCCCGGATCGCATGGATCACCTGGTGGCGGAACACGCCAAACACCGCCACATGGGCCTCGACACGCGCATCGTCGGACCCGAGGAGATCGCGGAAATCGCCCCCATTGTCGACACCACGGGCGTGATCGGCGCGCTCCACGATCCGCTCGACGGGCATCTCGATCCCTCGGGCACGACGATGGCCTATGCCCGGGCGGCCCGGCTCCAGGGGGCGGAGATCCATCTCCGCAACCGGGTGCTGGATCTCGTCGCCAACGCCGACGGCTCCTGGCAAGTGGTGAGCGAGGAAGGCACCTTCACCGCCGAATACGTGGTCAACGCGGCCGGCCTGTGGGCCCGCGAGGTGGCGGCGATGGCCGGCGTCTACCTGCCGCTGCATCCCATGGAGCACCAATACATCGTCACCGACGACTTGCCGGAGGTTTACGAGCGCGAGAGGGAACTGGTCCACATCATGGACCCGGGCGGCGAGACCTACCTGCGCCAGGAGGGCCGCGGCCTGGTGCTCGGAATCTACGAGCAGGCCTGCGAGCCCTGGGCGGTGGACGGGACCTCGTGGGACTTCGGCCACGAGCTGCTGCCCGACAAGCTCGACCGCATCGCCGAGCCGCTGGAGGCGGCGCAGAAGCGCTATCCCTGCCTCGCCACCGCCGGCATCAAGCGGGTGATCAACGGCCCCTTCACCTTCGCGCCTGACGGCAACCCGCTGGTCGGCCCGGTGCCGGGCCTGCGCAACTACTGGGCCGCCTGCGCGGTGATGGCGGGCTTCAGCCAGGGCGGCGGGGTCGGCCTGATTCTCGCCGAATGGATGGTCGAGGGCACGCCGAGCCGCGACGTCTTCGCCATGGACGTCGCCCGTTTCGCCCATTATACGACCCCGACCTATGCCCGCCTCAAGGTGGTGGAGAACTATCGGCGCCGCTTCGCCGTCTCCTACCCGAACGAGGAGCTGCCGGCGGCCCGTCCGTTCCGCACCACGCCCGCGCATGGACTGTGGAAGGCCAAGCGCGCCGTCTTCGGCCAGGCCTTCGGGATGGAGGCGGTCAACTACTTCGCACCCCCAGGCGAGGCGCTGGTGGAGACACCGAGCTTCCGCCGCTCCAACGCCTTCGAGCCGGTCAAGGCGGAATGTAACGCCGTGCGCACCGCCGTCGGCATCAACGAAATCCACAACTTCGGAAAATACGAGGTCACGGGCACGGACGCCGAGGTCTGGCTTTCGGGGCTAATGGCCAACCGGATGCCGGGCGAGGGCCGGATCGTGCTGAGCCCGATGCTGAACCCGAGGGGCCGACTGATCGGCGACTTCACCATCGCCCGCCTCGCCCCGGAGCGTTTCCAGCTCACCGCGTCCTATGCGGCGCAGGGCTACCACATGCGCTGGTTCGAGGCGCACCTGCCGGCCAGCGGGGTCGAGATCCGCAACGTCTCCGATGCCCGTGTCGGCTTCCAGATCGCCGGGCCCAACGCCCGGGCGTTGCTGCGCCGGGTGACCCGCGCCGACGTCGGCCGCGAAGCCTTTCCCTTCCTCTCGGTCGCACCGATGGAGGTCGGGCTGGTGCCGGCGATCGTCGCCCGGATCAGCTATACCGGCGATCTCGGCTTCGAGATCTATGTGGCGCCGGAACATCAGGTGGCGCTCTATCACGCCCTGGACGAGGCGGGCGCGGATCTGGGCCTCACGCCCTTCGGCATGCGGGCGATGATGTCGCTCCGGCTGGAAAAATCCTTCGGCGCCTGGATGCGGGAATATCGGCCCGACTATACGGCGGCCGAGACCGGGCTCGATCGTTTCGTCGCCTTCGCCAAGTTCGACTTCATCGGACGCGACGTGGCCTTGGCCGAGCGCGACGCGCCGCCCGCCCGCCGGCTCGCCGTCTTCGTGGTCGAGGCGCTGGACGGCGACGTCTGGGCCGACGAGCCGATCTGGCGGAATGGCGAGGTCGTGGGTTTCACCACCTCCGGCGGCTATGCCCACCATGTCGAGAAATCGGTGGCGATGGGTCTGGTGCCCCGGGAGACGGCGGTGGCGGGCGAGAGGTTCGAGATCGAGATCCTGGGCGAGCGGCGCCCCGCCACGATCATCGAGCGCCCGCTCTTCGATCCCGACGGCGAGCACATGCGAGGGTAGGGGGCGAGGATAGCAGGTTAAGCGCACTGTCACCGTAAACTGTCCGGTAAATAAGCGGCCCGTGGGGGCGAATGTCAACCTTTGGAGGGCGCGCCCCGCTTTCCCGCGCATCCGATTCCTCGGAAGCGAGGAGGTCACGTTGTTCCGAACGCCCCCACCGTATCGCGAGGCCTGTTGCGCCCGGCTCGTCGATCCGGCGCGGGCCGGGCGGCGATTCCGCGCCTCGGCCGGGCGGGAGTCCCCGGCGTGCGCGTGCATGATGAGGAATGACGGTTCTTCACCGCGCCGGCGCGAAAATCGACGCGAACCGGCCCCACCGCCGGGCCGGAATGCTACGCGAACGTCTATCGCCGAACGCGTCGGATGCGTGTGGTTCATGTCTCCTATATGGCGTGCCGCGCGAGGCGCCGCAAGGCGGTGGCGGCGGGGGCGGAAGAGATTGAATCGACGGGGGTTTTCGGCCCTCGCCCTGCGTCCGCCAGGATGCCGCGGCGCCCCGCCGCGCCCCGCCGCCACCGCCGGCCGGGCCCTCGGGACGGGTGGGTTTGGTCCAGGATTATGTCAAGTATACGTCCGGGGCGCGTCGCCCGGGGGGTTCAAAAGGCGCTCATCCGGGCATCAAAAGCTGTCGTGAATGAAGCTGAATCGGCCCGAAATGACGACTTTGTATCGCGATGGCGGGCGCGAACGGCCGAAAGGCCGCGGATCGTCCCGACGTCACCATGGCGTCGTTCCACGCCGCTCCGGCGCGGGCGTGGAGCGGTCCTCGCGTTGCCGCCGTCGCGTCCCCGGGTCAGGCTCGCCCGGGCCGAGGCGGCCGTAAAGGATCTCCGCCCGGCGCCGCCGGCGCGCCTCCGGCGCGTCCTCGGCGGCCGCCCCGGCCCGGGCGGTTTCGCCGCCATGGGGTCGAGGGCGGGGTGTGGGTGATGGCGTGGTTCGGGATCGGGGCAAGAAGTGGCCATCTCGAGACCGGACCCCCAACGCCGCAACCCCATGCAAGATGCAAGACGCGACCCCGTACCCGACCCCTTCGCCCCGACCGAGACGGGCCATGCGTGAAGCGTCCCTCCATGCCGAGGAACTGTCAAATGAGTGCACTGTCACCGTAATTCCGGACATCGAGGCTCATGCGCCAAGCTCCGTCAGAGCGGATTCAATTCGAGGCGACGCGATTCTGACACTTCCGTTGATCGCCACCTTCCTCAGGCGATTGAGTTCCTCGACCAAAACTTGATCGCGGTCGCCCATTCCAAACTTGACCAACGCCTTGGTCCAGGACGCCCAAAATTGGGCATATGGCGGAACCTCTTCTAAAAAGTCAGACTGCCACGCCTCCACCTGTGCCAATGCTTCCGACCACTCGCCGGAGTCGATGGCAATTTCTGCGGTATCACGGCGAAATTCAAAATAGTTCGTAACATGGCAACCGCGGTCAAGAATTTCATTACCTTCACGCAAGGCCTGACGCCTGGCTTCTGGGTCCTGAGCGATGAGTGCCGATACGCCAAGTGCCGCTCCACCAAAAAATGTAATTCCGCCTTCTCTAGCTGCGGTCAAGGCCTTTGCGGCAATTCTCTCGGCCTCCGGTTGTCGACCCTGCCGAAACTTAGTTCGGGCCAAATTCACCAGGGAGATAGACGACAATCGGTGGGCTCCAATCTCATCGGAAAGCAATAAGGACCGCCTCGCCGACTCTGCGACTTTGTCGAATTCTGCGGCATAGTATTGCCCAATCTAGACAATCGCTTCTGCCAAGGTTTCTGACCGTTGGTCGCCTATCTGCTTGGCGATGACCGCCGATCTTTCGGCATCCGCGATGGTCTCCTGAAGCGCCAAATGCCAGATGGACGATGTCGCACGCATGTACAAGGTTGTTGCTCTGAGCGCATGAAGTTGATGCTGGTCAGCGAATGTAAAGCAGCTCGTTAGGCTCTCTCTCCATTCGCTAAAACGTCGGCCGATGTAGAGCGCGTCGCTAATTCCACTTAGTGCCTGTCCCTCGAGCCGAACCAACTGCGCTTCACGGACATACTGGAGGGACTTTCGATGTTCCTCCAGACATTCCGCGGATCGCCCGAACGGAAAGTGGCAGTTGCCGCGCAGGTAGTGAATTGACGCCAGATGCAAAGCAGAGCCGCCGGCGCGTTGTTCGGCAGTGTCAAGCGCGTCGAACGCTTCCTCAAATCGATCGACGACTCTGATACCGCTCGATAGGCCAATATTGGGCTGACAGGCTTGATCTTCGTCTTGAGCCGTATCGAGGGCGTGTTGAAAAGCGGTGATCGACTCTTCGGTGCGTCCCAAGTCGCGTAACAGATCACCTTGGGTGCATGACAGCTCGAATCGGGTCTCCGAGTCGCTGTCGTGTTGCAGCGCCCGCTCGATTAGACGGAATGCCGTGTCGTAGCGGAATGATTGTGCCTGTTGCTTCGCCGCTTCGAGATACGCTTTAGCCGCCCGGCGATCCTCGGCCTTTTCGAGATGTTAGGCATGAAGGACGAGATCAGCGTCACGGAACCATGCGGCTGCGCGGCTGTGGAGCTCGATGCGGCGCGGCTTCAATAACGACGCATAGACACCGTGCCGAATAAGCGCATGGGCAAAGTGAAAGTCGTCCCTTGCGGGTCTGATCAACGCGTTCGCCATCAGGTTGGTCAGATCGTAATCGTCTGCCTCCATCAGCGCGTTCATCGCCGGGCGCGAAAATCGCTGACCCAGTACGGAGGCTGCCTGCAATGCTTCCCGGTCCGCTTGAGTCAGCGCATCGAGGCGGGCCTGTACGATACCCTGCACCGTGCCCGGAATGTCGCCGCGATCCAGCTCGTCCGCGTTACGTAGTAGCTGTTCCAGGAACAAGGGATTCCCGCCGGCCCTGGCGATGCAATTCTGGACCAGTTCCTCGTCCAGCCCCGGAAAATCCAGAGATAGATCGCTGGCTTCCTCTGCCTTCAGAGGACCCAGGTCGATGGCGGATATCGACGACCCGTCCGTGCCGGCGCGCCAGGCTTGATCCAGAGGGTCGTCGGCGATGCGTGTCGTCAGCACCAATAAAGCCGGACAATCCATCACGGCACGCGCCATAGAAGCCGCATGCGCCAGCACCACCGAATCCGCCCAGTGCAGGTCTTCGATCTTCAACAAGAGGGGCGTCTTTCGGCTGATCGCCTCTATCAGTTCGGCCACCGTCTCCTGTTTGCCCCGGTTGCGGGTCTTGTTGTCCATAGCATCGTAAAGGCCCCGCAGGTCAGGCGGCTGGGACAAATCTAAAAGATCGTTCAAGTAGACTCGGCGATGGTCTTGCAACAGGAGGCCGCCAATGACCTTCGTGGCCTGCTGAGTTCCGATATCTTTCCCGCTTCCCGGCGTAATGCCCAGTAGACTGCGCACCAACGCCCGGATGGCGTCCTGCCCCTTGGCGGTGCCGAAGTCCAGCACCAGTCCCGCGTGGCTCAAGAAGCCTTTTTGGGTGGCGATAGTCTGAAACTCCTCTGCCAGGCGGCTCTTGCCGATCCCGGCTTCGCCACGCACCACGATGGTTTCACCGGATTTGCGATCAAGACAGTGATTGATGGCGGCCGTAAAATGGTGCAGTTCTCTGCTTCGGCCGACGAAATGGCTTGCGCTGCCGTCCTGGACGCTGGAAATGTCTCGTAATTGCCATACGGAGATCGGTTCCGGGAGACCGTCAATCAGCTGCTCTCCAAATGGCTCACCTACGAACCGTTCGCCTAGTGCCCGTTGAACAGAGGCTGAAACCAGCGTCTCGGTTGGCTTCGCCAGATCAGTCAGGCGGGCAGCGAGGTTCACGCTATCGCCCGTCACAGTGTATTCCTGATGTGCCGCACTCCCGGTCGCACCTGCCACAACCTGACCCGAGGCAACGCCAATGTGCACTGCCAACGGAGGCTCCAGTACGCCGACGGCATTGTGTATGGCGAGCGCCGCCCTGAGCGATCATTCCGGGTCATCGGTATGAGCCACCGGCGCGCCGAAGACCGCCATCACCGCATCACCAATGTGTTTGTCGATGTTGCCGCCGTATTCTTGGACAACGGCGTCGGTGGTCGTGAAGAACCCGTTTACCAATGCATGGATCTCTTCCGCATCCAGGCCGCTCGATAGTCGCGTGAAACCTGCTATGTCCGCGAACAGTATCGTGACTTGGCGGCGCAGAGCCTCAACGCCAGGTATCGCCTCGTCCGGCGCCCCGAGGTTTTCGCCGGCTTCGCCTGTTGGCCTGCTGTCCTGGCCCACCAAGACCGCAATCGCGTCCAGGAGCTTGCGACGATGGCCGACCGCGCTAACGCCTATGTCTTTCAGGTCGTCATTGGTGAGACGTGGGAGCACGTCGGAGTCGACATAATTCTCGGCAAAGGCCTTGGTGTATTCGCCAAGTCCCAGATCGTCCAGCCACCGACGAATGTCGACTGCCATTGGTGATGTCCTCAGACAAGAGACTAACACAACGCCGCCGTCAATGTCCGGGTTTGTGCAGGTTTCTCGGATGCCTTGCCGGCATAGGGAGTGAGGCGCGGTGTTTGCCGGCGTCCGAGAAGCGCCAAGGCACGAAATCGCGGGATACAGGCGTCGCTATGGGGATTTGAGCGTGGCGTCGATGGTGGTGTCGTCTGGACGACCCGCATATGGGGCGTGAGGCGCCATAAGGAGATCGTCGAGCGCGGTGAAGCGTTGCCGAGGGGGGCACGAGCGGGGCCGGGGCGGCCAACGATGCCGCCGTTTTCGGTGTCCCGGGCGAGCGAAGTCGAGCGCCGAGGCTCGGCGGGGAAGGTGGCTGATGTTTTGGGTCGGTGTCATGAGCTATCGATGGCCTTCGGCGGTGAACGGGCCTTTGGTTGACAGCCGGCCTCGAAGACCTCGACGACGATCATGGGACCGCCACAACGGGGGCACGGTCGGGCGCCCTGGCGTTGGTCCTCGGGAGGCTCCGAGGCCTCTTCCTCGCTGGCGTCGGGCGCCGGTGGTCCGCCGAGCAGTTCGCGAGCGCGTTTTATGTTGGCGGCGCGGTTGCCGTTTGCAAAGAGGCCGTAGTGTCGGATGCGGTGGAAGCCCTTGGGCAGGACGTGCATGAGGAAGCGGCGGATGAACTCCGCGACATCGAGGGTCATGGTCCCGTAGCGCTCGGCGCCGTCGCGGCGGTAGTCCTTGTAGGTGAAGGTAACGGCGCCGTTGTCGAGGCGGAGCAAGCGGCGGTTGGAGATGGCGACGCGGTGGGTGTATCGGGCGAGGTAGGCGAGCACGGCCTCGGGCCCGCCGAAGGGGCGCTTGGCATAGACGACCCATTCACTCTTGCGCATGGGCGCGAGGAAGGTGCCGAACGCCGCCGGTTCGGCGAGGCCCGCGTGCTCGGCGAAGAACTTCAGACGTTCGGTCTCGTGGGCGGCGGCGAGCTTCTCGATGAAGAGCCGGCGGAAGAGGCGCGAGAGCACGCGGACGGGCAAGAAGAAGCCGGGCCGGCAGGCAATCCATTCCGTGCCGTCCGGAGAGACCCCGCCGCCGGGCACGATCATGTGGATATGTGGTGAGGCGCCGGCGCGCCACCGGTCCGAGCGCGGCGCCGTAAAGCGTCATGGCCGAGCCCCAGGTATGGAGCACGGCGGTGAGACCGATCTTGGCGCCGAGGTGCTTGGGATCGGCGGCGATGGTGAGCATGGTCTCGGCGCTCGCCTTGAACAGGATGCCGTAGATCACCGACTTGTTCTGATACGCGATGTCTGCGATCTGGGCCGGCAGGGTGAAGACGAGATGGTAGTAGGGGACGGGCAGTAGTTCGGCCTCGCGCTCGGCCAACCAGTCCCGGGCCGCCGCCCCCTGGCACTTGGGGCAATGGCGGTTGCGGCACGAGTTGTAGGCGATCTGGGTGTGCTCGCAGTCCTCGCAGGCCAAGACGTGCCCGCCGAGCGCGGCCGTGCGGCAGCGCTCGATGGCGCTCATGACCTTCAGCTGTTGCAAGCTCACGTGGCCGGCATTGGCCCGACGCCAGGCGGGGCCGAAGTCGCGGAAGATATCCGCGACCTCCAACCCATGGGCTGTCACGACCCGGCGGCGCTTACCCCGACGGCTTGGCCTTCTTCCGCTTCTTGCCACCGGGCTTGGACAAGAGATCCAGCGGACTCTCGATGGCGGCGATGGCGCCGGTCGCGACCCGGGTATAGCGCGCCGTGGTGTCGAGCTTGTCGTGGCCCAAAAGCGCTTGGATGTAGCGAATGTCGGTGCCGCGCTCGAGCAAGTGGGTGGCGAAGGAATGCCGCAACGAGTGCGGCGTCACGTGCTTGGTGATCCCGGCGGCGGCCACCGCCTCCTCGAACAACCGGCTGAACTGCCGGGTCGTGGCGTGCCGCCCCGCCTCGCGACCGGGGAAGAGCCAGCGCTGTTGCGCAGGCACGCCCGCGTCGTGGCGGGTCGGGCGGGCCCGCCACCATTGCCTGAGCAACGCCAGCAGTCCCTTCGACAGCATCACGTTACGGTCCTTGCGGCCCTTGCCCTGGACGATACGGATGATGCCTTGGGCGCTGTCGATGTCGCCGACGCGCAAGCGCACCACCTCGCCCGCTCGCATGCCACAGCCATAGGCGAGCGAGAGCAGCGCGCGGGTCTTCAGGTTCCGGGCCATCACCAGGAGACGCTTGGCCTCGTCCTGGCTCATCACCTTCGGCAGCCTTTGCGGCTCGCGGATGTGGAAGATCTCCGCCGCGAGATCGAGCCGTCGCAAGGTCACGCGGAACAGAAAACGGAGCCCGGTCATGGTCCGGTTGCGGTTGCAGATGCTCATCCCGCTCTCCGCCAGATGAACTTGGAAGCGGCGGACGTCCTCGGCCACGGCGGTATCGGGCGAGCCATCCAGAAACACGGCAAAGCGCTCGCAGCCGTGGAGGTGGCCCTTCTGCGTGCCCGCCACCAGCTTGCGGGCGTTCATGTCCTCGATCATGCGCTGGCGCAATGGGGTCATCGTCGTCGTCATGGAGATGCTCCTTCCTGAGTTGAGGTCGACGAGACCTCAATGATCAGGAACGAGCGCTCGAAGTGTTATCGATGAAATCCACGGCGGTGGCTGGGCGCGCCATGACCCCTCACCCACGAAATATCGCGTAGCGATTTAGTGCCTTGGCTATACCCGGGCGTGACCGGCACCTCGGCCCGACGGGGAGTCTACCCCCGATAGATGGTATATCGCGGGGGCTGTGCCTGATGATATCAGGTATGAGCGCAGCCCCTTCACGCATGATCGTTGAATCGGGGTCGCCCCGACCTCGAACATCGAGGAAGGAGCGACGACGATTGGCACATTTCGTAGGTCTGGATGTTTCGAGGAAGGACGACGATGACGGCGGTATGCGTCGTCGACGAGGTTGGCGAGGTGGTGTTGGAGCGGAAAGTGCCGACCGAGCCGGACGACATCGTCACGCTGCTGACCTCGATCGGCGTGGCCTATGGCCGGATCGGGATCGAAGCCGGTCCGCTCTCGCAATGGCTGGTCAACGGTCTTGCCGCCGCCGGGCTGCCGGTTGTCTGCGTCGAGACTCGGCACATGAAAGCACTGCTCAAGGGGCAGCAGGTCAACAAGAGCGACCGCAACGATGCGCGCGGCATCGCCCAGATGATGCGGGTCGGGCTGTTCAAGCCGGTGCATGTGAAGACCCTGGTTGCCCAGGAGCAGCGGATGCTGCTGACCAGCCGCAAGCTGCTCCAGAGAAAACTGCTCGACGTCGAGAACGATCTACGCGGGACGCTGCGCAACTTCGGTCTCAAGGTGGGCATGGTCAGCACCCGCGGGTACGAGGCGCGGATCCGCGAGCTGGTCGAAGACTTTCCGAAGCTGGCCGCTATTGTGGAACCGCTGCTCACCGTCCGGCGAGTGATGCGCCAGCAATTCGCGGTCCTCCACAAAATGGTGCTCGACACGGTCCGCCATGACCCGGTCTGCCGACGGCTCATGACGGCACCCGGCGTCGGCGTGGTCGTCGCGCTGACCTACCGGGCTACCATCGATCAGCCGCAGCGCTTCGTTCACTCCAGGGCGGTCGGCGCGCATGTCGGCCTGACGCCGAAGCGCTTCCAGTCCGGCGAGATCGACTATGATGGTCGCGTGTCCAAGTGCGGCGACAGCATGCTCCGCACGATGCTGTACGAGGCCGCGCAGTCCCTCCTCACCCACGGCCGGAAATGGTCCTGGCTGAAGGCGTGGGGCATGCGAGTGGCCCAGCGACGTGGCATGCGCCGTGCCATCGTCGCCGTCGCGAGGCGCCTGGCCGTAGTTCTGCACCGCATGTGGGTCGACGGCACCGAGTTCCGCTGGAGCAACGGCCCTGCTGACGCCGTCAAGGCGGATTGAACCTTCGACTGTACTGACAAGGAGATCAACGAGTTCTGCTTAGGCAGAGAGATGTCCTCACGGGGACGACGGGTGGGGTGAGTTCGTAATGTCGGTAGACCCTGCCGCTGACCGGCGGCAAGGACGCGCGAAAGATTGAACCGCCTCATCCTCTGATCCCATCATGAGGTGGCCACGCGCCAACCTCGAAGAGAAGCAAGAGCCCCGTGCG
The DNA here is from genome assembly GCA_965225945.1 of Alphaproteobacteria bacterium. Taxonomy (GTDB): domain Bacteria; phylum Pseudomonadota; class Alphaproteobacteria; genus JASLMY01. Next base: position 7,926 of record CBDDBZ010000026.1, on the reverse strand, counting down.
GCAACATCCGCCAGTGCGGAACGACGTGAAGAAGGAATATGGCATGACGTAACCAGAAAGGGCTTGACCGAGGACGCGATAGAGAAGCCGACATTGGATATGGTACTGCCCGGTGGGGTAACCCCGCACGCCGGCCACGCCTCCGCTATCCGGCGGCCAGCACTCGCTGCACCACCGCGTTCCCACACCCCACCGTCTTGGCAATCCGATTGTAACCCATGCCCTCGGCCCGAAGCCGGTGGATGCGGCCCTCCGTCTCCTTCGACACACGGGGGCGACCCAGCCGCTTGCCCTTCGACCGAGCCCGAGCCAGACCAGCCTTCACCCGCTCCTGGATCAAGCCCCGCTCCAGTTCGGCAAACACGCTGCACATCTGCACCATGGCCTTGCCCGAAGGCGTGGACGTGTTGATAGCCTGCTGTCGGTAAAACTGCTCCACCCCCAGAGCCTCCATGTCGGCCATGAAGTTTGCCACGTCTTTCGTGCTTCGGCCAATCCGGTCGATGGACCATGCCATCACCAGATCGAAACGCCGCCGGTGGGCATCCTTCCACATGCGGTCGAAAGCAGGCCTCGGGGGGCGAATGTCGGGAACAGCCAAGTGGCGCGGATCGGCGTCGAGCCGAGCCGAGACAGCTCGCGTCTAGTACAAATCGATCTGGATGCTGACGGCGAAGTTGGGTTTGCCGCGAGTGCCGCCGGTGATGTCGGCGATCTTGCACTCGACGCGCTTGCTCGCGTCGAGCGCGGGGCGCACCTCCGGTGCCACGGCGTCCTGCAGCCAGCCGAGGTGGCCGCCGCCGCGGTCCTGGACTTGCACCGCCGGCGCGCCGTCCTTGTCGGCGCCAACCAGCTGCAGCCGGTCGCCCGTCTGGAGGTTGACGATCAGCTGCTGCGGCGACAGGCCGCGCTCGTCCTCGGTGGTGACGCCGACGATCGAGGAATGCAGCGTCTTGGTCGGCTGCTCGCGGCCGCCACCTCGCTGGCGCCGCCAAACGAAAAAGACCACCACCGCAAGCCCCACGGCCAGGACGGCCCAGACGATCGGATCCATGACGCGGCTCTCTCCCTCACCTCGACCTCGACGACCTTACACCGGCAGGCCCGCCTCCTATCCAGAGCTACCCAATTCGCCAGCCCAAATAAACCGCCCCTGACACAAGACATTGGAAACTAGGGAAAACATGGTGGGCGCGCCCAGACTTGAACTGGGGACCTCTACGATGTCAACGTAGCGCTCTAACCAAACTGAGCTACGCGCCCGGGGCCATCAGGCCGATATAGGCGAAATCGGCGGCCCCTGGCAAGTTCGCCGCCCGGCCTCCCGGCGCCGGCCTCAGGCGGCCATCAGCTTGTCGATCTCCGCCACCAACTCGCGCAGGTGGAAGGGCTTGGACAGCACCTTGGCGTCGGCCCGCGCGCTCGCCCGGTTGCGCAGCGCCACGGCGGCGAAGCCGGTGATGAACATGATGCGGATACGCGGGTCGATCGACACCGCGCGCTGGGCGAGCTGAATGCCGTCCATCTCCGGCATCACGATGTCGGCCAAAAGCACGTCGAAGCGGCCCTCGGCGATCACCGGGAGCGCCTGGTCGCCCCTGGCCACCGACAACACCTCGTGGCCCGCCCGCTCCAACGCGCGCTGCAGGAAGTGGCGCATCGAATCGTCGTCCTCGGCCAGTAGGATCCTCGCCATCACAGCCTCTCGCCATCGCCGCTCGAGCCACCTTACGCGAGGCATTCTAACAAAGGCTGAAGAGCCGGCAAGCGGAGCCCCGGGGCGGTCGGGACTTACCTCGATCGGACCCTCAGTGGCCTTCCCGAAGCTCCTTGACGAAGTCCAGGAGGCCGGTCTGGCGCTCGCGCCGCTGGCGTTCGGCGATCAGGATCGCGTTGACCTCGCCCGCGCAGGCCATGACGTCGTCGTTGACGACGATATAGTCGTACTCCGCCCAATGAGAGATCTCGTCGGCCGCGCGGCTCATCCGCTGCCGCACCACTTCGTCCGGGTCGGAGGCGCGGTGCGCCAAGCGGCGCTCCAGTTCGCGGGTCGAGGGCGGCAGAATGAAGACCGAGACCAGGTCCGCCCGGGCGTTCTGCGCCAACTGCTGGGTGCCCTGCCAGTCGATGTCGAACAGCACGTCGCGACCGTGGCGAAGCGCCACCTCGACCGCCGCCGCCGGCGTGCCGTAGTCGTGATCGAAGACCTTGGCGTGCTCCAGCAGTTCGCGCCTTTTGACCATGAGGGCGAAGCTCTTGGTGTCGATGAAGCTGTAGTCGACGCCGTCGCGCTCCCCCGGGCGGGCCGGCCGGGTGGTCACCGAGATCGACATCTGGAGGTTCTCGTCGCGTGCCAGCAGTTCGCGGCTGATCGTCGTCTTGCCGGCGCCCGACGGCGAGCTCATCACCAGCATCAGGCCCCGACGGGCAATTCCAAGCCGCCCCATCGCCCCTACTCGATATTTTGCACCTGCTCGCGGAACCGGTCGATGACCACCTTGAGGTCGAGACCGATTCGCGTGAGCTCGATGTCACCGGACTTGGAGGTGAGCGTATTGGCCTCGCGATTGAACTCCTGGGCGAGGAAATCCAGGCGCCGCCCGACGGCGCCGCCCTCGGCGATCAACTCCGCCGCCTGCGCCACATGGGCGCTGAGCCGGTCGAGCTCCTCGCCGACGTCGGCCTTCACCGCGAGCAGCGCCAACTCCTGCGCCAGGCGTTCCTCGGCAATGCCGATCCGTTCCGCCAACAGGGCCCGAAGTTGGCTCGAAAGCCTCTCTCGGACCGCCTCCGCTCGCGCCCCGGCGCTGCTCGCCGCGCGCTCGATCAAGGCTTCCATTTCATCCAACTGCTCGCCCAGGACCCGGGCGAGACGCTCCCCCTCCTCGCCCCGGGCGACGACCAGCGCCCGGACCACCTCGTCGAGGCTGGCCAGCATCGCCGTCTCGCGGGCGCGCCGCGCCGCCTCGTCCTCGGAGGTCTCCAGCGGCTCGACCACGCCGCGCACGGCCAGCAGGCCGTCGATCGCCAACACCGCCTCGGGCAGGGCCTCGCGAAGGCTTCGGGCCCGGGCGACGAGTTCGGCCAGCACCACCTCGTTGATGCGGATCTCGCTCGCCCCCTCGCTGCGCTCGACACGGAGCACCAGGTTGACGCTGCCCCGCGTCAGCGCCTCGGCGAGGCGGCTGCGGGCCGGTGCCTCCAGCACCTCGAAGCCCGGCGGCAATCGACAGCGCAAGTCCAGGCCCCGCCCGTTGACGCTGCGCGCCTCCCAGGCCCAGGCATGCGTCGCGGTCGTGGCCTCGGCGCGGGCGAACCCGGTCATGGAGGAGACGCTCATGGCAGGCCCCGATCGTCGCCGTCTTCGAGCAAGCGAGGCGCGATCATCCCACCCTTGCCTCCAGAATGTTTCGAAATCGGGTGGGCCGGCAAGTCGAAACGAACATGAGCGGCTCTAGATCTAGGGGGAACGGAACCTAAGACCACTATATAATCCCGCCCCCGCGACGACAAGAGCGCCCGAGGCGAGCCCCCCGGGATGGCGGCGCGCGGGCCCAGCTGGTTCTTTGTCGCCACGCCTCCGGCGTGGCATGGCCCGGCCCGCCCGCTCCCCCGCCCAACCACCCGAGCGGGCCGGCCGAGCCAGGCGGCGTGCCGGGCCTCCCACTCCTGGGTGGTTGGGCGGGGGAGCGGGAGGCCCGGCACGCCGCGCGAGCGGCGATCAAACAAAGAGCGAAACGGACGGTCAACGCATGCGGGCGTCGACGGCGGCCTTCTTGATGGCGCGTTGCAGCTTTTCGAAGGCACGGACCTCGATCTGGCGGACCCGCTCCCGGCTGATGCCGAATTCCCGGCTCAGCTCCTCGAGCGTCGTTGCATCTTCCTTCAGACGTCGCTCGGTGAGGATGTGGCGTTCGCGCTCGTTCAGCCGGTCCATCGCCTGGGCCAGCAGCACGCGCCGCGCGCTCAGCTCCTCGGCCTCGGCGAGCTGGGTCTCCTGATCGACGCTGTCGTCGACCAGCCAGTCCTGCCATTCGCCGTCGCCGTCGGCCCTGAGCGGCGCGTTCAGCGAGTTGTCGGGCGCCGCCAGGCGGCGGTTCATCGAGACGACGTCCTGCTCCGGCACGTTCAGCCGGGTGGCGATCTCGGTGACCTGTTCGGGCTTGAGGTCGCCTTCATCGATCGCTTGGATCTGGCCCTTGATCTTGCGCAGGTTGAAGAACAGCTTCTTCTGCGCCGCCGTGGTGCCGATCTTCACCAGCGACCAGGAGCGCAGGATGTATTCCTGCATGGCGGCGCGGATCCACCACATGGCATAGGTCGCGAGCCGGAAGCCGCGTTCGGGATCGAAGCGCTTCACCGCCTGCATCATGCCGATATTACCCTCGGCGATGAGTTCGCCGACCGGCAGGCCGTAGCCTCGGTAGCCCATGGCGATCTTGGCCACCAGGCGGAGATGGGAGGTGACGAGCTGATGCGCCGCGTCGCCATCGCCGTGTTCCTCCCAACGCTTGGCGAGCATGTACTCCTGCTCCGGCTCCAGCATCGGGAACTTGCGGATTTCCTGCAGATAGCGTGACAGGCTGCCGTCCGGGTTGGGTGCCGGAAGGGGCAGCTTGTTCGCCGACCGGTCGCTCATCTGACCGACTCTCCCTCGTTCGCGCGGCTTTCCTGAGAGAAGAAATGATAGATTCGGAAGTCCGCGCCGTCAACATTGACCCTTGGCGTCACTCGGGTATTGTGCCGCCGCCTCGGCCGCGTCGGGGAACCGTAAGGTTCTGAAATCAATCGATCGAACCTTGCCTATCCGGTTTACACCCACACCCACTAGGGCTAGAATGGGCGCAAACCGGATATAGGGGAGCGCGCCATGGATGTTCTCGACCGCGCCGATCTCCCATTCCCGCATTCGCTACCCGAGTTCCAGCGACTTTTCCCCGATGATGCGGCCTGCGCCGCCTACCTGGAGAAAGCCCGCTGGGGAGACGGCTTTGCCTGCCCGCACTGCGGCACGGCGGGAGAGCCGTTCCACTTTGAAAACCGCCCTGGCGTCCTGCGCTGCCGCAAGTGCCGCCAGAACACCGGGCTGACGGTGGGAACAGTGATGGAGCGTAGCCACACTCCGCTGAACGTCTGGTTCTGGGCCGCTTATCTGGTCGCCAGTCAGACGCCCGGCATGTCCGCCGTGCAGTTTCAGCGGCAACTTGGTCTTTCGCGCTACGAGACGGCCTTTCAAATTCTCCACAAGCTCCGCTCGGGCATGGTGCGGCCCAACCAAGACAGGATCGGTGGACAGCCCAAGAACCATGTTGAGGTGGACGAAACCTGGGTTGGCGGGCGAACGCGTGGGGAAGGCCGTGGTGTTCACCACAAGGTTCTCGTCTCCTGTGCCATCGAGGTGCGTCATCGAAAGCCGGGCACCAAGCTCGACAACCGGAAAGACGGACGCTATGCCGGACGCGTTCGGCTCGCCGTCGTGCTCGACCGTAGCGCCGAGTCGCTCTGTGGGTTCGTCGAGAGCACCGTCGCGCCGGGATCGCTGATCGTTACTGACGATTGGAGCGGCTATGCTGGCCTCGGTAAGCGCGGCTATGAGCACTTCGCTGTTGCCGAGTGTGGTGATCCAGAGGTTGCCGAGCAATACCTGCCGATCATCCATCTGGTTTTCGCCAACCTGAAGACGTGGCTGATCGGTATCCACCACGGCGTTAGCCACCAGCACCTACAAGCCTACCTCAACGAGTTCACCTTCCGCTTCAACAGGCGGTTCTACCCGTTCAACGCCTTCCGCTCATTGCTCGGCATCGCGGGCGACACCTCTGCTCCAACCTATGCCGAGCTTTACTCGGGAGAGTGGCGGCACCCTACATGTAGCGGTCATGGGCGTTAACCGGATAGGCAAGGATCGAACCTTGCCTATCCGGTTATCACCCACACCCACTATATGTAGTGTGCACCCATTTCCCTGAGTAAAGCTCGGTGCAGGTCGAAGCGGAGATATCTCCGGCGATGCCGAGCAGGGACTCGGACGGCATTGTAGCGGCTTTTAGGCGACACTTTAGCGTGGTGGAAATCCTAATCATTGAGTCGGATTTGGCAAAACGCCACGTTGCATAAAGGACCGTCACTTCATTGAAATTTATCTGAAATCGGAGGTGAACGACACCGATGGAATATTCCAGGAAATCAGAGCTTCATTGAATTGTAGGATTCGAGTGCCGGATTATTCACAAATAGCTCTGTGAACTGGTTTTCAAGTTCGCTCAATACGTCATATGAAGTAAACGGATTGAGGATCACGTTCTTGCGTGTCGCTTCGTCTTCGCTGCGACTCAAAACGCGCAGGAGACTAACAGGCGCGGACGGGTTCTTCGCAACGATTCGTGCCAGCGCGTCGCTTTCTTCGACTAGTGCCGTCAATCGCTCAGACGATGTCGTTTCATCAGCAGCTTCCCGTCTGGCCGTGGGTTTCTTCGTTTTTCCCTTGGTCGCCACCGTTCCGTCCCCCGATGTTAAGTACGTGACGTGAATTAAACTCCGGTTCGGTTTTCAGAACAATCAAGAATTAGCCGGATCGCCTCCTCAATGCGCCTGCGCCGGCCCTCGCCTGCAGTCCAAGGAGACACACTACATATAGTGGGTGTGGGTGATAACCGGATAGGCAAGGATCGAACCGAGCCTCGGGCGACTCAGGTCGGCGCCCGGAGCACCTCGGCGAGGGCGCGGAAGTCCGCCGGCGGCGAGCTTTCGAAACGCACCGCAACACCGCGGACCGGATGGCGAAAGCCCAACAAGCCCGCATGCAGGGCTTGGCGCGAGAGGCCGTCGAGCGCCGTGCCGAGCGGCGGCGGCAGGTCCTTCACCCGGCGACGCTGGGCCCGGGCATAGACGGAATCGCCGATCACCGGAAGGCCGAGGTGGGCGAGGTGGACGCGAATTTGGTGCGTTCGCCCCGTCTCCAGCCGACAGGCGAGCTCGGCCGCGATGGTGCCCAGGCGCGACAGCACCCGATAGTGCGTCCTGGCCGGCTTGCCGCCACGCGCGAGGACGGCCATGCGTTTGCGGTTTCGCGGATCGCGGCCGATGGCGCCGTCCACGGTTCCGCTCGAAGCCCTGGGCGCGCCCCAGACCAGAGCGCGATATTCGCGCAGGATGTCGTGGCGGGCGAATTGCGCGGCCAAGCCGGCATGCGCGGAATCGTGCTTGGCCACCACCATGACGCCACTGGTGTCCTTGTCCAGGCGATGCACGATCCCCGGGCGCCGGACCCCGCCGATGCCGGAAAGCGTCTCGCCGCAATGGGCGATCAGCGCGTTGACCAGGGTCCGGTCCGGATTGCCCGGCGCGGGATGCACGACCAGACCCGCCGGCTTGTCCAGCACCAGGATATCGCCGTCCTCGTACAACACGACGAGGGGCATCGCCTGGCCAATGGGGCGCGCCGGGGTCGCCGGCGGCACCTCCAGAAGATAACTCTCGCCCGGTTTGACCAGGCGCGAGGGGTCCAGTATCGTCTCGCCGCCGAGCGACAGGCGGCCGTTCAAAATAAGGCGCTTGATGGCACTCCTCGAAAGCGAGGGCAGTCGCGCCGCCAGGAACCGATCCAGGCGTTGGCCGGCCGCGCCGCTATCGGCGGTTTCCAGATGACGTGATCCAGCGGGCGACGGTTCCATGGGGGCAAACTGGACCGAGACCAGTACCGGGCTCAAGCTTCTCGTGATCACGATGACCGGGCTGCTGGTCGTGGGGCTGATTCTCCTCGCCGTGGGGCTAGCCCGGACGGCGGGGGAGCTGGGGAGAATCGTCGCGGCCGACGGCGTACCGGCGGCGGCCGCCCGGCCCGCCCAGAGCTTCGAGGGCGAATTTGAAATCGAGATCCCGGCGGGCACGCGGCTCCGCTCGATCACGGCCACCGACGACCTGCTC
>CBDDBZ010000025.1:0-167993 GCA_965225945.1 Alphaproteobacteria bacterium | reverse complement strand
AACGCCGTGCTCACCGCCACGTCGCAGCGCGCCGCCGAGGCCTTCACCGTCTCCCCCTTCGCCAGCGACGCCCCGAACGACAGCCAGCGTTCCTTGTGGTGCAAGCCCGACAGCGGCGTACCGCTCAGCGCGTTGAAGGTCCTGCCGCAGCCCTTGCACTGGTAGCGCCGCAGACCCCGCGCCATACCGCGCGAAACCGCCCCTTCGCTCGCGCAGTGCGGACAGCGCCGGGCCTCGTCCACACCAAGCTCGATCGCGGCCTTCGATGCCTCGCCCTCGCTCCGGCCCGACAGCACCGCGAGCGCCTCGCGCCGCTGCGCGCGCGTCAGCCCGCGCGCCGCCGAAAGCCACACCTGGAAACCCTTGCCGTCCATAACCCAACCTCCTGACGTTGCAGGCACTCTATCACTAATGCATACAATTCACGAATTGAGCCTTTTTTAATGTCTGTTTCCGGTCCAGGCTGTGGGAAAGCCAACCAAGTTCTTGAGGAGTCCAGTCCGATGAAGCAAAGCTATGGTGATCTGGATGCAACCGCCTTGGCGAGATTGGTGCGGCTCGGAGAGGTCAGTCCGTTGGAGTTGGTCGATGAGGCAATCCGCCGCTGTGAGCAGGTCAACGGCGCCCTCAACGCGGTGGTTACCGAGATGTTTGATCGCGCCCGTGACGAAGCGCGCCAGTCTGCCGGCGACGGCCCCTTTGCCGGGGTAACCGTTTTTGATGAAGGACTACGGGGCGGAGGTCGCGGGGGTGCGCTTTACCGAGGGAAGCAGGTTTCTCGAGGACCATGTACCGAGGGAAGACAGTGAGCTCTACACGCGGTTCCGCTGCGCCGGGCTCATCACCATCGGAAAAACCAACCTGCCCGAATTCGCTATCGGAACCACCACCGAGCCGAGGCTGTTCGGCGTGGCCCGCAATCCTTGGGATCCGGCCCTCACGACCGGCGGATCCAGCGGTGGTGCCGCGGCTGCGGTCTCCGCCCGGGTGGTGGCGATGGCGCACGGCAACGACGTCGGCGGCTCGATCCGGATCCCGGCCTCGTGTTGCGGGCTGGTAGGCCTGAAGCCCAGCCGAGGCCGAAACTCGCTTGCGCCTCACTATGGCGACCTGCTGGCAGGATTCTTCGTGGAGCACGCGCTGACGCGCACGGTGCGCGATTGTGCCAGGCTCCTGGATGCCGTGGCGGGTCCCGCCGTCGGCGAGCCCTATGTCGCGCCGTCACCGGCGCGCCCCTTCGCGCAAGCGGTCGGCGCCGACCCGGGAGCTCTGCGCATCGGCTTCTCGACGGAGACCCCTCTCGGCGATCCGCTGGATCCGGTCTGCGTGGAGGCGATCGGGGAGACCGCGGCGCTGTGCGAATCCCTGGGCCACGAGGTCGTTGAGGCCAGCCCGAGTTTCGATGCGCCCGAACTCTGGCAGAAGTTTACCACCCTGCTCTCGGCCGGCGTCGCGTGGGCGATCGCTGACTGGTCGCGGCGCATCGGACGCACCCCATCCGAGGCGGACTTCGAGCCCTTCGTCTGGGCCTTCGCCAAGCGGGCCGAGAGCTTGAGCGCCGCCGACTATCTGCTTGCCCTGCAGGATGTTCAGCGCCAAATCCGATCGTTGAGTGGATTCTTCACCGACCACGATTTGTGGCTAACCACCACGCTTGGCCAGCCGCCGGTGCCGCTGGGCAGCCTCGTCTATCGCGACGATCCCATCGAGCTGCGCCGGCGGATGGCGCGATTCTCGCCCTATACCTACATCAGTAATGCGAGCGGGCAACCCGCCGTTTCGCTGCCGCTGCATTGGACCTCCGAGGGGCTGCCGGTCGGCCTCCACTTCGTCGCCCGCTACGGCGAGGAATGGCCGCTGCTTGCCCTCGCCGCGCAGCTCGAGGCCGCGAAGCCGTGGGCCGGCCGGCGCCCGCAAGTGTGCGCGGATTAGCGCGACGTCCGATCTCGAGGAGCCGTCCGCGCCTCCGGTCCAGCTTTTTCCGGGTCCGATAAGCGGCTGGCGCGGCGGGTGGCCGGGCGATTGCGCGTCCCGCCGATCTTGCGATGCTCCGCGATCAGGCAGGAGGCACTGCGTCAACGAACCAATCAACGATCTCGCCGCCCGTCATGAACACCGTGTCGTCACGGGCCAGCAGGATATCGAGCATCTTCTCGACGAAGCCGATCCGGTGCAGCACGCCGCTCAGGTGGTGATGCAGGGAGAGAGACAGCACCCGAGGGCCTTGCTCGAGCTCGCGGTCGATAGACTCCAAGGTATGGCACAGCCGGTCGTAGTGCTCTGAGGAGCTGTGTTTTTCGACCGCGAAGATAACGCTGTCGTTGAGCTCCAGGGTATAGGGGACGCAAACCATGGGCCCGTGCAGGGTACGCATCCAGCAGGGCAGATCGTCGATCACCCAATCGCAAGTGTACTCGATGCCGGCCGCCTTCAGATGCTCCGGGGTCTCGAAGCTTTGCTTCAATCCCGGCCCCGTCCAACCTCGGATCCGTTGCCCCGAGAACGCACTCAGCTTCTCGATAGCTGTCCGGATGAGGGCCTCCTCGTCGGCGTCTGGCATCGCCGCTTGGTGTAGCCCATGACCCTGAAATTCCCAGCCTGCCTCGAGCACGGCCTCGGCGACCGATGGATAGGCATCGAGGACACCGGCATTGATACAAGCGTCGGCCCGGATCCCGCGCGTGCCGAGCGCACGCAGCAGCCGCGGCATGCCACAGCGCATACCGTATTCAGCCCAGCTCCAGTTCGGAACGTCTGGCACCGGCTGGGCTCCGTGGGGCGCAGGCATGATCTGGCGGGGCATGGCGGCGTCGAAGCGCCAGTGCTCGAGGGCGCAGAGCACGTGGACGATCAGTGGCTTTCCTCCCGGCGCGCTCAGTGCTGCGCGCTCCGTCGACATTTCAAACATTACACGGGGGTTGGAGGTATACTCGGGGGCGCGCTCGGTCGTCATAGCTGCGTCTCCTCAAGGCGCGAAGGCCGCGATTTCCACAAAAGAGCGCCTCCGAACTCGGTATTTGGATCGAAGAGCGCCGCTTCAATCGCATCGAAGGGGGGCAGATCGACGATAACGAAGTGTGGTCTTTCGAAGAACGAACCTTCGATCCGTCGCCGCCGCCGCATCAGGGCCGCGAACCGTACCACTAAAAATGCCAAAAGCGATATTCGGCCCCTGCGCGCCGGCGAATGCGAACCAAAGGAGTTTCCGATGCCCGAAGCGATTTACAGATTCAAGCGCAAATTATCCATACCGCCCTTCAACGGGCATCGCTCGGGGCCTCATAGGTGGACAAGGGGGCGATGTGAACGGTGGGCTCGACGAAGGCCAACGTTTGGGTCCGGCGGGGACCGTACCCCCCGAAAGCCGCCGTCCCACGAGGGCATCGCCCTCGCGCGCGTAGTCGAGGGCCGCTTGGAGCTCCGGCCAGTCTCGCTGAGCGCCATGCTGAGCCGGATTCAGAGCCGGATGCCCATTGTGCTACTGTTGTCGGCGATTGGCAGTCGTCTGGGGTATCCCGGTTTAAATTTTAGATTGCTGATTGCAAACGCATCCGGGATATTTGGGTTGGGAGACCATGATGAGCAACGATGTTATGAACGGCCTCACAGTAGCTGATATGTTTGAAAACAGCCGTCTGAAAAAGCGGCATGTCCCCATTCAACTGCGCCAAAGCGGCGACAATGGAGACGAAGGTCTTTTAGCCAAGGGCAGCCGCCTTTTGGTCGATACCCGATTGCGTAAGGGCCCCTATTGGCACCTTAGTCAGGCCGCCGGCGCCTGGTGTTATTCGGTCTACAACCACGTCTATCATCCCCGCGCCTACATCAAGCCAGAAGACGGCGGCCTGATGAAGGAATACGAATATCTGACCGAACATGTGACCATGTGGAATGTCGCTGTCGAGCGGCAAATCCAGGTCAAGGGCCCGGATGCGGAAGCTTTCGTGGACATGGTCATCACCCGGCGCGTCGACAAATGCGAAGTGGGCAAATGCCGCTACGTCATCCTGTGCAACAGCTATGGCGGCGTGCTGAACGACCCGGTGTTACTGCGCCCGGCAGAGGGTGAATTCTGGTTCTCCCTGGCCGACACCGACATCGGGCTCTATTTGCAGGGCGTCAACGCCTTTGACCGCTATGATGTGGTGATCAACGAGATTGACGTGGCCCCGGTGCAGATTCAAGGCCCAAAATCCACGAATCTGATGCGCGATCTGGTTGGCGCCGGCATCGACGAGGTTCCCTACTACGGCCTGATGTGGGCCGAGGTTGGCGGCTGCAAGGTGGTGATTTCGCGCACGGGCTTCTCTGCGGAAGCCGGTTTCGAAATTTATCTGTTCGACGCCACTAAAAATGCCGAGAAGATGTGGAACGCCGTTCTGGCGGCGGGCGAAGCGCACAACTTGCGTGTCATCGCGCCCGGCCATCATCGCCGAATCGAGGCGGGTATACTGTCCCACGGCCAGGACATGGACGTGGAAACCAATCCTTATGAATGCGGCCTGGGCTGGATGGTCGACCTCTCCAAAGACGACTTTATCGGCAAAGCGGCCCTGCAGAAAATCCATGACGAAGGGGTGAGCCACAAGCTGGCCGGATTACGCTTGGGTGGGGAGCCCATTACCTGGTATCCGGCGGATTTCTACCATATCTTCTCAGACGGCCAATTGGTCGGCTATGTTACCTCCGCCTGGTTTTCGCCGACGCAAGAGTCGAACATCGCGTTCGCCATGCTACCGGTGGAGTTAACGGAACTCGGCACCAATCTGCAAGTCGTCCTGCCGGCCACTTATGCAGACGGTCTGGTGGATGCGGAAGTCGTCGATACCCCGTTCAAGAAACCGGATTCTCCAGGCACCGGGCTATTGACGACCGGCAGTAAGCTTTAGCGGGTTACCAGTAGGACCTTCAAAACGAGTCCTCCCGTGGACTACGTGGACAAGCCCCTCAACCGATCGTGGCCCTCTATAATTAGTCGGCTGTTAAGAAGCGGTTCTGACCGCCGGCATTGAGATCGAGTCGGCCGATATGGCGGCGATGGTTTTGCGCGAGAGAAGCTTCAGCCACCGGAGGAGGAGGCGGAAGTCGTAGCCAGGGGCGCTATGCGGGCATTGTGATCAAGTCGGCCAATACGGCGGCGATGATTTTACGCAAAAAAAGCTTCAGCCACCTGAGGAGGAGGCGGAAGTTGTAGCCGGCGGCGCTCATCACGGCGTTGATCCGGTCGCCGAGCCGTCCCTTCAGGTAGTTCCGGTCGAGATGGCCGTCGGTCTTGCAATGGCCGATGACGGCCTCGATGGCGCTTCGTCGCCGGAGCTCCTTTTTGATCTGGCCGTGGACGCCGCGCTTCTGGCCCGACTTGAAGACCCGCAGCGGCTTCGGCGCATCGTGGCCCCGGTAGCCCTTGTCGACATAGACCCGCTCGATCGCGCGCCCCGTCAGGGTCTCGGTCTCCTCCAGCACCTCCTTCAAGGTGTGGCGGTCGTAGGGAATGCCGGGGAGCGCCTTGGCGTGGAGGATGAACTGTCCGCCTTTGCAACGCTTGTTGGTGGTGGTGAGCGAGACCTTGACGCCGAACTCGTAGGGCTTCGCGGCTTTGCCTTTGCCGATGCACTCGACCTCGGGGGCATGCCATGAATAGAGCTTCCAGCCGCGCTGGCGTTGCTTCTGGCCACGGATCTGGCGGGCCCTGAGAAGCGCCGTCGCGAAGACTTCCTCCAGCGCCCGATCGCCCTCGATCTTGCGCTCGATATCACGGATGAGCCGGCCGAGCCGGGTCCGCAAGAACTTCAGCTCCCGGTTCATCCGCTTGAACTGTTTGGCGTGGGCGTATCGGCCCACCATCATCGCCGCCCGCCGCGCCACCCGAACATAGCTCTGGCGGAGCTCCACGCCATGGCGCTTGGCCAGCTCGCCGAGCTTGTCGATCGCCCTCTTCAGCAGTTTGGCGTCGGTCGGGAAGGTGATGTTCTTCGGCTGCACCGTGGTGTCGACCGTGACCCGGGCGAGATCGCTCTTCTTCAGGGCGCCGGTGTCATGGGCAACGCGCAGGCTCTCTTGCAGCAGGATATCCAGGCGATCACCCAGGCGCTTCCTCCAATGGCTCAATCCCGAGCGTTCGTGGGGGAGCCCGTGCTGGAAGAATTCCTCGCCGGTGAAGTACTGGAAGTAGGGATCGTGCTCCCAACGCTCCCAGAGCTGCTCGTCGGAGAGCGTGTAGGTGTGCTTCAGCACGAACATGCCGATCATGAAGCGGACCGGCTCGGCGGGTCGGCCGTTGTCGGCGAAGCGGTCCGTCAGGTGTTCCTCGATCCAGGCCCAATCGATCCTCTCGGCCAAGAGGACGAGCGGGTGGCGCATGTTGATGATGTGGTCGAGGCGCGAACGGAAGAGGTCGTCGTGATCGGCCTTGGGAGACTGCTTCGGTCGCATGGGAGCCCTCATAATCACGAGCTTGACTATAACATGAATCAGCGAAAAATAGAACATAAAATCAAACGAAATTGCAAGAAATCCACCTTGCCTCAGGCGATTTCTTGCAAACTCGAACCGTGCCTCACGACGAATACACCAACGATGCCGCCGAAATTCGGGAATTTAACGGCCGACTAATTCCGCCGAACTGGCCCCTTTTTGCACCGCCGTTGACATCTGGACCGATATCGACCGATTACGGGCCGTCCAGCGCACACGATAGGCAAATGCGGTCGTCGCCCGATCGATGGTGATTAGAGCCGATCGCGGAAGTCGCGGTCCTGCCCGCGCTGACGGTCAAAATCACCAAGGGCATAGTGCTTGGACATGTCGGCCGAGTAGCGACTGGCCGGCGGACGGCGGCCCAACGCTTCCGCCATCGCACGGATGTGGTGCGGCCCGGCGCCACAACAGACGCCGAAATATTTCACGCCCAGCGCCTTCGCCTCCGCCGTGAAGCGGGCGATGTCCATGCGAGTGCAGCTCATCGGATCCAGATGCACCGGAAACGGCCGATCACCATCCGGATGCCCGTGGCAGGAATCCGTCAGCGACTGGAATGTGGGCTCCGATTCGCTGGTGCGGAAAGGCACCGGCAAAGCGGCGATCGGCACTGTGCAAACAGCCGCGATCTCCTGCAGGATCGGCAGCATAGTATTCGGGCCTCGAGTGCAGTTCAGGCCGACCACCGCCGCGCCCTGATCTTCCAGCGCCTTGCACGCCTGTACCGGCGTAATGCCTTCCCGCGTGAGGCCGTCGCGGTGGATCGCGTAGGTCACCACAGCGGGCAGGCCGGATTGCTTGATCGCGTCCAGCGCCAGTTCGGCCTCGCCTTGCCAAGGAAACGTTTCGGCAATCACGAAATCGACGCCTTCATCGACAATCCACTCCACCTGCTCCGCATATAGACCGCGGATCTTGGCCTGGCCCGCCGCGTCGTCTGGATCATAGATATTGGTGTTGCAGATATTGCCGGCGACCAGTGCCCCGGTCTCGGCCGCGACGTCTTTGGCGATGCGCAATGCCTGTCGGTTCATTGGCTCCAGTTCGTCCTCGCGCCCAATCAGCCGCATCTTCTCCCGATGGGCGTAATAGGTCAGGGCCTCGACCACGTCCGACCCCGCATGCACAAAGTCTCGGTGTAACTGGCGGACAACGTCGGGATGGTCCGAAACCACCTCGGGTACAAACGCCCCGGCCTGCAAATAGCCGCGCCGTTCGAGCTCAAATAGGTACCCCTCGGCACAGATGACCGGCCCGTCGGCCAGACGCTCCATGAGACCGGGTGAGGTCGGTGATCGTGTCGTCATGGCTCACATTCCTTCCTGCCTCAAGTCACGGCCGATCACGGCCTGCCTTTCATCGCTTCTGCGACTGGCCACGATCTGGGCTGGCGCGGACCTCGCCTACTCCCTCTGTCACGGTAATATACAGGCAAAACCAAACTGGCGACCCGAGCATCATGATGACCTCGGGGATCGGTCCTTTCAGAAGGTTGTTGACGATCCCCCACGATATCGCGATCAAAGCGTAGGCAATCAGGAATGCCCAACCGCGCCGCGTCCACTTCAGTGGACCTGTCAGGTCACCGCATCGGGATAGTTTGTGGTGTGTCTAGCCCGCCGCCCGCGTGCCATAGTGGAGGCGACTCGATTCAGCCGAGCCGTGCTGGTCCGGTCGGTCGGCGTACGCAAGGATGAGCTGGAGGCGATGGCGCTTGCCCTCGACCGGGGTCACCCGGTGGAGGGAGTAGTGCCCACGAAAGAGCATTAGCGTCCCGGCGGTGATCTCGACCGACCGTACGTTTTCGCGATAGCCATCGAGGATCCGGCCCACTGCCTCGAAATTTTCCGAGTCTTCGTTGCGTACATCGGGAACGTACTCGAAGTGACCGCCGCCTTCCGGAGCCTGGACCAGGAGGGTGATGACGGACTTGCCGCGGTCGAAGTGCCACTGCTGACAACCGCCTTCCTCCATGACCGAGATGTTGAGCGACTGCTTCCGGTCGGCCAGGGGATGGAGTGCTTGTTCCCCCAGCGCCTTGGCCAGGAAGGCGATCAGGCTCGGGCTGCGGTGGATCCGGCGCACCTGGGCATCCTCAGGAATTAAATCGCCTGCCACCTGACCCAGGCGCCGGGGTGAAGTGCGCCGTGTCGGATGATCCTCGCGATAGCCCTTCCCCTCACCGATGCGGTAGTTGAAGAAATAGGGCGTCGCCTCGCTCGGTCCGCCATATGCCAGATGCGCCAGGCTTTCAGCTTCGCCCCGCAGTTTCTCCAGGGCTTCAAGCCAGATGAAATTCCTGAGGCAGCAGGCACCGAGATTGGCCATCTCCTCGTGCATACGCGCAATTAATGCTCGGGCCGCCGGGCTTTTCAGATCGGCGATGGGATAGCGCTCCAGATCGACGTACTCGGCGATGGGGTCATCCAGGAAGGTCGCGGTTCGCGAGGTGGTCATCTATCGAGGCTCCCACGATCGTTTGCCCGATGAAAGTTTTGTCGGGATGCTTTTCCAAGTTTAGCGAGCCGGGCACTTGGTTCACCGCTTTGACCGCTTTCCTGAGCTTCCAGCCCGTCCGGCTGAGCACCAGAATGTCGTCCATGAAGCGGACGTAGACGCGCCTTGCATCGTCTAGCGGGCACGGACCTTCGGCCGCCGTTTGGCGCCGCGCTTGGCAACCTTCGTGAAGGCGTCATGCAGGATCGACAGGGCCCGATCCAGTTCCGTCTTCGTCGTCGTCATCGGCGGTACCAGCCGGATCACATTTTTCAATTCGCGCACGCCCCGCACCTGAAAGATCAGGCCGTTGTCGAGGCAATACTGGAAGATTGCTTGCGTTTCGGCATTGGCGGGCGCTTTGGTGTGGCGGTCCCGCACCAGCTCGATCCCGAGCAGGACGCCGCGCCCACGGATGTCGCCGATCCATTCGAACTCCTTCGCCATCGAGCGGAAGGCGGACTTTATGTGTCGTTCGATCCGCCGGGCGCGTCCGGGCATATCCTCGTCGACGACGATATCGAGGCTTTCCTCCCCGGCGGCGCAGAGAAGTGGATCGGTGGCGTGGCTGCGGGTTGCGAAATAACCGTTCGATATTGCCGCCTTGGCCATCCGGGCCGTCGTGCAGACGGCGCTGATCGGCAGGCCGCCGCCGAAATGCTTCGATATGGCGATGATGTCCGGCTTCAAACCGTTCTCGTGCTGGAATCCGAACAGCTTTCCCGTCTTGCCGAGGCCGGTTTGCGCTTCGTCGACGATCAACGCCATGCCACGCGCATCGCAGGCCTCCTTCACTTTCGTGAAATACCCATCCGGCGGCACGATGACACCGCCGGCGGAAAGGATCGGTTCAGCGATGAAGCCTGCCGGCTGCGCCGTGAAATTGGCATCGGCCAGCTCCAAACTGGAAGTCAGGCATTGCACCTCGCAGCGCGGAAACTTGAGGCCGAGTGGGCAGCGATAGCAATAGGGCGTCAGCACCGACGCGGTGTGGGGCGCAACGGCCGCATGTTTGCGCCGTTCCCAATTGAACGAAAGCGACCTCGTGACATAGGAAGTCGAGCCATGCAGGCCGGCATGCAACCCCAACACATCGAGACCGCCGGTCGCCTTGCGCGCTAAATCGATCGCGGCTTCGATCGAATCACTGCCCGACACCAGAAAGAGCGACTTTTCCAATGGGCGCGGTAGCAATTTACCGAGTTTCTCATGCAGGCGCAGGCGCGGCACGTTCAACATTGTGTTGGAAGCGTGCAGCAGCGACTTCATGGTCGTCTCGATCCGCTTGACGATACGCGGATGCTGGTGACCGAGGGCCGCGCCCATTTGGCCCGACTGGAAGTCGAGATATTCCTTGCCGTTCGTGTCGACCACGGTGCGCCCGAAGCTGCCGGCAATGACCGGCCGGTTCTCCAGGCCGCCCATATAGGACGTACCCTCGGTCGGGAACATGTAGCGGTCGACGATCGTTTTTACTTGTTTCGCATCCATCACGGGCCGTCCGGGCCACGAGCCGACATCTCCCAGATGAGCATCGGTTCCGAGCATCAGGGTAGCCCTTCGGGCACTCGATCGCAATCTGGAGGACGATATGCGTAGGCCAAGCGCCCATCTAGCCCGTGGCCGGCACACGAGACGGCGACGATGGTGATTCTACCCCCAATAGACGGCATTGGCAGTCGAATGTCGGGTTTCGCCGAATCGAAGTCAGGAATGCCCCCGAGACCGGGCGTTCCATTAGAACTTGCCAAAATTGACGATTGGGAAGAGCGCGGAGGCGGTCGATCCCGTTACCGGTCATCCGGACTTGAGGAGGGCCCACCATGGGAGCGGCGATCGGGTCGCGTGAAGATTTCGACCCGAGCGCGGTGCGCCGGTTGGCCAAGGTTTCCAAAGATGTGGCCCGGAGCCGGCATCCTTCGGCTTTCACGGCGATCCATGACGGCGGACGAAGCTCGCTCACGCCGGCGTCAGCTGCTTCTCCCCGGGGAGCGACATGTAGTGGCGGGCGATGGCGCCGGGGGTGGTCAGCCAGATCTCGTCCCGGCGTGCGACGATGTGTTCGAGGGCGCGTCTCAGTTGATGCAGCCGATAGGGCTGGCCCATGATGAAATGGTGCAGCGAGAACGAGCAGACGGAGGGGTATTTGGGCGAGGCCCTCAGGTGCTCCGTGAAGTGGTCGATCATCATGTCGGCGAACTCCGCCGCCGTGTTGCGGCGGAAGACCATTGCCGGCTGGTCGTTCAGTTCCAGCGGGTAGGGCACCGCCAGAATTGGTCCGGCGCGGGTCCGCGCCCAGAACGGCTGGTCATCGCAGATCCCCCAGTCCAGCACGTATTGATAGCCGGCTTCCTTGAGGATGTCCGTTGTCACCTCCGAGGGGTTGAGGTAGGGCGTCAGCCAGCCGGTCGGCGCGCTCCCTTCGTGGTGCCGGAAGGCCGCCGTCGCGGCGCGCACCATCTCGACCTCCTCCGCCTCGGTCATCTCGTTCGGCTTCTTGGAGTTGGTCATGCCGTGGCCGATGATCTCGTCGCCGCGTTCGCGGAAGGCGGCGACGGTTTCGGGGCAATGGTCGTAGATCGAGGCGTTGGTGATGACGCCGACCGGCACGTCCAATTCGTCGAACAGGTCCAGCAGGCGCCAGACGCCGACCCGATTGCCGTAATCGCGCCAGAGATAGCTGCGGTGGTTGGGCGGCGGCGTCGGCCGGTCGAGGTCGACGCCGCCCTCGCCGAAGATGAAATGCTCGAGGTTGACGGCGACGTGGACCGCGAGCCGCTTGCCCTCGGGCCAATCGAAATCGGGCCGTGAGCGAAGCCCGGAATAGGGAAAGCGGCCGAGTGACGGCAGTTCGTTCATGACCACCCTCCTTGCCTCGCCGATCGCGTTCCCGTCCGTTGCACCCCGGCTCGCCGGCCGTCCGCAAACGTCCCCCGGCCCTGGCGTCAGTGCACGATATCCGTGCCGAGGATCTCGGTGCGCTGCATGGCGCGGCGGTATTTGTTGCCGTCGTAATCGGTGACGCGGTGCATGGTGGCCCGGTTGTCCCACATCACCACGTCGCCGGCGCTCCAGCGGTGGCGGTAGACGTACTCGGGTCGGGTCGCGAGGTCCATCAACTGTTTGTGGAAAGCCTTGCCCTCCTCGAGTCCCATGCCGCCGACGTAATAGGCCACCGCGGCGTTGACATAGAGCGAGCGCCGGCCGTCGCCATGGGTGCGGACCAGCGGGTGGGTCACCGGCGGCACCTCCTCGCGCTGCGCCTGCGTCAGCGGGGTGAGCCCTGGACAGGTGACCCGCGTGAAGTCCTGGGCATGCACCATGTGGCGGCCCTCGATCTTCGCCTTGATCGCGTCTGGAAGCCCGTCATAGGCGCGGAACATGTTGCAGAACCAAGTCTCGCCGCCCTCCGGTGGCACCACCTGCCCGTGCAGGATCGAGCCCATGGACGGCATCGGCTTGTAGGAGCCGTCGGTGTGCCAGCGCCCGGTAAGCACAGTGAAAAATCGGAAATACTCGCTCTCCGGATCGATCCTGTTGCCGTCTTCGTCGACGTTCGAGACGCGAAAGATCTCGGGCGCCCTGGTGGAGATCTTGTCCGGCTCGACATGCACCGCGAGTTCGCCGAATTTTCGGCTGAAGGCGACCTGCTGGTCCTCCGTCAGGGACTGGTCGGGGAACACCAGCACCAAGTGTTCAGCCCAGGTCTGCTTGATCCAGGCGACGGTCTCGCCATCGAGCGGGCCGGAGAGATCGATGCCGCGCACCTCGGCGCCGAGCGCCGCATCCTTTCTCACCACGGTCGGGGCCAGCTGTGTCTTGGTTGCGGTTCGGGCCATGGTGGATGCCTCAAGCGCTTGGTTCGACGGGCACGGTGGCCGTGTCTCTCGGCGTGGGCCCGCCGCCCGACGGTCGGGTCGTCCGCCGGGTGATCAGGCCATCGGGGCGGAACAGTACGATCATGACGATGGCGAAGCCATAAAGTATCAGTCGGTACTCGTTGGCGAAGCGGGTGACTTCCGGCAGCGCGGTCAGCACGACCGCGGCGACGACGGGACCCCAGAGGGAGTGGAGGCCACCCACCAGCAGGAAGATGATGAAGGTGAGCGAGATGAAGAAGCCCATTTCCTGGGGGTTGATCACCAACACGTAGTGCGCCTGAATCGCGCCGCCGCCGCCGACGATCGCCGCGCCGAGCGCGAAGGTGACGACCCTGACCCAGAGCACCGAGACCCCGGTGGCCGCAGCCGCCAGCGGATCGTCGCGCACGGCGCGCGCCGCGAAGCCCAGGCGCGAGCCGTCGAAGCGCCAGGCGATGTAGAGCGCGACGGCGGTCGCCAGCGCGACGATGGTGAAGGTGGAATAGAGCGGGATGCCGGAGAAGCTGTTGGCGCCGCCGATATAGTCGATGTTGAAGGCGACCACCGCCACCGCCTCGCCGAAGGCGAGCGTGGTGAGCTTCAGGATGAAGTCCCGCATCTTGACGGTGAGCGCCGCGATCACCGCGCCAACGACGGCGCCGGCCACGATGGCGATCAGAATCGCCGGGGCGAAGGGCCAGTCGAAGTTGGTCGTCAAGATCGCCGAGACATAGCCGCCGATACCGACGATCGCTGCCGTCGCCAGGGACAGCTGGCCGGACATCGCGGTGATGTAGAGCCCAGTCACGACGATCACGTTGATCAGCGTGAAGATCGCCACCGGTTCCCAATAGGCAAACGAAACCATATCACGTCCTCATGCCGAATAGGAGCCGAAGAGGCCGTTGGGGCGCACGTAGAGCACGGCGATCAGGATCACGAAGGCGGCGACGTCGCGCAGGCTCGAGGAGACGTAGCCCGTGACCAGCGCCTCGACCACGCCGAGCGTCAGGGCGACGATGATGACGCCCTCGAAATAGCGGTTGCCGGCCACCAGCATGCAGATGAAAGCCTTGAGGCCGTAAAAGAAGCCGACGAAGGCCCAGGCGCTGCCGTAGAGCATGCCGACGGAGACGGCCGCCATGCCGGCCATCAGCGAGGCCAGCACCACCGTCACCTGGGAGACCCGGTCGACATCGACGCCAAAGGCGGCGGCGACGTCGGCGCGCTCGGCGATCGCCCGCGTCGCCCGGCCGTAGCGGGTCTTTCGGACGTAGATCGAGACCGCGACCAGCAGGACCAGCGAGACGATGAAATTGGCCAGCTGACGCGAGGTCAGGATGATTTCGTCGGAGAGGATCAGGCTCAGCTGCAGCACGTTGGGATAGGCCACCGGGTCCGGGCTCATCAGGGTCGCCATGCCGTTCTGCAACATGATGGCGACGCCCAAGGTGCCGATCAGCGTCATCAGCACGTCGCGCCCCCGGAGCGGCCTCAGCACCACGCGCTCCAGCACCAGTCCGACCAGGCCCGCCCCGAGCGTGCCGCAGACGACCACGACGATCAAATTTTCCGAGATGTGGACGCCGGCCAGTAGGCCGGCGAACATGCCGACCATGAAGATTTCCGGATGGGCGAAATTGATCACCCTCAGCACGGTGAAGACCAGCGCAAAGCCGATCGCCACGACGGCGTAAGTGCTGCCGATGATCAGGCCGTTCAGCAATTGTTGCAGGAACAATTCCATGCCGTCTCCTTCAGGCCCGCCCGCCCAGGAAGATCTCCTTGACGCTGTCGCGCGAGGCGATCTCGCCGGCCTCGCCGCTCTCGACCACGCGCCCGACCTCCAGCAGGTAGGCCCAGCTCGCCACCCGGAGCGCCTGGCGCGCGTTCTGCTCGACCATCAGCACGGAGATGCCCATGGCGTTGATCTCGCCGACGAGCGCGAAGACGTCGCGGATCACCATCGGCGCCAGGCCGAGCGAGGGCTCGTCCATCAAGATCAGCTTCGGGCCCGAAACCAGCGCGCGGGCCACCGCCACCATCTGTTGCTCGCCGCCGCTGAGCGAGCCCGCGATCTGGCGCCGCCGCTCGCCGATTTGGGGAAAGCGCTCGAACATCTCGTCGATCCGCCGCGCCACGGCCTTGTCGTCGCGGTTGGCGAAGGCGCCCATGCGGAGGTTGTCCAAGACCGTGAGCGTGCCCCAGAGCTGGCGCCCCTCCGGCACCCAGCTGATGCCGAGCTGGTGGATCTGGTGCGGCTTCAGCCGCCGCAGGTCGTGCTCGCCCTGGAACAGGATCTCGCCCCGGTGCGCCGGCACGAGACCGAGGATCGACTTGATGATGGTCGACTTGCCGGCCCCGTTGGAGCCGAGAATGACGCGAATCTCGCCCGCCATCAGCTCAAGGCTGGCGCCCGCCACGGCCGGCACCGCCTTGTAGGAAACATGCAGGTCCGAGACCTTCAACAACGCCGTCATTCGTCCGCCCCGAGATAGGCCTCGATGACGCGGGGGTCCTTCTGGATCTCGGCCGGCGGACCCTCGGCGATCCGCTCGCCGAAGTTGAGCACGACGATGTTGTCCGAGACCGACATCACCACGTTCATGTTGTGCTCGATCAGCAGCAGGGTGATCCCGGTCTCGACCAGGCGGCCCATGAGGGTGACGATCTCGTGCGCCTCGCTGGCGATCATGCCGGCCGTCGGCTCGTCGAGGATCAGCAGTTTCGGCTCCGTCGCCAGGGCACGGGCGATCTCCACCCGACGCTGGTCGCCGTAGGGCAGCTCATTCGGCATCACGTGGCCGGGCGAGACGACGCCGACCCAGTCCAGCAGCTCCGCCGCCCGCTCCATCGCCTGGCGCCGGTCGGCCCTATCGCGCTTCAGCCACAGCAGGGCGTCCCAGACGCCGGAGGAATTGCGGCAGGTCCGCCCCACCATCACGTTCTCCAACGCGTTCAGGTGGGAAAACAGCCGCACGTTCTGGAAGGTCCGCGCCAGCCCCCGGGCGGCGAGCCGGTGCGAGGGCACGCCCGTCACGTCGTCGCCGTCGAAGACGATGCGCCCCTCGTCGGCCGGAAAGACGCCCGAGATCACGTTGAAGAGGGTGGTCTTGCCGGCACCGTTCGGCCCCACCAGCGAGATGATGCGGCCGTCCGGCACCTCGAAGCCGACCGAGGAGACGGCGACGAGGCCCCCGAAACGCTTGGTGACGTCGCGCACCTCGAGCATCAGCCCCGCCTCGCTCGGCGGGGCCCGATGCCCTTGGCGCACGTCACGCCCTCACTCGCCGACATAGGTCGAACCGAAGGCGCCGAGGCGGCTCAGTTGACGACCTTCGACTTGTTGCGGCCCGTAACCTGGACCACCGTGACGGATGGCGTCAGGTTGTTGCCGTGCGGCGGGTTCTTGAATTTGATCGAGCTGCCGAGCGGCGAGGTGTAGTTCAGGTCCGTCAGCACTTCCTTGATCTCGCCCCGGTTGCTCCCGTTGATCCGCTTGATGCACTCGGCCACCGTCCAGACCGCGTCGTAGCCGTAGGTCGAGAACGAGGTCGCCTCCAGCTTGAAGCGGCCGTTGTATGACTTGACCCACTCGCCGAGCTTGCCGCTGGCGGAGTTCACGTCCTGGGCGAGCCAGGTATAGCCGCCGTTCACGGCGCCTTTAGTGCCGTCCCAATACACCGGATCGCGGAACGAGTCGTAGCCGGTAATGAGCGGCTGATCCATGCCGAAGGTCCTGAGCTGGGTCACCAGCTTGACGCCGTCGCCCGTCGCCGCCGCGACATACACCGCATCGGGCTTCAGGCTCTTGATCTTGGCGAGTTGTGGCGAGAAGTCCTGATCGCCCGCCCGGAAGGCTTCGAAGGCGACCAGTTCGTAGCCGAGTTCGCCGGCGTACTTCTCGGCGAGGTCGGCATCGCCCTTCTGCGCGTCCTGGGTCTGGTCGTAGATCATCGCCAACCGCTTGATGCCGAGTTCCTTGACGACGACGCGCATCATCGCCGGGAAGGCGGTGCTCGCCACCGTGTTCACCCGGTAGGCCCAGTCGTTCCATTTCTTCACCGGTGCGCCCGAGCCGTTGCCGACCAGCGGCAGCTGGACCTGGCCCGCGACCGGGATGCAGGGCAGGAAGCCGACCGAGTTGGTCGGGCCCATCGAGGCGACGATCGCGGGATCGAGCGCGTGCTGGCGAAAGAGCGTCACCGCCTGCTTCGGATCGTTCACCATGTCGTCCTGGGTCATCTCGAAGACGTAGGTGTTGCCCTTCTTGTCCTTGAAGCCGCCCATCTTGGAGATCTCGTCGATGGCGACGAGCGCGCCGTCGCGGCCGCGAATGCCGTAGGAGGCCGACGGGCCGGTAAGCGGCTGGGTGTGGCCGAGCTTGACCGTCGTCGCCGCGCTAGCGCGGCCGATGATCATCGGCGCGGCCAGCAACCCCGCGCCGCCACCCGCCGCCAGGGAGACGAACTTGCGCCGCGTCAGTGCCGATGCCGTTCCCGTCTTGCCATAATGATTCCGCTTCATGGGTCCCTCCCCTGTAAGGCGCATCGAAACCTGGTTCCGATGCGCCTGCGTTGCTGCGAAGTTGCAGTGGCGATCTTGTCGATTGAGCGAAGTGCCTCAAATGGTAGGGTGATGGGGCGACCCGGGTCAAATGCGCGCCTGCTGGTGGTGGGCGTTCATTCCTCCGGGTCTCGCCGGTAAACCGGCGTTCCAACCTCGCCCGCGTCCATCATGTCGCGCCGGAGCGCCAGGGTCGCGGGCTCGTCGATGCTTCGCCCTCCCGCATCGAGGACGACCCCGTAGCTCTCGCGGGCCTGGACGGCGGAAACCTTGTCGTCCAGGACGTCTTCCAGCACGTCGCGCGCCGGGCGTTCGACGGCGGGGCCATGGCCGCCGCCGCCGCCGGTCCGGATCACCAGCCGGTCGCCGGCTCGGAGCGTGAAGCCCCGCTTGGAGGCGATCGCCTCGCGCGAGCCGTCGGCGCGGGCGATCTCGCTGGCCCAGCGCGCGCCGGGCGCGCCGCCGTGGAGGCCCCAGGCGGCGGTGAAATGGCGCTCGGAGCGATAGGAGCAGGTCACCTCGCCCCGGGTCGCGCGCAGGACGCGCTCGAGGCCGGTACCGCCGCGATGGCGACCGGCGCCGCCGCTGTCGCGACCGAGCCGCATCGAGACCACTTGCAGGGGATAGCCCATCTCCATGGCCTCGGCGGGGATGTTCATGCAGTTGGAGACGTCGGTGTCGACGACCTCGAGGCCATCGCCGCCCGGACGTCCGCCGCTGCCGCCGGCGACGATGTCGGAGAGGCCGAAGGTGGCGTCGGTCCTGGGATCGGTGCCGCCGAAGGAGACGCAGCTGATGCTGCCGGCGGGCGCCGCCGGCACGCGTTCGGGCACGGCCTGGACCAAGGCGCCCAGCACCGTGTCGGCGGCCCGTTTCAAGGTATGCGCCCGGATCGCCACCGGCGCGGGATGGCGCGGGTTCAGCAGGCAGCCCTCCGGGATGACCACCCGGATCGGCCGGTAGCAGCCTTGATTGTTGGGCAGGCCCGGATCCGTGACGCAGCGGACGGCGTAGTAGGCGGCTCCCGCGCCGCCGGACCAGGGCGCGTTGATCGGGCCGCGCACCTGGGGATCGGTGCCCGTGAAGTCGACGGTGATGTCGGCGCCGGCGATTCTGACTTCGACGGCGATGCGGACCCGGCGGTCGAGCTCGATGCCGTCGTTGTCCATGAAGTCGGCGAAGGCGTAGACGCCGTCCGGCATCTCCGCGATGCGGCGACGGGTCAGCCGCTCGGCATAGTCCTGCAACGCGGACATGTATGTGGCGGTGACCGGGGCGCCATGGGCCTCGAATACCTCGGCCAGGCGCCGGGCGCCGACCGTGACGGCCGAGACCTGGGCGCCGATGTCGCCGATCACGACATGCGGGATCCGCACGTTGCGGCGAATGATCTCCATGACCGTGCGCTCGGGCTGGCCCCGGTCATGCAGCTTGAGCGGCGGCAGGATCAGGCCTTCCTGGAAGATCTCGGTCGAGTCGGTCGGCATGCTGCCAGCAATCTTGCCGCCGATATCCTCCTGGTGCGCGAGGCAGACGGCGAACGCGACGACCATGTCCCGGTGAAAGACCGGCGCGGCGACGACGAGGTCGGGCAGGTGGGTGCCGCCGTCGTGCGGGTCGTTCATGGCGTAGATATCGCCCGCGTGCATCGTTGCCGGCGGAAAGGCCGCGAGGATGCGCGCCATCGCCGGAATGAAGGCCGCCATGTGCTGGGGCAGGGCGGTCGACTGAGCGACGATGGCGCCCTCGGCATCGAACAGGGCGGCGGAGCAGTCCTCGCCTTCCTTCAGGATGACGGAATAGGAACTCCGGAGCAGCGTGGTCTGGATCTCGCGCGCGATCGCGTCGAACCGGTTGCCCAAGACTTCCAAGGTGATGGGATCGATCTTCATCTCATGTCGCCCCGTCCAGGGTGATGATCAAATTACCGATGGGATCGACCCGCAAGCGGTGGCGGGGCCGCAGCAGCGTTGTGGTGTCACCCTGAACGATGACCGCCGGGCCGTCCAGCGTGCTGCCGGCGCCGAGTGAATTGCGGCGGTGAAAGGGAACCGCGATCATCCCTTCGACGGGATCGAAGCAGACCGGACCGACTTCCGCGGCCTCGCGCCCGGCGCCGACCTCGGCGTTGCACATCGAGATCTCGGGCGGCCGGATCGTGGCGCTCACGCGCAGATTGACGAACTCGACCGGATCTTCGGCGCTGGCGTGCCCGTGCAGGCGACGATAGCGCCGACGAAAGGTCTCGATGGCGCCGTCGATGGTGGCGAGCGGCACCTCGATCTCGTAGGACTGGCCCAGGTAGCGCATGTCGGCCGCGTGGGCGAGTGTCGCCTCGGCGGGATCGTGGCCGTCGCGCCGGAGTTCGTCGCTGACCTGTGTCGCCAGTTCGGCGAAGACGTCGTCGATGCCCGAGGCCGTCGCCGTCTCTGCGGGCACGGCGAAGGTCCGGTAGGCCTCCGCCACGATCGGCGCGTGCAGCAGGCCTTCCGCGGCGAGCACGCCGGGGCGCGGCGGCACGATCACGGTGGCGATACCCAGGGCCTCGGCGATGGCGCCGCCGTGCAACGGGCCGGCGCCGCCCAGGGCCACCAGCGCGAAATCGCGGGGGTCGTGGCCGCGCTCCACGGTGAGCGCGCGGATCGCGTCGGTCATCGCCGCGTTCACCACCGTGTGGATGCCCAGCGCGGCCGCCAGCGGCGCCATCTCCATCCGCGCGGCGAGGTCGCCGAGCGCCGCCTCGCTCCCCGCTTGCTCCAGGCTCAATTCGCGGGCGAACCAGTCGGGGTGGAGATAGCCGAGCGCCAGGCTGGCGTCGGTGACCGTGACCTCGCGTCCGCCTCGGCCATAGCAGATCGGCCCGGGCTCGGCGCCGGCGCTTTCCGGTCCGACCTTGAGCGCGCCGGCCTCGTCGAGGCGCGCGATGCTGCCGCCGCCGGCGCCGATCGTGTGGACGCCGACCATGGGTACGCGCAGGGGATAGCCGCCGATCCGCCCCTCGCGCGACGGCTCCAACCGGCCATCGAGCACGATGGCGACGTCGGTGCTGGTACCGCCGATGTCGATGGTGACGAGGTTCGCGTGGCCCGCGAGGCCGCCCGCCACCGAGCCACCCACCGCGCCCGCCGCCGGGCCGCAGAGTAGGCTCGACACCGGGCGCTCCAATGCCTGGCGGAACGAGGCGACGCCGCCGCCCGACTGCATTATTTCGATTGGCGCGGCGATGCCGCGCGCCTTGAGCGCGCCGCCCAGGCGCTCCAGGTAGCCGACCATCACCGGTCTGACATAGGCGTCGAACGCCGTGGCGCAGGTCCTCTCGTATTCGCGGAACACCGGGTCGATCTCGAACGACAGCGAGATCGGCATCTCGGGCCAGTGGGCCCGGATGAGCTCCCGCGTGCGCCGTTCGTGCGCCGGATTGCGAAAGCAGAAGAGATAGCAGACGGCGATCGCCTCGATATTTTCTTCCTCGACCAGGCGTCTCGTTGCCCGGATGACGCCCTCTTCGTCGAGGGGCACGGTGATCTGGCCGTCAGCGTCGATCCGCTCGCGAATGCCGGCGCGCCGTCGCCCGGGCGCGATGAAGCCGGGGGTCTCGGGCTCCAGGAACAGCTCGTACATGGCCGAGCGCTTCTGCCGTCCGATCTCCAACACGTCCTCGAACCCCTCGGTCATCAAGAGGCCGACCTTGGCGCCCTTGCGCTCGAGCACCGCGTTGGTCGCGATCGTCGTGCTGTGGACGAAGCGACGCACGCGGGCGGGCTCGAGGCCGGCGGAGCGCAGCAGGATGTCGATCCCCTCGACGACCGCATCGGCCGGCCGGTCCGGCCGGCTGGAGACCTTGGCGAGGTGAAAGCGGGCACCGTCCCAGCCGACCACGTCGGTGAAGGTGCCGCCGATGTCGACGGCGATGTCGACGCGGCGTCCGCCCGCCGCCGATCCGCCGCTCCCCGCCCTCGCGTCCGATGCCATCGCTCGATCTTGTCGAAGCCGACGACGCCGGGCAAGCGGGCGTGAATTGCCCCGGGGCCGTTTCGCGGTCACAATTCCACCCTGGAGAGGGGAACGAATGGACCGGGGAAGCGCGCGCTACCGTGTCGCCTGCGATATTGGCGGCACCTTCACGGACTTCGTCCTGTACGACGAGGCGAGCGGCGCGCTGCATATCGAAAAGCGGTTGACCACGCCCGAGGATCCCTCAGCCGGCGCGCTCGCCGGCCTCGGCGCTTTCGATGCGGTCGACCCGGACCACGTGGCGTACACCCGAAGAATCGCGCACGCGACGACGCTGATCGCCAATACGGTGATCGAGCGCAAGGGCGCACGGACGGCGCTGTTGACGACCAAGGGCTTTCGCGACGTCCTGGAGCTCCGCCGCCACGTCCGGGTCACGACCTATGAATTGTGGGAAGACCCGCCCGAACCGCTGGTTCCGCGACGCCTGCGCCTGGGCGTCGACGAGCGCACGGCGGCCGACGGCACCGTGCTGAAGCCCGTCGAGCGGGACGAAATCTCCAAGTTCGCCGAGCAATTGCGGGCGGCGGGAATCGAGAGCGTGGCGATCGCCTTTCTGCATGCCTACGTCAATCCGGCGAACGAACAGGCGGCTGCCGAAACCCTCGCGGCGCTGCTGCCGGAGGTGGAGATCACCACTTCGGCCGCGGTGCTGCCCCGAATCAAGGAATATGAGCGGACCAGCACCGCCGTCGTCAATGCCTACGTCAAGCCGATGGCACGCGGCTATCTCAATCGCTTCGACCGGAGCCTGGCGGACGCCGGATACCGCGCCCCGCTCCGCATCATGCTGTCGACCGGCGGCATCGCCTCGGCCGAGACGGCCGGTGCCTTTCCCGTTCGCCTGATCGAGTCCGGCCCCGTCGCCGGCGCCATCGTCGGCCGCCATTTCGCCGAACTGATGGGCGAGGACGAAGTGATCTCCTTCGACATGGGTGGCACCACGGCCAAGGCCTGCCTGATCCGGGCGGGCGCGCTGCCGATCACCGACCAGCTGGAAGTGGCCCGCTCCCGGCGCTTCACCAAGTCGAGCGGCTTTCCCGTCGCCGTGCCGGCCGTCGACATGATCGAGATCGGCGCCGGCGGCGGCTCCATCGCCTTCGTCAACTCCCTCGACCTGGTGCAGGTCGGGCCAGAGAGCGCCGGCGCAGACCCGGGCCCCGCCTGCTACGGCCAGGGTGGTGAGCGGCCGACGGTGAGCGACGCCGACGTCGTCCTCGGCTATCTCGACCCGGCGCGCTTCGCCGGCGGACGGATGGCGCTCGACGTCGAGGCGGCGGCGCGCGCGCTGCGCGACCATCTTGGCGCCAAGTCCGGCCGTGATGTGCTGGCCGACGCCTGGACCGTGCGCAACGTCGTCGACGAGGCGATGGCCGCCGCCGTCCGCATGCACGCGAGCGAGCGGGGCGGGACGCCCGATCGAGCCCTCCTCGTCGCCTTCGGTGGCGCCGGGCCCATGCACGCCGACCACCTGGCACGCAAGCTCTCGATGCGGCGGATCCTGGTGCCGCTGCGGGCCGGCGTGCTCTCGGCCCTCGGCCTGTTGATCGCGCCGGCCGCCTTCGATCTCGCGCGGACGATCAAGACGCCGCTCGCCCGCCTGGAAGCGAGGGCGGCGGAGGCGGTGTTCGCCGAACTCCGGACCGAGATCGAGGCGATGCTGCGCCAGATCGACGCCGAGTCCGAGATAGAATTCATCCGCGCCGCCGAGATCGGCTACATCGGCCAGGGCTATCAGGTGACGGTGCTGCTCGACGACGCGCCCTTGGACGGCGAGGCGCTCTGGGATCGCTTCGCCCGGATCTACCGGGAGAAGTACGGCTACTTCTACGACGACGTCCCGGCCGAGCTGGTTGACCTGCATCTGCGTGGCCGCCTCCGGGTCCCGGCACCGACGCTTCGCGCGGCGGCGCCGGTAGCGGGCGGTGCCACGAAGACCGGCACGCGCGACGCCTATTCGGCGGTGGCGGGAAAGCGGATCCCCTTTGCCGTGCACAGCCGCGAAAGCCTGGCGCCCGGCATGCGCTTCGAAGGGCCGGCGATCATCGAGGAATCCTCGACCACCACCGTCGTCGACCAGGGCGCCCGGGTCGAGGTCGACGAGCTGGGCTCGCTTCTCATCGAGATCGAGGAAGGGGGGACGGCATGAACGCTCCACCGACCGAACTGCCGCTGGAGATCATCTGGCCGCGTCTCATCGCCATCGCCGACGAGATGGCGACGACGCTGTTCCGCACCGCCTTCTCTCACGACGTGATCGAGGTCCACGACATGTCGACCGGGCTCTGCGATGCCCGCGGCAATTTGATCGCCCAGACCTGGCTCGGCGCCACCGGCCACACGGGCGTGATGCCCGTGTTCGGCAAGAACCTGATGGCGGCCTTTCCGCCCGAGACGATCCGTCCGGGCGACGTCTTCATCTGCAACGACCCCTGGCTCTGCAACGGGCAGACCGCCGATGTCTTCATCGCCACGCCGGCGTTCCTCGACGAGAGGTTCATCGGCTTCTCGGTCAACAGCGTGCATCACGTCGACATCGGCGGGCGCAAGGGCTCGGGCCTCGCCGAAGAGGTCTACGAGGAAGGTCTGATCATTCCCATGCTCCGCCTCTATGCCGAGGGCCGGGCGAACCAGGATCTGTTCCAGCTGCTGCGGCGAAACGTGCGCTTCTCCGAGATGATGATCGGCGACATCCGGGCTCAGGTCTCCGCCGGCTGGATCGGCGCCGGCGCCATGGAGGCGCTGGCGCGGGAGTTCCGCCTGCCCTCCCTCTTGCCGGTTGCCGACGAGATCATCCGCCGCACCGAGGCCGGCATGCGCCGCGGCATCGCCTCGCTCCCCGACGGCCGGCACCGGCGCGAGACCACGCTGGAGATCGAGGGACTGGACGAGCGCCCGACCATCGCGCTCGAACTGGCGATCGAAGGGGACGAAATCGCCGTCGACCTCGCCGGCACCTCGCGCCAGGTCCGCCGGCCGGTAAATTGCCCGATGAATTACACCCGCGCTTATGTCGCGGTGCCGATGAAGATGGTTTGCGACCCGGAACTGCCCAACAACGAGGGCACCTATCTGCCGATGCGAATTCAAGCGCCCGAGGGCTGCCTGTTGAACCCGACCTATCCGGCGGCCTGCTTCTGGCGGCTCGCCGCGGGCATGCTGGTCTCCGACCTGATGTTCCGCATCCTGGCCGACATCGCGCCCGACCGCGCGCCGGCGGAATCCGGCTCGCTACCCACTTGGCAGTTCTACGTCAACGGTGTCAGGCGAAACGGCGAGCTGTTCGCGCTGCATCAGCACGCCTTCGGCGGGATGGGCGGCCGGCCCGGGCGCGACGGCCTCGCCTCGATCAGCTTCCCCTACAACGTGCGCGACGTCTCGATCGAATGGTCGGAGGTCGAGACGCCGGTGCTGTTCGAGCGGCGCGAGCTGATCGCCGATTCGGGCGGCCCGGGGCGCTGGCGCGGCGGCCTCGGCGAAGAGCTGGTGCTGGCCGGCCATGGCGACGTCGACGCCGCGGTGCCGCTCATTCTCTCGGGTTCGGCCGGACGCATGGCGGCGGGCCCCTTGGGTCTCTTCGGCGGCGGCGCCGGCGGACTCGGCCGCATCTCGGTCGACGGCGAGCCGATTCCCCCCACCAGCTCGCCCAACGTCGCTTTTCATTCCGGCCAGCGGCTCAGCCTCCGCTGCCCGGGCGGCGGCGGCCACGGCAAGCCCGGGGAGCGCCCGGCGGCGGCGATTCTGGCCGACCTGGCGGACGGCTACGTGACGCCCGAGGGCGCCAAGCGCGACTACGGCTATCCCCGCGGCGAGGCAACCGAGGAGGACGAGACGCCATGACCAGCGAATTCCAGTTTTCCAACGCCCACCACGACTTGATGGCGCGGGACGAGGAACACATCATCGGCTGGCGCTACGAGCCCCGGATCATGTTCTCGGGCGGGCACGGCATCCACCTCACCGACGTCGACGGCAACGACTATGTCGACATGACCGCCGGCATGATGTGCATGGTGCTGGGCCATGGCCACCCGGAGCTGACGGAAGAGATCAAGGCCCAGGCCGAACGCCTGGTGCATCAGTCCTCCTGGTTCTCCAATCCCTGGCTGGTGGAATTCGCCGAGCTGATCGCCTCGACCCTGCCGCAGGGGCTGGACGTGGTGAACTTCGCCGTCACCGGCTCGGAGGCGAACGAGATCGCCATGCGGATGGCCTTGGGCGTCACCGGCAAGTACGACATGGTCTCGCTCATCCGGGGCCTGCACGGCGGCAGCCTGGCGGCCGAGGCGGTGACCAGCGTCGGCGGCGGCCGCAAGGCCGGGCTCGGGCCGCTGATGCTGCCGGCCCACCGCAACGCCATCTATGCGCCCTTGTGCTATCGCTGCCCGATCAACCTGGAATACCCGGCCTGTGACATCGCCTGCCTGGCGGCGAGCGAAGAGCTGATGGAGCACGTCACCAGCCGGAACATCGCGGCGATCCTGGCCGAGACCATCCCGGTCGCGGGCGGCATGGTGGTGCCGCCGGGCGAATGGCTCGCGCGATTGAAGGATCTGGCGGCCCGCTGGGGCGCGCTGCTGGTGCTGGACGAGGCGCAGTTGGCGCCGGCCAAGACCGGCCACATGTGGGGCTTCCAGAGGGATGGCGTGGTGCCGGACGTCGTCACCTTCGGCAAGGGCATGACGGCAGGCCTCGGCATCGCTGGCACGGTGACGACGCGCGAAATCGCGGAGGAATCGCGCGGCAAGGCGGGCCTGCCCTGGGCCGGGACCTATTCGGGCGACCCGCTGCCGGCCGCCGTCGCGCTGAAGCAGTTGCAGATCGTGTTGCGCGACGATTACGCCGGTCGCGCCGCCCGCCTGGGCACGGTGATGGAGCGCCGGCTTCGCCAGCTGGCTGACGAATTCGAGCCGATCGGCGACGTGCGCGGCCGGGGCCTCTATTGGATGCTCGACATCGTCGCGCCCGGCGGCGGCCGGCGGCCCGACCCCGCGATGGCGGAGCGAATCCGCTACAACGCGCTTCAGGAGGGGCTGGTGCTGATCGCGGTCAAGAACTTCATCCGCATCTGCCCGGCCCTGGTGATCACCGAGGCGGAGATCGACGAGGCGGTCGGCCGCCTGGAGAGCGCCGTCCGCCGCGCCCTCGACGGCCACCCGAGGCACCTGGACTTCACCAACTCCGGCTCCCTCGCCGCGACCGCCGGCGGGCAGGACTGAGCCGCGCGAAGCGCCGATGGAACGCCCCCTCTTCAAGCCCGTCGGAACGCCACTCGAGGCGCTCGACACCCCCTCGCTGCTGATCGACCTCGCCGCGCTCGAGCACAACATCGAGACGGTGCACGGCTTCTTCCGCGACCGCCCGGCCAAGCTTCGCCCGCATGTCGAGGCCCACCGCTGCCCCGCCATCGCGCACCGCCAACTGGCCGCCGGCGGCACCGTCGGCGGCATCTCCGTCGGCACCCTCGGCCAGGCGGAAGTGTTCGCCGCCGCCGGCATCGACGACATCGCGATCGCCAACCAGGTCGTGACGGCGCCGAAGATCGAGCGGCTCTCGGCCCTGGCGCGCCGGGCGCGCGTGGCCGTCGCGCTCGACAATGCGCGAAACCTCGCCCAACTCTCCGAGGCGGCCATTGCGGCCGGCGTCGAGATCGGCGTGCTGGTGGAGGTCGACACCCGCCTCGGCCGCTGCGGCGTGGCGCCGGGCGCGCCGGTGCTGGCGCTCGCCGAGCGGGCGGCGGCGGCTTCGAACCTCGATTTCCGCGGTCTCGCGAGCTACGAGGGCCCGATCCTCGATCCCGATGCCGAGGCACGGACCGCGGAGACGCGCGCCTGCCTCGAGAAGCTCCTCGACAGCCGCGCGTTGGTCGAGCGAGCCGGCATCGAGGTCGAGGTGGTGAGCCTCGGCGCCAGCCACAACTACGAGATCGTCGGCGCCATGGACGGAGTGAGCGAAGTGCCAGCCGGCGCCTATGCCCTGATGGACGGGCGCTACCAGGACATCCGCGCCGAGCTCTGGCCCGCGGCCCACGTGCTCGCCAGCGTCGTCAGCCGGCCCGAGCCCGGCGTCGCCATCACCGACGCGGGCGTCAAGGCCGTCGGCATGGACGCCGGGCCGGCGCGGCTCGAGCGGATCCTCGGCCTCGCCGCGGCGCCCACCGCTCACGTCAACGAAGCCATGATGTCGGCCGAGCACGGCGAGCTGAACTTCGCGGAACCACTCGACGGCGCGATTCGGCACGGCAGCAAGGCCCTCCTCGTGCCCTCCGATGCCGGCATGTGCGCCAACCTGCACGATTTCGCACATGCCCACCTGGACGGGCGCCTGGAGGCGGTCTGGGACATCAGCGCGCGCGGCCGCTATCGCTGAGGTGGCTCGCGCAACGAAGAGAGGATCATCATGGACTCCTATCGACCGCCGATCGGCACGCCGCTGGCGGAACTCGACACACCCTGCCTGCTGATCGACATGGCGGCGCTCGAACACAACCAGCGGGTCGTGGCCGAGACCTACCGCGACACGGTTTGCAAGATGGGCCATCACGTGAAGAACACCAAATGCCCGATCATCGCCCACATGCAGTTCCGCGCCGGCGGCACCGACGAGCGAATATGCAGCGCCAAGGTCTCGGAGGCCGAGGTGATGGTAGAGGGCGGCATCCAGAACGTCCTGATCGCCAACCAGATCGTCGGCGCGGACAAGATCGAGCGCCTGGCGGCGCTGGCGAGGCGCGCCACGCTCCGGGTCGCGGTCGACGACGCGGAGAACCTCCGCCAACTCTCCCGGGCGGCGGAACGCCACGGCGTCATCATCGGCGTCGTGGTCGAGGTCGCGACCTCGGCGCGGCGGGCAGGCGTCCGCTGGGCTGATCAGGGCGGGATCGAGAAGGGCGTTGCGCTGGCAAAACTGGCCAACGCACTTCCCTCAATCGCCTTCAAGGGCGTGATGAGCCACCAGACGCTCCCTGGAAAACCCGACCGCGAGACCCGGATCCGCGACGGCGTCCCCTTCATGGCCATGTGCCTCGACGTCAAGGCGGCGATCGAGGCCGAGGGCATCGCGGTCGAGGTCGTCTCCTCGGGCGAGACCTTCTCCTACGACATCGCGGCGACGATGCCCGGCATCACCGAGGTCGAGGGCGGCACCTACATGCTGATGAGCCATTCCTTCGACTACATGCGCGAGTTCCAGATCGCCGCCAAGGTCCTGGCGACCGTCATCAGCACGCCGCGCCCAGGCATCGCGATCGGCGACGTCGGCACCCGCGCGCTCGGCTTCCGCGCCTGGCCACGGGTCGAGGGACGGGACGGCGTCGCGGTCGAGGCATTGCACGAGGAGCACATCACGCTCCGAACGAGCGGCAAGAGGGGGCTCGAGCTCGGCGAACAGTTTCTGCTCTCGAGCGGCCACCAGGACTCCATGACCGATCGTTGGGACCACTACGTCTGCGTCCGCGACGGCCGGGTCGAGGCCGTGTGGCCCATCGCCGCGCGCGGTTGCTTTCATTAGAGAAAGGCGCGCCTCGGCAGAGTGCCACCGAAATGGGTCGATCAGCGCCGATTACTCGGCTTCGCCTGACCCACCCCCGCCGGTATCCACTGAAAAGTGGGGCTACCGGAAAGCGCCAACGGAGACGGTCTCCGAATTCCGAGAGGAATCCCGCAAATGCGCCGTCTCTCTGCCCCGAAATGGCCGGCGATATTGGCGCAAGTAACTGAAATATAGAGGCAATTTCGCTGGACGGCAGATCCGCGTCCGGTGGTCCGGCGGGGCTGGTGGAGCCGAGGGGAATCGAACCCCTGACCTCTAGAGTGCGATTCTAGCGCTCTCCCAACTGAGCTACGGCCCCATCCGCCATCCACGCCGCCGACATCGGGCGGCTCGCCCGCCGGCCCGGCGCGATCCGGATATAGGGGCGGCCCCGAAGCCCTGTCAAGGCCAGGCGGGTCGAAGCGAACCTCGGCGACGGCCAGACGCTCAGCCCCTCGCCAGGCCCCTCGCCAGGGCTCGGAATTGACGGTGGCAAGTGGGGGAGGCAGCGGCGATGTCGCCGAGGAGCGGCCGGGCAAGCCGAACTCAGCCCGCTCGGAGCAGCGCCTCGACGAGCCCCGCGGCGGCCTCGGCGCGGGCGTGCCGAGCATGCCCAGCAGAAATGTCAGGACGGAATCCAGCATGGCGATCGCTTCGCGCCCGGGCCCTCTCGCCCCCGCCGATCAGGCGAAACGCGATCCGGCCAGCTTGCCGGAGCGGCGGTAGCGGTACATGTAGCTCTCCAGGATCGCCTCGGCCGCCGTCGGCTCGACGCCGAGATCGACGAGGCCCGGCGCGCCGTCCCCGCAGACGTTGTCGTATTTCAGCAGCTCGACCTGGTCGCGGGTCAACGGCGGCACCGGCAGAAGCTGCAGGAAGGTCGCCTGCAACTTGAGGATCGCGAGCGGCACCGGCACCAGCAGCCGCTTGCGTCCCGTAACCTCCAGCACCAGCTCCATCAGCTCCTTGAAGCTGTGCACCCGGGGGCCGCCCAGGTCGTAGCTGAGGCCGCTGGTGGCGCCGTCCTGCAGAATGCTCACGATCGCCTCGGCGACGTCGCCGACGTAGACCGGCTGGAAGCGGGTATGGCCGCCGCCGGGCAGCGGCAGGACCGGCGAGAGGCGCGCCATGGCGCCGAAGCGGTTGAAGAAGTCGTCCTCCGGCCCGAAGACGACCGAGGGGCGCACGATCGTCGTGGCCGAATCGATCGCCGCCACGGCCTGTTCGCCGAGCCCCTTGGTGCGGGCGTAGATCGACGTGCTCTCGGCGTCGGCGCCGATGGCGGAAACGTGGATGAAGCGCCGCACGCCCTCGGCGCGGGCCGCCTCGGCGACGTTGCAGGCGCCCTGATGGTGGATCGCCTCGAAGCGCTGGGCGCCGAATTGATACAGGATGCCGACGGCGTTGACCACCGCGTCCGCGCCCAGGACGGCGCGGCGGGTGCTGGTGGCATCGCGAATGTTGACCCGGACGGCGGCGATCTGGCCGACATCGCCCATCGGTTGCAGAAAGGCCGCCGCTTCCGGATCGCGAACCGCGACCCGGACCCGCACCCCCTTCCCGGCCAGCCGCTTGACGAGATGGCGACCGAGGAAGCCGGAGCCACCGAAGATCGTGACGTTGCTCATCGCCATATCGTCACCTCGTGCCCTGTTAAATAGTCCTTCGCTTCGCCTTCGCGGGCATGACCCGAGACGGGTCGAGTTCAATACCCATCGGCCTCAGATGTCCAGGGTGTTCTGGCGCTCCCACTCGCTCAAGTGCAGGGTGAAGCGGTGCCATTCCGCCATCTTGAGCTTGAGATAGGCATCCATCACCGGCGCGCCCAGCCCTTGGCGCAGCACCTTGGACTTCTCGGCGATACGGAGCGCGTCGTGCAGCGTCAGCGGCAGCCGCTTCAGGCCCCGGACCTTGTGACCGTCGGTGTACATATTGATGTCGAGGCGCTTGCCCGGATCGCGTTCATTGGCGATGCCGTCGAGACCGGCGCAGAGCACGCCCGCCTGCAACAGGTAGGGGTTGGCGGCGCCGTCCATCAGCCGAAGCTCGAACCTGCCGGGATCGGGAATGCGGATCATGTGGGTGCGGTTGTTGCCGGAATAGGAGACCGCGTTCGGCGACCAGCTGGCACCGGAGAGCGTCGGAGCGGCGTTGAGCCGCTTGTAGCTGTTGACGGTCGGGTTGAAGATCGCGCAGAGCGCCTCGGCCGAGTGGATGATTCCGCCCAGAAAGTTATAGGCGGTGGCCGAAAGGCCCATCTCGTCCTTGTCGTCGAGGAACAGGTTGCGCCGCCCGTTTCTGTTCCAGAGCGAGATGTGGGCGTGGCAGCCGTTGCCCGTGAGGTCGACGAAGGGCTTCGGCATGAAGGTGGCGCGAAAGCCGTGCGTCTCGGCCACCGCCTTCACCATGTATTTGAAGAAGACGTGGCGATCGGCCGTCGTCAGGCAATCGTCGTAGTCCCAGTTCATCTCGAACTGGCCGTTGGCGTCTTCGTGATCGTTCTGATAGGGCTCCCAGCCGAGCTCGATCATGTGGTCGCAAATCTCGGAGACGACGTCGTAGCGCCGCATCAGGGCCGACTGGTCGTAGCAGGGCTTTTCCTGGGTGTCGAAGGGATCGGAGATCGACCGGCCGTCCGGCGACATCAGAAAATATTCGCACTCGACGCCCGATTTCATCCGGTATCCGGACTCGGCGGCCCGGGCGACCTGGCGCTTCAGCGCCACCCGGGGAGAGGCCTCGACCTCGACCCCGTCCATCCAGAGATCGGCCGCCAGCCAACCCACCTCGGGCTTCCAGGGGAGTTGGATCAGGCTCTCAGGATCGGGAACGGCGAACATGTCGGGATCC
Source organism: Alphaproteobacteria bacterium (assembly GCA_965225945.1). GTDB lineage: Bacteria > Pseudomonadota > Alphaproteobacteria > JASLMY01. The sequence continues at coordinate 136,200 of CBDDBZ010000025.1, read as the reverse complement.
GCCGGCGTCATGTCGAGCCAGGCGGCAAAACCGGCAAAACCGGCGCCCGAGGCCTGCATATCGGCGATCGCGCGCGCCGGGACCAGCTTGGCGCGCAACCCGCCGAACAAATCGACGAAGCTGATCAGAAAATACTTGATGCCCTGCTGCTTGGCGATCGCCGCCAGATCCCGCGCCATACGCCAGCCCTCCCGCGCTCCCCCGCACCGAAGCGGGGAGGTTAGCGCAATGGCTCGGCCCTGACGATCTTCGCCTCAGCTAGCCGCTTGACAGCTTGGCCAAGAGGCTTACCTTCCGCCTTGCGTCGGCCCCAGGGTCGCGCGAAGACATTGACCGATATAGCGAAATCCGAACGAGAGCGTTCCCATGGTCGCGATTACGCTGCCCGACGGCAGCATCACGGATTACGACGGCCCGGTGACGGCCGCGCGGGTCGCGGCCGATATCGGTGCCGATCTCGCCCGCGATGCCCTGGTCGCGCGCGTCGACGGCGAGCTGGTCGACCTCGAGCGGCCGATCGAGGCCGATGCCCCGATCGAGATCATCACGCGGCCGGCCGAGGAGGCGCTGGAGATCCTGCGCCACGACTGCGCCCATGTCCTGGCGGAGGCGGCGAAGGAGCTCTGGCCCGACCTGCAGGTCACCATCGGCCCGGCGATCGAGGACGGCTTCTATTACGACTTCGCCCGCGAGACGCCCTTCACGCCGGACGATTTGGTGGCGCTGGAGGCGCGCATGCGCGAAATCGTCGCCCGCGACGAGACGATTCAGCGCATGGAATGGGAGCGGGACCGCGCGATCGAATACTTCAAATCGATCGGCGAGCACTACAAGGCCGAGATCATCGCAGAAATTCCCCAGGGCGAGATCATCTCGCTCTACAGCCAAGGTGATTTCGTCGACCTCTGCCGGGGCCCGCACCTCGGGCGGACCGGCCAGGTCGGCACCGGCTTCAAGTTGACGAAGCTCGCCGGCGCCTATTGGCGGGGCGATCACCGCAACCCGATGCTGCAGCGAATCTACGGCACCTGCTGGCGCGACGAAAAGGAACTCGAGGCCTATCTGTTTCGCCTGGAGGAGGCCGAAAAACGCGATCACCGCCGCCTCGGCCGCGAGATGGACCTTTACCATTTCCAGGAAGAGGCGGCCGGCATGGCCTTCTGGCATCCCAAGGGCTGGACGCTCTATCGGACCTGCGAGCACTACATGCGCCGCCGCCTGGACGCCGCCGACTACCAGGAAGTGAAGACCCCCCAACTCGTCGACCGCATGCTCTGGGAGGCCTCGGGCCACTGGGAGAAGTTCCGCGAGCACATGTATACCTCGGAATCCGAGGGGCGGACCTTCGCCTTGAAGCCGATGAACTGCCCCTGCCACGTGCAGATCTTCCGGCAAGGCATCAAGAGCTATCGCGACCTGCCGCTCAGGATGTCGGAGTTCGGTTCCTGCCACCGCTACGAGCCCTCCGGCGCGCTGCACGGTCTGCTCCGGGTCCGCAACTTCGTGCAGGACGACGCGCACATCTTCTGCACGGAGGACCAGATCACCTCGGAGAGCACCGCCTTTTGCGATCTGCTGATCGGGATTTACCGCGATTTCGGCTTCGAGGAGGTGATGGTGAAGTTCGCCGACCGGCCGCCGACGCGGGCGGGCGACGACGCGGTCTGGGATCGCTCGGAAGCCGCGCTGAAGGAGGCGGTGGAGGCCACCGGCCTGCCCTACGAGTTGAACCCCGGCGACGGCGCCTTCTACGGCCCGAAGCTCGATTTCGTGCTCCGCGACGCGATCGGTCGCGACTGGCAGTGCGGTACGCTGCAGGTCGATTTCGTGCTGCCCGAGCGGCTCGACGCCAGCTATGTCGGCGAGGACGGCGCGCGGCACCGCCCAGTGATGCTGCATCGCGCCATCCTCGGCTCTTTCGAGCGCTTCATCGGCGTGCTGGTGGAGCACTACGCCGGACGACTGCCGCTCTGGCTCGCCCCGGTGCAGGCGGTTGTGGCGACGATCACCCGGGACGGCGACGACTTCGCGGCCGAGGTCGCGGCCGAGCTCCGGGCGGCTGGCCTTCGCGTCGAGACCGATCTCCGCAACGAAAAGATCAACTACAAGGTCCGCGAACACAGCCTGGCCAAGGTGCCGTTGATCATCGCCATCGGGCGTCGCGAGGCCGCCGAGCGCACGCTCGCGGTCAGGCGGCTGGGCTCGAAGGCGCAAGAGATACTTGCGCTCGACGGGGCGGTCGTTAAATTAGTCGGCGAAGCGAGGCCACCGGACGAGGCGCGGGCCTGATCCGAAGCCCGGTCGGAAACCGTGGGACCAGCCTTCGGGCTGGCCATGGGGCTCCGTTTCGTGAGATCGTCTCTGCGAACAGCAAGGAGTTGGATAGATAGTTCGACACTTCATTACGGCGCCGCCGCCCCGTGAAGGGCCACGCGTGAATGGTCAAATCGACGTGGAGCAAGTCCGCCTCATCGACGAGACCGGAGAAAACGTCGGCGTCGTCGCGACCGACGACGCCATGGACCGGGCCGAGAACGCGGGCCTGGATCTGGTCGAGATCTCGCCGAACGCCGATCCCCCGGTTTGCAAGATCCTGGATTTCGGCAAGTTCAAGTACAAGGCGCAGAAGCGTGCCAACGAGGCGCGCAAGAAGCAGAAGACCATCGAAGTCAAGGAAATCAAAATGCGTCCGAACATCGATCGGCACGATTACGATGTGAAGATGCGCTCGATGCTCAAGTTTCTGCACGAGGGCGACAAGGTGAAGGTCACCTTGCGCTTTCGCGGCCGCGAGATGGCGCACCAGAACCTCGGGATGCGGGTCCTCGAGCGCGTGCGCGACGATTTGGAGCAGATCTCCAAGGTCGAGCAGTTCCCCAAGATGGAGGGACGGCAGATGACCATGGTGATCACGCCGCGCTGACCGCGCCGCCGGCGCCAGGGTGGCACTCGACCGGCGGCGATCGACCGGTTGACAGCCGACCGGTTGACAGCCTGGGGCTTCGGCGATATGGGGGGCCGTCGCCCAGGTGGCGGAATTGGTAGACGCGCTAGCTTCAGGTGCTAGTGAGGGTAACCTCGTGGAAGTTCGAGTCTTCTCCTGGGCACCAGCCGCACGCTTCCCGGCGCGCGGAGTCGCGCCACGGACGGACACGGCGGGATCGGCGCGGTAAATGCCCAGATGAATATCCATCTGCACGAGCACGACCTGCCCTCGGGGCTAGACTTCGCCGACATGGTCGCGATCGACAGCGAGACCATGGGGCTCGACCCGCACCGCGACCGGCTCTGTCTGGTGCAGCTCTCGGGCGGCGATGGCGAATGTCATCTGGTGCGGTTTTCCGATGGCCGCTACCAGGCTCCGAACTTGGTGCGCCTGTTGGCCGACGATTCGGTCGTGAAGCTGTTTCATTTCGCCCGCTTCGACGTCGCGGTGCTGCGGCACTATCTGGGTGTCGCCTGCGCGCCGGTCTACTGCACCAAGATCGCCTCCAAGCTGGTTCGCACCTTCACCGACCGGCACGGTCTCAAGGACCTCTGCCACGAGCTCCTCGGCATCGACATTTCCAAGCAGCAGCAGCAGACCGATTGGGGTGCCCGGGAACTGACGGAGGATCAGCTTCGCTACGCCGCGAGCGACGTGCTCCACCTCCACCGACTGCACGCCGAGTTGGAGCAACGGCTGGAGCGCGAAGGCCGGCGCCATCTGGCGGAGGCCTGCTTCCGCTTCCTGCCGACACGCGCGGAGCTGGATCTCGCGGGCTGGCAAGACGTCGACATCTTCGCCCACTCCTGAGCCCGGACCCGCCGTTACCTGAATGTTAAGTCACTCCGGTGGATAACCGGTCGATGACGATGCACCCCCGCTTCCTCGCCGGCGCCCGCCGGTCCCCCGCTTTCTTGGAATGCGCGTCCGGGAGACGTATCCTAAATTCCGACCGTAATTCGAGCGGCGCGCCGGGCCGCTCGTGCGCGCGATAGGGACCGGAGAGCCCGAGGATGGCGCTATCCCAAAAGCAGGAGCTTCGTACCTCCCAGTCCCTGGTGATGACGCCGCAGTTGCAGCAGGCGATCAAGCTGCTGCAACTCACCAACCTGGAGCTCGATGCCTTCGTCGAGCGGGAGCTCGAACAAAATCCGGTGCTGGAACGCGCGGAGGGGGAGCCGGCGGTCGAGGGCGAGACGCCGGCCGGGGCGGGCGGTGGCGAGAGCGCGGTCGAGGCGATGGGCGAGATCGAGGTCGACCACGTCGACTATTCCGGCGGCACCGCCGAGGCCGAGGCGCCACTCGACACCGACGACGAGAACGGCTTCACCCATGGCGAAGCTATCGAACATGGCGGCGGCGCGGCGGCCGAGCTGGAGCGCGCGGCCTGGAGCGGCCTCGGCGGTGGCGGGAACTACGAGGGTGAGGGCGGCGGCATCGATGCCGCTCCCGACGCGGCGATTTTACTGAAGGAGCACCTGCTCGGCCAGATCAACACCGGCCTGGAGGATCCGGTCGACCGTCTGATCGGCGCCCATTTGGTCGAGAGCCTGGATGAAGCCGGCTACCTGACCGAGGACGTCGGCGAAGTCGCGGCCAAGCTCGGCTGTCCGGCCCGACGCGTCGAGACGGTGCTGGCCGCGCTGCAACAGATGGACCCGATCGGCATCGGCGCGCGCAATCTGGCGGAATGCCTGGCGCTGCAACTCGGCGAACGGGATCGCCTCGATCCGGCGATGCGGACGCTGCTGGACCATCTCGACTTGCTGGCCCGACACGATTTCGACGCGCTGAGGCGGCTCTGCGCGGTCGACGCCGAGGACATGGCGGAGATGATCGGCGAAATTCGCGCCCTTAACCCCAAGCCGGGTCTTCTGTTCGATTACGCGGTCGCGGCGCCGATCGTGCCGGACGTCCTGGTGCGCCGTGAGCCGGACGGCGCCTGGCGGATCGAGCTCAACACCGAGACCCTGCCCAGGGTGCTGGTGAACGCGCGCTATAGCGCGCTCGTCCGCCACATGGATCGCGGCAGCACCGAGCGCGCCTATCTCACGGAGTGCCTCAACAACGCCAATTGGCTAGTGAAGTCGCTCGACCAGCGAGCCCGTACGATCCTCAAGGTCTCGAGCGAGATCGTCCGTCAGCAGGAGGGCTTTCTGGAGCATGGTGTCGATTTGCTGCGTCCGCTCAATTTGCGCACCGTGGCCGAAGCGATCGAGATGCACGAAAGCACCATCTCGCGGGTGACCTCGAACAAATACGTCGAGACGCCCAGAGGGATCTTCGAGCTGAAGTATTTCTTCACCTCGGCGATCGCCTCGGCGGCGGGGGGCGATGCCCTTTCGGCCGAGGCGGTGAAGCACCGCATCCGGGCGCTGATCGACGGCGAGGATGGCGGCGCGGTGCATTCCGACGATCGCCTGGTCACCCTGTTGCGTGAATCCGGGGCCGACATCGCGCGGCGCACCGTCGCCAAATACCGCGAATCGATGGCGATTCCGTCTTCCGTCCAGCGGCGGCGAATCAAGCGTGCGTCGCTTTGGGAGGCTGGTTGACAGGCACCGGGCGCCGCCATATGTTCCGGCGCCTCGCGAGCGCGACCAACGCGCGCGGATGACGAGGCGGCGCGCCCTAGCTTCCACGGGAACGATGCAAATTCAGATATCAGGAAAGCAGCTCGAGATTTCGGAGCAGCTTCGCAGCCATGTCGAATCGCGTCTGTCCAAGGCGGTCGAGAGATACTTCGGCAATCCGATCGAGGCTCACGTGGTCTTCTCGCGCTCGGGCTCGACCTCGATTCGGGCCGATTGCTCCGTCCACGTGGGGCACGGCATTCATGCCCATAGCCACGCCGAGGCCGATGAACTCACGGCGGGTTTCGATGCCGCGAGCGACCGGCTGGAGAAGCAGCTTCGGCGCTATAAGCGGCGGTTGCGCGATCATCACAATCGCCAGCGCGACGCGGCCCGCCCGGTCGAGACCGCGCGGGACTACGTGCTGGCGCCCGAGGCCGAGGAGGAGGAGGTCCTGGAGACCTTTCAGCCGGTGATCGTCGCCGAGCGGACCACGCAGATCGACAGGTTGAGCGTCGGCGAGGCGGTGATGCGGATGGATCTCGCCGATTTGCCGGTGCTGATGTTCCGCAACGGCGGCACCGGGAGCTTCAACGTGGTCTACCGCCGCGCCGACGGTCACATCGGCTGGATCGACCCCTCCCGTCAGGCAGACGAGGGCGAGTAGGAGGTTCGTCGAGATGGAGATGGACGCGCTTCTGGCGCAGGACGCCGTCGTCCCCAACCTCAAGGCGGGCAGCAAGAAGCAGGTGCTGCAGGAGCTTTCGAATCGGGCCGCGGCGCTCACCGGCCTCGATGAGCGGCAGATCTTCGACGTGCTGCTGGAGCGCGAGCGCCTCGGCACCACCGGTGTCGGCCAGGGCATCGCCATCCCGCACGGCAAACTCGGCGAGCTGGCGCGCCCCCACGGCCTCTTCGCCCGCCTGGAGACGCCGATCGACTTCGATGCGATCGACGACGAGCCGGTCGACCTCATCTTCCTGTTGCTGGCGCCCGAGAGCGCCGGCGCCGACCACCTGAAGGCATTGGCGCGGATCTCTCGTCTGCTGCGCGACCAGGAGTTCTGTCGCAAGCTCCGGGGTTCCGAACAGGCGGACGCGATCTACGCGCTTTTGACCGATACCAGTGTGCCAGGCCACGAATAAGTTCCTTGTGAAAAACTTCTTCGCTTTACTCGGGATACTTTTTGGCTCAATTCGTGAATTGTATGCATTAGTGATAGAGTGCCTGGAACGTCAGGAGGTTGGGTTATGGACGGCAAGGGTTTCCAGGTGTGGCTTTCGGCGGCGCGCGGGCTGACGCGCGCGCAGCGGCGCGAGGCGCTCGCGGTGCTGTCGGGCCGGAGCGAGGGCGAGGCATCGAAGGCCGCGATCGAGCTTGGTGTGGACGAGGCCCGGCGCTGTCCGCACTGCGCGAGCGAAGGGGCGGTTTCGCGCGGTATGGCGCGGGGTCTGCGGCGCTACCAGTGCAAGGGCTGCGGCAGGACCTTCAACGCGCTGAGCGGTACGCCGCTGTCGGGCTTGCACCACAAGGAACGCTGGCTGTCGTTCGGGGCGTCGCTGGCGAAGGGGGAGACGGTGAAGGCGTCGGCGGCGCGCTGCGACGTGGCGGTGAGCACGGCGTTCCGCTGGCGTCACCGGTTTCTGGCGGCGGCGCGGAGCGATTCGGAGGTGCTCAAGGGGATCGTGGAAGCGGACGAGACCTACGTCCTGGAGAGCCGGAAGGGCGCGCGCGGGCTGGGGCGCAAGGCACGGCGGCGGGGCGGCAAGGCGAAGAAGCGCGGCCTCTCGCGCGAGCAGGTACCGGTTCTCATGGCGGCGGACCAGAGCGGAACGACGGTCAGCGCGGTGCTGCCCAGGGTCGATGCGGCGGCGCTCACGGCTGCCCTCGACCCGGTGGTCGCGAAGGACGCCCTGCTGGTCTCCGACGGCGGCGCGAGCTACCCACCGTGCGCCGCCGCGCTCGGGGTGAGCCACGAAGCACTCAACCGCTCGATGGGGGAACGGGTTCGGGGCGATCTGCATGTGCAGACGGTGAACAGCCGCCACAGCCGGTTGAAGGACTTCCTGCGTCCCCGCCGCGGCATCGCCACCCGCTATCTGGACAACTACCTGAGCTGGTTCCACCTCGTCGGCCTCGCCCCCGGCGCCAATGACCGAGCCTGCCTCGCCGCCGCCGTAACAAGGTGACGCATACAATTCACGAATTGAGCCTACTTTTTCACACCGCCGAAACGGCGAATAATGCGGCCCCTGGGCGGCTTGGGGCGGGCCGGCGCCGCTGGCCGGCGCTTCCGTGCGCGCTGCTACTGGTGGTGTCCGCCCCTCTCGCGGCCGAGCCACCGAGTTTTCGCTTTCCCCTCGACTGCGAGCCGGGCCGAGACTGCTTCGTGCAGAACCACGTCGACGTGGATCCCGGCCCGCTGGCGCGGGACTTCACCTGCGGCCCGCTCACCTATGACGGTCACCGGGGCACCGACATTCGCGTGCGCAACCTGGCGGAGATGGCGCGAGGCGTCGACGTCCTGGCGGCGGCGGCTGGTCGCGTCGTCTCGGCCCGCGACGGCATGGCGGACGACGGCGGTCGCGATCCGGCCCTGACGCGCAAATGCGGCAACGGCGTCGGAATCTCTCACGGCGGCGGTTGGACGAGCCTCTATTGCCATATGCGGAAGGGCTCCATTCGCGTGACCGTGGGGGAGCGGGTCGAGGCCGGCCATGTGCTGGGCCGGATCGGGCTCTCCGGCCGGACGGATTTCCCGCCTCTCCACTTCGGCGTGGCTGTGAAGAAGCGGCCGGTCGACCCCTACACCGGACGCCTCGCCGATGGGGCTTGCGACGGCATGTCGGGGGCCGAGCCGCTTTGGTCACGGGAGACGATGGCGCGGCTCGGCTACCGATTCAGCGGTCTGCTCGGCGCCGGCTTCAGCCTCGAGCAACCCGAATGGGACAAGGTCCGCGCCGGCGCCTATCGCCAGGGGGAGCTGGCCGCCGGCGGCAGTAAGCTGTTCTTCTGGGTCGAGGTTTTCGGCCTTCGCAGCGGCGACGTCGAGGTCATGCGGATGGTGGCGCCGGCGGGTCGCGTCCTGGCCGAGAAGCGGTTTCCCCCTGCAAGCAAGAACCGAGCGATCCAGCGCCATTACATCGGCTCGCGCAGGCGCAGCGGCAAAACCTGGCCGGCGGGTCGCTATAGCGCGCAATACCGCCTGCTGCGGCCGGGCGCCGACGGCGGCGGCCTCCACACGGTGCTTTCCGAGGCGGTGAGCGCCCGCCTCGAGTGAGTCCCCGTGAAAATGTCCTTCGCTTCGCTCAGGCGCGCCGGGCGCCCGTTTCGTGGCGGTGGTCGCCGTGCCGGGTGGCCTGGGCAGAACGCGCGGCGGTCAGTGGACGCTGACCGGCTCCAGGTCGTGCTGGCGGCAGGCCGCGAAGGCGACGTCGCGGTCGGCGAAGTGCGCGATCTCGTTGCCGTCGGCCGTATGGATCGCGTAGTTGCGGCCGCTCTCGTCGTCCACCGCCTTGACGTAGGCAATTTCGCTCAGGCCGATTTGGAAGAGCTGTTGCATGGTGACGACGGATCGGTCCGCCGTCCTCGTGTCGGGCTTTCGCATCTCATTCACCCCTCGGCTACACATCCGTTCGCGAGCTGGCGCGGGCGTTCACGCGCGCTTGAGATCGATGGACTTGCCGGCGCCGCCGCGCCCCGATCCCCCACCGATCTCGATGGTGCGGACGTTGGGGGTCGGTGCCGGACGGACCAAGTCGATCGCCAGCAGGCCCTTGTCGAGCTCTGCCCCGGCGACCTCGATGCCCTCGGCCAGCACGAAGGCGCGCTGGAACTGGCGGGCGGCGATGCCGCGATGGAGGTAGATCCTGCCAGCCTCCTCGCCCTCCTCGCCCTGCTTGCCGCGGATCATCAGCTGGTTGTCCTCCAGCGTGATCTTGAGGTCCTCCTCGCCGAAGCCGGCCACCGCCAGCACGATGCGGAGACCGTTCTCGCCGACCCGCTCGATGTTGTAAGGGGGATAGCCGTCGCTGCCGGCCTTGGTGGCCCGCTCGAGAATGCGCTCGAAATGATCGAATCCGAGCAGCAACGGAGAGTTGAACGCAGACAAACGGTTCATCGAACCACCTCCTCCAGCGCGAGCAAGCATGGCTTCGTCATGTACCCGCGGAGCCGAAGCGGCCTCCGCCGGCGGCCCCGAGGGCGCCGCCATACGCTAGATGTAGTGTCGGCGCCGCGACGATCAAGACCGCGCGCCCGCCACCAAAATGACGCGCTTGACATACCGCCATATGTTCCTGTTTTGTCCCGAAGTTGGCGAGGCAACCGCGGGGCGGTTTGGCCAGCGGAGGAAGTCGGGGGAGGGGGCCGGCTTCGAGGACTTATCTGTCGGGCACCGAGGCCGTTGCGTCGCGTCGCTTGTCGGCCCCGGGAGGCGGGACTACCCTGGCCCCAACGGCGACAACACGAAAGCGAGATCCGGCGATGGAACTGACCGGCGAATATCGCATTCCGGCTAGCCGGATGCAGGTGTGGGCGGCGCTCAACGATCCGGCTGTCTTGAAGGACTGTATCCCGGGTTGCGACACCCTCGAGAAGAAGGACGACACCCATTTCGAGGCCACGGTGACCTCCAAGGTCGGCCCGGTGAAGGTCAAGTTCAAGGGCGAGGTCACGCTCTCCGAGCTCGATCCACCGAACAGCTACACCATCACTGGTGAGGGCAAGGGGGGCGCGGCCGGCTTCGCCAAGGGCGGCGCCAAGGTGAGGCTCGACGAGGACGGCGACATGACGATCCTGAGCTACCAGGCCCAGGCCGCCGTCGGCGGCAAGCTGGCCCAGCTCGGCTCGCGCCTGATCGACGGCACCGCCCGCAAGCTCGCCGACGAGTTCTTCACCAGCTTCAGCGCGCGGGCGGCCCAGGTGCCCGCCGCGGCCGTGACGCCGGCCGCCCTCGCCCCGGGGGCCGCGCCGCCCACGCTCGAGGAGGACGCGCTCGAGACGCCGCTCGCGGCGCCCGCGCCGATACGCGAGGGATTGCCGACCTGGATCTGGGTCACCGGTCTGGTGATCATCGTCGCCGTCCTGTTGTTCGTATACGGATAGGTGATGGCGTCCAATCTCGACCGCCACGGCGGGGCGGTCGGGACTTACGTCGTTTGGTATCACACGCCCAGCGCCATGCCGTCGTGGTTGGGGTCGGCGAAGCCGGTGGGCATGCCGTCGTCGATCCGAATGCCGTGCACGCCGGCGAAGGGATAGCTCAGGTGAGAGCGGCCGATCTCGTAGCCCTGCCCCTTCAGCACGTCGGTCACGTAGCGCGGGATGCGGTTGGAGACCTCGAGCACGTCGCTGGTGGCGGAGAAGCGCGGCGCCACGATGGCCTCGACGATTCCCATGTCGAACTCCAAGACGTTGAGCATCGCCTGCAACACGCCCATGACGATCTGGGTGCCGCCCGGCGCGCCGATGACGAGGCGGGTCTCGCCGTCACGGAAGACCATCGAGGGGCAGATGGCGCTGAAGCGGCTCTTGCCCGGCGCGATCGAGCCGGCCCGGCCCGGCCGGGGATCGAACACCGACATGCAGCCGTTGTACATGAAGCCCAAACCCGGCGTGATCACGCCCGACGGCATGCCGAGGGAATGGGTCATCGAGACCGCGTTGCCGTCCCGGTCGACGACCGAGACCTGGGTGGTCTGCTTGGATTCCGCCGGGCCCTGGAGCCGGCTCACGTGCGCCTTCTGCCTGAGCCGGATCCGCGTCGCGAGCTCGGCCGCGTAGGCCTTGCCGCACAGCTCCTCGACCGGCACCTCGACGAAGGCGGGATCGCCCACGCGGGCCTCCTTGTCGATGGTGGCGAGCTTCATCGCCTCGGCGACGACGCGCAGGTATTCCGCCGCGTTGTGGCCGAGGCTGGCGAGATCGAAATTCTCCAGCGTGTTCAGCATCTGCAGCACCATGATGCCGCCGCCGGGGGGCTGGTTGGTGGCGATCTCGAAATCCCGGTAGGTGCCCCGCAGCGGCGCCGTGCGCGTGGTGCGAAAGTCGGCGAGGTCCCGGGCGCTCAGCAGGCCCCCGTTCGCCTTCATGTCGGCCACGATCTCCTCGGCGATCTCGCCGCTATAGAAGACCTCGGCCCCGCCATCGGCGATCCGCCGCAGCGTGCGCGCCATGTCGGGGTTCTCGACCCGCTCGCCCGGCCGCTTGAGCGTGCCGTCGGGATGGAAATAGATCCGCCGCCCGTCCTCGGTGTGACGCAGCCTATCGGTCGTCTCCAGTCGGTCGAAGAGGCCCGGCTCGGTCCACCAATTGTAGACGTGGGGGCGGACGGCAAAGCCTCGCTCGGCCTGCTCTATCGCCGGCTGGACGATATCGGCCCAGTCCCAGGTACCCCATTCGCTCTGCGCCTCGTGGTAGGCCAAGAGGCTGCCGGGCACGGTAATCGACTGATGGCCGACCTCGTTCACCCGGCCCTCCAGGATGAAGCCGAAGCCGTCCCGCGTTTCGCTGATGACCAGCTTCTCCCACATGCCCTCGGTGGCGGCGGCGGGTGTCTTGCCGTGGAAGTCGATGCATTCATGGACGCCGCGCTCGGGCAGATGGACCTGCAGGCTGCCGAAGCCGGCGATGCCGCACATCTGCGGATCGACCACGCCCTGTACCAGGGCGCAGGCCATCGCCGCGTCGACCGCGTTGCCGCCCCTTTGCAGCACCACCGCGCCGGCCTCCACCGCCTCCGGCTGGGCGGCCGAGATCATCGCTTTTCGCAGCTTCGCCATGACGCGCCGTCTCCCTAGTCCAAGGTCGATTTGTGGAGTCGCCCGCCCTGCATGATCAGGCTCAGGTGCCGGCCTTGGCCCTGCAACAGGGCCAAATCGCGCAAGGGATCGCCGTCGACCAGCAACAGATCGGCGATTGCGCCCTCGGCGATGGTGCCGAGCTCGCCGGCCCGGTTCAGCAGCCGGGCATTGGTCGAGGTGGCGCTCCGCAGCACCTCCAGCGGCGCCAAGACCCGAGCGCGGATGGTGAACTCGTCGGACTGATGCTCGTGGCATGCGCCCAGGAGGTCGGTGCCGTAGCCGGTCTCGACGCCGGCCTCGCGGGCGATCTCCAGGCTGCGCAGGCCGACTTCGCGCACGTCCTCGATCTTGGCGATCGAGGCGGCGGGGAAGCCCAATCGTTCACCGTCCCGCGCCAGCGCCTCGTAGGTGGCGAGCGTCGGCACCAGGAAGGCGCCCCGGCTGGCCATCAGCCGGGCGGTGTCGCCGTCGAGCAGGTTGCCGTGCTCGATCGAGCGGACGCCGAGGCGGACGGCGCGCCCGATCGCCTCGGGCGTATAGGCGTGCGCCATGACGTAAGTCTTCCACGACTTGGCCTCCCAGACGGCGGCGGCGATCTCCTCCTCCGAATACTGCAGGTTCCAGATCGGATCGCTGGGCGAGGCGACGCCACCCGAGGCCATGATCTTGATCTGGTGCGCGCCGCGGCGCAGCTCCTCCCTGGCCGCCTTGCGCACCGCGTCGACCCCATCGGCGATGACGGCGAAGGTCTCGCCGGCGCAGGCCGGGCAACCGTCGCCCGACCAGGTGAGGGGGCGAAAATCGCCGTGACCGCCGGTCTGGCTCAAGGCATGGCCGGCGAAGAAGACGCGGGGGCCCCGGATCAGGCCGGCCTCGACCGCCTTGGCGAGGCCCCAATCGGCGCCGCCCGCGTCGCGCACCGTGGTGAAGCCGCGGTCCAGCATGGCCTCCATGATCAGCCGCGCGCGGGCGCCGGTCAGCATTGCGCTTTCCCGATCGATCTGGCCGAGGTCGAGGCTGGTGGCGATGAGGTGGACATGAGCGTCGATCAAGCCCGGGATCAGCGTGCGGCCCTCGGCGTTCAGGCGCCGGATCCGGCCGGCGCGGATCCGCCTGGTGGCGATTTCGCGGATGCGGTCGTCTTCCACCAGCACATGGGCCCGCTCGACCGCCTCGCCCCGGGCGGGATCCAGCAGCCGACAGTTCTCGATTACCAGCATCGACATGAAAGGCGATCTCCCCGCAACTCGGGCGCGTTGGTCCGAGGCCAGTCTATCGCCTCCGACGTCCGGGAGTCCTCGAGCAGCAATCGCGAGGCGCGGCGTGCGCCCATCATCTCACGGTGACCTCTTTGCCCTTGGACCCGGGCGATCCCACACCCTCGAGACGAAGGGTGCCGAGTGGCGGCTCGTCAGCGTCGATATGCTACCCTTGGTCCGCGATTCGCGGTGCTTGCCCGGAGGTCGCCCGTGACGGCCCTGTCGCTGGTCATCCCCTGCTACAACGAGGCGGCCAACCTGCCGCTGCTGATCGGCCGCCTGGCCGAGGTGATGGGCCATGACGACGTCGAGGTCGTGCTGGTGGACAACGGCTCCGCCGACGGCAGCGACGCGATTCTGGCGGCCGCGGCGCGGGAACACGGCTTCCTCGAAACCACCCGCGTCGAGATCAACCAGGGCTACGGCAACGGCGTCCTCGCCGGGCTCGCCGTGGCCAAGGGCGACATCCTCGCCTGGACCCACGCCGATATGCAGACCGATCCGGAGGACGCGCTCAGGGGCCTGGCGCTGTTCGAGGCGGCGGTGCGGCCCGAGCAGCTTTTCGTCAAGGGCCGCCGCTTCGGCCGGCCGCTGGCCGACGTCGCCTTCACTGTGGGCATGGCCGCCTTCGAGACCATGCTGCTGGCGCGCGCGATGTGGGACATCAACGCCCAACCGACCATGTTCCCCCGCGCCTTCTTCGAGAGCTGGCGGGCGCCGCCGGGGGATTTCTCGCTCGATCTCTACGCCTATTATCAGGCCCGGATCGCCGGCCTGGAGGTGCGGCGCTTTCCCGTCCGCTTCGGCCCGCGGGCGCACGGCATCTCGCGCTGGAACGTCGACTGGAAGGCCAAGGCGCGCTTCATCCACCGCACCATGAGCTACAGCCTGGAACTCCGCCGGCGCTTGAGGGAAGCCGCATGATCCTGATCCGCCATCGCCGCAACACCCGGGCCGAGCTGGAGGCGACACCGCGCGAGCTCGGCATCGAAGTCGACATCCGCAGCCAGGGCGACGACTTGGTGATCCACCACGACCCCTTCGTCGTCGGTGAGCGGTTCGAGGACTGGCTTCAAGCCTATGCGCACGGCACCTTGATCCTGAACGTCAAGGAAGAAGGGCTGGAGACGCACGTGCTGGCGGCGGTGGCGGCCGAGGGAATTGAAAATTTCTTCTTCCTCGACCAGTCCTTCCCATTCTTGATCCGCACCGCACGGGCGGGCGAGAGGCGCTGCGCCGTCCGCGTGTCGGAATACGAGACGCTCGATACCGCGCTGGCGCTCGCCGGCATGATCGAGTGGGCCTGGGTCGACTGTTTCACCAAGTTCCCGCTGTGCCGTGCTGAGGCCGAATCATTGCAGGCCGCCGGTTTCCGCCTCTGCCTGGTCTCGCCCGAATTGCAGGGGCGCGAGACCTCCGAAATCGCCGACATGCGGCGACTGCTGGCGAACCGCGGCATCCGGGCCGAGGCGGTCTGCACCAAGGCGCCCGAGCTTTGGCGCTGATCCGAAGCTCGCGCGCGCCAGGCTTGCCGTGATGGACCTGAAGGCGCTCTCGCGACAGCCGCTCTTCCGGGCGGGCTTGGTGGCGAAGCTGCTGCTCGTCGCCCTGGTGGTGCCGGAGGTGCAGCGAGAATGGTTCCTGCCCTTCGTCCAATTCCTGGTGACCTCGCCGAGCGCGGACCCCTGGACCGACTTCATCGCCCAGGGCGGCGATGCGCTCGCCTTTCCCTATGGCACCGTTATGCTGCTGGCGCACCTGCCGTCGGTCGCCGTCGGGATGCTGGCCGATCAACTGCTGAATATCGACTATCTGGCCGGCGTCGGATTCCGCGCGAGCCTGTTGTTCGCCGACGTCTGGGCACTGCTGTTGCTGACCCGAATCGTCGACGACCGTCCGCGCGAGATCCTGATCTTCTACTGGCTTTCGCCCTTCTCCTTCTACATCACCTATTGGCACGGCCAGACCGACGTGGTGCCGGTCGCCTTTCTGCTCGGCGCGCTGCTCTATCTGAAGAGCGCCAGGCCGCATGCCGCCGGCATCGCCACCGGCCTCGCCATCGTCGCCAAGCTGTCGATGGTGCTCGCGGCACCCTTCCTGCTGCTCTACCTCTGGGTCAACAAGCGGACGCGCGACCTGGCGATCCCCTTCGCCGCCGCCGCCGCCGCCACCTTGCTGGCGGCCCAGGGGCCTTGGCTACTCTCGCCCGGCTTCACCCAGATGGTCTTCGGCAGCCGTGAGATCGGCAAGGTCTATCAGCTCTCGATCGACCTCGCGCCGGGCCTCGGCATCTATCTGACGCCCTTGGTCTATCTCCTGGTGCTCTACGTCGTCTGGCGGTTTCGCCGGCAGAATTTCGAGCTGCTGTTGGCGATCCTCGGCGTCGTCTTCGTCGTCGTCGTCTTGATGACGCCGGCCTCGGTCGGCTGGTACCTCTGGGTGCTGCCTTTCCTCGCCCTCCACCAGCTCCGAGTGGGCGGCAACGCCGTCTTCCTGACCAGCGTCTTCGCGCTGCTGCTGATCCCCTATCACCTGCTCTATTCGCAGGGCGCCGGGGTGCCGTTCCTCGGCCTCGACTACACCTGGCAGGGGGCGGAGTTCGCCGCCCATGTGACGCCGCACGCGCGCTCGCTCTGGCTCACCCTGGTCACCGCGCTCGGGGTCGTGTTGGCGGTGGGCATGTACCGGCGCGGGATCACCGGCAACGACTTCCACCGGCTCGGCCGCCGCCCGCTGGCGATCGGCATTGCCGGCGATTCCGGCACCGGCAAGAGCACATTGGCGTTGGCGATCGCCGGGCTCTTCGGCGAGCGGGCGGTGACCCATGTCACCGGCGACGACTATCACAACTGGGAACGGCAGGAGCCGATGTGGCGCGCGCTGACCCATCTCGACCCACGCGCCAACGACCTCCGGCGGTTCACCGAGGACGCGCTCGGCATGATCGAGGGTCGCCGGGTCGTCGCCCGGCGCTACGATCACGCCACCGGGCGGTTCACGGCGCCCGAGGTGATCCCGCCGAACGACGTGGTCATCGTCTCCGGCTTGCACACGCTCTATCCGCCGGAGCTCCGGAGCCGCCTCGACCTCGCCATCTTCGTCGCCACCGAGGAAGACCTGCGTCGCCATTGGAAGATCGCCCGCGACGTCGGCGAGCGCGGGCATGATCCGGCGGCGGTCACCGCCTCGATCGAACGCCGCCGACCTGACGGCGCGCGTTACATCCAGCCCCAGGCACGCCACGCCGACCTCGTCTTCACCCTCCTGCCGGTCCACCCCGATATGCTCCGCGACGAGCGGGGAATCGACGAAACCCGGGTGAAGCTGCACGTCCGGCTGCGCGAAGGGCTCTACTACGAACAGTTGTCGCGAGTCCTGATCGGGGTCTGCGGCCTCAGGGTCGATGTCGAGGAGATCGACCACGAGGCCACGGTCGCCTTCACGGTCGACGGCGAGGTGGCGGCGGCGGATATCGCGCTCGCCGCGCAAATGCTGGTACCCCGGCTTGACGAGCTGTTGGACCGCTCGCCGACATGGAGCGGGCGAATGGGCGGTATCATGCAGCTCGTCACCTTGGTCGAGATCGAGCAAGCGTTGAGGGACCGAACATGGCGGTGAAGCGATTGACCCCGGATGCGCTGGCCAAGGCGCCGGCCGCGGTGATCCTCGATTTCGACGACACCCTTTACGCCTACGCACCCGCGCATGAGGCGGCGAGCGAGATCGTCGAGGAGAAGGCGGTCCAATTGCTGGGCGTCGAGCGAGGGGCGTTCCGCGAGGCGGTGGCACGAGGGCGCGCGGCGGTGAAGTCGCAGTTGGGCGATACCGCGAGCTCCCACAACCGATTGCTCTACTACCACCGCGCCGTCGAATTACTCGGCATGAAGAGCCGGCCGCTGACCAGCCTGGACCTGGAGCAGACCTACTGGCGGGCCTTTCTGGCGCATGCGCGCTTGTTCGCGGAGGTCGACGACTTTGTCCGCGACCTCCGGAGCGCCGGGATCGCGACGGCGGTCCTCACCGACCTCACCGCCCAAATCCAGTTCCGCAAGCTGATCTACTTCGGCCTCGAGGGGGCCTTCGACTTCGTCGTGACCTCGGAGGAGGCGGGTGCCGACAAGCCGGCCTTCGCGCCCTTCCGGCTGGTGATCGACAAGCTCGGCGTCTCGCCGGCCGAGGTCTGGATGATCGGCGACGATCCGGTGAAAGATATCCAGGGCGCCCGCGGCTTCGGCATCACGGCGCTGCAGATGCGCCGCCCCGAGGTCTCGATCGGCGCGGGCGAGGCGGCGCCCGACGCGACCTTCGAAAATTTCGGCGATCTCCGCCGCCTGCTCCGCGAACTCGTCGTCGACACGGCATGTCTAGCGGCTATCGAGTCAAATCGAGATTAAATTCCGCGAGTCGGACCAGAATCCCCGTGGTATAAAGGACTTAGGAAGAACACCGGACGCTGCCGAATGCGACGGTAACGGCGCCAACGAGGGGACACCATGGCGGAAGGTCCGGTCGGGCTGGTGCAGATTGTCGTCCTGGCGCTGGTCCAGGGCATCACCGAATTTCTGCCGATAAGCTCGTCGGCCCATCTGATCCTGGTGCCGGTGATCGCCGAGTGGCCGGACCAGGGGATCGAGCTCGACATCGCCGTCCATGTCGGCACCCTCGGGGCGGTGGGGATCTATTTCCGCGACGAGGTTCGCCGCCTGCTGCGCGCGCTCCTGGCGCTGGCCCGCGGCCAGGCGACGCCGGACACGCCGCTCCTGGTTCTGCTCGCGGTGGGCACGATCCCGCTGATCGTCGCCGGCGTGGCTCTGACCCGCTTCGGTATCGACGAGATGCTGCGCTCGCTCGAGGTGATCGCCTGGGCCACCATCGTCTTCGCCGCCGTCCTCTATACCGTCGATCTAACGGGGCGGACCACCGGCGCGTTCGACCAGCTGACCTGGCGCGGCGCGCTGCTCATCGGCCTGATTCAGTGTTTCGCGCTGGTTCCGGGCACCAGCCGGGCCGGCGCCTGCATCATCGGCGGCCGCCTGCTGGGGATGGAGCGGGCGGCGGCGGCGCGCTTCTCGATGCTGCTGTCGATCCCGGCGATCCTCGCCGCCGGCGGCTACGCCACGGTCGAGGTGGCGGCGAGCGGCGATCTCCAGTTCGGTATATCCGTGCTCGTGGCCGGTGCGCTGGCCTTCGTCGCGGCGCTGCTCGCCATCGCCTTCCTGATGTTCTGGGTGCGCCACTCCAGCTACACGATCTTCGTGATCTACCGCCTGATCCTGGGCGGCGGCCTGCTCTGGTGGATCCACGCGAATTGAGCCCGCCCTCCGCCGAGCGGGACGGCGCGGCAATCGAAACCGACAAGGACCTGAAAATGCGGCGCCATACGCCGCCGCCCGAGGGACGAGAATGCGAGGGAGCGACGAATATGGATGGGTTGGGCGGGCAAGTGGTCGTCGTCACCGGGGCGAGCCGAGGGATCGGCGCCGCCGCGGCGAGGGCCTTGGGCGCGGCGAGCGCGGCGGTCATGCTCGCGGCCCGCAACGGCGCCCAGGCCGAGGCCGTCGCCCGGCGAATTCGCGACGCCGGCGGCCGGGCCGAAGCCATGGCCACGGACGTCGCCGATTGGGCTCAGGTCGTGGCCATGGTCCGGGCCACCCGCGACCGGCTCGGGCCGATCGAGGCACTGGTCAACAATGCCGGCGTGGTCGAGCCGATCGGCCGGCTCGGCGACGGCGATCCCTCGGCCTGGGTCCGCAATATCGAGATCAATCTGATCGGTGCCTACAACTGCATTCATGCCGTGCTGGCGGCCATGCGCGCGGCCGGTCGGGGGACCATCATCAACCTGTCCTCCGGCGCCGCCCACCGCCCCCTCGAGGGCTGGAGCGCCTATTGCGCGGGCAAGGCCGGCTTGGCCATGGTGACGCGCTCGCTGGCGCTGGAGGCCGGCGGCGATGGAATTCGCGTCCATGGTCTCTCTCCCGGCACGGTTGACACCGACATGCAGGTGCAAATCCGCGCCTCGGGGATCAACCCGGTAAGCCGGATTCCCCGCGAGAATCTGGGTTCGCTCGACGATCCCGCGCGGGCCATCGTCTATCTTTGCACCCCGGCGGCGCGCGACCTGAGCGGCCAGGAGATCTCCCTCGCCGACCCCGCCTTCCGCCGACGCGCGGGTATCGGATAGCGCCGGGGGCGGACGCCCAGCGCTATGCCTTGACGCCCGCGAAGGGCGCGGGCTTGGCGTCGGGGTCGAGCGGCCAGCGGGCCCGGGCAGGTGCCGAGAGGTCGTCTATCAGCCCGAGACGCAGGCGCTCCACCCCGGCCCAGGCGATCATCACCGCGTTGTCGGTGCAGAGCCGGGGCGGCGGCACCACCAGGTCCAAGCCTTCGCTGCCTGCGAGCTCCGCCATTGCGCCACGAATCGCGCGGTTGGCGGCGACACCGCCGGCGACGACCAGATGCGCCGTCGCGCCGTCGCGCGCGCGGGCCATGGCGATGGCCCGGCGAGTGCGGTCCACCAGCACCTCGACCACCGCCGCCTGAAAGCTCGCCGCCACGTCCGCCGGCCGCGCTCCGGGCTCGCGCTCCAG
Source organism: Alphaproteobacteria bacterium (assembly GCA_965225945.1). GTDB lineage: Bacteria > Pseudomonadota > Alphaproteobacteria > JASLMY01. The sequence continues at coordinate 115,989 of CBDDBZ010000025.1, read as the reverse complement.
CAGGTAGCGCACCGCCGTCTTCAGGCCGGAGAAGGAGAAATTGGCACCCTCGCGCGCCCGCATCGGGCGGGGCAGCGGATAGGCGTCGGCCCGACCGTCCACCGCCGCCCGCTCGATCGCCGGCCCGCCCGGAAAGCCGAGGCCGAGCAGGATCGCGGTCTTGTCGAAGGCCTCCCCCACCGCGTCGTCGATCGTCGTGCCCAGGCGATCGTAGCGCCCGACGCCGCGCACCAGCTGCAACTGGCAGTGCCCGCCCGAGACCAGCAGCAGCAGATAGGGAAACGGCACCTCGGCGACCAGGCGGGCGCTCAAGGCATGGCCTTCCAGGTGGTTGACCGCGAGCAGGGGCTTGGCGAGGATGGAGGCGATCGCCTTCGCCGTCGAGAGACCGACCAGCAGGCCGCCGATCAGGCCGGGGCCGGCGGTCGCGGCGACCGCGTCGATTTCACCCAACGGCAGCTTCGCTTCCGCCATCACATCGGCGATCAGATGGTCCAGCCGCGAGACATGGGCGCGCGCGGCGATCTCCGGCACCACGCCGCCGTAGGGCGCGTGCTCGGCCGTCTGGCTCGCCAACCGCTCGGCGAGGATGCGGCCGTCGCCCCTGACGAGCGCCGCCGCGGTTTCGTCGCAACTGGTCTCGATGCCGAGGACGCGGATCGTGGGGTCGTTCACGCCTGGCTCTCCCGGGGCCGGCGGGCGGGCTCCGATTCCGCCTTGCGCCGAGCCACCGAAGCGCTTAGCACCGGGGGCATGAGCCCGCAACCGACGCTTCGCATCGGCACCCGCGGCAGCCCGCTCGCCCTGGCCCAGGCCGAGGAGGTGCGCGACCGCCTGGCCGTGGCGCACGGGCTCGATCGGGGCGCGATCGCCGTCGTTGCCATAGCCACCAGCGGCGACCGTATTCAAGACAAGCCGCTGCGCGAAGTCGGCGGCAAGGGCCTCTTCACCAAGGAGATCGAGGCGGCGCTCGCGGCCGGCGAGATCGACCTCGCGGTCCATTCCATGAAGGACGTGGCGACGGTGCTGCCGGACGGCATGGAGATTGCCTGCGTCTTGCCCCGGGAAGACCCGCGCGATGTCCTGCTGGCGCGGGATGCGGACACGCTCGACGGGCTGGCGGAGGGCGCGGTGCTGGCCACCTCCTCGCTGCGCCGCCGCGCGCAGGCGCTATATTGCCGCCCGGACCTCCGGATCATCGAGAACAGGGGCAATCTGGGGACCCGCTTGGCGCGCTTCGAGTCGGGCGAGGCCGACGCGATGCTGCTGGCCGAGGCGGGGCTCCGGCGCCTCGGCCTCGGCGGCCGGTACGGCGTCCCGGTGGCGCCGGCGGAGATTTTGCCCGCGGTGGCGCAAGGCGCCATCGGTATAGAGATCCGCGCCGACGACGCGGCCACGCGGGCGCTGCTGGCACCCATCGATGATGCGCCCTCGGCGCTTCGCGTCGCCACCGAACGGGCTTTTCTCGCCGCGCTCGACGGTTCCTGCCGGACCCCGATCGCCGGCCTCGCCAGTCTCGACGCCGAGGGGTTGATCGCCTTCCAGGGCGAGATCCTCTCGCCCGACGGGCGCGCGCGGCACGCCACCTCGCGGCGCGGTCCGGCGGCGGACGGGCCGGCGCTCGGCCGCGAGGCAGGGCTGGAGCTGTTGCGCCGCGCGGGACCGGACTTCTTCGTCGACGGACCGTGAGGGCGCCATGCGTCTCCTGGTCACGCGCGCGCAAGCGGACGCTCAGCTTCTGGTCGAAAGGCTGGAGGGACTCGGTCACGAGGTGGTCCGGGCGCCGCTCTTGGAAATCTACTTCCACGATAGCGTCACGCTGGAGCTGGACGGCATCCAGGCGATCCTGGCGACCAGCGCCAACGGCGTCCGCGCGCTCGCCCGGGTTGCCGGCAAGCCGCTTCGGCCGCCGCTCCTCGCCGTCGGTGACGCCACGGCGAGAACGGCCCGCGAACTCGGCTTCAAAGCGGTGGAGAGCGCGGGCGGCGATGTCCAAGCGCTGGCGGCGCTGGTCCAATCGCGCCTGACGCCCGCCGACGGCGCGGTGCTGCACATCGCGGCCGGCGATCTCGCCGGCGATCTCGCCGGCACGCTGCGGGCCGCCGGCTTTGAGGTGCGCCGCGCCACGCTCTACGAGGCGCGTACCGCCGCGACGTTGCCGGTCGAGGCCGCGCGCGCGCTCGTCGAGGGGCAAATCGACGCGGCGCTGTTTTTTTCGCCGCGCACCGCCGCCGCCTTTGCTAGTCTCGTGCGCGGCGCGAACCTGGTGGGCACGTGTCGCGACGTCGTCGCCTGTTGCCTCTCCCCCGCCGTGGCGCGGGAGCTGGCGGAAATACATTGGCGGGCGTTAAGAACCGCGGCCGAACCGACCGAGGCAGGCCTGCTCGAAACCTTGGAGGAGGGCGCATTGGCAAGGACGCCGGGACCATCCGAAGACGATCCGACCGCCGAGGCCGTGCCCGCAGAGACGAAGAGCGAAACGACTTCGGCGGAGTCCACCGAGACGCCCTTCACCGGGTCCGACACCGCCGGCCGGGCGAACGAGGGGAGCGAGCCGCCCCTCGGAGACGGCCCGAACGCGCCATCCCGGGGACCGTTCGGCGGTCACGGCGTCAAGCTCGCCTGGATCGCTTCCCTGCTGGTCGCCTTCATCGTCGGCATGTTGATTTGGCCGGCGACGTCGCCGTACCTCCTGCCCTATCTCCCCGACTTCCTGCAGGACCCGAGGGTGCTGCGGCTGGCGGCGCTGGAAGCGCGATTGGAGAGCCTGGGGGCCCGCGTCGCCACCCTGACCCCGAGCGACCCGGCCCCGGCACGCCAACTCGCCCGTCGCCTGGACCGGGTGGAAAAGAGCCTGAAGGGCGCCGCCCAAGGTGCCTCGGCCGCCGATCCCGCGCTCGCCGGCACCCTCGTCGAGCTGGAGAAGCGGCTCACGGCGATCGAGGCCCGCCCAGTGCCCGTCGCGGCGGCGGGTAAGGCGGGGGCCGCGGATACGATCGAGTTCACGGCGCGTCTCGCGGCCATCGATCGCGCCATCGCCGAGCTTCGGAGCATGCCGGCGTCCGCCACCACGGGCGAGAGCGAGGCGGCCGAACGCACGCAAGCGTTGGCGGGCCGGCTCGAGGGCGTGGTCGACCAGACGACCGCACTCGCCGGCCGCCTCGATGCCCTGGACGGAAGCGTGAAGGACTTGACGGAAGCGCGGGCCGAGATACGGAATTCGGCGCGCCGCCAAGCCCTGGTTCTGGCGGTCGGCCAGCTCGACAACGCGGTCCGATCCGGGCGCGCCTACGCCAAGGTCCTGACGACGATCACCCCACTCGCCGAGGGTGACGCCGAGATCGCGGCCGCGCTCGCCACGCTCGAGGCCAAGGCCGCCGGCGGCATCGCCACGCCGGCGCGGCTGCGCGCCAGTTTCCAGCCGCTGATCGAGGCGAGCCTCGAGGCCGAGGGCCGACCCGGCAAGGACGAATGGTGGGACTATATGTGGCACCGGATCGCCGGACTGGTCACCGTTCGCCGACGAGGCGAGGTCGCGGGCGAGGACGCCCAGGCGGCGCTGGCGCGGGCGGAAGCGCGGCTCGAGCGGAGCGACGTCGGCGGCGCGCTGGAGGCGGTCCGGGGGCTCGACGGTGGCGCCGGCGAGGCGCTCGCCCCCTGGCGGGCGGAGGCGGAAGCCTGGCTTGCCGCCAACGGCGCGCTCGATGTGTTGGGCGCGCGCGCCATCGCGCTTCTCGGCGCCGGGTGAGGCGGTAATGATCCGCGCCGTCGGTTATTTTCTCTGTCTCGCGGCGGTCGCCTGGCTCGCGGCCTATTTCGCCGACTATCCGGGCCGCCTGACGCTGGATCTGGCGGCTTGGCGGATCCAAACCTCGATCGGCGTGGCGCTGGCGGCGCTGTTGGTGCTGATCGCGGTGGCGATCGCCATTTTCCGCGTCCTGCAATGGATCGGCCTGCGGCCGAGCACCTGGCGGCGAAATCGCGTCCGGCGTCGTCGCGAACGCGGCTACGAGGTACTGTCGCGCGGCCTCGTCGCCGTCGCCGCCGGTGATACAGCCGAGGGTGGGAAACTGGCGCGCCGCGCCCGGATGCTGCTGGAGGGCGAACCGCTGACGCAGCTCCTGGCGGCGCAAGCGGCACAGCTCGACGGCGACGAGGCTCGAGCCAAGCAGCACTTCGAACGACTGCGCGAGAACTCGGACAGCGCCTTCCTCGGCGCCCGGGGCTTGCTGGTCCTGGCGCAGCGCGACGGTGATATCGATCGCGCCCGCACGCTCGCCCGCGAAGCGTTGGCGCTCAGGCCCGACGCGACCTGGGCAGTGCTCGAGCTCTATCAGATCCAAATTTCGGAGGAGGATTGGGCCGGCGCGCTCGCGACCCTCGAGGAAGCCCAACGGCACAAGGCGATCCGGGGTGAGGCGCTCGCCCGGCGGCGCGGCGTGGCGCTGATCGGCCGGGCCCGCCACCACTTGGAAGCGGGCGAGACGCGCCAAGCCATGGATGCCGCCGGCAAGGCCCGCGAGCTGGTGCCAGACATCGCCAGCGCGGCAGCGCTGATGGTGCGCCTGCATGCCCTCGCCCGCGACCTCAAGCGCGGACGGCGCCTGCTGAGCGACGCCTGGGCGGCGACGCCCGACCCGGAACTGGCCGACGCGGCGCGGACACTGTGGGCCGGGCTCGACGCGGCCTCGCGCCTGAAGGAGGCGAAACAGACCGTCGCCGGCCGCCCCGATCACCTCGAAAGCCGGCTGTTGCTGGCGCAAACGGCGCTCGCCGCCGAGGCCTGGGATGACGCGCGCCAGTCGTTGGAGGCGGCGCTCGCCGACGGCCCGGACGCGCGGGTCTATCGCTTGCGCGCCGCGTTGGCGCTGGCCGCCGAGGGCGGCGAGGCGGCCGCCCGCGAATGGCTGGAGCGGGCCGCCCACCTCGGTGACGGCCTCGCCTGGCGCTGCGGCGCCTGTGGCTGGCGCGGCGAGACTTGGCAAGCGAGCTGCCCGAACTGCGGCGCCTTCGACCGCATCGAGTGGGGCCGTCCGCCGGGCGCGCCGAAGCTGCTGGCCCCGCCGCCGAGCCCGGCCAGGGACGAGGACACCGAGGTGATCCGGCCCCCGGCGGCGCTCTTACGGATGGACGACGCCGCACGCCGATCGGGGGCCGGCTGAAGCCAGCCGGGACCGGCCTGAATACACTCGTCTCGTGAACTCTGTTACGCTTGCCCGAGTGTCGGCCGTCACTGACAAGGTCGGGATTTGCGTGGGATCATGTCGATATGCTCCGCCTCGTCGCAGTTCTCATCTTGGCCTGGACCGCGTTGGCGCCGGTATCGGCCGTGGCCGCCGGCTGCGAGACCCACCACGAATTCACCGCCGCCTTCCGCCGGTCGCTCAACACGGCGCTGCTCAACGTCCAGAGCCAGGAGCAGCTCGCCTACATCATCTATCGACTCAGGCGTATTCACCGCGAGGTGACGGAGCACGAGCTGACCCATTATTACGCGGCGAAGGGCTGGGGCTCGAAGCCGGAATACGACACGATCAAGCTCTATGGGAAGATCTACCGGACCGGTGGCTGCGTCCGGCTCAGGCGGGGGGCGCCACTGAAAATTGCCATCATCGCGGCACTGGCGCCGAAGCGACCCTCGGCCCAGGACCGCCGCGTGGCCGCCGAGGCCCGCCGTCTACTGGCCGAGGCCGACCGCCGTCGCCGGCTGTGGGAGAGCCTCCAGCGCCAACACGGACGGTGACGATAATTTCCGCTCACGCGGAATCACCTGGCCCGGTCGAAACCGCCTCAGCGCGAATATTCGGCGAAGCTCTTGCCATCGCGGACCAGGCGTTCCAGCAGCGGCGCCGGGCGCCATTCCTCGCCGAGCTCCTCGTGGAACTTGCGGATCTTGGCCAGCACCTCGTCGAGGCCGATTGCGTCGGCCCAGAACATCGGCCCGCCGCGATAGGCCGGGAAGCCGTAGCCGGCGATGTAGATGACGTCGATGTCGAGCGCCCGGAGCGCCATCCCCTCGTCCAGGATCTGCGCGCCGACGTTGACGAGCTGATACAGGCAGCGCTCCAGGATCTCGTCGTTGTCTATCTCGCGCCGCTCGATGCCGAGCTCGGCCGAGGTCTCGGCGATCAACTCGGCCACGACCGGGTCCGGGATCGGCGTCCGCTTGCCCGCCTCGTAGCGGTAGTAGCCGGCGCCGGTCTTCTGGCCGAAACGGCCCAATTCGCAGATCTTGTCGGCGATCGGCGAATAGCGCTGGTTGCTTGGCCGGTCTTTCGCCGTGGCCTTGCGGATGCGCCAGCCGATGTCGAGCCCCGCCATGTCGCCCATGGTGAAGGGGCCCATCGGCAGGCCAAATTCGAAGATCACCTTGTCGACCTGTTCGGGCATCGCGCCTTCTTCCAATAGGAAGGCGGCCTGGCGGGCGTAGCCGTGCAGCATCCGGTTGCCGACGAAGCCGTGGCAGTTGCCGACCAGGACCGAGATCTTGCCGAGGCGGCGGCCGAGGCTCATCGCGGTGGCGATGGTCTCGGGCGAGCTCGCGGTGCCGCGGACCACCTCAAGCAGCCGCATGACGTTGGCCGGGCTGAAAAAGTGCATGCCGACGACCTGTTCGGGTCGCTCGGTGGCCTCCGCCATCTGGTCGATGTCGAGGGTGGAGGTGTTGGAGGCCAATACGGCGTCCCGCTTCACCACGCGGGAGAGCGTGGCAAAAACCTCTTTTTTGATCTCCATCTCCTCGAACACCGCCTCGATCACGATGTCGGCGTCGGCGATGTCGTCGTAGTTGGTGGTGGTGGTGATCAGGTCCAGGCGCTCGTCCATGCGCGCTCGCGCCAGGCGGCCCTTGTCGACGGTCGCCTGGTAGTTGCCGCGCAACGTGGCGAGGCCGCGCTCCAGTGCCGAGGCGTCGAGCTCCAGCACGGTGACGGGGATGGCGGCGTTGGCGAAGTTCATGGCGATGCCGCCGCCCATGGTGCCGGCGCCGATCACGGCGGCCTTGCGGATTTCCTTCACCGGGGTCTCGCGCGGCACGTCGGGGATCTTGGCGACCTCGCGCTCGGCGAAGAAGACGTGGCGCTGGGCGGCGCTTTCGGCTGAATCGTGCACCTCCTGGAACAGCGCCGCCTCCCGCGCCAGGCCGGCCTCGAAGTCGCCGGCGGTCGCCGCCTCGATCGCGTCGATGCAGGCCCAAGGCGCCTTGAAGCCTCGGGCGCGCCTTGCGATCGAGGTGCGATAGCCCTCTAAGACGGCCGGATCGGGGCTGAGCGGCAGGTCGCGGATGCGCTTGGCCGGCGCGCCCTCGTCCAGCAGCCGTTCGGCATAGCGAACCGCCCCCTCGACCAGATCCTCGCCCACCTCGTCGACGATGCCGAGCGACTCGGCTCGGTCCGCGCGGACGAAATCACCGCTGGTGATCAGCTCCAGCGCCTTCTCGACGCCGACCAGGCGCGGCAGGCGCTGGGTGCCGCCGGCGCCCGGGATCAGGCCGAGCTTGACCTCCGGCAGGCCGACCTGGGCGCTCGGCACGGCGTAGCGATAGTGGCAGCAGAGCGCGACTTCCAGGCCGCCGCCGAGCGCGGTGCCGTGCAGCGCGGCGACGATGGGCTTGGGCGAATTCTCATAGGTGAGGTTGACCTCGGCGAGCGGCGCCCCCGCCCTGGGCTTGCCGAATTCGCGAATATCGGCGCCGGCGATGAAGGTGCGCCCGGCGCCGAGGAGCACCATGGCGCGGACCGAGTCGTCCGCCCGGGCCTCGTTCACGGCCGCCAGCAGGCCATCGCGCACGGCCGCGCTCAGCGCGTTGACCGGCGGGTTGTCGACGGTGATGACGGCGATCTCGCCGCGCCTCTCGACAGTGACCGGACCCGACATGTGGCGTTCCTCCTCCGCGAAAATCGTTGCTCGCCGGGCCGCGCCTCGGTCGGGCGGCGCTCTCATAGCACGAAAAGCGCGCCGGCGGCGTGATTTGCCGGGCGCTCGGCGGCGGGCTAGATTGGCCGCCGGACGGAACCCTCGGAGCCCCCAACATGACCGACGCCAGCGAAATTCGCGATGCCCGGTGTCTCGGCGAGATCTATGGCCGGCCGAGCCGGCTCGCGGCCGTGAAATGCATCGACCGGCTGGAGAAACACTGCCGCAACTTCATCGCCCTCTCGCCCTTCCTCTGCCTCGCCACCGCCGACGCCGAGGGCCGCCTGGACGTCTCGCCGCGCGGCGACGCGCCGGGCTTCGTCGAGGTCTTGGACGACAAACGCCTGCTGATCCCCGACCGGCGGGGCAACAACCGGGTCGACTCCCTCACCAACATCGTGGAGAACCCGCGCGTCGGACTGATCTTCATGATCCCGGGGGTGGAGGAGACGCTGCGCGTCAACGGTAGCGCGCGGATCGTCCGCGATCCCGCCGTGCTGGCGCCGCTGGCGGCTCAAGGCAAGGTGCCGCGAAGCGCGCTGGAGGTGACGGTGGAGGAAGTGATGTTCCAATGCTCGAAGGCGCTTCGCCGCTCCCGCCTCTGGAACGACGACTACCGGATCGAACGCTCGGTACTCCCCACGCTCGGCCAGATGATCACCGATCAGGTCGCCGACGGCTCGTCGGCCGAGGAGGCCGAGGCCATGGTACAGAAAAGCCTCCGCACGAAGCTCTATTGAGCGAGCGATGGTGCGCATTCACATGATCCGCCACGGCAAGGACGGGGCGGGTTTCAACGCCGAACTCGACCCCGGGCTCGACGACCTGGGCCGCGCCCAGGCCGAGGCGGTGGCGGCGGAACTGGCGCCCTTGCGCCCATGCGCGCTGCTGACCAGCCCGTTGCTACGCGCGCGAGAGACGGCGGCGCCCTTGGCCGCGCGCTGGGGGGTGGCGCCGGTGGTGGCTCGGCAAGTGGCCGAGATCCCCTCGGGGGCTGTGGATTTGGGGGCGCGCCGCGCCTGGCTCGGTTCGGTGATGGCCGGCGGCTGGAGCGTGGTGGCGCCGGAGTTGCTGGCCTGGCGCCGGGGCGTGGTCGACTATGTCAGGGGATTGGAACGGGATGCGGTGATCTTCAGCCATTTCATCGCCATCAACGTCGCCGTCGGCCACGCCACCGGCGAGGACCGCGTGCGCGTCTTCCGCCCCGACAACGGCTCGATTACGACTTTCGAGACCGACGGCGGCACGCTCCGCCTGATCACCCTGGGCCGGGAGGCGGTGACGGAGGTCGGGTGAGGCCGGGGAGGGGGCGGATCTAGGCGCCGCCGGGTGCGATTCCCAGCAAGTCCGCCAGATTGCCGCCCAGAATTCGATCCTTCTCCTCGGCGGAGAGAAAATCGCAATGGCGGCGAATATAGTCGACGCCCTGGCGATAGGTGCAAAAGCGCTCGAGGTTGGGCATGTCGGAGCCCCAGACGAGCTTGCCCGCGCCATAACGGTCGCGCAGGTCGCGGATCAGCGCTCGCGCTTCCGGGTAAGGGTAGTCCCAGACGCCGCCCCAGGTGATGGGAAAGCACATCTCCAGGCTGACGTTATCGCGGCCATAGACCTCCGCCGCCAGCTCGGGGAAGTCCCAGCGGCCGTCGGTTGCGAAATATTGCACGGGCGGCGCCATCACCAACAGCCAGCGGATCGAGGGGAAGCGGTCAAGTAGGCCGGCGAAGCGCCCGACGACGTTCATGTAACCGGCCCGGTCGTAGCTCGGAATCGAGGAGAACTCGATGAAGACGGGTAGGTCGTGGCCCTGGATCAGGTCCCAGAAAGCATCGAAGCGGCGGTCGTCGAACCAGACGTCGAAGCCGTAGCGGCTGAATTGCTCCAGCGAATAGTAGAGGCCCCGCAGCCCCAGTCGCTCCACCGCGCGGCGCGCCTCGGCCATCCAGCCCGCTTCGTCGGCGCGCGCCTCGTCGACATGAAAAAGCCCGGTGAAACGCGCGGGGAACTGCCTCTGGGCCAGCGCGTTGTAGTCGTTCATGGCGCCATAGGCGAAACCCGCCTGCAGGACGCAGTGATCGACGCCGGCCGCGTTCATCTGCGTGAGCATGAATTCCGGCGTGGATTCGATCTCGGCCATGCCGACCGGCATGTACTGAACGTAATGGTCCTCGCCGTCGATCGCGAACTCCAGTCGGCCATATGGTCCGACGCGAAAGTCGACGTCGTCGCTGAGACCGGCCCAAGTGCCCTCGCCCGGCCGGGAGAGCGCCGAGGCGTCGCCCGGCGCGCCGTCGGCCGAGCGATAGACCTTGGCCGCCGGGCGGGTGACGTTCTTCTGAATATAGCGCCAGTGGAGCGCCCGCGAGGCCAGGCCGCAGGCGCCCGACCACTTCTCGAAGATATGGGCGTGGGAATCGATGATCATCGCCATCGCGCCCCTCGCGCGCGGTTCAGCCCCGGGCGAGCGCGTAGATCTGCCCGCCGTCGCAAGGGAGCGGTGGCAGGTCGGCCCAACTATCGCCGCCGTCGAGGCTGGTGAACACTTGGCCGGCGTTGGTGGCGCACGACATCCGCTCCGGCCGCCGCTCGTCGAAGGCGAGCGCGAAGAGCGTGTTCTCGGGCTTGAGCCCCATGTCGACCCGGCGCCAGGTATCGCCGCCGTCGGCGCTATTCAGCAGGACGCCGACGTCACTCTGGAAGTTGCCGCCGGCCGCGACCCAGAGGCAGCGCGGATTGCCCGGCACCTCGGCGATGTCGCGGCAGTAGATCTGGCCCTTCTCGTTCAATGGTTCCAGCGGCACGAGGCGCCAATGATCGCCGCCGTCGGCGCTGTGGAACATGCCGGCGCGGCCGATGGCGTAGACGTTGCCGGGCCGCCAGCGGCTGGCCAAGACGCCGTGCATATCGACCGGATCGTCGTTCAGGTATTGCCCGTCGGAAAGGTTTTCCCAGCTCATGCCCCCGTCGCTCGAGCGGATCGTGCCGCCGACCTCGATCGCGGCGTAGAGCACTTGCGGGTCGGTCGGGCTCGCGTCCAGCATCAACACGCGCTTCGCGGGGTTGGAGCCGGGCGCGGTGGTGATGTCGGGGTAGCGGACGTGGACCGGCAGGCGCCGCCAGTTCTCACCCCCGTCGTCGCTGCGATAAATCTCGGCGTTCTCGTAGCCGATCAGGATCACCTCGGGATCGCGCGGGTGGAACAGCACCGACCAGACCGGCAGGCCGTGATCCGGTACCGCCACCTTCGCCCAGGTGGCGCCGTGATCCTCGCTCCGGTAGGGGCCGTCCTGAGTGCCGGCGTAGACCACCTCCGGTCTGGCGGGATGGACGGCGAGTGCGCGGATCGCCGGCTCATCGGGCAAGCCGCCCGAGAGCGCCTCCCATTCCTCGCTACCATCCGTGAGGCGATAGAGCCCGCTGTCGACAATGCGTCCCGGCGCGCTCTCCCCCGCCAGTCCCGCATAGACGTAAGCCGCTCCGCCGTTGCCGTTGCCCTTCTTGCTCGCCATGACACCGCTCCTTGTCGTTTCTCGCCATCTGGACGAAGGATGACGCGAAGCGGGCGCGGCGGCAAGCGGCGGCGCGCGCCCCAAGTCCCGACGCCCTATTCCGGCGCCATGCCCTTTTCGGCGAGTTCGCCGAGCGCGTTCTCGTTCTTCTCGAGATGCGCGAGGTCCATGCCGCGCAGCACGTCCGCCGCCTTGGTGAACTGGATGTTGTCGTAGCCGACGATCTCGATCCGGTTGCCCCAGGGATCGCGGAAGTCGAGAAAACGGCCCGGCAAAATTTCGACGCCGGCGGCCTCGAGCGCGGTACGCGCCGCCGCCTTGTCGTCGACCACCAGGCCGAAATGGCGGCCGTCGTCCGGCCCCTGGTGCCGGCCGGTCTGCAACGCCAAGAACTGGTCGCCCAGATCGATGAAGGCCATGTTCTCGCTCCGGCTCCGGAGCGTGAAGTCGAAGATCCGGCCGTAGAAGGCCAGCGCCTCGTCCATGTCGCCGACTTCGAGGGCGACGTGGTTGAAACCGACGGCGCGCGGCTTGGGGTGCTCGGTCATAGGGGTCTCCGTTGGCTCGCGCTCAGGCGAGCGAGGGCATGATGAAGAGGTCGGTGTCGCCCGGCTTGGCGCCGGCGGCGGTGAGCATGGCGTGGGTTTGGCCCCGGTGGTGGGTCTGGTGGTTGAAGAAGTGGGTGACCAGAAGCCAGAGCGGCTTCGAGACCTCGGCGCCGAGCGCGCCCGAAAACCAGGTGAGGTCGCCGGCGAGCGACGCCTCGTCGAGGCCCCGGGCCCAGGCGACGATCGCCTCGTCCATCACGCGCCGGGCCGCGACCAGCGCCGGCCACTCGCCGGCCTCGTGGATCGAGGCGGGAATGTCGGGCTGTTCCGGCTTGGGCGTGCCGGCGAAGCGGCTCATCCAGATCCGGTCGCCCCAGAGCAGGTGGCTCAGGGTTGCGTGGATCGAGCCGAAGAAGGCACCTCGCTCGTGTCGCCGCGCCGCTTCGTCCAGCCCGCCGGCGGCGGTGTAGAGGTTCTCGTTCTGCCACTTGTTGTAGTCGGCCATCACGGCCACGTGCCCACTGCCGATCACACGAGGCCTCCCTTCGTCGGTTGCCGCACTCGAAGTGACATGGCGCGGCCGATGGCGGCGCGCAAGACGGGCGCGGTTATTGGAGCTTGATCGGTGACAGCGCCCGGCGGTCCTGGGCTTCGGGCGCGGGGGTCGACTCGACGAGGGCGGCGTCGACGATCATCGGGCCAATGGTGAAGCCGAGGAAGAGCCCGAATATGATGCCGCGCCAACGATGGCCGCGGAAGATCAACATACCGACGACGACGAAGGCCGCCACCGAGGCGGCGTTGGCGATCAGATAGGTCACGGTAGAATCACCGAACATGGCACTGTCACCATCGCTTCACGGCGTCGAGGATAGCACGCGGCGCGGCCTGGCGAAGTCACGGATCGTGAAGCTCGATCTCTCGCTACTGCCGTCACGCAATCCGGCGGCCCGCCCGTGCCATCGCAAAACGCGTCAGCCCTTCCGCCGGATGGCGATCCGGTTGCCGGCCTGCGCCGGGCGGGGCAGTGGGCGGTGCGCCTCGGCCAGCACCTCGATCCGTCGCATCGCGGCCTCGGGGAAGGCCACCGGGCGGCGCGCTTCCAGGTCGACCAGCATGACGATCTGCTCCGAGGTGGCTGCGAGGTAGTTCTGCTCGCCGTGGTGCATCTCGAGAAAATAGTGGATCCGCTTCTCATCGGCGTCCAGCATCTGGGCGGTGAAGCGCAGGGGATCGTCGCGGGCCACCTCGCGGACGTAGGTGACGTGCGTCTCCAGCACGAAACAGCCCTGCCGGGTGCGTTTGGCGTGCGCCTCGCCGACATCGAGTAAGTTCAGCAGATGGTCGGTGGCGTTGTCGAAGGCGACGACGTAGTAGCCGACGTTCAGATGGCCGTTGTAGTCGATCCACTCGGGTTTCACCCGCGTATGGTGGATATCGATGGGCGCCGCCGGCGGCGTCTCGCGGGCCGGATCGAAGGGGACGGAAAGCGTGCTCATGGTGGCGATGATAGCTTCGGCGCACGCCGGAACAAGGCCGGCGAGCCGGCTCGCTTGCCGCGATCGGAGCGCACGCGTAGATTGGCGCCGATATCAACCATGCCCGCGAGAGGGACGCCATGAGCCTCGCCGTCCACGAAGTCAGGAGCCTCGTCGAGGAGTTGAGCGAGCTCTTGGGAGATCGCGTCTCCACCTCGGCCTCGATGCGCGAGACCCACGGCCACGACGAGGCCTGGGTCGAGACCATGCCGCCCGACGCCGTGGTCTTTCCGAGGAGCACGCAAGAGGTCTCGAAGATCGTCGAGATCTGCGCCCGCCATGGTGCCCCGGTCATCCCCTACGGCACCGGCACCTCGCTCGAGGGGCACATTCAGGCCCTGCAGGGCGGCGTTTCCATCGACTTGGGCGAGATGAACCAGGTCCTGGAAGTCAATGCCGAGGACATGGACTGCCGCGTGCAGCCCGGCATCACCCGCAAGCAGGTGAACGAATATTTGCGCGATACCGGGCTCTTCTTCTCGATCGATCCCGGCGCCGATGCCTCGATCGGCGGCATGGCGGCGACGCGCGCCTCCGGCACCAACGCGGTCCGCTACGGCACCATGCGGGAGAACGTGTTGAGCCTCGAGGTGGTGCTGCCCGACGGGCGGATCATCCGAACCGCGCGCCGCGCGCGGAAATCGGCGGCGGGCTACGACCTGACCCGCCTCTTCGTCGGCTCCGAGGGCACGCTCGGCGTGATCACCGAGATCACGCTGCGTCTACACGGCATCCCGGAGACGATTACCGCCGCCGTGGTCCCGTTCAAGACCCTGGACGGCGCCGTCGACACGGTGATCATGACCATCCAGTGCGGCATTCCGGTGGCCCGGATCGAGCTCTGCGACGCGGTCCAGATCGACATCATCAACAAGTATTCCGGGCTCGACTATCCGGTCGAGCCGACGCTCTTCCTGGAGTTCCATGGCACCGAGGCGGGGGTGAGCGAACAGGTGGAGATGTTTGGCGAGATCGCGGGCGAGAACGGTGGCGGCGCGTTTCAATGGACCACCAGCGCGGAAGAGCGCAGCAAGCTCTGGCAGGCCCGCCACGACGTCGCCTATGCGGTTAAGGCGCTGCTGCCGGGCGGCCGCATCCTGGCGACCGACGTCTGCGTGCCGATCAGCCGCCTGACGGAGTGCATCAGGGAGACCAGCGAGGATCTGACCCAGACCAGCCTGATCGCGCCGATCGTCGGTCACGTCGGCGACGGCAACTTCCACCTCGCCGTGCCCTTCGATCCGGAGGACGAGAGCGCGGTGGCGGAGCTCGAGTGGATCTGCGACCGGCTGGCCAAGCGGGCGCTGGCGATGGAGGGGACGTGCACCGGCGAGCACGGCATCGGCATGGGCAAGATCAAGTACATGCGGGCGGAACACGGCGACGCGGTCGACGTCATGGCCGCGCTGAAGCAGGCGATCGATCCCGAGAACCTGATGAACCCGGGCAAGATGCTGCCGAGCTGAGGGGCGGAGCGGATCGCCCCCTAGACGAGGGGGAAACGCTCGCGGGATCCCGCCAGGTCGTACTTCAGGCCCTCCGGCCCCCAGGCGACATAGGCCAGCGAGCTGTGGGTGTGGTTGAGATCGAACTTCAGATCCCCGACGCTCTTGGCGAAGCCGGCCGCGTTCTCCGCCTCGTGGAACATCCAGCCGTCGGGCAGAACGGTGATCATCCGATGCTCCGCGTCGGTGACCGGATTGCGGATGGTCTCCGAACGTAGTTTCAACAGGTTCGGCATCTCGACGTGCGAGGTCCGCTTCTCGATGTCCCACTCGAAATCGATCTTGGTGGAGATCGGATCGTGGTGATGCTCGACGATGATGCTGAAGATCTGGAACATGGTGCCGACGGGCTGATCCTCACCGCTCAGGATGTAGAAGATCGCGTCGCGCTGCTCTGGACATCGCCATCGGATCGGGGAGTTGATCATGCAGTCGCTGATGTGCCGCCACTCTCCTCCAAAGGATCGGCTGCATGTGACCGTCACCATGGTGGATGGCGCGGGGGAAGTAGAAGGTCGCGACCACCTTCATGCCGTCGAGAGAGGCGCCGTCGCAATGTCCCTTCAATGTCCCTTGTCGATCTGAAACGCCACCAGGCCGGTGCAGCTGCCCTCGCTCGGGTCCGCCATCGATTCGCACGGGCAGCCGACGACACAACTGCAACATTCGACATAACGGCCCTCGATCGACCAATCCCTGCTCGCCATCGCCACATCCTCCCATCATCAACATCGACCGCTCCCTTAATACACTAATTTGGTCGCGGTCAAATGGCCGACTCGACGACCGGGACTTATCTCGACCCGGCGGGCCGCGCCCGCGCCGAGGCGCATGACCAAGCCCCTCGATCGACCAGGGACGGCGGCGGGGGCGACGTGGAGGGGCCATGAGGCGGCGCGATATCGACAGACGGCGCGTCCCCTCGCATGATGCGCCCTCGCCCGCCCGGGCAAGACCAAAGGCAGTATTCGAGAGGGGAAAACCATGACCGAGAGCAAGCTCGAGAGCGATATCGAGATCGCCCGCCAGGCGACCACGAAGCCGATCGAGGCGATCGCCGAACGGCTGGAGATCCCCGCGACCCAGCTCTACCGGTTTGGGCCGACCAAGGCGAAGATCGATCTCGGCTACCTGAACGGCCTCCGCGACCAGGGCGACGGCAAACTGATCCTGGTCACCGCGATCACCCCCACGCCCGCCGGCGAGGGCAAGACGACGACCACCGTCGGTCTCGGCGACGGGCTCAACCGGATCGGCAAGAAGGCCTTGATTTGCCTGCGCGAGCCGAGCCTCGGGCCCTGCTTCGGCGTCAAGGGCGGGGCGGCCGGCGGCGGCTATGCCCAGGTGGTGCCGATGGAGGACATCAACCTCCACTTCACCGGCGATTTCCATGCCATCGGCGCGGCCAACAACCTGCTGGCGGCGATGCTCGACAACCACATCTATTATGGCAATGCGCTCGGCCTCGACCCGCGGCGCATCACCTGGCGCCGGGTGGTGGACATGAACGACCGGGCGCTCCGCTCGATCGTCGTCAACCTCGGCGGCGTGGCCAACGGCTTCCCGCGCGAGGACGGCTTCGACATCACCGTCGCCTCGGAGGTGATGGCGGTATTTTGCCTGGCCTCCGACCTCGCCGATCTGGAGCGCCGGCTCGGCAACATGGTCGTCGGCTACACCCGCGAGAGGAAGCCGGTGAGCGCGCGCGAGCTGAAGGCCGACGGCCCGATGAGCACGCTTCTGAAGGATGCGCTCGCGCCCAACCTGGTGCAGACGCTGGAGAACAACCCGGCCTTCATCCATGGCGGCCCCTTCGCCAACATCGCCCATGGCTGCAACAGCGTGATCGCCACCAGAAGCGCGCTGAAGCTCGCCGACTACGTGGTCACCGAGGCCGGCTTCGGCGCCGATCTCGGGGCCGAGAAGTTTTTCGACATCAAGTGCCGCAAGGCCGGGCTCAGGCCGGCGGCGGTGGTCATCGTCGCCACCGCGCGGGCGTTGAAGATGCACGGCGGCATCGCCCGCGACGCGCTTGCGCGGGAGAACGTCCAGGCGGTGGTGGCGGGGCTGGAGAACCTCGCCCGCCATCTCGACAACATCGCCCGTTTCGGCGTGCCGGCGGTGGTCGCGGTGAACCGTTTCATTGCCGACACGAGCGCGGAAATGGAAGCCATCCACGAGTTCTGCGCCGCGCGCGGGGTCCAAGCGCACGTCTGCGGCCACTGGGCCGAGGGCGGCGCCGGCGCCGAGGACCTGGCCCACACGGTGGCGGAACTGGCCGAGGGCGGCGGCGCCGATTTCCAGCTCTTGTACCCGGACGATATGGGGCTCATGGAGAAGGCACGGACGGTGGCGCGCAAGATTTACGGCGCCGCCGACGTCTCGGCCGAGAAGCGGGTCATCGACCAGTTCAAGCAGTTCGAGGACGCGGGCTTCGGCCACTTGCCCGTCTGCATCGCCAAGACGCAATACAGCTTCTCCACCGATCCCGACCTGAAGGGCGCGCCCTCCGATCACGTGATACCGATCCGCGAGGCGAAGCTATCGGCCGGCGCCGAATTCGTGGTGGTGATCTGCGGCGAGATCATGACCATGCCGGGCCTGCCCAGGGTCCCGGCGGCGGAGGCGATCCACATCGACGACCAGGGCCGGATCGAGGGGCTGTTCTAGAGCGGCGAGGGTCGCGGCGAGAGCCTCGAGGCGCTGTCGTCGCCGGTCGAGCGGCCGCCGAGCCGCATTTTCGCCGTTTCGAGAAGGTGAAAAAGTATACTGAGCGAAGCGAAGGACTTTCTCACAAGGGGAATTCGGCCATGAGCCTCGCCGTCGCCATCCAGATGGACCCGGTCGAGAACATCGATATCGACGCCGACAGCACCTTCGCGCTGGCGCTGGAGGCGCAGGCGCGGGGTCACGGGGTCTATCACTACCTGCCTCGCGAGCTCTCGATGAAGGCGGGCCGCGTGGTCGCCAAGGTACGCCCGCTCGAGGTCCGCCGCGAGCCGGGCAATCACGCCACGCTTGGCCAGATGGAGCCGGTCGACCTCGCCACCATGGACGTGGTGCTGATGCGCCAAGACCCGCCCTTCGACATGGCTTACATCACCGCCACGCATCTCCTGGAACGGATCCATCCCGAGACCCTGGTGGTGAACGATCCCAAAAACGTCCGGAACGCGCCGGAGAAGCTCTTCGTCACCCACTTCCCCGAGCTGATGCCGCCGACGCTGATCACCGCCGACATGGACGAGGTCCGCGCCTTCCGCGAGCAGTACCAAGACATCATCATCAAGCCGCTGTTCGGCAACGGTGGCGCCGGCGTCTTCCACGTCACACCGGGCGACGAGAACCTGAACGCGCTGATCGAGATGTTCACCCAGATCTCGCGTGAGCCGCTGATCGCCCAGCTCTACCTGCCGGAGGTGCGGCAGGGCGACAAGCGGGTGATCCTGATCGACGGCCGCGCTGCCGGTGCCATCAACCGGGTGCCGAAGGAGGGCGAGGCGCGCTCCAACCTGCATGTCGGCGGCACGGCCGAGCGCTCGACGCTGACGCCCCGCGACCGGCTGATCTGCGAAGCCATCGGACCGACGCTCAAGGCCCAGGGCCTGATCTTCGTCGGCATCGACGTGATCGGCGACTACATGACGGAGATCAACGTCACCTCGCCCACCGGCATCCAGGAGGTCAGCCGCTTCGACGACTCCGACCTCGCCGGCGAGATCTGGGACGCGATCGAGGACCGTTACCGCGAGACCCGGAACCCCGACCTCGATTGAGCCCGAGGCGCGTCAGGCGGCGAGGATGGTGACCACCGTGGCGGCCGCGTCGTTCCCCATCCAGCCACCGGCGTTCTCGGCCAGCGCGATTGCCGCGTCCTCGCGCTGGCGCGCGCCTGCCGTGCCGCGTAGCTGCTCGGTCAGTTCCACGAGCTGGGCGCAGCCGGAGGCGCCAACCGGGTGGCCCCGGCTCAACAGGCCGCCGCCGGCGTTGACCGGCACATCGCCGCCGAACGAGGTACGGCCACTGCGCAAGAGATCGGGTCCACCACCGGGCGGGCAGAGCCCCAGTTCCTCGTAGAGCACCAGTTCGGCCGGCGCGGCGGCGTCGTGCAGCTCCACGACGTCGAGGTCCTCGGGGCCGAGGCCGGCCTCTTCGTAAGCAGCGGCGACGGCGCGGACGGCGACCGGCGCCGCCTCGGGGTGCGCCGGCATGCCGGAGGCCATGGCGCAGGCCTTGACCTCGATACCGGCGATGGCGTGGCGAGCGGCGAAATCCTCGCTGGTCAGCACCAACGCGGCGGCCCCGTCGCCGATCGGCGAGCACATCATCAAGGTCAAGGGATCGCTGATCATCCGGCTCGCCAGCACCGCCCGGGCGTCCACCGTCTGGCGGAACTGGGCCCGCTCGTGTCGCGCGCCGGCCCGGCGGCTCTTGACCGAGACGGCGGCGAGATCCTCGACGGTGGCGCCGCTCTTCTCCATGTAGCCCCGGGCGACACTCGAATAGAGGTCCATGAAGACGGAGCCGGTGGGCTCGTCCTCCGGCGCCCCGATGCGGCGCTTCAGTTCGCGCAGTTCCTCCGCGTCCGCCGCCGCCTCCAGCGCCCGGAGGGCTACCAGGCGATCCTCGTTGTACATCTTCTCGGCACCGACGGCGACGGCGACGTCGCACTGCCCGGCGCCGACCGCTAAGCGGGCGAGGTGGAAGGCGGTCGAGCCGGAGGCGCACGCGTTCTCGACGTTGATGACCGCCGCGCCCTCGAGGCCGAGGCGGCGGAGCGCGGTCTGGCCGCGGATACACTCCTGTGAATTCAACAGTCCGGCGGCGGCGTTGCCGAACGCGACGAGGCCGATGTCGGCGACCTCGAGCCCGGCGTCGTCCAGGGCCTGGCGAACCGCGCCGCAGGCGAGATCGCCGAGGCTGCGGTCGAGAAATCGACCGAAGCGCGTCATTCCGACGCCGCCGACCATCACCTTGCGCATGCCGTCCCTCCTTGGCCTCGACACGGGCAGGATAGCACGGCGGCGCTCAGCCCAGCAGACCCTCGATGGCGATGATGCGGGCGGGCGCGCCGTCGGACCCGGGCAGCTTCATCGGCAGGGCGCAGACGAAGCTGCGTGCCTCGCTGAGCGCGGCGGTATTGCCGAGATACTCGAACATGATGACGCCGTTCCTGAGCAGCACGTCGTGCGTCACCATCTCGACCATGGCGCGCCGCTCGCCGTCGAGCATCAGGCGGATGGGATAGTCCTGGGGAAAATCGAAGCCGATCGCGCGAATGTCCTTGGCGCGGAGCCATTCGCTCGCCTCCCGCGTCATGTAGGGGGCGTCGCGCCAATAGGCGGGCGTGGCGATATCGCGCCGGGTGTCCCAGGCGGTCTTCACGATCACCATGTCGCCCGGCGTCACGTGGTCCGCCCGCTCGGCCAGCCGCGCCTCGGTGATCGCCTCGCCGTCGGCGATGTCGAGCAGGTCGACCACCGCCGTCTCGCCCACCACCCGGTCGAGCGAGATGTCGTCCGTGGTCGGCCCGTCCTCGACCACGTGGCGGGGCGCATCCATATGGGTGAAGGCATGCACCGTGGTCGAGATGCTGGTGATGGTGAAGACCCCGCCGTCGGGCAGCGTCTCCCGCCTCACGCTGCGCTCAACCCCCCAGCGGAAATGAGCCTCATGGTCGATGGACAAATCGACGATCCGGCGCATGACGCCCGCCCCTGGTTGGACTTCGGCTTATTCCGCGCCGGTACCGGCCGTGGGCTCGCGGGGAATCTCCTCGCCGGTCTCCTGATTGACCACCTTCATCGAGAGCCGCACCTTGCCGCGATCGTCGATGGCGAGGCACTTGACGTAGACCATGTCGCCTTCATTGACGACGTCGTTCACCGTCTTGACCCGCCGGGGCTCCAGCTCGGAGATGTGGCAGAGCCCGTCGCGCGAGCCCATGAAGTTGATGAAGGCGCCGAAATCGACCGTCTTCACCACCTTGCCGTGATAGATCGCGCCGACCTCGGGCTCCGCCACGATGCCGGTGATCCACTCGACCGCGCGCTCGATGCTCGACTGATCGGGGGACGCGATGCGGACCGTGCCGTCGTCCTGGATGTCGACCTTGGCGCCGGTGGTTGCGGTGATCTCGCGGATCACCTTGCCGCCGGTGCCGATGACCTCGCGGATCTTGTCCACGGGCACCTTCATCGCATGGATACGCGGTGCCGTTTCACGCAACTCGTCGCGCGATGCCGGCAGCGCCTTGGCCATCTCGTCGAGGATGTGATTGCGCCCGTCCTTGGCCTGGGCCAGGGCATCACGCATGATCGCCTCGGTGATCCCGGTGACCTTGATGTCCATCTGCAGCGAGGTGACGCCGTCGCGGGTGCCGGCGACCTTGAAATCCATGTCGCCCAGATGATCCTCGTCGCCCAGGATGTCGGAGAGGATGGCGTGGCGATCCTCCTCCAGGATCAAACCCATGGCGATGCCGGCAACGGCCTTGGCGATCGGCACGCCCGCGTCCATCAGCGCCAGCGAGGTGCCGCAGACCGTGGCCATCGAGGAGGAGCCGTTCGATTCCGTGATCTCGGAGACCACGCGGATCGTATAGGGAAATTCCTCCTTGCTCGGCATCACCGCGTGGATCGCCCGCCAGGCGAGCTTGCCGTGACCGATCTCCCGCCTGCCGGTGAAGCCGAAGCGCCCGGCTTCACCCACGCTGTAGGGTGGGAAGTTGTAGTGCAGCATGAAGTGCTGGCGGTATTCGCCCGCCAGCGCGTCGACGATCTGCTCGTTCTCGCCGGTGCCCAGCGTGGTCACCACCAGCGCCTGGGTCTCGCCCCGGGTGAAGAGGGCGGAGCCGTGGGTGCGGGGCAGGATCCCGACGTCGCAGACGATCTGGCGGACGGTGCGGGTATCGCGCCCGTCGATGCGCTGCCCGCTGTCCAGGATCTGGCCGCGAACGACGTCCTTTTCCAGCTTTTTGAAAAGCTCCGAGACAGCGCGCGCCGGCACGCCCTCGTCCTCGTTGGCCAAGGCCTCGACCGCCTTGCTCTTGACCTCGCCGACGCGGTTGGTCCGCGTCTGCTTCTCCTGCTCGCCGTAAGCCGCCCTCAGGTCGGCCTCGGCGTTGCTCTTCAAGGCCGCCATGAGCTCGGAGCGATCCTCGGCCTCCGGCACGTTCCAGGGCTCCTTGGCCGCGGCTTCCGCCAGATCGATGATGGCGTCGATGACCGGCTGGAACTCCCGGTGCGCGAACATCACCGCGCCCAGCATCATCTCCTCGGAAAGCTCGCTCGCCTCCGACTCGACCATCATCACCGCGTCCTGGGTGCCGGCGACGACCATGTCGAGAGCGCTCTCGGGCAGATCGTCGAGCAGCGGATTGAGGACGTATTCGCCGTCCACCACGCCGACGCGGGCGGCGGCGATCGGGCCCAGGAACGGGATTCCGGACAAGGTCAGCGCCGCCGAGGCGCCGATCAGCGCCGGGATGTCGGTATCGTTCTCCAAATCGTGGCTCAGCACGGTGCAGATGATCTGCGTCTCGTTGCGAAAGCCGGCGGCGAAGAGCGGCCGGAGCGGCCGATCGATCAGTCGCGAGGTCAAGACCTCCTTCTCGCTCGGACGGCCCTCGCGCTTGAAGAAGCCGCCCGGGATCTTTCCGGCGGCGAAGGTCTTCTCCACGTAGTGCACGGTGAGGGGGAAAAAGTCGATTCCCTCCCGGGGCTGATTGGCGGCGACGACCGTGCAGAGCACGACCGAGCCGTCATAGGTCACCAGGACGGCGCCGTCGGACTGTCGGGCCATGCGGCCCGTCTCCAATACCAGCGGTCGCCCGCCCCAAATCAATTCCTTGCGTTGAACGTCAAACATATCTTCCTTCCTTCATGGCGCGCGGCGCCCCCATGGCGCCGCCGCCCGGCTCGACGCCGTCGCCGCGCCCCATGCGCGCGACAGCCGTCGAGGCGCGCGCGTGATCCGCGCGCGAGCTCGTCGTGTTATCGGATATGAGACCGTGTCCGACACGGTCACGGTGATGCGCCCTGGCCCGGCTATCGCCGGAGTCCCAGGCTCTGGATGAGCGATTGATAGCGCTCCTGGTCCTTGCTAATCAGGTAATCAAGCAAACGGCGACGCTGGCTCACCATTTTCAGGAGCCCGCGACGCGAGTGGTTGTCCTTGTGATGCGTCTTGAAATGTCCGGTCAGGTTGACGATGCGTTCCGTCAGGATCGCGACCTGCACTTCCGGGGACCCGGTGTCGTCGTCGCCGCGACGATATTCCTTTACCAACTCCAATTTCCGCTCGGCGGTGATCGACATCATTTACTCCCAGGTCTTCGACGCCAGGCCTTCAAAGGTTGAACACCCGCACCGGCCGTACCTCCCCACCTTCCACTTCGGCGAGCGCCACCGGCCGTCCATCGGCCATAACGCACACGGTACCTGCCTTGGTGCTGGGGACCCGAACCGCCTGCCCATTTCTGAGTCGGGCGGCCTCCGTTTCCGTCACGACCAGCGCCGGGATGTCGTCCAGCGCCGCCTCGATCGGGAACAGAGTCTCATCGAGCGCCCCCTTATGACGCAAGTCTTCGAGTTTATCCAGAAAAATCGCATCGCTCTGATCGAAAGGTCCGACCCGCGCGCGACGAAGCTTGACGACATGGCCGAAGCAGCCTAGCCGCGCGCCGAGGTCACGGGCGAGACCGCGGATATAGGCGCCCTTGCCGCAATCGACCTCGAAGCTGGCATGATCGCAATCGCCGCCGTCGTGCTCCAGCAATTCGAAGCGGTCGATGCGCACGCGACGCGGCCGCAACTCGACCGGCCGGCCCGAGCGGGCGAGATCGTAGGCCCGCTCGCCCTGGACCTTGATCGCGGAATAGACCGGCGGACGTTGCTCGATGTCACCCAGGAAATCCGGCAACAGCGCGCGAATATCCGCCCTCTTCGGCCGCCGATCGCTGGTTGCCACGATCTCGCCCTCGGCGTCGTCGGTATCGCGCGCCTCGCCCCAACGCACGGTGAAGGCATAGCATTTGGGCGAGTCCATGAGCCGGCCGGCAAGCTTGGTCGCCTCGCCGAGGGCGATCGGCAGCAGCCCGCTGGCCAGCGGGTCGAGAGTGCCGGCGTGGCCCGCCTTGGCCGCGTCGAACAGCCGGCGAACGGCGCCGACCGCCCGGGTCGAGGTCATTCCCTCCGGCTTGTCGAGCACGACCCAGCCACTGACGGCCCGACCCCGCCGTCTACGCGCCATCCGTCTCCCCCGCCTCGCCGGGCCCGAGGTCGCGGGCCACGTCCGCCCGGCGCAACAGCCTGTCGACCCGATTGGCGGCGTCGAAACTCCGATCCAGCTCGAAGCGTAGCCTGGGCGCGTATTTGAGCCGCACCCGCCTGGCCACTTGGCCGGAGAGCCACGGCGCGGTGCGGGCCAGGCCCACCATCACGTCCTCGCGCCCTTCGCCGCCGAGCGGCATGACGAAGCAGGTCGCGTCTCGCAGGTCGGGCGTGGGCCTCACTTCGCTGACGGTGATTGACACGCCGGCGAGGGACGGATCGCGCGCGTCTTCGCGCGCCAACACCTCCGAAAGGGCCTGGCGGATCAATTCGCCGACGCGAAGCTGACGTTGACTACGCGCACTTGGGCCTTCCACGCGTGCTTCATTGCGTTCCCTGGCCATGATGTTCCAACCGCCCCATAGCATGATTCGCGGCCGCGATACGCCTCGCCCACCGACCCCGAGCACACCCAGCGATCGCGTGAACGGGAGCCTCGGTCGGGTCGGACAACAATAACGGGCTCTAAATGCCCATCGGCCAAAATTCAGGGCGTGGGTGCCGATCAGAGCACCCGCTCGATCTCCTCGACTTCATAGACTTCCAGGACGTCGCCGGGCTGCAGATCCTGGTAGTTCTCCAGCGCGACGCCACACTCGTTGCCCTCGCGGACCTCGCGCACGTCGTCCTTGAAGCGCCTGAGGGACTTCAGATTGCCGTCATGCACCACAATGCTGTCGCGCAGCAACCGCGCCCGGGCACCCGGACGCACCACGCCGCCGGAGACGCGGCAACCGGCTATACGACCGACCTTGGTGATCGAGAAGACCTCCAGCACGTCCAGCGTACCGAGCATTTCTTCCCGCCGCTCCGGCGCCAGCATGCCGCTCAACGCCGCCTTGATGTCGTCGACCAGCTCGTAGATGACAGAATAGTAGCGAAGCTCGACGCCGTCCCGCTTCGCGTGCGCCTGGGTCTGCGCATTGGCGCGAACGTTGAATCCCAGGATCGGTGCCGCGGAAGCGGCGGCCAGCGTCACGTCGGATTCGGTGACGCCGCCGACGCCGCTGTGCAGCACGCGCACCGCCACCTCGTCGGTGCCCAGTCGCTCCAGCGCGCCGACGATCGCCTCGACCGAGCCCTGCACGTCGCCCTTGATGACGATCGGCAACTCCTGGCGCTCGCCGGCCGTGATCTCAGCGAACATCTGTTGCACCGAACTGCGCGCGCCTTGGGAGGCGCGGCGATCACGCTCCGTCGCCTGGCGATACGCGGTGACCTCGCGGGCTCGCGCCTCGCTGTCGAGCGCGGTGAAGTGGTCGCCCGCGAGCGGCGTGCCGTTCAGTCCCAGGACCTCGACCGGCATGGAGGGGCCGGCCTCCTCGATATTGCGGCCGTGGCCGTCGATCAGGGCGCGCACCCGACCCCATTCGAAGCCGGCGACGAAGATATCGCCGACGCGGAGCGTGCCGCGCTGGATCAGCACCGTGGCCACCGGTCCGCGACCACGATCGAGCTTGGCCTCGACGATCACGCCCTCGGCCTCGCGGTTCGGATTCGCGCCGAGCTCCAGGATCTCGGCCTGCAGCGTGATCGCCTCCTCCAGCTTGTCGAGATTGATCCGCTCGGTCGCCGAAACCTCGATCACCTGCACGTCGCCGCCCAACTTCTCGCTCACCACCTCGTGCTGCAACAGCTCGCGCGTCACGCGCTCTGGGTCGGCGCCCTTGCGATCGATCTTGTTGACCGCGACGATGATCGGTACCTCCGCCGCCTTGGCGTGGTTGATCGCCTCCACCGTCTGCGGCATCACGCCGTCGTCGGCGGCGACGACGAGCACGACGATGTCCGTCACTCCGGCGCCGCGGGCCCGCATCTGGGTGAATGCCTCGTGGCCGGGCGTGTCGATGAAGGTGATCTTCCCGCTCTCGCCCTCGACCTGATAGGCACCGATGTGCTGCGTGATGCCGCCCGCCTCGCCGGCGACCACGTTGGTTTCGCGAAGCGCGTCCAACAACGATGTCTTGCCGTGATCGACGTGGCCCATCACCGTGACGACGGGTGGTCTGGGCTGCAAATCGCCCTCCATATCGTCGGCTCCGACAAGGCCGATTTCGACGTCGGCGGCGCTGACCAGCTTGGGTGTGTGGCCGAATTCGTTCACGAGAAGTTCGGCGGTGTCGGAATCGATCGATTGATTGATCGTCGCCATCACGTCGAGCTTCATCAGCGCGCGAATGAGGTCGGTCGCCCGCTCCGCCATTCGGTTGGAGAGTTCCTGGACCGTGATGCTCTCGGGGATCACGACCTCGCGATAGATCTTCTGCGGCGCGGCACCGCTCGCCACGCGGTCGGCGCGGGCCTGACGCAGTCGCTCCCGCTCGCGGCGGACGGAGGCGAGAGAACGCACCCTGGCGTCGCTGTCGTCGACGTCGAGCGCCTGATTGATGGTCATGCGACCGGAGCGGCGGCGCGGCTCGTTGCGCTTCGGGGCGGGCGTGCGCCGACCCGGTGGCGTCCGGCGGCCACGCGCGCTCTCCTCCTCGGCGTCGATCGCCTGGCGTCCGCTCAAGCCGCCTGGCAGCTTAAGCCCGCCCGGCGCCGCACCCACGACCCCTTCGTCGTCCTCGCGACTTCGCGCCTCCTGCTCGCGGAGCTTGCGTTCCGCCCCCTCCTCGGCCCGCTGGCGCGACTCCACTTCGGTGCGTCTGCGATCTTCCTCCGACTTGCGCCGTATCTCCGCCGCTTCATTCTCGGCCTGCAGCCGTTTCTCCTCGAGCGTCCTGAGGCGGGCCTGTTCCTCTATGTTCTCGCGGGCTTGCTGGTCGGCGCGGCGGGCAACGTCGAGCGCGCGGGCACGCGTCGCCTTCTCCGCCTCGCTGAGTGTTGGCAGGACGTGGCGAATGCGCCCTTCGTCGCCCGGCGCCTGTTCGACGATCGGCAGCGCCTCGACCGGCGGCGCGGCGGGTTCGGGCACGGGCACGGGCTGAAGCGCCGGCGCGCGGGCGGCCGCGCGGTTGCGGCGGACCTCGACCTGGACGGTCTTGCTGCGGCCGTGGCTGAAGCTCTGCTTGACCTGAGCCGTGTCACCGCTACCACGGAGCTCCATTCGCCTGGGCTCCTTGGTCAGGCTCAGCGTCTTCTTCTCACCCGTCTCGCTCAAGTTCTCACCCGTCTCGCTCAAGTTCTCACCCGTCTCGCTCAAGTTCTCACCCGTCTCGCTCAAGTTCTCACCCGTCTCGCTCAAGTTCTCACCCGTCTCGCTCAAGTTCTCACCCGTCTCGCTCACGTGACGTCCTCTTTCGCCGGCGCCGCCGAAACCGCGCCGAGTTCACGAAACCCGCCCAATCGTAACATTTCCACGCAGAATCGACCGGCGAGCCCACCGTGGCAAAGGGCAGCATGTACCACATTTTGCCGACCCAATGCCAAACTCAATTCCCCCGAGTCGAACAGCGAAACGATAACCGCGTCGCCGGCCAGGCGGGCGAGCTTGTCGCGGCCCCCGGCGGCGCCGTCCCGCGCCGCGAGCAGGACGGCGCAACGTCCGGCCTCGAGCCAGGCGCGGGTCTTCTCGTAACCGACCACCACTTCGCCCGCCCGGCGCGCCAGACCGAGGAACTCGAGCGCGCGCCGCGCCAGCAGGGCCTCGACCCGATCCACTAGATCCGGCGCCACGGAGAGTGAGCGCCGCGCAGCGTATTGGAAGCGCCGACGCTCGACCGCCTGGGCGATGCTAACGCGATCGGCGGCGACCCAGAGGCCCCGTCCCGGCAATCGATTGGCCAGATCGGGCACGATCTCGCCGTCCGGCCCGACGACGAAACGCACCAATGCCGCGCGCTCGCGGCTCTCGCCGGAGACGATGCAGCGCCTGAGGCCCGATTCCCGCGCCGGATCGGCCTCAGGTCGCTTCGCCCTGGGCGCCACTCGACGGCGCGTCATCCTCGCTCTCCGGTGTCGGCTCGGCCGGCGCCTCGTCGTCGAACCAGTGCGCCCGGGCCGCCATGATGATGGCGTTGGCCTCCTCCTCGGTGAGGGCGAAGTCGGCGAGAACGCCCTCGACCGGATCCGTCAACTCGTCGGAAGCGAGGTCGCCCAAATCGTCCAACGTCTTGATATCGGCCTCGCCGAAACGGACCAACATCCCCGGCGTCAAGCCCTCGATCGCGGCGAGATCATCACCGACCCCCATTTCACGCCGCTCCAGATCCAACTCCTGGTCACGTCGATCGAGATAATCGTGGGCGCGCCGTTGCAGCGCCTCGGCCAAATCCTCGTCGAAGCCCTCGAGCCCGGCCAGTTCCTCCAGCGACACATAGGCCACGTCCTCGACCACGGCGAAGCCCTCGGTCGCCAACAATTGCGCCATCATCTCGTCGATGTCGAGGCAATCCATGAACATCGAGCTGCGTTGGCGCAGCTCCTCCTGGCGGCGCTCGCTCTCGTCGGATTCGGTCAGGATATCGATATCCCAGCCGGTGAGCTGCGAGGCCAAGCGGACGTTCTGGCCACGGCGCCCGATTGCCAGGCTCAACTGCTCGTCCGGCACCACGACCTCGAACTTGTGGACCACCTCGTCCATCACCACCTTGGTAACCTCCGCCGGCGCCAGGCCGTTCACCAGGAAGGCGGCGGAATCCGGCGACCAGGGAATGATGTCTATCTTCTCGCCCTGCAGTTCGCTGACCACGGCCTGGACCCGGCTGCCACGCATGCCGACGCAGGCCCCCACCGGATCGATGCTGGAATCGCGGCTGACCACGGCGATCTTGGCCCGGCTTCCGGGGTCGCGCGCCACCGCCTTGATCTCGATGATGCTGTCGTAGATTTCCGGCACTTCCTGGGCGAACAGCATCGCCATGAACTGCGGATGGGTGCGCGAGAGGAAGATCTGCGGGCCCCGGGTTTCCTGGCGCACGTCATAGATATAGGCGCGGAGGCGGTCGCCGTTGTGGAAGCTCTCCCTGGGCAGCAACTCGTCGCGCCTGACGATCGCCTCGGCCCGGCCGAGATCGACCATGACGTTGCCGTATTCGACC
This sequence comes from Alphaproteobacteria bacterium, assembly GCA_965225945.1. GTDB lineage: Bacteria > Pseudomonadota > Alphaproteobacteria > JASLMY01. The sequence goes on along the minus strand of CBDDBZ010000025.1, from coordinate 86,664 downwards.
CGCTTGACGATCCCGTTGACGATTTCGCCGACGCGGTCCTTGTACTCCTCGTACTGGCGCGCGCGTTCGGCGTCACGGACCTTCTGAAAGATCACCTGTTTCGCCGTCTGCGCCGCGATGCGGCCGAAGTCGATCGGCGGAAGTTGGTCGGACAGAAGATCGCCGACGCGGGCGTCGGGATTGCGTCGCTGGGCGGCGGGGAGCGAGATCTGGGCGGCATCGTTCTCCACTGCCTCCACCACCTCCAGCAAACGCTGGAGCTTTATGTCTCCGCTCTTGCGATCGATTTCGGCCCGGATCTCGTTCTCCATGCCGTATTTCGAGCGTGCCGCCCGCTGGATCGCCTCCTCCATCGCCTCGATGACAATTTCCGGGTCGATCACCTTCTCGCGCGCGACCGCGTCCGCGATCTGCAGCAGTTCCAGCCGATTCGCGCCGACCACCGTTTCCTGCATTATCGTCGCTCACTTTCCTTCAGTGCAGCCCTGATCAGCTCGTCCGTCAGGACCAATTTCGCCTCGGACACCTCGGCGAAGGGTAATTCCGCCACCGGGCTGTCGCCGTCCTCGAGGGCGATGCGAACGATCTCGCCCTCGCGGCCCAGCAGGCGACCGCGATAGCGTTTGCGACCGTCGATCGGCCGCGCCAGCTCCACCTTGGCGACATGGCCGGCAAAGCGTTCGAAGTCCTCGAGCCGGACCAACGGCCGGTCGATCCCGGGTGAGCTCACCTCGAGCTCGTAAGCACTCGGGATCGGATCCTCGACGTCGAGCAGGGCGGAGATCGCGCGGCTCAACTCGGCGCAGTCGTCCACCGTCATCTCCACGCCGTCGTCCCGCTCGGCCATGATCTGCAACGTCGGCCGGGCCTTGCCGCCCATCATCTTCAAGCGCACGAGGGCGTACCCCAGCGCCCGAACCGACGGCGCGATCAATTCCTCGACACGGGCGAGCCGATCCTGTCTCCGCGATCTATCCATGTTCCGAATACTAAAAAGGTGGGCGCCGGCCCACCGCTTCGCAAGCCCTCGTCTCGGATCGAAAGGGCGAGACGAATTTGGCGCCATAATAGTCATGCGATCCCGCGCCGCAAGCGCTTTCCGGCCGATTCCGGCTCAGCGCCGGCGGCGGCGAAAGCGGAGGTAGGCCGGCTCTCGGCCCTGCGCGATCGCCTTCTCCTCGTAACGCGTCGCCGGCCAGTCCGCCCGGCGTCGCCGCCAGTCCGCTGGCCCCCGCGCGAGCCATTCGAACGCCGGCGCGCGGCACAGAAGCGCCAGCATCCAGCGACAATAATTCATGTCGTCCGTGGCGAGGCGCAGCTCGGCGCCGTCGGCCAGCACCCGCGCGATGGCGGGTAGCGTCGACGGCGCGACGATCCGCCTCTTGTGGTGTCGCGTCTTCGGCCAGGGGTCCGGGAACAGAATGAAGAGCCGGCCGATGCTGCCCTCGGCCAGGGCGTCTAGCAGCAGGCGCGCGTCGTCGACGAAGAAGCGGACGTTGGCGAGCCCGCCCGCATCGATGTGTCCGATGGCGCGGCCGACGCCGGCGAGATAGGGTTCGGCCGCGATCAGGCCGTGCTCGGGATGGGCCGCCGCCTGCCAGGCCAGGTGCTCGCCGTTGCCGGCGCCGATCTCGAGCCAAACCTCGGCCGGGAGCACGGCGAACAGCTTCGAGGGATCGAGCGCGCCCGGCGCCACGCCATCCAGCTCGATTCGAAGCTCCGGCAGTCGACGTTCGAAGGCAGCGCGCCGTCCGGCCCGCATCGGCTTGCCGCGCCGACGGCCATGCAGCATGCGCCGCGCCCTCGGCGAGCCCTCGTCGCCTTTCCCCGTCATGGCCTCCAGCTGCGTGTCCTCAACCGAACAACGCGGACAGCTCCTCGACCAGGTCCGTGCGCTCCCAGGAGAAGCCGCCATCTTCGCTGGTCGGCCGACCGAAATGGCCGTAGGCGGCGGTGCGGCCGTAGATCGGCCGGGTGAGATTTAGGTGGCGGCGAATGCCGCCGGGGCTGAGATTCACCATCTCGCCCAGGGCCACTTCCAGCCGAGCCTCGTCGGCGCGTCCGGTGCCGTAGGTGTCGACCTGGAGCGCCAGCGGCTTGGCCACGCCGATGGCGTAGGCGAGCTGGATCGCGCAGCGATCGGCAAGGTTCGCGGCGACGATATTCTTGGCCAAATAGCGGGCGGCATAGGCGGCCGAGCGATCGACCTTGGAGGGATCCTTGCCGGAAAAGGCACCGCCGCCATGCGGCGCCGCGCCGCCATAGGTGTCGACGATGATTTTGCGACCGGTGAGGCCGGCATCGCCGTCGGGCCCGCCGATCACGAAGCGGCCGGTCGGGTTGACGTAAAACTCGTCCTCCGGGCACATCCAGCCCTCGGGAAGCACCTCCAGCACGTAGGGGCGAACCAGTTCGCGAACATCGGCCTGGTCGAGCGCCGGGTCATGCTGGGTCGAGACCACGACCGAGGTTGCGCCCACCGGCCGCCCCTTCTCGTAACGCAGCGTCACCTGGCTCTTGGAATCCGGGCGGAAGCCGGGCGCTCGGCCGGCGTGGCGATCCTCGGCCATGCGCTCCAGGATGCGATGCGAATAGGAGATCGGCGCCGGCATCAACTCCTCGGTCTCGCTGCAGGCGTAGCCGAACATGATGCCCTGATCGCCCGCGCCCATCTCCTTGTTGCCGCTGGCGTCGACCCCCTGGCTGATATCCACCGACTGGGGATGCAGAAGAACCTCGACCCGCGCGGTCTCCCAGTGAAAGCCGTCCTGCTCGTAGCCGATGTCGCGGATGCATTCGCGCGCCCGGGCCTCCATGCCCTCGACGTCGTTGATGACGTCGCTCGGGCCGCGGACCTCGCCCGCCATCACCACCAAATTGGTGGTGCAGAGAGTCTCGCAGGCGACGCGCGCATGCTCCGGGTCCGCCGCCATGAACATGTCGACGATGCGGTCGGAGATCTGATCGCAAACCTTGTCCGGGTGGCCCTCGGATACGGATTCGCTGGTGAAGAGATAGCTTTCTCGCGCCACGCTCGCTTCCTTCTCACACATGGCAAGGATGGCGTCGGCAATCCGACACCGCGCGGACCTCTTTAAGGGGTTCGCTCGTGGCGGGTCAAGCGCGGCAACGGTTCAGATCCTGGGCACGTAGCGCTCGCCCGCGATCGCCTTGACGAGCTCGAACATCCGCTTGCGGACCTCCGGGTCCTCGATCTGGTAGTAGGCGCGCACCAGCTCCAGGGTTTCGCGTCGGGAGAGCTTCTCCTGATCGTAGACCTGCTGGCCGCCCTCAGCGAAGCCACCGCCGGCGGCCTCGACCGGCATGTCGTCGAAGAAGAAAGAGACTGGCACGTCGAGGATGTGGCTCAAGTGATAGAGCCGACTCGAGCCGATCCGATTGGCCCCGCGCTCGTATTTCTGGACCTGCTGGAAGGTCAGACCCAAGGCGCCACCGAGTTTTTCCTGACTCATGCCCAGCAGCGTGCGGCGAAGCCGAACCCGTCCCCCTACATGAATATCGACGGGGTCCGGATGCTCCGAGCTACGTCTTTTCATGCCACACCTGCTAAAGCCGCGCCGAGGATGCGTGGCGACATGCTGCATACTGGCGTATGCCACTTGAGGGCGCAAGAGGATAACGACGTTTCTAGGATGCGTTGGCATGCTCGCGCCGCCGACCCGCGATCGTGAGTATCAAGATCAAGACCACAACCGGCATCCAGGTGAGATCGCCGAAGCGGCCGTAAGGCGGCGGCGCGGGCAGGGGCGAGGGCAGGGCCTCGTCCAGGACACCCGCCTCCCCCAATGGCAAGGCGGCGCGAACGCGGCCATGGGCATCGATCACCGCCGAAATGCCGGTATTGGCGGCGCGAACCAACGGAATTCCCCGTTCGATCGCGCGAAGGCGCGAAATCTCGAAGTGTTGGCGTGGTCCGGCGAAATCGCCGAACCAGGCATCGTTGGTGATGTTGAGCAGCCAACGCGGCCGCTCCGGCGGCCGCTCGGCGGGAAAAATCGCTTCGAAACATATTAGCGGCTGGAGCTCCGGTAGGTCTGGGTGGCGCAGAACCCGAGGGCCGGGTCCGGCGGAATAGTCGATCGATCCCGCCGCGACTTTGGCGAGGCCGAGTCGCCTCAAGAGAGCACGAAAAGGTAAATATTCGCCAAATGGTACCAGATGCTGCTTGTCGTAGCGCAGGACCACGCGGCCCGGCGGCGCCACCACAAGAAGGCTGTTCCAGAGCCGCCGCTCGCCGCCCGGGGCCCGCCGGGGCGAGCCCACGAGAGCGAGGCCGTGCTGCGGCAAGCCCTCCGCGATCCGTCGTAACGCCGGAGACCGCTCCTCCAAGAAGAAGGGCGTCGCGGTCTCGGGCCAAATCACCAGGGTGCCGGGTGCGAGCGGCCTCGAATAGGCGAGCGCCAGGTGTCGCGCGAAGTTGGCCTGGCGCATATCCCGCCGCCATTTCAACCGTTGGGGAATGTTGGGCTGGACCACGCGCACGCGATGGTCGGTCGAATCGTCGGGGCCGGGCGCGGCGAGGCGTGCGCGACCGCCGACCCAGAGCATGGCCAACATCGCGAAGAGAGCCGCCACGACAAGCAGATCCCGGCGCCCCCGGACACGGGCCGGGGACAGCGCCGCGACCAGCGTCATCGCACCGAGACCGGGAACCCCGACCACGGCGGTGGCCTGCAGCATCTCGTCCGAAACCGCCCAGGCATGGCCGACCAGGCTCCAGGGCAAGCCGGTCAGGAACCAGCCCCGAAACCACTCCACGAGGATCCACGCTGCGGCGAGTGCGAGCAGGCGTCGCCAGCCGGTCCCCGGCGCGAAACGGGCGAGCGCGCTCGCCAGGGCCGGAAAGATTGCCATACCGGCGGCCAGCCCCAACACCGCCGGCGCCATCACCAGGGCGTGCCGATCGGCGTCGACCAGGAAGGCGTTACCGAGCCAATGCAGGCTCACGAGGAAATAGCCGAAACCGAAGAGCCAGCCGATCGCCGCCGCCGCCTTGATCCCTCGGCAACCGTCGATCAGCCAGAGCAGGCCGACGAAGGCCGGGATCAGCAGCACCACCAGATGAAATGGGGGCAAGGCCAAGGCCGCGAGCGCCCCGAGCCCGGTGGCGAGAGCCGCGCGGCGCCAGCCCCGCGGGCCCTGAACGGCGGCGGCGAGGCGGGTTGGCGATAGGTTGTCCGATCCGGCCGGAGTAGGCAATTCCGCGCGAGCAGACAACGCCCTAGTCGGCCGAGGCGGCGCGCGCCTCGGCGGCGCGGTGAATGCGGAGTTTCTTTATGCGGCGCGGATCGGCATCCACGACCTCGAACTCGAAGCCGGCGGTATGGCGGACCCGCTCGCCGGTGCGCGGCAAGCGGCCCAGCAGAGCGACGACGGCGCCGCCCAGGGTCTCGATGTCCTCGTCGTGCTCGTCGGGCAGAAGATCGACGCCGAAGCGGCTCTCGAAGACCTCGATCTCGACCCGCGCGTCGGCCTCGAAGCAATCCTCCGAGAGCGCGGTGATGACGTTGTCGCTCTCCTCGTCGTGCTCGTCCTCGATCTCGCCGACGATCTCCTCGACAACGTCCTCGATGGTGATCAGGCCGTCCACGCCGCCGTACTCGTCGACCACCAACGCCATGTGGATCCGGGTCGCCCGCATCCGTTCCAAGAGGTCGAGCGCCGGCATCGAAGGCGGCACCACCAACGGCTCGCGGACGATCTTGGCGACCGAGAACCCCTCGCCGTCGCTCCAGAAGTCGAGGATGTCTTTGATGTGGATGAAGCCGATCACCTGGTCCAGGTTCTCGCCATAGACCGGCAGGCGCGAATGGCGCCCCTCGCGGAAGGTCCCCATCACCTCCGCGAGGCCATTGGCGACGTCGATCGCGACAATGTCGGCCCTCGGCACCATGATGTCGTCGGCCTGCAGTTCGCCGAAGCCCAGGATGTTCGAGAGCATGGTCCGCTGCTCGGGATCGAGCAAGCCGCCGTTCTCGCCGTGCTCCTCGATCACGTCCTCGAGGCTCTCCCGGAGATCGCCCTCGCCGCCGCCAAATATGCCGCGGAGCCAGGATTTCAGTATCTCGCCCAGTGACGTCGTCGAATTGTCGGAGTTGGCCCCGGGTTGCCGGGGCGATCTACTTTTAGAGGAGTCGTCGTTCATCACCTTGGCTCATAGGATTGCCGACGCCCGGTCCGCTTCGATCTCATAGGGGTCCGGAATTCCAAGTCGCGCCAATATCCGACGCTCCATGTCCTCCATCTCCCGCGCCGAGCCATCGTCGCCGTGATCGTAGCCCAGAAGATGCAAATATCCATGTAGTACGAGATGGGTGAAATGCCAGGCCAGCGGCTTGCCCTGGACCCGCGCCTCCTCGACCACGACATCGCGCGCCAGCACGATATCGCCCAGGCTCTCCTCGACCTCTGCCGGAATTTCCCGCCAAGCCCCGGGGGCCATGGTCGGAAAGGCCAGCACGTTGGTCGTACCGTCGCGGCCGCGCCAGGTATCGTTCAGCCGGCGCGAGAACGCGTCGTCGCCCAACACCACGCAGACCTCGCGGCCTCGCAGGCCTGTGTCGTCGATCACCTCGCCGGCTTCGGCGAGCGCGACCTCGACCAGGCCCGTCGGGTCAGGCCGATCGGTCGCCCAGGTTGGACACTCGATCCGAACCTCGATCCTCATTCTCGCTCTCGCCATGTTGCTTGGGCCTGGCCGGCAGGGCCGGGTATTCAATTCTGTTGTGGTAAACGCCGAGGGTGAGCGTGCGGGCGAACGCCTCCTCCACCACGGTCAAATCGCGGAAGGTGAGCTCGCATTCGTCGAGCTGCCCGTCGGCGACCTTTTCGGCGATCACGTCCGAGACCCGGGCGCGGACCTCGGCGGGCGCCGGGTTGCCGAGCGCGCGGGTCGCCGCCTCGACCGAGTCGGCCAAGAGCAGGATGCCGGCCTCGCGGCTCTGCGGTTTGGGCCCCGGATAGCGGAAGTCCTCCTCCGCGATCTCGCCCTTCGCCGCCTCCGCCCGTTCCAACGCCTTGGCGTAGAACCACTTCAACAGCGTCGTTCCCTGGTGCTGGGTGATCGCCTCCAGCACCACCGGCCCCAGCCGCTCGCGCTGGGCGATTTCGATGCCGTCCTGGACATGACCGAGGATGATCCGGGCCGAGACCTCCGGCGCCAGGCGATCGTGTTCGTTGTGATCGCGCTGGTTTTCGGCGAAGTAGCCCGGACGCACGATCTTGCCGATATCGTGATAGAGCGCCATCACTCGGGCGCGGAGCCCATTGGCGCCGATCGCGTCGGCCGCCGCCTCCGAGAGATTGCCGACCAGCACCGAGGCGTAGTAGCTGCCCGGCGCCACCAGAGCCAGGCGCTTCAGCAAGGGATGGTCGCTCGAGGCGAGTTCCAGGAGGCGCATGTCCGTCGGCTGGTCGAACAGGTGCTCCAAGGCCGGCAGCAGGCCGAGCGCCAACACCGCGACGATCAGGCCGGAGGCGGCGGCGGCACCGAGTTCCGGCAGCTTCGAGGGACCGAAGCTCTCGCCCGCCAGGAGCGTGGTGAGCGGCAGCACCGCCATCTGCGCCAGAGCCACCATCAGTCCCGCGCGCAACAGGTCGGTCCGCCGCCGGCAACCCCGGGCGGCGATGCCGGCGACCAGCACGCCGACCACGTAATAGGTCACCAGGCCGATGTCGCCGTCGACCCGGTAGGCCACCAGGATCGTCATGCCGATCCCGACCAGCAAGCTGGTGCGCGCGTCGACCAGCAACGAGACCAGCACGGTGGCGAGCGCCAGCGGTATCAGCAGGGTCGCGGTCTCCGGCGGAATCGCCAGGCCCTCGGCAAGACCCCGGCCGGCGTAGTACATGGCAATCGCGAAGGCCGCCGCGATCAGCACGATGGTGAGCGTCACCAGGATCTGCTTGCGATCGAGATCGTGGGCGACGCGGCCCCGGCGGAAGAAGATGCCCGCCAGCAGGATGACGCCGCTCAGCAGCAGCGCCATCGCCGCCGTCTCGCCCCAGCGCTGGCGGCCGCCCGCGCTCTCGTTCAACCAGCGCATTCGCTCCTGCACCGATCGCGTCACCCGGTCGCCCCGGCGCACCAGAACCTCTCCCGCCTTGATTTGCACGAAGACGGGCTCGATCTCCGCCGCCGCGTCCTCGCGCAGCTTGCGGGTCGCCGCCTCGTTGGCGCGCAGGTTCGCCCCGACCAGCAACATCGCCGTCTCGAAGATCCAGGAGCGGACGATACGCGCCGTGCCGTACGGCGCGTCGCCCGAACGGGCCTGGATCAAGCGGCGAAACTGTCGGAGGTCGAGAATGCCGCCCAGATAGAACAGCCGGATCGAGCGATTGGTCGCGAGATCGACCGATTCGATGCCGCCCGACTGCGGCAGCTCCGCGCGGTTGGCGATGATCATCCGGTCGAGGCCCATATTGAGGAAGAAATTGACCGCGATGGCGATGTCGAGCGGGTCTTCCAGCTTCTCGACCAGCGGAAAGACACCCGGCTTGATCGGCACTCCGATGTCGCTCTCGAAGGCCGTCCGGCGCGCCACCTCGGTGGCCTCGGACTGGTCGCGGCGACGCACCATCTTGCCGACGGCCGCCGAGACCCGATCGCCGAGGGTGAAGTAGAGCTCCGAATCGTAGTCGTGGACCGGCAGCACGCCGGCCGCCGATTCCTGCCGGCGCAGCGCCGTGGCCTTGCGATCCTCGACCAGCACGTCGCGCTCGGCCCGGATCGTCGTTTGCGCGACGCTGTCGAGCGCCGGTATCGGCAGCACGCCGGGCACGGGCGGCGCCAACAGCGCGGTCAACAGCACCACAAAGGCCGCCAGCAAGGTGAGATCGAGGGCCGGCCGCCACCGCCGCCAGCGGCCCTGCCCGAGTGCCCGCTCGGCACGCTGGCGAAGTTCCTCGCGCGCGCGCAGCAGGTCGTCGCGAGGCTGGAGGTTGGCGTCGCTCACGAGTCCGCCTCGCCCAACAGGCCGCAGTCGCGGGCGTCGTAGGCCTTGACAATCCGCGTCACCAAGGGATGGCGCACGACGTCGGCGTGGGTGAACTCGATGATGCCCACATCCTCGATGCCGCCGATAATTTCTATCGCGTCGACCAAACCCGACTTGATGCCGAGCGGCAGGTCTACCTGGCTCGGATCGCCGGTGACCACCATGCGGGCGTTCTCACCCATGCGCGTCAAAATCATCTTCATCTGAATTGGCGTCGTGTTCTGTGCCTCGTCTAGAATGATGAAGGCGTTGGCGAGCGTGCGTCCCCGCATGTAAGCGAGCGGTGCCACCTCGATGACGCCTTCCTCCCGCCTTTTTACCACGATTTCGCCCGGCATCATATCGAACAGCGCGTCGAGCATTGGACGCATATAGGGGTCGACCTTCTCCTCCAAGGTGCCGGGAAGGAAGCCCAGCCGCTCGCCGGCCTCGACCGCCGGGCGGGTGAGGATCATCCGATCGACGCGCCCCTCGCGCATCATCGACACCGCGACGGCGACGGCGAGATAGGTCTTGCCGGTGCCGGCGGGGCCGAGGGCGACGACCAGGGGATCGCTCCGGAGCGCGCGAACGTAGTCGGCTTGGACCGGCGAACGGGCCCAGATCACGCGCTTCTGCGTGCGAATCGCCTCGTCCTCGCCCGCGCCTCGGCCCTCGGCCGTGGTATCCTCCGCGCTCGCCATGCGAACGGCGCCGTCGACGTCGCCCAGGCCCGGCGCCTGACCGCGTTGCAGGCGCCGATAGAGCTCGTTCAATGCCGCGCTGGCGGCGGCCGCCGCGCTCTCCTCCCCCTGGATCGAGACGCGATTGCCGCGCGGCACCACCCGGACGCCGAGCTTCTGCTCGATCCGCGCGAGGTTTTGGTCGTGCTCGCCATAGAGCGCCGGCAGGAGCCGGTTGTCCTGAAACTCGACGACGAGATGCGGCTGGCGCGAATCCGAACTCACGGGAGGGGCGCCTCCAAGGCCTCGGCGCCGAGCCGTCGGCCGGCGAGACTGTTTTGGCCGGCCTCGACGATACGGGCGCGAACCAGATCGCCGACCCGGGCGCCGTCGGCGTCTAGATGCACCGCCTGGAGGTAAGGACTGCGGCCGACGAGCTGGTCCGGATGGCGCCCCGGGCGCTCCAGCAGAAGCTCCAGCTCGCGGCCGAGCATGGCCTGGTTGAAGTCCCGTTGCTGGCGCGCCAGCAGCGCCTGGAGGCGGGCCAGCCGCTCGGCCTTTTCCGCCTCGGGCACCTGTCCCTCCATCGCCACCGCCGGGGTGCCGGGCCGGGGGCTGTACTTGAAGGAAAACGCCTGGGCGTAGCCGACCTCCGCCACCAGATCGAGAGTGGCGCGGAAATCCGCCTCGCCCTCGCCCGGGAAGCCGACGATGAAATCGCCCGAGAGCGCCAGATCGGGCCGGGCCGCGCGCAGCCGGGCGACCGTCGCCAAATAATCCTCGACCCGATGCGACCGATTCATCGCCGCGAGGACGCGGTCGGAGCCGGACTGGATCGGCAAATGCAGATAGGGCATCAGCTTCGGACAATCGTGATGCGCCGCGATCAGGGCCTCGTTCATGTCACGGGGGTGCGAGGTGGTGTAGCGGATGCGCGCGAGATCGTCGATCTCGGCCAGCGCCAGGCAGAGCCGGGCGAGATCCCAGCTATCGCCCGCCGGCGCCTCGCCCGCGTAGGCGTTGACGTTCTGGCCGAGAAGGGTGATCTCCCGCGCGCCCCGGGCCACCAGATCGCGCGCCTCGGCCAGGATCCGCGCGACCGGCCGGGAATATTCGGCTCCCCGGGTGTAGGGCACGACACAGAAGGTGCAGAACTTGTCGCAGCCCTCTTGCACGGTGAGGAAGGCGCTCGGGGCCGCCGGTCTCTCGGATTTCGGCAAATGATCGAATTTCGCCTCGATCGGAAACTCGGTGTCGAGCACGCCGAGCCTCGCCCGGCCATCACGTTGGTCGGCGGCGCGCCGCGCGCGGGCCAGCATCTCCGGCAGGCGGTGATAAGTCTGGGGGCCCAGCACGATGTCGACGTTGGGCGCGCGGCGCAGGATCTCCTCGCCCTCCGCCTGGGCGACGCAGCCGGCCACGGCGAGCACCATGCGCCCGCCGGCCGTCGCCTTGCGCTCCTGCAGGCGGCGCAGGCGGCCGAGTTCGGAATAGGTCTTCTCCGCCGCCTTCTCGCGAATGTGGCAGGTGTTGACGATGACCATGTCGGCATCGTCCGGCGCGTCTACCAGAGCGTAGCCCAGCGGCGCCAGGACATCCGCCATCCGCGCGGAGTCGTAGACGTTCATCTGGCAGCCGTATGTTCGGATGAAGAGCGATTTGGCCAAGGCCGACCTGTCAACGTGGTTCGCGATTTCGCCCGGTGCTTTCGTATCGCCGCGTTCGCCGGGGCCCCACCGAGCCCGTTCCGCGAAAGAGCCGCCGTTTACACGAAGCCGTCGCGCCGATCAAGCTAGAGCAATATCCGAACGGATGGAACCGGTACGATTCCATCCGTTTGGATAAAATTGCCCTATTCTTCAAAAAGGTAGGGCAGCTTCGCAGGCGATCATGCCTCGTCGCGACCGTCCCGACCTCTCCGCGACCCGCCGTCGACTACGACGTCGAACGGCCGCCGCGACGCCGCCCGGCGTCTTCCGCCAGCGGCACGCCGAACAGCTCCAACCGATGCCCGACGAGGCGATAGCCCATCTCGTGCGCGATTTCGACCTGCAGCCGCTCGATCTGCGCGCTCTGAAATTCCATGACTTCGCCGGTGGTGGTGTCGATCAGGTGGTCGTGATGCTGGCGCGGCTCCAGCTCGTAGCGGGCCCGGCCGTCGCCGAAGTCGTGTCGCGCCAGCAGCCCGGCGGTCTCGAACAGGCGAACCGCGCGATAGATGGTGGCGAGTGAAATCCGCGGATCGCTCGCGCTCGCGCGGCGATGCAGCTCCTCGATGTTGGGGTGATCGTCCGCCGCTTCCAGAATCCGTCCCACCAGACGCCGCTTCCCGGTCAGTCGAATGCCCTTCTCGGCGCAGAGCCGCTCGAAGCTGCCTCGCATCACCACGATCCGGTGCGGGCTCGGGCCGGCGCGCTAGGCGTCGTTCTGGGGCCGCGTGGTTCCGAGGCCGATCTTCTTCGCCAACTCGCGCCGCTGGGCCGCGTAGTTGGGCGCGACCATGGGATAGTCGACCGGCAGCCCCCAACGCTCGCGATACTGCTCCGGCGTCATGTTGTAGGCGGTCTTGAGGTGGCGCTTCAGCATCTTCAGCTTCTTGCCATCCTCGAGGCAGATTATATATTCGGGTGTGATCGACTTGCGGATCGACACGGCCGGCTCGGGACGGTCGCTCTCCTCGCGAACCTCGCCGCCGCCTAGCCCCGCCAGGCTGTCGTAGACCTGCTGGATCAGTTGCGGCATCTCGGCGATGGGCACAGAGTTGTTGGCGACATGGCTGGCGACGATGTCGGCGGTCAACTGCAGGACTTCCAGCGACCGTTCTTGCCGTTCGCTCATGGTATTGGTTCCTCCCCACGGCATTGGCCGTCTGTTATTGAGGCGAATATAGGACCAAGGCATCGAATCATCAATGTTGGCCGGAAGAATTGATTCAGCCATTTGTTGAAGGAGTTCAGAAATGCTCGCCGACGAACCGGAACATTTTCTAGATATTACCAATTTGGTCTGTCCGATGACCTTTGTTCGCACCAAATTGCTAATCGAGCGCATTCCCCTCGGCGCCGTCGCCGAGGTGCGGTTGAACGCGGGTGAGCCGCTGCGCAACGTCCCGCGCTCGCTCCGCGAGCACGGCCACCAGATCCTTTATCTGGAGCCGGAAGCGGAAGACGCCGATGGTGTGCATCTATTAAGGGTAAGAAAAAACTAAGTTGTTCGGTTATAGATCCTTGCTCATGACCAGGCCGTCGACCTGCCCCCGTCCGGGCTCTCGTAGTAACCGTCGCGGCGCGAGCGCACGGCAAAGCCGGCGTCCTCGTAGAGACGCCTGGCCGCCACGTTATCGACTGCCACTTCGAGGAAGAGGCGCCGCGGGCCGTGGTCGCGACAGAGCTCCTCGACGGCGGCCAGCAGCAGCCGTCCGGTCCCCCCACGGCGCGACCCTGGCACCACGGCGATGGTGAGGATTTCCGCCTCGTCCTCGATCGCGCGCAAGAGCGCGAGGCCACGATCCTCGGCCGGCCGCTCGGGCCGGCCGGCGAGCAGCGCGCGGACGCCTCGCCCCCGCAACACAGCGGCGAATTCCCGCCGTGTCCAGCCGACCTCGAAGCAACGGGCGTGGAGCCTCGCCAAGCGGGCCGAGGCGGCGATGCCGACGGGGTGGATCACGCCCTGCCGTCGCGCGGCATCGCATCGGGCGTGCGAAGATAAAGCGGTTCGGGCGGCCCCGCCGGCGCCGGCAGTGCCGCCGCCAACCGGCCGAAGATCGCCGCCTCCGGGCGCGCCTCGACCAGCCGATCGTCACCGACGTCTGCCAGGTATTCCGCCACCAGATGCGCGCCGGAGCCGACGATCGTCGCCGCGCCACCCGCCAGCGTTTTCGCCGCCGTTGCCGGCGCCATCGCCGCCGGGCGGGCGAGCGGTGCCCCACCGGCGGCGAAGACCTGAACGTAGACTTGGCGGCGGCGGGCATCGTGCGCGGCCAAGACGGCACCCTCCGACCAATGCGGCGCCGCGACCGCCGCCAGCGTCGTGATGCCGACCACCGGTAGCCCGAGCGCCAGGCCGTAGCCCCGGGCGGTGGCGAGACCGATCCGCACGCCGGTGAAGCTGCCGGGTCCAATCGTGACGCAGATCCGATCCAGCTCTCCCGCGCGGACCTCGGCTTCCTCCAGCACCTCGACGACCATCGCGGCGATTCGCTCGCCATGGCCACGCGGGCGGTTCTCGAAGCGTCGCGCGAGCGGACGGCCCGCGGCGAGCACGGCGGCCGAACAGGCATCGAGCGCGGTATCGAGGGCTAGGATGCGCATGGCGCGGCGCGAGGGCCGACCTCAGAGCAGTTGACAGACCTCGTCGAAGTCGGGCCGGGGGTTCTTGGGCGGCATTTGGCTATGATCGCCGTAGCCGATGTTGCACAGGAAGTTCGACTTGAACCGGCCGTCGGCGAAGAACTCGGCATCGACGCCGGCGTTGTCGAAGCCGCTCATCGCGCCGATATCGAGACCCAGCGCCCGGGCGGCGACGATCAGATAGCCACCCTGGAGCGTGCCGTTGCGGAACGCCGTCGTAAAGACGACCTCGTCTTTGCCCTCGAACCAGCTCCGCGCCTCGAGATTGTGCGGGAAGAGCTTGTCCAGGAGCTCGTAGAAACGTTGGTCGTAGGCCACGATGGCGGTGACCGGCGCGGCCATCGTCTTGTCATGGTTGCCCTCGCTCAGATGGGGCGAGAGGCGCGCCTTGCCCTCGGGCGTGCGGATGAAGAGAAAACGCGCCGGCGAGCAGTTGGCGCTGGTCGGGCCATGGCGCAGCAATTCGTGCAAGGCCTCGAGCGTGACGTCCGAGACCGGCTTGTCGAGCCAGAACGAATGCGTGCGCGCGTTGCGGAAAATCAGGTCCATGCCGGCGTCGTTGAGCATCGGGCCGCGGCGCCTCCTCGAATATCGCCGAACCAAGCGGTTCGGACCCATGATTGGTCGATTCCCAGTCTATTTACTTTCCGTGGGCCCGGGCGGCAAGGCGCGCGATATACTCCCAGCCGGCCGGAGCGAGGGGTGGGGAGGACGCGCGTGCGGCGCGACGGGCTGAAGGCGCGGCGAGCGGCCCGGTCGCGGCCCCGGTGGGGGGCCGTGGCCGCCGCGATGGCCGCCTCGCTGCTGGCCGCGCCGGTGCTCGGCGCCGACTCCGCCGTCGTCTTTACCTACCACCGCTTCGGCGCCGACCGGCATCCGAGCACCAACACCACGCTCACCCAGTTCGACGCCCATCTCGGGGAGGTCGAGCGCTCGGGCCTCGTCGCGCTGCCGCTGGAGCGGATCGTGCAGGCGCTGCGGCGCCGCGATACGCTGCCGGAGCGCGCGATCGCCTTTACCATCGACGACGCCTTCGCCAGCGCCTACCGCAACGCTTGGCCCCGGCTGCGCAAGGCCGGCATTCCGGCGACCCTCTTCGTCGCCACCGACGCGATCGATCAGCGCCGCCCGGACTACATGACCTGGAACCAGATCCGCGAGATGGCGGCCGGCGGCGTCGGTATTGGCAGTCAGACCGCCGGCCATCCGCACCTGACGCGGCTCGGCGAGGAGGACGCGCGCGACGAGCTCGCCCGCTCGATCCACCGCATCCGCGAGGAACTGGGTTTCGCGCCGACGCTGCTGGCCTATCCCTTCGGGGAATACGGCCTCAGGGAAAGGCGCCTGGCGCGGGAGGCCGGCTTCCAGGCCGCCTTCGGACAGCATTCCGGCGTCGCCCACGCAGAGGCCGATCTTTTCGGCTTGCCCCGCTTCGCGATGAACCTGGCCTTCGGTCAGACGGGCCGGTTTTGCCTCGCCGCCAACGCCCTGCCGCTCTACCTGGAAGGCCTGAGGCCACTCGAGACGGTGCTCGACGAGGCGAGCAATCCACCGACGATCGGCTTCCGGGTGGCGCCCAGGTCCGGCGCGATCGATTCGTTGCGCTGTTATGCCTCCAACGCCAAGGGCGCCGCGCCGATCCGCAGGGTCGGGCACCGGGAAGTGGAGATAGGCCTCTCGGCGCCGTTCCGCCCGCCGCGCGGGCGGATCAACTGCACCATGCCCGCCGGCGACGACCGCTGGCGCTGGTTCGGCCTGCAGTTCGTGATCTCGCCTTAGAGCATGATCCCGACGCTCGTATCCGGCGCCAGGCGCGCCTTGTCGTAAGCACCCAGCCGGTTGACGCGGATAATGGCGAGAATGGCCCGGATATATGCCGGCCCCCGCTCGGAATAGCGGGTCATTGTGCGGATGAGGGCAGCGGCGGTAGCAGTCCCGCCGCGCGCCCGGGCTCGTGCCCTGAGGCGGCGGAAGTCGCGATAGGCCGGATGGCTGTTCAGGTTGCGGAGATAGGCATGGACCGACGCGTAGAGCGCGCCGAAGGCCGCCACTTCGTGGCGCTTGCCGTTCTCGCGCCGCAGCGGCACCATCCCGCCGCCGCTCCGCCAGGTGCGCTGGCCGAAGACGGCATTGCCACGGCGCGCGAAGCGGGAGGTTCCCCAACCCGATTCCTCCACCGCCTGCGCCAGCGCGAGCGAAGGCGGCACCACGTCGACGCGGCGCAACAGCGCGTCGAGATCGCCCGATTCGACCTCGTAGCCGAGCGCCAGATCCTCGAGGCGCCGACGCTCCGCCACCGCGAGCTCATCCCCGGCATGGAGCCGCGTCCGCAGCTCGAGCAGGAAGCGCCGCTCGCGGCCGACCTCCGCGTTGGCGCGCAGCACCAGCGGCAGCACGGCCCCTATGAACAGCCGCTTGCGTTGGCTCACCAAGCGGAGCCGCCCCAGATCCTCCGGTAATGCCGCGAGGAAGATTTGGGGTACCGGGCGTGTCCGCGCCCGCACCTTCTCCAGATCGTAGCCGAGAGCGCGAAATCGGGCCTGCAGCCGCCGCGCGTCCAGCCGGCCGACAACCCGGGGCTTCGTCCCCGCCCGCCGCTTGCCCGCGTAATTCTCACCGGTCGCGATCCGACGCAGCTCGGCCTCGTCGCCGGAGCGGACGGCTTCTCCGGACCGCGCCGCGACGGTGATCATGGCGAGGCCCAGGGCGATCACCGCCCCGGCGCACACTGAAAGCCTGTTCATTGGAAAACTCGACGCCAACGCCGCCAGGCGGCCCCTCCGATATTCGCTTCACCGACCGGCGACGGCGCCGCCCGATGGACGGCCTGCCCAACCCTTGTGTCGCCTCGACGGCGCACCCATCTGAAGAGCGGCCGCCGTCCTCCCCGCGCGCCCTATATCACTATGCGTGGGACCGCGCAGCACAAAATATTAAAGAAAATGTGTAACTGCCCAGGTAGCTGATTTCGATGAGGCTGCGGATTGGGTCTCTGGGGGCAGATTTTGTGGGTTTGGGGCGCTGACGGCCTAGATTTCGTTTGACATAGGGTGGTTGGTCGATTCTAAGGATTCGATGGATAGGGATGTTCTTGCCTTTTTGTCGAAAGACGAGCTGATCGATGTGGTGCTGGCCCAAGGGTCGCGGCTCGCCGAGTTCGAACTCCGGCTTGGTGAACTCGAGCGCCGGCTTGGCCTGAACAGCACGAACAGCGGCAAGCCACCGTCGAGCGATGGATTGAACCTTGCCTATCCGGTTATCACCCACACCCACTATATGTAGTGTGCACCCATTTTCCTGAGTAAAGCTCGGTGCAGGTCGAAGCGGAGATATCTCCGGCGATGCCGAGCAGGGACTCGGACGGCATTGTAGCGCCTTTTAGGCGACACTTTAGCGTGGTGGAAATCCTAATCATTGAGTCGGATTTGGCAAAACGCCACGTTGCATAAAGGACCGTCACTTCATTGAAATTTATCTGAAATCGGAGGTGAACGACACCGATGGAATATTCCAGGAAATCAGAGCTTCATTGAATTGTAGGATTCGAGTGCCGGATTATTCACAAATAGCTCTGTGAACTGGTTTTCAAGTTCGCTCAATACGTCATATGAAGTAAACGGATTGAGGATCACGTTCTTGCGTGTCGCTTCGTCTTCGCTGCGACTCAAAACGCGCAGGAGACTAACAGGCGCGGACGGGTTCTTCGCAACGATTCGTGCCAGCGCGTCGCTTTCTTCGACTAGTGCCGTCAATCGCTCAGACGATGTCGTTTCATCAGCAGCTTCCCGTCTGGCCGTGGGTTTCTTCGTTTTTCCCTTGGTCGCCACCGTTCCGTCCCCCGATGTTAAGTACGTGACGTGAATTAAACTCCGGTTCGGTTTTCAGAACAATCAAGAATTAGCCGGATCGCCTCCTCAATGCGCCTGCGCCGGCCCTTGCCTGCAGTCCAAGGAGACACACTACATATAGTGGGTGTGGGTGATAACCGGATAGGCATGGATTGAACAAGCCACCGGCGGGTAAAAAGAAGCGCACCAGGAGCCTCCGTAAGAAATCGGCCCGCAAGCCGGGCGGGCAAAAGGGCCACAAGGGCGAGACCCTGCGCCAAGTCGCCGATCCCGACGCCACCGTCGACCATTATCCCGAGACGTACCAGTGGTGTGGTTCGGGATTGACGCCGGATATGGCTACCGGCCATGGGGCCCGCCAGGTTTTCGATCTACCCGAGCCCCGGCCCCTGGTGGTCACGGAGCATCGGGCGCATCGCTGCCGTTGCGGGCATTGCGGCACGTACACTCGGGCTTCTTTTCCCGTCGCCATCACCGGCCCGGTTCAATACGGCGCTCGGATCGGAGCCATGGTGGTCTACCTGTCGCACTACCAACTCCTGCCCGAGGACCGCCTGGCTGAATTGATGAAGGATCTGTTCGGGGCGGAACTGTCTCCGGCGAGCCTCGCGCGGATGGGCGGGAACAGCGCCGAGTCCGTCCAAGGCGTCGTCGATGTGATCCGCGAACTGGTGAAATCGGCGCCGGTCAAGCACATGGACGAGACCGGCTTGCGGATCGCCGGGCGGACCCAATGGTTGCACGTCGCCTCGACCGCGCGGTTGACCTTCTATCGGGTCTCGGAGCGACGCGGCAGCCTGCTCGGCGGAGTCGGCGGCATCGTCGTCCATGACCACTGGAAGCCGTACTTTACGATGGAGGGCGTACGGCACGCGCTGTGCAACGCCCATCACCTGCGCGAGTTGCAAGCCCTGATCGA
Source organism: Alphaproteobacteria bacterium (assembly GCA_965225945.1). Taxonomy (GTDB): domain Bacteria; phylum Pseudomonadota; class Alphaproteobacteria; genus JASLMY01. The sequence continues at coordinate 67,869 of CBDDBZ010000025.1, read as the reverse complement.
GATCGAGAAGGAGGGCTGGGCACGCAAGATGCAGAGACTATTGCGCCGCGCCTGCCACGCGGTAAATCTCGCCCGGGAGCGGGGCGTGGCGCTGAAACCAGGCCTCGTCGAGCGCTTCCGAGGGTGTTACGACGCGATCACGGCCGAGGGCATCGCCTTTCACGAGGCACAACCTCCTCTTGCGCCCAGATCGAGCAAGGCCAAGCGCCGGGGAAGCAAGCCGCGCCGCACCGGGCACAACCTTCTCCGGCGCCTTCAGACACACAAGGAAGACGCGCTGCGCTTCCTCATCAATTTCGCCGTGCCGTTCACCAACAATCAGGCCGAGCAGGACGGGCGCATGATGAAGGTCAAGCAGAAAATCTCCGGCGGCTTCCGCAGCCAGAAAGGCGCCGAAGACTTTGCCACCGTCCGCGGCTTCATCTCGACCGCCAGAAAACAGGGCTGGAACATCATCCAGGCGCTCATGGAAAATCCCGAAACCCTGATCGAGCGTCTCCACGCCGCCTAAAAGGCCACCATGTACCTGGGCAGTTACGAAAATGTAAACTTACGAAATCAGGGCTGCTGGCCGAGACGATGACGACGGGTCGACGGATCGAGGAGGTGGGCGAGGGCGACGCCGAGGCGGCCGATTCGGACTCGACGCTGGTCCATATCCACCCCAGTTGGTCCTCCAATCCGGTAGCCGACTGGCTGGTCGAGCATCGCGGGACACGGATCGATCTCGCCCAACTGCTGGAGCGGCTCTGTCTGAAACTGGTGGACCAGGGCATCCCGCTCCGCCGGGTCAACCTCTCGGTCAGCTCGCGCCATCCCGAGGTCGTGGCCCGCACCGCCGCCTGGCGCCATGGCGAGGCCGGTATTCCCTTCCACGACATGAGCTACGGCACCCGCTCGGCGTCGCCCTATCTCGATTCGCCGGCACGGCTCATTCACGAGGGCGCCGGGGCGATCCGGCGCCGTCTGGAGGGGCCGTCGCCGACGCTGGATTTTCCGGTGCTGCACGATCTGGTGGAAATGGGCTGCACCGATTATGTGATCATGCCGATCGTGCATTCGACGGGAGAGATCAACTTCATTTCCTGAGCGACCCTGTCGCCCGGCGGCTTCACCACCGCGCAACTGACCCTGCTTTACGATCTGCTACCGTTGATCGCGCTCCGGGTCGAGGTGGAGACGGCGCACGAAGAGACCCGCACCCTGCTCAACACCTATCTCGGGCGGGAGCCGACGCGGCGCGTGCTCGCCGGCACCGTGCGCCGGGCCCAGGTCGAAAGCCTCCGCGCGGTGATCTGGATCAGCGATATCCGGGGCTTCACCCGCCTCTCGGACCGCATGCCGGCGCCGGCGATCATCGCACTGCTCGGCGATTTCTTCGAGATCCAGGTCGAGGCGGTGGAAAGCGCCGGCGGCGAGATCCTCAAGTTCATGGGCGACGGGGTCTTGGCGATCTTCGCCGAGGGCTCGAGCCTGGCCGAGGACAGCACCAGGGCGCTCTCGGCCGCCAGGCGCGCGTTGAAACGGCTCGCCTCCGAGAACGTTGAGCGGACCGGCGAGGGCCAGCCCGAGATCCGCTGCGGCATCGGCCTCCACGCCGGCGAGGTGCGCTACGGCAATATCGGCGCCCGCGAGCGGTTGGACTTCACCGTGATCGGCCCGGCGGTAAACGAGGCGTCACGGATGGAAGCGCTCTGCAAGGTGCTCGACCGGCCGCTCCTCGCCTCCGCCGCATTCGCCGAGGCGCATGGCCATGAAGGGCTCGTCTCGCTCGGATTCCATGCGCTGCGCGGCGTGCGCGAGCCGAAGGAGATTTTCGCCCCCGGGCCCGAGAGCTGTCCGGAGGCCTATCCCCGAGGCTGAGAGCGCGCCGGCAGATGGGTCTCGTACCAGGCCAGCGTCTCCGCCATCACCTCGCCGAAGGCTGGCTCTACATAGACCTCGTAGTGGCCGTAACCCTTCAGGATGACCAGCTTCTTCGGCTCGCCGGCCTTGGCGTGGAGCGCGATCGATTCCTCCGGCGGCACCAGGCGGTCGTCGTCGGTGGTGATGAAGAGGATCGGCCGGGGGGCGATTTTGTCGACCACCCATTCGGGGTGGAAGCCGAGCGTGTCGTCGATAAATTCGAGCGGTAGGGTGTTGAGCGCCGTGGGCACATCTCTGCGGGCCGCCGCCGCCAGCTCGGCCGACTGGCGGTCCGCCAGCAGCACCTCCGAACGCTCGACGGACTCCGATTCCCCCGTCCGCATCCGCCGCTCCCGATCGCCGGCCGAGCGCTCCAGCAGGTCGACCCATTCGTCGCGCCGGCGCACGCTCCGCATCCAGCGCCGCCCGTCGCCGATGCCGACGACGCTGACGATGCATTTGGCCCTGGGGTCGAGGGCGCCGACCCAGACCACCGTGGCGCCGCCGTAGCTCGTGCCGTAGAGGCCCAGGCGGTCGGCATCGACCTCCCCCCGGTGCGCGAGGTAGGTCAGCGCCGCCTGCACGTCGGCGACGCGGCCGTGCGGGCTGAGCCGGGTTCGCGGCCCCTCGCTCTCGCCCCAACCCTTGTAGTCGAAGGCCAGGACCACGTAGCCGGCCTGCTTCAGGACCCGGGCGTTATCAGGCAGGTAGAGGTCCTTGACGCCGGTATAGCCGTGGCAGAGCACGATGGCGGCGCGGCGTTCCCCCGGCTCCAGGCCGTCCGGCAGATAGACGTCACCCATCAGTTTGAAGCCTTCGCTATGGAAGCTGATCGCTTCGGCCATGGTCTTTTCTCCGCCCAGGTCTGGTGCATCGATAGCCATCATAGCGTCTGGCGGAAGTTCGGCGAGGCGTTACAATCGCCGATCGAGATTCCAAGGAGCGAAGCACGCCATGACGTCCGAGGAAAAACTGGCGCGACTGCGCGAGAAGTACGGCGAGGCCGGCGCCGACCAGATCGATGATCCGGAACTCCGCCGCGTCGCCGAAGGCGTGTTCGACGCCACCGGCAAGCGCAGCTTCCCCTATAGCGGCGTGCCGACGCTGCTGGACGCGCCCTATCTGCCGGCGCCGGCCGACGGCACGGACTTCGGCGAGATCGATATCGCGCTCATCGGCGTGCCGATGGACCTGGGCGTCACCAACCGGCCCGGCGCCCGCTTCGGGCCGCGCTCGATCCGCGCGATGGAACGGATCGGCCCCTTCCACCATGTCCACCGGATCGCGCCCCGCCTGCAGGCCCGCATCGCCGACATCGGCGATGTCCCGTTCCGCAGCCGCTATAGCCTGGATAGCTCGCTGGAGGACATCGAGGCCTTCTACGATCGCCTGGTGGCGGCGGGCATACGCCCGCTTTCGGTCGGCGGCGACCATTCGATCAGCTATCCGATCCTGAAATCGCTCGGCCGGAAACGGCCCGTCGGCATGGTCCATATCGACGCCCATTGCGATACCGGCGGCCAGTTCGAGGACACCAAGTTCCACCACGGCGGCCCCTTCCGCCACGCCGTCCTCGCCGGTGCCCTGGACCCGGAGCGGGCGATCCAGATCGGCATTCGGGGCTCGGCCGAATACCTCTGGGAGTTTTCCTACCAGGCCGGCATGACGGTGATCCACGCCGAGAGCTTTCACCGCATGGGCGTCGATTCCGTGATCGCCGAGGCGCGCCGCGTGATCGGCGAGGGGCCCTGCTACATCTCGCTCGACGTCGACGGCATCGATCCCGCCTTCGCGCCCGGCACCGGCACGCCGGAGGTGGGCGGTCTCAGCCCGCGCGAGGTGCAGATCCTGTTTCAGGGCTTGGACGGCCTCGACATCGTCGGCGGCGACGTCGTCGAGGTGGCGCCGCAATACGACGCCACCACCAACACCGCCCAGGTCGGCGGGCAGATGCTGTTCGAGATCCTCTGCCTGATGGTCCGCTCGGGGGCCGGGCGGGCATGACCGCGGGCTCGCGCATCGTCGAGGCGGCGGGGGCGGGGGCGCCCTGGCTCGTCATGGTCCACGGCATGTCGCAGGACCAGCGCTACTTCTCGGCCCAGGAGGCGGCCTTCGCCGCGCGTTACCGTCTGCTGCTGATCGACCTGCCGGGCCACGGGCTCTCGGCCGAAATCGCCGGGCCGTACGGTCGCCTGGAAATGGCAAGCCATGTGGGCGCGGCGATCACGGCGGCCGGCGCCGTGCCCTGCCACTATTGGGGGACCCATACCGGCACCGCGCCAGCCATGCTGCTGGCGGCCAACGCGCCGGAGCATTTCCGCTCGCTGATCCTGGAGGGCCCGGTGCCACCCGGCCGCGCGATGGCGAGCGTCGACGGGGAGCTGGCCCTGGTGCGCGAGATCGCCAAGCGGGACGGGATGGCGGCGGCCCGCAAGGCGTGGTTCGATGAGCCGGAATGGTTCGCCGTGATGCGCGCCGATCCACTTGCCTGCCGGGCCGCGGCGCACCGCGCCATGATCGAGGATTTCGCCGGCGCCAACTGGCTCGAGGAAAGGCCGGCGTGGCCCGTGGCACCGGTCGAGGATCGGCTCGCCGAGGCGGACTTGGCGATTCTGTTCTATAACGGCGAACACGATGTCGCCGACTTCCACGCCGCCGCCGCTTCGCTGGAAACCATGCTCCCGGCGGCGCGACGCGCGGTGATCCCCGGCGCGGGCGGCTTCCCTGCCTGGGAATATCCCGACGCGGTCAACCGCCTGGTCGGCGAGTTTCTCGGCTCGCTCGAGGGACGCTGAACGCCTGCCAAGATTCCAAGATTCGGGGACACAATACTTAACTTCATGAAGTTAAGTATTGTGTCCCCGAATCTTTCGTCGCGCTCGCGACGGCGGGTGGCGCGGAACCGTGTCAAACCAAGCGCTGGCCCTCCGGCACCTCGAGGCCGAACAGACGGGCCGCGTTCAGGCCCAGGAGCTTGGCCCGCTGGCCGTCGTCGAGATGCCCCATGGTCCGCTCGATCGCCTCGGCCGAATGAGGCCAGGTGCTTTCGTGGTGCGGGTAGTCGTTGGCCCACATGAAATTGTCGACCAGGTCGTGGGCCACCGCGAGCCCCAGCCCGGCCGGATCCTCCTGGAAGGTCGAGCCGCCGTGCGCCCGGTAATAGTCGCTCGGCAGGCCTTGAAGTTTGGGCCGCGCCCACATGTGGTGCTTGCGGTAGGCCTCGTCCATGGCGTCCAGCAGCCACGGCACCCAGCCGATCCCGGCCTCGACGGTGGCGAAGCGGAGCTTGCGAAACCGCTCCAGCACGCCGGAGGCGCAGAGGTTCGCCACCGGCTCGATCGTCGGCGCGAGCGAGTGGGTCACGTAGTTGATCACGGCACCCCCGTTGCCGCGCGCGGCGCGCGGATCGCGCCCGGTCGAGACGTGGAAGGTCAGCGTCATGTCGACCTCCTCGACCAGCGCCCAGAGGGAATCGAAATGTGGCAGGTTGTAGTTGACGTGCTCGACGTCGTGGCCGCCCCAGACCGGCTTGCAGGGAAGCGTCAGGATGGAAAAGCCCATCGCCGCCGTGCGCTCGATCTCACCCATCGCGCCCTCGAGGTCGCCGGTGGCGATCGCCGCGACGGGGACCATCGAATCGTGCTTGCCATAGGTCTCGGCGGCCCAGTCGTTCCAGACTCGGCACTGGGCGTTGGCGAACACCGCATCCGGCGTCGCCCACATGGCGAGGCCCTTGTTGGGAAAGATGATCTCGACGTCGATACCGTCCCGCTTCAGGTCCCCCGCCCGCTCGGGGATGAGGGCGCCGGCGGCGGCCCGGAGCTTGTCTTCGCCCTCGAAGCTCTGATCGCGGATGCGGTCGGGGCGATGGCCTTCGCTCACCCGCCACCGGACGCCGTTCTCGTCGACCTCGACCCGGGGAATGCGGTCGCGATAGGCCGGCTCGATCCGTAGCGCCCAGAGATCGGCCGGCTCGTTGGCGTGGCAGTCGCTCGAGACCATGAAATATTTCCGCGCCGCGTCCGGCCGCGCCGACCATTCCCAGCCGGCCGCGCCCGGCGTCTCCAGCCGCCAGAGATTCGGCTCGTTGATCGTCCGTTCGCTCATTTCGTCCTCCCGGCTATCACTCGGCATGGCGCCATTGCAGCAGGCTATGGGGTGGCTCGGCGTCGCCATGGTGCTCGAAGGCGGCCTCGACTTGCGAGCCGACGCGCACATTTTGCCTGGGATCGCCCAGCAGGTTGCCGATCATGCGAAGCCCTCCCGTCCCCGTCAGTTCCACCAGCACGACGATATAGGGTCCGTGGTCCTTCAGCGCGGGGTGCACCGGATGCCACGAGCGCTCCCAGCTGTAGATCCGCCCCCGCCCCTGGACCTCGGTCCAACCGAGATCGAAGCAATGGCAACGATGGCAGATCCATTCCGGGCCCCATTGCAACACGCCGCAGCCGCCGCACTTCTGCACCCGGATCACTTCCTCGCGCAGGCCCTGCCAATAAGGCGCCGAGAGGCCGTCGGCCTCGGCCACCGGGATCGGCAGGCCGGCCGGGAGATAGCGCTTCGGCGCAGGTCTCACAGCGTCGCCTCCGCGCCCAGGATCAGGCTGCTGACCGGGCTCACCAGGGGGCCGGAACAGACCATGGAGACCTCGGCGTCGGGCACCTGCGCGGTGGAGGAGCCCCGGACCTGACGGATCGCCTCCAACTGTAGCTCCAGCCCGTGCATGTAGCATTCGGCCAGATTGCCGCCGCTGGTGTTGAGCGGCAGGCGGCCCGACGGCGCGATCAGGTTCTCCTTGGTCAGGAACTCGGCGGCTTCCTCTGGCGCGAAAAAGCCGTGCTCGACCAGGCTCACCAGCACGCCGCCGGTGAAGTTCTCGTAAGACTGCACCACATCGACGTCTTTCGCTTGTTAGCGGTGGTTCCAGGGTGCGCTTATATGGTGCTCTTTTTGAGCGGTCGGTGGCGGTTGGCTGACGGGATGCTTTTGGGCTTGGCTGATTTTGTTTCGCGCTGTGGCTATTCAGTCGAGGGGCCGGTCATCGATCTGGAGCGGTTCGCCGGCGCGGTCGCGCATGAGCATGTCGTTCCAGTCCAGGCCGTCGAGGGCAGGGCGCAGGCGGACGACCCTGCTGTCGTTTCGGATGAGCCGTGCCGCGGCGTCATCGCCCTGGCGGGTGGCGTCGTAGGCGCAGAAGATCCGGCCGGGGTTCCAGGCCTCGATCCATTCGGGGAGGCTTGCGGTGGCGCCGCCGGTTGAGACCACGGCGCATCCCTTGCGCCCGGCCGGGACGAGGTGGAGGGAGAGGACCGACAGGGCGTCGATTGCGTTCTTGGCGAGGATGACGGAGTTCGGCCAGTCGGGTTCCCACGACATCCAGAAGCCGCCGCGCGCGGCGGCGCCGGTCGGCGCGAGGCGGCGTGGCGCCGCGGCAGGGACGATCTCGGCGCCGAGAGCCTCGCCGGCCGCGTTTCGGCGGACGAACACGGCGTTGCCGTGGCGGTCGGCGTAGAGCAAGCCGAGGTCGCGGCACAGGGCGACGAGCACATCCGCGAGGCCGCGCTGCTCGACGAGGTAGCTCTGGATGGCGGGCCAGTGGCGGTCCGGGCACGGCGGCTTCGGGTGGCGATCGGCCGGGAACCGGTCACGGCACGGCAGTTCCGAGAAGAAGCCGAGGGCCTCGGGCACGGTGCACCGGCAGGCATGGATTACCAGGTCGATCGCTCCGCCCCCGCCGCGCAGATGTTCGTAGAACATAAAGCCGTTGATGCTGACGACGGATCCGGGACGCCTCCAGCGCGCGGCATCGGTGGGATCGCGGCGGTAGCCGAGGCGGCGGACGACGTCTTCGAGGGGATAGCCTCGCAGGGCCTCGGCCCGCACCCGCCGGTCCCAGAGGCGGGGACCATCCATGGCTACGCCGGCGGCGGTTCCCCGCGGTCCTGCGCGCCGGCCTTGCCGGCTCGCCGCCGGCGGCGCTCGGCGCTGCGCTGCTTCTGGCGTTCCTCGGCCTCCTTGCGGCGCCAGGACTCGGCGTCGATGGCGATGATCTCGGCGTTGTGGACGAGGCGGTCGACCAGGGCGACGAGGCAGGCGGCGTTGGGGAAGGCCTCACCCCACTCGGCGAAGGGCCGGTTGGTGGTGATTATGGTGGAGTTCTGCTGGCTGCGGCTGGAGACGATGTTGAACAGCAGATCGGCATGGCGGTTGCTGTAGGACAGGTATCCGACCTCGTCGATCACCAGCAGGTGCTGGCGGGCGTAGAAGCGCAGCCTGCGCTGAAGCAGGGTGTCGCTGTCGAGGGCGGCGAGCTCGCCGAGCATGCTGGCCGCGGTGGCGAAGCGCACGGTGTGGCCCTCGAGGACGGCGCGGTGGGCGATATTGGCGGCGATGGTCGACTTGCCGACGCCGTTTGGGCCGACCAGGACGACGTTGGCGGCCTCGTTGAGGAACTCGAGGCTCATGAGATCCTCGACGGCCATGCGGTCGCAGCGGCGCGGCCATGCCCAGTCGAAGTCGGCGAGCGGCTTGAACTGTCCGAGGCGGGCGTCGGCGAGGCGGCGCTTGAGGCTGCGGCTTCGCCGTTCCTCCTCTTCCCAGGCGACCAGCGCAGCGGGCCAGTCATGCCCGGCGACCTCGCCCCAGTGGGCGGCGAGGCCGTGCAGGCCGAGCGCCCGGGCACGGCCCATGAGGGTATCGTTCATTGCTCGCTGTCCTCCTCGGGTTCGCCGGCCAGCCCGTCGTATCCGACGAGGTCGTGATCGCGGACAGTGATGTCGCGCACTCTCGGATCGCCGGGCAGTTCGACGGGGATGGGCGGGGGTTGGTGCCGCAGCTCGCGCCGCCGGGTCAGGCTCAGGCGCACGGCGTTGGGATGGGGAACGTCCCGCTTCAGGGCCTCGTCGATGGCCGCCTCGAGCTCGGCGGCGCCGTAGGCGTCGAGGAGGCGCAACAGGGCGGCGACGGTGGCGCCTATATAGCCGCCGCGCTGGGCGGCCTCGGCGAGCAGGCGCTCGCTGTTGGGCGCGGCCTGGACCAGCGGTCCTGGCCGCGAAGGCGGCGGGCATGGCTCTTGCGCCTGACCAGCTCGGCGATGTGCTCGGGGTTCTCGATGCGGGCCGCCTTGTCGAAGCTGCGCGGATGGCTGGCGATGACGTCCACACCGTCGAGGATGCGCACCTCGTCGAGCGTCGCGACCACGACGAGGGTGCGCCGCACATGGGTGTGCGGCACGCTGTAATCGTTGAGATCGAAGCGGGCGTAGGGGGTCTTGCCGATGGCGACCTCGACCCGGTCGTGGTCGGGGAAGGGATCGCCGGGCAGCGCGATGAGAGAGCCGCGTTCCCGCTCGAAGGCCTCGCGCACGGTGATCGAGCGGTCTTCGGGCCAGGGGCGGTCGGCGGCGATGCCGTGGCACCAGGCCAGGGCCTGGGCGTTGAGATCGTCGATATCGCGCCACCGGCGGGCGGCGAAGAAGCTGGTCCGGACATAGCGAATCGCCCGCTCCACGCGCCCCTTCTCGTTGCCGCGCGCGACCGCGACGGGCTTGGGCAGGAAGTGGTAGTGGCCGGCGAGGTCGAGGATCCGGGGATTGAACCGGATGGCGGCGCCGCGGCGCTCCAGCACGACGCTCTTCAGGTTGTCGTACCAGAGCTCGCGGGGCACGCCCTGCCACGCCTCGAGGCTTCGACATGGCCGCGCAGGAAGTTGCTCATCCCGGCGTCGAGGTAGAAGCGCAGGAAGATCCGCCGCGAGTAGCTGAGAACCATCACGAAGCCCATCAGGCGGCGCTCCGCGCGGCCGATCGTCACCTTGCCGAAGTGTCCCCAGTCGACCTGGGCCTGCTCGCCGGGAAGGGTCTTGAGGCGCAGATAGGCCTCGGCCACGGGCCTGGGCCTGAAGTGGCTGAGCAGATGACGGAAGTGGTCGCCGCCGCCCGGATAGCCGCGTTCGCGCACCATCTGGTAGAGCCGGCTGGCGGGCAGCGTCGGCCAGGATGCCAGCGTCTCGGCGATGAACGGCACGTATGGATCGATCATCGACGGCCTGGGCGACCTCGCGTCCCGGGGCTCGCCGGCCGCGGTGAGGAGGCGCTCGACGGTGTAGCGATGCACGCCGAGCTGGCGTGTGATCGTGCCGACCGTCCACTTCTCGACGTGATACAGGCGCAGGATCTCCGCGCGGGTCTCCTTGTCGATGGTCATCTCACCCCCTTTCCCGTCGGGCGCAGCCCCGGATAGACCGCCTGCCCGCAGAACCGGCCGCAGCGATCGCAGCGGAAGACCCTGGCGGGCCGCTCGTGCCCGAAGGGCCGTGTTCCGGGACGCCCTGCCGGCGTCCGCACCACAACAGGACGCCGCCGCGCGGCGGTCAAAGGGTGATGCGTCACTTCCTGCCCGCGGCGCCGATTCACCGGCGTCCGGCGCCGCCGGCGTTCGCGATAGCGCCGCTGGCGCTCAGCATGCTTGTGACGGCCCCGCCGGCTGTTCTGGTAGCGCTGCCCGGCATGGCGCTGCGATCGCCGGCGCACCCGATCGCTGCAGCTCCGTGAACAGTAGATGTTGCCGTGGTCGCAGTGCCGGCAGAGAACCACCTGTTGATGGCACGAGGCGCAGTTGAACAGGCGGGCGGTGTTCTTCATCGCGCAGCCGATGAGAACGGGGTGGACCCACGCCCAAACCCGCACGATACTGCGCATATGGGTCGTGCCTTGCATGGCTCGGGGGGTGCGGTGCCGGTCGTTGCCAGCAAGCAAACGGGGCCGGCGCCGCATCGTTCTCAGCGGCCCGAGTGTACTCCCGCGGCTCCCCTTGTCAGGTCCGCGGAACCGCCGCCGCCAGCCAGCCAAAACAGGAATCGAGACGCCCGCCCGCGGTGGATAAGCAGCCCGCCGCCGCCAGACTCTTGGCGGTCGCTGCGGCGGGCTACTTACCCACCGCTGCGCCGAGCCAACTCCCGCCTGCAAACCACGCAGCTACAGCGCCACGATGCCCGATGTCGCTGAAATCACCATCTAAGCGCGGTTTTTCATCGCCACCGACATTCGCTCCGAGGCCCGCCATCGCGTATAGGTGCGGGGCCACGGTGGTAAAGCTGGCGCTGGCGTAGCTGGGCGCGTTGTGGCTCGGCGCGGCGCAGCGATGCTCGGAGCCGGCGGCGACGCTTAGCAAATAACAGGGCGGGTGGGCCAGGTCGCGGGCGCGCTCCGCCGGCACCACGATCAGCGCGGCGGCGCCGTCGTTTTCCTGGCAGCAGTCGTAGAGGCGGAACGGTTCGACGATCCAGCGCGAGGCATCGTAGCTCGCCTCGTCCAGCGGCCGGCCGTGCATCACCGCGCGGGGATTCGATTGCGCGTGGTGGTAGGAGGCGAGCGCGATGCCGCGCAGCGCCGAGGGCGCAATGGCGTGCTCCTCGAAAAACCGCATCACCTTCATGGCGTAGCGCTGGCCCGGCGACATCATGCCATGGGGCGCTTCGTATGCCTTGTCGCCGGAGATGGTGGGGCTTTGCGAGCCCTGGCCGAAGCGGGCGAACTGGCCTTGGGCCAGCGCGCGGAAGACCACGACGCAGTTTGCCAGCCCCGTCGCCACGGCGGCGGCCGCGTTGCCGACGGCGGCCGCTCCGCCGCCACCGCCGCCGCCCCACTGCATGTTGGCGAAGCGCAGCTCCTTGATGCCCAGCGCCGCGGCGATCCGCGAGGGCTCGTTCCGGTCGTTGCTATAAGAGGCGAAGCCGTCGATCTCGCGCGCATCGATCCCGGCGTCCTCGGCCGCCCTCAGGATCGCCATGAGGGCCAGCTTGAACTCCGGGTCGGGCGAGCGGCCGTGCTTGTAATAGGTCGTCTCGCCGATGCCGGCGATCGCCACCTGGCCGCGAAGGCTGCGTGACGTCATGGGCGGGTTGGTCCCTCTCCTGTACGGGGCAAGGCATTTTTCCGTTCCGCGATGGTGCGGTCAACCGAACCCATTTCACGCGGGGTCGGTGGAGTCAGTATGCTCCGTGCGCTAACTTGCCTCGGGCGAAACCTCGGGAGACGGGCGCGCATGGCGGAGGGGACGACGAGGCGCAGGCTCGCGGCGATCCTGGCCGCCGACGTCGTCGGCTATTCGCGCCTCGTCGGCCTCGACGAGGCCGGAACGCTATCGGCCTTGCGAGCGCTGCGAAAGGAACTGGTCGAGCCGGCCCTGAAGCGTCATCGGGGCCGCGTCGTCAAGCTGATGGGCGACGGGCTGCTGGCCGAGTTCGAAAGCGTGGTCGACGCGGTCACCGCGGCCGCCGAGATTCAGCGCGCGCTTCCGGCCCGCTTCGCCGACCTGCCGGAGGACCGGCGCATTCGAATCCGGATCGGCGTCAATCTCGGCGACGTGGTGGTCGAGGGACGCGATCTCCTCGGCGACGGCGTCAACATCGCGGCCCGCCTGCAAGAGATCGCGCCCGTCGGCGGGATCGCGGTCTCCGACGCGGCGCACCTGCATCTCGGCGGCAGGGTCGATCTCGTCTTCACCGACACCGGCCCGCGCGAGTTGAAGAACATCGTGACCCCGATCAGGGTCTGGCGCTGGGACCCGGAAGCGGCGGCGGCACCACCGGCGGATTCCGAATCACTGTCGTTGCCGGAGAAACCCTCGATCGCCGTGCTGCCCTTCGCCAACATGTCGGACGATGCGGAACAGGAATACTTCGCCGACGGCACGGCGGAGGACATCATCACCAGCCTCTCGTGCTTTCACCAACTCTTCGTCATCGCCCGCAATTCATCCTTCGTCTTCCGGGGACGGAACGTCGACATCAAACAAGTGGGCCGCGAACTGGGCGTTCGATACGTGCTCGAGGGCAGCGTCCGGAAGTCCCGGGATCGCATCCGCATCAACGCCCAGCTCATCGAGGCCGAGAGCGGCGGGCACCTGTGGGCGGAGCGCTACGATCGCCGCATCGACGACCTGTTCGATCTGCAGGACGAAATCACCGAGGCGATCGTCGGGCGGATCGAGCCGGAGATTCGCCGCTCCGAAGCCCGCCGGGGCGAGCGCAGGCCCACCGACAGCCTGCCCGCCCATGACTGCTATTACCAAGGCCTTTCGCACATTCACGGCTTGACCCCGGAGGGCTTCGCGCGAGGGCGCGCCCTGCTCGAACAGGCCACGCGTCTGGACCCGAGGTTCGCCGCCGCCCACGCCGCCGCCGCTTGGTCCTATCTCCTCGAATACGTCACCGACCCCAGGGCAGCCTCGAAAGAACTCTCGGGCAAGGGGTTGGCGCTGAGCGAGGCGGCGGTCGCGCTCGACAACGCCGATCCCTTCGGGCAGGTGATCCTGGCGACATGGATGATGTTGGTCGAGAACAGGCTGGACGAGTGCCTTTCGCTGATGACACGTGCCCTGGAGACGAACCCCAATCTCGCCTTCGCCTGGCAATTCCGGGGCCGCGTCCACGTCTGGCGGGGCGAGGCGGACGAGGGGGTCGCGTGCATCGAGCGGGCGATGCGCCTCAGCCCGAACGATCCCTTCGGCTACCTACAGCAGTCCGGGCTCTGCCTTGCCCATTTCGCCGCCGCCCGTTACGAGGATGCCATGACTTGGGGCGCGCGGGCATTCACGAGCAACCCCCGATATCTCGCATCTCACGCCCTCTACGCCGCCAGTGCCGCGATGCTCGGACGACTGGAGGAGGCCGGGGAGGCGCGGGAGCGCCTGGTCCGCCTCGACCCCGAGATATCGGTGGCTTTTTTCGACAATGTGATGGCGAGCATGCACTCGGAGACGCGCACGCGCCTGCTCGACGCGATGCGCCGCGCCGGCTTGCCGGAATAGACGGGCGGGGCGACAGCGAGAGCGAACGCGAGAATGTACATCGACGGCAAGTGGGCCACGGCGCCCGCCGACGCCGGCTTCGAGGTGATCAACCCCGCGAGCGGCGCGGTGATCAGGTGTGTCGCCGACGGTGGCCGGGCGGAGGCGCGGGCGGCGATTCGCGCGGCGGGATGGAGGACAGCGGTCTCGGCCGCGAGTTCAGCCGCGAGGGCATCTTCGAATATCTCGAGACCAGGACCGGCGGCTTCTCGATCTGAATGGTGGCGCCGGCGACCTACATCGTTGATCGAGAAATAGCTCCCTCGGCCTCGCCCCGGTGTGCTTTTTCCCGGATTGATTCGGCTCTAGTCACCGATCTTGCTCACCACGTCGCCGACCGCGATGGTGCCGTCGCGGACCACGCGCGCGTAAATGCCGCGCAGGTGCCGCGCCTTGCCCTCGGCGGAGTTGACGAAGCGCACGGCGTCGCGACCGAAGCGCGCGGCGAACTTTTGGCAGCCGAGGTGTGGCACCGGGCTGATCTCGAGCACCGCGCTCCCGACGCCCAAGCGCTGGCCCGGCGGCAGGTTCTCCGGCCCCAGGTCGAGATCGACGAAGAGGTTGTCGCCGGCGAGCGGCCAGTGCGCCCGGTCCCGAGCCACGAGCTGGGCCACCCGGGAATTCATGATGCAGATCTGCACGTCGGGGTGCGGCGCGCCGTCGTCCGTCGACATCCAGCAGCCCTGTTCCCAATGGTCGCCGTGGACGCCCCGCGCCAGGCTGATCTCGGAGCTTCGCAAGCTTTGCCGCGAGTCGTGTTGCGGGCGAATGACGATCGCGTCCAGCCGACCCCGGTCCCGGGGCGAGGCTCCGGCCGCCGCGAGGCCGGCTTCCAACTCGTCGCGGCTCAGCTGCCGCGCGGTGGTCGTGGTGGTGTTCATGGCATGCGCTCTCGCCTCGCTCCGGCGGTCATCAGAGCCCTGGACGCGCCGCCCAGTCAAGCGCGGGGAATAGTATGATCCGCTCACGCGGAATCGCCGGGCTCGCCCGACCCGGCCGGACCACGCCCCCGCCCTTCCGTCGCCGGGCGCGATCAAACATACTCCCCGGCACTTCCCGCCCCGGCGCGGCCGCGCCCCGCGAAGACGACGAAAGGAGAGGGCGATGGACCTCGCCTTGAGCGATGAACAGCGATTGATCGTCGACATGGTGCGGCGCTTCGTCGCCCAGGAGATCGTGCCGCTCGAGGGCGATCTCGATCCCGACGCCGACGAACTGGCGCCGGAACAACTCGCGCCGCTGGTGGAGAAGACCAAGGCGATGGGGCTCTACGGCCTCGATACGCCGCCCGAATACGGCGGCCCCGAGATCGACCTGGTCACCCGCTCGCTGATCGCCATCGAGTGCAGCCAGCATCGCGCCGGGCTCTACGCGCCCTGCTACAACGCCTTCGGCGGGGCCCGCCAGGCGCAACTGTTCGAGGCGACCGAGCCGCAGAAGGAAAAATACCTCTATCCCATGCTGGCCGGCGAGAAGCGGGCCTTCTTCGCCCTCTCGGAGCCCTCCGGCGGAAGCGACCCGGCCCGCGCGATCCAGACCCGGGCCGTGCGCGAGGGTGAGGAATGGGTGCTGAACGGCACCAAGCTGTGGATCAGCGGCGCCGATAGGGCCGACTATGGCCTGGTCTTCGCCCGCACCGGCGGGCCCGGGCGCGGCGGCATCACCTGCTTCATCGTCGAGACGAATTGGCCCGGTTTCAAGGTGCGGCGCATCGTCCACACGCTCCGGAGCGCCAAATACGCGACCGAGATCCAGTTGGACGACTTGCGCGTGCCCGACGAGAACATCCTGGGCGAGGAGGGCGGCGGCTTCGCCATCGCCAACGACCGGCTGTCGCGCCAGCGCGTGCCCTATGCGGCCGAATGCATCGGCGTCGCGGTCAAGGCGCACGAGATGGCGATCGAATATTCCAAGCTGCGCGAGACCTTCGGCGCGCCCCTGGCCTCGCGCCAGGGCATCCAGTGGATGCTGGTGGAGAGCGAGATCGACATCCGCACCTCCCGCCTGCTGGTGCTGGACGCGGCGGCCAAGGCGGACCGGGGCGAGCCGTTCCGCACCGAAAGCGCGATCGCCAAGCTGGTGGCGGCGGAGGCGAGCGGCCGGGTGGTCGACCGCTCGATGCAGATCCACGGCGGCCTCGGCGTCGCCAAGGACCTGCCGCTGGAGCGCTGGTACCGGGAGATCCGCATCCGCCGCATCGGCGAGGGGCCGAGCGAGGTGCAGAAGCACGTCATCGCCCGCGACATCCTGGGCCAGGGCCTCCGATGAGCGCGGCGCCGCCGCGCTGGCCCTTGGCCGAGATCAAGGTCCTGGACCTCGGGCAGATTTATAACGGCGCCTATGCCAGCTTCCTCCTGGCCCATGCCGGCGCCGACGTGGTCAAGCTGGAGCCGCCGGAGGGCGAACCGTTGCGCGCCCGCGGCGGCGGCTCGATGCCGCTCTCCTTCGCCATGCTGAACTCCAACAAGCGCGGCATCGTCGTCGACCTGAAGACCGCGCGGGGCAAGGAATTGCTGCTGGCTCTGGCCGCCCGGGCCGACGTGATGGTGGAGAATTTCGCCCCCGGCGCGCTCGAGCGGCTCGGCCTCGGCGCCGAGCTCCTGATGGCCGCCAACCCAGCGCTGGTCTGCGCCTCGGGCACCGGCTACGGCCTCTCCGGGCCCGACCGCGACAATTTGGCGATGGACCTGACGGTGCAGGCATGGGGCGGGGTCATGAGCATCAACGGCCCGCCCGACGGCCCGCCGCTGAAGACCGGGCTCGCGATTTGCGATTTTCTCGGCGGCATCCACCTCTACGCCGGCATCGTCACCGCGCTCGTGGAGCGCGCGGTGACCGGGCGGGGCCGCCGCGTCGAGGTGGCGATGCAGGAAGCGCTCTACCCCGCGCTCGCCAGCAACTTGACCTCCATGCAGCGCCGGGGCGGGCGGGCGGAGCGGCGCGGCAACCGCCACCCGACGCGGGGCTCGGCGCCCTACGACGTCTACCCTTGCGCCGACGGCCATGTCGCGCTGCTCTGCGTCAAGGAGGTCCACTGGCGGGCGCTGTTGGCGGTGGTGGGCCGGCCGGAGGCGGGCGAGGACCCGCGATTCTCCACCCAAGCCTTGCGCGCCGAGCACGAGGACGCGGTCGACGCCCTGATCGCGCCCTGGTTCCGGGCCCGGCCGCGCGACGAAATCGCGGCCGTGTTGAAGGCGCGCCGGGTGCCGGCCGCACCGGTGCGCGATCTGGCGGAGGTGGCGGGCGACGCCCACATGCGGGCGCGCGCCATGCTGCACGATGTCGACCATCCCGTCCTGGGCCCGGTGGTGCTGCCGGCGAGCCCGCTCCGCTTTCACGGCGCGCCGGCGCCCGAGGTCCGGCTCGAGCCGGGCTTGGGCGAGCACACGGGCGAGGTATTGGCGGACTGGCTGGCCTTGGAGGCGGGCGAGATCGAGGCGCTGAAGGCGGCCGGGGTGGTGGCGTAGGGGGTCGGGAGGCGAGGAGGGCCGAAGGTGGTGAACCGCGTTTGGGGTGGCGAGCAGCCCGAGCCCGGCGAAACCGTGCTCCGGGAGGGCTCGTCGGAAGAGCTTGTCGCCGAATACGGCGCCGAGCCGGCGCTCGCCGGACGCCGGCCGTCCGGCTCGGGGCCCTCCGGGGTCGAAAAGCGTACTCATGTTGCCTCATTTTGGCCTCGAAATCGCTCAAAATCGCGCGAAAATGAAGGCTTTTGATCGAGCCGTTACAAAATCACTTCCCCCGCGGCGTGTTTCTCGCCGCGCGGCGCGGATCGGCGTGGCCGTGGCGTTTGGACGCGGGCTCGGGCGTCTCGCTCGGGAGCGGGTCGCGAAGCTCGGGTGCCGGGCTCGGTCTCCCCCCCGAGCGTCTCGTCCACGATCCCCACCACGGCGCGCGCGCGCAATTCCCATGTTCAAAATATGAACACGGGAAGCACCGAGCGGAGCGGCATGGCTGATCGCGGTGACGTCGAGAGCGGGCGCGATGTGCCCGACCCGCGCGCCGGCCGCGCGCGGGCGGGGCCGCGAGGCCGGGCGGGGTCGCTAGCGGCAGCGGCAGGCGTTCGTGATCTCGCGGGCGATGCGCCGCGCAAGGTTGTCGGCGGCGGTATAGCTGATCGCGGTGACCTTGACGTCTTGCGCGCCGGCGGCGCCGGCGGCGGGGAGGTCGACGGCGAGCCACACCAGCGCGGCGGCGATCACGGTCAGCACGGTTTTGGTGTAGCGGTCGGTCATGGGGGGCTCCGTCGGCGAAGGGGGAGGGATTTCCGTTTGGCTCAATTCGTGAATTGTATGCATTAGTGATAGAGTGCCTGGAACGTCAGGAGGTTGGGTTATGGACGGCAAGGGTTTCCAGGTGTGGCTTTCGGCGGCGCGCGGGCTGACGCGCGCGCAGCGGCGCGAGGCGCTCGCGGTGCTGTCGGGCCGGAGCGAGGGCGAGGCATCGAAGGCCGCGATCGAGCTTGGTGTGGACGAGGCCCGGCGCTGTCCGCACTGCGCGAGCGAAGGGGCGGTTTCGCGCGGTATGGCGCGGGGTCTGCGGCGCTACCAGTGCAAGGGCTGCGGCAGGACCTTCAACGCGCTGAGCGGTACGCCGCTGTCGGGCTTGCACCACAAGGAACGCTGGCTGTCGTTCGGGGCGTCGCTGGCGAAGGGGGAGACGGTGAAGGCCTCGGCGGCGCGCTGCGACGTGGCGGTGAGCACGGCGTTCCGCTGGCGTCACCGGTTTCTGGCGGCGGCGCGGAGCGATTCGGAGGTGCTCAAGGGGATCGTGGAAGCGGACGAGACCTACGTCCTGGAGAGCCGGAAGGGCGCGCGCGGGCTGGGGCGCAAGGCACGGCGGCGGGGCGGCAAGGCGAAGAAGCGCGGCCTCTCGCGCGAGCAGGTACCGGTTCTCATGGCGGCGGACCGGAGCGGAACGACGGTCAGCGCGGTGCTGCCCAGGGTCGATGCGGCGGCGCTCACGGCTGCCCTCGACCCGGTGGTCGCGAAGGACGCCCTGCTGGTCTCCGACGGCGGCGCGAGCTACCCACCGTGCGCCGCCGCGCTCGGGGTGAGCCACGAAGCACTCAACCGCTCGATGGGGGAACGGGTTCGGGGCGATCTGCATGTGCAGACGGTGAACAGCCGCCACAGCCGGTTGAAGGACTTCCTGCGTCCCCGCCGCGGCATCGCCACCCGCTATCTGGACAACTACCTGAGCTGGTTCCACCTCGTCGGCCTCGCCCCCGGCGCCAATGACCGAGCCTGCCTCGCCGCCGCCGTAACAAGGTGACGCATACAATTCACGAATTGAGCCTTCCGTTTTCACCCCACCTCGGCGTCGAAGCGAACCACGACACACCACCACCCCCTACCCCGCGTCCTCCAGGATCATGGCCGCCGCCAACTCGGCGATCATGATCGCCGGCGCGTTGGTGTTGCCGGCGACAATCGCCGGCATGATCGAGGCGTCCGCCACCCGCAAGCCGCCCACCCCATGCACGCGCAACCGAGCGTCCACCACCGCGTCGGCGCCGCGCCCCATCCGGCAGGTGCCCACGGGGTGGTAGTTGGCGATGCCCCGGGCGCGGACGTCGGCCAGCAAATCCGCGTCGCTCACCGCGCCGGCGCCCGGCGCGATCTCCTCGGCGATGAAGGGGACGAGCGCCGGCTGGCGGGCGATCTCGCGGGCCAGGCGCAGGCCGTGCAGAATCGCCCGGCGGTCATACTCGCTCGCGAGAAATTCGAAACGGATCGCCGGCGCCTCGCTGGGCTCCGCGCTTCGCAAGCCGACCGTGCCCCGGCCCTCGGGGCGCAAATGCACCGGGCTCAGCATGAAACCCGAGAACGGATGCACCACCAGGCCGTCGCGGTGGCGTTTCGCCGTGCTCCAGGCCAGGAGGTTGATCTGCAAATCGGGGCGCTCCAGGCTCGGATCGCTGCGGGCGAAGAGGCCGGCCGGAATCCCGGTGCCGGCGAGCGGCCCGGTGCCAAAGAGGGCGTAGCGGGCGCCGGCCAGCAGCCGCCGGGGGAGGCTGTTGGCCAGATCGTTGAGCGTCACCGGCCGCGCGGCGCGAAAGATCACATAGCTGTTGAAGTGGTCCTGCAGATTGGCGCCGACGCCGGCGAGATCGTGCAGAACCGCGACGCCGGCCGGCCGCAGCACGTCTGCCGGGCCGATGCCGGAGAGCTGCAGCAGATGGGCCGAGCCGTAAGTCCCGCCCGAGAGCACGATCTCGCGCCGCGCCCTGGCCGTCCGCGTGTTGCGCCCGAGGCGGTATTCGATCGCCGCCGCGCGGCCCTGCTCAAGCACCACGCGGGCGGCCAGGGCCGAGGTGACGACGGCCAGGTTGGCGCGGCTGCGGGCGGGGTGCAGATAGGCCCTGGCACTGCTCCAGCGCCGGCTCCGCGTGGCGGTGAACTGGTAATAGCCGACGCCGTCCTGGGTGGGGCCGTTGAAATCAGGGTTGGCGGGGAATCCGGCCTGCATCGCGGCCCGGATCATCGCCTCGGCGAGCGCCGTCGGGTGGCCCACGTCGGAGACGCGAAGCGGCCCGCCGACGCCGTGCCAGCCATCCGGCCCACGCTCCTGGTCCTCGGCGCGCTTGAAATAGGGCAGCACCGAGTCCCAGTCCCAGCCCTCGCAATCGCGCTGGCGCCAGCCGTCGTAGTCGGCCGGATGGCCGCGCATGTAGACCGCGCCGTTGATCGAGCTGGTGCCGCCCAGCACGCGCCCGCGCGGCTGGTAGAGGGTGCGCCCTCCGAGCGCCGCCACCGGCTCGCTCTCGAACTTCCAATTGACGGAAGCGTCGGTGAAGATCTTGGTGTAGCCGAGGGGGACGTGGATCCAGGGGTTGCGGTCGCGCGGCCCGGCCTCCAGCAGCAGCACGGTGTGGCGCCCGGATTCGCTCAGCCGCGCGGCCACGGCGCAGCCTGCCGAGCCGGCCCCGACGACGATGAAGTCGTACTCCTCGGCCCCCTCCGCCATTCGCCCGCGGGCCTCAGGCCAGCGCCCGGCGGAGCGCGGGAACCGCGCGGGCCTCGGCCGCGCGGCGATGCCCGCGCATAGATAAGGGGACACAATACTTATCTTCGCTGCGTGAAGATAAGTATTGTGTCCCCTTATCCAACATCGAGCAGAAGCCGTGGATCATGCTATTCGCCACTCGTCTCGAGCTCGGGCACGACGACGCCGATCTGGCTGGTGATCAGGCCATAGTGCTCGATCCGGCGGTGTTCGGCGAAGTTGAACATCAGCTCGCGGCCCGGCGCGCAGGCGTCGAGATCGCACTCCGCCACCAGCAACTCGTCCTCCAGGGTCTCGGCCCTGGCGACGATCTCGCCCGAGGGGTTGCAGATGACGCTGGAGCCGATCAGGCCGGCGCCGTCCTCCACGCCGGCCTTGGCGACGCTCGCGACCCAGGTCGAGTTCTGATAGGCGCCGGCCTGGACCGCCAGGTTGGAATGGAAGATCCGCCGCTCGTAGTTGTCCGCGCCGCCATTGGGATCGTGGGCGGCGGAGTTGTAGCCGATCATCACCAGCTCCGCCCCCTGGAGCCCGAGCATGCGGAAGGTCTCCGGCCAGCGCCGGTCGTTGCAGATCGCCATCCCCATGATCCCGCCGAAGGCGCGGAAGACCGGGAAGCCGAGGTCGCCGTATTCGAAATAGCGCTTCTCCAACTGCTGGAAGGCGAGGCCGGGGCGGAATTCGAGGCTGCCCGGCAGATGGACCTTGCGATACTTGCCGACGATGGCGCCGGCCGCGTCGACCAGGATAGCGGTGTTGTAGCGGTGCGTGGCCCCGCCCTCGCGCGCCAGTTCCGCATAGCCGAGGTAGAAGCCGAGGCCGAGCTCGCCCGCCGCCTCGAACAGCGGCCGGGTCAGGGCGCCCGGCATCTCGGTCTCGAAATAGGCGTCGATCTCGCTGCTGTCCTCCATCCACCAGCGGGGGAAGAAGGTGGTCAGCGCCAGCTCCGGAAAGACCACGAGGCGGGCGCCCCGTGCGTGCGCCTGGCGCAGCAAGGCAATCAGCCGGCGGACCACGGCGGCGCGGTCGTCGGCGCGCTGGATGGGCCCGAGCTGCGCGGCCCCCACGATCAACACTCGTGCCATGGCGCGCCCTTCCCTCATCTCGCCGCCGGCGCCGAAACGGCGCCCGCCATCATACGACGCCGCGCTTCCAGGGGAAGCCGACGGGCGGCATGGCGCGCACCGCCGGCCCGCTCACGGGATCATGTGGGGGTAGTCGAGGACGGCTTGCCAATGGGTCTCGACGTCCTCGGTGAAGAGGCCCCGGGTAACGCCGGCGACCAGCATCGCCACGGTGAGCCTGAGCGTGCTGATCGAACATCCGCTCGGCCCGAAGCTCAGGGTCGGCCCGAAGGTGAAGTCGTGGATGCGGGAGAGGAAAGGCGCGGTACCCGGCACTTTCTCCAAAAATTCGAAGTTGGGCCCGATATAGGGATAGCGGGCGAGCCGCGCGTCGGCCAGCTCCGGCGGCGGCTGGTAGCGATCGGCCCAGAGCGCGATCTCGGCCGCGAAGGCGCGGAGTTCCGGGCGGGCGTGGAGGTCCTGGTCGTGGCCGGTGCCGGCGATCACGAAGTCGACCTCGAAGGCGCCCCGGTTGGTCTCGATCTCGACCACGGGCCCGCGCGCGCCGACGCCCCGCCACTCGGTGCCGGCATGGAGGCTGAAGGCGGCGAACTCGTTCATCCGGTTCCAGGTCTCGGGCGGCAGCCCCATGCGGATATTCAAGATGTAATGCATGAAGCGCCAGCGCCAGGCGTCGTCCAAATCGTTGAAATGACGCAGGAAGCCGGCGAAGATGCACCAGCGGTAAACCTGCTGGCGGCGATGGCTGGGACGGCGGCAGAACATGTGGAGTTCGCGGACGCCCGCCTCCAGGGCGCAGATCGCATTGTCGCCGGCCGAGGCGCCGACCCCCAGCACCGCGACCCGCTTGCCCCGGAGCCGGGCGAAATCGATGGGGTCGCTCGCCCGGGCGCGCAACCCTTCCGGCAGCTCGGCGATAACGTCGGGCAGATCCCACTTGCCGGTGCCGTCGTGGCCGGTGGCCAGCACCAGGCGGCGGACATAGCGGCGTTGCTCGCCCGTCTTCGTCGACAGCGTCACCCGCAGGCAGTCCTCCGCCGGCTCGATGCGGGTCAGCTCGGTCTCGTTCAGGACCGGCAGCGCCAGGGTCTGGCGCACCCAGGCGAGATAGTCGGTCCAGCCCGGGATCGGCACCAGGACCACCGCCTCCCAGTCCGCGTCGCCGAACTTGGCCCGATGCCAGGCCTCGTAGGTCAGGCTGGCGACCCCCTGATCGGGTCCCGGATATTGCTTGGGCGAGCGGATCACCGGCATCCGCCCGAAATCGTTCCACACCCCTTCCTTGCCCTCGGGTGTCTTGTCGATGACCTGGATGTTGGTCACCCGCTCGCGGATCAGTTGGCCGGCAAGCGCGAGCCCGCCCTGGCCGGCGCCGGCGATCAGCACGTCGAGCATCGGCGCGCCGTCCGGGCCGAGGCGCTGCGGCATCCAGTCGGTCTCGGGATGGCGCAAGGTGTGGAGATCGCCGTGGACCTCCTCGGCGAGTGCCGCGAGGCGCGCGGCGGCGTCGGCGAGCGGCCGTTCGGCGGTGCCGGGCGGGTTGATCGGCGTCGAGGCGGCGTCGGTCCAGCGGATGGTCATGGTCGAATTTGTCCAGATGTCGGGCGTTGTGGCGGTGGCGGCCATGCCTCCGAACGTACGGATTTCGGTTACAGTGCGCCCCGATGGCGCATCACGCTAGGAGGAAGAGAGCGATGGCCGAGAGCGAAACCTACAGGAAGGGCCGGGAGATCCGCCGCCGACTGATCGGCGACAAGAAGATCGAGGAGATGTCGAGGACCGTCTACGACGATCCGATCATGGAGAAGTTCGCGGCCTATACCGGCGAGGCGATCTTCGGCCTGCTGTGGTCCCGGCCCGGCCTCGACCTCAAGACCCGGACGCTGATCTGCGTCGTCTCCGACACCGCGACGGGGCGCTGGCCGGAATTGAAGCTCCACCTCCGCATGGCGTGGCGCCAGGGCTGGAGCGAGGACGAGTTGAGCGAGGTCTTGCTGCATCTCGCCGGCTACATCGGCGTCCCCTCCGTCCGCGAGGGGCTCATCACCGCCAAGGAAACCTTCGCCGAGCTGCGCGCGGAGGAAGCCGAGGAGTAGCGCGCACCGGGATTGAAGCGAGCCGCCGCCCGCGCCCGCTCACTCCTTCCAGGAGACCGAGCGCAGGTCGTTGACGAACATCGGCGAATTGCGCCAGACCCCGACGAGCGCCTTATCTAGAATCGTGATCTTGGCGAGCTGGAAGAGATAGCCGTTGACCGCGTCGTCGGCCAGTTTGCGCTGCGCCTGTTTCAGATACTTGGAGCGCAGCGCCGGATCGGTGGTGCCGTCGGCCTTGGCCATGATGGCGTTGAAGTCGGCGTTGTCGTATTGGAAGTAGTAGTTCTTGCGGGCGTAGATGCCGATGTCCATCGGCTCCACGTGGCTGACGATCGAGAGGTCGTAGTTCTTCTGCTTGTAGACCTCCTTCAGCCAGACCGGCCATTCGACGTTGACGATTTTGATTCTGAAGCCGGCGCGCTCGAGCTGTTGCGCGACGATCTGGCCGCCGTCGCGGGCATAGCCCGTGGGTGGCAGCTTCAGGCTCAGCTCCAGCCCCCCGCCGTAGCCCGCCTCGGCGAGCAGCGCCTTGGCCTTGGCGAGGTCGTGGGGATAGCGTGCCGTGAGGTCCACATAGTCCGGGTTGTGCGGCGCGAAATGGCTGCCGATCGGCGTGCCGGCGCCGAACATCGCGCCCTCGATGACCTCGGACCGGTCGATGGCGTGGGCGATCGCCTGGCGAACCTTCAGCTTGGAGAGCGCGGGATGCTTGTTGTTGGTCGAGAGCACGGTCTCGCCCTCGGTGGTGCCGATGGTGACGGCGAGGCGATCGTTGGCCTTCACCGCGTCGATCGACTCGGCCGCCCGCGAGAAGGGGATCAGATCGACGTCGCCGGCCATCACCGCCGCCAACTGCGCCGCCTGATCGTTGATGAAGCGGAACTTGACCTTCTCGATGGCAATCGAGGCGGCGTCGCGCCAGCCCGGATCCTTGGCCAGCTCGACCGAATCGCCCTTGGTCCACTTGACGAATTTGAACGGGCCGGTGCCGACGGGCGAGGTGGCGTTGCTCGCCGCGGCTTCGGAATTGACGATGACGGCGGTGCTCTCGCCCATGTTGAAGACGAAAGTCGGCCTGGCCTCCTTCAGCCGCACCACCACCGTGTGGGCGTCGGGCGTCTCGATTCCGGCCATGTTGGTGAAGTATTTCTTGCGCTTGTTCTTGGAGTCCTCGGCGGCGTTGCGCTCGTAGGTGAACTTGACGTCACCCGAATCGAAATCCGTGCCGTCGTGGAACTTCACTCCCTTCACCAGCTTGAAGGTGTAGGTCTTGCCGTCGTCGGAGATGGTCCAGCTTTCCGCCAGCATCGGGCTCACGGTGGCGTCCTGGTTGATCCGGGTCAGCCCCTCGTAGACGTTGTAGAGGGTGATCTGGGCGATCGCGGCGGCGGCGCCGGTGGTCGGGTCGAGCCCCGGCGGCTCCAGCGCCATGGCCAGCGTGATCGACGATTTGCCGGCCTCGGCGGCGGCGGGCAGCAGCAGCAGCGGCAGAGCCGTGATGGCGAGCCATTTCTTCACCGAGCATCCTCCCGAATTGGCGCCGTCGGCGGCCTCGCGAACCGCGATGTCGCTATCAGGGGTCAGGCTAGCATGGCCCGTGAAGTGCCATCCAGCCCGGACCGCGTGGCGATCCTCATCCGGCGCAGGCGTCGTAGCGCTCGGCCGCGATTCCCACACAGACCTCGATATCTTCCGCCAGCAGCAGACGCGCCTCGACCAGCGCCCGGGCGGCGGCGCCCACGCGCTCCAGATAGTCGTCGCGCCCGCCATAGCGGGCCTCGATCGACGGGCGCGGGTCACCGCGCTGCCCGCGCGCGGCTTCGTCCTTGGCGAAGGGCAGCGTGAGCCCGATGTATTCGAGGATTTGGCCGCTTCCCCCGCTCGCGGGGTGGCGGACGTTGAAGCCGGCGTGGGTCGCCACCGGCACCGCCACGTCCGGCATGCGTACGCCGCCGGTCTCGTTGCCGTCCGCGTCGACGGCCGAGACGACGCAGGCGTAGGCGTCACCGGCCGCGGTCGCGGGAAAGGCGCCGATACCGCGGTCCGCGCCGGCGCCGAGTTCCAGCGGATAAAGTCGCGGCAGGCGCTCGGGGTCCGGGCAGGTCAGGCCCGGCAGGGTCGCGAGCATCGATCCCACCGCCTCGCGGCGCGCGGCCGTACCGTCGTCGCGTCGCGGGAAGACGCTCGGGGGCGGCGCCACATCGTCTCTGATCCAGTCGAGAAGATTGGCCAGCGCTGAGCGGTAGAGGGGGCGGTAGTCGACCAGGTTGAAGTCGTTGGCGCCGCGCGCGCCGTTGGGATTGGTGTCCACGAACGGCAGGACCCCCGGGCCGTGCTGGGTGGAGGCGAAGAGATAGCGCCGCACCTCCGGCGGCGGCTCGACGTCCGAGCCGTCGGCCACGGAGCTGTGCGCGAGGGAGGCATCGCCGCGCCAATATTCGCACGAGCTGTCCGTTTGGAAGATCTTGGGGAGGCATCCCGCCGCGCGCTGCCGGTCGAGCAGGCCCGCCTCGCGGCCGGTGCGGGAATCGTGTTGGGTCGCGTCCGCGAAGGGGAAGAGGTGGCCGAAGCCCGGCGTCGGCTGCACCGAGGGCTGGCCCCGGCGCTGATTAAATTCGCCGCGTCGCCCGCCGGCGACGTGTAACAGCAGGCCGTCGAAGACCCGATTCCCCGCCTCGTCGGCGTTGAGGCCGAGGCCCAGGAAGGTCCTCAGATATCGGCCGCATTGCGAGACGCCCTGGCCGATCACGTGCTCGACGCGCCCGGCGATCGGGGACGCCGCGCCCCGGCACAGGAAGGCGCCGAGATCGCGCGCCGCCAAGAGCCCGGCACCGGCGAGGGGGCAATCGCTGGGATGGTAGACGATGTCGTAGATCCGTCCCGCCTCGAAGCCGCCCTCGAGCCAGACGTGCTCCGGATCGGCGAGGGGTCGGCCGCCCGCGTCGCGGGCGAAACGCCAGCGCTCGCGCGGGATTTCCTCGGCTTCGGCGTACATGTGTTCGCGCGCCAGCAACCGCGCCTCGGGGTCGTCCACGTCGCGCGTGGCGATCGGCCGATGGTTGCCGGGCGGGCCGGTATGATGGTCGGTCAGCGCGAAATGCACGGTGGCCGCGTTCGGCTGGAGGCGGAGCTGTAGGGGTGCGTCGAGCGACAAGGCCAAGGGGGGTACGATGGGTGCCCGCAGCCCCATCCGGGGGCTTGGCTCCGGCACGTCCCATTGCCAGCCGCACCAGGCGAGGGTCCAGCCGTGGCGCATGAGGAAGCCGTCGCCCGGATCGATCGCGTCGCTCGTCGTGAGCACGGTCGAGCCCTGGTTGAACGAACGCGAGAGAAGTCTATTGCCTCGGTTGGGTAATTCGAACAGCAGGGCCCGGTTGCCGCCGCCGAGCGGCACGAGCAGCGTCACGTCGCCGTCGAAGCGCACCAGCCCGTCGGACCGCTCGGCGAGATCGAGATCGACGATTCCTTGATTGGCCGGGTGGGAGGGATCGACGGCGTAGTGGGCGATCGCGTCGATTCGTTCGTAAGCGCCGCCGCCCTCGAAAACATGGCCGTCGAGGTAGGGGATTCGTCGGATGATCTCCAGGCGTTTGACGGTCATTCGGGTTCTCCGAAGTGAACGGTGACGGGCGCACGCGCGGAATGTCGCATCCTCGCTCCCCTACGCCAAATGGCAGGCGACCTCGTGCGTCGCGTCGAGCTGCCGCGGCGCCGGCGCCTCTACCCGACAGCGCGTCTCGGCCAGGGGGCAGCGCGGCGCGAAGGGGCAGCCGGCGCCGATCTCGGCCTCCGCCGCCTCGACGACCGCCGGCGCCGCGGCGCCGCGTCCCGCCTCCAGCCGGGGGACCGAGTCGAGCAGCAGGCGGGTATAGGGATGGGCGGGGGCGGCGAGGAGCGTGGCTGTCGGCGCCCGCTCCACGATCCGGCCCCGATACATCACCATGATCTCGACGCAGACGTATTCCACCACCACCAGGTCGTGGCTGATCAACAGGTAGGTGAGGCCGTGGCTCG
This sequence comes from Alphaproteobacteria bacterium, assembly GCA_965225945.1. GTDB lineage: Bacteria > Pseudomonadota > Alphaproteobacteria > JASLMY01. The sequence continues at coordinate 39,915 of CBDDBZ010000025.1, read as the reverse complement.
CCTCCAGGTCGCGCATCAAGTTCAAGACCTGGGCCTGCACCGAGACGTCGAGGGCGGAGACCGGCTCGTCGGCGACGATCAGGTCCGGCCGCGTCACCAGCGCCCGGGCGATGGCGATCCGCTGGCGCTGGCCGCCGGAGAATTCATGCGGGTACTTGTCGCCGTCGCCCGGGTGAAGGCCGACCGCGGCCATGACCGCGAGCGCCTCCGCGCGGCGCTCGGCGCGGGAGAGCTCGGGCCTCAGCACCTGCAGCGGCTCGGCGACGATGCGGGCGGCCTTGTGGCGCGGGTCGAGGGCGCCGAAGGGATCCTGGAACACCATCTGAAGATGGCGTCTGAGCCGTCTCAGGTCTCGGGGCGGAAGCGCGCTCGGGTCCTGGCCGAAGAGGCGGAGCCGCCCGCCGCTCGGCGCCTCGAGCGCCATCACCAGCCGCGCGAGCGTGCTCTTGCCGGAGCCGGATTCGCCGACGATGCCGAGACTGCGGCCGCGCGTCACGGTGAAGTCGACGCCGTCCACGGCGTCGACCACGCCGGCGGCGCGAAACAGGCTCGCGCGCGGCAGGGGATAGCGCTTGGCCAGATTCTCGGCGGCGACGAGGGGGGCGTCGTTCATGGCGCCGCCGCCTCTACGGAATCGAGCTTGTGGCAGGCGGCGGCCTGGGTTCCGTCCACCGCCACCGCCCGCATCCCAGGCGTCCGCTCGACGCAACCCTGGTCGGCGAGGTCGCAGCGATCGGCGAAGGGGCAGCCGGCGGGCAGGTCGTCGAGTTCCGCCATCACGCCGGGAATGGTCCTGAGCCGCGCCTCCCGACCCCGCTCCCGCCCCTGGCCGAGGCGCGGCACCGCCGCGATCAAGCCCCGGCTGTAGGGATGCGCCGGGGCCTCCAGGATGCGGCGCGTCGCGCCCCGCTCGACCACCAAGCCGGCGTACATGATCAGGACCTCCTCGCAGGTCCGGGCGATGACGCCGAAATCGTGGCTGATCATGATCAGCGCCATGCCGTCGGCGTCCACCAGGTGGTTGATCAGGCCGAGGATCCTCTCCTGGATGGTGACGTCGAGGGCCGTCGTCGGCTCGTCGGCGATCAGCACGTCGGGCCCGCAACTCAAGGCCATGGCGATCATCACCCGCTGGCGCTGTCCGCCCGAGAGCTCGTGCGGATAGGCGTCGACCAGGCGCTCCGGGCGGGGCAGGCCGACGCGGGCCAAGAGCCGCGTCGCCTCCGCCCGCGCCTCGGGCCCACGAAGCGCGCGATGCAGCGCCAGCGCCTCGCCGATCTGCCGGCCGACCCGGTGCACGGGGTTGAGGGAGGTCATCGGCTCCTGAAAGATCATCGCCATCCGGCGGCCGCGCACCTGCTGCATCTCAGACTCGGGGAGGCCCAGCAGCTCTTGGCCCGCCAGCCTCACCCGGCCCTCGAGGCGCGCGCCCTCCGGCGCCAGGCCCATCAGCGCGAGCGCGGTGATCGACTTGCCGGAGCCGGATTCACCGACAATGCCGAGGGTCCGGCCGGCCTCCAGCACAAATTCGACGCCCCGGAGCGCCCGGGCCCGGCCGCGTGGCGTTTCCAGCTCGACCACCAGATCGCTGACCTCGAGGAGGGCCATGGGCCGCTACCGCCGCCGGGCGAGGCGCGGATCGAGGAGGTCGCGGAGCCCGTCGCCCATCAGGTTCAGCCCCAGCACCGAGAGCACGATGGCGAGCCCCGGCCAAACCGCCAAGGTCGGCGCCATGAAGAGGAAGTTCTGGCTCTCGGCCAGCATCCGCCCCCAACTCGGGTCGGGCGGCTGGGAGCCGACGCCGAGGTAGCTCAGGGCCGCCTCCGCCAGGATGGCGATGGCGAAGCTGATCGTCGCCTGCACCACGATCACGCTGGTGACGTTGGGCAGCACGTGTTCGAGCGTGATCCTGAGGTCGCCCTTGCCGGCGGCGCGCGCCGCGAGCACGAACTCCCGCGCCCACACGACGAGCGCCGCGCCCCGGACCAGGCGGGCGAAGATCGGCACGTTGATCACGGCGAGCGCCAGGATGGCGTTGAGGATGCCCGGGCCCCAACCGGCGGTGATCAGGATCGCCAGCAGCACCACGGGGAAGGCGAAGGCGAGGTCGTTCAGCCGCATCACCGCTTCCTCGACGAGGCCGCGCCGGGCCGCCGCCAGCAGGCCGAGCGAGACGCCCAGAACCAGGCCCATCGAGACCGCGATCAGACCGACCAGGATCGAGGTCTGGGCCCCGGCCATGATCATCGAGAGGATGTCGCGGCCGAACTGGTCGGTGCCGAGCCAATGCTCCCAACTGGGCGGCCGCAATCGGGCGCGAACGACGATGAGGGTGGCTGAATGCGGGGTCCAGAAGAGCGAGACCACGGCGGCGCCGGCCATCAGGCCGGTGAGCCCGGCGCCGAAGAGGAAGGCGCGGTGCCGGGCCATGCGGGCCAATATGGCGCTCGCACCCCTCATCGGGCTCGCCCCTGGTGGATTCTATCCACTAATCCCGGATCCGGACGCGGGGGTCGATCAGGGCGTAGAGCAGATCGACCGCGAAATTGACCACCACCACCAGCGCCGCCAGCAGCAGCACCGCGTTCTTCACCACCATCAGATCGCGATTGGAGATGGCGCCGAAGATGAGCTTGCCCATGCCGGGCAGCGAGAACACGTTCTCGATGACGATGGTGCCGGCGAGCGCATCGGCGAACAGCAAGCCCATCATCGTCACCACCGGGATCATCGCGTTCCTGAGCACGTGGCGCCTGAGCGTCGCGCCGCGCCCCAGGCCCTTGGCCCGCGCGGTGCGGACGAAATCCTCTCCCAGCACCTCCAGCACCGAGGACCGGGTGATGCGGACCAGGATCGCCGCCAGGGTGACGCCGAGCGCGGTGACGGGAAGGATCAGCGCGGCGAGCGCCGGGCCCACCCCATCCGCCCAGCCGGGGAAGCCGCCCGAGGTGGTCCATTGCAGGATCAGCGCGAACAGGATGATCAGCAGGATGGCGAGCCAGAAGTTGGGGATCGCGAGGCCGAGCTGGCTCGCCGCCATCACCCCCCAGTCGCCGGCCCGGTTGTGCCGGCTGGCGGCATAGAGACCGAGGCCGAGGGCCAATATCGTCGCCACCGCCATGGCGCCGAGCGCCAGCGGCAGGGTCAGCTCCAGCCGCTCGGCGAAAAGCTCCGCCACCGGCACCTGGTAGGTGAAGGAGAGCCCCATCTCGCCCCGCGCGAGGCCGGCGATCCAGTCGAGATAGCGGGTGGGCGCGGTGCGATCGAGGCCGAGTTCGTGGCGCAGTGCGATGATCGCGCTTTCCGGCGCGTCGATTCCCAGCATGGTCAGCGCCGGATCGCCGGGCAGGATCTCCAGCATCAGGAAGATCACCACCGAGGCGCCCCAGAGCGTCAGGCAGAAGGAAACCAGACGACGTATGAGATAGGCGCTCATGGTTCGCTCGCTGAGTCCCTCGACGGCCGCGCGGCGCGGCAAGGCGCCGAGCCATGATAGGGGGCTGGCGCCGGTCATGTCATATTCGCCGTTGACTGGCCGCCGGCCCTCTGGCGCATCGAGCGAATCTCCCCTCGCCGCCGGTACAAGCCCGTGAAAGTCGGCTAGGCTGCGCCTCGACGATATCGGAACGAAAGAGAGAGAGGCCCGAGATGTTGACCTTTTACTACAACGCCGCGCCCAACCCGATGAAGGTGGCGCTGTTCCTGGAGGAATCCGGGCTGGCCTACGAGGCGGTGCCGCTCGATACCCGCAAGGGCGAGCAGTTCGCGCCCGAATTCTTGGCCATCAATCCCAACGCCAAGGCGCCGGCGATCGTCGAGGATGGCCAGCCCATCTTCGACAGCAACGCCATCCTGCTCTACCTGGCGGAGAAGACGGACCGCTTCCTGCCGGAGGATACGCCCGCCATGCGCGGCCAGCTCCTGTCGTGGCTGATGTTCGTCGCCTCGGGCGTCGGTCCCTATTCCGGCCAGGCGGTGCACTTCAAGGTGTTTGCGCCCGAGCCGATGCCCTATGCCGTCAACCGTTACGACTACGAGGCCGAGCGCCACTTCGCCATCCTCGACGCGCGCCTCGCCGAGCGCCCCTACATGCTGGGCGAGCGCTACACCATCGTCGACATGGCGGTCTGGGGCTGGGCCCGGCTGATGCCACGGGTTCTGGGCGAGGAGGGCGCGGCCAAACAGGCCAATGTGGCTCGCCTGGTGGCTGAGATCGACGCCCGGCCCGCCGCGGAGCGGGCGGTGGCGCTGGCCGCCAGCCACGCCTTCAAGACCGAGACGGACGAGGAGGCACGGCGCTACATGTTCCCGCAGAACCTCAGGCTCACCGGCTGAGCGGGGCGGCGCGGCGCGTGGCTCGAGCCTCGACGCCGTCCCGTGTTGTCGCTCCGATCGCCGGCTCGCTATAGTTCGGGGCGGGTTGCAACGAGGCGGAGGCCAGCGCGATGCGGACAGGCGAGCGGGGCGCCTATCAGGGCGGCCATGTGGATCTGGAGCGCGGCCTGATCAGCCGCGACATCTTCACCAGCCAGGCGATCTACGAGGAAGAACTGGAGCGGATCTTCGCGCGCTCGTGGCTCTTCGTCGGCCACGAAAGCCAGATCGCGGCGAGCGGCGACTTCGTGCTCGCCCGCATGGGCGAGGAGTCGGTGATCCTCAACCGCGACCGGCACGGCACGTTGCACGTCTTCCTCAACACCTGCCGGCACCGGGGCATGCGGGTCTGTCGCTACGACGAAGGCAACGCGCGCCGGTTCTCTTGCCCCTATCACGCCTGGGTCTATTCCGACCAAGGCGCGCTGATCGGCGTGCCCAAGCTCGAGTCCGGCTACCACGGCGAGCTCGAGGTCGAGAAATTGGGCCTGATCGAGGCCCGGGTGGCGAGCTACCACGGCTACGTCTTCGCCTGTTGGGACCAGGAGACAGCGGAATTCGAGAGCTATCTGGGCGACCTCAGGTTCTACTTCGACGACTATTGCGAGCTGCCCGACGGCACCCACGGGCCCTGGGAGGCGTTCGGCGGCATCTTCAAATGGCGCATGCCCAACAATTGGAAATTCGCCGCCGAGAATTTCGCCGGCGACTATTACCACGCATCCAGTCATGCCTCGGTCGATCAGGTCGTGCTCTCGCCCGCGGGCGTGAAGGGCCGCCATACCTACGACACGGTGTCGCGGGCCCGCGAGGTCCACAAGCTCAACATCTCCATCCACCCCGAGGGTCACGCCGCCCGGGGCGAGCTGTTCAAGGACGATTACGACTATCTTCCGACCTACCAGGAGAGGGCGGTGGTCGAGGACTATTTCCGCGAGTGCTACCGCCAGCGCCAGGAGAGGCTGGGCGAGAAGGCCCGCTGGTTCGGCCACGGCGGCACCATCTTCCCCAACGTCTCCTACGCGAACGGCGTCCAATCGATGGGGACCTGGCATCCGAACGGCCCGCACGAGACCGAGACCTGGCGCATCTTCCTGGTGCCGGCCGCCGCGCCCGACGAGGTCAAGGACGTGCTCAGGCACTACGTCATCCGCTATCAAGGCCCCTCGGGCCTGACCGAGCAGGACGACATGGAAAACTGGGGCTATGCGCACGAGGGCGCGCGCGGCACCATCGCGCGCCGCCACGACTTCCACTACGCGATGGGCATGGGGCACGAGCGCAAGGGCTGGCCGGTCGCCTGGCTCGGCGGCGAGATCCAGGCGAGCGAGGACGTCTCGGAGCAGAACCAGCGCGGCTTCTATGCCCGCTGGGCCCGGGCGATGGACGATGCGCGCGGCCCCGGGGTCCGCCGGGCGGCGGAATGAGGGCCGGCCGGACGGGGCCGGGCGGACGCGAGGCCCGGCTCGACGACCTCCTCCTCCACCATGAGGTGGAACGGTTCTTCAACGCCGAGAACGAGCTGCTCGACAGCCGTCAATTCGAGGCCTGGCTCGAGCTGCTGGCCGACGACATCCGCTATTGGATGCCGCTCGCCCGCAATCGCCCGTTCGGCGAGTGGGCGGGCGAATGGACCGAGGAGGGCAAGGACCTCAACTGGTTCGACGAGGGCAAGTTCGAGCTCGAACAACGGGTCAAGCAGATCATGACCGGGCTGCACTGGGCGGAGGAGCCGATCTCGCGCACGGCCCACATGTTCTCCAACCTGCAGGTCTGGGACACCGACGGGGCCATGGTGCGGTCGCGCTGCCGCTTCATCGTCTATCGCAACCGGACCGAGACCGAGACCGACTTCTTCGTCGGCAAACGGAGCGACCTGTTGCGCCGGGCCGAGGATGGCGGCTTCCGGATCGCCGCGCGGGAGGTCTATCTGGACCAGAATGTCCTGCTGGCGAAGAACCTGACGGTGTTCTTTTGAGCCATGTCGTGTTGGCGAGGGGTTCTGGGAGAGGTCGATGACGAGCGGGATCGAGACGTTGGGCGATCCGCCGCCCGAAAAGGGGAAAAAGGGGTCATTCTACTTTTCGCCACCGCTGGCGCTGGCGACACGAGCCACGAAGAGGCCCACCGCAGCGACCGATAAAGTAGAACCTGATTACGCACTAACCTCAGCCAACTTCAGGAGCCGATATGGCATGGGCGGCGTATGCAGGGCATCGCGGCCGAGGGCTTCGGATCATGTCGGCGAGCCGGTAGCGGCGGTTGTATCGGTACTGGAACGCCGCCAGGTAGCGCGGCACATGCTTGGGTCGGATCGCATGGTAGGTACCGCGCAGGGTGTTTTTGAGGTTGCCGAGGGTCGTGTTGACCCATTTGAAGGCGGGCCCGGCGACGGCCCCGGGTCCGGAGCCGGTGGATATCGGATGATGCGCACAGCCCCGCGTGGTGACGGCGGTGAAGCAGTTGAGCCCGTCGCTGAAAACGGTCGCCCCAGGGCTCAGGTCGCGCTTGGCCATCTTGGCGATCTCGCTCTTGCGGAAGCCCTTGACGCGGCGGAGCTTGATGCGCACGGGCTGGCCCTCCGCCGTGGTCTGGACGGCGGCGACGAACGGCGTCTTGCCCGGCGCGCCTCGGCCGCGCTTGGCCCCGGAAAGCCGGCCGCCGAGGTAGGCATCGTCCATCTCCACCCGCCCGGTGAGCGGCAATTTGGCATCGCGCTCGAGCATGGACTGCATCAGTTTCTGCTTGATCTTCCAGGCCGTGGTCTGGGTGACGCCGAGCCGGCGGCCGAGTTCGAGGGAGGAGATCCCTTTCTTCGATTGGGTCATGTGATAGATCGCCGAGAACCACAGGGTCAGCGCCAGCTTGGTCGCGTGGAAGAGCGTGCCGGCGGTCAGCGAGACTTGATGACGGCAGGCGGCGCATTGGTAGAGTTTTCGCCCGGCGATCTCGCAATGGCGCGTGGCGCCACATCGGGGGCAGGCGAACCCCTCCGGCCAGCGCCAGCGGAAAAGGGCCTCGCGACACTGCTCCTCGGTACCGTACAACTCACGAAAACGCGGCTCGCTGAGCCCCTTCTGGAACTGAACCTTGTTGCGTGGCATTGTGAACCTCCAGAAAAACCGCCATTTGTTCACGATTTGTACCACATCAATCCGGCTGAGTAAAGTGCGTAATCAGGAAGTAGAATGACCCCTTTTCTTCCTGGGAGAGGTCGATGACGAGCGGGATCGAGACGTTGGGCGATCCGCCGCCCGCGGGTGATTGACCGCGTCGCTCAGCTCGCCTGAAAGGGATCGACGAGAGCGACCTGGAAAACCTGAAAATCTCGAATGTTGCGGGTCGCCACCGTCAGACCGTGGACGATGGCGGTCGCCGCGATCATGGCGTCCAACATGAGCGTAGCGGATTTCCCGTACTGGAGCCTTGCCCACTCCCGGAAGACGGTCGTGTCCATGTCCAAGACGCCGTAGCTCTCGATGACACTCTCGAGCCAGAGTTCGAATTCTCGTGCTTTTGTCGGATCCTGGGCGCGCGTGATTTCGATTCCCACCTGGATTTCTCCCGCCGTGACCGCCGAGATGAACAGCCGGTCCGGCGTGATGTCGGCGATCCAGCTCAGCACCGCCCCATGCGGCCTGGTGCGCCTCAACTCGGAGACGACGTTGGTGTCGAGTAGATACACCCGTCTAGTCGAGATCCGGTGCCGGGCGGAGGCGATACGAGCCGCGTGGCGGCGTCAATGCTTCGGTTCGCGGCTCGGGCGCAAGCAGAAGGTCCTTCAGGGTGGGCTTCGACTTCTTTTCCAGCCGCCGCCACTCGTCGATCGGCACGAGCACCGCCGTCTCCACGCCGCGCCGGGTCACGACCTGCGGCCCTTCGGTGAGGCTCGCGTCGAGGAATTCACTGAACCGCGCCTTCGCTTCTTGGACTTGCCAGGTCTTACCCATGGTCGTCTCCGGTTCAAAGTGTTATGACTAGATGTATGACTAGTTAGAAACGATTGCAAGTGGCGATCCGAAGTTCCCCGCGACGCACTGGTCAATCCTTGGTTTCGTGCACCACGCGGCCGCCGGTGATCGTCACGTCGGCGGTGATCTCGGGGAGCGCCTCCTCCTCGACCGTCAGCGGATCGGCGCTCAGGATCGCCACGTCGGCGGCCTTGCCGACCTCGAGCGTGCCCTTGAAATCCTCCTCGAAACTCAGCCAGGCCCCCTCCCGGCTGGCCGCCGCCAAGGCCTCGGCGCGGGTGATCGCCTGGCCGGGGCCGAGCGGGCGCTCGCTCCCGCGCGGGCGCCGCGCGACGACGTGCCAGATCGGGGGGAACAGCGTCGGCGGCACGTTGTCGGTGGCTAGCGAGACGTGGATGCCGGCATCCAGCAAAGCACGCATCGGCAGGACCCGCTCGCCCGCGGCGTCGCCCATATCGGCGCGAAACACCTCCCCGTCCTGCCAGATCCAGCGATTGCTGTAGGCTTGCAAAACCAGACCGAGATCGCGGATGCGGGCGATCTGGTCGGCGTCGAACACACCCACGTGCTCGATCAGCCAGCGCTGCCCGCCGATGCCGGCGCGCGCCTCCACCCTCTCGTAGAGCTCGAGGATATCGGAATCGAAGGAGCCGACGCGGATGCCGTTCCGCGCCGCCTCCACCATCATTTCCACCATCACCTCTTTGGGCAGTGCGGCATCGAAGTTGAAGCCGGCCCAGCCGGTATAGGGTCCTTGGAGGGCGCGCAGTCGGTTCTCTTGCGACGTGTCGCTCTCGGCGTAGAGCCCGGCCATGCGGAGGTAGGCATCACCCATGCCGCGCCCGGAGAGCCAGCGTCCCCAATCGAGCAGTAATTCCCGGACGTCCTCGACCGCCGTTCCCGGCCAGGCGGGGCTGAACATCAATGCCGCGCGAACCGGCGTCGGCCCTTCCGCCCGCACGGCCTGGTAGGCGGCCAGCACCTCGGCGGCGATGCCGTGGCCCTCGAAGACGCTGGTGGTGCCAAAGCTCGCATAGACTTGCATCGAGCGGCGCAGGCCGACGGTCCGGTCCTCGAGCGTAAAGCGCGGGATCGACGCCAGCAGGGTCATCTCGGCGAGCGGCTTATAAGTGAATTCGTAAAGGATGCCCGAGGGCTCGCCGGTCTCCAATTCCCGGTCGATCTGGATCGAGGGCGCGGGCGGCAGCGTGTCGCGGTCGATACCGGCGAGCGCCAGCGCCCGGCTGTTGGCGATGGAGACCAGCGGCAGCGTATTGCGCCAATGGCCCCAGATCGCCCGGATGTAGACGGGGTGGTCGGGCGCGACGCGATCCAGATCGCGTCGGCTCGGAAAGCGGTTCTCCCGAAGGTTCGCCGGCACGCCCTCGTAGAACGGCGGCTCGCCGATCGGCATGGTGACGATCCATGTCCCCTCGGGCGTCGCCGCCACCAGGACCTCGATCCGTTGCAGGATGTCGTCGATCGAGCGGCAGCCGGCAAGCGTGGGAAGGCGTTCCTTCAAGCCTTCGCGGTCCATGTGGGCGTGGCCGTCGATCAGCCCCGGGACGACCGTCCGTCCGGCCGCCTCGATTCGACGCGTGGCCGGTCCGGCTAGTGCTGCAATCTCGGCGTTGGTTCCGACGGCGATCAGCCGTTCCTCGGCGATGGCCACGGCCTCGACGATGCGGTCTTGCGGATCGAGGGTGACGACCTTGCCGCCGGTGACGATCACGTCCGCCGCCATCGCGCTGTCCTCAGACTCTCAAGCGGTGGTCTCGTCCGCGCCGGCGATGGCGCGCGCCTTGGCGAGGGTCGCCAGCGCCTGCTCGACGATCGGATAGTCGACGAAAGTGCCCTCGACCTGGATCGAGGCGCTGCCCGCCGCCTCCGCTTTCTCGAATTCCGCGACGATGCGACCGGCCCAGGCGACGGCTTCTTCTGTTGGCGAGAAGGCGGCGTTGGTCGGCACCACCTGGTCGGGGTGAATGCACATCTTGCCCTGGAAGCCGAGGCCCTGGGCCCGCGAGGCCGAGGCGCGGAAATGCTCGGCCTCGCGGATATGGATGAACACGGTGTCGATCGGCGGCTCGATTCCCGCGAGGCGCGAGGCCAGCACCACCTCGGCGCGGGCCGGCGCCAGCTCGGCCTCGTCGAATGTCCACACCAGGCCGAGGTCGCTGCTATAGTCGCCGGCGCCGAAGGCGAGACGGCGAACCCGGGTGCCGGCCGCCGCCATCTCGCGCGCCGCCGCCATGCCCTTGGCCGTCTCGACGATCGGCATCAGGTCGATTCGGCCCTCGGCCAAGCCCAGGCGCCGCTCCAGGTTGAGCAGCAGCCACTCGGCGGCCAGGAGGTCGGCCGCGCTCTCCACCATCGGCAGGACGATACCGTCGAGCCCCGGGCCGACCACGGCCATGAAGTCCTCGAAGGCGAAGGGCGTCGCAAGCGCGTTGACGCGGACATAGCCGAGGCAACCCCGGGGCCGCGCCAAGGCGGCGACTATCAGCTCCCGCGTCGCCGCCTTCTCGGCGGTGGCGACCGCGTCCTCCAGGTCCAGGATCACCGCGTCGGCGCCGGCATCGAACACCTTCTCGACCTTACGCGCATGGTTCCCGGGTGCGAACAGGAAGGAGCGGTAGAGCTTCCGGGCGCTGTCGGTCTCGGCGTTCATGCGGGGTCCTCGCTGCTCGGGTCGATGCTGTTCGCCCGGACTTATGCCCGATGGCGGGGCGGAGGGCAAAGCGCCCGGTTGATCGCCGGGCCGGTTTCGCGGGAGAGTTCGCACGGCAGGAGAAGGAGAGTTCGATATGCCCGAAAGCCAACGCCGGCCCCGCGTCGCCTTCATCGGCACCGGCGGCACCATCGCCTCCGTCGGCCACGATAGCCTGGACATGATCCGCTACGCCGAGCGGGGCGAAATGTTGACGACGGAGGCGCTGCTCGCCCGCGTGCCCGAGGTAGACCAAGTCGCCGAGATCGTGATCGTGCCCTTCCCGGCGCTGATCAGCCCCGCCGTCGGGCCGCAGGAATGGCGAAGGCTCCACCGCGCAATCCACGAAGCGGCCCGGGCGAGCCCGGCGCCCGACGGCATCGTCGTCACCCACGGCACCGCGACGCTGGAGGAAACCGCGTATTTTCTGAACCTGACGCTCAAAGTCGAGATCCCCGTCGTCGTCACCGGGGCGCAGCGCCCGGCGAGCGGCCTGGGCACCGATGCCGGGCCCAACATCGTCGCCGCGGCCCGCGTCGCGGGCGAGGCGGCCAGCTGTGGGCGGGGCGTGCTGGTGGTCTTCAATGACGAGATCCATGCCGCCAGGGAGGCGACCAAGAGCTCGACCTTGAAGCTCAATACCTTCCGCAGCCCCGACTTCGGCGCCCTCGGCCATGCCGACAACGACCGGGTGGTCTACTATCGCCGATCGGAGCGCCGGGCGATGCCGGAGACCGAGTTCGACGGCGAGGCGGAGTTGCCTCGGGTCGACATCGTCTATTCCCACGCCGGCGCCGACGGCGCGCTGATCGATGCCGCCGTCGCCGCCGGCGCCCGGGGCTTGGTGCTGGCCGCCTTCGCGCCCGGCTATGTGACGCCGGCGCAATTCGAGGCGGTGGCGCGGGCCCGGGCCGAGGGCGTGGTGATCGTGGAGGGCAGCCGGGCCGGCAGCGGCCGGGTGCCGGCGATGGCGACGCTCCGGGTGGACGACTGCGTCACCGCCGACACGCTGAGCCCGCAGAAGGCGCGAATTCTGTTGCTGCTGGCCCTGACGGTGAGCGACGACCCGGCCCGGATCCAGGCGATGTTCGATCGCTATTGAGGTCCCGCGAGCCCGCGCGAGCGAAGCCAAGCGCCCGGATGGGCGCGCCCGGCGTGTGAGGGAACGACAAAGAAACCAGGGTCATCGCGTTCACGCTATTACCCTGGGTGGGCGTCAAATTTTCCTTGCGAGGCAGGCGCGCGTGGAGCTAGTTTGCCGCCGCCGGGGCTTGCTCGCCGGTCCCGGGCCATCACGACATATCGTACCGGAGACGATTCAGGGCCATGAGCGAAAACACCCCCACGACGAAGAAGACTTCGTCCGACAGCAAATCGCGCGGCGAGACGAAGGCCGAGTCCACCTCCTCCTCGTCGAGCACGGAGACGAAGAGCGAGTCGAGTTCCACCACGAGCGGTGGCGCGTCGTCCAAATCCTCGGCGCCGTCTCGGCCGATCAGCTATTTCTCCAGCGTCTCCACCGAAGATTATCGCGAGGGCTGGGACAATATCTTCCAGAGCAAGCCCAAGCGGCCGGCGCGCATCAAGTCCGCCGCCAAGCAGGCCAACGGGCCGGTGACGATCGAGCTCTCGGCCGACGATTTGGACGACGAGCTTCGCGCCGCCCTGGAAGCCGCCTTCCGCCGCAAGGCCAAGGCCAAGCGGCTCGGCTACGACAAGCTGGCCGCCGCCGGCGCCGTCGACTGGCGCCTGGTTTGCAAGTTCAAGGGCTGACCAAGCGCGCCCGTCGCGCTTGACCCTATTCCGCCGCCTCGGCGCTTCCCGGCATGGCGAGCCTCGGCGGCCGGCGGGCGAATTCCCTCAGCACCTGGCCGGGCGCCGCCACCTCGAGATAGTCCCGCCCGTCGAACACCCGGACACCGTTGACCCAGGTGCCACGCAAGCCCGGCGCGCGGCGCAGCAGCCGCTCGCCGCCCCCCGGCAGGTCGAAGTGCTGTTCCAGTTTGGTAATTCCGACGGTTTCGGGATCGAACAGGATCATGTCGGCCCAGGCGCCGGGCGCGAGGCGGCCGCGATCCAAGATCCCATAGGCCTCCGCCGGATCGCTGGTGACCTTGCGGATCGCCGTCGCCAGATCGAACAGGCCGCGTTCCCGCACCCAATGGCCCAGCAGGTACATGGCGTAGCCGGCATCGCACAGGAGCGCGTTGTGGGCGCCCGCGTCCGAGAGGCTGATCAACGTGCCGTCGTTGACCAACAGCTCGGCCACGCCCTCCTCCTCCATGTTCAGCATGAAGAAGGTGAATTTGGTCTGGAAATCCTCCTCCAGGCCGAGGTCGAGGAAGAGGTCGAGTGGATCCGCCCCGCGTTGCTCGGCGATTTCGGCGATGGTGCGGCCCGCCAGGTCCGCGTTCTTCGCCAGCGCCGTCGTGGCGATCGGCACCCAGTCCCAGCGGCCCTTGAAGACGTGCTGGCTGTCGGGGCTCCGGAGCGTCTCGCGGAAGGCGTCGCGGAAACTCGGATCGGTGAAGATTTGCCGCAATTCGTCGTGGTCCTCGCTCGCGGGCCACGGCTTCATCGCCTTCAGGATATAGGCGCGGTCGAGGGTGAAGCTGAGGCTCAAGGGCTGGCACGAGCCCTGGTTGTAGACGGGCACGCCTCGGGCCCGCGCCGCCTCCGCCGCCCGCACCAGACCGATGGCCCGCTCCGGCTGGTGGGAATAGTAGAAGAGCGGGGCATAGAAGCACGCCTTGCCGCTGATTCGGGCGAGCTCCTCCAGGAATGCGATGCCGTGCTTCTCGCCGCAGGTGGCCATGAAGACGCCGTGGTCGTATTCGCCCAGCACCTCGGCAAGGGCGCGGAACTCGTCGTCGCTGGCCAGCCTGGAGGCGATCGGGATGCCGCCGGCGCCCCGGTGGTTCTCGTTGGAGGAGGAGCCGAGGCCGATCGCGCCCGCGTCCATCGCCTCGCGGAAGTGGTCGAGCATCGCAGCGAGCTCTTCGCCTGTCGAGGGCCGCGTCGAGCCCTCCGCCCCCATCACCGCCGTCCGCATCACCGTGTGCGAGGCCAGCACCGCGACGTTGGGATAGACCCCCTTGGCCTTCAGCAGGTCGAGGTATTCGGCGAAGCTCTCGAAGCCCCAATCCATGCCGGCGCGAAGCGAGGCGAGCGCCATGCCCTCGACCTCGGCCAGGTTGGCGAGGATCTGGTCGCGCTTGTCGGGCGGCGCGGGCGCCACGCCGAAGCCGCAGTTGCCGATCACCACCGTGGTGACGCCCAGCGCAGCCGAGGGCGACGCCGTGGGGTCCCAGGTCAACTGCGCGTCGTAGTGGGTGTGGAGATCGACCACGCCCGGCGCCAGCACCAGGCCCTCGGCGTCGATCTCTCGAGCCGCCCGGCCCTCGACGGCACCGATGGCCCCGACCCGACCGTGCTTCACCGCGAGATCGCCCTCGATCAATGGATTGCCCAGCCCGTCGGCGATTCGGGCGTTTTTGATGATCAGGTCGTGCATGGGCTCCCTCCCCGGCGACGGCGGTCCTCAGGCGAACATATATCACGAAGTTTCCAACGGCCGTAAGAAGCCGCGATTGGGTCGTCGGGCGTCTCACGCCCAGAGTCGTGGGTTGGAGCGGGAGAGCCGACCTGGAACTCGAGACCTCGTGGAAATCGTCTCCTCCGTCCCCCTATCCCTAACAATATCGATAGCCTAGCGAGATCGGCACCACTGCCCGAGTGATCGGCAGCACTTGTCCTCTCGGGTCCCGGTCGTTATATTAAATTCGGTCGATCCGAGGCTGTGGTTAGACTGCCACGTGTCGGCCGATTCTTGAGCGAAACCAAACGAGTATCGTACTGCTGCCAGGTATGGTTACCAAGGAGAATCCTCATGTTGAGGCTCATTACGAACGCTCAATCGAGCACGCATGCCTTGAAGCGCAAGCTTCGCAAGTACCTGTCGGACGATTCCGGCGCGACCGCGATCGAGTACGGTTTGATCGCCGCCGGTATCGCCGTCGCCATCATCGCGGCGGTGTTCGCCATCGGTGACGAGCTGGACAACCTGTTCACGGCGATTCAGACGAAGCTGGCCTCCAATTACAGCTAACTCGCTTCGCCTGATTGGTGGCAACCGCCACCATGTCGCCGGTTCGCGCAAGTGGCCGGCGACGCGGGATTGACGAGGGCGCGTCGGGTTCGGCGCGCCCTCGTGGCGTTCCCACGCCAATCATTCGTATTTGGGCGCTTCGCCATCCAAGGGCCGCGCGAAGTGCCGGTGCGCCATGCGCCCACCGGAAGAGGATCCGGCGGGAATTCACCCGCGCCGGCGATAGTCGTTCCACGCCGAATATATATCACGAAGTTTCCAGCGTCCGTAAGAATCCGCGATTTGGCCCGAGGGCGTCGCACCCCTAGAGTCGTGCGTTGGAGAGAGGGAGAAGCGTCATGGAGATCAAGTCCGATCCGGTTCCGGGCCCGCCCAGGGATTTCGTCGGCTACGGCCGGAACGTGCCCAAGGTGGTCTGGCCGAACGAGGCCAGGGTCGCCGTCAACCTGGTCATCAACTACGAGGAAGCCTCCGAGGTGCATCTCGCCGCCGACGGCCGCAACGAGGCCGCGCTCGGCGAATTGCCCTATGTGATGGACCCGCGCTACCGCGATCTCGCCATCGAGTCGGTTTACGAATATGGCAGCCGAGCCGGGATCTGGCGGCTGCAACGCCTGTTCGAGGCTAAGAAGATCCCGGTGACCTTTTTCGCCGCGGCCGTCGCCCTCGAACGCAACCCCGAGGTCGCCGCCTGGCTCCGCGACACAGAGCACGAGGCCTGCAGCCACGGCTGGCGCTGGGAAGAGATGTGGCTGTTGAGCCGGGAGGAGGAGAAGGCGCATCTGCAGGCGGCGATCCGATCCTTCGAGGCGACTTGCGGGCGCCGACCGCTCGGCTGGTATTGCCGCTACGGCCCTTCGGTGCATACCCGCGAGTTGCTGGTCGAGGAGGGCGGCTTCGTCTACGACGCCGACGCCTACAACGACGACCTGCCCTATTACGTCGAGGTCCAGGGCAAGCGGCACCTGGTGGTGCCCTACAGCTTCACCTACAACGACGCCCGCTTCGTCATGGCGCCGGGCTATGGGGGCCCGAGCGATTTCTTCGATCTGTTGAAGCACGGCCTGGATCAGTATTGGGTGGAGGGCGCGACGCACCCGAGGATGATGAGCATCGGGCTGCATCCCCGCCTGGTCGGCCAGGCGGCGCGGAGCCATGCGCTGGCCGAGTTCCTGAATTATGCCCAGGCCAAGGGCGGCGTCTGGTTCGCCACCCGCCTCGATATCGCCAACTGGTGGCACGAACACCACGGCGAATTCGAGGTCTGAAGCGCGCGCCCTTCGTGCCGTTCCCGGAGGTAGGCGGAGTGCTCTACCTACGCGCAGCGACCTCCAAATTGCCATGGAAAGCCAAAGTGGCTACTCTGATGGCCAGAATCGGTGGTCATCCGGGGAATGTCGGTTAAATTTCATAACTCAGTTCGAGGCGAGGCCAACGCCCTTGCCTCTCGGACGGTTTCGAGTCATATTCAAGCTGCTGGGAGGGTTCCACATGGGGATCTTCGGCTTACAGGCCTTTCGTGTCGGAGAATGTCGTCAAATGCTTCCGGCGATTGCCGCCCAACTGTCATCTGTACAGTATGGACGTTAGAACCTTGCCTATCCGGTTATCACCCACACCCACTATATGTAGTGTGCACCCATTTTCCTGAGTAAAGCTCGGTGCAGGTCGAAGCGGAGATATCTCCGGCGATGCCGAGCAGGGACTCGGACGGCATTGTAGCGCCTTTTAGGCGACACTTTAGCGTGGTGGAAATCCTAATCATTGAGTCGGATTTGGCAAAACGCCACGTTGCATAAAGGACCGTCACTTCATTGAAATTTATCTGAAATCGGAGGTGAACGACACCGATGGAATATTCCAGGAAATCAGAGCTTCATTGAATTGTAGGATTCGAGTGCCGGATTATTCACAAATAGCTCTGTGAACTGGTTTTCAAGTTCGCTCAATACGTCATATGAAGTAAACGGATTGAGGATCACGTTCTTGCGTGTCGCTTCGTCTTCGCTGCGACTCAAAACGCGCAGGAGACTAACAGGCGCGGACGGGTTCTTCGCAACGATTCGTGCCAGCGCGTCGCTTTCTTCGACTAGTGCCGTCAATCGCTCAGACGATGTCGTTTCATCAGCAGCTTCCCGTCTGGCCGTGGGTTTCTTCGTTTTTCCCTTGGTCGCCACCGTTTCGTCCCCCGATGTTAAGTACGTGACGTGAATTAAACTCCGGTTCGGTTTTCAGAACAATCAAGAATTAGCCGGATCGCCTCCTCAATGCGCCTGCGCCGGCCCTTGCCTGCAGTCCAAGGAGACACACTACATATAGTGGGTGTGGGTGATAACCGGATAGGCAAGGTTAGAACGAGAGCCAATGGAAATCTCGGGTAAGACGAATCGATCACGCCGGGCGTCTGGGTTGTAATTCGTAGGCTGGCGCGCTCGGATAAAGCATATCGAGGGAGGAGTTCGACCTTATGTCAGACCTGCAACAAACCGGCGATGAATTGACCCATCTCAACAGTGGATACGATCAGGCAAAACCTGAGGGGCATAAGTTTTCCGAGATATTCGGTGAGAACATCTTCTCCCTGAACAACCTCAAAGAATATGTCACAGAATCCACCTACGAAAAATTAAAGGTGTGATTTTGAAACAAAAGCAAATGGATTTTTCGACCGCCGAGAATATTGCCGAAGCCCTGATCATGTGGGCGATGAGAAAAGGCGTTACGCACTATACACATTGGTTTCATCCGCTTACGGGGTCGACTGCCGAAAAGCATGATGCATTTTTCAAGCCGAGTATCGACCTGGAAGCCAAGAGCATCGAAAGACTTTCAGCTTCGCAACTCGTAAAGCAGGAACCGGATGGGTCTAGTTTTCCATCCGGCGGGCTTCGGTCTACGCATATGGCGAGAAGCTACTCTATCTGGGACCCATCTTCGCCTGTTTTCATTTTGGAAACAGAGAATGGCAAGACGCTCTACATTCCGGCTGTCTTTGTTTCCTACACGGGGGAGTCGCTGGATTACAAGACGCCTTTGCTTGTAACTACCCAGGTACCCCGCTCCTGACCGCGAGAGGATGATGTAGGTGGTCGCCGGGGCCGGGTTTCCGCCGCCGCGTCGTTGATCGTCTCTTGACTCCATAGAATCGGGCGTCTATGGGTTGCGCTCTCGTGTGACGGGAGCGGCGCGTGGAATATTTTGGGTCGAAGGCGACGAGCGGTCTGTGCCAGGCGCTGATTGCGCTGATGCCGCCGCACAGCGTTTACATCGAGAGCCACCTGGGGGGCGGTGCGCTGATGAAGCGCAAGCCAACGGGCGTGCGCTCGATCGGCATCGACCGCGATGCGCAGGCGCTCGAGGCCTTTGCCTGTGACTACCCGGTCGAGTTGGTGCATGGCTGTGCCCATGCCTTTTTGGCCTCGTTCCCGTTTCTGGGCCCGGAGCTGGTCTACAGCGATCCCCCCTATCTGCACGCGACCCGCCGTTCGGCACGGCGCTATCGCTTCGACTACGAGGAGGTCGACCATGTCGCGCTCCTGGACCTGCTCAAGGATCTGCCCTGCCAGGTGATGGTCTCGGGCCATCCCTCGGCGCTCTATGACGAGATGCTGGCGGGCTGGCGCAGTCTGGCGCTGCAGGTGACGACCCAGGCCCAGGTGCGGACCGAGGTCGTGTGGTTCAACTTCGCGCCCGACCGGGTGCATTGGGCGAGCTACGCAGGCCGGAACTTCACCGACCGCCAGCGCATCAAGCGTAAGGCGGCCAACTGGGGCCGGCGTTACAAGGCCTTGCCGGCGGGCGAACGCCTCGCGGTGCTGGCCGCCATGATGGCCGTCGATGCCGAGGACCCGTGACGCTGTCGCGCTGGCACGAGGACCTCGCCGCCCATGACGAGGCCTTCGCGTGCCTGCAAGATCTTCTTGACCCCTCATCCTTCGCAATCACAGTCGTCAAGGCCTTCCGGGAATGGGGCCAGGGGCTGTTGCGCCTGGCCACGGCGCTCGTCCGGGAGAATGCCGCGCTCGAGCGGGAGAACGCGACCCTGCGGGACCGCATCGCCGAGCTCGAGCGGAGCGCGGCGCTTGACAGCACCACCAGCAGCAAGCCGCCCGCCAGCGACGGCCTGCGCAAGAAGAGCGGAACCCAGAGGCGCACCCGAAGCCAGCGCGGCAAGTCCGGCAGGCCAAGCGGCGGCCAGCCGGGCCACAAGGGAACGACGCTGGCGCGGACCGAGAGCCCGGACCATGTTGTGGATCATGACCCCTCCGCCTGTTCGGGCTGCGGCGCACCGCTGTCGGACGCCGACCGTCACCGCGCGCCCGTCTGTCGACAGGTCTTCGATGTGCCCGAGCCACGCCCCCTGGAGGTCACCGAACACCGCGCCCATCGCTGCCTCTGCGGCGCCTGCGCCACCGTGACAGGAGCCGTCTTCCCGGACGGCGTGACCGCCCCGGTCCAGTACGGGCCACGCATCACCGCCTGGGTGAGCTACCTGCTGTACGCCCAGTTCGTTCCCGAGAAGCGCTTGGCCGAACTCATGAGCGACCTCTTCGCAGTGTCCATCTCCACAGCCACGATCACCGCCATGGGCCGGCGAATCGCCAGGCGCTTCGAGCCCTTCCTCGCCCATGTCGCAGACGTGATCCGCACAGCGGTCCCGGTCAAGCACCTCGACGAAACCGGCCTGCGGATCGCCGCCCGTACCCGCTGGCTCCACGTGCTGTGCACCCCATTCCTGACCGTCCTGCGCATCGGCGCGGGACGCGGCGATGTCGAAAAGGACCTCGAAGGCATCCTCATCCATGACGATTACGCCGCCTACTTCACCCTCAAGGGCGTGCGCCACGGCGCCTGCAACGCCCATCACCTGCGCGAACTCCAGGCCCTGATCGACATCGAGAAGGAAGACTGGGCAAAGAGCATGCACCGCCTCCTTGAGCGCGCACACAGGGCTACCCGCTTCTCCCGTGAGAACGGCCGCGACGTGCCCGCCTCCCTGGTGGCCCGGATCTCGCGGGCCTGGGCCCGCATCCTCGACCACGCCATCGCCTTCCACGAGGCGCAGCCGCCGCTCCGGACCGGCAAGCGCGGACGAAAGAAACGCCGCATCGGTCATAACCTCGCGCTCCGCCTCCGCAAGCACAAGGAGGGATGCCTGCGATTCCTCACCGACCCGCGCACGCCGTTTACGAACAATGAGGCCGAACGTGACCTCCGAATGGCCAAGCTGCGCCAGAAGATCTCCGGTGGCTTCCGCTCCGAGAGGGGTGCCTACAACTTCGCCAGAATGCGTGCCGTCATCGCCACCGCCCGAAAGCAAGGCTGGAACGTCCTCCAGACCCTGGTGCATCCCGATCCGATGCAACTAATCCCCCAACTGCGCCTCTGAGAACACCGGCACCGCTACCAGCCCGGACCCCCACGATCCCTCACATACAAACACTCGGGCCAATCAGACCTGGGTAGTTACCTTTGCTCAAGGCTAACCATGCTCTGAATATTGCTGCTACTGCGGTCTGCCATTATTTCGATCAAGAGGTGGAGCATGTGTTTTCCACTCTCGGCTGTGAGCAGGAATATTTCCTGGTCGATGAGAAATTTTTTAATGCTCGTCCCGACATGTTGCTTACCGGCCGCACCATCTTTGGCCGGGAATCCGCCAGGGGACAGCAAATGGACGATCACTATTTCGGTTCCATCCCGGTGCGGGTCCAGGATTTTATGAAGGAGTTCGAGTTTGAAGCCCTAAGGCTAGGCATTCCCATTGTGACCCGCCACAATGAAGTGGCCCCCGGTCAGTACGAATGTGCCCCGATGTTCGAGGAAACCAATGTAGCTGTTGATCATAACCTGCTGATCATGGACCTGATGGAAAAAATCGCGATCAAACATAAATTCAGGATCTTGTTTGATGAAAAGCCGTTTGGTGGACTCAATGGAAACGGAAAACACAACAATTGGTCCCTGGCCACCAGCAACGGCAAGAATCTGTTCTCCCCGGGAAACGATCCCGGTTCGGACCTGCAATTCCTGACTTTCTTCATCAATGTGATCAAAGCGATCCACGATCACGACGACTTGCTGCGGGCCGCTATTGCCAGTGAAGGTAATGATCACCGGCTGGGCGCCAATGAAGCCCCGCCTGCCATAATCTCCATTTTCACCGGATCGTCTCTCGAAGAGGTTTTAGCCGAGTTCTGTTCGAAAGGACTGACCTCAGGTGTTGGCCAAGAAAAGACTATGATCGATCTTCAATTGACCAAAATCGCCGCCATCGAAAAAGATCCAACTGACAGAAATCGGACCTTTCCATTTCCATTTGTGGACAATAGGTTCGAATTCCGTGCTGTTGGCGGCTCGGCAAATTCCGCAGCGCCAATGACCGTGCTGAACACGATAGTTGCCAACCAATTGCAGGCTTTCAAAAAAGAAGTAGATAGCAGGAATCAAAAAAACCCAAATACAGAAAACAATATTGTCTCTGTTCTACAGGAGTATAAGGAAGATATAGAGCGGATCGTTTTCAACGGCGATGGCTATTCGGAGGCATGGGAAAAGGAAGCTGTGGCTCGGGGACTATCGAACAACAAAACCACCGCCGTCGCTCTTAAGGCTATGATTTCCGAGAAATCTAAAGAAGCATTTGAAAACCAGCACGTTTTCAGTGAAAACGAACTGCATAGCCGTTACGAAGTCCTGATCGAACATTACTTGAACAAGGTCGGTATCGAAGCCGACCTGTTGGAGGAAATGAGCAGGACGTTTATCTTGCCTGCCGCCAATGAGCACCTCAACGAACTCGGCGAGACCTATCGCAACCTCAGTGACATGGGGCTCAATAATCAGGCGCAAAGCGTGGTCGCTAAAGTTACCCCAATTACAGATTTTACACAAAGTCTGAGTGAGGACTTGCCGCGATTAATGGAAGCGAAATCCGCCGCCGACAACATCGGCGATGCTGGCCAGAGAGCCGAGGCGTATGCGGAGCAGGTAAAGCCGCTTTTTGGCGACGTTAGAGCAGGTAAAGCCGATTTTGGCGACGTTAGAGCGTCTATCGATAACGTCCCTATCCGGTTAAGGCAGGCAGCGCTCCCTGCGATTGTATACCGTCGACCAGTTCCCTTTAGGTGATGGTCGGTCGGGTCATGGCGCGGTGCAACACGAAATCGGCAAGGTCGAAGATGCGTTTGCGCCGGTTGAAGCGGTAGTTCCATTCCCGGACGTAGCGCGGCAAATGCTTGGCGCTCACCCCGTGGTAGGTTCCGTTGAGCCACGTCTTCACGTTGGAAAACAGGACATGGACGACCGGCATGAGCTGCTCGGCGTTCTTGCCTTGGCCTTGAACGACGGGCTGGTGGCGATAAGTATCGCCAAGCTTGGCGTAACTCTTGAAAGCGTCGCTGTCGAGGCGGCTTCCCGGCTTCACCGAGGCGCGCACGAAGTCGCCCAACTCACGGGCGGTGGCCTCGGGCAGGATGGCGAGCCGCGCGGCGCCGGCGGCGAAGCCGCTCCCCTTGATGCCCTTGCCCGACCCGACCGGCCACTTCTCGACCGCCATCACCAACAGGCTCTTGTTCGGGTTGGAAAGCCCGCGCCCCCGGCTCTCCGGCTTGCCCCGCCCGCCGTAATAGCTCTCGTCGACCTCGACCAAGCCCTCCAGCGGGAACTCCGGGCGCTCCGTCAGGGCATGGCGCAGCTTGTGGGCCATCAGCCAGGCGGTGTCGTAGCGCAGGCTCAACTCTCGCGACAGAAACAGCGCCGAGACCCCGCGCTTGTCGCGCCCCATCCACCACGCCGCCAGGAACCATTTGCGCAACGGTGTGCGGGTGCGGTGGAAGACCGTGCCCGCGGTCACCGATTCCTGATGGCCGCAACCGGCGCATTCGAAGACCCGCGGCCGCGTCTTCAATTGGTAGTTCCGCCTCTCGCCGCAACGCGCGCAGACGTAGCCTTGCGGCCAGCGCAGCCGAGCCAGCGCCTCGATGCAGTCCGCCTCCGATCCATGGCGTTCGAGGAACTCCAATATCCCGCTCATCGAATAGTCCTCCAAAAGCTCCAGCCGATGCGATCAGCCTACACCTCTATGGAGAACATATCAAGAACATTCGGAGCCCATCCTGCTTTAACCAGATAGGGACGATCGATAAACTGGAAGGGCTGGTAGATGACAAAATTTGGCCGATGCCCAAGTATCGAGAACTGCTCTTTCTCCGGTGATTGGTATTTTAAGAGTGACTGATTCGATCCGCGAAAAATTCGCTCCATTCTGTTTGCCGATTTCGCGACGAATGTCGGGGCTGGGTCATGACTCACCATGTTAGCGCCCCGCTAATGTAACGCCCAGAGCTGGAGGTACACCGGAAGTGGGCGAACGAATCTATGGGGTTTTTGCCCTTTGACTTGGGTCCGCCACCCTGAAAAGGGGTTGCTCGCAGTGGCCACCGTGCGATGCATAGTCCGTAGTACCTACTGGTTTCTTGAGCAGGGCGGGGACCAAGACTTCAATGAGAGATTGCTGTCGCAGGGTAACTACCCAGGTCTGATTGGCCCGAGCGTTTGTATGTGAGGGATCGTGGGGGTCCGGGCTGGTAGCGGTGCCGGTGTTCTCAGAGGCGCAGTTGGGGGATTAGTTGCATCGGATCGGGATGCACCAGGGTCTGGAGGACGTTCCAGCCTTGCTTTCGGGCGGTGGCGATGACGGCACGCATTCTGGCGAAGTTGTAGGCACCCCTCTCGGAGCGGAAGCCACCGGAGATCTTCTGGCGCAGCTTGGCCATTCGGAGGTCACGTTCGGCCTCATTGTTCGTAAACGGCGTGCGCGGGTCGGTGAGGAATCGCAGGCATCCCTCCTTGTGCTTGCGGAGGCGGAGCGCGAGGTTATGACCGATGCGGCGTTTCTTTCGTCCGCGCTTGCCGGTCCGGAGCGGCGGCTGCGCCTCGTGGAAGGCGATGGCGTGGTCGAGGATGCGGGCCCAGGCCCGCGAGATCCGGGCCACCAGGGAGGCGGGCACGTCGCGGCCGTTCTCACGGGAGAAGCGGGTAGCCCTGTGTGCGCGCTCAAGGAGGCGGTGCATGCTCTTTGCCCAGTCTTCCTTCTCGATGTCGATCAGGGCCTGGAGTTCGCGCAGGTGATGGGCGTTGCAGGCGCCGTGGCGCACGCCCTTGAGGGTGAAGTAGGCGGCGTAATCGTCATGGATGAGGATGCCTTCGAGGTCCTTTTCGACATCGCCGCGTCCCGCGCCGATGCGCAGGACGGTCAGGAATGGGGTGCACAGCACGTGGAGCCAGCGGGTACGGGCGGCGATCCGCAGGCCGGTTTCGTCGAGGTGCTTGACCGGGACCGCTGTGCGGATCACGTCTGCGACATGGGCGAGGAAGGGCTCGAAGCGCCTGGCGATTCGCCGGCCCATGGCGGTGATCGTGGCTGTGGAGATGGACACTGCGAAGAGGTCGCTCATGAGTTCGGCCAAGCGCTTCTCGGGAACGAACTGGGCGTACAGCAGGTAGCTCACCCAGGCGGTGATGCGTGGCCCGTACTGGACCGGGGCGGTCACGCCGTCCGGGAAGACGGCTCCTGTCACGGTGGCGCAGGCGCCGCAGAGGCAGCGATGGGCGCGGTGTTCGGTGACCTCCAGGGGGCGTGGCTCGGGCACATCGAAGACCTGTCGACAGACGGGCGCGCGGTGACGGTCGGCGTCCGACAGCGGTGCGCCGCAGCCCGAACAGGCGGAGGGGTCATGATCCACAACATGGTCCGGGCTCTCGGTCCGCGCCAGCGTCGTTCCCTTGTGGCCCGGCTGGCCGCCGCTTGGCCTGCCGGACTTGCCGCGCTGGCTTCGGGTGCGCCTCTGGGTTCCGCTCTTCTTGCGCAGGCCGTCGCTGGCGGGCGGCTTGCTGCTGGTGGTGCTGTCAAGCGCCGCGCTCCGCTCGAGCTCGGCGATGCGGTCCCGCAGGGTCGCGTTCTCCCGCTCGAGCGCGGCATTCTCCCGGACGAGCGCCGTGGCCAGGCGCAACAGCCCCTGGCCCCATTCCCGGAAGGCCTTGACGACTGTGATTGCGAAGGATGAGGGGTCAAGAAGATCTTGCAGGCACGCGAAGGCCTCGTCATGGGCGGCGAGGTCCTCGTGCCAGCGCGACAGCGTCACGGGTCCTCGGCATCGACGGCCATCATGGCGGCCAGCACCGCGAGGCGTTCGCCCGCCGGCAAGGCCTTGTAACGCCGGCCCCAGTTGGCCGCCTTACGCTTGATGCGCTGGCGGTCGGTGAAGTTCCGGCCTGCGTAGCTCGCCCAATGCACCCGGTCGGGCGCGAAGTTGAACCACACGACCTCGGTCCGCACCTGGGCCTGGGTCGTCACCTGCAGCGCCAGACTGCGCCAGCCCGCCAGCATCTCGTCATAGAGCGCCGAGGGATGGCCCGAGACCATCACCTGGCAGGGCAGATCCTTGAGCAGGTCCAGGAGCGCGACATGGTCGACCTCCTCGTAGTCGAAGCGATAGCGCCGTGCCGAACGGCGGGTCGCGTGCAGATAGGGGGGATCGCTGTAGACCAGCTCCGGGCCCAGAAACGGGAACGAGGCCAAAAAGGCATGGGCACAGCCATGCACCAACTCGACCGGGTAGTCACAGGCAAAGGCCTCGAGCGCCTGCGCATCGCGGTCGATGCCGATCGAGCGCACGCCCGTTGGCTTGCGCTTCATCAGCGCACCGCCCCCCAGGTGGCTCTCGATGTAAACGCTGTGCGGCGGCATCAGCGCAATCAGCGCCTGGCACAGACCGCTCGTCGCCTTCGACCCAAAATATTCCACGCGCCGCTCCCGTCACACGAGAGCGCAACCCATAGACGCCCGATTCTATGGAGTCAAGAGACGATCAACGACGCGGCGGCGGAAACCCGGCCCCGGCGACCACCTACATCATCCTCTCGCGGTCAAGAGCGGGGTACCTGGGTAGTTACAATTAGACAACGGGAAAAGCGAACAGTAAACTGCTGATAAACAATGGCAATCGGTTGTACAAAAGCCACGCCACGCTACAGTATTAAGAGGCTGAAAATCAGAGGTTTAAGAAATGGCAATCGATGAATCCGGGCTCACCAAAGGTTTGGTGAGAAAATTGAACGCGCTTCGGAAATCTGTCGGTGACGAGCTCGCCGAAGAGGTCTTCGCAAAGTGGCTGGAGCGGGGGGCTGCCTCACAAGCCACGAGCAAGCCAGATCCCGTGGCGATGAAGATCGTCAATGCTCTCGCGGGCTTTGAGAATGACCCGAAGTTCAAACTCGGCAATCATGGGTACACACTGCGTCGTGCCAAAGGCAAAGGCGCGTCGGGCTTCATCGCATACAAAAACCTGATTACGCACGATCCTCAGCTGATTCATCGTGGTATAATCAGTGGAAATCCGAGGTTTTTCAGGGGATTCTGCATGCCACTCAACAAAGTGCAGTTTCAGAAAGGGCTCAGTGAGCAGCGGTTTCGTGAGTTGTACGGAAGCGAGAAGCGATGCCGGGCGGCCCTGTTTGCTTTGCGCTGGCCAAAGGGTTTCGCTTGCCCGCGCTGCGGTGCCTGGCGCTTTAGCGAAATCACCAACCGCGGCCTTTACCAGTGCTCTGCCTGCCGCTACCAAGTGTCGCTGACCGCCGGCACAATCTTCCAGTCTACCCATCTGCCGCTCACTTTCTGGTTCAGAATAATGTATCTGATCATCAAGTCGAATAAACGCGTCTCCAGCATCGAGCTGGCCCGGCGACTTCGGGTCACTCAGACCACAGCTTGGAGAGCGAAGCGTAAGCTGGTACAGGTGATGTCGGAGGGCGAGCCAGACTACGAGGTGGACCTGACAAAAGGATGATATGGACGACACCTCGTCGCAACGGAGCACCCCTCGCACTTCACCCCCTCTCCATCAGCCCCCCAAATTAGCTGAAAATAGTGCGTAATCAGGTACAAAAATGAGAAGCCGAAAGAAACGCTGGCCCCGTCTTCTGAAATTGAGTTGGACCCGCCTAGCCAAGAGGGGACGGCAGCTATGTCCGAGCCGTCGGCGGCATGACCGGGTCCGCACCAGCAAGTACGACGAACCTGCGTAAGACGGACTGGCGATAGAGTGCCTGAAAGGCGGGTCAAGGGCTACGGGAAGTGCCGTCAGGACTCATGATGGCGGCATCGGAATTGTGAGCCCTTCCGGAGAAAGGTGCGACAAGAAATGTAACCCAATGCGGGGGCCTCGGATGACGAACGGAAATTTGCACCAGATCTGGGTGGAACAGTGCGTTGCCGCTGAGACTATCAAGCTGCGGTACGGTCTCAAGGCGGCCTTTGACTATGCGGTTGCCGAGAAGCTTCTGAACTTCGCCGAGGCCGCCGCCCAACATCCCGAATTCGCCTGCGAACTACCCCGGTTCGTTTCTCGGGTGAGGCAGATGTTTACGGCGCAAGAGCTCGTGGTGCACCTCGCGCGCATAGAGCGTGAGCGCCGCGAAAACGACCTGGCCGCCATGGAAGACGACGAGGCACCCTTCGAAAACCCGGCGGCGGCCTTGGAGCGGACGCGGCAATTCGATCTGATCAAGGAGTTGTTGACCGCCAATCTGCTCGGCACGTCGTGAGCGGGACGGCTGTGCGGCAACCGGAAGCGCCGAACCGGGAGGTTCTGGCTGGCCTCGTCGAGCGAGTGACGTTCCACAATGCCGATAACGGGTTTTGCGTTCTGCGCATCAAGGCACGCGGCCATCGCGATCTCGTGACGGTCGTCGGCCACGCCGCCATGGTCTCGGCCGGGGAGTGGATAACCGCATCGGGGGAATGGATCAACGACCGCACTCATGGTCAGCAGTTCAAGGCGCGCTTCATGCGCACCTCGGAGCCCTCGTCGATCGAGGGTATCGAGAAATACCTCGGCTCCGGCATGATCCGCGGCATCGGGCCGGTCTATGCCGGGAAGATGGTCAGGGCGTTCGGTGAGAAGGTGTTCGACATCATCGAGGCGGAGCCGGAACGGCTGCGCGAGGTAACCGGCATCGGCCGGGTTCGCGCCAAACGCATCACCGACGCCTGGGCCGGGCAGAAGGTCATCCGGGAGGTCATGGTGTTCCTGCACAGCCATGGCGTCGGCACGGCGCGCGCGGTGCGGATCTACAAGACCTACGGCGTGGATGCCGTTCAGGTCATGACCGAGAACCCGTACCGCCTTGCCCGCGACATTCGCGGCATCGGGTTCAAGACCGCGGACGCGATCGCCATGAAACTCGGCATCGAAAAGACGGCCATGATCCGGGTTCGCGCGGGGATTTCCCATGCGCTGACCGAGGCGATGGACGACGGCCATTGCGGCCTTCCCGCCGCAGAGCTTGCGCCGCTCGCCGTCGAATTGCTGGAAGTCCCGAAGGAGTTGGTTCAAACCGCTCTGGACTTCGAACTGACCGAGGGAACGGTCGTTGCGGACACGGTTGCCGGAACCCCCTGTATTTTTCTTGGTGGCCTGTACCGGGCCGAACGGGCGATTGGCGAACGGTTTCAGAAGATCGCGGGCGGCAGGCTGCCCTGGCCGAACATCGATGCCGGCAGGGCGTTGCCCTGGGTCGAGGGCAAGACCGGCCTGTCGCTTGCGGAAAGCCAGGCCGATGCGGTTCGCCGGGCCCTGAACTCCAAGGCCATGGTCATCACCGGCGGTCCGGGCGTGGGCAAGACGACCATCGTCAACGCCATCCTGCGCATCCTGGACGCCAAGGGCGTGACCCTGCTGCTCTGCGCGCCGACCGGCCGCGCCGCCAAACGGATGACGGAGGCCACCGGGTTCGCGGCCATGACGATCCACCGGCTGCTTGAGGTCGATCCCAGGGGCGGGGGGTTCAAGCGCAACGCCGACAATCCGCTCGACTGCGGGCTTCTGGTCGTCGACGAGACCTCGATGGTGGATGTCATGCTGATGCGGGCATTGCTGATGGCGGTCCCCGACGAAGCTGCTCTGTTGATCGTCGGCGACATCGACCAACTACCGTCGGTCGGTCCGGGCCAGGTGCTGGCCGATATCATTGCCTCCGGCGCGGTTCCCGTCGTGCGGCTGACCGAGGTATTCCGCCAGGCGGCGCGAAGCCGGATCGTCACCAGCGCGCACGGGATCAACCGGGGCGCCATTCCCAATCTTTCCAAGCCCGAGGGCGACAGCGACTTCTACTTCGTGCGGGCGGACGATCCGGAAACCGCGGTCCCCATGATCATCGAGTTGGTGAAGACGCGCATCCCGAAGCGCTTCGGGCTCGACCCGGTGCGCGACATCCAGGTGCTGTGCCCGATGAACCGCGGCGGCGTCGGCGCCCGCTCACTCAACATCGAGTTGCAAGCCGCCCTCAATCCCGCCGGCGAGCGCAAGGTCGAGCGCTTCGGTTGGACCTTCGCGCCCGGCGACAAGGTGATGCAGATCGAAAACGACTACGACAAGGAGGTCTATAACGGCGACATCGGCTATGTCGACGATGTCGATCCCGATGAAGACGAGCTGACCGCGCGTTTCGACGGGCGCGTGCTCACCTATGGTTTCGGCGAACTCGACACCCTGGTTCCGGCATACGCCGCGACGATTCACAAGAGCCAGGGCTCGGAGTATCCCGCCGTCGTCATTCCCCTCCTGACGCAGCACTACGCGATGCTCCAGCGGAACCTGCTCTACACCGGTGTGACGCGCGGCAAGCGGCTGGTCGTGCTGGTCGGACAAAAAAAAGGCCGTGGCCATCGCCGTGCGCAACGTTTCGGGGCGCCGCCGCTGGTCGAAACTGGATGAATGGCTCGGCGAAGCGGATATCGGTGATGAAGGCAGCAGGCTTGCTCTCTCTTCCGGCCACTAATCTGTTATTCGGCACGCAGGGTCGAAGCTGATCGGCGCGCCAACCTGTTGAGATTCCTTGATTCTTGGGGGTCAAATTTCCGCGCCGAATAACAGTCGAGGACCAGGTACTCGCCCAATTCGACGACTTCCGCGAGGTCGCAGCCGCGCCGGAAGGGGTCGAGCCGGGAGCGGCCGATGAGCCGATTCGGGGCGCCCTGGAAGTCGCCCCATTTGTAGTGATTGGTGAAGCTCGTGGCCGTGATTCGCGCCCGCGTCGACAATGTCCGCAGCGCCTCCATGTCCGCCTCGCCAAGCGGGCGGTCTATCGCCTGGACCTCATAGTACCGGTATTCGCTCACGACTTGCTTTCCCGGTAACCGGCCATTCGGCCACCGGCCATCGGACAAATTCGCTAAAGTCGATGATTCCCGGCTTTCCGGCGTCTGACAATGTCACCCGGCGTTGTCCCGGCGACAATGAACAGGCTTACCGTCGTTTTGCCGTTCCGGCAGTTCCGCGATAGCTCGTCACCCTGGACTGTCCGTACCCTGCCGCCCCGCCAGCTTCGCCGTTGCCGAACCGCCCGTCAGGAAATCCTCCGCGATGCTGGCGGTGTGTCGGACCCGATTTCCTTGGACACAGAATTGGCTTAATCGAAGTGTCCAAGGAGGACCGGAACATGACCGACAATTTTGAAAACAAAGTTGCTGTTGATGGGCCTGTGGTAAACGAGGGCGAGCTTGGCTCGTCCACGTTTTCCCCGGGCCAGGTTTCGCCGGCAGGCCCGCTGGGACTTGGCCAGCGGTGGACGGTGACGCGCAAGCGTGAGGTTGCCCTGCGGCTTTTGCGTGGCGAGCCGGTGGAACTTTTGTCGCGGCAGTTGGGCGTGGAGATTTTCCGGCTCGAGCAGTGGCGTGAGAAGGCGATCGCCGGGATCGATGCCTCGCTCAAGGAACGCAAGGGCGATCCGGTAAAGGCGGAACTGGACATCGCCATGAAGCGGATCGGGGAGTTGATCATGCAGGTGGAACTGCTGGAGGCCAAGACGGAGACGTCCGGCCCTTTGGGGCGGCGGAGGTCGCGGCGATGAGTGCCGCCACCTCTCCCGGCACGGGTTTGGCCTACGGCCTCCAGCGGGTCTGTGCGGCCTGGGGTTTTGCCCGTTCCTCGTTCTACACCATGAAATCCCGGCAGCAGGCCACCGCTGAGCGCCCACCAGCAAAGCGCCGGGGACCGAAGCCCTCGATCTCGGACGAGGCTCTGCTGGTGGCCATCGAGGCCGACCTGGAGGCATCCCCCTGGGAGGGCGAGGGACACCGCAAGGTCTGGGCTCGGCTTCGGGTCTGTCGTGGCATCCGTGTTTCCCGCAAGCGGGTGCTCCGGGTGATGCGCGAGAACAACCTGCTCTCGCCCCATCGCTGCCGCCGCCGTGGCGGAAATCCCCATGTCGGTGAGATCATCACCCATGCCCCCAACCTCATGTGGGGCACGGACGGCGTTCGGGTGTTCACGGTGGACGACGGCTGGGGCTGGATATTCACCGCCATCGAGCATTGGAACGCCGAGTGCGTCGGCTGGCATGTGTGCAAGCGAGGCGACCGCTTCGCCGCCCTTCAGCCGATCTCCATGGGGCTTGCGAGGCTGTATGCCTCGACCTCCGCCGGTGCGGCGCGGGGGCTGGCCTTGCGGATGGATCACGGCTCCCAGTATCTGTCGGACCACTTCACCAACCAGATCAAGTTCTGGGGCATCCAGCCGTCCTACGCCTTCGTCGAACAGCCCCAGACCAACGGCGTCGCCGAGAGGTTCAATCGCACGCTCAAGGAACAGATCATCCATGGCCGCATCTACCGCAACATCGCGGAGCTGCGGAACGCCGTCCGCGGGTTCGTCGAACAGTACAATGCCCAGTGGATCGTGGAGAAGAACGGCTACCTGAGCCCCGCTCAAGCTCGTCAGGCGTGGCACACCGCGATGTCACTCAGGCCCGCCGCATGAGACAAACTTGTGTCCAAGGAACCGGGTGCGATACAGAAACTTCTGAAGGTCGGCGCCAAAGTCATCAACTCCGTGCGACGCATCAAGCTCTCCCTGCCCGATGCCTGCCCTTACAAAGACCTCTTCTTCAAGGCCCACGCCGCCCTGGCGCCCCCATGATCGCAACTCTCCACCACAACAGGGAAAAGGGGGCAACGCTACGGCGGCGATGACTCCCGCATGCCCGAAACCCACCAAATAACCAATCATACGCAAAGCCTGCCCAACTATCCCGGCCAGAATATCCATCTCAAAGCCCGACCAACCACGCCGACACTCAAATCAGCCCGATCACTCTCAAATGCAGCGCCTCAAAACGCCTCGTGAGAAGTCCGGGTCTACCGCCCGGGGAACTCTACGAGGACATCTATTGCCCGCGCGGCGACATGGAAAACCGTATCAAGGACTGCCAACTCGATCTGTTCGCCGACCGCATGAGCGCGCACGCCTACAAGGCCAACCAGGTGCGCCTGATCTTCGCCGCCTTCGCCTATGTCCTCATCGACGGCATCCGCCGCGTCGCCTTGAAAAATACCGCCCTGGCCAACGCCGTTCCCTCGACCATCCGTCTCAAGCTGCTCAAGATCGGCGCCAGGGGCGTCAACTCCGTGCGGCGCATCAAGCTCTCCCTGCCCGACGCCTGTCCCAGCAAAACCCTGTTCTTCAAGGCTCACGCCGCTCTGGCACCCCCATAGTCCCAACCCTTCTGCGACAACCGAAAAAGGCCAAGACGTCCCAGCAGGCGAAACTTCCCTCATACCCAAAAGCTACGAAGCCAATCCATTTCCGAACCCAGCTACGCGGCCCTGCCCACTTTGGACCAACAGAAAACACAACCTCGACACACCGCCACTCAGATCCGCCCAATAGATCGTAAATCCAACGATAAAAATGGCCTCGTGAGATATCCGGGTTGAACCGCCATATGCTGTCGAAGGAGTTCTGCCGGCGCATCGGCTGGTTCAAGCCCGACGGCGGCCTCAAGGACATGATGGCCAGGGTCGCCATGCTGGCCATGCACAGGGACGGCCTGATCGCCCTGCCGGCGCCGCAGGGACGGCAGACCCGGATTTCTCACCGAAGAATAGTGTGGAGTCTGATTATCTATTGTAAACAAACAGTTATAGAAATTTTCGGGAAGCGACAAAAATACAGGGTGTTTTTCCGTTCAGGGCCGTTTTTCGTCCGGCGGCGGGAGGGTTTGCACGGTTTCGGCGAGCCATTGCAAGGCGCCCTGTTGACCGGCGTCGAATGTTGACCCCTCATAGTCACGCAATATCAACTCATTAGCGCGCCGATCGGCGTCGAATCGGCGCGCCGATCAACAGTCGGCCTTCCAGCTCGCGATCCCCGGCCTGGTCGGCGATGCGGTGGACGGCGCGCTCAGCCTGCTCGACGACGAAGCGGCGACGCCGGAGACCGCACGCGCGGCGCTCTACCACGCGGCGCTCCTGCTGCTCGGCGCCTCGATCCTGCGCGGGGTCTTCACCCTCGCCCACAACTATAGCGGCGAGGCGATCGGCCACCGCCTCGCCCACGACCTCCGCCTCACCTTCTACCAGAAGCTCCAGCGCCTCGGCTTCTCCTTCCACGACCGGATCCACACCGGCGAGCTGATCACCCGCGGCATGCTCGACCTCGAAGGCGTGCGCACGCTGATCAACGCGGGGCTGCTGCGCGCGGTGCAGATGGTTGTGCTGGTCAGCGCCGGCGCGGCGCTGCTGCTCACCACCGACACGGTCCTCGGGCTCTTGAGCCTGAGCTTCGTCCCCTATATCGCCTGGCGGTCGACGACGACGCGGCTCCGGCTGCGCTATCTGTGGACCCTGTTCCAGGACCGGATGGCGGTGCTCGGCCGCATCATGGACGAGAACCTGACCGGCATAAGGGTGGTCCGCGCCTTCGGCGCCGAGCCGTTCGAGCTCGGCAAGTACGACGAGGCGGCGGCCGAGGCGCTGCTTCTGTCGTCGCGGCGCATCAATGTCCGCGTCGCCTCGACCACGGAGATGACCTTTGCCTATTTCGTCTCCATGGGGCTGGTGCTCTGGGTCGGCGGCGAGCGGGTGATCGCGGGCACGATGACGCTCGGGACGCTGACCGAGTTCCTCACCTTCATCACCATATTGCAGCTCCCGGTGCGCTCGCTCGGGCTGGTGGTGAATTCCTTCGCGCGGGGCACGTCCTGCGGCGCGCGGCTGTTCGCGGTGATCGATCTGGAGCCGACGATCCGCGATGCCCCGGACGCGCGCGAGCTCGCGGTGACCGAAGGCACGCTGCGCTTCGAGAATGTCAGCTTCGCCTATGACGAGGACGGCCCGCTCGCCCTCGTCGGGGTCTCCTTCGAGGTCCGGCGCGGGCGGATGCTCGGCATCGTCGGCCCGCCGGGCAGCGGCAAGTCCACCATCACCCATCTGCTGCCCCGCTATTACGACGTCACCGGCGGGCGCATCGCCATCGACGGGCAGGACATAAGGGGCGTCACCCTCGACAGCCTGCGCCGCGCCGTCCGCGTGGTGCAGCAGGACCCGTTCCTGTTCACCGCCTCGATCGACAACAACATCGCCTATGGCGATCCGTGGACCGAAGAAGCCCCGATCCGCGACGCCGCCGGGCTGGCGCAGATCGACGGTTTCATCGGCCGCCTCGCCGAGGGCTACGAGACCCTGGTCGGCGAGCGCGGCGTGTCGCTGTCGGGCGGCCAGAAGCAGCGGGTGGCGATCGCGCGGACCGCGCTGCTCCACCCGGCGGTGCTGGTGTTCGACGACTCGACGGCGGCGATCGACGCGGCGACCGAGAGCCAGATCCGCGAGGCGCTGGCGGAACGCGCCGAGGACACGGCGCGGATCGTCGTCTCGCACCGGCTCGCCGCGATCCGCGACGCCGACGAGATCCTGGTGCTGGAAGCGGGGCGGGTGATCGAGCGCGGCACGCATGAGACCCTGATCGCCCGGGGCGGTAACTACGCCAGGATTTTTGTCCTGCAGGCCCGCGAAAGCCTCGACGGCGGATTGCAGGGGGCGGCGGA
Source organism: Alphaproteobacteria bacterium (assembly GCA_965225945.1). Taxonomy (GTDB): domain Bacteria; phylum Pseudomonadota; class Alphaproteobacteria; genus JASLMY01. Next base: position 4,868 of record CBDDBZ010000025.1, on the reverse strand, counting down.
ATGAGCGCCGCCGTCGGATCGGCCCGGCCGCCACGCGCCGTCGTCGGCTCGCAGATCAGCCGCGACGAGGAGATATTCGGCGCCGCCTACGACCGCCGCGTGGCGAGCCGCTTCATGGCCTATGTCCGGCCCTATACGCGCTGGCTCCTGATCGCGCTCGGGGCGGTGCTGGTCTATACCGCGGCCCAGCTCCTGATCCCGCTGGTCATCCGCCACGCGATCGACGAGGCGATCCTCGCCGATGGCGGCGACGTCGTGCATCTGCAGCTCACCGCCGCCGTGTTCGGCGTCGTCATCCTGGTCAGCTACGCCGCCAGCTACCTCCAGGACCGCCTGGTCGGCCATATCGGCGAGCGGGTGATCTTCGATCTCCGCCGCGCCATGTTCGCCCATCTCCAGGAGGTGTCGCTCTCCTTCATGGACAAGACCGAGGTCGGGCGGATGATGTCCCGCCTGCAGGGCGACGTGAACTCGCTGCAGGAATTCCTCGAAAACTCGGTCACCGCCTTCGGCGATCTGCTGCTGCTGGTGGGCATCGTTGTCATCATGCTGACGCTCAACCTGGAGCTCGGGCTGCTCACCCTGGTGCTGGTGCCGACGCTGGCGGTGGTCCGCATCGTCTGGCTGCCGCGGGCGAAGATCGCCTTCCGCCGCGCGCGCGAGACCAACTCGATCGCCAACGGCGCGCTGGCCGAGGCGATCCACGCGGTGCGCACCGTCCAGGGCATGCGCCGCGAGGACGTCAATTTCCTGCTTTACGGCGACAAGGCGGGCGAGAACCTCGACGCCCATCTGCGCGCGGCCAGATACGCCCAGGCGATGGTGCCGGTGGTCGACACCCTGACCGGGGCGGCGCTCGCCATCGTGGTGGTGCTGGGCGGCTCGCTGGTGCTCGACAGCGCGCTCGAAATCGGGGTGATGGTCGCCTTCCTGTTCTACGTCCAGCGCTTCTTCGACCCGATCCGCTCGCTCACCATCCAGTACAGCATCATGCAGCGCGCGATGGCGTCGGGGCAGCGCATCTTCGAGGTGCTCGACGTGGCGTTGGCGATCACCGACAAGCCGGACGCGCTGTTTCCCAAGCGGGTGCGGGGCGCGATCGATTTCGATTGCGTCACATTCGGCTACGCCCCCGGCCAGCCGGTGCTGCACGAGGTGAGCTTTTCGGTGGCGCCGGGCGAGACGGTGGCGCTGGTGGGTCCGACGGGCTCCGGCAAGACCAGCATCACCGCCCTCCTCCACCGGTTCTACGATGTCTGGGAAGGACGTATCTCGATCGACGGGCACGACGTCCGGGAATACGCCAAGGCGGCGCTCGGGCGGCACATCGCGATGGTCCTCCAGGACCCCTATCTGTTCACCGGCACGGTGCTCGACAACATCCGCTTCTCCACCGACAAGGCGACCCGCGAGGACATCGGGCGCGCGGCCCGCGCGGTCGGCGCGCATGATTTCATCGTCCAGCTCGCCGACGGCTACGACACCGTCCTCGACCAGCAGGGGCGCAACCTCTCGCTCGGCCAGCGGCAGTTGCTGAGCTTCGCCCGCGCGCTGGTCGCCGACACGCCGATCCTGATCCTCGACGAAGCGACCGCGAATATCGATTCCTACACCGAGCGCCAGATCCAGATCGCGCTGGCACGCCTGCTGGAGGGGCGCACCGGCATCGTGATCGCCCACCGCCTCGCCACCGTGCGCGGCGCCGACCGCATCGTCGTCCTCAACGAGGGCCGGATCGTCGAGAGCGGCAACCACGAGGCGCTGATCGAGGCCCAGGGCCTCTATGCCAGGCTGTACGCGTTCAACTACGCCTCGTTCGACGACATCCCCGACGATCTCGTCGCCCAGGCGTCGGGCGCGCGGGCGCGCACCTGATCCGGTGACCTCCTCCGTGCGCGCGGCGCCTCTACTTTTCCAGGAAGCTGCGCAGCGCGCGTGCCCGGGACGGGTGCTTCAACTTGCGCAGCGCCTTGGCCTCGATCTGGCGGATGCGCTCGCGCGTGACCGAGTACACCTGGCCGACCTGCTCGAGGGTGTGGTCGGTCTTCGTGCCGATGCCGAAGCGCATCCGCAGGATGCGTTCCTCCCGCGGCGTCATGCTCCCCAGAACACGGCTCACGGCATCGCGCAGATCGGACTGGATCGCCGCGTCCAGAGGCTGGACCGCGTCCTCGTCCTCGATCAGGTCGCCGAGATGGCTGCCCTCCTCCTCGCCGATCGGCGTCTCCAGGCTGATCGGCTCCCGCGCAACCTTCATCGCCTTGCGCACCTTGTGAAGTGGCATGCGGAGGCGTTCCGAAAGCTCCTCAGCGGTCGGCTCGCGCCCGAGCTCCTGCTCCATCTGCCAGGACAGCCGCCTCAGTCTGGTGCTTACCTCGATCATGTGCACCGGAACGCGGATCGTCGGCGCCGTGTCGGCGATCGCGCGGGTGATCGACTGGCGGATCCACCAGGTCGCATAGGTCGAGAACTTGAAGCCCCGGCGGTAGTCGAACTTGTCCACGCCCTTCATCAACCCGACATTGCCCTCCTGGATCAGGTCCAGGAACTTGAGGCCCCGGTTCCGGTACCTCTTGGCGATCGAGACCACGAGCCGCAGGTTGGCCTCGACCATCTTCTCCTTGGCCTGGCTCGCCTCGCGCTGCGCCCTCAGGACTGCACCGGCGATCCGCTTGAGCTCGACCGGCTCCAGGCCCGTGTCCCGGGCCAGCGCCAGGATGTCCTCGCGCAGCGCGACAACCTCGGGACGCTTCTCCCTGGCGAGGGTCTTCCAGCCTTCGCCGCGCAGCCGTCCGACCCGCGACAGCCAGGCCGCCTCCAGCTCGCGGCCCTCATGGTGCGTGAGGAACGCCTCCCGCGCGACGCCGCAATCGGCGGCCAGGCGCAGAAGCGCGCCTTCGCAGCGACCCAGGCGGCGGTTCAGGTCGCGAAGCTCGTCCACGAGCGTCTCGATGCAGGCATCGGTGAAATGAAGGCGCTGCATCGACGCCGCGAGATCGCGCTTCAGCTCCCGGCAGCGTCTGGTCTGCCACGCCGTCAGCGTCCGGTTCTTGCGGGCCAGCTCGATGCGCTGCGCCTGGAGCCGGCGGAGCTTCCCATAGGCCACCGCGATCGCGTCGAAGGTCTCCATGACACGGGGAAGGAGCTCCGCCTCCATGGCCGAGAGCAAGGGCTTGTCCTCGTCGGCTTCATCGCCGCTTTCGCTGGCACCCTTCGCCGTTTGCGCGTCTGCACGCCCATTCCGAGGTCCAGGGCCGTCGCTCTCGTCGCCCGCCATCGCCGCCGAGCCGCTGCCGTGGGTGGCCTCGATGTCGATCGCCTCGCGCAGCGCCATCGAGCCCGCGCGGATCGCGTCGCGCCATGCGAGCACGGCCCGCATGGTCAGCGGGCTCTCGCGGAGGCCGTCGAGCATGGTCTGCCGCCCCGCCTCGATGCGCTTGGCGAGCGCGACCTCGCCCTCCCGGGTGAGAAGCGTCTTGCGTCCCATCTCCCGCAGGTACATTCCCACCGGATCGCCGGGAAGCCCGATATCGTCAGCGCCAGGCCTGGGTGCGGCGGCGGCCGAAGCCGCTTCCGGACGCCCTTCCTCGACGCCGGTCTCCGCTTCCTCGCCCTCGGTGACGGCGATGCCCAGCTCGGACAGCAGCGTCATCGTATCTTCGATCCGATCGGCGCTGGTCTCGCCGGGCGGCAGGGCTCCGTTCAGCTCGTCATGGGTGACGTAGCCGCGCTCCTGGCCGCGGGCGATCATCTTGGCAACCGGTGAGGCCGGGAGATCGAGGACCGGCGCGTCGGCCGACCCCTCGTCTCCCTCGGCTGGCCTGCTCCGCTCAATCGGCTTCGCCAGCATTCGACCTACCTTATGGCTGCGCCGGCTCGACGACGATCCGCCCGCGGCCGCGTCTGAGCAGATAGCCGCCCCGCGGGATCGCAAGCGCGCCTTGCTGCACGAGCGGCCAGAGCGTGTCGACGATCAGGGCCGCGTTCGCGTCCGCCGCCGCCGCCGGCTGCGATGCAAGCCATGCGGCGAATGCCTGCTCGCCGATCTCCGTGCCGACAGACTTGCGCAGCGCGGTGAGCTTGCGGCGCTGCCCCTTGGTGAGTGCGTTCTCGTCGATCTGGGTTGGGGACATGTGAACCTGCTCCCTTGGATGGTTGGAATGCGACGGCGTTATAGCAGTCTCGACCGATCGGCGCCGTTACCGGCTTTGCCGCCCGGAAGATCCGCGCCGATGCTGTCACCCAGCCGCCCCCAAGCCGACGGTCCAGCCCGGCCCGCACCTCGGGGAGGAGCCCGCTGTTCCTGAGATTGGATTTCAGGTGAGCAAGGTCGATCTTGCGGTGCGCCGTGATGCAATCTTCGGTCACGAGCAACACTCTTCCCCGACCTTCCCTCGACCGTACCCCGCCGCAAAAACTCGGCGCCCCCGAAAAGGGGACGGTAGATATACAACCTGTCCGCAACATCGCGAATCGTCCCGTGGATCACCGACGGAGACTGCGACCTGCATCGCGGCGGCATCGACGCCGATGAGCCCCCGACGGTGCTTCTCCGGCGCGAACGCTTCCTCGACCTGACCGCCGGCATCGTCGCTTGGCACGATCATCCGCCGTTCGACGCCAAGGTGGCGCCGCAAGACCTCGCGCGCTACCCATGGATCGACCTCGACTGGCCGGCGGCCCTTGGCTCGCCTGGCTCTCGGTGGAGCTCCTGGGACGCCTGCCCGGCGGCCTCATCCGCCCCCTGCCTGTTGATCGGCGCGCCGATTCGACGCCGATAGGCGCGCTAATATGTTGATATTGTGTGACTATGAGGGGTCAACATTCGACGCCGGTCAACAGAAATACGTCGTCCAGTCACGCGGCCC
>CBDDBZ010000024.1:0-139671 GCA_965225945.1 Alphaproteobacteria bacterium | reverse complement strand
CTTCGGTGGAACCCGTGTTGACTATGACTTGGACAAGGAACAACAAAATCGGCGAAAGCATCGGCGCTCTCTAGTGTCCCGATTCCGAAGTTCGCATGATTTTCGCCTGCTGTTCAGCGATTTCGATTGTTCGGAGGCAGAAGCGCTGGATGGCGCCGAGGATGTCATCGGCAGATTTGGTCCATTTGAAGGGTTTGGGGTTCTGGTTTGTCGTGTCGATGTAGTCGAGGATGGTGCGCTCCAGCTCCTTGGTGGAGCGATGGACGCCGCGCCTGATCTGTTTGTCGGTCAGCAGCCCGAACCAGCGCTCGACCTGGTTGAGCCAGGAGGCGCTGGTGGGTGTGAAATGGGCCTGCCAGCGCGGCCGTTTGGCGAACCAGTCGCGGATCGCCTTGGTCTTGTGGGTCCCGTAGTTGTCCATGACGATGTGGATGTCGAGATCAGCAGGGACGTTCGCCTCGACGAGGTCGAGGAATTTGCGGAACTCTCGGGCCCGATGGCGCGGGAAACATTTGCCGATGATCTCTCCCGTGGCGATGTCGAGGGCCGCGAAGAGAGAGGTCGTGCCGTGGCGCTTGTAGTCGTGGCTGCGCCGCTCCGCCTGCCCGGGGCGCATCGGCAAGAGGGGCTGGGAACGGTCCAGGGCCTGGATCTGGCTCTTTTCGTCGACACAGAGAACCAGGGCACGATCCGGCGGCGCCAAATACAGACCGACGATGTCGCGGACCTTCTCCACGAAGAAGGGATCGCTCGACAGCTTGAAGGTCTCCGAGCGATGCGGCTGCAAGCCGAAGGCCCGCCAGATGCGATGAATGGTCGAGGGCGCGTGGCCGCTCGCCCGCGCCATCGAGCGAAGGCTCCAATGGGTCGCGTCCGGCGGCGTCTCTTCCAGCGTCAGCCGGACCGCTTCCGCGATGGCGTCATCGCCGATTTGACGCGGCGCGCCGGGGCGGGGTTCGTCGTACAGACCGTCGAGGCCCTCCGCCGCATAGCGGCGACGCCACTTGCCCACGGTGTCCGCGCTCGCCTCGAGACGAACGGCGATCTCCTTGTTCTCCAACCCTTCCGCCGCCGCCAAGACGATCCGAGCCCGCCGCGCAAGCCCCTGCGACGTCTTGCGACGACGAGACAGCGCCTCCAATTCGGCGCGCTCGTCATCGCTCAAAGAGATCGTCACCGCCACTCTCGCCATCAATCGCGCCTCCTGAAAACAAATAGAGACATAATCATATCAATTTATCGATCAGGACACTAGAGAGTGCTGTGCATTTGCTGGAACGGGTCTTGCTCCCGGTTGGTAACTCGCCACGCCACGTCGTCAGTGATGCATTCGTTGAGAATGGCGAGGTGCGCCACATGCATATGACCGTTGACGACGACGGAATGGTCGTGTTGATGGTCACGACGATGCGTGAAGACGAGACCGTCAGGGTCATATCGTTTCGGCGGGCGAGTGAAGCCCAGCGCGACGAGTACAAGATGCTAACGGGATACGCGGAGTGAACAGCCGGAGCAACGCCACTTAAAATTCGTTCAAAGGAACGTCTAGGGGTCAAACGTCTCAGGGTCAGGTCTTGCTTTTTGCACGCCTTCTTTCTTCCCATGCCTTGATGATCTTGGATACCGAGCCGTAGTGCAGGCCCGCCTCTCGGCAATTCGGCGGAGCCCGTGGCCATTGTTGCGGTAGGCGCGCGCCATCCATTCCGCGCGCTCCGGGTGGCGGGCGCGCGGCACGTCCAACGCTTCGGGGGTCATGCGCCGCGCCCGCCCGGGCACTTCCGGGCTCGCAGCGCCCGCCGCCTCCGGCACTCGGTCCCGGAACGCCGCGCCGCCCAGGACGTCCGGGCCCAAGAGCGAGCCCCGAGGGCTCGCCGCGCCGAGCCCGCCGGCCACGAAGCGGCGGTTGGTGTATCCGGAGCGGCGAGGACGATCCGAAACCGGGTCGCCCAGGACGCTCGCCACCTCCCCCGGCGGGGCGAGCGGCAAGCGGCGGGCGTGGGGCTCGTGGGCGACGAAATACCGTCATTTCGGGGAAATCATGACGGTATTTGATGCGTGAACGACGACAAAAGAACCGCTTTCGACGAGCCCGGGGGCCCGGTCGGCCGGGCGGCGTCCGAGGCCCCCGGGGTGCTGTGCGATCACCCTCGCCTCCGCCGTCCGGCGTCGCCGCCGCCGCCTCGGCGCGGGCCAGCGGCGGGGTACGAAAGGCGCGGAAACACAAGGGGCTCGGGGGTTCCGTGGTCCGCGCGCGGGCGCCTTGCGGGCGTGCGGCCGGGACACCATATTAGTGCCGTGATGTTCTTATTTGGCGTGTATGCCTTTTGCCGCGATTCCGCCTTGCGCGCGGCGCCCGAGGGAGGGCGATGGGTCGAAATTTTCCCCCTCGCGCTCGAAAACCAATCGAAAGACGTCATCGCGCCGAGGCCGGTCCCGGGAATCGCCGGGCGCGCGCCCGAGTCCCGGGGCCCGGCAACCCGCTCGCCGTGCCGGAAGTGGTTTGCCTCGGTCGTGGCGACATCGCGGATGAATCCGAACCTGACGTCGGCCGGCTTCGCGCGCCACCGGCCGGGCCTTCGCGGGTTGGGCGTGAGAAGCTGGAGCGGACGAGGGGAATCGAACCCCCGTCGTAAGCTTGGGAAGCTTCTGCTCTGCCATTGAGCTACGCCCGCGCCGGAGCCTTGATAGCATATCGCCTTCGCCCGCTGGCGATAAGTTTGGGGATTATGAATGCTACTTGACGCCCTGCGGGAAATCCGCATGATGGACGGATGTTTGGAACCGAGGCATCCCTCCCCATTACGGTCAAAGAGGTGGGGGCGGTCGTGAGGCGCTTCTTATTAATGCTCCGCCTGCATCGGTGTCCGTGTTTCGATCGCACTCTCTTTTGGACGTTCTCATGGAAACTAGCGGATATATTTCGAGTTCTCGAAAGTCCTGACGTCTCTCCTGACGGATTTACGCATAATCACTACTTGGCAAAACGAGACGTGGAACGCATCACAGGAACGTTTAACATTGACTGTCCTGAAATAGACGCCGACACGGTAAGGATTTGGCTTCACTATATGGCGCTGCTGATTGATTCATGTAAAGACGGCAATCTGAAGGTGGCGAGGAATATTATGAGAGATCCCAATCTGAGATTCAGATCAGATGACTAGACCCAACTTCGCCAGCGGCCCAGAGCACGGGCAACAAGACGATGGCCGAATGGAGGGCCGCACAATGACCCGAGGCGTCCCTGTTCTCGACCCGGCGGTGCACCTGAAGGGTGCGACCCCGGAGAAACTGGCGAAGGCGCTCTTTCGCCGAACCGAGCCGCTACCGCCCCGCGTTGGAAAGCCCGTTGCTGGAGACGAGGTCGCGGTAGAGAAGGTTTCGACCGACGAGCCGGGCAACAGTGTCCCGCATTTGGGCAAGAGTGCCTGAGTCGCGGATGTTGTGCTTGCCAGCGAACTCCTGGACGTAACGGTCAAGATGCTTCGGACTGATCTTGTGGAAGGTTCCTTTGTGGGCGCGCTTGAGCATGCTCCAGAAGCTTTCAATACCGTTGGTATGCGCCATGCCGTCAACGTACTCGCCAACGCTGTGTTTGACGGTTTCGTGGTCGAAAGTCAGCCCCTTATAGGAGCCATGATCGTCCGTGTAGACCTTGGCATCGGACGCGGCGTGATCCGCGACGAACCCCTGCAATGTCTGGCCATCTGTGTCGTCAACGACACGGGCCGTCACTTTGTTGCTGTCGCGGTCTTTCATACCAACAACGGCGGTCTTGCCAACTGCACCACGTCCGGTGCCCGCCAACTCTTTGCGCTTGCCGCCAAAGTAAGTTTCGTCTACCTCGACCGGGCCGTCGAAAGGTTCGCCGTTCTCGCCCGCCCACGCTTCACGGATACGGTGCAACATGAACCAAGCTGTAGGCTGGGATACGCCGATATCGCGGGACAGTTTCATGCTGGCGACGCTTTTAAGGCTGGTAAGGCACAAGTAGATGGCGATGGCCCACTTGCGAAGCGGGACGTTGGAGCGGGCAATCGGCGTTCCGGTGCGGACGCTGAAATACGACCGGCAGTCAGAGCACCAATAGGGCATCGGTTTGGCGTTCGGGACTTCGCGCGTCCGAACGCTCCCGCACTTGCCGCAATGCCGCTCGCTGTCACGCCAGATAACGGACTCGAACCATGCCGTCGCGGCAGCCTCATCCGGGAACATGTCCATGAGCTGGACCAGCGTAACGCCTTCGCGATGGGCTTTGCCTGGGGCTTTCTGCGTCATGTCCGTGTCTCCCTTCCAACACCTTGGAATATAGGGAGTCAGTCAGCCATTGTCAAGTAGTCTTTATAATTCCTATAAGTTTACCGAGGCCCGCGTTGACAAGCGCTGAGTACAGCCCCACGTTCGCCCCGCCCACCGTCGGCGGGCTCGCCATTATGGAGGCGACGACAGTGAGTTCAGCCAGCGGCGCCCAGGCGCGCCTCCATGACGAGGCCCCCGTCGCGCTGCTCGATCCGGCGAAATTTCGCGATTCCCGCGTGACCACCCGGGGCGAGCCCCGGGCCACGGTCGCACTCCGATCGCTGGAAACGCTCTGGTTCAACACCGGCAGCCTGTGCAATCTCGCCTGCCTCAACTGCTATATCGAATCGACGCCCCGGAACGACCGCCTGGTCTATCTGACGGCGGCCGAGGTCGGGCGCTTCCTCGACGAGCTGGAGCGCGACTGGTCGGCCCGCGAGATCGGCTTCACCGGGGGCGAGCCGTTCATGAACCCCGAGTTTCTCCCGATGCTGGAGGACGCGCTTGCTCGCGGCTACCGGGTCCTCGTGCTGACCAATGCGATGCGGCCGATGCTGAAGTGCAAGGCCCGGTTGAGGGCGCTTCGAGAGACCTACGGCGCACGGCTGGCGATCCGGGTCTCGATCGACCACTACACGCAAGCGCTGCACGAGTTGGAGCGCGGCCCGCACAGCTGGCGGCGCATGCTGGAGGGATTTCGCTGGCTGGCGGTGGAGGGCTTCGATCTCGCGGTCGCGGGGCGCACCTTCCTCGACGAGGACGAGCCGAGCCTGCGCCGGGGCTATGGGCAGCTGTTCGACGATCTCGCCGTCCCGGTCGATGCCGAGGATCCCGCCCGCCTGGTGCTGTTCCCCGAAATGGACGCGAGCCTCGACGTGGCGGAAATCACCGAGGCCTGCTGGGCCATCCTGGGGGTCGATCCGGGCGCCATGATGTGCGCCGCCTCGCGCATGGTGGTGCGCCGCAAGGGGGAGGCCGACGCCAAGGTCCTGCCCTGCACTCTGCTGCCCTACGACCCCCAGTTCGAGATGGGAACGAGCTTGGCCGAGGCGCGCGGCGCCGTCGCCCTCAACCATCCCCATTGCGCCGAATTCTGCGTCCTGGGCGGCGCCTCCTGCAGCGCCGGCGGCTGACCCGCGCCGGGCCGCTCGCCCGAATTCAATCCCAACGAGGTGGGCCATGACCGAGCAGGCGTTTTCGCCCGATGCCTACGAGCTGGCGGAAAACCGCTGGTTCGAGGATTTCGAGCTGGGAGAGAGCTTCCCGATCCCGTCGCGGACGATGACGGCGGCGCTGTTCGCGGCCTTCCAGCTCGCCTCCGGCGACAATCACCCGATCCATTACGATGTCGAATATTGCCGCCGGCGAGGCCATGACGGCTTGCTGGCGCACGGCTTTCAGGTGGCGATCCAGACCGCCGCGGGGGCGGGCATGTTTTCGCACCATGTGGGCGAGTCGCTGATCGGCTTTCTCGAACAGTCGAGTCGCTTTCTGAAGCCGGTCTATGCCGGCGACACGCTCTATTCGAAGTTGGTGGTCTCGGAGCTGAAGCCGCAAACCACCACCGGCGTGTTGACGGTGGCCTCGACGGTCCACAATCAGCGCGGCGAATTGGTGATGGACGGCACCCAGAGCTACCTGCTGCGCCGCCGGCCGGAGGCCGAGGCCTGAAGCGGACGGCTGGACAAGGCGCCGTTCGGGCGGGATAGTTCGCGCCTCGGACGAGCGCACAACAAGTCGGCGCGAAGCGGGAGGTCACGATGTACGCGGAGACGACCAGGGAAATTCGTGTCCAGGTGCGGCCGATATACCTCGACGAGCAGTCGGAGCCCGACGACGGCTACTTCGTCTGGGCCTATTGCGTCAGAATCGAAAACCAGGGCGCGGAGACGGTCCAGCTGATCAACCGCTATTGGCACATCACCGACGGGAACGGCCGGGTGCAGGAGGTCCGGGGGCCCGGCGTGGTCGGCGAGCAGCCGGTCCTGGCGCCGGGCGAGAGCTTCGAATACACCAGCGGCACGCCGCTGTCGTCGCCGTCGGGTATCATGGTCGGCAGCTACGAGATGGTGACCACCGACGGCCGGCGTTTCGAGGTCTCCATTCCCGCCTTCTCGCTCGACACGCCGGACCGGCGCGCAAGCCTGAACTGAGCCGAGCCTCGGCGCCGGGGCCGCGCATCGGGCGGGCGACGTTTAGGCGGCGAGCGAAGCCGAGGGGAGAGCCGAGGCGTGCCGACCCTCAGACCCATACTGCTGGTGAACGGGCTGATGCTGTCGACGCTCGGTCTCACCATGCTGGTCCCGGCCCTGCTCGACGCCGTGGTCGGCGACACCGACTGGGAGGTATTTCTCGCCGGCGCCTTCATCACCTGCTTCGTCGGGGCCGGGCTGATCTTCTCGAGTCGCGGCGGCCAGCGCGAGATCAATCAGCGCCAAGCCTTCCTCCTGACCACCTCGAGCTGGCTGGTGTTGCCGGCCTTCGGCGCCCTTCCCTTTGCCTTCTCGGCCCTCGACCTCGGCTACGCCGACAGCTTCTTCGAAGCCATGTCGGGCCTCACCACCACCGGCTCGACCGTCATCGTCGGGCTGGACCTGGCGCCGCGCGGCATCCTGATGTGGCGGGCGATCCTGCAATGGCTCGGCGGCATCGGCATCGTCGTCACGGCGATCGCCATCCTGCCGATGCTCAGGATCGGCGGCATGCAGCTCTTCCGCATGGAATCGGCCGATCAGTCGGAGAAGGTCCTGCCCCGGGCGGCACAGATCACGGGCGCCATCGGCGGCATCTATCTGGCCCTGACGGCGGCCTGCGTGCTGGCCTATTGGCTCGCCGGCATGAATGGTTTCGAAGCGGTGGTGCATGCCATGACGACCATCGCCACCGGGGGTTTCTCGACCTCGGACGCCTCCCTCGGCCACTTCGACAGCGCCGCCGTCGACTATCTCGCCGCCTTCTTCATGATCGTCGGCAGCCTGCCGTTCCTGCTCTACTTCCAAGTCCTGCGCGGACGGCCCTTGGCGCTCTGGCGCGACAGCCAGGTGCGCGGCTTTCTCGCCGTCCTCGCCGTGGCGCTGATCATGGTCATCGCCCACCGGGTCCTGACCAGCGACGTCGCGCTGACCGAGGCGATCCGCCATGCCACCTTCAACGTGACCTCGATTCTGACCGGCACCGGCTATTCGACGACGGACTACGGCGAGTGGGGCGACTTCGTCGTCGTCGTCCTGTTCTTCGCCATGTTCATCGGCGGCTGCGCCGGCTCGACCTCCTGCGGCATCAAGGTGTTCCGCTTTCAGATCCTGTTGGCGACGCTGCGCGTACAGCTTTCGCAACTGTTGCGCCCGCACGGGGTGACGATCGCGCGCTTCAACCGGGAGCCCATTCCGGAAGCGGTGATGCATTCGGTGACCAGTTTCTTTTTCGTCTTCGCCGCCAGTTTCGGGATCCTCGCGATGATCTTGGCGGCCCAGGGATTGGAATTCATGACCGCCGTCTCGGGCGCCGCCACCGCGCTGGCCAACGTCGGCCCCGGTCTCGGCGAGGTCATTGGGCCGGGCGGCAATTTCGCCAGCCTGCCCGATTCGGCGAAATGGACGCTCGCCTTCGCCATGCTGCTGGGGCGGCTGGAACTCTTCACCGTCCTGGTGCTGTTCACGCCCGCCTTCTGGCGCCCACCAAGGCGACGCCATGAAATGTCGGCCGACGCTCGCATCGAGGCCGGCGTTGCGCGAAGGCCACGTTTGGAGGCCGTGATAATCGAGCGGCATGTTTACTGGATAATTTCAAGGGATGGATGTTAGTATTGGAGTGAAAATGGCTAAACATAGCTTGCCTATCCGGTTATCACCCACACCCACTATATGTAGTGTGTCTCCTTGGACTGCAGGCAAGGGCCGGCGCAGGCGCATTGAGGAGGCGATCCGGCTAATTCTTGATTGTTCTGAAAACCGAACCGGAGTTTAATTCACGTCACGTACTTAACATCGGGGGACGGAACGGTGGCGACCAAGGGAAAAACGAAGAAACCCACGGCCAGACGGGAAGCTGCTGATGAAACGACATCGTCTGAGCGATTGACGGCACTAGTCGAAGAAAGCGACGCGCTGGCACGAATCGTTGCGAAGAACCCGTCCGCGCCTGTTAGTCTCCTGCGCGTTTTGAGTCGCAGCGAAGACGAAGCGACACGCAAGAACGTGATCCTCAATCCGTTTACTTCATATGACGTATTGAGCGAACTTGAAAACCAGTTCACAGAGCTATTTGTGAATAATCCGGCACTCGAATCCTACAATTCAATGAAGCTCTGATTTCCTGGAATATTCCATCGGTGTCGTTCACCTCCGATTTCAGATAAATTTCAATGAAGTGACGGTCCTTTATGCAACGTGGCGTTTTGCCAAATCCGACTCAATGATTAGGATTTCCACCACGCTAAAGTGTCGCCTAAAAGGCGCTACAATGCCGTCCGAGTCCCTGCTCGGCATCGCCGGAGATATCTCCGCTTCGACCTGCACCGAGCTTTACTCAGGAAAATGGCACACTACATATAGTGGGTGTGGGTGATAACCGGATAGGCAAGAAACATAGGTGTGTCATGCGACGTCTTCTTGCCCTTGCCTTGACGGTCATGGTCGCTTCACCGGCCTTGGCGGACTTCGATGCCGGCATCCAGGCCGTGGAGCGCGGCGACTACGGGGCGGCCTACAAGGAATTCAAGCCGCTCGCCGATCAGGGCGATGCCAGGGCGCAATCCAATCTGGCCGTGATGCACGCGCAGGGCCATGGGATGGAGCAGAGCTACGCGGAAGCGGCGCGGCTGTTTCGCCAGGCGGCCAATAAGGGCTATGCCCCGGCGCAGCACAATCTGGCCTTCATGCACGCCCAGGGTCACGGCGTGCTGCAGGATTACGGCCTCGCCGTCCGCTGGTACAGGGCCGCCGCCAAGCAGGGTTATGCCGCCGCCGCCTATAATCTGGGCTTTCTCCATGCCCGGGGGAACGGCGTCCGCCAGGATTACGGCGAGGCGGTGAGCTGGTTCCGCCGGGCGGCCGACAAGGGCTATATGACGGCACAGTATAATCTCGGCCGCCTCTATCTCGACGGTCGTGGCGTCGGCCGCAATTCCGCCGTCGCCGCCAAATGGTTCCAGCGTGCCGCCGATCAAGGCGACAGCGACGCCCAATATCAGCTCGGCCGCCTGCACGCGTCGGGGAGCGGCGTCGACAGAAGCGCGCTCGACGCTTATGTCTGGACGGCGCTGGCCGCCAACCAGGGCCATGCGGGGGCGCGCACGGCTTACGACGACATGGCGGCGGGGCTCGGCAAGGAACAGCGCGCGACGGCGGACGCGCGCGTCAGCGGCTGGCGGGCCAAGCGCGAGATCAACTGACGCGCGCGATCGTCGTGGCCGGGCGTTCCCGCTCGTCGAGTGCCGATGAGGCGATCACGACGGCCTGCGGGCGGAGGTGCCATGAGCAATAAAGACAAGAAGAAGAAACGCAATCCGCACGATCTCCCGATCTGGGCGTGCCTGATCGGCATCTTGCCGGCGCTGGTCGTGAAACTCCTGGGTTTCACCTTCGGCGAAAGTTTCCTGGTCTATCTCGCCATCACCTCGTTTTTCGTCGCCATCTGGGTCGTCGATAGCATCCTCCACGAAGTGCGGGCGCTGCGCCAGGAACTGAGGGACTACATCGAGCGCGACGAGAAATAGTCTCGCGCTCCCCCCGCCGCGACCGTCGATCGCCAAACACAACCCACCAAACAAATACCCGAATGGGTGATGCGGCCCGTCCCGACGAAGGTTAGTTTCTCCAAAAAATGGGTAAATCATCGGTCGAGGGCACCTTGCGCGGTGGAGGTGTGTCTTGCTGGACGATCTTTCGACGGACGAGTTGCTGGCGGAAATTCACGAGGCGGCGGTGTTTCCCGACCGCTGGCCCATGGTCCTCGCCGGGCCGGCCTCGACATTCGACGCCGATACGGCCGGACTTTGCGCTCTGGCGCCCGACGGGCGGCGGGTTTTCTCGGTCGTCGCCGGCGCGGCGCCGGAGCCGTGTTCACGCGGTGAAGGGGGGGGGGCGATCGATCGACGCGTCGGCGATGGCGCCGGTCGCGCCCCGGGCACGGTTTTCACCCGGGGTCCGAGCGCCCGGCGGCGGCGAACGATCGGTGCCCCGGCCGTCGCCGAGGGCGCGTTCCCCGGCCGCCTCATGGGACTGGTCGTCGAGCGCGACGCCGAGGCGACGACGCTGCTCTACATCACGCGCCACGCGCCGGATAGCGGCTTCAGCCGGGCCGACCGTGCCCGTCTGTCACGTCTTGGGCCCCACCTCCGACGGGCCCGCACCGGCGCCGCGCGGATGGCCGACGCGAACCTCGTGCGTCACGCCGCCCTGAGCGTGCTGGAGCGCGCCGCCGTCGGCCTCATCGTGCTCGACGCCGAGATGCGCATTCGCGCCACCAATGCCACGGCGGACGCCCTATTGGTTGCCGCCGACGGCCTCTTGCGCCGCGGCGAGCGTCTCGAGACCGGCGGCGATCGGCGCGCGAGCACCCTGGAGCGCGCCCTGTGTGCGGCGACCGGGGCTGAGCCGTGCAACGCCAACGGTGCCGGCATCGCCTTGACGCTGCCCAGGGGGGCGGCACGTCGCCCGCTGGAGGTCCTGATCGTTCCCCTGCCCGCCGCCACCGACTCGGCGGCCGAGCGTGGTGGCGCCCTGGTCCTGATCGGCGCGCCGGAAGGTCGGCCCGCCATGGTCGCGGAGACGCTTCAGCGGCTCTACGGACTGTCGCCGGCGGAAGCGGAGCTCGCCGCCGGCCTCGCCTCCGGGCTCAGCTTGGCTCAGTTCGCCGAGGAGACCGAGCGCACGGTCGGGACGGCGCGCAAAACCCTGAAACGGGTCTTCGCGAAAACCGAGACCGGGCGCCAAGGCGAATTGATCCAACGCCTGTTGAGCGGGCCCGCCGGTCTCGCCGTCGAGACCGGGCGGCCGCACTGATACCCAGCGCCATGACTGGCGGCTGGTATTACGTCGGTTGACGATTAGCGCCGGCGCCGAGGACGGCCTGGGCCTCGATTTCGACCAACAGCCCGGGGCGCGCCAGCGCCGCGACCTCGACCAGGGTCGAGGTGGGAAAGTCGCCCTCGAAGAATTCACGGCGCGCCTTCCAGACCTCCTCGCGGCGCGAGATGTCGGTAACGAAGATGGTGACCTTGACGATGTCGGCCATGGCGCCGCCCGCCGCCGCCATCAGATGGCGGAGCTTCTCGAAGACGAGGCGCGACTGTTCGTACATGTCGTCGCCGCCGGCGATGCGGTCGTTCACGTAGCCGGAGACCATGCCGGATATCCAGACGCTGTCGCCGATCACCTTGCAGTTGGACCAGGTTTCGGGTTGCGGCTCGGCCACCTCGGGACTTATCACGCGACGCATGCGGCTCATGTCGATTCTCCTTCGCTGGACTTCGGCCTCACTCGGCCGCCTCGCGGACCGGAACCACCGTCGGCTCGCGACGCCGCTCCAATAGCCTGGTCGTGAGGCTCAACAACGCCGGAATGATGGCCAGCGTCAGCACCGCCGAAAGCGAGAGGCCGCCCAGCACCACCGAGCCGAGACCGCGATAGAGCTCCGAGCCGGCGCCCGGGAACAGCACCAGCGGCATCATCCCGAAGACGCTGGTCAGCGTCGACATGAAGATCGGCCGGATGCGATTGCGGGTCGCCTCCAGGATCGCCGCCTCCGCCGCCCGGCCATGCTCGCGGATCAGGAACAGGGTCTGATGCACCAGCAGGATCGCGTTGTTGACGACGATGCCGATCAGGATGACGAAGCCCAGGAGGGTCAGCATGTCGAGCGCCTGGAACGTCTTGAGGTTGAGCAAGGCCAGACCGCCGACACCGCCCGCCGTGGCCAGCGGCACCGAGAGCATGATGATCAGCGGGTAAACGAAGCTCTCGAACAACACCGCCATCACCAGGTAGACGATGATGATCGCCACCACGAGATCCAGCACCATGGCGTCCCAGGTGAGCTGCAGCTTCTCCGCCGTCCCCTTGAGCGAGAGCGTCACGCCGTCCGGCAGGCCGCCGGCCATCAGCTTGGCGATCACCTCCTCGCGCAGCGTGTCGAGCGCGGCCTCGAGGGGAATGTGTTCCGGCGGGCCGATCTGCAGCGTCACCGTCCGCTCCCGCTCGACGTGTCGGATCTCGGTCGGCCCCGCCGTCAGCACGATGTCGGCGAGGGAGGCGACGGGCAGGATCTGGCCCGATTCCGTCACCACCGGCAGATAGTCGATGCCCTGGGTCTGGGCGATCTTGTCCGTGCTACCGAGCAGCGTCAGGTCGATGCGCTTGCCGCCGACGGTAATCTCGGCGACGCGAAGCCCATCGTTGAAGGCATCGACCGTCATGCCGAGATCGCGGGCGGTGACCCCGTTGTCGGCGAGCCGGATCGCGTCGGGAATGACCCGAATCTCCGGCGCGCCGAGCTCCAGCCCGGGAATCGGGCGAAACGACGTCCCCTCCTTGCGCGGCAGTACGGCCAGGACCATGCCCGTCGCCTCGGCGGCGACGCCGAGGATGGTTTCGAGGTCGGGACCGGAGATGTCGAACTCGATGGTGCGGGAGCCGGAGAAGTTGCGGCCGAACAGCGAGCGCTTGCTGATCACGCCGAAGGTGCCCGGCTCGCGGAACACCGGCTTGCTCAAGACCGGTATCAACTCGCCGACCCTGTCCGGCTCGACGCTGGTGGCGCCGACGATGGTCAGGCCCCGGAAGGCGACGAAGAAGAAATTCTCGATCTTGGGGGGTTCGCCGGGCATCGATTCTCGCCCGGTCTTGGAAGCCCAGAGATGGCTGACTTCGGCCTCGACCGATTCCGCGATGCCGGACATGGTCTCCAGGTTGTAGCCGGGCGGCGGCACGATATAGCCGATGATCAGGTTGCGATTGCCGGTCGGCAGATAATCCAGCTTCGGCAGGAAAGCCCAAGTCGCGAAGCCGGCCGCACCACAGATCAGGGCGACGACCGTGACCGCCAGGAGCTTGGAGCGGATCACCCGGCGGGCAAAGAACATGACGGTGGCGACGAAGCCGGCGGCGAAGCGATCGACCACGGGCAGGCGAATGGGCCGCGCCGGCGCCGCGCCGGCGCCCTTGAGCAGGCGGCGCGAGAGCGCCGGGATCACCGTCACGGAGACCAGCAGCGACAGCATCACCGAGACCGAGATCGCCACCGCGATGTCGCGGAAGAGCTGACCGACCTCGAGCTCCATCACCAGGATCGGGATGAACACCATGACCGTGGTCAGCGCCGAGACCAGCACCGCGCCCCAGACCTCCTTGGCGCCCCGGTAGGCCGCCTCCTTGGGCGCGAGGCCCTGCTGGCGCAGGCGATAGATATTTTCCAGCACCACGATCGCCGCGTCGACCACCATGCCGATGGAAAACGCGATGCCGGCGAGCGAGATCACGTTAAGCGAGCGCCCCAGCACCGCCATCGCGACGAAGGAGCCGACGACGGAGACCGGAATAGCCAGCGAAATCACCAGCGTCGCCCGGCCCGAGCGCAGGAACAGCAGCAGGATCAGCGCCGCCAGGATGCCGCCGACGACGATGTTCTGCTGCACCAAATCGATCGAGGACTCGATGTAGATGGTCTCGTCGTAGACCTGCTTGATGGTGAGCCCCTGGCGCGGCAGATGATCGCGCGCGAGCTCCGCGATCGCCTCGCGCAGCCCCGCCATCACCTCGATCACGTTGGCATCGGCTTCGCGGACCGCGTTCACCGCCAGCGCGTATTCGCCGAGGCTGCGGATATGGGCCACCGCGTCCTTGTAGCCGAACCCGACATCGGCGACGTCGGCGACGGTGACCCGGCCGATGCGGCCCGAGGCGGTGCTGCTCTCGCTTCTGAGCACGACCGCCGCGACTTGCGCCACGGTCTGGAACTCGCCGTCGGTGCGCACCACGTAGCGCCGTTTGCCCTCGGCGATGTCGCCGCCGCTGATCGAGGCGTTGGCCGCGCGGAGCGCGCGCACCACCCTGGGCACCGTCAGGCCGTAGCGGGCCAAGCGTTCGGGATCCACGGTCACCCGCATCTCCCGCTCGCCCCCGCCATAGAAGTTGGAGCGGGAGACGCCGGGCACCCGCTCGATCCGGTCGCGCACCACGTCGTCGATGAAGTCGCGATAGGTATACACCGCCCGCTCGTTCCCCGGCACCTGCTTCAAAATGAACCAGGCGATCGGATTGTCCTCGGTGCCGGAGGTGGAAATGACCGGCTCGTCCGCCTCTTCGGGATAACCGTTCACCCGGTCCAGCCGGTTGGCGAGCAGCAGCAGGGCCCGGTCCATGTTTACCGAGACGGCGAACTCGAGCGTGATTCGGGACCGGCCGTCCTGCGACGTGCTGGTCATCTGGGCCACGCCCTCGAGACCCTTCAGCACCTCCTCCTGGCGGTTGGTGATCTCCCGCTCGACCTCGGCCGGGGCGGCACCGGCCCAATTCGTGGTGATCTGCAGCACCGGGCGGCGGACGTCGGGTGTCAACTGGATCGGAATCGTCTCCAACGCCAGGAGGCCGAACATCAAGACCATCAGGACCGCCGCCATGACGGCGATGGGCCGCTCGATCGCGGCGCGGATCAGGTTCAACCGTCGGCCTTTCCGCCGGCCGGCGCCTTGCCCGTGGCCCCCGGTTTCGCCACGCCCGAGCCCTCGTGGCGGATCGCCTGGCCGGGGCGGAGCCGCTCGTTGCCGCGCACCACCACCAGGTCACCGGCGGCGAGGCCGCTCAAGACTTCGAAGCGGATCCCGATCGCCACCCCGAGCTCGACCGGCCGCGAGCGCGCCTTGCCGTCGACGGCGAGGAAGACGACGCTCCCGCCGCCGCGCTTGATCACGCCATCCTTGTGTACCGTGACGGCGCGCCGGCCCTTGCCGATCGGAATTTCGACGGTGACGCTCTGGTTGGCGGCGAAGCCGGCCTCGCGGGTCTCGAAGGCGGGCGTGAAGCGAACCGCGCGGGTGCGGGTCAGCGGGTTCTCCTCGGGCACCACTGCGCGGGCCTTGGCGGCGTACCGCTCGCCGGCGATCAGCACCCACACCGGCGCGCCGGGCGGCAGGTCGGGAATGCGGGCCGCCGGCACGTCGGCTTCCAGCTCCAGGGTGTCGTCGTCGACCAGGTCGACCACCGGCTCGCCGACCTTGAGCCAGGCGCCGATCTCGACGTGACGGATGGTCACCACGCCGGCGTAGGGCGCGCGGATCTCGGCGTATTTCAGCGCGATGTCGGCCAACCGCAGGACCGCCTTGGCGCGCGCGAGCCGCGCCTTGGCCTCAGCCACCTCGCTTTTCAACATCGCCAACCGGTTGCGCATGTCGTCGTGGCGGGCCTGCGGGAAGGCGGCCGAGCGCGACTTCTTGAGCCGCGCGAGCCGGGCCATCTCATGGGCGGTCATGGTCTCCTCGGCGCTCGCGGTGGTCAACGCCGCGGCCCGTTCCGCGACGTCCGCGGCGCGCCGGGCCCGCTCCGCCCCGAGCCGCTCGCGGACCAGAACCGCCAAGATCTGCCCCGCCTCGACCCGGTCGCCGACCTCCACCCGGACCTCGGCGACGGGGCCGGCGACCCGGGCCGCCACCGCGCCCGCGCGCCGCGCCACCATCCGGCCGATCACCGGGAAGCGCTGATCGATCACCTCCTCGCGCACCGCGTCGACGCCGACGGGCGCCGCCCTCTTGGCCTGGGCGAGCGTCTGGCCGGCGCCGACGAGGACGAGCAAAACCGCGAGGCAAGCGCCGAGGCGCTTTCCTCCGCCAGGCCGATCTCGATCCGTCGTGCCCGCGCCGTCCATGGCCAATCCGATTCCATCGCGTACGCCCGAGGGGCGTGCGTGCAACGCGGCGCCAAGATACACCCGGCTCGATAGATCGTCTAACCTCCTCGGGGGCTCGATAGCGACGTTGTGAACGGCCCGCCCGCGGCGTAAAACCGCGCTCGCGACGTCGAAGCGCGGGAGAGGACGCATGAAGCTCGGCATTATGATGAGCCACGGGCCCGGGACCTTCCAAGACAAGGTGGCCCTGGTCCAGGAGGCGGAGCGGCTGGGCTTCGATTCGGTCTGGACCTCGGAGGCCTGGGGCGGCGACGCGGTGACGCCCGCCACCTGGTATCTCGCGCAGACCTCCCGCATCCGGGTCGGCACGGCGATCATGCAGATGCCCGCGCGCACGCCGGCGCTGGCGGCGATGACGGCGATGAGCCTGCAGGAGATGTCGGGCGGCCGCTTCCAGATGGGGATCGGCCCTTCCGGGCCCCAGGTGATCGAGGGCTGGCACGGCGTCCCCTTCGGCAAGCCGCTCGCCCGGACGCGGGAATACATCTCGATCGTGCGCCAGATCCTGGCCCGCGAGGCCCCGCTGGAGCATGCGGGCGAGCACTACCAGATCCCCAACCGGGGACCCGGCACCAGCGGTCTCGGCAAGCCGCTCAAGACCATCCTGCATCCCGATCCGAAGCTTTCGATCTACACCGGCGCCTTCACGCCGGCGGGCGTGCGGCTGGCCGCCGAAATCGCCGACGGCGTGATCCCGATCTTCATGAACCCGGAGCGCGCCGAGCTCTTCGCCGAGCCGCTGCAATCCGGCTTCGCCAAGGCGGGCGGCCGCAAGGGGCTCGACGATTTCGCCGTGGCGCCGTTCTGCCGCGTGGTGGTGGATGACGACTTGGCGGCGGCGCGGGATTCGCTCCGCGACCATTTCGCCCTCTACATCGGCGGCATGGGGGCGCGGGACAAGAACTTTTATAACGACCACGCCGTGGCGCTGGGTTTCGCCGACGCGGCGGGCGAGATCCAGGATCACTTCCTCGCCGGGCGACGGCGCGAGGCGGCCGCCGCGGTGCCCGACGCGCTGATCGACGAGGTGGCGCTGGTCGGCCCGGCGGCGCGGATCAGGGATCGCCTCGGCGCCTGGAAGGAGGCCGCGGCGACACGGCGGATCGACACCCTGATCAACGTCGGGCCGACGAGGGAGTCCATCCGCCTGCTGGCCGAGGCGGTGCTGTGAGAGCGCGATCCGAGCGAAGCGGCGGCTCTCGATCCCACCTGTATCCCTGGACATCGACTCGAGGCGGGGTTTCACCGGCGCGGCGCCGCATCTTGCAGTTTAGTGGTTATTAAAAAGTACCCGTGACGCGAAGCGAAGTACTTTTTTACAGGGAACCGAGTATTGACCGAGTTGGATAACGGTCCTTAAAATGATTGCAATACCGGACTGGAGGTAATGCCATGTCTTGCTCGCAGCCTCGCCGATCGCTGTCGCTGGCCGTGCTCCCGATGGCCGTGCTCTCGATGGTCTTCGGCGTGCTCGCTCATACAGCCGTCGCGGCCCCGCAAATCCTTGCCCTCGTCGCCTCGAAGGGTGACGCCACGCCGATGACGTGCGTGGACGGCGAATGCCGGGCGGAGCTCACCAGTTTCTGCCTGCAACAGTCGCGGTCCATGCCGGCGGCCGGAACCGTTTACCACGCGATCAGCCCGAGCGATCTGACTTTGATCGTCGAGCGCGCGGACGGGACGATGCGCCAAGTGCCTGCCGGCGATCTGCTGGCGCTGACCTCGGCGCGCGGCAACACCAGCGTCTATGCGAGCCTGGATACGACCCAGGTCGCCCGGCTGGGCGCCGTCGAGCTGTCGGTCATGGTCGGCGAGCGGGCCTCGCTAGTGCCGGCGCCGGAGCCGGGCGACGTCGAGCCGCAAATGGACCAGGATGTGGCGTTCGCGACAGCGACGTTGCGCGCGTTGGGGGCCCGCCTGGTCGATGACGGCGGCGGCCGGATCGAGGCGGCGCGGGCGACCAATCTGCTGGTCAACTCGCTTCCGGCCCCCGGCCAGACCGCGTCCTCGGGCCCCCCGGTCGGCGCCTGGCGCAAGGCCACCGCCTGGCGGGCTCCCGCCGGCGGCGGACAATCGTGGGCCAACCAGATGATCGAGGGCTGCGCGGCCAAGCCCTGGGCCGCGCCGCTGCGACACTGCCTGCGCAGATGGCACGATTTCCTGATGCGTGAGCTGAACCACGACTACTGGAAAGCCGTGCGCACCGGGAGCTGAGACGTCGAGCAGTGGGGCAATTCCCTCTGAGCATTAGAGACCTCTAAAGGTCTGCGGTCGGCTGCACCTCGCCGTCCTGGCCGCCCTGGCGCGGGAAGCCGCGCGTCGACGTCGCGTGGAGCAGGACGATCCTCCGCCGCGGCCGTGTTGCCCAGCGCCGACCTGTCGGCCTAGGCTGAGTGCCCGACAATCGAGAACCGATCGAGCGCCATGACAGACCATCCCTTATCCGCCGGTTGGCGCGACCATCCGAGATACCCCGATCCCCTGATCGAAACCCTGGACGAGAGGTTCGAGCCGTACCGCATTTTCAGCGCGGCGGTGGAACGCCTCCACACCGGTTGCAGGTGGTCGGAGGGCCCGGTGTGGTTCGGCGACGGGCGCTATCTTCTGTGGAGCGACATCCCCAACAACCGGATCCTCAAGTGGGAGGAGGAGACCGGCGCGGTCGGCGTCTTTCGCAAGCCCTCCGATTTCGCCAACGGCAATACCCGCGACCGGTCGGGTCGTCTCGTCACCTGCGAGCACGGCGGACGACGGGTCACGCGGACCGAATACGATGGCTCGCTCACCGTGCTGGTCGACGGCTGGGAGGGCAAACGGCTCAACTCGCCGAACGACGTGGTGGTGAAATCGGATGCCTCGATCTGGTTCACCGACCCGCCGTTCGGCATCCTGGGTAATTACGAGGGCCACAGGGCCGAGCCCGAAGTCGCCCACGGCGTCTACCGGATCGACGGCGAGAGCGGCGAGGTCTCGCTCGTGACAACGGATGTCCTGGGCCCGAACGGCCTCTGCTTCTCGCCCGATGAAAGTCTCCTCTACATCGTCGAATCGCGCGGCCTCCCGAATCGCAAGATCCTCGCCTACGATGTCGCCCAGAACGGCCGCGAGATCGTGAACAAGCGGGTGTTCATCGACGCCGGTCCGGGGGGAACCCCCGATGGCATGCGCGTCGACGTCGACGGCAATCTCTGGTGTGGCTGGGGCATGGGGTCCGAGGCGCTCGACGGCGTTCTGGTCTTTGCCCCGGATGGGACCAAGATCGGTCGCATCGCCTTGCCCGAGCGCTGCTCCAACGTCTGTTTCGGAGGGCCGAAGCGCAACCGGCTGTTCATGGCCGCAAGCCAGTCGCTCTATGCGCTTTACGTCAATACGCAGGGGGTTGCGGGCGGCTGACGGCGGCCTCGCGGAGCATCGGAGGGCGAACGCCATGAAGATCACCGGCTATGAAGCGACCACGCTGAAAATCCCAGAAGACGATCCCCTGGCGGACATGCCCGAGGAGGCGGGCCGCACGCGCCCCGTCGTCATCCTGCGCCTTCGGACCGATGACGGCATCGAGGGCATTGCCGTGACCCTTTACGGCGGCGCGATGACCGGCAGCCTGCGCGTCGCGCTCGAGGAACTCGCCCAGATCACGGTGGGCGAGGATCCGCTCAGGATCGAGAACGTCGTCGCGAAGCTGCGTGACGGCACCGGGGATGCTTGCGGGCCGGGCGGTATCTTCACCTTGGCGCTCTCGGCGATCGACATCGCGCTTTGGGACATCAAGGGCAAGGCGCTCGACCAGCCCTTGTGGAAACTGCTGGGCGGCCATCGCGACCGCGTCGCGACCTACGCCTCCGGCTCGCTCCGTCGCGGGCTGACGGACGACCAGGTACGCCAGGCAGCGCTTACCCTGGTGGGGAAGGGCTTCAGGGAAATGAAGACCCAGATGGCGCTGCCCGGCACGCCGACGCCCGGCGACGAAATACGCCGCGTGCGCACGGTCAGGGACGCCATCGGCCCGGATATCAAGCTGATGTGCGACATCAACCAGCGCTGGCGCCCGGAACAGGCGATCGATATCGGCCACCGTGTCGAGGATGTCGGCCTGTTTTGGCTGGAGGACGTGACCGCGGCGGACGATTACCCCGGCCTCGCCCGCGTCACCGCCGCGCTGAAGACTCCCATCGCCGGCGGCGAGTATCTCTGGGGCATCGTGCCCTTCCGTCACATGATCGAGGCGCGCTCGGTCGATATCGTCATGATCGACATCGTTCGGGTGGGCGGTGTCAGCCAATGGATGAAGGTCGCCGCCATGGCGGAGGCATTCAACCTGCCGGTGGTGAGCCATGTGATGCCGGAAATACTGGTCCATGTCGTCGCCGCGTGCCCGAATGGACTGACGGTGGAATACATGCCGTGGATGCTCGCGCTCTATGAGGAGACGCCCAGAATCGAGAACGGCGAGCTGGTATTGCCCGACAAGCCGGGGCTAGGCCTGAAATTCGACGAAACCGCGCTCGCCGCTTTCAAGGCGTGACCCGAGGGGACCGGCTGCCCGGATCGGTTAGATGTCGGTGACGAAGCCGACGCAGCGCCGTGACCGGGCAATCACGGAAATCGCCCTGCGCCGGAGGCAGCATCGTCGTGACCGTGCTCGGCGACAGATCAGGTTGCATTTCTGGCGCTGCCTCGAGCCCAGACTCGGCCTCGGCCGGGCGAGCGAGTTCGTGGAACGCCATCGCCGCTTGCGCATGCGACCAAAAGATGGCGTTGGGATGGCGTGGCGTGGAATGTCAGCTAACATGGAGTCGACGCCGATGAACGCGGTCGCGGATGAAAAGGACGATGGGGGAAGCGGAATGAGTGGGACCACAAAGGAAAACATCAGACGCCGCGAAATCTGGCTCCGCCTGTTCTTCATGATCGTTTTGACCGTGGCTCTCGATGTGGCGGGGGTCGTCACCTTCGCTGTCGTCGTGTTCCAGTTTTTCGCCAGCCTGTTTTCCGGCCACCCGAACGACCGGTTGGCCCGCTTCGGCCGCAATCTGGCCCGCTACCTCCAGCAGATCATAATCTATTTGACCTTCGCCACGGAAGAAAAGCCGTTCCCCTTTGCGCCATGGCCCGACGAGCCGCACGAAAAAGCGACGGCGGAAGGAGAGAGCAAACAGCTGAGCGACGAGTCGGAGAAGGCCGAGGAGGATGAGGCGGGCGAAGCGAAAACAAAAAATAGGCGGATGACACGGAGGCCGCCGACGTTGCGGAAGACGCGGACGAGCCGAAAGACAAAAAATAGTGCAATTGATGTGGGTGTCTTCGAGGTTGAAGCCACGGGTTTTCAAGGCGGCGAAGAGGGTCTCGATTTGCCAGCGCTGGGCGTAGATGGCCAAGGCCTCCTCGGGCGCGTCGTTGGTCACGACGATCAACAGTTCGCCGGTCTTGAGATGGAGCGCGGCGACGAAGACGGGCCTGGCCTTGGGTTTTCTGGCCTCCGAGAGGCGCCTGGCGTTGGAGAGGATGCGGCTTTCCCCGGGTTTGAGGTCGCGAAACAGCTCCCTCGCCTTGACCATGCGACCACGCGTGTTGGCGATCTTGATGTTGGATCGGATGCGGATGTGAAAGGGGATGGCCTTTTCCTGCAACCATGCCAGCCAGGCGTCGCCGATGAATTCCCGGTCGGCCAGGAGGCTGGCGATCTTGTCGACCCCGAAGAGCCGGAGGACGTGTTCGAGGATCGCGATCCGCTCCTTGGTATTGGAATTGCCCGCCTTGTCGAGCACCCGCCAGCACACGGGAATGGCGATGGCGCGGTTGACGATGCCGATCATCAAGATGTTGACGTCGCGGCGACCCAGCCGCCAGTTGGTCCGGTCCATGGTCAGCCGCCACGGCCCCGCCTGGAGCCCCATCATCGCGACCAGGAACTCGGCGAGGCGATCGTAATCGAAATCGACTTGCTCGAAAAACCGTTGCAGGCGCCGATAGTTGGAGCTGGATCGCGCGCGCCCCGGAAAGTGGCAGGCCAAGTGAGAGAGGTTCACCGTCCGGGCGACGAACACGCCGAAGACCAAGACGCAAAGGCTCTCCAGACGGCTCTTGCGAAAGGCGAAGCCGCATCGTAGCGTCTCACGCAGGGCGTTGATCGGGTTGTCTCGCATGATTTCCCTCTTGACTCGTCGTGGAGTGAATCGGGAATTTTTTTCAACGTCCTACGTAAATGCCGTCGTGTACCATGGCAATTGAGATGAATTGATCTGATCCGTCATTCTGGGCGGCACGCAGCGGCGAGCAGGGCGTGCTAGAGGCGGCCCGGCGCCGCATTTTCATCTCTTTGTCAAAAACGAAAAATCCGCTCGCCGTATCGCCCCGAGGGCGGAATTGGCCGAATCAAAGCCGGAAAAAGGATACAGAGGCGAAGCCGGAAAAAGGATACAGAGGCGAAGCCGGAAAAAGGATACAGAGGCGAAGCCGAGGGGCTTTTTCCCGACCCCGAAAAGTGATCCGAGGCGAAGTCGAGGGACATTTTCACGATCGTCTAACCAGCGATTACCGGCTCGCCCTTGACGAGCGTGCGATGCATTTCGCGCGCCTGGGTCGGGTCGATGGGACCGCGGGCATGGAGCGTGCAGCGATTATCCCACATCAACACATCGCCCGCCCGCCAATCCCCGTGCGTCCAGGTGAGCGCTTCTGCCGAGGCCAATGCCCAAAGCTCGTCCAGCAGGGCTTCGCTTTCCGCCTCCCCGAGTTCGACGATATGACTCGATGGCGGCGCATAGCGGCGGCCGAGGTAGAGCGCGGTCTTGCCCGTCACGGGATGGATGCGGAGCAGGGGATGGATTGGCCCGATCACCTCCTCGCGCGTCGTCGGAAGCGTGCGCGAAGGGCGCTGGCCGCCGGCCGTGTTGCGGCTGGTATCGTGTTTGACATGCAGGCCGGAAAGGCGCGCCTTGGTCGCTTCGGGAAGCGAATTGTAGGCCGCATATTGGTTGGCGAACGAGGTCCGGCCGCCACCGTTCAGCGGAACCCGAAGCGCGTGCAGAATGCTGCCTTTTGGCGGATTGTCCACATAGGAATTGTCGCTGTGCCATTTGAGCGGTTGACTGCCGCTACCGGCGTGGAGCGCGACGGGCTGGCCGTTTTCGTCCAGATTGGAAACGATTGAAATGCCGGGAAGCGCCGATAGACGCGCGGACTTTTCCGTATAGCCGGCCTCGAGGTAATAAGATCGTGACTCGGTAGCCTGCGCGCCGCCAAAGGCTTCGGCCATTGCCAACAAGTCTTCGTCGCCGATTTTCTGCTCACGAAACAACACAACGAGATGATCGTGCCAAGCCGACTCGATGTAGGCTACGTCGTCGCCCGCTAGCGGCGCGGCCAGATCGATGCCCCGAACCTCCGCGCCCAGCATCCAACCGCTTGGAATTGTTTCCCGCATCTTACCCCCACCCGATCCCGCCGTCTCGCCATGACGGGGAGTCTACCCCCGTTTTGTGCCGTCGTGGACCGAAATTCGGTAATCCCTCCATCGACGTCGGATCTAGCCTAGGGACGGGGCGCTCCATTATGAGATGCTAATGCATCATTGCCGACTCCGAGCGGAAGTCGCGCCGGCCAGTTACCTGTCGAGGGGAACCACGTCGACGATCGCGCGTTTGTCGGCGTCGATGGTGAAGCGCACCTTGTCGCCCGGTTCGATTCCTTTAAGCAGCGTGGCGGGAGTGACCATGAAGCTCATTTCCGCCATCGCCGCCATGAAGCCCTTGATCTCCCCATGGCTGAGGACCAGGCGGTTCTCGCGCCGCTCGACGGCGACGACGCTGCCGAGGCCTTCGAAAAGGCGCGCGGTCCCCGGTGGCGTTGTCTCGCGCGCCGGCGCTTTGCCGCCCTTGCCCACGATCAGTTCGCCCACCATCCCAAACTGTTCATGGGTTGGGACATGGCAGTGGAACTTCAGGGTGACGTCTTCGTCGGGGGTCACGAAACGAAGGCGCTCGACCCCACGCCCGGTGAACTCCAGCGCAAACATGGGGTTGAGGCCGGGCAGCATGAGGGCGTGCCGCACCGTGTCGGTATTTTCCAGAACGATCTCCACCTCTTCGCAGCGTCCCGCCCGAATCTCCCGGGGCTCGAAAGCGAACACTTCGCCTTCGCGCGCAAACCTGGTTCCTCCTTTCATTTCAATTCGGCGAAAGCCGCGCGGTTGCTCGCACGACCTCGCCACGATCCGGTGCTGCTCGAGGGGATCCTCTGGGACGAAGGCGGCCTCGAGCTCGGTGAACGCCCGGGCAGAGCCCGACGCGGCCATGGCGAGAGCAACGGCCGAGATGGCAACGAGAAGCCTTCTCTTCATGACGAGACCCTCCGGCCGCTTCCTACTCGGCCGCGCGGATCGGATAGCTGAATCTGCCGCCCAGGGGCTCTTCCTCCGGCCAGCCGTATTCATAGTCCTCGCGCGTGGTGTTGAAAATGGCCGGATCAAAGACCGGGACGTGACCGAGGTAGTACTCGGGATCGAAGAAACGATCGAGGCTGGTGGCGACCTTTGGCAGCCCGTCGTCACCCATGAACCCCTCATAGACGATCGCGGTGATGTCTCCACCGGGGCTGATCCCCTTGTTGGTGACGGTATGCTCGGTATGGTCGTGCATGATCCACACCCCGGGCCCCGAGGCGTAGCGGTCGTCGCTTCCCGGCCTGAGCTCCAGGTCGATCCGCTGGGCGGCGCCGAGATCGAAGACATCGCGGGTGTAGCGCATGCCGGCGGGCACCGGATAGCCGTCGAGGTGGGTCAGCGTCGGATGATGGCCGTGAGTGTGCAGTTTGATCGGCCGGGTGCCGGCATTCAGGATCCGTAGCTTGACCCGCTCGCCCGATTTCACCTCGATCGGCGTGTCACGCAGGGTGAAGGGGAACGAGCGGCCGTTGAGCAGGAAGATATTCGGCCGACGCTGGGTCGAATCATACTCCCGGTGCATGCGTTTCTCGATCTCGCGCGGGTCCTTGTAGGCGGCGGGAATGCGGTTCAACCGCGCATCGATATCCATGTACACCAGCGAATACTCGCGACCGTACCCCTCCTCCACGGTGGCCTTGGCGAGCTCCGGCATGCGCCCCGCACCGAGCACGAGATGCGTGAATATGTTATTGTAGCGCACCCGGTTCCTTGGACACAAGTTTGTCTCACGCGGCGGGCCTGATTGAGATCGCGGCGTGCCACGCCTGACGAGCTTGAGCGGGGCTCAGGTAGCCGTTCTTTTCGACGATCCACTGGGCATTGTAGAGTTCGACGAAGTCGCGGACGGCGTCCCGCAGCTCCGCGATGTTGCGGTAGATGCGACCATGGATGATCTGTTCCTTCAGCGTGCGATTGAACCGCTCGGCGACGCCGTTGGTCTGGGGCTCGGCGACGAAGGCGTAGGACGGCTGGACGCCCCAGAACTTGATCTGGTTGGTGAAGTGGTCCGACAGATACTGGGAGCCGTGATCCATCCGCAAGGCCAGCCCCCGAGCCGCGCCGGCCGCGGTCGAGCCATACAGCCCGGCAAGCCCCATGGAGATCGGCTGCAGGGCGGCGAAGCGGTCGCCGCGCTTGCAGACATGCCAGCCGACACACTCGGCGTTCCAATGCTCGACGGCGGTGAAGATCCAGCCCCAGCCGTCGTCCACCGTGAACACCCGAACGCCATCGGTGCCCCACATGAGGTTCGGGGCATGAGTGATGATCTCACCGTCATGGGGATTGCCGCCACGGCGGCGGCAGCGATGGGGCGAGAGCAGATTGTTCTCGCGCATCAGGCGGAGCACCCGTTTGCGGGCAACCCGGATGTCGCGACAGACCCGAAGCCGAGCCCAGACCTTGCGGTAGCCCTCGCCCTCCCAGGGCGATGCCTCCAGGTCGGCTTCGATCGCCACCAGCAGCGCCTGGTCCGAGATCGCGGGCTTCGGTCCCCGACGCTTTGCCGGCGGCTGCTCGGCGTGCTGGCCGGAGGTCATGGCGTAGAACGAGGAGCGGGCCATGCCCCAGGCGGCGCAGACCCGCCGCAGGCCGTAGGCCAGACCCGTGCCGGGCGAGGTGGCGGCACTCATCGCCGCGACCTCCGCCGCCCCAAAGGGCCGAAGGTCTCCGTCTTGGCCTCCAGCAGTTCCACCTGCATGGTCAACTCTCCGATCCGCTTCATGGCGCTATCCAGTTCCGCCTGCACCGGATCGCCCTTGCGTTGCTTGAGCGAGGCGTCGATCCCGCCGATCGCTTTCTCACGCCACTGCTCGAGCCGGAAGATCTCTACGCCCAACTGGCGCGACAGAAGTTGCACCGGCTCGTCACGCAAAAGCCGCAGAACGACCTCACGCTTGCGCGCCACCGTCCATCGCTGGCCAAGTCCCAGCGGGCCTGCCGGCAAAGCCTGGCCTGGGGAAAACGTGGACGAGCCAAGCTCGCCCGCATTTACCACAGGCCCATCAACAGCAACTTTCTTCTCAAAATTATCGGTCATGTTCCGGTCCTCCTTGGACACTTCGATTAAGCCAATTCTGTGTCCAAGGAAATCGGGTCCGACTCACGTGAATATGTTGTTCGCCCGGTTGGGCTCGATGATCAGCATTCCGACCAGGCCCATGAGCACGTGCACATCGGGCTGGACGTGGCAGTGATAGAAGAACGTGCCGGGGTTTTTCGCGGTGAACTCGTAGCTAAAGGACTCACCGGGCTTGACCGCCGCCTGAGTGATGTCGGGCACCCCGTCCATGGCATTCGGGTGGATCGTCCCGTGGGGGTGAATGGTGTGCGGAAAGTAGTGCGTGTTCTGGAGGATGATGCGCACCCGGTCGCCCTGTTCGACGCGGATGGTGGGACTCGGCGCGCGGGCAACCGGAGTCATGCCCCGGCCCTCGGGGGCGAATACCCAGAACTTCACGAACTCCCCGGGATAAACCTCTTCCGCGACCTCGATCACCTCCAGGCGGATCGTAATTTCATCGGGATCGCCGTCGCCGTCGAGGTCTCGGCCCAGAACCAGGGCCTGCTCGGACGTGCCCGGAATACGGGGCTCCGCCCAGTGCGTGTCCGCATTCGCAACAAACGAAGACGCCGCGATCACCGACGCGAAACCGAGAGCCGCCGTGATATAGCATTTCAGTGCCGACATCTCCCGCTCCCGTGGTCAAGGCACGGATCGCCGTGCCTCCCCGGCGAGCGCCGAGGGGCTTGCGCTACATCGACATCAGCTTGAAATGGAATATATCGGCGGCGACGGCGTAGCCTCGCGCCGCGTCGGCCTTGGCGATGGAACGGGCGTGATCAAAGCCCCCTTGGGGCTTTTCGTGATTGTGCTTGGCCGAGGCGAGTCGTGATTTGGCGTCGTCGAGCAGAGCATGCACGAGTGCCATGTCTTCCTTGCGCATCTTCTTCGACATATCGCCCTTCATATCCCCGCTCACCTTGTCGATAGCGGCCTGGGCCGCGGTGAAGTGCTTCGGGCATTCAAACGCCTGGGCAGCTCCCCAAGGCAGCAGGAATATCAGCGTCGCGGTAGACGCCAGCAACAATCGTTTCACTTTGATGATCACCTCCCTTTGAACTCCAACCCCGAAACTAGGATCGTCGCTCCCCGATTGCAAACTTGCAGATCGGGCATCGCAACGCCGAAATCCCCGTAACCGGGCTCGCCCAATGGATTGTCTCCGTGACGACGTTAGCACAAGGGGCGATCGAGAACGAAACAGGTGCAGTGCCCTGACATCCGTTTATGGCTATACCCGGGCCTGGCCCAGGTCGAGCGGCTGTTTCGCGGCCTCGAGGGCGTGGAGATCCGCATCCGCCCGATCCGCCAGCGCAACGAAGGGCGGGTGCGCGCACCAGCTGATCGAGGCGTTCCCAGTACCAAGCCGAGCCTGAACGATACTTTCACCACGATGTCAAAACGATAGCCGCCAAACATTGGGGTAACTTCGCCTTAGAGCGCCTCGCGGATCGCGGCGGCCATCGTCTCGGGTGGGGTATTGGCGGAGAAATGGCGGACATATCGCCCGTCCGGTCCCATCAGAAAGACGATGGAGCTATGGTCCATCGGATAGTTGCCCTCGCCGTCGTCCTCCCCCTTGGCGAAATAGACCCCGTAAGCCTTGGCGGCGGCGGAAATTTCCGCCGGCGATCCGGTGAACGCCGCGAAATCGGGATGGAAGTGCCGGCGATAGGCATCCAGCACCTCCACGGTGTCGCGTTCGGGGTCGACGGTGATGAAGACCGGCTTGACCCGCGCGGCTTGCTCGCCCAAGGCGTCGAGGGCGAGGCTCATGGACTGCAACTCGGCCGGGCAGATGTCGGTGCAGTGGGTGTAGCCGAAGTAAAGCAGGACATGGCGGCCGCGAAAATCGCTGGCGCGGACCCGGCGGCCGGCGTGATCGGTGAGCGTGAACTCGCCTCCGATGGCCGCCTGGCCGGATCCGCCCCCCTCGCCCCGATCTATGAAGGAGAGCGTGCTGATCGCGATCGCGGCGATCACCGCGAGGCAGGCGACGGCCAAGGTCAGGCGGCGAGCGTCCATCAAATTTCTCCCACTTCTCCATATAGCGGACGCCGAGCCGTCGCGCCACACCGACCACGTTTCCCTCACCAACCCTTGTCGATGCCGGGCGCCCGCGCTACCACTCCGGGATCGAGGGAGCGCGTGGCCCAATGATGATACGCGGAGCGATGATCGCCCATGGCGCCATCACGCGAAACACCTATGTCGGCGAGGCCGCGCGGCGCGCCATCATGTAAGCTCTCGCCGTGGAAGCCGGGCTCCCGGGCGAACGAGAGAGGGAGACCGTGTCATGGTCGTTTGGAGACGGCGGCGAAATCGGGTATCCATGGGGCTGAGGATCCGACATGACACAAGACCTGGACAGCCTGGATCTATCCGAGGCACCGCCGCCCGCCGAGACCAGCGCGTCCGATCCGGAGGCGGCCGTGGGCTCCTTCCGGGAGTTCATCACCCATCCCCTGACCTCAATCGCCCTGGGTCTCTTCGCCGTGGCGATACTGGCGGCACCCTTCTACGTGCGGGCCGTCGAGCGCCAATTGATCGACAACGAAATCTGGATCAGCATCTGCGGCGCCTTTGGCCGTTGAAGCCGACATTCCCCAGATGAACGTCGATTTTGGGTATCTGAGTTAGCTTATTCGGCTTGCCATGGCAATTTGGTGGTCGGTGCGTGTAGGTAGAGCACTCCGCCTACCTCCGGGACCGGCTCCAACGGCGGTCTCATGGTGCTCAAGGCCAGCTTTCTTGTCATCAAGGCACACGCCCCCCGTGGCTATCCTCACCCCGCCGGCTCCGGCAAGGATCACGCCGGCACCGGCGGCGCACGTAGCCGAGCGATCCGTGCCGGGTTCCGCCCGAACATCCCTCCCGACACCGCGACCTCGACCATCGGGAACGTGACATAGTGGTTGGGAACGACGGAATTGGCCAGGCTGGCGCCGTACGGGCACTACCCCCGTCCCGCCATATCGCCCCTCGCCGTCGGCCAACGGAGTCGATCGGGGGTCGAGGTCGCCGGTACCGAGACCGGGAGTTCCGCGACCGGCCCGTCCCTCGGCCGCTCGGCGCCTCCTCCAGGCCGGTCATTTCTTTGGAGGGCGCTAACAGAGCATTGCTGCGCCGAAGGCGACATTGCGACCATTTTCGCTAGGGCTCGGCGTCCCGCTTTCCAAGGCTCGGCGAGTTTCGACGCCTTGGTGGAAGGGACCTGCCGGCTCTGCTAGGCTTTTCGACTTGGCGCCGGACGGGAACATGGCCGACCCGGGCGAACAGCGCAGACTTGCCGCGATCTTTGCCGCCGACATGGTCGGCTATTCCCGGCTCATGGAGGCGGACGAGCGCGGCACGATCGCGCGGCAAAAGGCATACCGAGCCGAGCTGATCGACCCCGCGATCACCAAGCACCATGGACGCATCGTCAAGCTCATGGGCGACGGCATGCTGGTGGAGTTCGCCAGCGTCGTCGACGCCGTCGAATGTGCCGTGGCGCTCCAGCGGGCGATGGCGGAACGCGAAGCCGAGGTGCCGGACGATCGTCGCATCCAATACCGTGTCGGCGTCAACCTCGGCGATATCGTCATCGAGGACGAGGACATATTTGGCGACGGGGTCAATATAGCCGCCCGTCTGCAAGAGTTGGCCGAGCCCGGGGGCATTTGTATCTCCGGCACCGCTTACGACCAACTCAAGCAGAAGGTGGAGGTCGGTTACCAATTCCTCGGCGAGCGGCAGGTCAAGAACATCGTCGAGCCGGTGCGTGTCTATCGCGCTCTGCTCGACCCCGAGGACGCCGGCAAGGTCGTTGGCCTCGGGCAAAGACGCCGATTTCCATTGCTAGCTTCGGCGGCCGCCATCGCCCTGCTGATCGCCGTCGTGGGCGGCGGGGCCTGGTGGTGGAAGCCATGGATCAAGCGAGTCGAACCCGCCGATCCTGCCAAAATGACCTTCACGCTTTCCGACAAACCGTCGATTGCGGTGCTGCCGTTCGACAACCTGACCGGGGTTCCCGACCGACAATTCCTCATCGATGGTTTCGTTGAACAGCTCACAACCGCCTTGTCCCGCCACCCGGACATATTGGTGATCTCACGCGGCTCCAGCTTCAGCTATCGCGGCAAGAATGTGCCAATCCGGCAAATCGCGGAAGAGCTTGGCGTCCGCTACGTCATCGAGGGGAGCTTGCAACAGGCCGCGGGACGGATTCGCATCAACGTACAACTCATCGACGCGATAAAGGGCTTTCATGCCTGGTCGAAAGCCTATGACCGCCCGGCACCGGATTTCTTCACGGTCCAGGACGATGTGATCGGCGCGATATCGGTCGAGTTGCTGGGACGGCGCGGCGAGATCTTGGTCGCGGAACACCAGCGCATTCATGCGAAGCGGTCAGAAGACCTGAGCCTGTATGAGCTTGGGGAGAAGGCGAACGTCGCGTACGGGAAGACTACGTCGGAATGTATCGCACCCGGTTCCTTGGACACAAGTTTGTCTCATGCGGCGGGCCTGAGTGACATCGCGGTGTGCCACGCCTGACGAGCTTGAGCGGGGCTCAGGTAGCCGTTCTTCTCCACGATCCACTGGGCATTGTACTGTTCGACGAACCCGCGGACGGCGTTCCGCAGCTCCGCGATGTTGCGGTAGATGCGGCCATGGATGATCTGTTCCTTGAGCGTGCGATTGAACCTCTCGGCGACGCCGTTGGTCTGGGGCTGTTCGACGAAGGCGTAGGACGGCTGGATGCCCCAGAACTTGATCTGGTTGGTGAAGTGGTCCGACAGATACTGGGAGCCGTGATCCATCCGCAAGGCCAGCCCCCGCGCCGCACCGGCGGAGGTCGAGGCATACAGCCTCGCAAGCCCCATGGAGATCGCTGAAGGGCCGAAGCGGTCGCCTGCTTGCGCACATGGTCAGCGTGAAGAACTCGGCGATCTCCAAAATAAAGCTCGATAGCGGTGAATATCCAGCCCCAGCCGTCGTTAACCGATGAACACCCGAACGCCGTCTGTGCCCCACATGAGTGTCAACGGCGGTGCAAAAAGGTGATGATCTCACCGACATCGGCGGATTTCCGCCACGAGCGGCCAGCGATGGTTGGCGAGAGCAGGTTGTTCTCGCGTAGTCACACGGAGGGCACCCGCGCGCGGGAAACACGGATGCCACGACAGACCCGAAGCCGAGCCCAGACCTTGCCCCTCGCCCTCAGGGGGATGCCTCCAGGTCGGCCTCGATGGCGCAGAGCCTCGTCCGAGATCCTTCGGTCCCCGGCGTGCTGGAGGGCGCTCACGGTGGCCTGCTGCCGGGATTTCCCGAGGAACGGGCAAAACCCCAGGCCGCACAGACCCGCTGGAGGCCGTAGGCCAAACCCGTGCGGGAGAGGTGGCGGCACTCATCGCCGCGTCCGCCGCCCCAAAGGGCCGGACGTCTCCGTCCGGCCTCCAGCAGTTCCACCTGCATGATCAACTCCCCGATCCGCTTCATGGCGATGTCCAGTTCCGCCTTTACCGGATCGCCCTTGCGTTGAGGAGGCATCGATCCCGGCGATCGCCTTCTCACGCCACTGCTCGAGCACTCGACGCCCAACTGCCGGACAAAAGTTCCACCGGTGGGTGAGCCGGTCCAGGAGCGCGCCGGTGAGCCGCTCGGAGCCGAAGACCTCGGTCCATTCATCGAACGGCTTGTTCAATCCTTGCCTATCCGGTTATCACCCACACCCACTATATGTAGTGTGTCTCCTTGGACTGCAGGCAAGGGCCGGCGCAGGCGCATTGAGGAGGCGATCCGGCTAATTCTTGATTGTTCTGCAAAACCGAACCGGAGTTTAATTCACGCTCCACGTCCCAGCTTAACATGGCGGGGGACGGACGAGCGGTGGCCCTCGACCACAGGGAAAGCAACGAAGAAACCCACCGGCCAGGACACTTCGAAGCCAATGCTGATGAAACGACATCGTCTGAGCGATTGACGGCACTAGTCGGAAGAAATGCGACGCGCTGGCACGAATCGCTTGCGAAGAACCCGACAATCTCGCGCCATGTTCATGTCTCCTGCGCGTTTTGAGTCGCTGCGAAGATCGAAGCGACGACGCAAGAACGCGCCTGCGATCCTGGGCGGAAAAGGCCGTGGCCCTGGATCGATATCAGGGACGTACTGAGCGGCGGCTTGGTGCTAAAATCGCCCAGTTCGCGCAGAGCTATTTGTGAATAATCCGGCACTCAAGCAATCCTACAATTCAATGAAGCTCTGATTTCCTGGAATATTCCATCGGTGTCGTTCACCTCCGATTTCAGATAAATTTCAATGAAGTGACGGTCCTTTATGCAACGTGGCGGTGCAAAAAGGGGCCAGTTTGCCAAATCCGACTCAATGATTAGGATTTCCACCACGCTAAAGTGTCGCCTAAAAGCGCGCTGACAATGCCGTCCGAGTCCCTGCTCGGCATCGGGGCGTGAGATATCTCCGCTTCGACCTGCAGGCGAGCTTTACTCAGGCAAAATGGGTGCACACTACATATAGTGGGTGAGCCGTGGGTGATAACCGGATAGGCAAGGTTCGAGGTAACCAGGATCGAGCCGCGCTCGTATCTTTGGGAGAAGACCTCGAAGAGGAGTTCGGCGCCGGTCTTGGAGAGCGGCACGAAGCCGAGTTCGTCGACGCGGAGGATGGACCGTGGCGCCGGTGGCGCCGCGTAAGCCATCCGACGAGAGGCGGTATTTTGCCAACTGGCTCTGGAGGCGTAGCAGACGCTTCTCGTCCCGGGCCTCCATCAGCCCATGAACCAGGGCGGCGGCCGTGGTGAAGCCGACGGAAAGCCCCTTCTGACAGGCCGCGAGGCCGAGACCGAGCGCGACATGGGTTTTGCCGCTGCCGCTGTTGCCGAGCGCAATGACGTTTTCACGACGCTCGATATACTCGCATCGGGCCAGTTCCAGGGTGAGCATCTTATTGAGCGACGGGAGTGCCTTGAAGTCGAAGCTGTCGAGGCTTTTGGCGGCGGGGAACCTGGCCTGCCGGATCCGCCGCTCGACCATGCGGCGCTCGCGGTCGATCAGTTCCAGCTCGGCCAGGCGCAACAGATAGCGCACATGGTCGACGCCCTCGGCGGCGCCCCGCGCGCGAATGCGCGCCGATCATATGATGGGCGGCCGTTGGCCGCCGGGCGGGCGAGCTTGTCATACTCGCGCTGGAAGGTCGGCAGCTCGAGGGACTTCAGGTGATGGGCCAGCAAGAGCTGGGGCGTGTCGGTCATGATCCGGCGCCACCCAGCAGGCTCATGTAAGTGGCGGCGGCGGCGGTCGCGACACGGGCGCGAGGCAGATAGGGATAGACGTCCAGGTCCAGCCGTGGCGGTCTGCGTTCGATGCGACAGAGAACCAGATGTTTGACGGCATCGTATCCGATGGCGCCGAGCCGCAGGGCATCGCGGATGGCGCCATGGAGGTTTTCGAGGTCGAAGGTCTCCAGAAGCCGCAAGACCTGCACGTATTCCCGCTTGCCGTTCTTGCCCATGCGGGCCTCGAGCAAGCGTCGCAGGGTGGCAAACGCCTCGGGAAGGTCCCAGCCCTGCAGCGGCGCCGCTTGGTCCAAAGCGCCAATCTTCTTCTCCAACAAAGCCAGATAGTGGAGCGGATCGTAGATCAGATCTTCTCGCTCGTAAGAGCGGCGGTGGCGGGCGATGATCTCGCCGCCGCAACCGATGACCACCTCGTGCACGTAGCCACGGACCCAGACCTCTTGGTGCCCGTAGGCGACAGGCACCGAGTAGTCGTTGCTTCGATAACGCACCAGGGAGAGCGAGCTGACCCGTGTGCCCTGCTTGTCGCAAGCATCAAACGGCGCCGGCGGCGACGCCATCAGGACCTCCCGGTCGCGACCAAACCGCTCGCCGATGCTCTCGCGGTGGCCGCGCAGGACATCCTCTCCGCGTTTATGGCAGTGCTCCGCCAGATCGGCGTTGAAGGCCTCCCAGCTCTCGAAGCGAGGAACAGGGACCATGAAGTTACGCCGCGCATAGCCGACCAGACCCTCGACCTTGCCCTTGTCATTCCCCTTGCCGGGGCGGCCATAGCGGTCCTCGAACAGATAATGCGATTGAAGCCCGCTGAACGCCTGCGTCCGTTGCCGCGTGCCGTCTGGCAAAATGCGCGACACCAGGCGCTTGTCGTTGTCGTAGAGAATCGACTGGGGCACCCCACCAAAGAAGGCAAAGGCTGAGTTGTGGCCGTCCAACCAGGCCTCCGCCGTCGCCGCCGGATAGGCCTTCACG
Organism: Alphaproteobacteria bacterium; assembly: GCA_965225945.1. Taxonomy (GTDB): domain Bacteria; phylum Pseudomonadota; class Alphaproteobacteria; genus JASLMY01. Next base: position 104,697 of record CBDDBZ010000024.1, on the reverse strand, counting down.
AAGCACTTGTCGCTGTGGGGAAGATCCATGGCGAAGAAGTGGGCCTTCCCCTCCACGCCGGCGATGACCACCCTGGCCTCCCCAAAGTCCGCCTGCGCATGCCCGGGAGGATGTGCCAGAGGGACGAACATCTCCCGCAGACGGCGACGGCGTTCGCGCACGTAATCCTTGACGATGGTCTGCCCGCCCTCGAAGCCATGTTCGTCGCGAAGACGCTCGAATATGCGCTTCGAGGTGTGCCGCTGCTTCCTGTGGGCTGCCCGGTCCTCCTCGAGAATGCGGTCGATGACCCCCGTGAACGGGTCCAGCTTCGGCCGCTTCGCCGGCTGGCTGCGCCGGTATCCCGGCGGAACCGAGTGCGCCAGGATCTTCGCTACCGTCTTCCGATCAACCCCAAAACGGCGGGCCGCCTCACGCCCGCTCAGGCCTTCATGCCGACAGGCAAGCCTGATCCTCCGATAAAGCTCCACTGAGTACATCTCCGCGCCTTCCATCAACTCGATGAAAGGCTACCCAGTGGCGGAATTTGCTCCGCCCGCAGCCCGGACCATCCACGCCGCCTCAGTGGCCCAGTATTGCTCCGCCGTTTAGAGTGATTCGACTGCACGGGATTTCTAATCACGGTGTCGCAGGTTCGAGTCCTGCCGAGCGCGTCAACACGGCCCCCTCTCCATCCAAGGGGCCTATACCCCACTTCAGGAGCTGCAAAGAGGCATCCCGGGCCCTTCTGCACCCCACCTACCTGAGGCAACCCGAATGACGCTGTATGAGCCGTTTTCGTGTAAAGGGCGCCAGGACTCCGGCGGGGACCATGCTCTCGGCGCGATTCCCGCCCCTACGAAGGCCACCAGCAACCTTGGCCGGATGCTTCGACTTCTTGCCTACTATAGGCCTACTAGAAAACCCAAAGGCCTAGCCGTTTCGTAATAGGGGCAGAACCCCGGGCACTCAGGCTGAGGCGGCGCGCTGCCTGATCAGATCGGGGAGGTAGGCGATAGGCGGGGCATCGGGGACCCCGAGGCGGTCGCCGAGGTAGTCCCAGAAGGAGATGCCCTGTTTGGCGCAGGTCTTCATGAGGCCGAGGAAGGCGTCGCGGGCCTCGCGGCCGGCCTCGGATCGGGTGCCGCCGGAGATCTTGCGGCGGGTCACCTGGCAGCGGATGTCGTTCTCCGAGCCGTTGGTGTTGAGCGGCACCTCGGGGCGCTCGAGCACCAGCAGCAACTCTTCCTTGTTGCCATGGAGCCGGGCGAGCAGGCGATCGAGGGTGGCGAAGCCGGTGCGCCTGGTGAAGATATCGTCGAAGCGCCGGCGAAGCTCGCGTCTTCGTCGCCGGCGCGGGTCTTCGCGGTAGGCCTTGAGGTCCGCGTAGAGCCACCAGATCCGGGTCCGGATCCGTTCTTTCGCTTGCGCCTGCGCCTGAGTGAAACAATCCAGCTTATGGACCAAGCGCTCGGCGTGGACCCAGCAGAGCGCGTGATGGCCGACGTTGAACTGGCCGGCGTCGTCGCTGAGGATGACGCTGTCTTTGAGCAGGCCGTGGTCAGTAAGGGAGCCCCAGAGCGCGCCCTCGGTGGCGATCTTGACCGGATCGGGCTGGACCTCGAGGTCCGTGATCCCCAAGGCCTTCAGGTGGCTCATCCAGATCCTCTCGTCGGCAAAGCGGCGCACCCGGGCCGTTTCCAAACGGGCGACGAGGGGGCCGGCGAGACGGCGTTCGCGCATGTAGGCCAAGGCCGCGTCATTGACCAGGTTGTCAATCGGCGTTGAACATTGACCCCCTATCGGCGTGCAATGTTGACCCCTTTGGGGATGCACGGCGGAGGTCGTACAGGTAGTCCATAGGAGGGGCCCGCGCGCGGGCCGACGCGCCCACCACGCGGCTGGCGGCGGACCGCGCGTGGGAGGTTCCTGTGGGCCCACCTGGGCGACCGGGCGGCAGGTGGATCGGTTGCCTTTAGGACCGATTCTTGAAGCGCCAGGAGTCGTTTCCGGTCTCGATGATCTCGCAGTGGTGCGTCAGACGATCGAGGAGCGCGGTGGTCATCTTGGCGTCGCCGAAGACGGACGGCCATTCGCCGAAGGTCAGGTTGGTGGTGACGATGATCGAGGTGCGCTCGTAGAGCCGGCTGACGAGGTGGAACAGCAGCTGGCCTCCGGTTTGGGCGAAGGGCAGGTAGCCGAGCTCGTCGAGGATGACGAGGTCGCGCCGGGCCAGCTGATCGGCGAGCCGGCCCTGGCGGCCGGCGCGGGCTTCGGCCTCGAGCCGGTTGACCAGGTCGACGACGTTGAAGAAGCGGCCCCGGGCGCCATCGCGGATGCAGGCCCGCGCGATGGCGACGGCGAGATGGCTCTTGCCGGTGCCGGTGCCGCCGATCAGCACGGCGTTGCGCTGGTTGGCCAGGAAGCCGCCGACCGCCAACTCGCGGACCAGCGGCTCGTTGACCGGGGTGTCGGTGAAGTCGAAGTCGGCCAGCTCCTTGGCCAGCGGCAGCTTGGCGCCACTCATCTGGTACTTGATGGATCGCGCCTGCTTGTCGGCGATCTCGGCCTTCAACAGCTCGCCGATGATTCGCTGCATCGGATGCTGGCGCTTGAGGCCGTCGGCGAGCACCTCGTCGAACGCGTCGCGCATGCCGGCGAGCTTGAGTGCGGCCATCATCTCCAGGACCTCATGGCGCTCCATGGCCGACCCCCCTCAAGCGGTCGTAGCGGGTGCAATCGGCCACCGGCTCAAAGCGAAGACGCAGGTTCGCGGGCGTCGGGATCGGCGCCGTCTCGGACGGCTGGCGCCGACGATTGAGGATGTTGAGCACGACGTCGGCGCTGCACACGCCGCCAGCGAGCGCCTCGGCACAGGCGGCCTCCACCGCCGCCAGCCCATCCGCCAGCACGGCGGTGAGGATCTCGACCATCTGCCTGTCGCCGTCGTCGTGGCCGGCGAGCCGGACGCGCACGCGACCCAGGGCGCCGGGCAGCGCCCAGTCCTTGAACGGCGCGCCGTTACGAAGCGCACCGGGCTTCCTCGCCAGCACGGGCACGTAGTGCCACGGGTCATAGACGGTCTGGTCGCGGCCGAAGCGCCGGGCATGCTCGGCGACGATCTCGCCGTCCTGGCGGATGACGATGCGATCGGCGTAGGCATGGACCTCGACCGGACGGCCGACGGCGCGCGCCGCCACGCTGTACTTGTTGCTGTCGAAGCGCACCAGGCAGGTCTTCGACACCGACGCCGGGACCGCGTGGAAGCCGTCGAACGGCCCGCGATAGCCGACCAGGGACGGACGCTCGTCCTCGAACACCTGCCAGACAGTCCTGTCCTTGAACACCGGGTGGGGATGACGCCGGGCGTAGGCGACGCACTGGTCCAAGAGCCAGGCGTTGAGTTCGTCGTAGGTCTTGAAGCGCAGCCGCGGGGTGAAGAACCGACCGCGGATGATCCCGACCTGGTTCTCGACCTGCCCCTTCTCCCATCCCGCTCCCGGCGTGCATGCTGTCGGTTCGACCAGGTAGTGGCCACACATCTGCACGAAGCGCCGGTTGAACGCGCGCTCCTTGCCGATGAGGACGGTCTGCACCGCCGTCTTCATGTTGTCGTAGATGCCTCGCCGGCAGGCACCCTGGAACAGCCGGAATGCCCGGTCGTGGGCGTCGAACACCATCTCCTGGCTCTCGCGCGGATAAGCGCGGACGAAGAACATTCGGCTGTGGCACAGCCGGACGTGCGCGACCTTGACCTTGGTCGTCACCCCCGCCAGCACCACGTACTCGTGGCTCCAGTCGAACTGATAGGCCTCGCCCGGCGAGAACACCAACGGCACATAGGTCTGCGCCGTCGATGCCGAACGGCGCCACCGCCACGCCTTGGCGTAGCGCCGCACCGCGTCGTAGCCGCCGCCATAGCCCAGACCCTCGAGGGCTTCGGAGATCCGTAGCAGCGTCAGCCGCTCCCGCTTCGACTTGGTCTCGTTGGCCTCCAGCATCCGCTCCAGCTCGGCCGTCCACGGCCCCAGCTTCGGCATCGGCTGGACCCGCCGGTCGTAGGTGAACGCCGTCGCCTGCGAACGGATCACCTTGCGCACCGTGTTGCCCGAGACCTTCACGTCCCGCACGATCTCCTTGATCGGCTTCCCCTTGACGAAATACTCCCGCCGGATCCGCGCTATCGTCTCCACGACCAACATCCCCCACCACCTCGTCCGCCCAAAAACGAGGTGACTTGGACTAGCCAGGCTCAGGGGGTCAAATTTGGACGCCGATCACCCCTCAACAGGGGTCAACTTTGCACGCCGTTCCACAACCAGGTAGTCTTCGTGACCGGCCCGCAGCAGTTCCAGGAAGTTCCGCCGGCTCTTGGAAAAGCCGGTGGCGAACCAGGCGAAATGGTCGTTGCCGATCTGCGTGCACACGCCGTTGCGCGCCCGATGGCGGGCGCCGGTGTCGTCCACGCTGACCCAGGCCGCGGTCTCCAGGCCGGCGCGCAGAACCGCGCCCGCCTCGCCGGTGAAGCACGCCTGGTCCTCGTTCAGGAGCCGCATCACCTGGCGCTTGGAGATCGCCACCCCGATATCGCTGAGCAAGGCCACCAGACGCGCCACCGTGGTCTGGCCCTGGTGGTAGAGGTCCACCACGAAGCGGCGCAACTCCGACCCGAAGTGGCCCTTCACCCCCGCTGGCAAGGCCGCTATCACCGTCTCTCCCGACGGCGTCACCCAGCGTTGCCGGTGGTAGCGCAGGGTATATGGGCGCACCAAGAGATCTTGGACCACGTAGGGCTCGGTGCCCTTGAAGCGCGAGCCCGGCGGAACCTCGGCCACAAGGATGCGCTCCTCGTCGATACGCAGCCGCGCGTTCTTCTTGCCCCGGCAGGCCTGTTGGCGCCGTTCCTTGGTCTTGCGTCGTTCGGCCGCCTTCTTCTCCATGCCGCTCGGCTTGATCTTGGGCCGCCCCTTGAGCCCTTTCAGCCGCGCGATCTCCTCGCGCAAGGCCGCGTTCTCCACTCGCAGACGCGCGACCTCCTCCAATTGCCGGAGCACCAACCGCTTGAGGTCGTCCAGGCTCAGGGCCTCAATATCCGGGAGCGATTCGGCCATCGCCCCATTGATTCATACTTCGAGTCCGCTGAGAATCCCCCCGGCTCAAAAAATGCCCGGGGTTTTGCCCCTCTTACGGGATCGGCCTCCCCGAAAAGCCCTCGTACGGAAATTATACAAAAAAGCCGCTGCCGATCGGCGCCTTTTGGCGCTCAAGCGAGGCGACCGCTCGGCCCAGCACGGGACACGCCCGAAAACCTCGTCGCGCGCGTAGCGTGGGCAAGTATGCCCGGCGAGACACGCTCGCCTTGCATTGTCTCGACAACCCGACCGGGCCAGCGGTCGCTGCCACCCTACAAGCACGGCAACGGACGTGGTTCCGAGGATTCGAGTAGCGGGAGTATTTTTGGCTACTGGAGTCCCGCCCGATCGCCGTGACGCCGAGGGGGGCGGGGGTCGGCCGCCCCATGCCCCTGCCCGGGCCGGATCGGGGCAATGAAGGGGATACCAATTCCAGAAAAAATTGATATCCATTTGGGTGATGTGGGTGGCGACGGCCGACCCCATATCGGGCCCATTGAAACACTTTCAGGAGCGGACTCATGATGAACTCCCTTCGCGTCACCCAGATGTTTTCCCTACAGGTCGTGCTGATATCGCTCGCCTTGGCGATCTGGTTCTCAAGGGATCTGGTTGCGACCAGCCTCTGGTAGGATCGATCAAGTGCTGATCGTCGCGATACCGTTGCTGGGGGCGGTCCTGCCGCTGTTGATGACGTAGATCTCAAACGACGCCGAGCTGAAGGCGATCGGACGGGCGGTGATCAAATACGCCGTGGTCCCGCCGGCGATCCTCGTCATCGTGATCTTCGTCATCGCCGAATTCGTCTATTGAGTGTTCTGAAGATGGGCCAGCTGGCCCACCTTCCAATGATTGGCCGTTTTCTGCCGATTTTGGGGTTAGGTCCGCGCGCAACCCCCTCGGGAAAGTGACCAGTCGCACCAATGGCAAGCCCCTTCTGCCCCTCGGTGAGATAACGGCGGTGGCCACCATTCTCGCGTTGACGTCCATCCCGTTGGCCCAACAGACGGAAATGAGTCGGCCATAACGATCGCGGCCCCGCTCGTCGCAGCGCACCGGCTCGTCGCCTACCAGGCCCCGGAGGGCCCTGCTCGCCTCGGCGCCACAGAGCCATGTCACGCCGCGTCGTCGGCTGGCCTGGTGGCTCTCCGGCGCGTCGATGCCATGCAGGCGGATGCGCTCACCGGCCACCTCGATCGTGTCGCCGTCTATAACGCGGGCCGAGCCGGTGACGTCGGCCAGGGTGAGGGTGGTGAGGAGCGTGAGCAGCAGGGCCAGGCGGAGCATGGTGGGGAGTGGAAGAGAGCGGCAATGGCCTGATGCGATGGCGCTGATCGGCCGAATGTCGGCTTCTCTATCGCGGCCTTGGTCAAGCCCTTTCTGGTTACATCATGCCATATTCCTTCTTCACGTCGTTCCGCACTGGCTGATGTTGCCGCACGGGGCTCTTGCTTCTCTTCGAGGTTGGCGCGTGACCACCTCATGATGGGATCAGAGGATGAGGCGGTTCAATCTTTCGCGCGTCCTTGCCGCCGGTCAGCGGCAGGGTCTACCGACATTACGAACTCACCCCACCCGTCGTCCCCGTGAGGACATCTCTCTGCCTAAGCAGAACTCGTTGATCTCCTTGTCAGTACAGTCGAAGGTTCAATCCGCCTTGACGGCGTCAGCAGGGCCGTTGCTCCAGCGGAACTCGGTGCCGTCGACCCACATGCGGTGCAGAACTACGGCCAGGCGCCTCGCGACGGCGACGATGGCACGGCGCATGCCACGTCGCTGGGCCACTCGCATGCCCCACGCCTTCAGCCAGGACCATTTCCGGCCGTGGGCGAGGAGGGACTGCGCGGCCTCGTACAGCATCGTGCGGAGCATGCTGTCGCCGCACTTGGACACGCGACCATCATAGTCGATCTCGCCGGACTGGAAGCGCTTCGGCGTCAGGCCGACATGCGCGCCGACCGCCCTGGAGTGAACGAAGCGCTGCGGCTGATCAATGGTAGCCCGGTAGGTCAGCGCGACGACCACGCCGACGCCGGGTGCCGTCACGAGCCGTCGGCAGACCGGGTCATGGCGGACCGTGTCGAGCACCATTTTGTGGAGGACCGCGAACTGCCGGCGCATCACTCGCCGGACGGTGAGCAGCGGTTCCACAATAGCGGCCAGCTTCGGAAAGTCTTCGACCAGCTCGCGGATCCGCGCCTCGTACCCGCGGGTGCTGACCATGCCCACCTTGAGACCGAAGTTGCGCAGCGTCCCGCGTAGATCGTTCTCGACGTCGAGCAGTTTTCTCTGGAGCAGCTTGCGGCTGGTCAGCAGCATCCGCTGCTCCTGGGCAACCAGGGTCTTCACATGCACCGGCTTGAACAGCCCGACCCGCATCATCTGGGCGATGCCGCGCGCATCGTTGCGGTCGCTCTTGTTGACCTGCTGCCCCTTGAGCAGTGCTTTCATGTGCCGAGTCTCGACGCAGACAACCGGCAGCCCGGCGGCGGCAAGACCGTTGACCAGCCATTGCGAGAGCGGACCGGCTTCGATCCCGATCCGGCCATAGGCCACGCCGATCGAGGTCAGCAGCGTGACGATGTCGTCCGGCTCGGTCGGTACTTTCCGCTCCAACACCACCTCGCCAACCTCGTCGACGACGCATACCGCCGTCTCCTTCACCGAAACATCCAGACCTACGAAATGTGCCATCGTCATCGCTCCTTCCTCGATGTTCGAGGTCAGGGCGACCCCGATTGAACGATCATGCGTGAAGGGGCTGCCATCATCCTGATATCATCAGCCACAGCCGCCGCGATACACCATCTTTCACTCCGGCCACGTCCGGAGTACCCCAGGATCGGGCGTTCCCTTAAAAGGTGCTAAGCGGGGAAACATGCCCCATAGCCGGGCCAGCAGATTCTTCCGGCCGAATCAGAAGGCGCTCGGCGGGAGGCCTCCGCCGTCGACTGGGATCGCTTGTCCGATGATGTAGCCTGCTTCATCCGAGACCAGGTGGGCAACGGTCGCGGCGATCTCCTCCGGATGGCCGTGCCTGCCGATCGGGATGACCTTGGCGCGCTCCGCGAGACCGGCGTCCACGTCAGTCCAGCCGGCCCGGAGAGTCGAACTGATCGCGCGGTCGGTGCGGATCGATCCCGGGCAGATGCAGTTCACGGTAATCCCGTGCGGCGCGAGGTCATAGGCGAGCGAACGTGTCATGCCGATTACGGCCGCCTTGGAGGCGCAGTAGGCCGCCCGTTCCGGCAGCGCCACCAAGCCTGCTACGGACGACATCGACACGATCCGGCCGTAGCCCCGCGCCTTCATGTGGGGCACCACGGCGCGGGTCATCAGGAAGACTCCACGGACGTTGATGCCCATTACGGCTTCCCACGCGGCAAGCGGCACGTCCTCGATCTGACCGCGGTCCTGGCCATGCGGAGCGCCGGCGTTGTTCACGAGAACGTCCAGGCGTCCGTACTCGTCGATTGTCCTGGCGACGAGATGGGCAGCACCGTCCTCAGTTGATACGTCGCCGGTCAGGCTGAGCGCCTTCCCACCGGCCGCCTCGATCCGCGCAACTAGCGTGTCCAGTCCCTGCCAACCGGAGCTGACGCGCTGGACGGTGTTGTCATTGTCGACGCCCGCCGCCGCCACGTCGGATGTGGCAACGATGAAACCGTCCCTTGCCAAACGCTGGGCTATCGCCGCGCCGATGCCGTTCTCCTTGCCGCAGCCGGTGATGAGCGCCACGCGGGTTCCAGGTTCGGTCATTGCTTCCGTCCATTCGGTTTTCTAATGAGACTATAGTGGCCATGCCAAGGCGGTCACAAATGGGCTTTGGCCCGGGCCGAAAACCAACGATTTTTTGGCCGCTTGCTGTGACTACTCGACTAATCACCGAGCTTGAGATAGGTAGAGTCGCCAGAAACGCGCCAATTCCGAAAATGGCTATCAATGCCGTAGACGGCCGCCCAGGCTCGACGGGGACTCCACCCCTGATTTCCGACATATGACCTGATCGTGCGCATCATCCCATCGCCCGCCCAGGGAAGATCACGAAACACCCGCCGTACTTGCCCTTCCTCGGGCACCCCTCTTCCAGCGCCGACGTGATCGCCGGTAGCCCAGCGTCCTGGCCGTAGGTCTCAACCAGCCTCGCCACCCGATACCGCCGCGACCGGCCGCACCTGTTGCAGTGTGACGGCGCCGCTTGCCATTAGTGGACCATGCCCTCGGGCTTTTGCGCCTCCCCTAGCTCGATGACGGTGATGATCCCTAGCCAGATCGCCCGCCCCTCCATCATCCACCTTCCCGGGTCCGGCGCTGCGATCCCGCATCAAAAATTGCTCCCGACCTTGCCGCGCGGCGCGTGGTGTCCCGAGCCGCACCGCAGCAGTGCAAGAGGTCGTTTAGCGATCTTCGCCCCCGCTCGATCCCCAGCGGCGCGGATAGCGACACCAGATGCCATCCAGGTCTCGCGCGGTCCAGGAGGCGAAAACAGCCACGGTGCCCGCAACGATCAGAAGCATTCCAAACCAGAACGCTTTGTCCTGACTCTCCTCGATCGTGGGGACGACCGGTCCGATGATCGCCAAGCTGCCGAATAGCAGAAATCCGACCCCGACCAGCGTGCCGGAAAGCCTCATTGCCAAGCGATCAGCCCGAAAGCACATCGGAGCTAGCCTAGTCGAGGACGGAGCACCGGGCCAGCCCGTTCGGCCCTCGGCGCCTCCTCGAGGTCCCTCGTCCCCGTCTACGGCTGGTTTACGGGGTTGCTGGGAGGACGGTCGATCCTCGATTGCTCCTCAGCTCCGTGGGTCCGCGTCGAGGCGTGCCACGATACCTTCGGTTGCAGGCGTCGCGGCGGGATATCTGGCCATGACGAGGGGATCATGACCCGGAATGACGTGCCCCGGACCGTCCGCCAAAGTCTTCAGTCGCTCGAAACCGCTGAGCATCGTCCCCACATTGAAGACGATGGGATTTGGCGCCATGCTTTCGAAATTGTCGTACATGTGACTCGCATCGCTCGCGAGCACCACCCAACCGCGACGCGTGCGCACCCGCACGGATTGGATCCCCATCGTGTGCCCGCCGATGTGATGAACGCTCACGCCGGGAGCGATTTCCGCGTCGCCCGCCTGAAACGCGACTCGCCCCCGGTAGACGTTGCGTACCATCGCGACGACCTGGTCCACCGTGTAGGCGCCCTTGAAGTAGTCGTGCGCCATGCAAGGCCCCGTCGCGAACTGCATCTCTTGCTCTTGCAAGTGGAAGCGCGCTTCCGGGAAGTGATCGAGCGTGCCGGCGTGGTCGAAGTGCAGATGGGTGATGATCACATCGGCCACTCGCGCGGCGTCGACCCCGATCATGCGCAGACCCTCGGCGGGCGTAAATTTTAGTTCCGGTCGCCACAGCTCTCCCGATTCCTGGCGCCGACGTGCCGCTTCGTCGGCATCGAAGCCGGTGTCGACAACGATGGTGCGCTCGGCATTGACGATCGCCCACACGTAATAGGAGATCGGCTGGTCCGTATCGTGCAGCGGATCGGTCCAGGCATTGGTGATGAAAGTCTCGTGGCGTTTGCGATCCGCCCGGTAAGCGTATTGGATCGCGTAGACCTCATAGACATCTTCTTTAGTCATCGGCTGTCTTCCTCCGGATCGGCGTGTGGTCAAGTCGATGGATCGTTCATCGCCAAGTCTCTCCGTAACATTTGCGGGCGTTAACAGGCGAGTCATGTGAGCCAAGGGCGACATGCCAGATGGCCGGGGTCGCTGTATCGGGACGGATGTGTTCGCGCGGATCCTGGCGCGGATCGCCCGGCTGCGTGCCGCCGCCGTCGGGGCCGGACCCGGAGGCAGGCGGAGTGCTCTGCTCACGCCGATCGGCCTCGGAATTGCCGTCGAGAGCCCGAATGGCTACTCTGATGGTCGGAACCGACAGTCGTCTGGGGGATGTCGGCTCATAGTTGTAACGCCCAGCCGATCAACCATGTCGGCCTCCGACGTCAGCGGCCGGGCGGCGGCGTCTAGCGGTGTTGCCAGCACGCGAGCGAGGGAGCGAAATCATGCGGACCCGGTCGACCCATACGGCGAGCGCGCTCGAGATACGGCCCTTCTCCACCGCCTTGGGGGCCGAGGTCACGGGGCTAGACCTCTCGCAACCGCTCGACGAGGGTGACGTCGCGGCGATCTGGGCCGTGTTTCTCGAGCATCTCGTCCTCGTCTTCCCCGACCAGGACATGACGGAAGCCCAGCAGGTCGCCTTTTGCCGTCGCTTCGGCCCGGTCCAGTACCAGGTGATGGACCATCTGCACGCCGACGAACACCCCGAAATCTACCTGCTGACGAACGTCGAGGAGGCCGGCGGCACGACCGGGCGCCATACCGACGAGAGCTCGCTGGTCTGGCACACGGATGCCGCCTGGAAGGAGGCGCCGGCGATGGCGACGTTCCTCTATGCGCTCGAGCTGCCCAGCGAAGGCGGCGACACGCTGTTCGCCGACATGCACGCCGCCTACGAGGCGCTGGACGACGATATGAAAGCCCGTCTCCGCGGACTGACGGCGGCGCAGGACTGGGCCTTCGCAAGGCACAAATGGCACATGAGCGAGGAACAGATCCGAAATGTCTCCAATCCGCCGGACCACCCGGTGGTGCGGACACATCCCGAGACAGGTCGCAAGGGCATCTATTTGGGCGAGCATACATCGCAAGTTTCGGGTCTGCCGTTCGAGGAAGGTCACCGCTTGCGCAACGAGATCAACGCACTCGCCACCCGGCCCGAGTTCGTCTACCGCCACCACTGGCGGCCGTGCGAGCTGGTGATGTGGGACAACCGCTGCGTCCTGCACAAGTCGACGCCGTTCGACAGCGCGAGCGAGCGCCGCGTCCTCCGCCGCGTCTGCCTCGACGGCGACCGGCCGTTTTGAGGCGCCGTCCTACGCGCTGCGAAGACGCCGTGAATTCGACGGCGAAGCCGTCGGGATCGGCGCGGCAAAGCACCAACTGCCGTGTGCCACCCATGTGGATGAGGGCGGGCGGCGCGAACACGTCAGAAAAAGGGGTCATTGTACTTTTCCGCCTCCGCTGGCACTGGCGACACCAGCCACGAAGAGGCCCGCCGCAGCGGTCGATAAAGTAGAACCTGATTACGCACTAACCTCAGCCAATTTCAGGAGCCGATATGGCATGGGCGGCGTGCGCAGGGCATCGCGGCCGAGGGCTTCGATCATGTCGGCGAGCCGGTAGCGGCGGTTGTATCGGTACTGGAACGCCGCCAGTTAGCGCGGCACATGCTTGGGTCGGATCGCATGGTAGGTACCGCGCAGGGTGTTTTTGAGGTTGCCGAGGGTGGTGTTGACCCATTTGAAGGCGGGCACGGCGACGGCCCCGGGTCCGGAGCCAGTGGGTATCGGATGGTGCGCACAGCCTTGCGCGGTGACCGCGGTGAAGCAGCCGAGCCCATCGCTGACAACCGTCGCCAGCGGGCTCAGGTCGCGCTTGGCCATCTTGGCGATCTCGCTCTTGCGGAAGCCCTTGACGCGGCGGAGCTTGATGCGCACGGGCTGGCCCTCCGCCGTGGTCTGGACGGCGGCGACGAACGGCGTCTTGCCCGGCGCGCCTCGGCCGCGCTTGGCCCCGGAACGCCGGCCGCCGAGGTAGGCATCGTCCATCTCCACCCGCCCGGTGAGCGGCAATTTGGCATCGCGCTCGAGCATGGACTGCATCAGTTTCTGCTTGATCTTCCAGGCCGTGGTCTGGGTGACGCCGAGCCGGCGGCCGAGTTCGATGGAGGAGATCCCCTTCTTCGATTGGGTCATGTGATAGATCGCCGAAAACCACAGGGTCAGCGCCAGCTTGGTCGCGTGGAAGAGCGTGCCGGCGGTCAGCGAGACTTGATGACGGCAGGCGGCGCATTGGTAGAGCTTGCGGCCGGCGATCTCGCAATGGCGCGTGGCGCCGCATCGGGGGCAGGAGAAGCCCTCCGGCCAGCGCCAGCGGAACAGGGCCTCGCGACACTGCTCCTCGCTACCGTACAACTCACGAAAACGCGCTTCGCTGAGCCCCTTCTGGAACTGAACGTTGTTGCGTGGCATTGTGAACCTCCAGAAAAACCGCCATTTGTTCATGATTTGTACCACATCAACCCGGCTGAGTGAAGTGCGTAATCAGGAAGTAGAATGACCCGTGCGCCGGTATCGCCGGCGAGGAGTAGCGGATGAGAGAGCCGTACGGTGAAGGGTTAGCCATCCACACCGGCCCCGAGTCATGCGCCTGCGGTCCGCGAGGGCGAGGCGAAGCGTTGACAGGGGTACATGTGGGCTGGGTATTGAGCCGCAAAAAATGCGCATTCGAGGCGCCGACCCTGTGGGTCTATGGGGAAGGCCACACCGACGAGCGCGCATTGGCGAGCGCTCGGAGGGCCTTGCGCGGTCGTAGAGCCCACGCACGCATGGAAATCGCCTGAGCGGAAACCGGGAGATCTCTCGAGTGGCCGTCCTTGCGTTTGCGCGGTCCGCATCGGGAAGGCCCGAAGGGCCGTAGCCGATGACGCACGCTCGAGAGAAGTCAGATTCGCCCATAGTACCTGGGAAGCCGACGAACAAAGCCTTGTGCGAGGCGGCGGAGCCGGTGGAGGGAAGGGGCGGAGCCAAGGGGAACGTGGGTCAGCAACGCAGGTGTGGAACGGCGTGCAAAGTTGACCCCTGTTGAGGGGTGATCGGCGTCCAAATTTGACCCCCTGAGCCTGGCTAGTCCAAGTCACCTCGTTTTTGGGCGGACGAGGTGGTGGGGGATGTTGGTCGTGGAGACGATAGCGCGGATCCGGCGGGAGTATTTCGTCAAGGGGAAGCCGATCAAGGAGATCGTGCGGGACGTGAAGGTCTCGGGCAACACGGTGCGCAAGGTGATCCGTTCGCAGGCGACGGCGTTCACCTACGACCGGCGGGTCCAGCCGATGCCGAAGCTGGGGCCGTGGACGGCCGAGCTGGAGCGGATGCTGGAGGCCAACGAGACCAAGTCGAAGCGGGAGCGGCTGACGCTGCTACGGATCTCCGAAGCCCTCGAGGGTCTGGGCTATGGCGGCGGCTACGACGCGGTGCGGCGCTACGCCAAGGCGTGGCGGTGGCGCCGTTCGGCATCGACGGCGCAGACCTATGTGCCGTTGGTGTTCTCGCCGGGCGAGGCCTATCAGTTCGACTGGAGCCACGAGTACGTGGTGCTGGCGGGGGTGACGACCAAGGTCAAGGTCGCGCACGTCCGGCTGTGCCACAGCCGAATGTTCTTCGTCCGCGCTTATCCGCGCGAGAGCCAGGAGATGGTGTTCGACGCCCACGACCGGGCATTCCGGCTGTTCCAGGGTGCCTGCCGGCGAGGCATCTACGACAACATGAAGACGGCGGTGCAGACCGTCCTCATCGGCAAGGAGCGCGCGTTCAACCGGCGCTTCGTGCAGATGTGTGGCCACTACCTGGTCGAACCGACAGCATGCACGCCGGGAGCGGGATGGGAGAAGGGGCAGGTCGAGAACCAGGTCGGGATCATCCGCGGTCGGTTCTTCACCCCGCGGCTGCGCTTCAAGACCTACGACGAACTCAACGCCTGGCTCTTGGACCAGTGCGTCGCCTACGCCCGGCGTCATCCCCACCCGGTGTTCAAGGACAGGACTGTCTGGCAGGTGTTCGAGGACGAGCGTCCGTCCCTGGTCGGCTATCGCGGGCCGTTCGACGGCTTCCACGCGGTCCCGGCGTCGGTGTCGAAGACCTGCCTGGTGCGCTTCGACAGCAACAAGTACAGCGTGGCGGCGCGCGCCGTCGGCCGTCCGGTCGAGGTCCATGCCTACGCCGATCGCATCGTCATCCGCCAGGACGGCGAGATCGTCGCCGAGCATGCCCGGCGCTTCGGCCGCGACCAGACCGTCTATGACCCGTGGCACTACGTGCCCGTGCTGGCGAGGAAGCCCGGTGCGCTTCGTAACGGCGCGCCGTTCAAGGACTGGGCGCTGCCCGGCGCCCTGGGTCGCGTGCGCGTCCGGCTCGCCGGCCACGACGACGGCGACAGGCAGATGGTCGAGATCCTCACCGCCGTGCTGGCGGATGGGCTGGCGGCGGTGGAGGCCGCCTGTGCCGAGGCGCTCGCTGGCGGCGTGTGCAGCGCCGACGTCGTGCTCAACATCCTCAATCGTCGGCGCCAGCCGTCCGAGACGGCGCCGATCCCGACGCCCGCGAACCTGCGTCTTCGCTTTGAGCCGGTGGCCGATTGCACCCGCTACGACCGCTTGAGGGGGGTCGGCCATGGAGCGCCATGAGGTCCTGGAGATGATGGCCGCACTCAAGCTCGCCGGCATGCGCGACGCGTTCGACGAGGTGCTCGCCGACGGCCTCAAGCGCCAGCATCCGATGCAGCGAATCATCGGCGAGCTGTTGAAGGCCGAGATCGCCGACAAGCAGGCGCGATCCATCAAGTACCAGATGAGTGGCGCCAAGCTGCCGCTGGCCAAGGAGCTGGCCGACTTCGACTTCACCGACACCCCGGTCAACGAGCCGCTGGTCCGCGAGTTGGCGGTCGGCGGCTTCCTGGCCAACCAGCGCAACGCCGTGCTGATCGGCGGCACCGGCACCGGCAAGAGCCATCTCGCCGTCGCCATCGCGCGGGCCTGCATCCGCGATGGCGCCCGGGGCCGCTTCTTCAACGTCGTCGACCTGGTCAACCGGCTCGAGGCCGAAGCCCGCGCCGGCCGCCAGGGCCGGCTCGCCGATCAGCTGGCCCGGCGCGACCTCGTCATCCTCGACGAGCTCGGCTACCTGCCCTTCGCCCAAACCGGAGGCCAGCTGCTGTTCCACCTCGTCAGCCGGCTCTACGAGCGCACCTCGATCATCGTCACCACCAACCTGACCTTCGGCGAATGGCCGTCCGTCTTCGGCGACGCCAAGATGACCACCGCGCTCCTCGATCGTCTGACGCACCACTGCGAGATCATCGAGACCGGAAACGACTCCTGGCGCTTCAAGAATCGGTCCTAAAGGCAACCGATCCACCTGCCGCCCGGTCGCCCAGGTGGGCCCACAGGAACCTCCCACGCGCGGTCCGCCGCCAGCCGCGTGGTGGGCGCGTCGGCCCGCGCGCGGGCCCCTCCTATGGACTACCTGTACGACCTCCGCCGTGCATCCCCAAAGGGGTCAACATTGCACGCCGATAGGGGGTCAATGTTCAACGCCGATTGACACGCAGGCGCCGGACGCGGAGTCGGGAAAGCCTGTCACAGGGGCTGGAGCGCGTACGAGAAGCGGCGAGACGAGATGGGAAACTAAAGTTCACCGCGCTGCTGCACCATGTCGATGTCGAACTCCTTCGGGCCTCCTACCTGGCGCTGAAGCGCGACGCGGCGCCCGGAGTGGACGACATGACGTGGCAAGAGTACGGCCAGGATCTGGAGCAGCGTCTCCCGAACCTGCATGGGCGGCTCCATCGGGGCGGCTACCGGGCTCTGCCGAGCCGGCGACAATTCATCGCGAAGTCGGACGGCTCGGCGCGGGCATTGGGGATCGCGGCCCTGGAGGACAAGATCGCCCATATGGCCGTGAGCACGGTGCTGAACCAGATTTACGAGGAAGATTTCCTCGGGTTCAGCTACGGCTTCCGTCCGGGGCGCAACCAGCACGACGCGCTGGACGCGCTCGCGGTGGCGATCACCGAGCGCGAGGTGAACTGGATCCTGGACGCCGATATATCCGGCTTCTTCGACTCATCCGACCAAAACTGGCTGAGAGGGTTCCTAGAGCACCGGATCGGAGATCGGCGTCTCCTCCGCCTTACGGCCAAGTGGCTGAAAGATGGTATATCGCGGCGGCTGTGGCTGATGATATCAGGATGATGGCAGCCCCTTCACGCATGATCGATAAATCGGGGTCGCCCTGACCTCGAACATCGAGGAAGGAGCGATGACGATGGCACATTTCGTAGGTCTGGATGTTTCGGTGAAGGAGACGGCGGTATGCGTCGTCGACGAGGTTGGCGAGGTGGTGTTGGAGCGGAAAGTGCCGACCGAGCCGGACTACATCGTCACGCTGCTGACCTCGATCGGCGTGGCCTATGGCCGGATCGGGATCGAAGCCGGTCCGCTCTCGCAATGGCTGGTCAACGGTCTTGCCGCCGCCGGGCTGCCGGTTGTCTGCGTCGAGACTCGGCACATGAAAGCACTGCTCAAGGGGCAGCAGATCAACAAGAGCGACCGCAACGATGCGCGCGGCATCGCCCAGATGATGCGGGTCGGGCTGTTCAAGCCGGTGCATGTGAAGACCCTGGTTGCCCAGGAGCAGCGGATGCTGCTGACCAGCCGCAAGCTGCTCCAGAGAAAACTGCTCGACGTCGAGAACGATCTACGCGGGACGCTGCGCAACTTCGGTCTCAAGGTGGGCACGGTCAGCACCCGCGGGTACGAGGCGCGGATCCGCGAGCTGGTCGAAGACTTTCCGAAGCTGGCCGCTATTGTGGAACCGCTGCTCACCGTCCGGCGAGTGATGCGCCAGCAATTCGCGGTCCTCCACAAAATGGTGCTCGACACGGTCCGCCATGACCCGGTCTGCCGACGGCTCATGACGGCACCCGGCGTCGGCGTGGTCGTCGCGCTGACCTACCGGGCTACCATCGATCAGCCGCAGCGCTTCGTTCACTCCAGGGCGGTCGGCGCGCATGTCGGCCTGACGCCGAAGCGCTTCCAGTCCGGCGAGATCGACTATGATGGTTGCGTGTCCAAGTGCGGCGACAGCATGCTCCGCACGATGCTGTACGAGGCCGCGCAGTCCCTCCTCACCCACGGCCGGAAATGGTCCTGGCTGAAGGCGTGGGGCATGCGAGTGGCCCAGCGACGTGGCATGCGCCGTGCCATCGTCGCCGTCGCGAGGCGCCTGGCCGTAGTTCTGCACCGCATGTGGGTCGACGGCACCGAGTTCCGCTGGAGCAACGGCCCTGCTGACGCCGTCAAGGCGGATTGAACCTTCGACTGTACTGACAAGGAGATCAACGAGTTCTGCTTAGGCAGAGAGATGTCCTCACGGGGACGACGGGTGGGGTGAGTTCGTAATGTCGGTAGACCCTGCCGCTGACCGGCGGCAAGGACGCGCGAAAGATTGAACCGCCTCATCCTCTGATCCCATCATGAGGTGGCCACGCGCCAACCTCGAAGAGAAGCAAGAGCCCCGTGCGGCAACATCCGCCAGTGCGGAACGACGTGAAGAAGGAATATGGCATGACGTAACCAGAAAGGGCTTGACCGAGGACGCGATAGAGAAGCCGGCATTATGCAAGATGGCAAACTCACGGTCCCGGAGCAGGGGACGCCACAGGGCGCGGTGCTCTCACCGCTGCTCTCCAACGTCTACCTGCACTATGTCCTGGACTTGTGGGCGCACCAATGGCGTCGGCGCCATACCCACTGCGACATGGTCATCGTCCGCTACGCGGACGACTTCGTCGTGGGCTTCGAGTACCGGGAAGACGCGCTTGCCTTCCGGGCGGCATTGGAGGAACGCTTGCGGGCTTTCGGCCTCGCGCTGTTCGCGGAGAAAACCCGGCTCATCGAGTTTGGGCGGCACGCCGCGAAAAGTCGGAAGGGCCGAGGCGACGGCAAGCCGGAGACGTTCGACTTCCTGGGCTTCACGCACATCTGCGCGAAGGACCGGAAGGGACGGTTCCAACTGCGACGCAAGACGCGGCGTAAGCGCATGGGGGCGAAGCTCGGGGAGATCAAGCGCGAACTCCTCCGGCGACGGCATCAGCCAATCGCCGAGCAGGGCCGCTGGCTGGCATCGGTGGTGCGAGGCTACTTCGCGTACTTCGCCGTGCCGACCAACGCTCCGGCCCTGAATGCCTTCCGCTATCAGGTCGCCCGGTTCTGTTAAGCGTTGTCGGACACCTGCCGAGGCGCAGGGGTTGCATCCGGCGGACTGGATCGGCAGGTGTCGGACAACGCTTAAGGGAGGAAACCGCGGGCAGGACTAGGCTCGGCGGTGCGGCACGCTCGGTCTATGGGGATTTGCGAGCGGCGGGCCAGCTTTCTCGGGTGGCCGGCGCTGCTGGATGGCTCGGATCTGATTGGCGACGACACCGGCAGGGTGGTTTGATGGCGACTTCGGGTCGATGCCGGCGGGTCTCGCAGGTGGTTCCCTGCGCGCTCGATGGTGTTGCGGCGAGCGGGATCGTGGCCGCGGGTGAGCGGCGGCAATAGCGTTATTCGAAGCGGTGTCGGTCATGCTGCCGTGGCCCTGGCCAGGGGCCGTGCACGGGGCGGGGCGCGTGGTTGGGCGCCGGCCTCGAAGCGCTCGATGACGATCATACGGCCGCCGCACTGCGGGCAGGGCTCTGAGAGGGACGGCGGTTCGGTATCATCGTCACTCGCGGCATCGTCGGCCTCACTCTCCGGTGCCGGCATGGCAAGCAGTTCGCGGGCAAGGGAGATGTTGCGGGTGCGACCGCCGTTGGCGAAGAGGCCGTAATGGCGGATGCGGTGAAAGCCCGAGGGCAGGACATGGAGGAGGAAGCGGCGGATGAACTCGGGCACGGCCAGGGGCAAGGTCTTGTAGCGCTCGCGTCCTTTGCGCCGGTAGTCCTTGTACTTGAAGATGACGCCTTGGCTGTCGCAGCTGACCAGGCGGCTGTTCGAGATGGCGACACGGTGGGTGTAGCGGGAGAGATAGGCGAGCACGGCCTCTGGTCCGCCGAAGGGCGGCTTGGCGTAGACGACCCATTCTTGTTTGCGCATCGGTGCGAGGAAGACACGGAAGGCCGCCGGCTCGGCGAGGCTGGTGTGGTCGGTGAAGAACTTCAGGCGCCCTGCCTCGTGGGCGGCGAGGAGCTTCTCGATGAAGAGGCGGCGGAAGAGGCGCGAGAGCACGCGGACGGGCAGGAAGAAGCCGGGCCGGCAAGAGATCCAACTGCTACCGTCAGGTGAGATTCCGCCACCCGGCACGATCATGTGGATGTGGGGATGGTGGGTCATGGCCGAGCCCCAGGTGTGGAGCACGGCGGTGATGCCGATCTTGGCGCCGAGATGCTTGGGATCGGCGGCGATGGTGAGCATGGTCTCGGCGCTCGCCTTGAACAGGATATCGTAGATCACCGACTTGTTCTGATAGGCGATGTCGGCGATCGCCGCTGGCAGGGTGAAGACGAGATGGTAGTAGGGGACGGAGAGCAGTTCGGCCTCTCGCGCCGCCAGCCATTCGCGCGCGACCTGGCCTTGGCATTTGGGACAATGGCGGTTGCGACAGGAATTGTAGGCGATGTGGTTCTGCCCGCAGTCCTCGCAGGCCGCGACATGACCGCCGAGCGCGGCGGTGCGGCAACACTCGATCGCCGACATGACCTTCAGTTGGCCGAGGCTCAGACGACCGGCCCGGGCCCGACGGAAGCCGGGCCCGTGGTCGCGGAAGATGTCCTGGACCTCGAGCGCGGGACGCGGCACCGAGGCCGCCGGCTCACTTCGGCGGCTTGCGCTTGGTCTTGGGCGTCGGCGGCTCGAGCAGGTCCAGTGGGCTCTTGGCGCGCCGCAAGGTGGTGCTGGCGACCTGGGTGTAGTGAGCCGTGGTCTCCAGCTTCTTGTGCCCCAGTAGAACCTGGATCACGCGGATGTCGACGCCCTGTTCGAGGAGATGGGTGGCGAAGCAGTGGCGCAGCGTGTGAAGCGAGATCCGCTTCTCGATCCCCGCCCCCGCCTTGGCGCCATCGAGGGCGCGACGGAGCTGGCGGGTGGTCAACGGGTTGACCGGGTTCTGGCCTGGAAACAGCCAACCGCCGGGCAGCATCACGCCGCGGGCGCGGCCAAGCAACCACCAGACCCTGAGCTGCTCGACGGCGCGATCCGAGAGCATGGCGTAGCGATCTCGGCGGCCCTTACCTTGCTCGATGCGAAGCGTCTTGCGGTTGCTGTCGATGTCCGGGACCTTGAGATGGACCACCTCCGAAGCGCGCAGGCCGGCGCCATAGGCCAGCGAAAAGGCCGCCTTGTATTTGGGACCGGGGGCGGCATCGAGAAGCCGCGCCATTTCCTCGACGCTCAGGATCACCGGCAGCTTGCGCGGCATTGCCACCGTCGTCATGCCGATCTCGGCGTCGCCTCGGCCGAGCGTGACGCCGAAGAAGAACCGCAATGCCGAGACCGCCGCGTTCATCGTCGTCGCCGATGCGCCTGCTTTGCGCATATGCACTTGATAGCGCCTGAGATCCTCCGCCTCCGCCCGATCCGGAGAGCGTGCGAGAAAGTCGGAAAAGCCGGCCACCGCACTGATGTAGCCGCGCTGCGTGTTGGCACTGAAGCCGCGAAGCACCATGTCGTCGATCATGCGCTGGCGCAGCGGGCTGATGGTCTTGTCACTATCGGTCATGGGTCTGCTCCCGTGTTGCGTGAGCTTCGGAACTCCAAACCTCAACACAGGATCGACCCATCCGTTACGCCACCGACCTCACCGCCCGGCACCACGAACTACCGCTGAAAGCGGTTTCGTTCTATGGCTGAAAGCGCTCCGGCGCCGCAGCCAGAACGACCGCACGACCTGGAAGGTCTTTGCCAAGCTGGTCGAGCGCTGGCTTCCGCCAGTGACGATCCTCCATCCCTGGCCGTCGAAACGCTTCTACGTCAAATACCCGAGGCAGGAGCCCGGTGCATTAGCAGTGCACGCCGGGATCTGGTGCGCCAGGCGAACTGGCAGAAGGTAGGGGGTGCAAGTCCCCCGGAACGAAGGAGTAACCGAACCACGTTTCTCCGCGAGCCGTGCGTTGGCTCCCGTGAGGGGGCAGGCGAAGCGTCGGTAGCGGCATGGATGGGCAGGGCTATTGAGCACCGTAAAAGCGATGGTCCGGGGTGCCGAGGCTTTCAGATCGGTCGAAGGCAATATCGCAGGCGTCGTTTTGGTGAGATGTCGGCGAGCCCCGCGGTGTCAGAGAACCCATGCACGTTCGCACGCCTTCTGTTGGGACCCTGGGAGGTCTTCAAACTGCCCCGGTTGTCGTAAAGGGGCCGCGTAGGGAATGGAGAAAACCGAAGCCTATGATGAACGGTTTGAAGAAGTCGGATGAGGCCGTACGACCTGTGAGGGCGGCGAACAAGGGAGCGCGAGCTTCTGCGGAGTCGCCGGAGGAAAGGGCCTCAACCAAGGGGAATCCGGATTGCCAAAGCACGCGCCGAACACAGTGTCGGGTAAGCGTGCCACAGGCGGCGGCCCGGATACGGAAAGCTGCAGAGAGAAACCCGAAGGAACGTCTCACTGCGCTCTTCCACCACATTACGCCGGACGCGCTCGGTGCGGCCTACTTCGCATTGAAGAAGGACGCAGCAGCCGGTGTCGACGGCGTTACGTGGGACATGTACGGCGAGGGTCTGGATGAGCGCCTGCTCGACCTGCACCGGCGCCTGCACAGAGGGGGAGCGTACCGGGCGCCGCCGGTTCGGCGGGTAGAGATACCCAAGCCGGACGGGGGGACACGACCGCTCGGGATCGCGGCGCTGGAGGACAAGGTCGTCCAGAAGGCGGTTGTGGATGTGATCCTGACACCGATCTACGAGGTGGTGTTTCTTGGCTTCAGCTACGGGTTCCGACCGGGGCGGGGGGCGCACGATGCGCTCGATGCCCTGGCCTTCGGGATAGAACGGCGCAAGGTCAGCTGGATAGTCGATGCAGACCTCCGGGCGTACTTCGACACGATCCCGCGGGATTGGTTGATCACGTTCCTAGAGCACCGCATCGGAGACAGGCGGGTCATCCGTCTGATCCGGAAATGGCTGAACGCCGGCGTCATAGAGAGTGGGTCATGGGCAGATACGGGTATGGGCACGCCGCAGGGGGCAATAGTCTCCCCCGTCTTGGCGAACGTGTTCCTGCATTACGTGCTCGACTTGTGGTTCCACAAGAAATGGCGCCCGAACGTCCCGGATGGCGAAGCGATCATCGTCCGTTACGCTGACGATATCGTTGTCGGGTTCCAACACAAGCGGGATGCGGAGCGGTACCTCCGCGACGTTCGGGAGAGGCTGGCCCGGTTCGGTCTCAGCCTCCACCAGGACAAGACCCGCCTCGTGGAGTTTGGCCGGTTCGCGGATTTGAACCGGCGCCAGCGCGGGGTGGGCAAGCCGGAGACTTTCGACTTTCTGGGCCTCACGCACTATTGCACGACGACCCTGAGAGGACGCTTTCGGCTTGGTCGCAAACCGGTCGCCAAACGGGTCAACAGGACCCTGGCGCGCATCGACGAGGTGCTCCGCAAGCGCTGGCACCACGACATCTGGGAAGTTGGTAGGTGGCTGGGGCGAGTCTGCAATGGCTGGCTCAACTACTTTGCCGTCCCAGGGTCAGGCCGGTTCATCCGTGCGTTCCTCCGCAGGCTGCAACGCCGGTGGATGCGGGCGCTACGCCGCCGGTCCCAGCGAGCCCGATTTAGTTGGAAGCGACTGGAGCGCATGACCGAAATCCTGTGGCCACGCGCCTCCATCCGCCACCCATGGCCGGACCAGCGGTTTGCCGTCAAGCACCCGAGGTAGGAGCCGGATGGTTCAACGACCACGTCCGGATCTGCGCGGGGGGTGCGCAGCAATGCGCATTCCTACCGTAACTGCGGGGTGCGCCGGAAAAACCGGCAAGGTGTTGGAGGTGCAAGTCCTCTGCGATGAAGGAGTAGCGAACCACATCGGCCTCCGAGCCGTGCGTTGGCATCCGCGAGGGTGTCGGCGAAGCGTCGGTAGGGGTGTGCGTAGGCTGGGATATCGAGCCGTGAAACAGCTGTCGTCCCGGGTGTCGACCCTCTCCCGTTATGGGGAAGACAACATGGCGCACCGCGTTAGCGCGAGCGGTTTGCCGGCCCGGCGTGGTCCAAGACCCCAGGCATGCGCATACGCACTTTGTCAGGGAACCGGGAGATCTGGTGGCTACCCGAGACCGCTTGGTGGGCTCGGGTCGTGCTGGGAAGCCCCAAGGGGGCGTCGCCGGCGATGAACGGCCGCCAGAAGTCTGAGCCTCCCATAGTAGCCGTGAAGCCGGCGAACAAAGTCGAACAATCGACGGCGGAGTTGGTGGAGCCAAGGGGAGGCGCCGAGGAGAACATGGTTCAACCCGATACGTACCGGACACCGAGCCGGGTAAGCGTGACCCAGGGGCTGGAGCGTGTACGGCAAGTTGCTTTGCCGTCAAACATCCGAGGTGGAAGCCCGGTGCGGTAGTTCCGCACGCCGGGTTTTGTGCCGGGGGCGCGGGGTAACCCGCGTCCCTACGGCGAAGGGCGTGGGGTAACTCATGTCCCTACCGCGATCTTTTCCCACGCTGCGCCTTTTCCCACGCTGCGACTCAGGACCGAAAAGACCAAGGGCTGCCTCGGCCGCAAGACGGCGCTCGCCATGGTCTTCAAGCTGCTCATCGGCCTCGGAATTGCCATCGAGGGCCCGAATGGCTACTTTGATGGTCGGAACCGACAGTCACTGGGGGGATGTCGGTTCAACTGCCTGTTAGGTGCCGATAGTGCTGCGGGGAGAGGGAGTCGTGGAAATGTCCGCCAACGAGATCAGGACCGCCATCCAGATCGCCGCCCCGCCGGAGGCGGTCTGGGCCGTGCTTTCGGACGTCGCCGGCTGGGGGGACTGGAACCCCTACATCGTGCGTATCGAAGGCGCGCCCGTGGTGGGCCGGGTGCTCCATGTAAACGTGAAGATGCCGGATGGGACGGACGCGGAGTTCGACGCCGATCTCGACATCGTCCGGCCAAACGAGCGTCTCTCGTGGAAGGGCGGCGAAAACCGCTCGGAACTGCAGGGCGAGCACATATTCGAGATCGAACCGGCGTCGGATGGCGGAGCTACCTTCATCCACCGGGAGATATTCACTGGGACGCTGGCCGAAGAGAAATACAACGACGACCACGAGCTCATGACCGAGGCGTTCCATTTGATGAACCGGGGCCTCAAGCGGCAGGTCGAGGGCTGAATTCATTCCACCGGCCGGTCGATCCGGAATTCGCTCGCCGATTTCCGCGGCCCACCGCAATCTCCATGGCTACCGCTTTTGCTTTGGTCCCCTTTGGGCGCTCGGAGAGGCGGGCTTGACTCCGGGGAATTCATCGACTTTGCTATGGGCGTCGCTGCGAAAAATTTTGGCTCAATTCGTGAATTGTATGCGTCACCTTGTTACGGCGGCGGCGAGGCAGGCTCGGTCATTGGCGCCGGGGGCGAGGCCGACGAGGTGGAACCAGCTCAGGTAGTTGTCCAGATAGCGGGTGGCGATGCCGCGGCGGGGACGCAGGAAGTCCTTCAACCGGCTGTGGCGGCTGTTCACCGTCTGCACATGCAGATCGCCCCGAACGTTCATCGAGCGGTTGAGTGCTTCGTGGCTCACCCCGAGCGCGGCGGCGCACGGTGGGTAGCTCGCGCCGCCGTCGGAGACCAGCAGGGCGTCCTTCGCGACCACCGGGTCGAGGGCAGCCGTGAGCGCCGCCGCATCGACCCTGGGCAGCACCGCGCTGACCGTCGTTCCGCTCTGGTCCGCCGCCATGAGAACCGGTACCTGCTCGCGCGAGAGGCCGCGCTTCTTCGCCTTGCCGCCCCGCCGCCGTGCCTTGCGCCCCAGCCCGCGCGCGCCCTTCCGGCTCTCCAGGACGTAGGTCTCGTCCGCTTCCACGATCCCCTTGAGCACCTCCGAATCGCTCCGCGCCGCCGCCAGAAACCGGTGACGCCAGCGGAACGCCGTGCTCACCGCCACGTCGCAGCGCGCCGCCGACGCCTTCACCGTCTCCCCCTTCGCCAGCGACGCCCCGAACGACAGCCAGCGTTCCTTGTGGTGCAAGCCCGACAGCGGCGTACCGCTCAGCGCGTTGAAGGTCCTGCCGCAGCCCTTGCACTGGTAGCGCCGCAGACCCCGCGCCATACCGCGCGAAACCGCCCCTTCGCTCGCGCAGTGCGGACAGCGCCGGGCCTCGTCCACACCAAGCTCGATCGCGGCCTTCGATGCCTCGCCCTCGCTCCGGCCCGACAGCACCGCGAGCGCCTCGCGCCGCTGCGCGCGCGTCAGCCCGCGCGCCGCCGAAAGCCACACCTGGAAACCCTTGCCGTCCATAACCCAACCTCCTGACGTTCCAGGCACTCTATCACTAATGCATACAATTCACGAATTGAGCCAAAATTTTTGCAACCGATACCTGCTTCGCAGCGTTGTTTTGGATGACGCGAGCAGAGCTTTCGTCAGCCTGAAAGTTCGACCTATATTGGGAGGGAGGGGAGAAATGACCCTGTCACGTTTGCTCAAAATACCATTGGGGATCGCGGTCGCGGTCGCCATGACGGGTGTGATCGCCACTTCGGCCGGGGCGCAGAAGAAGGTGAAGCTCAAGATGCACGCGGCTTGGCCGGGATCGATGGTGATCCTCGGCGAGAGCGCCAAACGCATCGCCGATTGGACGACCGAGCTGTCGCAGGGCACGCTCGTTCTGCAGCATTTCGAGCCCGGCGCGCTGGTGCCCGCCTACAACTACTGGGACTCGCTCACCAACGGCTCGGTAAAGGTGGCCTTCGGCTCGCCCGGCATTCACGTCGGCAAGCTGCCGGCGCTGGCGTTCTTCGCCTCGATGCCGTTCGGTCCAAGGGCCGCTGAGTACTATGCATGGTTCGAGTTCGGCGGCGGCCAGGAGCTGCTCGACAAACTCTACAAACGCCATAACCTCAAGGCGATAACGCCCTGTGCGACCCTGGCGCCGGAGACGGCGGGCTGGTTCAAGAAGGAGATCAAGACCCTGGACGAGCTCAATGGGATGAAGATCCGCTTCTTCGGCTATGGCGGCAAGGTGCTGACGAAGTTCGGCGTGTCGCCGCAGTTTTTGGCGGGCGGCGACATCTATCCGGCCCTGGAGCGCGGCGTGATCGACGCCACGGAGTTCTCCATGCCGGTGATGGACGAGCACTTCGGCTTCTATCAGATCGCCAAGCACTATTACTTCCCGGGCTGGCACCAGCCGGCGAGCTTGCAGGCGATCGAGTTCTATCGCCCGACCTGGGACGGTCTTTCGGACCACCACAAGCTGATAGTTAAGGCGGCCTGCAAGTTGAACAACTACATCTCGCTCGCCGAGTCCGAGGCGTTCCAGTTCCCGGCCATCAAACGGATGCAGGCGAAGGGCGTGAAGGTGCATCGCTGGTCCGACAAAGCGCTCGGGCGGTTGCGGGCGGCCTGGGAGGAACTGGCCGCGGAAGAGTACAAGAACGACAAGGACTTCGCCATGGTCTGGGATTCCTACAGCAAGTTTCGCGCCGACTGGAAGGTTTGGGGTGACTTGGCTTACGTCGACTGATCCCGATCGAAGCACTTTATTCGAGCCGGGGTGCCTCTGGCCCCCGGCTCTTTTTTGTGTGCCTGGCATGGCGCTGATCTAGGAGATGGAAGTTCTCTACGGGCCGTAACGACCGGAACCGATAGCTGAAGGCAACTGCGTCGCCGCGAGGCGGGGTGGGGAGGAAGCGGGAGGCAAAATCTGGAGCGGACGAACAGAAACCGGATATCAGGCCGGTGCGATGGGGTAAGCCAGCAATGGATGGCGAGGCCCGATAGTCGTTCGGACGTCGCATTGGTAAATCCGGCCGCGACCGGAGGAAAGATCAGCGTCTTACCCAGGGAGATCTCCAGCGCTCTCGGGCGATCCGAGTAGCGAACCGGCGACGGGGAGCGATGGCGGTGGAGAAGTCAGCCGAGGCCATAGTAGGGGCCGAGAGGCGCCGAAGGGCCGAATCCGAGTAGCAAGGAGCAGTCTGGATCAACTCGATGAGCGTGGAGCGGCGGCAAGGCGGTGTTTATCAACTGGACCTTTTTGACGAGGCCCTGATGAAGACGCTGCGCCCCGAGGCCTCCGGTGACGGCGGAACCGGAACTGGACCCTGCGAGGAGCCACAAGCGGTCACGGCGTTGGAACAGCAACGAGCCTTGACGCAAGACCTGATGGAACGGGTGGTGAGTTCAGCCAACCTGAGCCTGTTAGCGGTGGTTCCAGGGTGCGCTTATATGGTGCTCTTTTTGAGCGGTCGGTGGCGGTTGGCTGACGGGATGCTTTTGGGCTTGGCTGATTTTGTTTCGCGCTGTGGCTATTCAGTCGAGGGGCCGGTCATCGATCTGGAGCGGTTCGCCGGCGCGGTCGCGCATGAGCATGTCGTTCCAGTCCAGGCCGTCGAGGGCAGGGCGCAGGCGGACGACCCTGCTGTCGTTTCGGATGAGCCGTGCCGCGGCGTCATCGCCCTGGCGGGTGGCGTCGTAGGCGCAGAAGATCCGGCCGGGGTTCCAGGCCTCGATCCATTCGGGGAGGCTTGCGGTGGCGCCGCCGGTTGAGACCACGGCGCATCCCTTGCGCCCGGCCGGGACGAGGTGGAGGGAGAGGACCGACAGGGCGTCGATTGCGTTCTTGGCGAGGATGACGGAGTTCGGCCAGTCGGGTTCCCACGACATCCAGAAGCCGCCGCGCGCGGCGGCGCCGGTCGGCGCGAGGCGGCGTGGCGCCGCGGCAGGGACGCTCTCGGCGCCGAGAGCCTCGCCGGCCGCGTTTCGGCGGACGAACACGGCGTTGCCGTGGCGGTCGGCGTAGAGCAAGCCGAGGTCGCGGCACAGGGCGACGAGCACATCCGCGAGGCCGCGCTGCTCGACGAGGTAGCTCTGGATGGCGGGCCAGTGGCGGTCCGGGCACGGCGGCTTCGGGTGGCGATCGGCCGGGAACCGGTCACGGCACGGCAGTTTCGAGAAGAAGCCGAGGGCCTCGGGCACGGTGCACCGGCAGGCATGGATTACCAGGTCGATCGCTCCGCCCCCGCCCTCGCCGCGCAGATGTTCGTAGAACATAAAGCCGTTGATGCTGACGACGGATCCGGGACGCCTCCAGCGCGCGGCATCGGTGGGATCGCGGCGGTAGCCGAGGCGGCGGACGACGTCTTCGAGGGGATAGCCTCGCAGGGCCTCGGCCCGCACCCGCCGGTCCCAGAGGCGGGGACCATCCATGGCTACGCCGGCGGCGGTTCCCCGCGGTCCTGCGCGCCGGCCTTGCCGGCTCGCCGCCGGCGGCGCTCGGCGCTGCGCTGCTTCTGGCGTTCCTCGGCCTCCTTGCGGCGCCAGGACTCGGCGTCGATGGCGATGATCTCGGCGTTGTGGACGAGGCGGTCGACCAGGGCGACGAGGCAGGCGGCGTTGGGGAAGGCCTCACCCCACTCGGCGAAGGGCCGGTTGGTGGTGATTATGGTGGAGTTCTGCTGGCTGCGGCTGGAGACGATGTTGAACAGCAGATCGGCATGGCGGTTGCTGTAGGACAGGTATCCGACCTCGTCGATCACCAGCAGGTGCTGGCGGGCGTAGAAGCGCAGCCTGCGCTGAAGCAGGGTGTCGCTGTCGAGGGCGGCGAGCTCGCCGAGCATGCTGGCCGCGGTGGCGAAGCGCACGGTGTGGCCCTCGAGGACGGCGCGGTGGGCGATATTGGCGGCGATGGTCGACTTGCCGACGCCGTTTGGGCCGACCAGGACGACGTTGGCGGCCTCGTTGAGGAACTCGAGGCTCATGAGATCCTCGACGGCCATGCGGTCGCAGCGGCGCGGCCATGCCCAGTCGAAGTCGGCGAGCGGCTTGAACTGTCCGAGGCGGGCGTCGCCGAGGCGGCGCTTGAGGCTGCGGCTTCGCCGTTCCTCCTCTTCCCAGGCGACCAGCGCAGCGGGCCAGTCATGCCCGGCGACCTCGCCCCAGTGGGCGGCGAGGCCGTGCAGGCCGAGCGCCCGGGCACGGCCCATGAGGGTATCGTTCATTGCTCGCTGTCCTCCTCGGGTTCGCCGGCCAGCCCGTCGTATCCGACGAGGTCGTGATCGCGGACAGTGATGTCGCGCACTCTCGGATCGCCGGGCAGTTCGACGGGGATGGGCGGGGGTTGGTGCCGCAGCTCGCGCCGCCGGGTCAGGCTCAGGCGCACGGCGTTGGGATGGGGAACGTCCCGCTTCAGGGCCTCGTCGATGGCCGCCTCGAGCTCGGCGGCGCCGTAGGCGTCGAGGAGGCGCAACAGGGCGGCGACGGTGGCGCCTATATAGCCGCCGCGCTGGGCGGCCTCGGCGAGCAGGCGCTCGCTGTTGGGCGCGGCCTGGACCAGCCGGTCCTGGCCGCGAAGGCGGCGGGCATGGCTCTTGCGCCTGACCAGCTCGGCGATGTGCTCGGGGTTCTCGATGCGGGCCGCCTTGTCGAAGCTGCGCGGATGGCTGGCGATGACGTCCACACCGTCGAGGATGCGCACCTCGTCGAGCGTCGCGACCACGACGAGGGTGCGCCGCACATGGGTGTGCGGCACGCTGTAATCGTTGAGATCGAAGCGGGCGTAGGGGGTCTTGCCGATGGCGACCTCGACCCGGTCGTGGTCGGGGAAGGGATCGCCGGGCAGCGCGATGAGAGAGCCGCGTTCCCGCTCGAAGGCCTCGCGCACGGTGATCGAGCGGTCTTCGGGCCAGGGGCGGTCGGCGGCGATGCCGTGGCACCAGGCCAGGGCCTGGGCGTTGAGATCGTCGATATCGCGCCACCGGCGGGCGGCGAAGAAGCTGGTCCGGACATAGCGAATCGCCCGCTCCACGCGCCCCTTCTCGTTGCCGCGCGCGACCGCGACGGGCTTGGGCAGGAAGTGGTAGTGGCCGGCGAGGTCGAGGATCCGGGGATTGAACCGGATGGCGGCGCCGCGGCGCTCCAGCACGACGCTCTTCAGGTTGTCGTACCAGAGCTCGCGGGGCACGCCCTGCCACGCCTCGAAGGCTTCGACATGGCCGCGCAGGAAGTTGCTCATCCCGGCGTCGAGGTAGAAGCGCAGGAAGATCCGCCGCGAGTAGCTGAGAACCATCACGAAGCCCATCAGGCGGCGCTCCGCGCGGCCGATCGTCACCTTGCCGAAGTGTCCCCAGTCGACCTGGGCCTGCTCGCCGGGAAGGGTCTTGAGGCGCAGATAGGCCTCGGCCACGGGCCTGGGCCTGAAGTGGCTGAGCAGATGACGGAAGTGGTCGCCGCCGCCCGGATAGCCGCGTTCGCGCACCATCTGGTAGAGCCGGCTGGCGGGCAGCGTCGGCCAGGATGCCAGCGTCTCGGCGATGAACGGCACGTATGGATCGATCATCGACGGCCTGGGCGACCTCGCGTCCCGGGGCTCGCCGGCCGCGGTGAGGAGGCGCTCGACGGTGTAGCGATGCACGCCGAGCTGGCGTGTGATCGTGCCGACCGTCCACTTCTCGACGTGATACAGGCGCAGGATCTCCGCGCGGGTCTCCTTGTCGATGGTCATCTCACCCCCTTTCCCGTCGGGCGCAGCCCCGGATAGACCGCCTGCCCGCAGAACCGGCCGCAGCGATCGCAGCGGAAGACCCTGGCGGGCCGCTCGTGCCCGAAGGGCCGTGTTCCGGGACGCCCTGCCGGCGTCCGCGCCACAACAGGACGCCGCCGCGCGGCGGTCAAAGGGTGATGCGTCACTTCCTGCCCGCGGCGCCGATTCACCGGCGTCCGGCGCCGCCGGCGTTCGCGATAGCGCCGCTGGCGCTCAGCATGCTTGTGACGGCCCCGCCGGCTGTTCTGGTAGCGCTGCCCGGCATGGCGCTGCGATCGCCGGCGCACCCGATCGCTGCAGCTCCGTGAACAGTAGATGTTGCCGTGGTCGCAGTGCCGGCAGAGAACCACCTGTTGATGGCACGAGGCGCAGTTGAACAGGCGGGCGGTGTTCTTCATCGCGCAGCCGATGAGAACGGGGTGGACCCACGCCCAAACCCGCACGATACTGCGCATATGGGTCGTGCCTTGCATGGCTCGGGGGGTGCGGTGCCGGTCGTTGCCAGCAAGCAAACGGGGCCGGCGCCGCATCGTTCTCAGCGGCCCGAGTGTACTCCCGCGGCTCCCCTTGTCAGGTCCGCGGAACCGCCGCCGCCAGCCAGCCAAAACAGGAATCGAGACGCCCGCCCGCGGTGGATAAGCAGCCCGCCGCCGCCAGACTCTTGGCGGTCGCCGCGGCGGGCTACTTACCCACCGCTGCGCCGAGCCAACTCCCGCCTGCAAACCACGCAGCTACAGCGCCACGATGCCCGATGTCGCTGAAATCACCATCTAAGCGCGGTTTTTCATCGCCACCGACATGAGCCAAGCCTACAGGCGGGTGAAGGCGAATAAGGGGTCGGCGGGGGTGGATGGGATGACCATC
Source organism: Alphaproteobacteria bacterium (assembly GCA_965225945.1). Taxonomy (GTDB): domain Bacteria; phylum Pseudomonadota; class Alphaproteobacteria; genus JASLMY01. The sequence continues at coordinate 72,398 of CBDDBZ010000024.1, read as the reverse complement.
CTAGACCTACGGCCCTGGCTCGCCGATCACAAGGATGCGCTGGTGGCGCAGTGGGCCCGAGGCGGTTATCGGCCACAACCGGTGAAGGGGGTCTCGATTCCCAAGCCGGGGGGCGGGATGCGGCAATTGGGCATCCCGACGGTGCTGGACCGTCTGGTTCAGCAAGCCATCCTGCAAGTCCTTCAGCCAATTCTCGATCCGGCTTTCTCGGGTTCGAGTTTTGGCTTCCGTCCGGGACGGAGCGCCCACGATGCTCTGGCCCAAGCAGGCAAATACGTCGCCGAAGGCCACGGGATCGTGGTCGACCTGGATTTGGAGACGTTCTTCGACCGGGTCAAGCACGACATTCTGATGTCCCGACTGGCTGGGCGCATTGGCGACAAGCGCCTGCTGCGCATCATCCGGCGTTTCCTGCAAGCGGGGATGATGCAAGCCGGCGTCTGCATCCGGCGCCATGAGGGTACGCCGCAAGGCGGCCCGCTGTCGCCGCTGCTGGCCAATCTTCTACTGGACGACCTGGACCAGATGCTGGAGGCGCGGGGCCATCGCTTCTGCCGTTACGCCGACGATGTGAACATCTATGTTCGCAGCCAGGCGGCAGGCGAACGGGTGATGGCCTCGGTGGCCAAATTCCTCCAAGGCAGGTTGCATCCTTGCCTATCCGGTTATCACCCACACCCACTATATGTAGTGTGTCTCCTTGGACTGCAGGCAAGGGCCGGCGCAGGCGCATTGAGGAGGCGATCCGGCTAATTCTTGATTGTTCTGAAAACCGAACCGGAGTTTAATTCACGTCACGTACTTAACATCGGGGGACGGAACGGTGGCGACCAAGGGAAAAACGAAGAAACCCACGGCCAGACGGGAAGCTGCTGATGAAACGACATCGTCTGAGCGATTGACGGCACTAGTCGAAGAAAGCGACGCGCTGGCACGAATCGTTGCGAAGAACCCGTCCGCGCCTGTTAGTCTCCTGCGCGTTTTGAGTCGCAGCGAAGACGAAGCGACACGCAAGAACGTGATCCTCAATCCGTTTACTTCATATGACGTATTGAGCGAACTTGAAAACCAGTTCACAGAGCTATTTGTGAATAATCCGGCACTCGAATCCTACAATTCAATGAAGCTCTGATTTCCTGGAATATTCCATCGGTGTCGTTCACCTCCGATTTCAGATAAATTTCAATGAAGTGACGGTCCTTTATGCAACGTGGCGTTTTGCCAAATCCGACTCAATGATTAGGATTTCCACCACGCTAAAGTGTCGCCTAAAAGGCGCTACAATGCCGTCCGAGTCCCTGCTCGGCATCGCCGGAGATATCTCCGCTTCGACCTGCACCGAGCTTTACTCAGTAAAATGGGTGCACACTACATATAGTGGGTGTGGGTGATAACCGGATAGGCAAGGTTGCATCTTCAGATCAACCAGGAGAAAAGTGCCGTCGCTCCGGTCTGGGAACGCAGGTTCCTCGGCCACCGACTTTTGCCGGATGGATCGCTCGGCATTGCGCCCCAAAGCCTGCGGCGGGCGAAGCAACGGGTTCGCGAAATCACCCGGCGCAACCGGGGCGTCAGCCTCGCGCGCATGGTCGGCGAGCTGAACAGCTTCCTCGCCGGTTGGGTGACGTATTTCCGCCATGCCCGTTGCGGGAGACAACTACGGCGTCTCGACGGATGGATCCGCCGAAAACTGCGCTGTGTCCGGCTCAAGCAATGCAAGCGCACCAAGGCGCAAGCGGATTTTCTGCGAAGCCTTGGGGTGCCCGAATGGCGGGCATGGATCTTGGCTCTCTCCGGCAAGGGCTGGTGGCGCAAGTCCCTCAGCCCCCAAGCCACCGAGGCCATGACCCTGGCTTGGTTCGACGGCCAGGGGCTCATCCCCCTAGCCGACAGGTTCCGAGCGTTGCAACTAACCGGAAACCGCCGTGGTACGTAGAACGTATGCCCGGTGGTGTGGGAGGCGGGAACCGCGAGGAACCCGCCTACCCGATTTCGTCCCCCGTGAAGACGTCCTTCGCTTCGCGTCACGTGTACTTTCCCACATTCAGGAATCGGTGAGAATGCGGCCCCGGGCTGGCTTGGGGCGGCCCGGCGATGCGCTTCACACCTGAAGCGCGCTAATTCGCGGACTGCGTTTCCGCTCCTGGCGATCCCGGTGGATCGCCCTCCTCCTCGTCGCTCTGGACCCGTCTCGAGACCTCCTGCCCCGGCCATTCGAGCGTCATCAGCCGGAACTTCGACCTCTCCAAGTTGAAGAGGATCAAGGCGGTCTCGAGCCAGACCGCGATACCCGACAGCAACGCCAGTACCAAGCCGAGCACGAAGACCGTCTTGATGATCCAACGGTATCCCAGCCCGACCATCGAGCCGGAAATCTCGTTCGTAACATAGGAGTCCCAGGCAAACTTGACGGAGAAGAACAACACGAACGCGGTGAACGGGATCATGAAGACGGTACAACCGAGGAACTCGATCCAGGCCTGCTTGCGGAACGCGAGAGTCTCGCGAATGAGATCGACACGCACGTGACGGTTATTCACATACCCATAGCCCAGGACGAGGGCGAAAATGACGGTATGAAAATGCCATTCGAGCTCCTGCAGCGTCGTCGACTGGAACGGCCTGCCAAAATTGTCTATGAGCCAAAGCTGAATCCAGATGAGCTTTCGAATAAAGACGTCGAAGATCGTTATCGCCACCAGCGGTATGATGAAGTAGGAGCCCCAACGACCGCACAGGTCGATAAATCGACTGAGAGCAAGGGTGAAACGGAGCAGGCCGGATTCTCGAGTTTCCGAGACGTTGTCAGTGCTAGCCATGTTCCTGTCCTCCATCAGCCGCCATAGACCGCTCTAGGCAGCCACAAGGCAATCTCCGGAAACCTCAGCACGATCCCCAGCCCGATGAGCTGCAGGATGACGAACGGAATGATCCCGCGATAGATGCTGAGAAGCGTGACCTCCGGCGGCGCGATCCCCTTCAGGTAAAACAGGGCATAGCCGAACGGCGGGGTCAGGAACGAGGTCTGCAAATTGATCGCCAGCAGCACCGTGAACCAGTAGAGCGTGTCCATCTTCGCCACGTGATCGCCGAAGTCGAAGGTCGCCACCATCGGGGCGAAGATCGGCAGGATGATGAGCGTGATCTCCAGCCAATCGAGGAAGAAGCCCAGCACGAAGACGATGCCCATGATCAGGAACAGCAGGCCCCAGGTGTCGAGGCCCGCCTCGCGGATCAAACCATCGACCACATCGTCGCCGCCGAGCGAGCGGAAGACGTAGGCGAAGCAGGTCGCGGTGATGATGATGAAGAAGACCATCGCGATCGTGTTCGCCGAGGTGTGGCAAACGGACCTGAGCATCGGCCATTTCAACGTCCCGTAGAAGGCAGCGAGAACGAACGCCCCGAAGGCGCCCACCGCGCCCGCCTCGCTGGGGGTGGCCCAGCCGAACAGGATCGAGCATTTGATGAGCGCGATCAGGAAGACCGGCGGAAGGAAGCCCTTCAGGATCAACGGGGGCATTTCCTTGCGCGGCAAGTTCAGCATCTCCGAGGGTAGCGGCGGCGCGACCGAGGGCCGAAATGTGGAGATCAAGAAGATGTAGATCAGATACAGCGAGGCGAGTATCAGTCCCGGGCCGAGCGCCGCCATGAACAGGCTGCCGACCGAGATCGAGAGCAGATCCGCCATGATGATCAGCATGATCGAGGGCGGGATCAGGATGCCGAGACAACCGGAGGCGCAGATCGAGCCCGTCGCCAGGCCCTGATCGTAGCCCTGCTTGAGCATCGTCGGCAGCGCCATGGCGGTCATCATCGTCACCGACGCGCCGATGATTCCGGTCATCGCCGCGAGGATCGTGCCCATCACGGTGACGGAGAGGCAGAGCGCGCCCGGCACCCGGCGCAGCAAGACCTGGCAGGAATAAAGCATGCGGTGGGCAACGCCGCTCTAATTCTTGATTGTTCTGAAAACCGAACCGGAGTTTAATTCATCATCGTCACCGACGCGCCGATGATTCCGGTCATCGCCGCGAGGATCGTGCCCATCACGGTGACGGAGAGGCAGAGCGCGCCCGGCACCCGGCGCAGCAAGACCTGGCAGGAATAAAGCATGCGGTGGGCAACGCCGCTCCGCTCCATCATGATGCCCATGACGATGAAGGCGGGCACCGCGACGAGCACCAGGTTCTCGGCGGCGCCGATCCAGATGCGCGGCACGAAATTGAAGAACTCTTGGATCTCGAAAATTCCGAAGAACCATCCCACGAAGCCGTAGCAAATCGCCAACCCGCCCAGAATGAAGGCCACCGGATAGCCCGTGAAGAGCAGGATCGCGAGGGACATCAACATCAGGATCGGCAGGAATTCCTCGAGGATCTCCAGCAACCGCGCGAGGTCGCCGACCCAGATGGGCACGATGATGACCGGAAGCAGGAACAGGCCGACGAGGATGAACCCCCCGTACTTGGCCATCTGATCGGCGATGACGTGCGCCAGAGTTTGCTTGGGCTCTTGCATCAGTCTTCCCCGATCCCCCGTCTTCAATTCCGGCCCGGCGGGCCGGCAGTCGTCGTCTCGGATCGCTTCCGAGCGGGCGGCGCCTGGTCATATTCGGCGCGAGCGGCGCTGGAAGCGGCTGAAGCTCGGGTAAACGAGCTTCGTTCGACCCACGTGGGGCGAGGTGGCGCGATCGCTGGTAAGGCGGTGAGGCATCTGGGCGCAATGTCACGGCGCCATGACACGGTGCCGCGGGCCATGGAGTGACCCACGTCGAGGTGATCGATCGGTTTGCCCAACGGACGCGACAAGGCCGCCCTCCCACCCAGGGGTCGCCATTCGGGCACCCGAACTTGCCGCCAACACGGCGTGATCGACCCTCCCCCGACGCACTCACTCGCACGAACAGACCCCGAATGTTACTCGATCACCTCCGATCACCGCAAATCGATCGATCGGCTCCATCGCGACGCGCCACACGGAGAGTTCATTCCGTGCTATCCTCGTCGGCCACCGGAGGGCGCCAGCCGGGAGATGGCGGCGGTGCCGACCACATGGCTTCGGGTCATGGCCAAAGCGAAGGGGAAAGGACGATGTTGCAACGGGAAACGGTAGCGCCGACAGCTGGTTTGGACGAGAGCGCCGCGCGGGGCGTTTATGCCGCGCGGGCCCGTTACTCGGCGCCGGAGAACGCCTTCGAGGTCAAGATCCCGGAGGTGCCGCGCCACGTCTTCGTCGAAGAGCGCGCCAAGGCCCTCGATCCGGCGACGGAGACGGGGCTTATTCCGCTCGACATCAGCGACCGCCTCGAACTCGATTTTCCCGCGACGACGCCATTGCTGCTGGTCCGCTATGTCCGGATCCGCCCCGGCGACTCGGTGACGACGGAGCTCAAGGCCAGTGCCGAGGTCTACTACGTCATGCGGGGCGCCGGGCATTCCGAGAAGGGTGACGATCGGATTCCGTGGCGCCGGGGCGACGTGTTCTGCCTGCCGGGTGGCGGCCAGACCAGGCATGTGGCCGGCGAGACGGATTCGTTGCTCTTCCTGCTGACCAACGAGCCGCAGCTCGCCTTGGAGAACGCCGAACCGCCGCTCCCCGGCAACGCGCCCATCGAAGCGCTGCTCTATCCGGCCGAGGAGCTCGCGCAGTGGCTGCAATCGGCCGAGAGCTTGAACGGGCCGGATGTGACCGGCAAGGCGGTGGTGTTCTCCAGCGAGGGGCAGGAATGGCGGCGGATCACGCCGACGCTCACCCTGGCGCTCGCCTCGCTCGCGGTCGGCGAGGACCAGCGACCGCATTACCACAACTCGGTTGCCGTCACGCTCATCGTCAAGAGCGACGACTGTTACTCGACACTCGACGGCGAGCGGGTCGACTGGCTGGAAGATGCGGTGATGCTGACCCCGCCCGGGACGACCCACTCCCATCACAATCGGGGCAACGACAGGACCATCCGCCTGGTGGCCCAGGACGGCGGGCTGTACTACCACTGCCGGACCATGGGCTTCAGCTTCAACGACGCGGCGGAGGGCGTGCCGGGCTGAAGCGGCCTTCTCCTGCTCCGAAACACGACGCAGGCGCCGACGATCACGCGCACTTCGATGCGCGTGCCCAGGGGCCGACTCGAGGTGATATCGCGCGTGGACAGCGCGTCGTCGAGTGTCGAGAACCGGCCAAGGCTGGCGAGAACACGTTGCTCGACCTTGCCGGCATCTCGGTCCGTCTCGATTCGTTGATCGGGGGCTTTCGCGTCGGACCCTCAGTCGTCCGAAAACTCGTCGGGCTGGACCTGGACGCCCGAGAGCTCTTCCAGGACCGAGAGGAGCGCGTGAATCTCCATGCCGCCCAGCCCTCGCGCCTCGGCCGCGATCCAGGCCTGGGCAGCGGCGGCACTGGCGAGCAGGGGCACGTTCAGCTCCGAGGCGAGGTCCATCGCCAGGCTCGAATCCTTGCGCACGGTGCGAAGCGACTGCTTGGCGATTCCGCCCTGCTCGGGCCTGAAACTTTGCGACTGGATCTTCTGCATCATCGTGTCGAAGACGGCGCTGCCGCCACTGCTGACGCTGATGACATCGCGAATCGTGTCGAGCGCGAGCCCCGCCTTGACGCCGAGCACCATGGCCTCCAGGGCCGAGACCATGTTGGTCGCCATGGTCATGTTGTTGACGATCTTGATCGTCGCCCCCGCGCCGACGCCGCCCACGTGGAAGATGTTCTCGCCGTAGGCCTGGAACACGGGCATGGCCTTGGCGATGGCGTCGGCCTCGCCGCCGGCCATGATCGAGAGCGTGCCCTCCTCCCGCTGCCGGACGCTGCCGCTGACCGGCGCGTCGATGACGGCGATGGCGCGCGTCCCCGCCTTTTCGGCGATGCGCCTGACCAGCCCGGGGCTGATCGTGCTGGTCTCGACGTAGATGGCGCCGTGCCCGGCGCCCGCCAGCACGCCCGTCTCGGCGAAGGCGACGAGCTCTGTCGCGGCCTCGTTCGGCAGCGAGGCCAGGATGATGTCCGCGCCCTCGGCCGCCTCCCTCGGGGTCGCCGCCGACGTGGCGCCGTGGCCCTCCAGCTCCCGCACGGGGTCCTCGCGCAGGTCGCAGACCGTCAGGTCGAAGCCGGCGCGGGCGATGTTGAGGGCGATGTATTTGCCCATGCCGCCCAGACCGATAAAGCCGACTTTCATTCCATCCTCCCTCGAAATCATGTCGCCGGCGGCGCGCGACGCCGTGCCGGATCCGGACATCGCCTATGCGTCGAAGCGCACCTGGATCTCCCCGATGTCGCCGTAGCGAATGACGATCTCGGCCCCCGGTCGCGCCGCCACCGGCTCGTGCGGGCTGCCCGTGGAAATCACCTGGCCGGCCCGGAAGCCGAGGCCACGCCGGGATAGCTCGTTCGCCGCCCAACGCAGCGCCCGGTAGAGCTCGTCCAAGGTGCAGCGTTGCTCGCCCTGCCAGGCGGCGCCGCTCGCGATCTGCCCGTCCAGGTAGAGATGGACCGGAAGGCTCGCCAGGTCGAGACCGCGCCACCCGTCGAGTTCCTCGCCGATCACGAAGGCGCCGGCGCAGGCATTGTCGGCGTTGCCCTGATAGATCGTCAGATCGAAGGGATGCACGCCCCAGCGGGTGTCCACCGCGTCCACGGTCATGATCACCGCCGCGACCGCCTCGCGCACCTCCGCCTCGCCGTAAGGCGCGTCGCGCGGCGGCAGGTCGCGGCCCAGCCGGAAGGCGAACTCCCCCTCGACCATCGGCGCGTTGCGAAAGTCCGCCATGCGAAACCGCCCGGGGCTGTCTTGGCTGAATTGCCGATAGAGCCGGCCGACCATGACCGGATGGTCGAGGCCGTGGGTCTTCATGCCGGCGCGATTGGTGATGCCGATCTTCCAGCCCGCCAGCTCATAGCCGAGCCGCGCGTCCAGTTCATCCTGGACCCGGTAGGCCTCGGCGAGCGTGGTCGGCCACGACGCCTCGTCCAGCGGCGCCACGCTGCCGCCCGAGCGCCAGGCCTCGGCCAGGGCGTCGGCCACCACGTCGATATTGTCTGAACTCATTGCTTCGATCTCCCATGAACCGACAGTCCCCAGCTGACTCCCTCGGGACCGATAATAGCGGGACCGATAATAGCCGAACATGGCACCGGCGGGGTGGGCAGGCTTCACGTTCCCTGCCGTCGTGACCCTACCCCGACATTGCCGATGTTGCTCGCGGGCCATGACGCCTGGCATGATTTGGACTAAGATCTGCTCGCGCGTTCACCACGCCCGCGCGCCAAAGGAGCCGCCATGGCGAAGGTGCTGAGTGAAGCTGCCGTTGCGCAATATCAGCGCGAGGGCATCTTCTTCCCGATCCCGATCCTCCGCGAGGATGAAGTCGCAGATCTGCGGGGCCGGTTGGAGGCCTTCGAGGCAGAACAGGGCCAGCCCATCCAGGGTGGCCAGCGCAACAAGTCGCACCTGCTGTTCAAGTGGCTCGACGACCTGATGCGCCACCCCCGCATCTTGGATGTGGTCGAGGATCTCATCGGTCCCGACATTCTTTGTTGGAACACCATCTTCTGGATCAAGGAGGCCCGCAGCCCAAGCTATGTGTCGTGGCATCAGGACCTGAACTACTGGGGCCTGGATGCCACCGATTTGGTCTCCGCCTGGCTGGCTCTTTCGCCGGCAACGGTGGAGAGCGGCTGCATGCGCGTGCTGCCGGGAAGCCATGCGGAAGAGGCGCTGCCCCACGACGATACCTTCCATGCCGACAACATGCTCACGCGGGGCCAAGAAATCGCGGTCGAAGTCGACGAGAGCAAGACCGTGGCAATGGCGCTCGGGCCGGGGGAGATGTCGATCCACAACGTACGCATTGCCCATGCCTCTGGACCGAACTCCTCGCACGACCGACGCATCGGCATCTCACTGCACTACATGCCCACCCGCTCGCGGCAGATTGTCGGCGCTTGGGACAGCGCCGCCCTGGTGCGCGGCACGGACGGCTATCATCACTTCGAGCCCACGCCCATTCCGACTCGCGACATGGACCCCGTGGCGGTGGCTTTCCACGAGAGAGCCGTTTCGGCTCTGCGCGATATTCTGTACCGAGGCGCCGAGCAGGTAACGGGCCGCATAGGGTAGCGCCGGCCATCCCTCGCCCCTCGCCGACATCGCGACGCGCCGGATCGCGGTCGCCATTGAGGACCGACCGGAGCTGAACTGACTATACATTAGCTAATCTGAATGTCGTGTTTTGTGCATTGGTTCATGGTACACGACGGCATTTACGTAGGACGTTGAAAAGGTTGTAGGATTCCCGATTCACTCCACGACGAGTCAAGAGGGAAATCATGCGAGACAACCCGATCAACGCCCTGCGTGAGACGCTACGATGCGGCTTCGCCTTTCGCAAGAGCCGTCTGGAGAGCCTTTGCGTCTTGGTCTTCGGCGTGTTCGTCGCCCGGACGGTGAACCTCTCTCACTTGGCCTGCCACTTTCCGGGGCGCGCGCGATCCAGCTCCAACTATCGGCGCCTGCAACGGTTTTTCGAGCAAGTCGATTTCGATTACGATCGCCTCGCCGAGTTCCTGGTCGCGATGATGGGGCTCCAGGCGGGGCCGTGGCGGCTGACCATGGACCGGACCAACTGGCGGCTGGGTCGCCGCGACGTCAACATCTTGATGATCGGCATCGTCAACCGCGCCATCGCCATTCCCGTGTGCTGGCGGGTGCTCGACAAGGCGGGCAATTCCAATACCAAGGAGCGGATCGCGATCCTCGAACACGTCCTCCGGCTCTTCGGGGTCGACAAGATCGCCAGCCTCCTGGCCGACCGGGAATTCATCGGCGACGCCTGGCTGGCATGGTTGCAGGAAAAGGCCATCCCCTTTCACATCCGCATCCGATCCAACATCAAGATCGCCAACACGCGTGGTCGCATGGTCAAGGCGAGGGAGCTGTTTCGCGACCTCAAACCCGGGGAAAGCCGCATCCTCTCCAACGCCAGGCGCCTCTCGGAGGCCAGAAAACCCAAGGCCAGGCCCGTCTTCGTCGCCGCGCTCCATCTCAAGACCGGCGAACTGTTGATCGTCGTGACCAACGACGCGCCCGAGGAGGCCTTGGCCATCTACGCCCAGCGCTGGCAAATCGAGACCCTCTTCGCCGCCTTGAAAACCCGTGGCTTCAACCTCGAAGACACCCACATGACCGACCCGGAGCGCATCTCCAAGCTCACCGCCGTCCTTTCCATCACCTTCTGCTGGGCGCACAAAGTCGGCGATTGGCTCCACGAGGCCGAGCCGATCCGCCTCAAAACCCACAAAAGGATGGCAAAATCCATCTTCCGATACGGTTTCGAGTGGATAAGGCGACAGCTCGTCAATCCTATCGACAGGCGTCAAGCCATTGAGCTGATTCGTTTCCTCGTCCCCGGAAAACCACCAGTCCAGGTGCCCAGGCCAAAGCCAGCATGAACGAGTCGTGTACTGTGGCATTGGTTATGAATCACCGAATCGGCCACTCCGACCCGACGGGGACCATACCCCCAATAGACGAGCTTGGCGGTCGAATGTCGGGAATCGCCGAATCGACGTCTGGTGTTCCCCCAAGACTCTCCGTAATATTAGCAGGTGCTAACAGGAGAATGTTGACCCATTTCTCCCGCACTGGATGGCCGAGACCTTGGTGTCGGGACGGATCTTTGGACTGATCCTGGCGCGCATGGTCCGGCTGCGTACGCCGCCGGTGCCGGCTTGATCTACGCAGCCATCGCAGGGAGGAAAACGACGGGAGAGGTGTGCCTCGATGGTGAGAAATCCGTCAGTCAGCCTTCGGAAATCGCCATCGCCGGCCGCATGGACGGCACGCAGAGTACCCAGCCTGCGCGGATCGGCTTCTGCATTGCCGTGGAGGCCAAGAATGGCTACTCTGATGGCCGGAACCGGCTGTCATCCGAGGAATTGTCAATGCTACCGACTCACGGTCGCTACGATCTGTCGATGATCGACGAAAGGCCAATCTATGATTGGCCCGACGGTAAGAGACTGGCATTCTACGTCGGCAATAACATCGAGACGTTCGCATTCGGCACTGGCTTGGGCTCCGACCCCGCGTTCAAGACCGATGCGCCGCAAACCCAGCGCAATCATGCCTGGCGTGACTATGGCCTTCGGGTCGGAATTTGGCGTTTATTGGACGTGCTCGACGAGTTCCAAATTCCTGCGGCGCAGAACGCGAGTAGTCTGATCCTTGCCTATCCGGTTATCACCCACACCCACTATATGTAGTGTGTCTCCTTGGACTGCAGGCAAGGGCCGGCGCAGGCGCATTGAGGAGGCGATCCGGCTAATTCTTGATTGTTCTGAAAACCGAACCGGAGTTTAATTCACGTCACGTACTTAACATCGGGGGACGGAACGGTGGCGACCAAGGGAAAAACGAAGAAACCCACGGCCAGACGGGAAGCTGCTGATGAAACGACATCGTCTGAGCGATTGACGGCACTAGTCGAAGAAAGCGACGCGCTGGCACGAATCGTTGCGAAGAACCCGTCCGCGCCTGTTAGTCTCCTGCGCGTTTTGAGTCGCAGCGAAGACGAAGCGACACGCAAGAACGTGATCCTCAATCCGTTTACTTCATATGACGTATTGAGCGAACTTGAAAACCAGTTCACAGAGCTATTTGTGAATAATCCGGCACTCGAATCCTACAATTCAATGAAGCTCTGATTTCCTGGAATATTCCATCGGTGTCGTTCACCTCCGATTTCAGATAAATTTCAATGAAGTGACGGTCCTTTATGCAACGTGGCGTTTTGCCAAATCCGACTCAATGATTAGGATTTCCACCACGCTAAAGTGTCGCCTAAAAGGCGCTACAATGCCGTCCGAGTCCCTGCTCGGCATCGCCGGAGATATCTCCGCTTCGACCTGCACCGAGCTTTACTCAGGAAAATGGGTGCACACTACATATAGTGGGTGTGGGTGATAACCGGATAGGCAAGCGTCCAAGATCCGGAAAGGCAAGCGGAAGAAACGCCGGCTCCGCTACAGGCGCAAGAAGACCTGAGCGACGCGAAGGACTGCTTCACGGGGCTCTAGGGCGCGTCGGGCGGCGGGGGGATATCCTCGGCAATTTCTCGAGCCCGGGCGAGGAGGGCGTAGCGCGCACCGATCCGCGCCGCCAGCGCCGCGCCGTCGCCCGATCCGTCCAAGAGATCCAAGAATTCGTCGAGCACCAGGGGAAAGTGGCTCTCGTGGCCGCCGTCGAGCCCGGGCGCGACGGTGAGCCGGAAGCCGAGCTCCGAGGGCGCCATCGAAAGGCCGGGAAAGTCGGCGGCCAGCGCCGCGACCGCGGCGGCCAGGCGGGATTCCAAATCTCGGGCCCCGCTCGATGCCACATGCAGCTCCGCCGCGTGGTTGGTCTCCGGCCCCTGGCGCAGGACGAGTTGCGCACCGCTGCCGCGCGCCACCGCGTGCTGCTGGTCGCCGCCGCCTTCCGCTTCGCGGGCGCCCCATTCGGCCCGCTGGCGCACCCTCACGCCGCCGATCGAAAATTCGATCACGCCGTTACAGGCGAGCTGGATGACATCGTCCACCACCACGCCGGCCGGCAGCTCCGGATAGTCCTCGACGCCCGTGCTCTCGGCGTAGAGCTCGCGGCCGACCGGCGTCGGCCACCGCCGGGCCCGGATCACCTCGATGTCGCGTTCGGCCTCCGGGCCGTGCAGCGTCGCGATCAACCACTGCGCCTGATCGACCAGGTGCGATTGGATGTCGACCAGCCCGTCGCCCTGGACCCGGCAATCGAAATACCAGTCCGGCCGGCGGAGCGGCTGGCCGTTCACCAGCTTGTGGATGTGATGGCGGGAGGTCTGCTCGATCGCCGGCCCGGGCCCCCCGGCCTCGAAGGCGCCGAACAGCTCCGATTGCCCGACGAGCGCGCGGCGCAGGCGCGCCAGCGCCATGTGCCGGCTGGTCATGATGTCCATCGCCAGCGGCCGGCCGGGCGTGGTCGCGGCGGCGAGATCCCCCAGCGCCCCCGCCCCGGTAAGCCAGGGCTTGTCGGCCAGGACGTGGAATCCGGCCTCCCGCAGACGGCGGATGGTGGCGAGTTTGCGATCGTTGCGTCCGGCCAGGATCACGATCTCGCCGCGGCGCTCCTCGATCAACCGGTGAAGCGAATTCGCACCGAGATGGCATTCCAAGCGCCACGCCGTCGGCGCGTCGGCCCGGGCGTTGAAGCCTTCCACCAGATCGACGAAGGCCTGGCTCTCCGGCCCCTCGGGCGCATGGAGATGGATCTCGTCTGCGACCCGGGGATTGGCCGCGCGAAGCGTGAGCGCGGCGTGAAAGTGGCCCGGATCGAGAAAGAGCAGCCTGTGCATGCGGGCAGGGTAGTCGAAATCGGTCCCTTGTCGCTTGGCATTTCTCGCCCCGCCGGTTATGCCGGACGCGATTCGCCGCTCCTCGCCGGGCGGCCTTGCTCGAGACGGGAGGGGGCGACATGAACGGCGCCGAAAGCCTGGTCCGCACGCTGCTCGCCGGCGGCATCGACATCTGCTTCGCCAATCCGGGCACCTCGGAGATGCATTTCGTCGCCGCCCTCGACCATGTGCCGGGAATGCGCTGCGTCCTGGGCCTCTTCGAGGGCGTGGTCACCGGCGCCGCCGACGGCTACTACCGGATGCGCGAGCGGCCGGCCTCGACCCTGCTGCACCTGGGACCCGGCCTCGCCAACGGGCTGGCCAACCTCCATAACGCCAAGAAGGCGAATTCGGGCATCGTCAACATCGTCGGCGACCCACGCCGTCCACCACATCCAGCATAATGCGCCGCTGACCTCCGACGTCGAAGGCGTGGCCCGGCCGATGTCCCATTGGGTGAAGACCTCGCCCGACGCGACCACCATCGCCGCCGACGGGGCCCTGGCAATCGAGGCGGCGCGCCAGGCTCCCGGCCGGATCGCGACCCTGATCCTGCCCGCCGATAGCGCTTGGAACGAGGCCGCGAATGTGGTGACGGCGCGCGAGCCGGCGCCGCGCCAGGCGGTCTCGGAGGACGCCGTGCGCGCCTCGGCCGAGGCGCTCCGCGCCAGCGGCGGCAAGGCGACGCTCCTCCTCGGTGGCCAGGCGCTCGGCGAAAGGGGGCTGGAGCTAGCGGGACGAATCGCGGCGGCGACCGGCTGCGGCCTGTTGAGCGAGGGCTCGAACACTCGGCTCGCCCGGGGCGCGGGCCGGGTCCAGGTGGCGCGCATTCCCTATGTCGTCGAGCGCGCCTTGGCGGTTCTCTGCGAGGTCGAGCGACTGGTGCTGGTCGGCGCCCGCGCGCCCGTGGCCTTCTTCGCCTATCCCGGCAAGCCCAGCGCGCTGACGCCCGAGGCTTGCGAGGTGGTGGAGCTCGCCGGCGTGGAGCGCGACATCGTCGCTGCCTTGGAGGCGTTGGCCGGCGAGCTCGACGCCCACACGAGGCCGCCGGCCCAGGTCGCGCCGGCGGGCCGGCCGGAGGCGCCCAGCGGCGCCGTCACGCTCGACGGTATCGCCCAGGTGATCGGTTCCCTGCTGCCGGAAGGCGCCATCGTGGTCGACGAATCGGTGACCTCCGGCCGGGGCTTCTTCCCCTTCACCGCCGGCGCGCCGCCGCACGACTGGTTCAACAACCGGGGCGGCGCGATCGGCTACGGCATGCCGGTGGCGATCGGCGCCCAGATCGCCTGTCCCGATCGTAAGGTGCTGGCCTTCATCGGCGACGGCAGCGCCATGTACACGCCGCAGTCGCTCTGGACCATGGCGCGCGAGAACCTCGACATCACCGTGCTGATCTTCGCCAACCGCAGCTACGACATCCTGCGCGGCGAGCTCACCAACGTCGGTGTCCGCAATCCCGGCCCCCGCGCGATCGACATGCTGAGCCTCGACCGGCCGGACCTGGATTGGGTCCAAATGGCCCGAGGCATGGGGGTGGAGGCGAGCCGGGCCGACGATCTGGACGGCCTGCGGCGCGCCTTCGACGCCGGCCTCCGCTCCGAAGGTCCCTACCTGGTGGAGCTGGTGTTTTAAGCGGCGTCCTCGAAGACGGCGAGGAACCGAGTTTCGATGCTGCGCCGGGGCAACAAGTCGTCGCTGCCGGGCAGATCGAAGGAAGTGTGCGGGCAATACGCCGCCCGGCCGGGCCGCGCGTCGACTGCTTGATCACCAGTGTCTCGGTCGTCTCCATCCCCGGGATCGAACCGATGGTCGGGGCTGTAGACGGGCGCCGCGGTCAGGCTGTCGAGGCCGCGGCCAGTATAATAGTAGTCGATCACGTCCTCGAGGGGCAGGCTTTGCCAGTCGATCACGGCGAGCGGATTTTTCTGCACCTGATGATCGAAGGGCTGCCAGGTGTTGTACCAGGCGTAAGTCCAGTTCGGCTTCGCCTCGACGTCGTATCGCGCCAGCAATTCATGCGCCAATTCCTCGATCAGCCGGATGTTGTAAGTCGCAGTGGACGAAGCGCGCGTAGCCGTCGTTGAAATCGGTGGGTATTTCGGTGCGTACGAGGTGCGCTCTGACGAAGACGTGGTCGGCGCCGCTCATCCGCCGGACGAGGTCGATCATCTCGGGATAGTATTGCGCCTCGATCACCGCGTCGTCGCGGAAGTCGCCGCATTCGGTGAGGTTCTCGCACAGCGTGAAGCCCGAGCGGTCGAGATCGATCTGGCCCGCCTGGAATTCGGCCCTGACGTCGTGCACCAGCACGTCCTGGAACGAGGTCATGGCGCGCCGGCTCTCGCGTGAGCCGATGCGCGGGCTGTCCTCCCGGTTCCGCCATTCCGCGTTGATGTAGCGGACCTTGGCGCCGCCCGCGGTCGGCGTCGTGGCGTCGGCTTGATGGTTCACGCTTGCCTATCCGGTTATCACCCACACCCACTATATGTAGTGTGTCTCCTTGGACTGCAGGCAAGGGCCGGCGCAGGCGCATTGAGGAGGCGATCCGGCTAATTCTTGATTGTTCTGAAAACCGAACCGGAGTTTAATTCACGTCACGTACTTAACATCGGGGGACGGAACGGTGGCGACCAAGGGAAAAACGAAGAAACCCACGGCCAGACGGGAAGCTGCTGATGAAACGACATCGTCTGAGCGATTGACGGCACTAGTCGAAGAAAGCGACGCGCTGGCACGAATCGTTGCGAAGAACCCGTCCGCGCCTGTTAGTCTCCTGCGCGTTTTGAGTCGCAGCGAAGACGAAGCGACACGCAAGAACGTGATCCTCAATCCGTTTACTTCATATGACGTATTGAGCGAACTTGAAAACCAGTTCACAGAGCTATTTGTGAATAATCCGGCACTCGAATCCTACAATTCAATGAAGCTCTGATTTCCTGGAATATTCCATCGGTGTCGTTCACCTCCGATTTCAGATAAATTTCAATGAAGTGACGGTCCTTTATGCAACGTGGCGTTTTGCCAAATCCGACTCAATGATTAGGATTTCCACCACGCTAAAGTGTCGCCTAAAAGGCGCTACAATGCCGTCCGAGTCCCTGCTCGGCATCGCCGGAGATATCTCCGCTTCGACCTGCACCGAGCTTTACTCAGGAAAATGGGTGCACACTACATATAGTGGGTGTGGGTGATAACCGGATAGGCAAGGTCTGATCTACGAGTAGTGTCCCGAGATCATGGAACGTGTTCGCGCGCGCGGCGATGAAGTGATCGGTCATGGTCGCACCCAGTCTGAGCATCAAGGCTCGATGTGGGCCGAGGACGAGGCGCGAATGATCGCCTCCGTCACGGAGACCATCGAACGTCATGAGGGCAACCCTCCACGCGGATGGATGGGCCCCGGGATGTCCAATAGTGACGTTACCATCGATCTCCTTCAGGAGGCCGGCTACGAGTACATCATGGATTGGTGCGCCGACGATCAACCGTTCTGGATGAAGACGCGTAGCGGTCGGATCCTGTCTGTCCCATATCCGTTGGAGGTCAACGACTCAATCGCAATTCTGTTTCGGCATCAGGGCGCACGTGAATTCGCTGATATGATCGTCGACCAGTTCGATGAAATGATCGAACAATGCACCGAGCGGCCTCTCGTCTGCGCGGTTGCGATGCACCCCATGACGGTCGGGCAGCCATTCCGGCTAAAGCTGGTCCGCGACGCGCTCGCGCACATTGCCCATCATTCGCAGCGCGATCTTATCTGGTTCGCTCATCCCCGTGCGATCGCACGACATGTCACTGCGTTGCCAGCGGGTGTTGTGCCAGGAAGTTGACCCATGCTCCCACACCACGGCCGTTACGATTACTCAGTCATCGACCGACGCCCGGATTACTCCTGGCCGGGAAACAAACGGCTGGCGTTCTATGTTTCAGTAGCGGTTGAGCATTTCGCATTCGGCACCGGAGTCGCCGAAGACCGGTCGAGCGGCCAGAGCCAGTGGAGCGGGTGGAAGCTCGAACGAAACTATGGTTGGCGAGACTACGGTCACCGTGTCGGATTGTGGAATTTGGTTGCGATGCTCGACGGATTGCGGCTGCCCGTTGCTTTTACGGTCAACAGTCTGATATTTCGTTCGCAACCGCGGATCGCGGCCCGCATTGTCGCGCGGGGGGACGAGATCATCGCCCATGGCCGGACCAGTTCCGAGTTGCAGCGGGGTATGTGGACAGAGGACGAAGACAATCTTATCCGCACCGTAACCGATACGATTGCGCAGGGAAGCGGCACCCTGCCAGCTGGCTGGTTGAGCCCGAGCTTGTCCGAAACGGCGGTGACGCCAGATTTATTGCAGGAAGCTCAGTATCAATATTTGCTCGACTGGCCGGCCGACGATCAGCCGATTTGGTTGAAGACCCGCTCCGGTCGAATCTTGGCGGTTCCTTATCCGCTGGAGCTCAACGACTTTACCGCACAGCTGCACCGACACCATAGTGCGCGTGACTTTGCCGACATGATCGTCAACCAGTTCGACGAAATGGTTCGGCAGTGCGTTGACAGACCGCTAGTTTGCGCAATCGCGCTGCACCCTTACATCGTCGGCCAGCCGTTTCGCTTGCGCGTGTTGCGCACGGCTCTGGCGCATTGCGCCGAGCACCCGCATCGTGAGCGGGTATGGTTCACGCGACCCGGTGAGATCGCGCGCCACTGCGCGGCGCTTCCCCCTGGGGTCCTGCCAGCGACCTGAACACCCTGATCCAGTTGCCTTGACTGTACCCGAGACAGCAGCGGCTTCGGCTGGCCCTGAGGCAGGAGCTGGAGGCCGCGCTTGCAGAGGCCGCGGCGTTGGTTGCTCCCAATCACCGCTTGACCTCGCGCAGCGTTGTCCACCACTTGGCGCGCAGTGGCCGGTTTCGCATCAAGGAATCGACGCTGCGCGAGATCATCGATCGTCGCTATCCGCTTTTGCGCCGGCTGGGCATTCTGAGTGATGCTTGATCGCAGCAGCCAGTCGAACGACGGTTGCAATTGCGATGCGGCTGCGGGGATGCGGCCTTCAGTTCAGAACAACGGAATGTCAATTCGTGGCTATCAATGACCGAATCGGCCCCCCCCCGGCCCGACGGGGAGTCTACCCCCGATAGCCGACATGCCAGCCCTCGCCGCGGCGTGAACTCACCCCAGCGCCCCGCGTCCACCCGGAAGGTGGCGGTGGCGGCGCGGCGATCGCGCGCGCGCCGCAGCACCTCCCTCACCGCGCGATCGGGTAGAAGTCGACCGGCCGCATCAGCTTGTTTTCTTGTTTGACCAGCGCGCCGAGCTTGGCGCTCTCTTGGGTATAGGCGAGCCATTCCGGGTCGGCCTGCATGGCGGTGCGCTTGGTCTCGCGGTCACCGGCGTTCTCGTAGACCCAGATGTGGACGTATTGGTTGGGATCGCCGGTCTCGGTGACGAGATAGGCCAGCGGCTGGCCCAGATTGCGGCTCTGCGGCCCCTTGCCCATCTTCTCGTAAAGCTCCAGGTGCTTCTTGATGGTGCCGGGGCGGCAGGTGTAGGTGCGGACGTCGAGCAGCATGGTTCCCTCCCGAATTCGGATGCCAAAAAAGGCGGCTTGCGGGCGGAGACTAGCAAAGCGCCGCGCGCTGACAAGGTCGCGCCGGCCTAATCCGGGATTCTCCGGATGGCTCCTCCCCATCGCCGACTGCCGCTTCGTGGCGCGGAGCGATGTTTTCCCGCAATTGCGTTGCGCGGCTCGGGACGATCTCGCACTCGAAGGCAACGAGGATCACGACGTTCCGATGGGGGACAACACCTGGACCATGCATCTGGTCATGCCCTATGATCCGGCATCCCGGCGGCGGGTCATGCATCGTACGGCGATTGCCGGCGTCGAAGCGGTGCTCCAACCCCAACGGTGACGGCTCGAAAAGCAAGCCGTTGGAGCGCCGCCAAGCTGGCTCGAGTTGAATGCCCGCGGGCGCGCCAGAGGGATGACGGACCCCCAAACGCCGGCAATTCGGCGAGGACGAAGACGATGAAGGCGGCCCTGCTCGAAGCGATCGGAAAACTGAGGATCATCGAGACGGCGGCGCCCCGCCTCGACAAGGCGGACGATCTTCTGATCGAGGTGGGTGCCACCGGGATATGCGGCTCGGAAGTGCACGCCTTCAAGGGGACGCACCCGTTTCGCAAGCCGCCGTCGATCATGGGGCACGAGCTCGCCGGCCGGGTGGTCGAGGTGGGCGCCGACGTCACCGGCTTCGCGCCGGGGGACCGCGTCGCCCTCCTGCCGTATCGGACCTGTGGCGATTGCCGCTGGTGCCGCGCGGGCGAATCTCAGATCTGCCCCGCCAGAACGGTGATGGGCACGCCCGACTGGCCGGGCGGCTTCGGCGAGATCGTCACCGCGCCCGCCCGGGGCGCATACCACCTTCCGGACCACCTCTCCTACGTCGAAGGCGCGCTGATCGAGACCTTGGCGGTCGGCGTGCGATCCGTCGAGCGCGCCGGTGTCCGAGCCGGCGAGAACGTGGCGATCATCGGCACGGGACCGATCGGAATGGCCGTCGCGGCGGCCGCCAGCCGGGCGGAGGCGGCACAGATCATCTGCGTGGATCGCCAGCCGCACTGCCTAGATACCGCCACTCGCCACTTGGGCGCGACCCACGGCGTGCTCGCCGATGGCCGCTCGATTGTCGACGAGATCAAGGCCTTGTGCGACGGCGAGGGCGTGGATGTGGTCTTCATGACGGTCGGCGTGCCCGCCTTGATGGAGGAGGCGCTCCGGGCCGTGAACCGGCAGGGCCGCATCATCCTCGTGGCGATCTTCGATGGACCGCTGAGCTTCGATTCCAACGCGGTCAGCAATCCCGAGATCTCGTTGATCGGCACCTCCGGATACAGCACGGGCAACTATGAAACCGCCCTGGACCTGATCGCCTCGAGGAAGGTCCGGGCCGACGCCATGGTCAGCCACGTCCTGCCGCTGGGCGATATCCGGCGCGGCTTCGAGCTGGCCGACACCAAGGCCGACGACGCGATGAAGGTGATGCTCGAGTTGTCGGCGTAGATCGGTCGGGCGCGCCGCGCCGTCCCTTGGCTCCGCGACGTTTTGTAAGACCGTGGGATGATTTAGCATCGCAGGCGGGGAGAGGGAGAAACGCACATGGCTTCGCAACTGACGCTCGCCTTGGTCGGCTGCGGTGGCATCGCCGCCCATCACCTGGCCGCCCTTCGCGAGGTCCCGCGCATCCGTATCGTGGCCACGGTCGATCCTGTTCTGGAACGCGCCCAGGCGGTCGCGGCCGAGACCGGGGCCGCCGCCTTCACCTCGCTGGACGACGCGATCGAAGGCGTACCGTTCGATGCCGTCGACCTCATGCTGCCCCACGACTTGCACGAAGGGCTGACGATCCAGGCGCTCGAGGCCGCCAAGCACGTGCTGCTGGAAAAGCCGATGGCCGCGACGCTGGATGCCTGCGAACGGATGCTGGCGGCGGCGCGGACGGCCGGCACCGTCTTCATGGTCGCCGAGAACGCCCAGTACTGGCCCGAGATCGTCACCGCGCGAGAGCTCGTCCGCGAGGGCCGCATCGGCGAGGTCGTCACCGCGCGCGCCAACTACGTGCTGGATCCGACCAAGCTCCCCTCGCTCGCCAAGGAGCCCTGGCGCGAGGAGCGCGCGCGCATGGGCGGCGGCATCGTGATCGACGGCGGTTCGCACTGGCTGAGGCCGCTGCGTATGTGGATGGGCGAGATCGAGGAGGTGGTCGCCGTCGTCGGCCATCCCTTCGGCGCCATGGAGGGGGAATCGCTCGCGGACGTGATCTTGGCCTTCGAGTCCGGCTCGACCGCCACCTTCCACGCGCTTCGCCACACCTCCGTCAACGAGCCGGACCCCTGGTGGCGGATCACCGGCACCGAGGGCGAAATCGTCATCGACCACGGCTGCACCCGAGGCGTCGTGCTGTTCGAGGGCGCGAGTCCCGATGGCTTGCGGGTGGGCGGGCCTCGAGGCTACACGAAATCCTTCGCGCCCGAGCTGGAGGACTTCGCCCGGGCGGTGCTCGACGGCAAGCCGCTGGAGGCGAGCGCGGAATATTCGCTCGGCGAACTGCGCGCGGCGCTGGCGATCCACCGCTCGGCCGAGACCAGGCGGTGGGAGCGGGTTTGGGATTGACGCTTCGAGGAGGATCGAGGCCATGCGCGCGCGACGTCGTCGCGTGCTCCGGGCGAGGATGTTCTTGCCCGTGTTCGCCATGGCGACGAGCGCCACGCCCAAAGCGCTTTCGTCTTTACCGACCATGGGCGAACTGAGGGTGGCGCCGAAATTTTGGGAGCGGTGGAAACGATTGTCGATGCCGCCCAGGTCGCGCTCGCCAAATGGCACGACCTGATCGGCGAAGTCGTCGGCGGTCACATAATTCACTGGATCATTTGCTTCTCCGCCTCACCCTCGGGCCGCAATATTATCGGCCAGGCGATCAACATCGACCGTGACGACCAGCCGCCAGCGCTCGAGCGTACGGGGCCGTCGAGGCGAGGCGTGATCAGGTCGGAAATTCCCGCAGGCCGAACATCAGGGTCCTTGGCGAAGACGAAGACCGCCACCATGCAGGCATACCCGATGCTAGCAGCCAACTTGACAGCGGTATCATAGGAGGCGCTAGCTTTGCCTCGCGGCTACCCTTCAC
The DNA here is from genome assembly GCA_965225945.1 of Alphaproteobacteria bacterium. Taxonomy (GTDB): domain Bacteria; phylum Pseudomonadota; class Alphaproteobacteria; genus JASLMY01. The sequence goes on along the minus strand of CBDDBZ010000024.1, from coordinate 50,301 downwards.
GCATAATGCTCGGGTGGCGAGAAAATCGAAACGAACCCCTGGAGGAGCGTCATGTATAGAAGAAAATGGATGATCGCCATCGCGGTCACGTTGCTTGCGGTATTCCTGTCCCCGTTGAGCGGCGATCGTCTGTCCCTCGTTCCCGAGGCGTCGGCGCAGGACAAGGTCAAGTGGCGGGGTGTGGCCGCCCATCGCGTCGGGGCGCACTACAACCTCTGGCGGTGGTTGGAGAAGCGGCTTCCCGAGATCACCGATGGCGAGGTGAGCTTGGAGACCCTGACGTATGGCGAGATCGGTATCGGCGGAACCGAAATGTTGCGCATCATGAGGGCCGGCCTGATCGATATCGCGGATGTCACCTCGTCCTACGTCGCCGGCGACTTCCCGCTGATCGAAGCGACCGACCTCGCGGGTGTCACGACGAGCCCGGAACAGCAGCAGGAGGTGGCCGAGGCGTGGCTGCAAAACATCGTGGCGCCGCGCGAGGACATAATGGGTGGCAAGGTCCTTTCCAACTTTTATTGGAATGCCTCCTTCCTGTACAGCAAGTATCCGGTGAACAGCTTGGCGGACATCAAGGGCCACAAGGTCCGTGTCTATTCGCCGGGCCTCGCGCAATGGGTCAAGGCGCTCGGCGGAGAACCGCTCAACATCGTGATGAACGAGGTTTACAGTGCCTTGCAGCGGGGCGTGATCGATAGCCTGATCACCGGTCCGGACCAGGTCAAGGGATTGAGCATGTGGGAGGTTGCCCCGCACATGACGGCCATCGGAACCGCCGGCGCGGTCGGCTACGTCGTGGTGAGCAAAAGGAGCTGGGACAAGTTGTCCGAAAAGGCCCGCAAGGCGATCCTCGCCGCGGTGCCCGAGATGAAGAAAGTGGCTTGGGGTGGCGGCTTTGAGAACAACCGGGTCGGCGTCGCGCTGGCCAAGGAGAAGGGCATGACGCTGACCATTCCGGCGAAGCCCGAGTGGGCTCCGACATTCGAGAAGCTCACCAGCGAGGTCATCCTGCCCTGGTGGTTCGATCGGGTCGGCGCTGAAGGGCGGGAGGCCTTCAAAAAGCATGTCGCGCCGATCACCGGGCACAAAGTCGAGTAGCGCTTTAGCGGGACAGTTATCCATCAGTTGAGCAGCCGGATGGCGACAACGCCACATGTCGCTTCCGGCCCGCTCGGCCAATAACCCCGTTGAGCTGATTCCTCGTCCGGCCGTGGCGCCCTAAGCGCTCTCGCGTCGGTCTCAGGAGGAGGTGCGTTCGCATGCAGGTTGAACGCTCGGATAGAGCCATCCCCGTGATTGTCGAGCGTGTGGAGCACGTGACAAGCCGCATCACGACGATGATGGCGGTCGCGGCCGGCGCCGCCTTCTTGCCCCTGGCGTTCTACATGATGATAGATGCGGCGAGCCGCCGCCTCGGGGGGCCCTTCACCGGGGTCAGCGATGAGATCGCGGGTCAAGTCCTGGCCTTCGGCGGCACCTGGGCCATGGCCTTCGCGCTCGCGCGGGGGGCCCATGTTCGCATCGATGTCATTATGCCGCTCTATCCGGCCCGTTTGCGCGAGATCCTGAACCTCTTGACGATCGCGATGGCGGTGGTGCTGGCCGCGGTGCTGTCCGCCAACACTTGGCATCTCTCCTACGAATCCTACATCCTGGACGCCACCGCGTATTCCATGCTCGCGCAGCCGCTCGTATATGCGCAATCGCTGACCGCTATCGGTTTCACGATGCTCACGGCCCAAGCGATCGTCATGCTCATCGCGGGTGGGTTCCGGTTCGTCGCCGGGGCCGCCGTCATGCGACCGGTCGATCCCTTGGCCCAGCAGAGGGACGATTGAGCCGTGCTCGGCATCCTCACCGTCATCATACTCACCCTGCTCGTCGCGTTCGCCCTCGGCTTCTACGTCGCTGTCGCGCTCGGTATAACCGCGATGACGGTAGGTAGCGTATTCATAGACTCTCCGATCTGGGGTTTCTACGCGCATATCCCATGGGCCGTGAACAGCAGCATTTCCATCGCCGTCGTGCCCTTGTTTCTGCTCATGGGCGACATCCTGCTCCGCAGCGGCGTCACCGACGCGATGTATCAGACCTTGGCCAAATGGTTGAACCGGTTGCCCGGAGGCCTGCTGCACACCAACATCGGGGCCTGCGGCCTGTTCGCCGCGATCTCCGGCTCCAGCGTCGCCACCGCGACCACGATCGGGGCGGTCTCGCTGCCTTCGATGCGGGCACACGGCTACAACATTCGGCTGGCGCTCGGTTCCCTCGCGGCGGGCGGAACCCTGGGGATCCTGATCCCGCCGAGCATCATCTTGATCGTCTATGGCCTGCTCGCGGAAACCTCCATCGGGCGGCTCTATATCGCCGGCGTAATTCCGGGCCTGGTCATGATGTTGAGCTTCATGGGGGTCATCTTCGTGTTCGCCAAGGTTCGCCCCGAAATGGCCCCGCAGCCGGTCGAAATCGTCACCTGGCGCGACCGGTTTCTCAGCCTGTTTGCGCTGTTGCCGGTGTTCGTGCTGATCTTCCTGGTGCTGGGCACGATCTATCTCGGTATCGCCACCGCCATCGAGGCCGCCGCGTTCGGGGTTTGTGGGGCTTTCCTGTTCGCGCTCGCGAACCGGAAGGTCAATCTACGAATGCTGAGGGACACGTTTCTCTCCACCGCCAGCAGCACCGGGATGGTGATGTTCATCCTGATCGGCGCCTTCCTGCTGCAGAACACTCTGGCTCTGCTGGGACTGCCGATCATGCTGTCGCGTTGGGTCATCGGCCTCGGGCTTTCTCAGCTCGAGCTGATCCTGTTCCTGTGCGTGCTCTACGTCATCCTCGGCATGATGATGGAAAGCTTCGCGATGATGGTGACCACGCTCCCCATCATCCTCCCCATGCTGATCGCGCTCGACGTCGATCTGGTGTGGTTCGGCATCGTCATGGTCATCTTGCTCGAGTTGTCGCTGATCACGCCCCCGGTCGGCATGAACCTGTTCGTCTTGCAAGGGGTCAGAATGCGAGCCGCCAATGCCGACCCCGGTCGAGGGATCTTGGACATCTACATCGGCGCGCTGCCGTTCGTGATCGCCATGCTGGCCGTTTTGGCATTGGTCATCGCCTTTCCCCAGATCGCGACATGGCTCGTTAGCACAGCCGACTTTTCCGCCTGATCATGCTCTAAGTCTACCCGGCGCCGCCGTGCCGCCTCCAGCCGAGCCAGTCGCAGATCGCGTCCCCCATTACCAGCTCCCGGTCGCGCCCCCGGAGCCAGGGCAGCTCTTCGGTAAACATCGTCACGCATTGCCGGTATGGGCACGCCATGCGGGTGATGTCCGTGCCCCAGAAACAGCGCCCGGGGCCGAACTCGTCGAAGATCCGCCGGATATACGAGTGGATGTTGCGATAGGGATAGGGTTGGCTCGAATAGCTCGGCGCGCCGGAGAGCTTCACCGCGACATTGGGGTATTTGGCCAGGGCCAGCATCTCTTCCAAATTGGCGAAGGCGGGATCATCGATCCCCCCCGAACTCCCGCCGCCCCGGCCGCAGTGGTCGATATGCAGCTTCAGCCCCGGATGGCGCTCGGCGATATTGGCGAGCTCGGCTAGGTGTGCGCCGGCCAGCAGGCCGATCGGCAGCCCCTCGCGCTTGCACGCCGCCCAGAACCAATCGAGCGAGCCGTCGCTCCACCAGCTCTGCTGGTGTGGCTGGTTGAAGGTGAACCGGAAGCCGAGCATGCCCGGCCGTTGCCGCCACCCTTTGACCACGTCGAGCCCTGTCGGGCTCCGCAGGTCGAAATGCCCCAGGATGCAGAACTTGTCCGGGTGTTGGCGCGCCCCATCGACCGCCAGCACGTTGACCGCCTCGCCAAGCGCGCTGGGGGGATGGATCACCGCCGCGTCGACCCCGGCCTCGGCCATCTCCCGCAGGGCGTCGTCCATCGAGTAGGTGGCAACCTGCCGGTGCGGCGGCGCCATTTTGTCATTCGCCCAGAGGTGGATTTGTGAATCGACGATCTGCATCGCATCTCTCCCAGGAGCCCGGCACAGCCGGCCTTATTTTCCGCGGCCTAGATTGGCGGCGCTCCGATTGTAGACATAGCCGGTCTCGCCGAGGGCGCGCCAGAGCATCGCCGCCCTGGTGTTGGGAGGTCGGTTCCACTAACCTGTGAGCTGTCCAGCCGGGCAAGCCACAGGGTAGGGAGGCATGCAAAGATGCGCCTAGGAATGTTCATGCAGCCCGTGCATGATCCGCAACGGAACTTCACCGAGGTTCTCGAAGAGGACCGTCAGACCGTCTTGCTCGCCGATGCGCTCGGCTTCGACGAGTGTTGGATCGGCGAGCACGTGAGCGCCACCGTCGAGCCGATCACCGCCCCGCTCGTATTTCTCGCCACGCTCATCGAGCAGACCAAGCGAATCAAGCTAGGCACCGGCGTATTCTGCCTGCCGCAGCACCACCCGGCGCAGGTCGCGGGGCAGGCCGCGTTGTTCGACCACCTTTCTCGTGGCCGATTCCTGATGGGAATTGGCACCGGCAGCCTGTCCTCGGACGTTGAGCTCTTCGACGTCGGAGGCGACACCGACCGGGGGGCGATGGTCCGTGAGTCGATCGAACACATCCTCGCGATTTGGGACGGCGAACCCCCGTATCGGCGCAAGGGCAAATACTGGGACGTCACGCTCGAGGACGTCTCCCGCATCGAGCTCGGCGTCGGCGCCTTCCCGAAGCCCTACCAGAAGCCCCATCCGCCGATCGCCGTCTCGATCCTGTCGCCGGGCTCGAGCAGCGCCCTGATGGCCGGCGAGTGCGGCTGGATCCCGATCTCGGGGTCGAGCTTCCTGCAGCCTCGCTACACGAGGAGCCAGTGGGAGCGCTACGTCGAGGGCTGCGAGCTGGCGAGCCGGCGGCCCGACCCCGAGATTTGGCGGGTTTTGCGCAGCATCGTGGTCGCCCCGAGCGACCAGGAGGCGCGTGACTATCTGCTCGATCCGGACGGCGCCATGGGCTTCTGGTTCCGCTATTTGCTCTCGTCGCTGCACGCGCGGGGGCTGGCGAGGTTCATCGCGCCGGAAGGGCATCCGGACCCAGACGCGGTCGAGTGGCACGAAGTGGCCGAGTCCATGGTGGCGTGGGGCTCGCCGGCCACGGTTCTCGACAAACTCGTCGCGTTACGCGACGAGACGGGTCCCTTCGGAGTCCTCACGGTGATGGCGCACGAGTGGGACGATCCGGCGTTCTGCCGACGCTCGCTCACCCTGCTGGCAGAGGAAGTGATGCCCGCCTTCTCGCGCCATGCGGAGGCGACCCGGGCCGCCTGAGCACGTCGGCCGAAGCCGCGGCCGTGGTCTTTCCCGCTTCAGGACTGCCACTTGTCGGCGCGGAGCGATGTTTTCCCGCTATAACGTTGCGCGGCTCGGGACGATCTCGCGCTCGAAGGCGACGGGGATCACGACGATCGTCCGCAGGCCGCCAACACTCGCCGGCGGTGGGATGAAATGCCAGGATTTCAGCGGCCGACGAGGTTTTGAGGAACGACCGGTGCTGGCCGGCTATCGCTCATCGTGCGAAGGGCGGCGGATCGCCCTCAAACCACGGGATACCCGCCGTCAGGCCCAGTGAGGCGCGCGCCCCGGCGCGCCAGGATCTCCAGCAGCCGCTCGATCGGCCGGGGATCGAAGCCCATCGAGAGGCTGGCGGAGAAGTGGCCCCGGCGCTGGAGGAAGCGGTTCGCCGCCGGCACCCGCCAGCGATCCGCCAGCGCCAGGCCGCCGGCGAAGGGGGCCACCCGGTCCACCTCGCCCAGCAGCATCACGATGTTCCCGGGCGCCGGCGCCGGTGCCGGCCCGGGTTCGACCAGCGCCAGCCAGGGCCGGATGGTCTGGGCCGTCCAGCCCTCCTCGGCGATCCGCGCGGGCAGGCCGAGGCGGGCGGGAAGGTCGCTTTCGGTGATGATGGCGCCGAGGTCGCCGGTGGTGACCACGAGCAGCAAGGCGTCGGGCCGCATCGCCGCCGGCCAGTCGCGGGCGGCCGTGGCTGCGAGCTGGCTGGTCAGCGCGCCGAGACTGACGCCCGCCAGCGCCACCGGCCCCGAGCCCGCGCGCCGGGCCCACTCGATCCAGAGCGCCGCCTCGCTCGCCCAGGCCTCGAACAGTTCCACCATACCCAGCGGCCCCCGGGCCAGGATCGGCTCGCCGCCGAAACGGCCCGCCGCGCGGCGCCGGCCGTGCCAGGGCCCCTCGACCCGAAGCACACGAATTCCGCGCCGGGCGAGCCTCGGGATCGGGTCGAAGCGGTCGGGCCAGAACTCCAGCTCCATGCAGATGCCGTGCAGGAAGACGAGCGTCGCCGGGTTCTCGACGCCGGCCGGCTCATACACATGGGCCCAGGCCTCGTCGTCCAGCAGGGGGGAGGGCGCGGGCATCCGCAGCCAATACTGCGCGCCGTCGGGCCCGAGCAACGAATGGGAACGGCGAACCTCGCCCGGCGCCGGCGCGGGGAAGGCGAGACCTTCCAGCCGTGCGCCGTGCCGCGCGTGCATCTCCTCTTGGCTGGCGACGTCCCAGCCGAGCGGCGCCACCGCGCCCCGCGCGACGAGGGGCAGGAAGCGAGTTTGCGACAGCATCATCCGCTCCGCCGCGCTCCGCCGCGCGACCTCGGCCGCGATCGCCGCCTCCGGCGTGGGCGGGCTCGGGGCGAACAGCGTCGCCTCCCAGTCCGCCGCCGCGCGTGCGTAAGCCCGCCCCCCGGCCGCGACGGCGGCCAAGCTTGCGCGCGTCACCGGGCCCGGGCGTCGCGCGAGAGCGAGCCGCCGGCGAAACGTCTCGGGTTCGCCGTCCACGGCCAGCGCCGTCGCGAGAGCGCGCGCCATCGGCATCTGCCAGTCGGCGATGAAGCGGAGCGCGAAGGCGTCGAACCAGGGGCGGAGCCAGAGGCCGGCGAGCGCGGGGTGGAGGAGGGGGCCCGCGCCGCGCGACGGCAACCGCGCGTGGTCGCCCGCCATGGCCGCTTCTCAAGCCCCGGTGAAGCTCGGGCGGCGCTTCTCGAGGAAGGCGGCGCGGCCTTCGCCATAGTCTTCGCTGGCGATCGCCTCCAGGCAGAGCGCGTCGATCGGCGCCCGCTCCGCCTCGCCCCGGCCGGCGGTGATGGCGTTGACCACGAACTTGGCGCCGGCGAGCGAGAGCGGCGCGTTGGCGGCCATGGCGGTGGCAAGAGCGCGGGCCGCCGGCAACGCCGGGCCGTCGGCCGCCTCGTCGACCAGGCCGAGCGCCTGGGCCGCCTCCCGGTCGAAAATCTCGCCCGAGAACAGGATCCGCTTGGCGCCGACGGCGCCCACGACGTCGACCAGGCGCCGCGTCTCGCCGAGCGCATAGACGATGCCGAGGCGGGCGGCGGGAATGCCGAAGCGCGCCTCGGGCCCGGCGACGCGGAAGTCGCAGCAGATGGCGAGGCCGAGCCCGCCGCCGACGCAGACGCCGTCGACCGCCGCGATCGTCGGCTTGGCCAGGCCGTGGAGCGAATTCTCGGCCGCCGCCGTCGCCTCCTCGTAGACGGCGCCGCGTTCGGGCGTGTCGCGCACCGTGGCGAACTCGGCGATGTCGGCGCCAGCCGAGAAATGGCCGCCGGCGCCGGTCACGATCACCACCCGGACCCCTGCGTCGGCTTCGAGCTCGCGCGCGATCTCCGCCAACCCGCGCCACATGGCCAGCGTCACGGCGTTGCGCTTGGCCGGCCGGTCGATGGTGACGACGGCGATCCCTCCCGCCTCTCGCGCGATTTTCAGCTCGTCCATGTTCGCGTCCTCCTCGTCCCACGCCGGCTACGGCTGTCCGTCCCTGGTGGCGTGCTCCGGGCAGAGCTGCTCCACGACGATACCGTTCTCGCGCAGCGCCTGTTCGTGCTCCGCCCAATCGCTGTCGGTCGCGTTCCACACCGGCGCTCGTCCCACCCGCGCCACGGCGGCGAACTTGCGGTCCCTACGATCGAAAGTGTCCAGCCGGGGATCGTCCGGTAGCTCCTCGAAGTGATCCGGCATATCATCCCGCGGCGTTACGGGAACCGATTGGACGCGATCACTTACATGTTGATGTCTGTATACATGCAGGAAGAACCTATCGCCCGCAGCTGGACCTCTGGTGGGCGTAAGTCGGTTTCGATACTCGTTCAAAATCAGCTGTCGATCATCGATCAAAACCATTCCGCTGGCGACGATCGATTCGAGGCGTTCGATGCAGCGTAATTGACACGCAGCGATGGCATGGGTGCGACGACCGTTGGCGACGACCGCAACATTGGTGTCAACGACCGCTTTGAGCTTCATTCCGCCGCCATTCGCCGTTTCAGACCGGCTTTCTGCGTCGCGGCGACCTCGCCGAAGTCGTCACCGAAGAAATACTCAGGCCAGTTTTGGATCTCGCCGAACTTATTGAGTTGTAGGTCTCGTAAGGATGACGTACTCCGACGAACGGAGCAGAAATAGAGGCAGATATCTTCGGCGTCGACCTTGCCTTCCGCAACGCGACGCTGTAGTCGGCGGAGTAGGTGTTCGCTGTGACTTTCGACGATTACCTGTACGTTGCGTGTTTCGGCCACCTTCAATATCACATCCGCTAGACCGCTCTGCACACTAGGATGGAGATGAATTTCTGGTTGTTCCAAGATGACGGTCGTGCCCTCTGGAACATAGTAGAGCAGCACCAGAACGGGCAAGACCTGCGACACTCCAAAACCGACATCGGTCAACAATGCCTCGTAACCGCGACGGTCGCGTAGCACCACGGCTCGGTATGTGTTAGATCCGCTCACTAGTTCGTCGACTCTGAACTCCTGTATAAGCCCCAATTTCTTGAGCCAGTGGGCGATCATTTCTTGAAACGAGCGTCGCTTTGTTTTGAGACCAAGGTTCAACAATTCGCCTTCTGAAGTCGCCGCCAGGATCGCATCAATGGTTCTTTCACCACGTGGACCAACATCGACGGGTCTGGCGCCAGCCCATGTGTATAGGCGTTTCGGATACACTCTCAAGGGCCCGAGATAATAGACGTTATCAATTGTTTCCTCGTATGCAGATTCATAATAGCCGAGAAAATCCGCGTTCCGATAGTATGTTTTGGCTTGATCGGGAAAGAGATGCGTCTTGATTGGTCCAGGAAGCGGCCAGGCTCGACCGCGGCTGCGTTGAAAGTCGAAACCCGGCCCTCGTAACGAGCTAGAGCCGAGAACGAACTCAGTGGGTTTTGTCGGTTTTGGCCTTAAAGAGTATTTCTCAGTTTCGAACTCGTACATCAATCGGCGTGCGCTCATCGAATTGCGCCGAAGCGCAACCTCGCATTCGATGGCCATCTCGTGACCGGAAAGCATGACATCGCGCCGCCGCCCGGCGGGATCCGGAATTTCGAGCGGCTCGAATTCCTCCCACTCCAGTCGCCAGGCGATCGTCGCTTTTTCGTCATGGCCATGCACCATGTCGCGAAATGTGCCGAGATCGACGAGCTGGTCGGGACCACCGAGATCCAGGACCAATCCCCGGTCGGTGGCGTTCTTAAATGTGCCGAGATCGACGAGCTGGTCGGGACCACCGAGATCCAGGACCAATCCCCGGTCGGTGGCGTTCTTAGTCTGATTTCAGCATCAACAGAAACTGTTCTTGCCCGAGCTGTTGGGACCGAACAGCCCGGTCAGCAATACTTGCCTATCCGGTTATCACCCACACCCACTATATGTAGTGTGTCTCCTTGGACTGCAGGCAAGGGCCGGCGCAGGCGCATTGAGGAGGCGATCCGGCTATCAACAGAAACTGCAGCAAGCTGCTCTTGCCCGAGCTGTTGGGACCGAACAGCCCGGTAACGCGGCCGAAGCGCAGATCCGCATGTCTCCAAGACTTGAAGTTCAATAAATCTAGCCGTGTCAACATTGCCCGTCTCCACGCCGCGCCTGATCGTCGCTTCGGCCCGACATATCGTCTGCGTGGGTTGTCGGTCGACTCTTAGTCGATCCGCGCCCTCGCCGTCCAGTGATCGCGGCGTTCGATCGACGGTTCGCGAGCGCTTTCGTTCCCACGCCTTGTCCCGCCCCGGGTCTCGAAGGTAGAACAGCCGGCCGGGACGGCAAAGCGGGAAGGGAGAGCGAGGCGTGCGTATTCTGATCACCGACAAGATGTGGGAAGGCCTCGAGGTCGAGGAGGAAATCACCGCCGGACTCGACGTTACGCTCGACGTCCATGACGACGGCGAGGCGGTGCCGGAGGACTCCTGGGCCGAGGCGGACGCCATCCTGGTGTTTCGCTGTACTCCGCTGGTGACGACGCGGATGGGGCTGATGGAGAACTGCCGGATGGTGGTGCGCGGCGGGGTCGGCTTCGACGGCCTGGACCTGGAAGGTTTCGGCGCCCGCGGCATCGCCGTCTGCAACGTCCCCGACTACGGCACCACCGAGGTCGCCGACCACGCCATCGCCATGGCGCTGGCGCTCAGGCGCGCGGTGGTCCGCTACAACGATTGCCTGCGCGCCGATCCGCGCGGCAATTGGGACTACGCGGCGGAGCGTTGCCTCATGCGGCTGCGCGGCACGACCTTCGGCATCGTCGGCCTCGGGCGGATCGGCACCGCCGCCGCCAGGCGCGCCCGGGCCTTCGACATGGACGTCGTGTTTCATGACCCCTACCTCCCCGACGGCGCTGATCTAGCCACCGGCTATCGCCGCATGGGATGCGTCGAGGAATTGTTCGAGACGGCGGATACCATCAGCCTGCACACGCCCTTGAGCGCCGAAACCGAGCGCCTGGTCGATGCCGACCTGCTGACCCGGGCCAAGCCGACGACCGTGCTGGTCAACACCAGCCGGGGACCGGTGGTCGACATCGACGCGCTGTACGACGCGCTCAGGGAGGGCCGAATCGCCGGCGCCGCCCTCGACGTGCTGCCGAGCGAGCCGCCGGAGGACCATCCCCTGATCCGCGCCTTCACCGCCCGCGAGGACTGGATCGACGGGCGCCTCTTGCTCTCGCCCCACGCCGCCTTCTACAGCGTGCCGGGGCAGCGCGATCTTCGGGCCAAGGCGTTCCGCTCCATGCTCGGCTACCTTCGGGACGGCGAGCTCAGGAACTGCGTCAACCGGGACTTTCTGGACCTCGCCAACCGGCATTGAGACTTTCGGCCCGCGCAACGACGAGGAGCGAGGCGATGGAGTGGTACGCGAAGCGACGGTTCGGCGATCTCGCCGACGACATGGCCGCGCGTCATCCAGAGCGCGAGGCGCTGGTGTTCCAGAATCGCCGCCATGATTTTCGGGCCCAGGCGGCGGAGATAGACCGCGCCGCCAAGGCGCTGATGGTCCAGGGCATCGGGCCGGGCGAACACGTGGCGCTCTGGCTCAACAATTGTGACCACTGGATCTTCATCAGCTTCGCGCTGGCCAAGATCGGCGCGGTCCAGGTGCCGATCAACACCCGCTTCCGGACCCGCGACCTCGACTATGTGGTCGGCCAATCGGACAGCGTCATGCTGATCACCCACGACCGTTCGGGGCCGATCGACTATCAGGCGATGGCGCGCGAGGTGCTGTCGATGCCGGAGACGGGCATCGAGATCGACGATGCGAGCGTGCCCAAGATGCGACGGCTGGTGATCGTGGGGGCGGAGGTCGCGGCGGGCGCCGTCTCCTGGGACCAGGCGAAGGCCGAGGGCGAGGCGGTCTCCGAGGCGGATCTCCGGGCGCGGGCCGACGCCGTGGACCCGGACGATCCGGTGATGATCATGTACACCTCCGGCACCACCGGGTTTCCCAAGGGGGCGATGCACAGCCACAAATTGATCCCGAACATCGAGCGACGCGGCTTCCGCATGGCGATCACGCCGATCGACGTGGTCCTCAACTATCTGCCGCTGTTCCACGCCTTCGGCTATTCGGAGGGTGCGCTGATGGCCATGGTGACGGGCGCCAAGCAGGTCATCACCGAGACTTTCGATCCCGACGAATGTCTGGACCTGGTCGAGCGCGAAGGGGTCACGATGATGCACGGCTTCGAGGCGCACATGAAGGCTTTGACAGAGGCGCAGGAGGCGCGTCCGCGCGATCTCTCCACGCTCCGCGTCGGCATCTTCGCCGCCGGCATGTTGAGCGCGACGCCCATCGCGCGGCGCGGGGCCCGGGTCTTGGCGCCGCTGCACACGGTCTCCGGCTACGGCATGACCGAGATTTGGCTCGGCGTTTCGCTCGGGTCGCTCGACGACGACGAGGCGCATCGCTGCGAGACCTCGGGCTACCCGGCGCTCGGCTACCAGTGTCGCGTCGTCGATCCCGAGACCGGCGTCGACCAACCCGCCGGCATCCCCGGCGAGCTGATTGTCAAGGGCGATGCCCTGATGCTCGGCTATTACGAGAAGCCGGAGGAGACGGCGGCCGCCTACGACGCGGACGGCTGGTTCCACACCGGCGACACGGGCGTCCTGCTGGCCGACGGCTATCTCCGCTTCCTCGGCCGCTACAAGGACATGCTGAAAGTCGGCGGCGAGAACGTCGATCCGATGGAGGTCGAGGGCCTGCTGCTGGAACGCGACGAGGTGTTCCAGGTCGCCGTGGTCGGCCTTGCCGACGCGCGCCTCTCGGAGGTCGCCGTGGCCTTCGTGCAGGCCGCGCCCGGCGTCGAGATCACCGAGGAGGCGGTCATCGGCTTCTGCCGCGGCCACGTCGCGAGCTTCAAGCTCCCGCGACACGTGATCTTCGTCGACGAATTCGCGATGACCGCCAGCGGCAAGATCCGCAAGACCGAGCTGCGCGAGGAGGCCAAACGCCTGTTGGGTGGCGGTGAATAGCCCGGTCGGGTACCCCGAATTCGGTCGGCGCCTCACTTTGAGCATGATCCGGCGGTTGATGTCAGCGCATCGGCCGGAAACCGAGGAGACCAGCCGGTTCCCTCGCGCTCAGAGCCCCAGCACCAACTTGGCGATGATCCCGCGCTGGATCTCGTTGCTGCCGCCGTAGATGGAAGCGGCGCGGCGCAGCAAGTGTTCCGACATCTTGCCGGCCGCGTGCTCGGGGCCGATTTCCGGCTCGTTCCGCTCCGGCCGGGGCGGCTCGCTCGGGTAGGGCGCGGCGTATAAGGCTATCGCCTGGATCACCGCCTCGTTCAGGTCCTGCTCGATTTCGGTGCCCCGGATCTTCAGCATCGAGGCCTCGGCGCCCGAGCCCGCGCCGTCGCGGTCGCGGGCCAGCAGGCGGAGGCTGGTGAACTCCAGCGCCGTCAATCGCGCCTCGATATCGGCCAGGCGGCGGGCGAAGGCCGCCTCCTCGATCAGCGCCGCGCCTTCGTCGCATTCGCGCGCGGCGATCGCGCGCAGCCGCTCCAGCTTGCGCTTCGACTTGGCGACTCCGGCAATTCCCGTCCGCTCGTTGCCGAGCAGGAACTTGGCGTAGGTCCAGCCCTTGTTCTCCTCGCCGACGCGGTTGGCGGCGGGGACACGGACGTCGTCGAGGAAGACCTCGTTCAGATAGTGGGCCTTGTCGATGGAGACGATCGGGCGCACCGTGATACCCGGGCTCGCCATGTCGATCAGCAGGAAGCTGATGCCGGCTTGCGCCTTGACCTCGCTGTCCGTGCGCACGAGGCAGAACATCATATCGGCGTGGTGGGCATGCGAGGTCCAGATCTTGTGACCGTTCACCACGTAGTCGTCGCCGTCCCGAACGCCTCGGGTTTGCAGCGAGGCGAGGTCGGAGCCGGCGCCGCGCTCCGAATAGCCCTGACACCAGAAATCCTCGCTTGCCAGGATGCGAGGCAGGTAGTGGGCCTGCTGGCCTGCGTCGCCGAAGGTGTAGATCACCGGGCCCACCATGGTGATGCCGAAGGGGCTGACACGCGGGGCATCGGCGGCCTGATATTCCTCGTCGTAGATATAGCGCTGGACGAGGTTCCAGCCGGGGCCGCCGTGTTCCTCGGGCCAGGCCGGCGCGATCCAGCCGCGATCGTCGAGGATGCGCTGCCAGCGGACCATCATCTCCTTGTCGACGTAGGACGGGCTCCGCACCGTCGCCTCGCGAATGTCGTCGGGCAGATGGTTCCGGAGGAAGTCGCGCACCTCGTCGCGAAAGGCCAATTCCTCGGGCTTGAATCCCAGGTCCATTGCCGCCGCTCCCCTCGACCGGACTTTCTGCTTGGAGGCGGATGGTAGCGCGCGCCGACGGTCCGGGGCCAGCGCGGAGCGGGCGGGGCCAGGCGATTGTGATTCCGATTCTCCGGGAACATTCCGCACCGCGTCGGCTTCCTGTTGGTGCCCAACTTCTCGATGGCCGCCTTCACCAACGCCATCGAGCCGTTGCGCATCGCCAACCGGCTGAGCGGCCGGGGCCTCTACGAATGGGAAATCCTCTCCCTCGACGGCGCCCCGGTCCGTTGCTCCAACGGCGTCACGGTACATGCGGACGTGGCGATCCAGGAGGCCGGACGGCTGTCGGGTGTGATCGTGTGCGGCGGCATCGACATCCATCGTTTCGCCGCTTCCGCGCCGCTCTCCTGGCTCAGGCGGATGGATCGCACGGGCGTCGCCGTCGGCGCGATCTGCACCGGCACCCACGTGCTGGCCAGGGCCGGCCTGCTGGACGGCTACCGCTGTACCATCCACTGGGAAAACCTGGCCTCCTTCACCGAGGAATTTCCCGATATCATGGTGACGGCGCAGCTCTTCGAGCTCGACCGCAACCGGATGACCAGTGCCGGCGGCACCGCCTCGATCGACATGATGCTGGACCTGATCGCCGGCGAGCACGGCCAGGAGCTGGCCGGCGACATCGCCGAGCAGATGATTCACGAGCGGATCCGCCCGCCGGGCGAACACCAGCGGCTCTCGCTCCCGGGCCGGCTGGGCGTCCGCCACCCGAAGCTGCTCGTGATCATCGAGATGATGGAGCAGCACCTGGAAGAGCCGTTGAGCCGCACCGCGCTGGCCCGCCAGGCCGGCCTCTCGACCCGCCGGCTCGAGCGGCTGTTCCGCAAGTATCTCAACCGCTCGCCCGCCCGCTATTATCTCGAGCTGAGGCTGCACCGGGCGCGGCTGTTGCTGTTGCAGACCACGATGTCGGTGATGAACGTGGCGCTCGCCTGCGGTTTCGTCTCGGCCTCCCACTTCACCAAGTGCTACCGCGCCTTCTTCGGCCGTACCCCTTACCGCGAGCGCGGCCTGCCGGTGATCTCCGGCGCGCCGGCGGCCGAGGCGGCGAAACAGGCGAAGGAGTCGGTGGGCTGACGGCGAGCATGGCGAGGCGGTCCGCCGATTTACGAGGAGGAATCGATGAGAGGTGTCGTCTTCACCGGTGATCGCGAGCTCGAGCTTCGCGAGTTCCCGGACCCCACGCCCGGCCCGCGCGACGAGGAATGATGGTTTTTCACCACGCCGGCGCGAAAACCGGCGCGAACCGGCCCCGCCGCCCGGCCGGGGATCGGCGCGAACGTCTATCGCCGAACGCGTCGGATGCGTGTGGCTCATGTCTCCTATATGGCGTGCCGCGCGAGGCGCCGCAAGGCGCCGGTGGCGGGAGCGGAAGAGATTGAATCGATGGGGGTTTCCGGCCCCCGCCCTGCGTCCGCCACGATGCCCGGGCGCCCCGCCGGGCCCCGCCGCCCGCCGCCGAGCGGGCCCTCGGGACGGCTGCGCCGGTCTCGGATTATGTCAAATATACGTCCGGAGGCACATCGCCCGGGGGGTTCAAAAGGCGCTCATTTGGGCATCAAAAACCGTCACGAATGAGGCCGAATCGGCCCGAAATGACGAGTTTTGGTCGCTGTGGAGGGCGCGAGGGGGCGAAGGGCCGCGGATCGTCCCGACGTCACCATGGCGTCGTTCCACGCCCTTCGAGCGCGGGCGGTTTCGCCGCCATGGCTCGACGGCGGGGTGTGGGCGATGGCGTGGTTCGGGATCGGGGCGAGCATTCGACACTTCGAGACCGGCTCCCCCGACGCCGCAACCCCATGCAAGATGCAAGACGCGACCCCGAACCCCGCAAGACGCGACCCCGAACCCGCGACCCCGAACCCGCGCGTCGCCGAGTGGCGGAAGGTCCGGGATGCCGGCGGAGCCCGCCGAGCCTGGGATCGAGTGACCACCGTCACTAGCTCGTCACACGCGACGATCAGCCTCGCTTGCCCCCTTGCGCCCCGTGTTACAATTTCCTGATTACGCACTAACCTCAGCCAACTTCAGGAGCCGATATGGCATGGGCGGCGTGCGCAGGGCATCGCGGCCGAGGGCTTCGATCATGTCGGCGAGCCGGTAGCGGCGGTTGTATCGGTACTGGAACGCCGCCAGGTAGCGCGGCACATGCTTGGGTCGGATCGCATGGCAGGTACCGCGCAGGGTGTTTTTGAGGTTGCCGAGGGTCGTGTTGACCCATTTGAAGGCGGGCACGGCGACGGCCCCGGGTCCGGAGCCGGTGGATATCGGATGATGCGCACAGCCCCGCGTGGTGACGGCGGTGAAGCAGTTGAGCCCGTCGCTGAAAACGGTCGCCCCAGGGCTCAGGTCGCGCTTGGCCATCTTGGCGATCTCGCTCTTGCGGAAGCCCTTGACGCGGCGGAGCTTGATGCGCACGGGCTGGCCCTCCGCCGTGGTCTGGACGGCGGCGACGAACGGTGTCTTGCCCGGCGCGCCCCGGCCGCGCTTGGCCCCGGAACGCCGGCCGCCGAGGTAGGCATCGTCCATCTCCACCCGCCCGGTGAGCGGCAATTTGGCATCGCGCTCGAGCATGGACTGCATCAGTTTCTGCTTGATCTTCCAGGCCGTGGTCTGGGTGACGCCGAGCCGCCGGCCGAGTTCGAGGGAGGAGATCCCTTTCTTCGATTGGGTCATGTGATAGATCGCCGAGAACCACAGGGTCAGCGCCAGCTTGGTCGCGTGGAAGAGCGTGCCGGCGGTCAGCGAGACTTGATGACGGCAGGCGGCGCATTGGTAGAGTTTTCGCCCGGCGATCTCGCAATGGCGCGTGGCGCCACATCGGGGGCAGGCGAACCCCTCCGGCCAGCGCCAGCGGAACAGGGCCTCGCGACACTGCTCCTCGCTACCGTACAACTCACGAAAACGCGGCTCGCTGAGCCCCTTCTGGAACTGAACCTTGTTGCGTGGCATCGTGAATCTCCTGTAAAACCACCAAATGTTCACGATTTGTACCACATCAATCCGGCTGAGTAAAGTGCGTAATCAGGTACAATTTTGAGCACGGGGATGAGACACACGGGAGATCGACATGACCGGCAAAGCCGCTGTCATGAACATGATCAACAACAGGAAAGAGACCGCCGCGGAAGTCGCCGCCTCACTGGCGGAGTTCAGCGAGGCCGCGAGCCTGCTTTCGAGCGAGCAGCCGCGCTTCATCGACGAGTACCCGGACAAGTGGATCGCCGTGGCGAGGGCCGGCGTCCAGGCCTCCGCCGAAAACCTCGACGACCTTCTCGCCGAAGTCGACAGACTCGGCATCCCGCGCTCCAAGGTGATCGTCCACCTCATCGAGCGCAAGCCGCGAACCTTGATTCTGTAAAACGTGATCACCGGGCGCATCGGCGATAGATCGGGAGCGCCCTATCTCGAAGGCGTGCTCTATCCGGCAAGCCAGCAACTGTTCGGCCAGATCTCGTTCTTGGTGGACACCGGCGCCGATTCGACGACACTGATGCCGTCCGACGGCCAGAACATCGGGCTGGACTACAGCCAGTTGCCATGCTCCGACTTTGCCACGGGTGTCGGCGGCACGACGCCGACGTTCCTGGAACCGGCCACGCTCACGTTCAAGGATGTGACGCGCCGCCGGCTGTAGCACTACGCCATCACAATCGACATCTTGCCGCCGAACCCCGATCTCGATGGCGTCAAGTCGCTTCTCGGTAGGGATGTCCTCAAACACTGGCGAATGGACTGGGACCCGTCGAAGGACAAGGCCAACTTCTCGGTGCGCTGGGCCGACGTCACCGAGCGCATGTAGTCCCGGCCCGGGCGACCGGGGTTTCGCGTTTCACCCTCGCGCCGCCCGCCGCACCACCACCGCGTCGAGGGCGCCGGGCGCGTCGTGCTCGGGAAGCCGGGCTCGGCGCCTCCAGGACCGGGCCAGGAGCGGCAATCCGGCGGAGAGGTAGGGAACGGAAGTCCGGCCTTCGCCTCCTCACGCCGTCGCCCCGGCGGCGACTTCGCCCCCATGGAAAAGGTGCCTGACCCCTTTTTCGGGATCGGGGCAAGAATTCGATACTTCGAGATCGGGCCCCCCGACGCCGCAACCCCATCCAAGATGCAGGACGCGACCCCGAATCCCGGAGTATCTTTGGTTCAGGACCGGGGTACCTCCAATAACCGAACCAGGGATCGAGTCACGTGGTGCTGGATCATTACATACCGCAAGTCCACCTTCGCAATTTCTACTCGCCAGAAATGGACGGAAGGAAGATGCACGCGATTCGAAAGAGGGATTTGATGTACTTCCCATGTGGCTCGAAGGACGTTTGCCGGGTTAAGCAAGGAAGCACAAACAATTACATCGAACACCCTCGCATCATCGAAGAGATGCTCAAGTATATTGAGCCAAACTACAATCGATCTGTGGAAGCGCTTCGGTCTGGGGAAATCGATGCCGATAGTGTGGCTACTATAGCCGGATTCATAGTGTATGTGATGTCCTGCTCCCCCGGGGGGATGCGCCTTCATAGTAGCACATTACGGGCTACAGTCGAAGTGACGGCGGAGATGATGGACAAACATCAGATGCTTCCGCCTTCCCCTGAAGTCCTGGGTGGCGGGTCGCTAAGCGACCTACTCCATGAGGGAAAGGTGCATATAGACATCGATGGCAAGTTCCCGCAGGCGATGGGCATCAGCGGGTTCATTGAGAGAACCATAAGCTTTGCAAATTTCGACTGGGATATATTATAAAACGGGATGCGGCGAGTCCGTTCTTTACAAGCGATTACCCAATTGCAATTGAGTTGTCAGAAGATCATAGGGTCTTCAACCGAATTGTGCCGCTCGCACCCGATATCGCAGTGATGATCCGGCCCGATTTCGACCGCCGACCGGAGGCTGATTTCCACTTCCATCCAGCACGATACCGCGCTCAGGAGCCCCGACGTTCGGAGGTCATAAAGATCAACAGGCTGGTGGTGAGGTGTGCGGAAAGCCAAGTGTTCTTTCGAGATCGCCTCCCGTGGGTTCAACGATTTGTCGAGCGGAACTCAAAGTACCGAATCGAAACCATTGTGAACAAGATCCGATCGCCTCTTGGTGGGCGGCTCATTCATTCCCCATTGTCCATCGAAGCAACGGAGTGAGGACCAGAAGTTGACGCGGCCGAATATCATTTGAGAAAAGGTGCCTGACCCCATTCCCGTTCAGCGATCCGGCCGGCGGATGAAGCCGCTATGGGATAGCCGGCCGTGCCGGACGGTGAGCAGGAGGTAGACGCCGGCGGCGAGCGCCAGGGCGGCGATGAGATAAAACGCATTGGCGTAACCGCCGCCGAACTCGACGATGGCACCGAAGATGGGCGGGCCGGTGACGATCCCGAAGAACAGAAAGAACTGACCGCCGCCCGTGGCTTCGCCCACCTTGCCCGGCGGCGCGAGCCGGGCAAACTCGGACAGCAGGAGGCCGAGCACCCCATTGGTGCTGGCGCCCAGCAAGACGGCCACCAAAGCGGTGAGCCAAAACGGCCAAGCCGGGGTGAAGAAACTCATGGCGACGATGCTGCCCGACATCATGAGGCCGATCAGGCCGAGCAGGACCCAACTGCCGAGGAAGCGGCCCGCGACGCCCCCCCAGATGATGCGCGCCGGAATGGCGGAGCCGTGGATTATCGCGAAGATGCCGCCGGCGAATTCGGCCGAAAGTCCGTTCGCTTCCACCAGATAGATCACCGTGAAAGCCAGAATGGCCATCTGCGCGAAGGTGTAGAGATAGCCCGCCGCCGCGAGCGTGGCCAGTGGCTTGCTCGTGACGATCACGCGCAGCGAATCCGTGATGCCGGCGAGGCTGATGCGGGACGAGGGCATCCGATCGTCGTCCAGCTCGTCTCGAACGAGTTGAAGGCCGAGAAGGGTGAGAAGCGGGATGGCGGAAATGGCGACGACGGCGATGCGCCAATCGTAGAGCACCATCAACGGCGGCAGCAGGAGCCCCGCCAGCATGCCGCCCATCGGTGTCCCGGTTTGCTTGACCGAGAAGACGAAAGGCTGCCAGCGCGGCGGAGAATACCTGGCCAGGATTCGCGAACCGGCCGGATTGAGCGGCCCCATTCCGATGCCGATCAGCGCGGCCGCGACGACCGCTACCGGCCACGCGGAGGCGGTACCGGCCAACGCGAGGCCGAGAGCGGCGGCCAACAAGGAGACCTGGCAGGTCCGGATGGCGCCGTAACGGGCAAGCATGCCGCCCGCACATAGACCCGACAGCATGCCGACGATGTAGAGGACAGCCGTGTAAATGCCGATGTTCGTCGACTTCACGCCGAAATCGGCGGAAGCCCGCACCGCCACGACCGCGCCGGCGAAGCTGCACATCGTGCCGAAAGACTGGATTGCCAGCATCGCCGGCAGGGCGACGCGGACTTTGGTTCCCAGAAGTTCCCGCATCGCCGGTCATCCGCCCCTGAGTCGCAAGGCGGCCGGAAAAATCGTGTCCACGGTTGACATGGGACGCCAATTTGCCCGGTCGTTTAGATGCGCAACGAACAAACGCATGGAAATTATGCCAGTGAGCCCATCAACGGACCTGTCCGCCAAGACGGACGTCATCGCGAGCGAAGCGTGGCGATCCAGGGATTTGAGCGAAGTCATCGAGGCATTGGCGCGGCATCGAGACGGCCTGGATCGCCACGGAGCGCAGCACCTCGCGATGATGTCATGGACCTTGCCTCAAGCGGGGTTGCTTTCCTTCGGGAAGGCAGCCCCGCTACAGATCCGTTGAGCAATGGACAAGGAGGAAAGTTCCATGACGGAGATCATGACACAAAGGGGTCAGATCTTGCTTCTTGCATGCTCTCTTCTCGAAGGCTAGAGGCCAAGTCTTGCATCTTGCCGCGCTAGAAACTCTCGTCGTCGATCCAGATCGTCACCGGGCCGTCGTTCACCAGATGCACCGCCATCTCGGCGCCGAAGCGGCCGGTCTCGATGGCCACACCCTCGGCCGCGAGGTCGCGGCAAAACGCCTGGTAGAGGGCCTCGGCGACCTCCGGCGGCGCGGCGCGGGAGAAGCCGGGGCGGTTTCCCCGGCTCAGGTCGGCGGCGAGCGTGAACTGACTCACCACCAGCGCGGCCCCGCCGATATCGAGGACGGACTTGTTCATCTTGCCCGCCTCGTCGGCGAAGATCCGGAGCTTGGCGACCTTCTGGGCGATGCGCCGGCCGCGCGCCGCCGCCACCTCGTCCGCGCCGTCGCTTCGCTCGGCGCAATAGAGGATCACCAGCCCTCGCGGAATCGCGCCCACCACCTCGCCGGCGATCTCGACCCGGGCCTCGCGCACCCGTTGCAGCAGAACCCTCAAGCGCCCGTCCTCCCCGCTCTCGCCGAGCGCCGGAGCCGGCTTTCGCGGTGCGCGATGTAGGTCGCGCTGGCGACGATGACGGCGCCGCCGATTCCCGTGGCGAGGTCCGGCTCCTCGTCGAACAGCAGAATGCCCAGCACCGTCGCCCAGATCAATTGCAGGAAGGTGATCGGCTGCGTCACCGCCACCTCGGTCACCCGGATCGCCTGCATCATGGTCATGTGGCCCAGCGTGGCGAACAGCGCCGTCGCCAGCAGGAGACCCAGTTGCGGAAGCGTCGGCGGCTCCCAGACATAGAGCGCCGGGCCCAGCAGGGTGAAGGTCACGACGAGCGCCATCAGGGCGACGATGGTGGCGTTGTCGTCGACCAGCGTCATCCGCTTGGCGATCAGGATCGAGGCGGCGAAGAGGGGGGCCGCGGCGATCTGGGCCAGCGCGCCCACGTCGACGGCGACGAGGCCGGGCCTGAGGATCACCACCATGCCGGCGAAGCCGACCAGCACCGCGAGCAGCCGGCGGAGGCGAAACCGCTCCCCCAAAAACAGCGCCGCGCCGATGGTGACGAAGATCGGCGCGGTGAAGCCGAGCGCGGTGACCTGGGCGATCGGGAGGCGGGTCATGGCGAAGAACCAGAGCATGACGCCGATCCCGTGCATGACGCCGCGACAGGCATGCAGCGCCAGGCGGCGCCCGGGCGGCGGGCGGCGCAGGACCCGGAGCAAACTCGGCGCCAGGAACAGAAAGCCGAAGGCATAGCGCAGGAAGGCCGCCTGCACCGGGTTCATGTCGGTGCCGAGATGGCGCACGAGGCCGGTGACGGCGACGAAGAAGAAGCCGGTCAGGACCATCCAGGCGATGCCCTTCAAGGCATCGCCGTGACCGCGCGCGGTGCCGTCGGGCGGGAGGCGCGGGGGCTCCTCGGTCATGCGGCCTCCCCGATGGCGGCGTGGCGGGCGATCCTACCGCCCGGCGCGAGCGCGCGATAGCGTTGCCGGCCGCGCGGAACCGGGAGGCGAGGGAGCCATGGGAATCGAGGAGATCACGCTCTATCGGGTTCGCCTGCCGCTCACCACGCCCTATCGCCTGTCCTACCACGTCTTCGAGAGCTTCGAGCCCTACCTCGCCCGCGTCCGCGATGGCGATGGAAGGGTCGGCTGGGGCGAGCAGCATATTTCGCCCGGCTCCGGCCGTGAAACGCGCGCGAGCGGCTGGGCTTTCCTGGTCGAGACGGCGGAGGCGGTGCGGGGCCGCACAGCGGACGCGGCCCTGGCCCATGTCGCGGCGGCGGAAGCGGAAAGTCCCGTCGCCGCCACGGTGCTCGGGACCGCGATCGAGATGATGGGCGAGGCCGATGTGCTGCGCCCGGGCGAAGCCTTCTCCTGGCCGCTACTGACCGCCTTCAACGCCGAGACGGCGGAGGCCATCCAGGGGGAGGTGGAGACGCGCCTCGCCGAGGGGTTCCGTACTTTCAAGATCAAGGTCGGGAAGAAGCTCCGGGCCGACATCGACCGCTTGGCCATGATCCAGTCGGCCGTCGCCGGCCGCGCGACGCTACGGATCGATGCCAACCGCGGCTATTCGCGCAGCCAGGCCATCGCCTTCGCCGAAGCCCTGGATCCGGAAGGGGTCGAATTGTTCGAGCAACCCTGCGCCGCCGAGGATTGGGACGCCAACGCCGCCGTCGCCGCCGTCTCGCCCGTGCCGTTGATGCTGGACGAGCCGATCTGCTCAGCCGCCGACATCGACCGCGCCGCCACGATCCCCGGCGTCGGCCTCTGCAAGGTCAAGCTGAAACGCTTCGGCTCGCTCGCCCGCCTGGAGGCGGCGCTCCATCGGATAGGGGGGCACGCGATGGGGGCGGTGCTGGGCGACGGTCTCGGCGCCGAGATCAACTGCTGGATGGAGGCCTGCCTCGCCAGGCGCGCGCTCCACAACACGGGCGAGTTCAACGGTTTCCGCAAGCTCAGGCCGGAAGCGCGCTTGCTGGCGGACCCGCTGCCGTTCGAGGACGGTCGCCTTCACGTGCCGCTCGGCTGGCGTCCGGTCATGGACCCGGCGCGCCTCGAGGCCCATAGTCTCGAAACCCACCACGTCGGGCTGACCCCGGTGGTCGCGGGGGCGGGGACGGTCCATGCCAGGAATTGACATCATCCCTTCCGGCCGGGCGCTGGGCGCGGAGCTTCGCGGCATCGATCTCCGCCACGCCATCGACGATGCGGCGGCGGCTGAGATCGAGGCGGCCTGGAACGAGCATCTGGTTCTGCTGATCCGCGACCAGCAAATCGACGATGCGCGGCTGATCGCGTTCAGCCGCCGCTTCGGTGACTTGGAGCTGCCGGCGGTCAATCCCCAGGGTCGCCACTTCCTGCCGGAATTTCCGGAGATCAACGTGATCTCCAACCTCGAGGACGACGCGGGCCGGGCGATGGGCGCGCTCGGCGACGGCGAAGCGGTCTGGCATGCCGACATGACCTATCGCGAGACGCCGCCGGAGGCGGCGATCCTAATTGCCCACGAGGTGCCGGAGGGCCAGGGCGACACTTACTTCGCCAACATGATCGCCGCCTGCGCCGCCCTGCCGGAGGATCTTCGGCGCCAGGCCGAGGGACGGCGCGCGATCCACGACGAATCGCGCAACTCGGCCGGCAGCTTGCGCAAGGGCTATGCGGCGGTGGCCGATCCTCGCCGAACGCCCGGCGCCCGCCACCCGCTGATCCGCCGCGATGGCCCGAGCGGGCGCGAGGCCCTCTTCCTCGGCCGCCGTCCGTTCGCCTATGTGCCGGACCTGGAACTCGAGGAGAGCGAGGCGCTGCTCGACGCGCTCTGGGATCACGCGACGGCGAAACGTTTCACCTGGCGCCATCGCTGGCGGGAAGGCGACGTGGTGATGTGGCGGAACCTCTGGGTCCTGCACCGGCGCGACGCCTTCGCAACCACCAGCCGGCGGCGCCTGCATCGCACCCAGATCAAGGGCGGCACGGCGATCGTCTAGCCTCATTCGCGACAACCTTCGGTGGACGGGACGACGCTCAAGCCCGGCTCGATTCGGCGCGCGGCGCGCCCGGACGGCCAGCCGCGCTTTCCGGCGCGCGGGCGCCACGGCCGAGGAAGAGCGCCGGGATCAGCCCCAGCGCGAAGACCAGGCCGACGGCGACGAAGGCGTCCTGGTACGCCCCCACGTTGGCCTGCCATTCGATCACGCGGCGCAAGTGCCCGATGCCGCTGGCGGCGTGCTCGATCCCGGCGAGGCCGGCTTGGGCGAGGTAGTCGTCGATCCCGAGCATGAATTCCGCCGTCATCGCGTTGTCCGCCGTCTGCGTCGCCTTCAGCCATTCGACATGGGTGTCGGTGCGCCGCGCGATATAGATGGCGACGGCGTTGGTGCCGATCGAGGCCCCCAGCATGCGGACGAAGGTGAAGGTGCCGGCGCCGAAGGCGAGGAATTCGTCCGGCAGCGTGCGGAGCGCATGCAGGTTGATGGCCGGCATGACGAAGCCGAGCCCGGCGCGACCGATCATGGTGACGGTGATGAAGAACAGCAGCGCGGTGTTGGCGTCGGCGTCGTGAAACAGCAGCATCGAGCCGCCGAAAAGGACCAGGCCGCCGAGCACGGGCCCCCGGGCCGAGCGTTGGGCGAGCCACCCCGCGAGGGGGAAGACGAACAGCAGGAGGAGCCCCGCCGGCATCAACATGAGACCGGCCTTGGTCGGCGTGAACTCCTGCACCGTCCTGGCATAGAGCGGCAGGATATAAAACGAGCTGAACATGCCGGCGCCGAACACGAAGGCGACCACGGCGGCGAGCGAGAAGCGCGGGTCGGCAAACAGACGCACTTGTAAGAGCGGCGTCTTGGTCACCAGTTCCCACAGCACGAAGGCGCAGGCCGAAAGGATCGCGACGACGAAGCCGAGCACGATCTGCTCACTGTTCCAGCCGAGCCGCTGGCCGTTCGAGAGCGAGGTCAGGAACATCGCCACCGCCAGCGTCACGAGCGCGAAACTCAGCCAGTTGAAGCGCTGGGGGACGAGATCGGGGATCTTGCGCGGCAGCGTCGAGAAGGCGAGCGCGCCGCCCAGGATCAGCAGCGGGACCGCGCCGACGAAGACGTAGGGCCAGCTCATCTGGTCGATGATGATGCCGCCGAAGAAGGGGCCGAAGGCCGGTCCCAGCACCACGCCCATGGCGAAGATCCCCATCGCCTTGCCCCGCTGCTCGGGCGGGAAGGCGGCGAAGATGATGGTCAGCGTCAGCGGTTGCAGCATGCCCGCGGCCGAGCCCTGCAGCACCCGGGCGAGGATCAGGGTCTCGATCGACGTGCCTTGGAGGCCGAGAAAGGAGGCCAGCACGAAGACCACGATGGCCGTGAGGTAGGTGTAGCGCGGCCCGATCCGCGCCACCATCCAGGCGGCGACCAGCATGCAAACCGTCTGCGCGCTGATGAAGCCGGTGGAGAGCCAATGGGCGATGTCCTGGCCGACGCCGTGCGCGCCCATGATATCGGGCAGCGCCACGTTGATCATGGTCGACGACATGATCGAGGCGATCATCGCCAAGTTGACGGTGATCGTGGCGAACCACCGCCGCTCGCGAAGAAAGGCGCGGGCGCGATCGTCAGCGTTGTCGGGTGTCAATGGAGACCTCGACCATCATCCCGGGCTTCAACAAGCCCCGATCCTGCTCGACCGCGACGCGGACCGGCAGGCGCTGGGTGATCTTGGTGAAGTTGCCGCTCGGGTTCGGGGTCGGCAGCAGGGTGAACTCGCTGGTCGCGGCGTGACCGACCTTGGCGACGCGGCCCTCGAAGACGCGATCGGGATAGGCGTCGACCCGGACCTCGACCGACTGGCCCGGGTGGACGCGGCGGATCACCGTCTCCTTGATCAGCGCCTCGACCCAGACCGCGCGCGGGTCGTGCAACAGGGCGATCCGCTGGCCGGCGGCGACATACTGGCCGACCGAGACGAAGGTGCGGCTGACGACGCCCTCGAAGGGGCTCTTGATGGCGTGATCCTCGATCTCCAGCGCCTGGCGCGAGGCCTGCGAGGCGAGCGAGCTCGCCTGGTGCTCCAGGCGGACGAGCTCGGCCTTCAGCACGTCGAGCTCGCCCCGCGCGGAGCGCGCCTCGCCCAGCTCGGCTTCGGCGCTCGCCACCTGGGCGCGGGCACGCAGCTGGGCCTGCTCGGCCCGGAGATAGGCGGTGCGCGCCTCGTCGAGCCGGCGGGCCGCGATCACGCCGCGCTTGGCCAGCGCCTCGGCGCGACGAAACTCGTCCTGGGCATAGCGAAATTCGTGGGTCAGGGATTCGCCCAGCGCCTTGGCCGCCTGCAATCGCGCCCGCTCGCTGGCGAGACGGCTCTCGGTCTGACCGTCGACCATGGCGAGACGCGCGGCGACCCGGTCGCGCTGGGCCAGAACGGCGGCACGTTCCGCCTCCAGCTCCTGTTTTCTCAGCCGTGCCCGGCGGTCGTCGACCCGCGCCAGCACCGCCCCGGTCTCGACCTCGGCGCCCTCGCCCTTCGGCATGGCGACCATCCAGCCGGAAACGCGGCTGGCGATGGCGGTGACGTCGGCATCGATCCGGGCGTTGGTCTCCTCGACGAAATCGAGCTGGTGCAGGTACCAGCGCCCGCCCCAGACGGCAACCCCGATCATCATCAGCAGCACGGTCAGCAACGGGATCAGAAATGGCGGAAGCCGCCGCCGTCGGAGGGGCACGGGGGACTCCGGATCGCTTACGTGCCGGGCGATGCTCTGATCGTTCATCGCGGCGACCCATCGTCGGACGTAGTGGCGGCCGCGCGCAGGTCGCGGCCCCGGGCCGTGGCGCGTCTGAGGACGCTCAGGCAGATTTCGAGATCGGCTTCGGGAATGTCGGCATAGAGCTCGTGGCGAAGCCCGAGGTGGATCGCCCTCAATTCCGGCAGCAGGGCGCGGGCGGCCTCGCTCAGATGAACGCGCTTGAAACGGCGATCGTGCTCGGCCTCGCGCCGCTCGATCAACGAGGCCTTGGCCAGGCGGTCGAGGATGCCGACCAGGGTCGAGCCGTCGACCCCGATGGCCTCGGCCAAGTCGCGCTGGACCATGCCGTCGCCCTCGCCCGCCAAGGCCCGCAGCACGGCCCATTGCGGAAAGCTGAGACCGTGCGAGTGCAGGCGGCGGCCCATGTTGACGCGCCACAGCCGGGCCATCTCGCCGACATGCTCGCCGACACTGTCGCGCAAGGTTTCGTCGCGCAAGGTTTCGTCGCGCACGGTATCTCGCATCCCAATCGTCCGTATCGAAATAGTTGGACTACCAATTATATAACGACAAAACAGCTGGCGACAACGAAAACATCGCGAGGAAGCCGCTGGCGCGAGCCGATCCGGGCGGCAGCGGTCGAGGACGCCGGCGGTGACACATGGGGCCCACCCAGGGCCGCGGTGGCACTCCGCGCCCCGCACTGTCATTTTCTCGTTGCTTATGGTAGGTGCCCGCGATAGCGGACATCTCCTCGGGCGGGGAGTGCGCTATAATGGGGTCTCCCAAGGGCATACGCGGTTCGCGCCATCGGGAGGTGACCGAATGTCAGCGATGCCTCGAACCACGTCCGGCATACCCTCGACTTTACCCGTTACATTAGATCTCTCTAATTTAAATGGAGAAATTGATCCAAGTCGGACTCCCACGCTCGTGAGGGCTGCGCTACGGTCTCCCAACCCGGGGGGCGTGAATGAACCTTGCCTATCCGGTTATCACCCACACCCACTATATGTAGTGTGTCTCCTTGGACTGCAGGCAAGGGCCGGCGCAGGCGCATTGACTGCAGGCAAGGGCCGGCGCAGGCGCATTGAGGAGGCGATCCGGCTAATTCTTGATTGTTCTGAAAACCGAACCGGAGTTTAATTCACGTCACGTACTTAACATCGGGGGACGGAACGGTGGCGACCAAGGGAAAAACGAAGAAACCCACGGCCAGACGGGAAGCTGCTGATGAAACGACATCGTCTGAGCGATTGACGGCACTAGTCGAAGAAAGCGACGCGCTGGCACGAATCGTTGCGAAGAACCCGTCCGCGCCTGTTAGTCTCCTGCGCGTTTTGAGTCGCAGCGAAGACGAAGCGACACGCAAGAACGTGATCCTCAATCCGTTTACTTCATATGACGTATTGAGCGAACTTGAAAACCAGTTCACAGAGCTATTTGTGAATAATCCGGCACTCGAATCCTACAATTCAATGAAGCTCTGATTTCCTGGAATATTCCATCGGTGTCGTTCACCTCCGATTTCAGATAAATTTCAATGAAGTGACGGTCCTTTATGCAACGTGGCGTTTTGCCAAATCCGACTCAATGATTAGGATTTCCACCACGCTAAAGTGTCGCCTAAAAGGCGCTACAATGCCGTCCGAGTCCCTGCTCGGCATCGCCGGAGATATCTCCGCTTCGACCTGCACCGAGCTTTACTCAGGAAAATGGGTGCACACTACATATAGTGGGTGTGGGTGATAACCGGATAGGCAAGGAATGAACGACTTGGCGACTTGGCTGGAGCATCTAGGCCTCGAAAGATACTACCCAGCCTTTACCGAGAATGAGGTCGAATTCTCGGATCTGCCAGATCTCACCGAAGATGATCTGAGGGAGATCGGTTTGCCGGTCGGGCCGCGGCGACGCCTCATGAAGGCCGCGCAAAATCTCGGCGCGCTGGAAGCACATGGCGAAGACGTCACGGGCGGACAGCCCATTGACGGCAGGGGATCGTCAGGCGAGCCGCCGACTGCGGCAGAGCGGCGCCAGCTCACGGTGATGTTCGTCGATCTGGTCGGGTCGACGGAGCTGTCCGGCCGCCTCGATCCCGAGGACCTCAGAGCGCTTATGCAGCGCTATCAGGCAGACGTTGCGTCGGCTATCGAACGGAACGCCGGATACGTGGCCAACTGGCTGGGCGATGGGGTCATCGCGTATTTTGGATGGCCGACCGCGGGCGAGGATCAGGCCGTCCGGGCGGTCCGCGCCGGGTTGGACGCCGTCGATGGCGTCGGCCGAGTTCCGCTAACCGAGGGCTCTCAGGAAATGCTCGCGGCCCGTGTCGGGATCGCGACCGGGCATGTCGTGGTGGGCGACCTGAACGACGAGACCGTCGGTCAACAGGGAATGGTGACGGGCGAAACTCCGAACCTTGCGGCACGACTTCAGAGCGTGGCGCCTCCCGGGGGCGTTGTGATCGGCCGGATCACAAGGGCGCTCGTGCGCACGGCCTTCGATCTCGAGTTCCTCGGCCCCCAGGCTCTCAAGGGCTTCAAAGCGCCGGTCGATGCCTGGGCCGTGCAAGCCCAGCGCGAGAGCGAGGGCCACTTCACGGCGCCCGGCATGCGGTTGACGGCCTTCACCGGGCGCACCCACGAGGTCGGGCTGCTTCTCGATCGCTGGCAGCAGGCGAGGGACAGCGAAGGCCAGGTCGTTCTGATCGCGGGCGAGCCGGGGATCGGCAAGTCACGCATCGTCCAGACCTTTCGGGACCGGATCGAGGGCGATCCGCACCGATTGGTACTCTTCCAGTGCTCGCCGCACTACGTGAACTCGGCTCTCTATCCGGTGGTCCGGCAATTCGACCATGCCGTCG
This sequence comes from Alphaproteobacteria bacterium, assembly GCA_965225945.1. Lineage (GTDB taxonomy): Bacteria > Pseudomonadota > Alphaproteobacteria > JASLMY01. Next base: position 20,191 of record CBDDBZ010000024.1, on the reverse strand, counting down.
GGCTCGCGGCCGACGACCCTGTGGAGGCAAAGCTGGACCGCATCGAGGCCGTCCTGCGGCAGGCAACGCCCGAGATCGGCGAGGCCGCGCCTCTGATCGCCGCCCTGCTGTCCGTTCCCTTCGAGACCCGCTATGGCGCGCTCGACATGCCACCGCAGCAACAGCGCATCGCGACGCTGAGGGCGCTTCAAGACCAGCTTCTCGGGCTGGCACGTGAGGAGCCGGTGCTGTTCGTGCTGGAAGACGCCCACTGGATCGACCCGACGACGCAGGAGCTAATCGTCGAAACCGTGCCGCGACTGGCCGGTCAGCGCTTGCTGATGCTGGTAACCCACCGCCCGGAATGGTCCGACCCGTTCCAGGGTCAGGGTCACGTCACGACCCTCAACATGACCCGGCTCTCGCGGGCTCAGATCGGCGCGATGGTCCGCGACGTCGCCGGGCAGGACCTAACAGACGAGGCCGTCGCCAGAATTGTCGAGCGCACCGACGGCGTACCGCTTTTCGTCGAGGAACTGACCAAGGCGATGGCCGAGGCGGGATTCGACCTCGCTGATGAGGACGTGCCGGTCACGCTCCAGGCCTCGCTGATGGCTCGGCTCGACCGGCTGGGGTCAGCCAAGGAGATCGCCCAGATCGGCGCGGTGATCGGGCGGGAGTTCGGGCGCGAGCTGCTGGCGCGGGTGGCCGATGGCCACGGCGGCAATCTGACCGAAGCTCTCGACCGACTAGTCGACTCGCAGCTGATCTTCCGTACCCGTCACGACGAGCGCGAGGTCTACACCTTCAAACACACGCTGATCCAGGACGTCGCCTACGAGAGCCTGCTGCGCCGGCGCCGGCAGGCCCTTCACCTCGCGATTGCCGAGGCGCATTCGGCCGGCGATGGCTCGGAAGTCGCACCCGAGGTTCTGGCCCGTCACTTCGAACTGGGGAACGATCTGAAAAACGCCATTCGGTGGTTGGACAAGGCCAGCATTGCGGCCGCTCAGCGATCCGAGCAGCCCGAAGCCACGGCGCATTGCACGAATGCTCTGAGGATCCTCCGGACGATGGGCGACTGGGGCGATGACGGAAAACTGGAACTGTCGCTCCTCTTGCTGCTCGGCCAGGTCCAGTTCGGAGTCTTCGGCGGTGGCGCACCCCAGGCCATTACGACGTTCGAGCGGGCCGCTATTCTCGCGACACGGCGGGGTGACGCGGGGGCACGCGTGATTGCCTAGTACGGACAGTACGTCGGACTGATGCTCACCGGTCAGCGTCGGCAGGCGGACGAATCCGGCGAACAGGTCCGTGCCGTTGCGCAGGAGACCGGCCTGGCATGGATTGACCTCGTCGGCATTCGACTGATGGGTGGCGCCCGAGCCCTGATGGGTGATCTCGTCGGTGCCTATGAGTTGCTGAAGCGGTTCACGGAAAGCGACGAGCGCGTCTTGCAGGAGATTCCCCTCGGATTTGCGCACAATCCGGTCTCCACGGCACCGTCGGCGCTTTCCCACCTCGAGTGGGCACTCGGTTACAGAGATGCTGCCTTCACGCGCTCGGCCGACGCGGTAGCAAAGGCTGTGCGAATTCGAACCGACGCCAACTCGCTACCCTATGCCCTGACCTGGGCCACACTCCTCGCGACGTTCGACCGCAATTCGGAACGTATCTGCACTTCCGCTACGCGCCTGTTGGAGTACACCCGGACGACGGGTGGTATGTTCTGGGAGCAGATCGCCACCTGGGGCCTGGGAACTGCGGAGGTTCTAAACGGAAATGCCGCTGCAGGGCTGCCATTGATTGCGGCCGGGATCGACGGGTTCATCGCGACGGGAGGATGCCAGCACATACCCTTCATGCAACTGAGCCTCGCCGAGGCCCATTGTTTGAACGGCGATATGACCAAGGCCCTCGAGGTTCTGGAGCAGAGCCGCGATCTGATCGAAAGCACGGAACAGCGGATTTACGAGCCCGAAATGCACCGTTGGCGCGGCATCGTGCTGGAGGCGGCGGGCCGGACGGACGAGGCCGCCGCAGCCTACCAGGCCGCAATATCGATCGCAGACGGACAAGGAAGCGTCAGTTGGCGCGACCGCGCTGCGGAGAACCTCGCGTCACTTGAAGCCGGAAGCTGAGCGGCACGCTCTGTACAGGATCTATCGTGATTTCTCACTTCCGATTGTGGCGACGAATCATCGAATCGGCCACCCCGGCCCAACGGTGTGTCTACCCCCGATCGTCGACATTGCCCCGCCGACCCACCGCTCGTCGATCGATCCCGATGCCCATGATATTCCCACGGCCACCCGCGCGAGATACGCCGCTGGATCGCCGCGCTGGCTTCGCGCCTGGCGACGGTGCCCGACCGAGAGGCGGCTCTTCGGCCTCGCTCAGCCGGGGAGATTGCTGGAGCCGGTGAGGTAAGTGTCGACGGCCCGAGCGCAGCGCCGTCCCTCGTGGATCGCCCAGACCACCAGGGACTGGCCGCGGCGCATGTCGCCGGCGGCGAAGACCCGTGCGTGCGAGGTCTGGTAGCCCTCGGTATCGGCGGCGACGTTGCCGTGCCCGTCGAGCTCGACGCCCAGACTTTCCAGCAATCCCTCGTGAATCGGGTGCACGAAGCCCATCGCCAGCAGCACCAGATCGGCCTCGATCTCGAAGCCGCTGCCGGGGATCTCGCGCATCGCCATGCGCCCGTCGTCCCCCGCCCGCCAATCGAGGCGGACCAACTCCAACGCCGTCACTTTGCCGTCATCCTGCTTCACCGCCTTGGTGGCGACGGACCAGTCGCGCTCGCAGCCCTCCTGGTGCGAGGTGGAGGTCCGCAGCTTCATCGGCCAGTTCGGCCAGGTGAGCGCCTTGTCCTCGGCCTCGGGCGGCTTCGGCATAATCTCGAGCAGGGTCACCGAGGCGGCACCTTGGCGGATCGAAGTGCCGACGCAGTCCGAACCGGTATCGCCGCCGCCGATCACGACGACGTGCTTGCCGCCGGCTTCCAGCGGCTGGTCGTCGCCCAGCGGCTCGCCGGAGACGCGACGGTTCTGCTGCCCGAGGAAGCGCATGGCGAAGTGCACGCCGTCGGCCTCGCAGCCCGGCACCGGCATATCGCGGGGATGCTCGGCGCCGCCGGCCAGCACCACCGCGTCGTAAATCTGCAGGATCTCCTCGACCGTGATGTCGACGCCGACGTTGGTGTTGGAGCGGAATTCCACGCCCTCCGCCCGCATCTGCGCCATGCGCTGGTCGATGCAGCGCTTCTCCAGCTTGAAGTCCGGGATACCGTAGCGCAACAGGCCGCCGAGCTTGGCGTTCTTCTCGTAGATCGTCACCGCGTGACCGGCGCGGATGAGCTGCTGCGCGGCGGCGAGCCCGGCGGGACCGGAACCGATGACGGCCACTCTGCTGCCCGTCCGCCGCTTGGCGATCTTGGGCGTGATCCAGCCTTCCCGCCAGCCCTTGTCGACGATCGCGCATTCGATGGTCTTGATGGTGACCGGTTGCTCGGTGATGTTGAGCGTGCAGGCCGCCTCGCAAGGCGCCGGGCAGACGCGCCCGGTGAACTCGGGGAAGTTGTTGGTCGAGTGCAGCACGTCGAGCGCGTCGCGCCAGTTGCCGCGATAGACCAGGTCGTTCCAGTCGGGGATGATGTTGTTCACCGGACAGCCGGTGTGGCAGTAGGGGATGCCGCAATCCATGCAGCGGGCCCCCTGTCGACGGGTCTCTTCCTCGCTCAGCTCGAGCACGAACTCGCGATAGTGACGCACCCGCTCGGCGACCGGCGCGTAAGAGCGGTCGCGCCGTTTGAACTCCATAAACCCCGTCGGCTTACCCATGTCGAGGGTGGTCCTCTGCTATCCCGCCGACGCCGCGCGGCGACCCTCTCACTTGGTCCCGCCAGCCATGAATGGCAACTCTAGACGCCGACGGCGACGGCGATGCCGGTGCGTTCCGACGCGCGGGAGGTCGCCTGCATTTCCTGCAGCGCGCGGCGGTAATCGACCGGCATGACCTTGACGAACTTGGGCAGGTATTCGTCCCAGTTCTCCAGGATCTGTTCGGCGCGCCGGCTCCCGGTGTATTCCGCGTGCCGCTCGATCAGCTCGCGCAGGCGCTGGGCGTCATAGCGGGTCATGTCGTGCACCACGTCGACCAGGCCGTGGGCCTCCAAATCGCCACTCTGGTGTTCGTGGACCTCCAGGGCCTTGTCCTCGTCGGTGATCGGCTCCAGCTCGACCATCGCCAAGTTGCAGCGGGCCTCGAAACCGCCCTCCTCGTCCAGCACGTAGGCGATGCCGCCACTCATGCCGGCCGCGAAGTTGCGCCCGGTGGCGCCGAGCACGACGACGACGCCGCCGGTCATGTATTCGCAGCCGTGATCGCCCACGCCCTCGACCACCGCGCGAACGCCGGAATTGCGCACCGCGAAGCGTTCGCCCGCCACGCCCCGGAAATAGACCTCGCCCTCGATCGCGCCGTAGAGCACGGTGTTGCCGACGATGATGTTTTGTTCCGACGCATAGTTGCTGGCCTTGGGCGGGTAGATGACGACGCGCCCGCCCGAGAGCCCCTTAGCCACATAGTCGTTGGCGCCGCCCTCCAGCTCCAGGGTCACGCCCCTGGAGAGGAAGGCGCCGAAGCTCTGCCCGGCGCTGCCCCTCAGCTTGACGTGTATCGTGTCGTCGGGCAGGCCTGCGTTCCCGTGCGCCCGGGCGATCCGGCCCGACAGCATGGCGCCGACGGTACGGTTGGTGTTGTTGATCGGTAGCTCGATCCGAACCTTCTCGCCGGAATCGAGCGCCGGCCTTGCCGCCTCGATCAACTGGTTATCGAGGGCACGCTCCAGGCCATGGTCCTGCGGCTCGCACTGGTGGATGGCGACGCCGGGGCCCGCCTCGATCCTGTGTAGGAGGCGCGAGAGGTCGAGGCCGCGGGCCTTCCAGTGCTCGATCGCGGGCCTGACGCCCAAGCGCTCGCGCCGGCCGATCATCTCGTCGAAGCGTCGGAAGCCCAATCGCGACATCAGCTCGCGCGCTTCCTCGGCGACGAACAGCATGTAGTTGATGACGTGCTCCGGTTCGCCGGTGAAAAGCTTGCGCAGCTCCGGATCCTGCGTCGCCACGCCGGTCGGGCAGGTGTTGAGATGGCACTTCCGCATCATGATGCAGCCGGCCGAGACCAGCGCCGCCGTGGCGATGCCGAACTCGTCCGCGCCCAGGAGCGCGCCGATCACGATGTCGCGCCCGGTGCGGAAGCCGCCGTCGACCTGCACCGCGATGCGGCCCCGCAAGCGGTTGCGCACCAGGGTTTCGTGGGTCTCGGCGAGGCCGATTTCCCAGGGACTGCCGGCATGCTGGATCGAGGTGATGGGACTGGCGCCGGTGCCGCCCTCGAAGCCGGAGATGGTGACATGGTCGGCATGCGCCTTGGCCACGCCGGCGGCGACCGTGCCGACGCCGAGTTCCGAGACCAGCTTGACGCTGATCCGCGCCTCCGGATTGGCGTTCTTCAGATCGTGGATGAGCTGCGCCAGATCCTCGATCGAGTAGATGTCGTGATGCGGCGGCGGCGAGATCAGGCCGACGCCGGGGGTCGAGTGGCGGACCCGGGCGATCCCCTCGTCGACCTTGTGCCCCGGCAACTGGCCGCCCTCGCCGGGCTTGGCGCCCTGCGCCATCTTGATTTGGAGATCGGTGGCGTTGACCAGATACTCGATGGAGACGCCGAAGCGGCCCGAGGCCACCTGCTTGATCGCCGAGCTCATGGAATCGCCGTTCGGCAGCCGCCGGTACCGCTCCGCCTCTTCTCCGCCCTCGCCGCTGTTGGAACGGCCGCCGAGCCGGTTCATCGCGATCGCCAGCGTGGTATGCGCCTCCCAGGAGATCGAGCCGAAGCTCATCGCGCCGGTGGAGAAGCGCTTGGCGATCTCAGCCGCCGGCTCGACCTCCTCGAGCGGGACCGGGGTTTCCGGGAACTCGAACTCGAAGAGGCCGCGGAGGTTGCGGAGCTTCTTGTCCTGCGCGTTCATCCGCTTGGAGAAGGCACGGTACTTCGCTTGGTCCCCGGCACGCGCCGCGTGCTGCAACAGCGCCACCGTCTCCGGCGTCCAGGCGTGCTCCTCGCCGTTCAGGCGATAGGCGAGTTCACCGCCGACATCGAGGGCATTGCGCAAGGTGAGCACGCCGCCATAGGCAATGGCGTGGCGGCGCACCGCCTCCTGGGCGACCTCCTCGATGCCGATGCCGCCGACGGCTGAGCGCGTCCAGGTGAAATAGCGCTCCAGGAATTCGTCGTCGAGCCCGACCGCGTCGAAGATCTGCGCCCCGCAATAGGACTGGTAGGTCGAGATCCCCATCTTCGACATGACCTTGAGGACGCCCTTGTCGACCGCCTTGATGTAGCGCTGGTGCAGTTCCTCCTCGTCGATCCGCTCCGGCAGGTTGGCGCGCATTTGCGATAGCGTGTCGAAGGCGAGATAGGGATTGATCGCCTCGGCGCCGTAGCCGGCCAACAGGCAGAAGTCGTGCACCCGGCGGGCCTCGCCGGTTTCCACCACGAGGCCGACCGAGGTCCGCAGCCCCTCGCGGATCAGGTGATGGTGGATGCCGGCCGTCGCCAACAGCGACGGGATCGGGATGTTGTCCGTGTCCACCCCCCGGTCGGAGAGGATCAAGATGTTGTAGCCGCGCTCCACCACGCTGGTCGCCCGCTCGAACAGCTTGTCCATCGCCGCCGCCATGCCCTGGGCGCCGTCCTCGGCCGGGTAGGTGATGTGGAGCGTATAGGTGCGGAAGCCGTGATCGACGTGATTCTCGATCTGTCGGATCCGCTCGAGGTCCAGGTTGGTGATGATCGGCTGGCGGACCTCCAGCCGGCGCCGCGTGCCCGCCTCGGAAAGCTCGAGCAGATTGGGCCTGGGGCCGATCAGCGAGACCAGCGACATCACCAGTTCCTCGCGGATCGGATCGATCGGCGGGTTGGTGACCTGGGCGAAGCACTGCTTGAAATAATCGAACAGCAGCTTCGGGCGATCCGACAGCACGGCGAGCGGGGTGTCCCGCCCCATGGCGCCGACGGGATCCTGCCCGGTCAGGCCCATCGGCGAGAGGAAGGCGCGGATGTCCTCTTGGGTGTAGCCGAAGGCCTGCTGGCGATACAGCAGCGTCTCGGGGTCGGGCGCCATCGGGCCGATCTCGTTGGGCAGATCCTCGAGCTGAATCTGGGTGCGATCGAGCCAGTCCTGATAGGGCTGGGCCGCCGCCAGTTCGGCCTTCAGCTCGGCGTCGTCGATGATCCGGCCCTGCTCCAGATCGATCAGGAACATCTTGCCCGGCTGCAATCGCCACCTCTGGGTCACGTCCTCGTCGGCGACCGCCAGCACGCCGTCCTCCGAGGCCATGATCACCAGGTCGTTGCAGGTGACCACGTAGCGCGCCGGGCGCAGGCCGTTTCGATCCAGCATGGCGCCGATCTGCCGGCCGTCGGTGAAGCCGATCGCGGCGGGGCCATCCCAGGGCTCCATCAGCGCCGCGTGATACTCGTAAAACGCGCGCCGGGACGGATCCATCAGCGGATTGTTGCTCCAGGCTTCCGGGATCATCATCATGGTCGCGTGCGCCAGCGAATAGCCACCCGCGACCAGCAACTCCAGCGCGTTGTCGAAGGTCGCCGAGTCCGAGGCGCCGTCGCCGATCAGCGGCCAGAGCTTGTCGAGATCCTCGCCCAGGACCGCTGACGCCATGGTGTGCCGGCGGGCCGCCATCCAGTTGATGTTGCCGCGAACCGTGTTGATCTCGCCGTTGTGGCAGAGGTAGCGGAAAGGCTGCGCCAGCCGCCACGAGGGAAAGGTGTTGGTGGAGAAGCGTTGGTGCACCAGGGCCAGCGCGCTCTCCATCCGCTCGTCGTTCAGGTCCCGATAGTAGACCTCGAGTTTGGTTGCCAGCACCATGGCCTTATAGGCGATCGTGCGGGACGACAGCGTGGCGACGTAGAAGGCCTCGAAATCGAGGTCGTGGGCCCGCGCGCGGGCGTGCGACTGCTTGCGGACGACGAAGAGCTTGCGCTCGAAGGCATCCTGGTCGGCGAGCCCCGGGCCCCGGGCGATGAAGACTTGGCGGATCATCGGCTCGTCCGGCCGCACGCTCTCACCGAGACAGGAACTGTCCACCGGCACGTCACGCCAGCCGAGAACCGGCTGCCCCTCCGCCTCGGCCGCCGCCTCGAGGCTGGCCTGGGCGCTCGCCATGGCCGCCGGCTCGCGCGGCAGGAACACCATGCCGACGCCGTATTCGCCCTCGGGCGGCAGCTCGATACCGATCTCGCCGGCGAGGCCGCGCATCATGCGATCGGGCATCTGAATCAGCAGGCCGGCGCCGTCGCCCGCCAGCGGGTCCGCGCCGACGGCGCCCCGGTGGTCCAGGTTGACGAGGATCTGGAGTCCTTGACGAATGATCTCGTGGCTCTTCACGCCCTTGATGTTGACCACGAAGCCGACGCCGCAGCTGTCGTGCTCGTTGGCCGGGTCGTAGAGACCGCGCCCGCGCTTGGTTGTGCTGACCGTCATTAATTCCGCCTCCGCCCCGCCACTCCGCTACGATCGGGTGCCATCAATAGCCGTCCGGGCGCGATTCTTCAATGTCGGGGCGCCCGAGGCGGGCAATCAGTGGAGGGAAGCAATGTCGGAAAAGATCGGATTCATCGGCTTGGGCGCGATGGGCGGCCCGATGGCGGCCAATTTGGCGAAGGCGGGTTTCACCGTCGTCGCCCTCGATCTGGATCCCGCCAAGGTCCAGCACCTCGTGGCCCTGGGCGCGGAAGCGGCGGAAAGCCCCGAAGCCGTGGCCCGCGCCGCCCGCAAGGTGATCGTCATGGTCGAGACCACGGCCCAGGCCGAAGCGGTGATCCTCGGCGAGGACGGGATCGCGCGGGGCGCGCGGCAAGGCGATATCGTGCTGTCGATGTCGACCATCGATCCGCTCGCCGCCAAGCGGATGCACGGAACCCTCGGGCAATCCGGCGTCCGCTTGCTCGACGCGCCGGTGAGCGGCGGCACCGTTCGGGCCGAGACGGGCGAATTGTCGATCATCGCCGGCGGCGAGGCGGAGGTGTTCGAGACCTGTCGGCCGGTCTTCGAGGCGATGGCGGCGAACCTCTTCCATGTGGGCCCGGTCGGCCAGGGCCTTGCGATGAAGCTGGTGAACAACCTGCTGGTCCAGGTCGGCACCGTCGCCGTCGCCGAGGCGCTGGTGCTGGGCGCCAAGGCGGGCCTCGATCCGCAAGAGATGTTCGACGTGATCCGCGTCTCCACCGGCGCCAGCTTCGCCTTCGAGAGCAAGACGCCCCGGATCATCGAGGGCGACTTCGCGCCCGGCGGCACGATCGACATCACCTACAAGGACATGGATCTGGAGACCTCCTTCGCCAAGCAGTTGGGGGTGGTGCTGCTGCTCGGCAACTTGGCCCAGCAGGTCTACGAGATGGCGCGCGGCGCCGGCCTCAACAAGCAGGACGGCAGCGCGGTGGTGAAGCTCTACGAGGATCTGGCGGGCGTCCAATTGGGCCCCAGGTAGAGCGGCGGAGAACTCAGCCGTCCGATAAGATCGTCACGTGGAGGGAACTTCCCAGCTTGTCGCGTGCGATCTCGACTAGATGGCGATCATGGGTAAAAAAGAGGACCTGCGTCCTTTGCGCCAAGTGCGCCAGGACTTCGAACCCCGCCGCCGATCGATCCTCGTCGAAATCGATGAATAGGTCGTCCGCAATGAACGGCAGCGCATCGGCACGTTCGAGGTAATCCTCGATCGACGCCACGCGGAGCGCCAAGTAGAGCTGATGCTCGGTACCAGTACTCATGCCCAGCACCGGCACGAACGTGCCATCGGGGCGCCGGCCGATGAGTTGGACCCTGTCCCGGTCGTCGTAATCGACACGTAGCTCCATAAACGATCCGCCCGTGATCGTGGCGAAGAGCTCTCCCGCCCGCTTGAGAAGCGGTCCCTTTTTCTCGTCCATATAGCGGTCAATCGCCCATTGCAGAAGGATCGCCGAGCTCCGGACGCGCGCATAGCGTCTGGCCACCTCACCCAGTTCCGCAAATGCTTCCTGGCGCATCGCCGCGGCACGCGCGGCGGCATCGCCGCCCCCGACCGCTTGAAACGCCTCCCGCGCCACCGACCTAGCATCGGTCGCCGCGGTCAATCGCTCGCGCAGCGATTTCAACGTGTCGGCGATGGTTTCTTCCCTCGCCGCGATAGAATCGACGTCGATTCCGGCGCATTCTTCCACCAAGGCGTCGACTGATCGGCCATCTCCTTCAGCCTCGAGCGTCCGCGACGTCTCGCTCATCTCGTCTTGCAGCCGGCGAAGAGAATCGGATTTCTCGATCGCTTCCCGCAATTCTTCGATCGTGGTGGCGGCGGCCGCATGCTCGAGATGACCCACCGACTCACGTGCCTCGCGGCGCGTCTCCTCCAAGGCGGCCACCTGTTCTTCCAAACGCTCGATTTCCGCTTTCTTGGCCACCACGAGATCTCGAACACGTTGGGCGTCCCCCAGCCGTCGCTCCAATTCGAGGACGGCGTCGTCGGCGTGCCCGCCCCCCAGGTCTTTCGCCACGTCGCCCACGAGGTCCGCGACCACGCGTTCGAAGTCCTCGGCATCCCGGTTGATCTTGCCGATCCGATCATGGCGCAAGTTGTTGATACGGCTCGTCGAATCCCGCATCCTGTCGATCACGTCGAGCTGTGCCTCGACGGCCTCTGGCGCCAAATCCGCCGCCAATCCGAGACCCTCCAGCGCCACCGACCATTTCTCCCGCCATGTCGAGGACGCCTTTTCGGCACGCTCGAGTTCGCGCCGACGCCGCTCCACGTCCGAGCGGGCTTCGCTCGACGCCTCTTTCAGTCGAGCCGCGCGCTCGGCCTGGGCGACATGGTCACGCTCGACGTCGGTGGCGTGCTCCAGGAGCATGGCCAATTCGAGGTTCCTCGAGGTGGCGGGATCGACCTGGAGGGCCGTCAGCTCCGCCACGAGCAGCGCCCTGGCATCCCGCTCTTCGAGGCGTAGAATCTCCAGCGCACTCGACGCCTCCGCGCGATGGCCGATGGTTTCCAGCAACTCGCCCCGAATTCGCAACCATTCGAGCATCGACTCCGGCTCGGAGGGCTCGACGGGCGTCTGTTTCCAAAATTCTCGCCACGTGATCTCCAGCGACTCTCCCTCCCGGGCGAGCTTCTCAACCTGGCGGGTCGATTGATCGAGGCGCTCGCCCTGCTCCGCGATGGCCCGAGACATTTCCGCCAATCGCCCGGCCGCCTCCGCCCGGTCGAACCGCCTGTCGGCCGTCTCGTCGGCGGCTTGCGCCGCGTCCTCGAAAGCCCCGGCCAAATCGTCGAGGTCCGCGTCATGGGCGGCGGCCAATTCGTCGGGGATCGCCACCCCTTCGATATGGCTCAGCTTCACCAATTCCCAGATCCCGTCGCGACGACGCCGCACTTCTTCCAACGCCTCGGAGGTGGGGGCGAATTCCTCTCGCGCGGTGCGCTCGTACTTCGAGCGCGCGCGCTCGAGCTCCAATTCGTCCGTCTCGATCCGCTGACGCAATTCGCGCGCGCGCCGCTCGGAATCGACGACCAGATCACGGTGGTTCTCGATCGCGGCGAACGCCGGCACCGCCATCTCGACGGCTGCCACCTCACTCGCAATGCCCGGGTGCAAGGACGCGAGCAGCCGGTCCCCGCGCTCCCGCGCGTCCGCCACCTGCTGTCCGGCGGCGCGAAGGCGCCCAGCGAGATCGCCCCGATCCCGCACCGTCCTCGATGCCCGCGACAAGCGAGATACGTCGGTCGTCTCTTCCATGGCGCTCCGGCGCTCGGCAAGTACCCGCAATTCGGCTTCGGCTTCCTCCAACGCCTCGGTTCGGCTCGTCTCGTTCGACGTCAATTCGCCGCGCCGGCCCAGAAGCGACCGAACCACGCCGACCTCGGCGCGAGGCGCGATACGGGCGATCAGCACACCGATGCCCTTCTCGTCTTTCCAACCCAGCTCCCTCGCCAGGGCGCGCAGTTCGCCTTCCGCCGCCTCGAGTTCGGCCTGCCGCTTCGGCAAATCGGCTTTCTCGCCCCGAATCTCGATCCGCCGCTCATGGAGCTGGCCTATGTCGTCCGCCCGCAACACCAGCTCTTGGTCGTATGTCGAGTTTTCGAGCGCGCCACCCGCCTGTTTCAACTCAGCCGACAAGGTTTCTATTCGGGTCGATGCGTCGGCCTCCCTCCGTTCGGCATCGCTCAGCAGCCGTGCGGCATCCTCCGGCAGGGAGACGACCTTTCCCAAGGTCTCGATCCGGGTCTCGAGCTCATGTTTTCGGAATACGTCGCGATAGATCCGACGCACGCGGGCGAGGCGTTGGGCCTCGACGGACATCCTTTCGAACTCCGCCTCGACCTCCCCATGGGCTTCCTCGGCGGCTTGATGGGTCCGCTTCAAATCGTGCCACCGCTTGGCGGTGAAGGTCTCTTCGCGCAGTTGCAGTTGGGCTTCCTTCAGCTTGTCGCCCGCCTTCGTATAAAGCCGCCGTCCTGCCCTCTTTTTGCCCCATAGACTGTCCGCCTCCGTGTTCAGGGCGCTCAACCGGTCGCGTAGACCACCGATCCCCGCGCCGACGGAAAACAGCATCTGCCCAACCTCGTCCTTGGCCTCCAGGATCTCCCGGCCGCCTTGCGCGAGGCGAAGGTGATCCAGGCTGAACATTCGTTCGAAAAAGGCGCGGTCAGCCCCCGTCAGATAGGGACGCAACGCGCTTTCGCCGCCGGGTATCGGCACGTCGTCGGTTCCGAGCAACGTGTCCTTGTTGCCCTTGCGGCGCACGATTCGTATCGCCGCCGCGCCGTTTTGCAGAATCGCGCCGATCCGCATGCTCGAATAGTCGTGACGAAAGTTGTACGGCGAATGCATCGGTATGCCGAACAGCAGATCGCCTACTGCCGCGAGCACTGTGGATTTCCCCGCCTCGTTGGGACCGAATACAATATGAAAGTCGAGTCCATTCACGGGCAACTCGATCGACCTGTCGGTGAAGTGGCCGTAACGCAGCAGATCGAGCCTTCCGAGCCGCACGGCTAGCCCTCCTCGGCCACCAGTCGCGCCGATAGGTACGGCATGACCTTTGTGATTAGCTCGCCATAGTCGCCTTCGATCGCGGCCGCGAGGATCGCATCGTCGGTCTCGGCACGCACCTCGTGGGGCAGGTGTCGCACCATCTCGCCGACATCGGATTGCAGTCGACTGAGGAGATCGGGATCGGCGGCGGCGTCGCGAAGCGCGCGTTGCAACTCGCCGATTGCGTCTTCGCGCTCCGCGCGCGCCTCCGGGTCGATTCCCGGCTCGGTCCGGAGCACGAGCTTTTCGATCCAAGCGACGTCCTCGCCCAGCCCCAGCGCCAGGGAGCGGGCCTCGGCGAGCAAATCTTCCTCGGAAGCGACGAGGCGCTCGTGGATGTCGCTCCGCCCGCGAAGCTCCACACGGCAGGCCAGCAGGCGACCGTCCGAGGAATCGGAAACCGCGTCCTCCAGCGCATCGCGAATTCGATCCACGACCTCGCCGAGCGCACCCACCCCCTCCAGATCCACGGCCAACAGAGCCCACCGCACGACGTCGAGGCGCGGCGTGTCGACCTCGGCGACCTCGCCGTCGTGCACCGACACCAGGCATGCGCCCTTCGCGCCGGCCTCGCGGATGTGGCGGCCTTGCAGATTGCCGGGGAAGACGACGTGGGGACGCTGGCCGAGGATCTGGCCCTGATGGACATGGCCCAGCGCCCAGTAGTCGTAGCCCTTGTTCACCAAGTCGGCCAGCGTGCAGGGGGCGTAGTTCTCGTGCCCGCCCATGCCACCGAGACCGGTGTGTAGGACGCCAATATTGAAGGCGCCGGCAATCGGATCGGGATATCCCAACACCAGGTTTTCCGTGACGTCGCGCTCGCGGAAACCCTGGCCGTGCAAGGCGACGCCGAGCGCCTCGATTGCGAAGGTCTCGGGCTTCCGGTTGGCGAAAATGTGAACATTCCCGGGCAGCGTCAACCGACGCGTGATTTGGCTTTCGGCATCGTGATTGCCGTACAGCAGATAAACCGGGATGGCGGCCTCGTTCAGGCGACCCATCTGGGCGGTGAAGAACAGGCCCGTGCGATAATCGCGCCAATCCCCATCATAGAGGTCGCCCGCGATGATCAGGAAGGCGACCCGCTCCTCGATCGCCAAACCGATCAGTTGGTCGAAGGCCTCCCGCGTCGCGGTCCGGATACGCTCGGCCGCACCGCCATCGTGGCCGGATAACCCTTTCAGCGGGCTGTCCAGGTGAATATCGGCGGCATGAAGGAAGCGAAAATCAGTCACGGGCCTTGCTCGCGCGGTCGGTTCCGATTCGGGGTCGAACGATTCTCTCACGGCCGTCGGATCGTCGGCAACCGTGATCGCGAACCGGCCCGCCCGGCGTCTCGGCGATGATGTATCGTGGACCCCAGGAGTGGCGAGGCCATGCGAGACGAGACGAGCACGCCGGGCGGCAGCGCGAACGTCGAGGGTGCCGTCGCCCGGGCGGGGAGCATGACGTTGGGCGAGCTTCTGGCGCTGCAGGCCGGAAGGACACCCGATCGCGTCGCGGTGGTCGACTACGAGCGGACTGTGACCTATGGCAACTTCGATCGCCGGGTCAACCGGCTGGCCCACGCGCTCAGCGCCATGGGTCTCGGCCGGGGGAATCGCGTCGGCATCCTCTCGGAGAATCGTCTGGAATACATCGAGGCCCTGTTCGCCGCCGCCAAGCTCGGCGCGATCCTGGCGACCTTCAACTGGCGCCTGACCGATGGCGAGCTCGAAACCTCGATCCAGGTGGCGACGCCGAAACTGCTGCTCGTATCCGAACGCTACCGCGAAACCCTGGCGCGCCTCGCCCACGGCGCCGAGGCGGTGGTTTGTTTCGGCGACGACTACGAAGCCCGGCTGGCCGCCGCCTCGGACGCCGCGCCAGAGGCCGAGGTCGTGGCCGAGGACGGCGTGGTGATCATCTACACCAGCGGCACGACGGCTGCGCCCAAAGGCGCGGTGATCAGCCACCGGGCGGAAATCGCGCGGCTGCAGATCGCCCGCATCTCATATGGCTTGACGGCTGAGCATACGGCGCTCGCCTGGACGCCGATGTTCCACATCGCCTCGATCGATCCCATTTTCGGCGTGCTCTCGCTCGGCGGCAAGGTCGTGGTCGCCGACGGCTTAGACCTCGAATATATCATCCGGGCGATCGCCGATGAGCCGATCTGGTGGCTGGTGCTGATTCCCGGCATGGTCGACCGGCTGGTCGAGGCGCTGGAAGCGAGGCGCATCACGCCGCGCGGCGTCACCCTCGCAGGCGCCCAGGCCGATCTGCTGCCGCGCCATCTGATCGCCCGGGTCAGCGCCCTTCTGCGCGCGCCCTTCTGGAACACCTTCGGCTCCACCGAATGCGGCCTGCCGCTCGCCTCCGCCAACTGGTTCCCCATCGGCGAGGTGCCGGAGCGGATGTCGAAGACCCAGGACATCATGAACCGGATCCGCCTGGTCGATGCCGACGACCGGGAGGTGGCGAGCGGCACGCCCGGCGAGGTCGCCTTTCGCGGCCCCTCGCTCTTCAGCGGCTACTGGAACGCCGAAGCGGTCAACGCGCGGGACTTTCGCGGCGGCTGGTTCCACACCGGCGACGTGCTCCGGCGCAACGCCGAGGGCACGCTCGATTTCGTCGACCGGGTTAAATACATGATCAAGTCCGGCGGCGAGAACGTCTATCCGGCGGAGATCGAGGCCGTCCTGCGGGGCGACGCCCGGATCGACGAGGCGGTGGTGATCCGCCGGGCCGATGCCCGCTGGGGCGAGGTGCCGACCGCCTTCGTCGCCGCGAACGATAAGGGCCTGACGGCGGCGGCGCTGCACGAGCTCTGCGCCGGCCGGCTCGCCGGCTTCAAGCGGCCGAAGGAGTTCCGCTTCGTCGCCCTCGACGCCTTTCCCCGAAGCACCACCGGCAAGATCCAACGCCACGAGGTCGAGAAGTGGCTCGACGCCGCGCATCGCCCCGCCGGCAGCGACATCGGCGGCGAGCGCCGGGAGCGGGAGTGAGGCGATGGAGGCGGTGAGCCCGGGGTGCTAGACTTCGCCCCGTCCCTTGGGTTCGCCACGACATGATAGGCGGCAAGGCTCGATGAGCGACAACTCGACCAAACCTCTCACCAAACCCCGGCCGAAGACCAAGCGGCCACGATTGTACAAGGTCCTGCTCGTGAACGACGACTATACGCCGCGCGAATTCGTCGTCGCGGTGTTGCGGGCGATCTTCGCCATGAGGGACGAACAGGCCAATCGGGTCATGATGACGGCCCATCGCCTCGGCACCTGCGTGGTCGCGGTCTATACGCTGGATGTCGCCGAGACCAAGGCCAGGGAAGGCACGGAGGCTGGGCGCGAGGCGGGCTATCCGCTCATGTTCTCGACCGAACCGGAGGAATAGACGCGGTGCCGAGTCGCATGGATCGAGAGGTCAGGGTAAATCCATCCGGTAGGCCCGCGCCGCCGCGCCGGCGAAGAGGTCGCGCTTTTCCGCCGCCGAAGCGCCCGCGGCCAGGCGTTTGAAGGCGTTCCAGCAGGGGCTCGACCGCCCCGCCCAAGGTCATATCGATATTGCCGAACATGACCGCGCAGGCTCGCGTCGGCCCGAACTGGCCACCGGCGCTCATCGCCGCCTGGCCGGCGACGAACTCGGTTTCGCCCAGGCTTCGCTCCGCCTCCGGCCCCGCCTGGCGGTACATGGCGCGACATTCGGCGAAGATAGTGGCGACGATGTTGTGGCCGCTCGCCAGATCGGTGGCGAATTCCGGCAGCAGATAGCGATTGTCGCCGCGCAGCCAGAGGTGATGGTGGGAATCGACGATGGCGAGGTCCGGCTCCAAAATCGGCTCCTCGAGCTTGGCGAGCCATTCCTCGTCCGGTGCCGTCTGTCCCATGTTCGCGGCCATCGCAGTCTCCCTCGTTCGTCGCTCCGCTTGGCTAGCGCTCTATCGTGGGCTCGCACGAAGGCCCAGTGTTCCGGCTTGGGGCCGAGCCGTCGGTTGCGATGACCCTTGCCGAAGGTGTCCTCGACCAGCAGCCACGCCGGCGATGGCGACAGCGCCCATCGCTGTCTCTTCTACCCGGCCTTGCTGGAAAGTCCCCGGACGAGCGCCGGTTCCGGGCACAGTGTAGCTGGTTGGCCGGCGGGACGGAACGAGGGTTCAAAGACGTTCCTTGGATTTTTGCGCAATATCACACATGAATGCGCAGTAACGGCCGAGAGCCGCCTTGAAAACTGCGCAAAACAACCATATAATTGCGCATGAATCAAATACGCAAGATACAGGTCGAAAACATGCCAAAGCGCATACCCGGAGAGGCCTTGGAGGACATCGAGGCCGTCGTGCGGAGTCGGCCGGACGGAATTGGCCTCCGGGACATCGCCCGTGGGCTCGGACCGGAGACACCTCGCCGCACGCTTCAGTATCGGCTGAAATATCTCGTCGACCAAAACCGTCTTGTCAGACAAGGCGAGAGACGCGCGGCGATCTACCGAATTTCCGAGACCAACGCCGAGCGCGATTCCACCGCTCTGGAAACTCGTGAGGAAAGGGAGCCGGAGACAGCCATAGCGGTCTCGAAGCGCGGTGCCGAGATCCGGACATATGTTCGCCAGCCGATCGAGGCGCGGAAGCCGGTCGGCTACGACGTCGCGTTTTTGGAGTCCTACCGGCCGAATGTGAGCGCCTATATCCGCAAGGAGGATCGCGCGCGTCTGAAGGAGGTCGGCACGCCGGCGATGGGGGAACAACCGGCCGGCACCTATGCAAAGCGATTATTGTCCCGATTGTTGATCGATCTGTCGTGGAGTTCCAGCCGTCTCGAGGGCAACACGTACTCCCTGCTCGATACCAGACGCCTCATCGAGTTCGGCGAGGAGGCGGAGGGGAAGGCGTGGTTCGAAGCCCAGATGATCCTGAACCACAAGGACGCGATCGAGTTCCTCGTCGCATCGGCCGAGGACATCGGCTTCAACCGACACACCATTCTCAACCTGCATGCCCTGCTGGCCAACAACCTGCTGGCGGACCCGGACGCGACCGGGCGGCTGCGCCATATCGCGGTCGGCATCGAGCAATCCGTATTCCACCCGCTCGAAGTGCCGCAAATGCTCGAGGAATACTTCGACCAGATCTTGGCGACCGCCTCGGCGATCGAGGATCCGTTCGAGCAATCCTTCTTCGCGATGGCGCAGTTGCCGTACCTGCAACCCTTTGACGATGTGAACAAACGGGTGTCCCGCCTGGCCGCGAACATCCCGTTCATCAAGGCCAATCTGGTGCCGCTTTCGTTCACCGACGTGGCGACGAATACCTACACCGAAGCCCTGCTCGGCATTTACGAACTCGGGCAGGTCGACCTCCTGAGGGATGTGTTCGTCTGGGCCTACAAGCGCTCGGCGGCTCGCTATGCGGCGGTCAGACAGTCACTCGGAGAGCCCGATCCCTTCCGGCTGAGGCATCGCGACGGACTACGTCGGATCGTCGGCGAGATCGTCAGCCGACGCATGGACAGGAAATCCGCGCTTGCCCGAATAGCACTTTGGTCCCGCGGTAACGTCGAGCCCGATGAGCGTGAAAAGTTCAGGGAAACCGCGGAAAGCGAACTTCTCTCACTGCATGAGGGGAACTTCGCGCGATACCGGATCAGGCCCTCGGAGTTTCAGGCTTGGCGGGAAATCTGGAGCGCGAGAAACGGTCCTCTCGATTAGTCATGACCGGCGCACGTCGTCCCGATCAACAAATCTCCTCGCGCTCGACGAAGTGGATGACCAGGCCGCCGCCGAAGTTGCCGGGGTGGATGAAGCCGATCAGCGAGGCGCGGCCACCCGGCCGCCCGACCGTGTCGATCATCCGATAGCCCGCCGCCTTCAACGCCGCCAGCACCGCGTCGATGTCGCCGGTCTTCAGCCCGATGTGGTGCAGGCCGGGGCCATGTTTCGCCACATAGCGGGCGATCGCGCTCTGGTCGCCCTTGGTGTTGCCGGCGACGTCGTGGCGGGTCTCGGCCGGCCCCAGGTTGGGATCGTAGTCCTGCAGAAACTCCAACTCGCAGTCGCCGACGGTGATGAAGACGTCGCGCAGGCCGCCGACGACGCGGGACGGCTGCGTGTGATGCACGGCGGGATATTTGTCGGAGGTGAAGGTCTCCACCGCCAGGTGGATCTGCAGATCGGTCTGGGTGCTCTCCAGCGGGCAGCCGAGATTGTCGGTGAAGACCCGGATGGCCTCGTCGTTGTCGGCGCTGGCGATGCCGAGGTGGTCGATCCGCTCGACCGCTCGGCTCCCGACGCGCGGAAGCGCCAGGGGCGCGGCAAAGCGGGTGCGAATGCCGCAGGTGGCGGCGGGATCGATCGCCGCCTGCGCCTGGCCGTCGAGGGTGTGGGCCGCGTCCGCCAGGACCGGCAGACCATGCGCCGCCGCGCTTGCCGCCGGATCCTCGCTCGCCAGCGCCATGTGATGCACCCCCGGGCGGGCCGGGGCGTCGAGGAAGGGATCGTCGGCCGCGAAGATCGCCAGGCCCGAGCGGCCGAGTGCGTAGATCGGCACCGCCCGGCCGTCGGCCATGATCTCGGCCCGCGCGAGCCCCAGGGCCTCGCCCAGCAGCCGTCCCAGCGCCTCCGCCTCGCGCGCCACCAAGGCGACATAGGCCAACTCGTAGCCCGCCATCACGCGTCCTCCCGCCGTCCACGAAGATCGCGCAGATGGTGATCCAGGCGAGGCCGGGTTACAACCACCTCGAACGTCGTTCGATGAGGGAGACCGCCCATGCTGTTCCTGATCGTCTCTCAGCCGTTGCCGACCCGGCCGAGCGAGGCCCGGGCCAACCGGCAAAAATACTGGGGCTGGATTCAGCCCCTGATCGAGGCCGGCGAGGTCCGCTCGGTCTATGGCCGCGCCGGACGGGGCGCGGTGGCGATCCTGGACGTCGCCTCCAACGAGCGGCTGCATGCGCTGTTGAACGAATGGGGCGACATCATTCCGGCGGCCTTCGAGATCCATCCCCTGCTGGACCCGGACCAGATGAAGGATTTCCTCGGCGCGGGCGATGGGTAAGCGGCGCGGCGCGGCTCTCCCTTA